>NZ_JBIVUZ010000001.1:0-530082 GCF_044768565.1 Streptomyces sp. NPDC091280
GTCAACGCCACCGACCCCGACGTGATCTTCCTGGCCGAGGCGTTCACCCGCCCGGCGATGATGGCCACCCTCGCCCAGGTCGGCTTCCAGCAGTCGTACACCTACTTCACCTGGCGCAACACCAAACAGGAACTCACCGAGTACCTGACCGGGCTGGCGGGCGAAGCCGCCGCCTACATGCGGCCCAACTTCTTCGTCAACACCCCCGACATCCTGCACGAGTTCCTCCAGCACGGCGGCCGGCCCGCCTTCGAACTCCGCGCGGTCCTCGCCGCGACCCTCTCCCCGACCTGGGGGATCTACAGCGGGTATGAGTTGTGCGAGAACACTCCGCTACGGCCCGGTAGCGAGGAGTATCTGGACTCCGAGAAGTACCAACTCCGGCCGCGCGACTGGGCGTCGGCCGAGCGGGAAGGACGCAGCATCGCGCCGTTGCTGGGCAGGCTGAACGACATCCGGCGCCGGAGCCCGGCGTTGCGGCAGTTGCGCGACCTGCACTTCCACGCCGTGGACCAGGAGGCGGTGATCGCCTACTCGAAGCGGAGCGGTTCGAACACGGTTCTGGTGGTCGTCAACCTCGACCCCCACCACACCCAGGAGGCCACGGTCTCGTTGGACATGCCGCAACTCGGCCTGGAATGGGACGAGTCGGTGCCGGTGCGCGACGAGCTCACCGGTGAGACCTATCACTGGGGCAGGGCCAACTATGTGCGCCTGGAACCGGGCAACCGGCCCGCACACATCCTCACCGTCCTGCGACCGTCCCCGCAGATCGGAGGGTCACCCACAATATGATCGTCAACGAGCCCGTCCCGGACACCTTCGAGGACACTCCCGCCAAGGACCGGGACCCCGAGTGGTTCAAACGCGCCGTCTTCTACGAGGTCCTGGTCCGCTCCTTCCAGGACAGCAACGGCGACGGCATCGGTGACCTCAAGGGCATCACCGCCAAACTCGACTACCTCCAGTGGCTCGGCATCGACTGCCTCTGGCTCCCGCCCTTCTTCAAGTCCCCCCTGCGCGACGGCGGTTACGACGTCTCCGACTACACCGCCGTCCTCCCCGAGTTCGGCGACCTCGCCGACTTCGTGGACTTCGTCGACTCCGCCCACCAGCGCGGCATGCGGGTCATCATCGACTTCGTCATGAACCACACCAGCGACCAGCACCCGTGGTTCCAGGAGTCCAGAAAAGACCCCGAAGGCCCCTACGGCGACTACTACATGTGGGCCGACGACGACAAGCAGTACCCCGACGCCCGCATCATCTTCGTCGACACCGAAGCCTCCAACTGGACCTTCGACCCCGTCCGCAAGCAGTACTACTGGCACCGCTTCTTCTCCCACCAACCGGACCTCAACTACGAGAACCCGGCCGTGCAGGAAGAGATCATCTCGGCGCTGAAGTTCTGGCTGGACCTGGGCATCGACGGCTTCCGCCTCGACGCCGTCCCGTATCTGTACGCGGCCGAGGGCACCAACTGCGAAAACCTTCCGGCAACCCATGAGTTCCTGCGCCGGGTGCGGAAGGAGATCGACGCCCAGTACCCCGACACGGTGCTGCTGGCGGAGGCGAACCAGTGGCCCGAGGACGTCGTCGACTACTTCGGCGACTACCGGAGCGGCGGCGACGAATGCCACATGGCGTTCCACTTCCCCGTCATGCCGAGGATCTTCATGGCCGTACGCCGCGAGTCCCGCTACCCGGTGTCCGAGATCCTCGCCAAGACCCCGGCCATCCCGTCGAGTTGCCAGTGGGGCATCTTCCTGCGCAACCACGACGAGCTGACCCTGGAGATGGTCACCGACGAGGAACGCGACTACATGTGGGCCGAGTACGCCAAGGACCCCCGCATGCGCGCCAACATCGGCATCCGCCGGCGCCTGGCCCCGCTCCTGGACAACGACCGCAACCAGATCGAGCTGTTCACCGCCCTGCTCCTGTCGCTGCCCGGCTCGCCGATCCTCTACTACGGCGACGAGATCGGCATGGGCGACAACATCTGGCTCGGCGACCGCGACGCCGTGCGCACGCCGATGCAGTGGACACCTGATCGCAACGCAGGTTTTTCGTCCTGTGACCCCGGCCGGCTGTCGCTGCCGACCATCATGGACCCCGTCTACGGCTACCAGGTCACCAACGTCGAGGCGTCGATGTCGTCGCCCTCCTCGCTGCTGCACTGGACCCGCCGCATGATCGAGATCCGCAAGCAGAACCCGGCCTTCGGCCTCGGCACCTACACGGAGCTGCCGTCGTCCAACCCGGCGGTGATCGCGTTCCTGCGCGAGTACGAGGACGACCTCGTGCTGTGCGTGAACAACTTCTCCCGGTTCGCGCAGCCGACGGAACTCGACCTGCGGGCGTTCAATGGAAGGCACCCGGTCGAACTGTTCGGCGGGGTGCGCTTCCCGGCGGTGGGAGAGCTGCCGTACCTGCTGACCCTGGCGGGGCACGGCTTCTACTGGTTCCGGCTCCGCAAGGAAGCGGCCTAGTCGCCCCGTGGGGCGGGGTGGATCCGGTTTCCCCCGCCCCGACCGGGGCACGCAACAGTGACACCCCGACCACCCCGGGGAAAGGAGCGTGACGTCATGGCGGAAACAGTCACCCTGTCCGGCCGGACCAGTCCCGGCCTCCTCGCGTCCCTCGACCCCCTTCTGCGGGAGTGGCTGCCGAGGCAGCGGTGGTTCGCGGGCAAAGGCCGCCCCGTCACCGGTTTCTCGTTGGTCGCCGCCACCGAGCTGCTGCCCGTGGACGGCCCGCTCGGCCTCTACCACCTGCTGGTCCGCGCCCGGCAGTCCCCCGCGCCCGGCGACTGCTACCAGCTCCTCATAGGGGTGCGCGAGGCGCTGCCGCCCCGGCTCGCGCCCGCGCTGATCGGACATGTCGAGGAGGGCCCGCTCACCGGCCGCACGGTGTACGAGGCCCTGTACGACCCCCGGCCCGCCGAAGTGCTCCTGGAGGCCCTGCGCACCCAGGCCCACATCGGCGGGCTGCGCTTCGAACGGGACCCGGACCAGGACATCGCAACCGGCCTGGCCCCCCGCCTGATAACCGCCGAACAGTCCAACTCGTCCGTCGTCTACGGCGACTCGTTCATCCTGAAGCTGCTGCGCCGGATCGTCCCCGGCACCAACCCCGACCTGGAACTCCCGCTCGCCCTCGCCCTGGAGGGCTGCCCCCGGGTGCCCGCGCCCACGGCGTGGCTGCGGGCGGAGTTCGCCGAGGAGCCGTACGTCCTCGGGGTGCTCCAGCCGTTCGTGCGGGGCGCGTCCGACGGCTGGGAACTGGCGCTGCGCGAACTGCGCAAGGGCGAGGACTTCGGCGCGCAGGCGCGGGCGCTGGGCCGGGCCACGGCCGAGGTGCACGTGGCCCTGGCCCGCGCCCTGCCGACCACGACCCTGGGCCATGCCCAGCTGGACCTGCTGGTGACGGGCATGACCGAGCGGCTCGACGCGGCGGCCCAAGCGGTGCCCGCGCTGCGGCCGTACGCGCCCGGACTGCGTACGGCGTTCTCGGCGCTGGCCGATCTCGCGGCCGAGGGCCACACCTGGACCGCCCAGCGCATCCACGGCGATCTGCACCTCGGCCAGTGCCTGCGCTCGCCGTCCGGGGAGTGGTCGCTGATCGACTTCGAGGGCGAGCCGTCCCGGCCGCTGGCGGAACGCCGGCTGCCGCAGCCGCCGGTGCGGGACATCGCGGGGATGCTGCGGTCCTTCGACTACGCGGCCCACTCCGCCGACCCGCCGGCCCCGGGCTGGGCGGCGCGCTGCCGGGCCGCCTACTGCTCCGGGTACGCGGAGGTCGGCGGCGCGGACCCGCGCACCGACCCCGTCCTGCTGCGCGCGTACGAGACGGACAAGGCGGTCTACGAGGTCGTCTACGAGGCCCGGCACCGCCCCGACTGGCTCCCGGTCCCGCTCTCCGCCGTCCGCCGCCTCGCCAACCCCACCACCTGACCCACCCCGCCGCCCAGGAGGCCCCGCCCGTGACCCCGCGCCCCCCGTCCAACGGTCCGGACCCGAAGAAGGCCGCCGCGAAGAAGCCTTCGGCCAAGAAGGGTGCCGGTGCCGCTGCCAGTGCCGGTACCGGTGCCGGGAAGAAGGGCTCCGGGAAGAAGAACTCGACGAAGAAGAACGCGCTGAAGAAGGCGGCGGTGAAGAAGACCTCGGTGGAGAAGGCGCCGGTGAAGAAGACGGCGGTGAAGAATCCCCCGGCCGAGAGGCCCCCGGCCGAAACGGCGCCGGTCGGGGCGGTCGCGCCCGAGATCGCCGTCTCCCCCGCGCTCGACGCCGTGGACCGCGACCGGCTCCTGCACGGCACGCACCACGCGCCCCACTCCGTGCTCGGCGCCCACCCGGTGCCCGGCGGTGTCGCGTTCCGGGTGTTCCGTCCGTTCGCGCTCGGCGTGAGCGTCGTGGTGGACGGGTCGACGGCCGGGCTGCACGACGACGGTGACGGGTTCTTCTCCGGGCTGCTCCCGCTCCCCGACGTCCCCGCGTACCGGCTGCTCGTGGCCTACGACGGCACCGCGCAGGACGTCGAGGACGCGTACCGTTTCCTGCCCGCGCTCGGTGATCTGGACCTGCATCTGATCGGCGAGGGCCGGCACGAGCAGCTGTGGCGGGCGCTCGGCGCGGAGCCGATGACCCACCAGGGGGTCACCGGCACCCGGTTCACGGTGTGGGCGCCGAACGCCCGGGGCGTCCGGCTGGCCGGCACCTTCAACTTCTGGGACGGCACGGGCGCCCCGATGCGCTCGCTCGGCGGCACCGGGGTCTGGGAACTGTTCATGCCGGGCATCGGCGAGGGCGAGCTGTACAAGTTCGAGATCACCCGGCCCGACGGTTCCCGGACACTGCGTGCCGACCCGATGGCCCGCCGCACCGAGGTCCCGCCCGCCACGTCCTCCATCGTGACGGCCGCGCACCACGAGTGGGACGACGCCGAGTGGCTGGCCCGCCGCGCCGAAGTCCCGGTCCATGAGGCGCCGTTCTCCGTCTACGAGGTCCATCTCGCGTCCTGGCGCCCGGGTCTGACGTACCGTCAGCTCGCCGAGCAGCTGCCCGCCTACGTCAAGGACCTGGGCTTCACGCACGTGGAGCTGATGCCGGTCGCCGAGCATCCCTTCGGCGGCTCCTGGGGCTACCAGGTCACCGGCTTCTACGCCCCGACCGCCCGCCTGGGCACCCCGGACGACTTCAGGTTCCTGGTCGACGCCCTGCACCGGGCCGGCATCGGTGTGCTGATGGACTGGGTGCCGGCCCACTTCCCGCGCGACGACTGGGCGTTGGCCGAGTTCGACGGCCGCCCCCTGTACGAGCACGAGGACCCGCTGCGGGCCGCGCACCCCGACTGGGGCACCCTGGAGTTCGACTTCGGCCGCCGCGAGGTGCGCAACTTCCTGGTGGCGAACGCCGTCTACTGGTGCGAGGAGTTCCACATCGACGGCCTGCGCGTGGACGCGGTCGCCTCCATGCTCTACCTCGACTACTCGCGCGAGCCGGGCCAGTGGACCCCGAACGAGCACGGCGGCCGGGAGAACCTGGACGCGGTCGCCTTCCTCCAGGAGATGAACGCGACCGTCTACCGGCGGGTGCCCGGTGTCGTGACGATCGCCGAGGAGTCCACCGCGTGGGACGGCGTCACCCGCGCCACCGACACCGGCGGACTCGGCTTCGGCTTCAAGTGGAACATGGGCTGGATGCACGACTCGCTCGACTACATGACCCACGAGCCGGTCCACCGTCGGCACCACCACGGCGAGATGACGTTCTCGATGGTGTACGCGTACAGCGAGAACTACGTGCTGCCCATCTCGCACGACGAAGTGGTGCACGGCAAGCGGTCGTTGGTGTCGAAGATGCCCGGCGACTGGTGGCAGCAGCGCGCGAACCTGCGCGCCTACCTCGCCTTCATGTGGGCCCACCCGGGCAAGCAACTCCTCTTCATGGGCCAGGAGTTCGCCCAGGGCGCCGAGTGGTCCGAGACGCACGGCCCCGACTGGTGGCTCCTCGACCCGGCCTACGGCGCCGAAGCCGACCACCGGGGCGTGCGCGACCTGGTCCGCGACCTCAACACGGTCTACCGCACGACCCCCGCGCTCTGGCAGCTCGACACCAGCCCCGCCGGCTTCCGGTGGACGACGGGCGACGCGGCCGAGGACAACGTCCTCGCGTTCCTGCGGCTCGACGCCGAGGGCGTGCCGCTGCTCGCCGTCAGCAACTTCTCCCCCGTCGTCCGCCACGACTACCGCCTCGGCGTCCCGGACGACACCCCCGCCTGGCACGAGACCCTCAACACGGACTCCGTCGCCTACGGCGGCAGCGGTGTCACCAACCCCGACCCGCTCAAGCCCGAACCGACCTCGTGGCACGGCCACGCGGCCAGCATCCGACTGACACTGCCACCACTGGCGACGATCTGGCTGCGGCCCGCCTAGGCCGTGTCCGCCACCTCGGCCAGCGCTCGCGGCAGCGCCCCGGTGTGCACCACCCCGAGCCGTTGTGTCGCCCGGGTCAGCGCCACGTACAGGTCGCTCGTGCCGTACCGACCCGGCTCGACGACGAGGACGGAGTCGAATTCGAGGCCCTTGGCCTGGCGCGGGTCGAGCAGGACGACGGCGCGGGTCAGGTCGGGCTCCGCGCCCGCCGTCACTCCGTCGAGTCGCGCGGCCAGCCGCCGGTGCAGGTCGCGCGGGGCGATGACGGCCAACCGGCCTTCGGAGGGGGTCAGTTCGCCGACGGCCTTCGCGACCGCGCCGGGCAGGTCGTCGGTCGCGCGCACCCAGGGCCGTACACCTGTGGACCGTACCGAACTCGGCGGTTCGAAGGACGGGTTCTCGGTGCGGACGACCGCTGCCGCGAGGTCCATGATCTCGGCGGGGGTGCGGTAGTTGACGCCGAGGCGGGTGTGGGTGAAGCGGTCCTCGACGTAGGGGGCGAGGATCTGCGACCAGGAGCCGACGCCCGCCGCCTCGGCCGTCTGGGCCGGGTCGCCGACCAGGGTCATCGAGCGGGTGGGGCTGCGCCGCATGAGCAACCGCCAGGCCATCGGGGAGAGTTCCTGTGCCTCGTCGACGATGATGTGGCCGAACGCCCAGGTGCGGTCGGCCGCCGCGCGCTCGGCGGCGCTGCGGTGGTCCTCCTCCTCGTGCCGCTCGGCGAAGCGTTCGGCGTCGATGATGTCGTGCGCGGACAGCACCTCGGAGCCCTCGGGGTCGTCCTCCTCCTTGTCCTCGAACTCGAAGGTCCGGGAGGCGAAGGACACGTCCAGCACGCCCTGCGCGAACGACACCTGTTCCGCGCGCTCGCGTTCGGCCCGCGCCCGCACCACCCGGTCGTCGGTGCCGAGGAGTTCGGCCGCCTCGTCGAGCAGCGGTACGTCCGCCACGGTCCACTCGCGGGTCACCGGGCGGCGGATGGCGTCCGCGTCGTCGTCGGAGACGTGGCCGACGGGGTCGGCGAGGAAGTCCGCGACGAGGTACTGCGGGGTCAGCCGCGGCCACAACTGGTCGATGGCGGCCCAGACTTCGGGGTTCTCGGCGAGTTCGTCGCGGATCTGGGTGATGTCGCTGGGGTCGAGGAGGTTGCCGCCGTCGAAGGGGTCGGTGCCGATGCGTTCGGCGACCATCTCGGTGAGCGTGTTGAGGATGTGGCCCTCGAAGTGCTCGCGGGCCGCGTTGTGCGGGAGCCGGGCCTCGCGGGTGCGGTCGCGGGCCACGCGGACCAGGCCGTCGTCGAGCATCAGGATCTCGCGGTCGTGCTCGATGGCGATCACCGGGTCGGGCAGGGACTGCCAGTCGCGGACGACCCTCGCGAGGACGTCCGCCATGTCGGCGCGGCCCTTGACGGCCGCCGCCGCCCGGCTGTCGACGGCCGTCGCCCGCACACCGGGGAACAGTTCTCCCACGGTCGCCAGCAGGACGCCGGTCTCGCCGAGGGAGGGCAGCACCTCGCCGATGTAGCCGAGGAACGCGGGGTTCGGGCCGACGATGAGGACGGCGCGTTTGGCGAGCAACTCCCGGTGTTCGTAGAGGAGATACGCGGCCCGGTGCAGCGCGACGGCGGTCTTGCCGGTGCCCGGCCCGCCCTCGACGACCAGGACCCCCCGATGGGGTGCCCGGATGATCTCGTCCTGTTCGGCCTGGATGGTCTGCACGATGTCACTCATCCGGCCGGTGCGCGCGGAGTCGAGCGCGGCGAGCAGCACCGCGTCGCCGGTCGGGTCCTCGTGGCCGGTCCGCTCCCGGTCCCCCAGGTCGAGGATCTCGTCGTGCAGGGCGGTGACCCGGCGGCCGTCGGTGGTGAGATGCCGGCGGCGGCGCAGGCCCATCGGGGTGTGGCCGGTGGCGAGGTAGAAGGGGCGGGCGACCTCGGCCCGCCAGTCGATCAGGATCGGGGTGAGGTCGGCGTCGTCGGCGCGGATGCCGATCCGGCCGATGTGGTGCCGGACCCCGGAGGTGAGGTCGATCCGGCCGAAGCAGAGCGAGCCGTCCACGGCGTTCAGCGCGGCCAGCAGCCCCGAGCGCTCGGCGACCAGGATGTCCCGCTCCAGCCGGGCCTGCATGGGGGTGTTGCCCTGTCCGAGCGCGTCCGTGACGGAGTCCTCGGTGGCGCCGCGCAGCGCGTCCACGCGTGCGTAGAGACCGTCGATGAATTCCTGCTCACCGCGAATTTCATCGCTGTTTGACAATTCCACTCCCGGGCCTATATACTGTGCTCACTAAACCTCTTCACGACCTAATTCCCGTGAAGTCGCGAACCATTGAATATACGCAGAAGAATCCCCCGAGCGCAATTGCTCAGGGGATTTTTTCGTGCCCGCGGGTCCAGTTGTTCAGATCACCTCGGCCAGTTCCTCCAGCAGCCGTCGCTTCGGCCGGGCTCCCACCATGGCCTTCACCGGCTCACCGTCACGGAACACCATGAACGTGGGCATCGAGAGAACCTTGTACGCGTTCGTGGTCTCAGGATTCCGGTCCACGTTCAGCTGCACGACCTTCAGCCGCTCGCCCTCCTCCGCGGCGAGAGCGCGCAGCACCGGCGCCATCTGCCGGCACGGCGGGCACCAGTCCGCGGTGAACTCCACCAGCACCGGCACCTCGGCCCCGATCACCTCGGCCGCGAAATTGCCGTCCGTCACATCGATCACAGTTCAGACCCTCCCAGTTCGCACAACGGCACCGGCTCCTCGACGGTCGCCAGCCGCACCCCGATCTCCGCCCGCACCGCCTGCAACTCCCCGATCAGGGAATCCAGTTCGGCCAGCTTGCGGCGGTAGACGGCGAGCGACGCCGGGCACGAGTCGCCCTGCGGGTGCCCGGCCCGCAGACACTCCACGAAGGGCCGCGTCTCCTCCAGGTCGAACCCGAAGTCCTGCAAGGTCCTGATCTGCCGCAGCAGCTTCAGGTCCCCCTCGTCGTACGTCCGGTACCCGTTGCCACCGCGCCGCGCGGGCAGCAGCCCCCGCGACTCGTAGTACCTGAGCGTTCGCGTCGTGGTCCCGGCCCGCGCGGCCAGCTCGCCGATTCGCATGTCCACGACGGTAGTCCTTGACGTCGGCGTCAGGGCAAGAGCGGTTTGCGCTCCAGCGGCGAGGTCAGCACGATCGACGTCGTGGTGCGCCCGAGCGCGGAGACCGCTTCGAGGACGTCCTCCAGGTGGACGGTGTCCCGGACGGCGACCTTGAGGATCCAGCAGTCCTCGCCGACGACATGGTGGACCTCGGTGATCTCCGGGCGCTCGATCAGCTCCAGGGTCCTTGGGTGCTTCAGGGTGTAGCCGCCGTGCGGGTTGACCCGGATGAACGCCTGGATGCCGTAGCCGAGCCGGCCCGGGACCACCTGGGCGCCGTAGCCGCTGATCACGCCCGTGCTCTCCAGCCGCCGCACCCGCTCGGTGACCGCCGCCGGGCTCAGCCGGACGCGTCGCCCCAGCTCGCTGAGCTTGATCCGGCCGTCGGTCTGGAGGAGCTGGAGGATCTGCCGGTCCAGCGCGTCGAAGGCCACCGAGGTTTCGTCGGCACCGGCCCGCGAATGCCGTGGTTCTTTCGGTACGGAGGCCGCAACTCCCATGTCTTCCCCTTCAAGCCGCCCGGGTACGCCAGCAGAATTATGGTCATGGAAAAGGCGCGAGAGGTACTGGTCATCGGCGGCAACCGCTACTTCGGCAAGCGGCTGATCGCCCGGCTGCTGGCCGCCGGGGACCGGGTCACGGTCCTCAACCGGGGTTCGTCCCCGCCGCCCGCCGCGGCCACGCACCTGATCGCCGACCGCGACGACGAGGACGGGCTGCGCACCGCGCTCGGCCCGCGCCGCTTCGACGTCGTCGTCGACCAGGTCTGCTACACCCCGCACCAGGCGGCGGTCGCCCGCCGCGTGTTCACCGGCCGCACCGGCCGCTATGTCATGACGTCGACGGTCGAGGTGTACGAGTACGAGGACTCCGCCGACCTCGTGCCCGAGACGGCCGTGGATCCGCTCACCGTCCCCGTCGACCTCGAACTCCCCTGGGACCAGCCGGAGTTCCGCGACGCGCACTACGGCGAGGGCAAGCGGCAGGCGGAGGCGGTGTTCGCGGCGGGCGGGGACTTCCCGTTCACCGCCGTCCGCGTGGCCCATGTGCTGGGCGGCGCCGACGACTTCACCGGCCGCCTCGCCCACTACGCGGACCGCATCCGCGCCGGCGAGCCGATCGCGGTGCCCACCACCGACCACCCGGCGACCTACATCCACGTCGAGGAGATCGCCGACTTCGTCGCCTGGACGGCAGGCCAGGACTTCACCGGCCCGGTCAACGCGGCCTCCCACGGCCTGCTGACCACACGGGAGTTGTGCGCGGCGATCACCGCACACCTCCCCACCGGCCGCACGGTCCTGCGCACGGTCGAGGTCGGTGAGACGTCCCCGCTCTCCTTCACCCGCCGCTACGGCATGGCCAACTCCCGCGCGGAGCGGCTCGGTTTCGCCTTCGGCGACGTACGGCGGTGGCTGCCGCGGGCGGTCGCCGAGACCATGGGAAAGGACAACTGACATGCGCCACCGCGCACTTGGCGATCTGCGGGTGAGCGCCGTGGGACTCGGCGCGATGCCGCTGTCGGTGGAAGGCCGCCCGGACGAACGACGCGCCCTGGCCACGGTGCACGCCGCGCTGGACGCGGGCGTGACCCTGCTGGACACCGCCGACTCCTACCACCTCCCGGGCGCCGAACCCGGCCACAACGAGGCGCTGATCGCCCGCGCGCTCGCGGCGTACGGCGGCGACACGTCCGACGTGCTGATCGCCACCAAGGGCGGACGCGGCCGACCGGCGGACGGCGGCTGGACGGTGACCGGCTCGCCACGCCGTCTCAAGGCCGCCGCCGAGGCCTCCCTGAAGCGGCTCGGCGTCGACGCCATCGGCCTCTACCAGCTGCACAAACCCGACCCGGCCGTGCCCTTCGAGGAGTCGGTGGGCGCCCTGCGCGAGCTGCTCGACGAGGGCAAGATCCGGCTGGCCGGTGTCTCCAACACGGACACCGGACTGATCCGGCGGGCCCGCGCGATCCTCGGCGACCGCCTGGTCTCGGTGCAGAACCGGTACTCGCCCGCCGTACGGGACAGCGAGCCGGAGCTGCGGCTGTGCGCCGAACTCGGCCTGGCCTTCCTGCCGTGGAGCCCGCTCGGCGGCATCTCCCGCAGCTCGCTGGACGGCCCGCCGGACCCGAACCGCGAACCCGGCTCCACCGCGTTCCACGCCGTGGCCCGCGAGCACGGCGTCAGCCCCCAACAGGTCTGCCTGGCCTGGCTGTTGGCGAAGTCGCCGACCGTGATCCCGATTCCCGGCGCCGGCCGCCCCGAGTCGATCCGGGACTCGGCACGGGCGACGGACCTGACCCTGACGACGGCCCAACTGACCCTGCTGGACCGGGATGTCGTGGGCGTCAGACCATGACCCCGGCGGACGTCTCCACTTCCAGCAGGGAGGCGCTCTCGCGCTCCTCGTCGAAGGCCTTCCGCCCGCCGCGCAGGCCGAACAGCCGCTTGGCGAGCGCGATGTAGACCACGGCGAGGACGTTGAGGACGAGGGTGGCGATCTTCAACCAGCTGATGTGCTCGGTGAGTTCGTAGATCTCCAGCGGCAGGAACGCGGCGGTGGCGACCACCGTCAGATACTCCGCCCAGCGCTTGGCGTACCAGAGCCCGCCGGCCTCGACGAGTTCGATCAGCGCGTACGCCAGCAGCAGTACGGCGACCAGGACCAGCGTGGAGTGCTTGTAGCCGAAGGTCTTCTGGATGGAGCCGACGACCGGCGAGTGGTCGAGGTCGTAGTGGAAGTGCTTGAAGACCGGGCGGAAGACGTCGAGGTACTCGTCGAAGAGCTTGCGCACGGAGTCCTGGCTGTTGCTGAACTTCCACACGGCGGCGGCGACCAGCACGATGAACACCCCGCGCACGGCCCGCTCGATCGCCAGGAACCGCAGGATGAACAGGTCCCGCAGCACCTTCCCGCGCGGCACCAGCGGGGCGTTCTCGGCGGGCCCCGAGGCGTGCGGGTCGCCGAGCGCGAAGTCGCCGCAGCGCAGACAGCGCCAGGCCACCCCGAGCTTGGTCTCGGCGCGCAGCCGGTCCCGCAGCACCGTCTCGTCGGGCGCGTACGTCACATGGCCGTGCCGTGCGCAGTGCCGCCGGTCCCAGTCGATCTTCATGCCCATGTCCCCCGAGACTCCCGCCGAACGCGAACGTGCCGTGCCGGAGTTTTCCGGCACGGCACGGCACGCTAGTGCATCCCCCACCAGCGCGGGGAGGTGGTCCGGGCGGCTGAGCGACGGGGGGACACCCAGCCGCCCGGAGTCCGTGGGGCGTCCGGACCTTGTTCAGGTGGGTCCGGGCGCCCCGCTCGGGGGGCCGGTCAGGCCTTGGCGAGTTCCTTCTCGCCGCCCTGCTCGGGCACACCGTCGAGGTGCTCGTCGGTGTCCGCCTCGTCGAGCAACGTCTTCTCGTCGAAGGGCAGTTCACCCGCGAGGACCCGGTTCACCCGCTCCTTGTCGACCTCGCCGGTCCAGGTGCCGATGAGCAGGGTGGCGACGGCGTTCCCGGCGAAGTTGGTGACCGCGCGGGCCTCGCTCATGAAGCGGTCGATGCCGATGATCAGACCGACACCGTCGACCAGGGCCGGCTTGTGCGACTGGAGACCGCTGGCGAGTACGGCGATGCCGGAGCCGGAGACACCGGCCGCGCCCTTCGAGGCGACCATCATGAAGAGCAGCAGCCCGATCTGCTGGCCGATGCTCATCGACTGGTCCATCGCGTCGGCGATGAACAGCGAGGCCATCGTCAGGTAGATCATCGTGCCGTCGAGGTTGAAGGAGTAGCCGGTCGGCACGGTGATGCCGACGACCGGGCGGCTGACACCCAGGTGCTCCATCTTCGCGATGAGCCGCGGCAGCGCGGACTCGGACGAGGAGGTGGAGACGATCAGCAGGAACTCCCGGCCGAGGTACTTCAGCAGGTGGAGGAGGTTGACCTTGGCGACCAGCTTGGTCAGCGTGCCGAGCACGATCACGATGAACAGGAAACAGGTGACGTAGAAGCCGAGCATGATCGTGCCCAGTGCCTTGAGCGCGTCCATGCCGGTCTCGCCGATGACGGCGGCCATCGCGCCGAAGGCGCCGACGGGCGCGGCCCACATGATCATGCCGAGGATGCGGAAGACCAGCTTCTGGATGTACTCGACCCCGCGCAGCACCGGCTCGCCGGTCCGGCCCATGGCCTGGAGCGCGAAGCCCGCGAGGAGCGCGATCAGCAGGGTCTGGAGGACCTGGCCCTCGGTGAAGGCCGACACGAAGGTGGTCGGGATGATCCCGAGCAGGAAGTCGACCGGGCCCTCGGCGGCGGCCTGGGCCTGGGTGTGCCCGACGCCCTTGACCGCCTCGGTCAGGTGCATGCCGCTGCCCGGGTGGATGATGTTGCCGACGACCAGGCCGATGGCCAGCGCCACGAACGACATCGCGATGAAGTAGCCGAGCGCGAGCCCGCCGACCTTGCCGACCTGTGCGGCCTTCCGTACCGAGCCGACGCCGAGCACGATCGTGCAGAAGATGATCGGCGAGATCATCATCTTGATCAGCCCGACGAAGCCCGTGCCGAGCGGCTTCAGCTCCTTGGCGAAGTCCGGCGCGATGAAGCCCACGGCGATACCGAGGGCGACCGCGACGATCACCGCGAGGTAGAGGTAGTGCGTACGGTCCCGCTTCGCGGGGGGTGCTGCGGGTGCGGCAGGTGCGGGAGCGGGGGTGCTGGCCACGGCTGCCCTCCTTGACGACGTCGTCGGCATCATCCGGCGTGCGGCTCACGACCGGCGGAACCCGGGCTGCGAGTGCGGCTCACGTCCGGGAAGATCCGGGAGACGGGGGCTCCCAGGGGGTTTCGGTGACTATCTCCCGGCCTGTGAGCCCGGTCACCCTTCCGTTCATTTAGTTCACGCCATGTCTGAGAGGCACACTGACGGCATGCGCTTCCCGCACGTCCCCCGCCCCCGCAGCCTCGCCGGTCAGCTCTTCGGCATGCAGGCGGTGCTGATAGCGGTCGTCGTCGCCGGGTACGCGCTGTTCACCTACGTCAGCGACCGCAGCCAGGCCGAGGACGCGGCCGGCCGCCAGGCCACCGCGGTGGCCCGCTCGGTCGCCGACTCCCCGTCGGTGGTGGCGGCGATCGGCACCTCCGACCCCACCGCGCACCTGGAGACGTACTCCCTGCGGGTCCAGCGCGACACCCAGGTCGACTTCGTCACGATCATGAACCCGAAGGGCATCCGCTGGACCCACCCGGACCGGTCCCAGATCGGCAAGAAGTTCCTGGGCCACATCGGCCCCGCCCTCAAGGGCAGGTCGTTCACCGAGACCTACACCGGTACCCTCGGCGCGTCCGTCCGCGCGGTCACCCCCGTCTACGACACCGGGCACACCCGGATCATCGGCCTGGTCAGCGCCGGTATCCGGGTCGAGGCGATCACTCAGCGGGTGCAGGACCAGGTAACGGCCCTGATCGGCGTCGCAGCCGGCGCGCTGGCCCTGGGCGCCGTAGGAACGTATGTGGTCAACGCCCGGCTCCGCCGCCACACCCACAACATGAACGCGACCGAGCTGAGCCATATGCACGACTACCACCAGGCCGCGCTGCACGCGGTACGGGAAGGGCTGCTGATGCTGGACGGGCAGTACCGGGTGGCGCTCATGAACGACGGCGGGCGCGAACTCCTCGGCGTCACCGGCGACGTGGTGGGCCGCTCGGTCGCTGACCTGGGCCTGCCCGCGCCGCTGACGGGGGCGCTGCTGTCGTCGGAGGAACGGGTGGACGAGGTGCATCTGACGGCGTCCCGGGTACTGGTGGTGAACACGTCCCCGGTGTCGGGAGGCGAGCGCCGAGGAACCGTCGTCACCCTCCGGGACGTCACCGAACTCCAGTCCCTGATGGGCGAGTTGGACTCCGAACGCGGCTTCACCCAGGCGCTCCGCTCGCAGGCGCACGAGGCGGCGAACCGCCTGCACACGGTCGTCTCGCTGATCGAGCTGGGCCGGGCGGAGGAGGCGGTGGACTTCGCGACGGCGGAACTGGAACTGGCCCAGACCCTGACCGACCAGGTCGTCTCGGCGGTCAACGAACCTGTGCTGGCGGCCCTGTTGCTGGGCAAGACGGCCCAGTCCAACGAGCGGGGCGTCGAGTTGGTGGTCTCGGGAGACAGCGGCCTGGACGACGGCCTCCTACCGGACTCCTTGCCCGCCCGGGACCTGGTGACGATCCTCGGCAACCTGATCGACAACGCGGTGGACGCGGCACAGGGAAGTCTGCGGGCGCGGGTGACGGTGACCGCGCGGACGGAGGCTGGTCCGGGGGCGGGCGGCTCCGCGCTGGTGCTGCGGGTCGCGGACACGGGGGCGGGAGTGGATCCCGCCCACGCGGAGGCGGTGTTCCAACGGGGCTTCTCCACGAAGCCGGCGGGACCGGGCGGCCGGGGCCTGGGACTGGCGCTGGTACGGCAGGCGGTCACCCGGCACGGGGGGACGTTGACGGTGGCGGAGGCGGAGGGCGGCGGGGCGGTGTTCGAGGTGCGGTTGCCGTTGCGGGGAACGGCGAGTGAGGGCGAGGACGGCGTCCGGGCGTCGTCGTCGCGGGGTTCTCTTTCCGAAGGCGGTACCTCATGACCACGGCCGAGCCGATCCGCGTCCTCGTCGTGGAGGACGATCCGGTCGCCGCCGACGCGCACGTGATGTACGTGGGCCGGGTACCGGGCTTCGTGGCGGTGGGCAAGGCGCACACCGGGGCGGAGGCGAGACGGGCGCTGGAGCGGACGCAGGTGGACCTGCTGCTGCTGGACCTGCACCTCCCGGACGCGCACGGCCTGCAACTGGCCCGGTCGCTGCGGGCCGCCGGCTACCACGCGGACGTGATCGCGGTGACGTCGGCGCGGGATCTGGCGGTGGTGCGCGAGGGCGTGTCGCTGGGCGTCGTCCAGTACGTCCTGAAGCCGTTCACGTTCGCGACGCTGCGGGACCGGCTGGTGCGGTACGCCGAGTTCCACGCGGCGGCGGGCGAGGCGAGCGGCCAGGACGAGGTCGACCGCGCACTGGCCGCGCTGCGGGCCCCTTCGCCCGCGGCCCTGCCGAAAGGACTGAGCGCGCCGACACTGGAGAAGGTGACGGTCGCGCTGCGGGACTGCGGGGAGGGGCTCACCGCGGCGGGGGTGGCGGAGGCGGTGGGGATTTCCCGGATCACGGCCCGGCGGTACCTGGAGCATCTGGTGGAGGCGGGGAGGGCTGCGCGGAGTCCGCAGTATGGGACTGTGGGGCGGCCTGAGTTGCAGTATCGGTGGGTGAAGGGGTGAGTGGGGGGTCGGGTTCGAATTCTGCGGCGAGGGTGCGGACCTCGGCGGCTTCGGCGGGCGCATTGGCGAGGGTGTAGGCGTCTATGGACATTAGGAAGGCGGTACGGGCTTCGGCGTGGCGGTGGGCGGCGACAAAAGTAAGCGCCAGGTTGCAGAGCGACAGGCCCACGTTGAACCAGTCCTCGAACTCCCCAAAGATCTCCAAGGATTTGCGAAAAGCCTCGATCGCCTCCTCCGTGCGGCCCAGCTCGCTCAGAGAAACACCGATGTTGTGCCACGCGCTGCCCTCACCAAGGCGGTCCCCGACGGCCTGGTCCAGGTCGCGGGCACGAGTGTGCGCTTCAATCGCCTCCTCCGCTCGGCCCGCCTCCCACAGGGCACCGCCAAGGTTGTCCCAGGCCATGGCTGCGCGGAGAGGATCCTCAGCAGCCTGGAAGAGGTCGCGGGCACGGGTATGCGCCTCGATCGCCTCCTCCGTCCGGCCGTCCAACTGCAGCGCGCCGCCGAGATTGGTCCACGCAGTGGCTTCATTGAGGTGGTCCCCAACGGCTTGGAAGAGGTCTCGGGCACGGATGTGAACGTCAATCGCCTCGTCCACCCGTCCCGCTCCCCGCAGCGCGAGACCCCAGTGGTTCCACGCCGCGGCTTCGCCCAGCTGATTCCCGGCGCGGTGAGTGGCTTCCTGCTCGGCCTCCGTGACGGCGATCCAGTCGTCAAAGTATCGCCGCCAATCCAAGTAGGTCGCCAGGCGCTCGGACAGCCATACCGCTGCGACCGCGAACCGCTCCTCCCGTGCCCACTGCACAGCCGCAACCAGCCCCGCACGCTCTCCATCCAGCCACGCCAAAGCCTGCGCCCGATCCTTGAACCGCTCCGGCTCCGGCCTCCCTGGCAGCCACCGCAACCTGGCATCTGCCTCAACTGCCTGTCGGCGGTAGAACTCCAGCACCCTTCCCCTCGCTGTATCCCCTTCCTCCTGCCACGCCGCGTCCCCCGCCACCACAGTCACTCCGAACGCCCGCACCAGGTCATGCAGCCGCCACCACCCTCGCCCGCTCCCCCGCTCGACGAGATGCGCCCGCGCCAAGGCCCTCAACTCCCGCGACGGTGGCGACTCCGCCCCGACCAGCGCGGCAACGACCTCGTCGCTCGCCTCCGGTCCCGGCGCCAGGGCGAGCAGCCGCAGCAACCGGGCGTGGTCCGGGGGCAGCCGGCGGTAGGAGAGGTCGAAGGCGGCGCGGACGCTCCGCTCACCGTCGTCGAGATGGTCGAGCCGGTCGCGGAACTCCCCCAGTTCCGCGACGAGTTCGGTCAACGGCTTGCCCGAGTCCTCCGCGAGCAACGCGGCCGCGATCTGTAGGGCCAGTGGCAAGTGGCCACAGAGAGAGGCGAGTTGCTCGGCGCAGTCGGGGTCATCGACGATGCGGGAGTCGTCCGGGTCGGCGATCCACAGGGCACGGTCGAGGAGTTCGTACGCCTCCTCCGGCGTGAGCTGGTCCAACGGGACGAGCCTCGCGCCCAGTTGAGGCAGCCGGTCCCGGGACGTGACCAGCACGCGGTGCGGTCCGTCTCCCGGCAACAGGGGCCGCACCTGATCCGGCGACGAAGCGTTGTCGGCCAGCACAAGCACCGGACCCCGCTCCCGCGCACGCCCCGCCAACGTCGACCGATAGAGCGCGACCCGTTCGTCCGCCGTAGCGGGAATGTGCTCCGGCGGAATGCCAAGGGCCCGCAACAACGCCTGGAGCGCCCGGTCGGAGGTCACCGGCTCCTGGTCGTACCCGTGCAGGTCGATGAACAGCACCCCACCCGGAAACCACCCCCGCCCACACGCCAGATACGCGGTCTCGACAGCGAGCGCGGTCTTGCCGATGCCGCCGAGACCGGACACCGCGGCGACGAGAACGGCCGACGTTTCCTTCGACTCCCCCGCCGGATCCAACGCCCGCAACAACGCCGACGTCTCGCTCTCCCGCCCGGTGAACCCAGCGGGCCTCGGCGGCAACCCGGCCAATGCCTCAGGCACAGCGCCCCCACCCCGCTGAATCACGACCTGTACACCGACGACCTCCCGCAGAAACACCCCACCTCGGAAGTCCGCGTGATCCCCGTCGTACCAGGAAGCCGCACCCTCACTCCCCATGGCCCGCGCAACCGCGCCGGCCACACCACCCGGATCAGCGGACAGTAGTTCGGCCAGCGCCTCCCCCCACTCCCGTACGGCGGCACGTCGAGCGGGATCATTCGCCGCCTCGGCGATCTCCCGCCCGGACGCCCCGTCGTCGAGCCCCACCTTCCGCGCGAGTTCCGCCACCGCACGACGCCCCGCGCCCCCTCCGGCCCCCGCCGACAGAGCCTCCAACAGCGCAGCCTTCATGCACCCGTCCCACCGTTCCGTACCAGGCTCCCGCCACCCGCCCCCGGAGCGTCAACGGTAGAGGCTGGGACGGGAGTTCACGCGGCCTTCGCGTACCAGACGACCTGCCAGGCCAGCCCCGCCACGGCGACCGTCTCCACCGCCGAGATCCCGACGAGCAACCCGCTCCCCGCATCCACCCAGAACACCACCAAGGCGGCCAACGGCACCGCGCAGAACGCCGTCAGGTCCACCACGACCTGGACCGCCTTCCGGGACCTGCGCCGCCGGTCCCCCCGGTGCGCGGTCTCCCACCCGAACGCCTCGAACCCACCGCCCGGCTGCGCCAACACCGCCAGCCGCGGCCCGAGTTGATCGCGGACGTACGCCCCGATCGCCGAGATCTTCTGGTCGTTCACGAGGTACGTCCACCCAAGCACGACACACACCGGCGGCAACGCCAGCAGCATCGACGCCTGCTTGGCCTGCGCGGCGGCGGCGATGACGGCGGCCACCACGCCCAAGGTGACGTAGAGCAGGTTGTCGCGGAACCCGATCCGCGCCTTCTGCTCGTCCTTGATGCTCTGGTACTCGGCGAGCAGCAACTGCCCGACCGTCACGTCCTGTTCCGGCACTCGATCCCCTTCCCCCGCAGTACCTTATGAGTGTGCCGGAGCCGCAGCCCATCGTCCTGATCCTGACCGCACTCCCTCTCGAATACGCCGCCGTTCGCGCATACGTCGAGGACCGGCGGGAACGTGTCCACACCGACGGAACCCGCGTCGAACAGGGCCGACTCGCCGACACCGCATGGCAGGTCGCCCTCTGCGAATTGGGCATGGGCGCCGACCGGGCCGCCTCCCTCACCACCCAACTCATCAACTGGCTGCGCCCACAAGCCGTGTTGTTCGTCGGAGTCGCCGGCAGCCTGAAGGACGACGTCGAGATCGGGGACGTCGTCGTGGGAACGCAGGTGTACGAGATCTACGGCGGGAAGCGGGAACCCGGGGGATTCCGGGTCCGCCCCAAGGCCCTGCCGGGTTCGCACGCGCTCGAACAGGCGGCCCGTTCCGCGGTACGGGACATGCCCGACGTGCGGGCGCACTTCATGCCGATCGCGACGGGTGATGTGGTCCTGGCGGACGCCAAGTCCGAGATCGCCCGGTTCATCCACAGCAACTACAACGACGCCGGGGCGATCGAGATGGAGGGCTTCGGGGCACTCCAAGCAGCCCATCTCAACGGCCAGTTGAACGCCCTGGTCGTCCGAGGCATCAGCGACCGCGCCGACGCCGCCAAGCACCAGGCCGACGCATCGGGTTCCCAGCAACGGGCGGCCGAGCAGGCGGCGTCGGTGACGGTGGCGCTACTGCGGAAGCACCGGCCGCGCGAGGGTTCCGGCGACGCCGAGGAGGAGCCCCATCGGGGTGGTCGGGGGGAAGCCAGAGCAACGTACGGCGGAGATCACATCGACTTCCGGGGTGGGACCTTCGACGGGCCCGTCGTCGGGAAGTGGGTCGACGGGCGGGGGTAGGGGTACGGCTCACGGGCCGGTTCCCAGTGCGAGCGCGACGTTGCCGCCGCGGCCGTTGGGGTTCATCGGGCGTACGGCCGAACTGGATCGTCTGCTCTCCCACTTGGCCCCCGGCACCAGCGACGACCCCGGGCTCCCACTGCTTGTCTTCGCCGTCACGGGGATGGGCGGCATCGGCAAGACCGCGTTGGCGGTGGAGGCGGCGCATCGGGCACGGGGCGAGTTCCCTGGCGGGACGCTCTTCGTGGATCTGCGGGGATACGACGACGATCCGGTCACGGCCGATCAGGCAGTACTGGCGCTGCTCGACGCGCTGGGTGTGCGGGGCCTGGATCTGCCGCCGACAACGGACCGGCAGTACGACGTGTACCGGGAGTTGTTGGCCGCGCGGCGGGAGCGGATGCTGCTGATCCTGGACAACGCGTCGGAACCGTCGCAGTACGTGCCGTTGCTGCCGGGCACGGATCACCACCGGGTACTCATCACGTCCCGGGACCGTCCCAACGCCCTGCCGGTGCGTCTCATCGACCTTGAGACGCTCGCCCCGGAGGAGTCCGTCGGCTTGGTGACGCGAGCTCTGCACGACACCGACGAGCGGGACGACCGGCCGGAGCAAGAGCCGGGTGCGCTACGCGAACTGGCCGACCTTTGCGGACACTTGCCGCTGGCTCTTCAGATCGCGGCGGGGATGATGCGCATGCGCAGACACCGTGACATCGCTTCGCTGGTGACCGAGATCAGGGAGGCCGGGGATCCGACGGTCGTACTCGACAAGGGTAGCCCCGGGGCGGACCTGTACGGCCGGTCACTCGTGTTGCGCCCTGTGCTGGAGACGTCGTATCGGCGACTGCGGCCCGAACAGGCCCGGCTGCTGAGGCTGTTGTGTCTTGCTCCGGGGACGGACAGCGGGGTGGAGACGGTAGCTGCGTTGGCTGATCTCGAACTGGAGCCTGTGCTTTGCCTGTTGGAGGAGCTGGCGGCAACGCATCTCGTTTCGCCCGTGCGACACACAGACGAGCTGCGGTGGCGGGTGCATGACCTGGTGCGGGCGTTCGGGGTGGGTGTGGTCGAGGGGGACGCGGGATTGTGGGAGGAGAGGGAGGCGGCGCGGGGGCGGGTGCTGGAGTTCTATCGCGGGTGGGCGAGGATGGCAGATCGCTGGCTGCGGTGGCTGCCGGGGACGCCGATGCCGGAACAGTTCAGGGACCGGGCCGAGGCGTTGGCGTGGCTGGACTCAGAACGAGCGGGACTGGTGGCGGCGGTGCAGTGGGCGCGAGAGGAGCGGTACGCGGACGGAGCGGTACGGCTGTCGCAGTACTTGGCGGAGTATCTGGACTGGCGGCGCTCTTTCGACGACAAGATCACGGTATGCGATGCCGCGAGAGAGGCCGCCCACCGCGCCGGCAACCAGGTGGGCGAGGCCATCGCGTGGAACAGCCTCGGCATCGCCCTGCGGGAGACAGGCCAGGTGGAGAAGGCAATCGACGCGAACACCCAGGCCCGCGACCTGTTTCAGTCCATCGGGGACCGCCACTACGAGGCTTGCGCGTGGAGCAACCTCGGCAACGCCCTGCAGGGGACGGACCGGGCAGGGGAGGCGATCGACGCCCACACCCGCGCCCGCGACCTGTTCCAGGCCACTGGAGACCGTCACCGCGAGGCCTCGGCGTGGGACAACCTTGGCATCGCCTTGCGGGAAGCAGACCGTGCAGGGGAAGCGATCGACGCCCACACCCGCGCCCGTGACCTGCACCAGGCCGTCGGGGACCACTATGGCGAGGCCAGGGCGTGGAACAACCTCGGCGGAGTCCTGTGGGAGGCGGACCGGATGGACGAGGCGGTCGAAGCGTGCGAGAAGGCTCTGGAGGGCCTCCGAGAGTTCGAGGACTGGTACGGGACGGGCCGTACCCTCTACAACCTGGCCCTCGCCCACCATCACGCCGCTCGCCTCGCCGAAGCCCGCACCCACTACCTCCAGTCCGCCGACGCCTACACCCGAGCCAACGCCCCCACCGAAGCCGCTCTCGCCCAATCCGCCGCAGACTCGTTGACCTGACTAGACCACCCCGTGCGCCCCACCGCCGCCCGCCCCACCGAACTGCCTTCCAAACACCCCTGGTTGGCCTCTCCCTTGCCGTGACTGCTCTCACCGCATGGCCGTCCCATCAGCCATGGACTGGCGCTAAGCCTCACCGCGTACGATCAACGTCCCGATATGGCCGGGCTCAGGCGCGTCAAGAACAGTCGCCACAGCCGATGAGAACCCGGCCCGAGTCAGCAGCCGTTCCCAGACAGCAGGCCGATAGCTGTACCGGTACGTGAACATGGCCCTGCCCGCGAAGCCCCCCTTGTACCTGCCCTGCGGACCGTACGCGCCGGGGATGGCCGACGGCTGGGAGAACACGAAGGCGCCACCTGGGTTCAACCGTGCCCGTACGAGCGGGAAAAGCCGACTCGGGTCGGTGAACCAGGCCGCACCGAAGATCGAGTAGACCGCGTCGTAGCTGTCCTCGCACGAGCCGAGATACTCCAGGACCTCCCCGCAAACGAACTTGGCGCCGGTGCCGCCCCACCGTTCGCTCACCTTCTCGACCATGACGGGTGAGAGGTCGAGACCCTGCGCGTTGACGCCCCGCTCTGCGAGGTGCGCGAGGGCACGACCGGTCCCGCACCCGATCTCCAGCACGCTGCTCGGGTCGCCGAGCAGTTCGGGACCGGGGCCATGACCGGCGTACTGCGTCCAGCAGAACGTGGGCTCGACGTCACGCTTGAACGCGGACTCGGCGAAGGCGTCCCACAGTTCGGTCTCCGCCGGGATGTCGTGGGGTACGGGCACGGCGTCGGTCCTCCGTCCTCTGCGTCATGTCGGAAGGCTGAGGCCCGCGCTCTCCTGGGGAACGGGAGGGCGCGGGCCGACTGTAGCGGGCCGTCAGTGGCTGTCGGGGACCTTGTCGTCGCACGGCGAGCAGTCCGCGCCGTCGATGGCCCACAACTCCTCGTCCACGGGCCAGCCTTGCCCCTTCAGGAAGTCACCGGTGCGCAGGCACAGGCCGTCGTTGCGGCGGTGGACGAATGGGGCGTGGTGCTTGTACCGGCCGTCGTCGTACAGGCGGCAGATACCGAACCAGACAGGGGTGTCGAGGATGAGCTGGTGCACGCCGATGTCGACCAGCCTGCCGACGCCGAGGTGTTCGCTCGGGTTCTCGATGGAGCCCATCACGTACATGACGGCGTTGCCCAGAACGCGTTCGGCCATGTCTCGGACCATTGTGTGATCCCGCAGCAGCAGGGCTGTCTCGCGATCCCAGATGCTCATGCCCGAGTCGAAGACGTTCAGGGTCAGTTCGGTGATGTGCGGAGCGACGGCGTTGAGGAGTTCTTGCGGGTCCCGGGTGCGGGTGCCTGCGGAGTGGTCGAGGGTCACGCTCATGAACATCTCCTTCTTGCCGGAAAGGGGCATCAGGCCTTGGATTTGTGGCTGGCGTGACAGGAACAGGCGCAGCGGGACTGGAGCAGGATGCGGGTGATCCCCGGCAGCGGAATGTCCTCGGTCTCACGACTGTCGCCGTGGAGCCCTTCGTAATAGGGGTGTTGAGCGAGCGTGCATTCCGCCGACCGTCGCGGGTCCTCGGCCGCGGACGTGCTCAAGGCTCGTCCTCGCTCACCAGGGAGTGGCCCACCCGTACCAAGGCCAGCACCTCGGCGGCCGTGCGCAGACCGTTCGGCCGGGACATCGGGACCGACCAGTACGAGGTACTCGTTCCGCCGTTCGACTCGACCCGGTCGGTTCGGGGTACGCCCAGGTAGGTACCCGCGGCAATGCATTCCGCGACCGGGGCACGCCAGACCGCGGCTGTGCCAGGCGGTACGAGGGCGTAGTAGCGGCGGAATCCGGGGTCACGGATGACCGGGCCGCCGTTGAGGCCCTCGGCGAGACGGGCGTTCACCGTGGCAGGGCTGTCGCTTCCCACAAAGGCGTGCACGATGTCTTCGGGAATGCGGACGGCCTCGAAGCCGCGCCCGAGCGGGATGAGTGCGAGCTGCGCATTGCCGTCCCATTCCTCCAACGCCGTGCGCGGCGACGGGTGGGCCGAGGCCAGCCATTTTTCAACAACCCCGCAGAACGGCCGGATTCTCGACGAGGTGTTTCGCGTGCTTTCAAGTCCGCTGGTCTCTGTCATGTCAGTGCTTCTCGGTGGCATACCCGGTCGCGGCGGGAGCGCATCGGACATACACGTTTCCCATCTGGTGGTTACTGCGTGTGCGACAGATGGTGAGGGAGCGAGAAGGCCGCAAGTACCCCGCACAG
The DNA here is from genome assembly GCF_044768565.1 of Streptomyces sp. NPDC091280. NCBI lineage: Bacteria > Bacillati > Actinomycetota > Actinomycetes > Kitasatosporales > Streptomycetaceae > Streptomyces > Streptomyces sp. NPDC091280. The sequence goes on from NZ_JBIVUZ010000001.1 coordinate 25,059, forward strand.
GGGTGGTCGGGGTGGTTCGCTCAGGTGGCGGCGCACCATTCGGTGAAATTGGTGAGGGTCTCCGAGTCGGCTCGCTTCAACCGGCGCAGCGTCGCGGCGTCTTCACGGACCCAGGGGTGCTGGCGGGTGTGTTGCGGCGCGATCCGCCGAGCGGTCTGCAACGACTCGAAGGCGTCATCGGCGAGGCCGGACCAGAGTTGCGCTCGGGCGAGTTCGATGGAGAACCCGGATCGTCGCTCGGCAGGCAGATCGAGTGACGGTTTCCATTCGGCGGCGATGTCGAGCGCGCGGCCGACATGCCCGTCACCGAGGCTGACCGCGACGGACACCTAGTGGATGCGCACCGAGTCGGGGCCGAACGCGGTGCCATAGCGCACGCCCTCGGTGACCTGGTCCGCGAGAGCGCGGGCCTCGCGCAGGTGGGTGGTCGCGGCGGCGGCGTCTCGTGCTCGTCCGGCGATCACTGCGGCTCTCATGTGGAGCGCCCCGCGGGTCGCGATCTCCGGCGGCTCATCGAGGGCAGGCGCGGCATCCAGCGCGTATTCCAGGGCCCGCAACCCGGCGGCATAGCAGCGGGCAGCGAAGAAGGTCTCGGTACGGACGTAGGCGACGGACGCGGACAGCAGAGCGTCCTCAGCCTCGGGAGCGGCCCACCGCATCAGTTCGACCAGGCGTGAGGACAGATCCCTGGCACCGTGCTTGTAGGCGACGGCGTCAGCGGAGCGGTAGGCACTGACCAGGAGGGCGGCCAGTTCAGACCGCTGATGGCCGGCGGTTCGGTGGTAGGCGCGCGTGAGTTCGGCGATCAGCTCGGGAAGTGTGCGGACGATGCGCGTGTATTGGGCACCCAGTCGCCAGGCGACAGCCTCGTCCACGGCTGCGCGTAAGCTCCGCAGCGAGCGTGTCGGGCCGTCCTCGGGTACGTCGTAGGCGGCGATGACGGCGGAAAGCGTGGGCAGCGCGTCACGGACGGCCCCCTGTGCGGGACGTCGATCAGCCCGTGGTCGGGCCGGATCGACTCCCAGCGCCTGCGCGATGGCTTCGAGTGTGGTGTCCGTGACTCCGCGTTCACCGCGTTTCGATCTTGCGGATGGTTCCGAGAGCGACGCATGCACGATCGGCGAGCTGTCGCTGCGTCATCTTCGGACGGACGACACTGCGGTAGTAGGCGATCCGCCTGCCTACTCCGTCGCTCCCGATCACGGTCATACAGGCTCCAGTTGAGAGCGTTCGCTCCGAACCGTACTCGCGTCGGCACAGGACGTGTGCGCGAACGGCCCCCACCGGGCGCACCGTCTCCGAACCAGGATGTCACGACCGGTCCACCACGATCGAAGTGAGTTGGCGCAGGGTGTCGATGCGCCAATCCGCCGCCGCCACGACCTCGAAGTCATCCGCCCACAGATGCCCCCATGGACCACGGCGGATATGCGCGACGCGCAGCCCCGCTCGCTTGGCGGGGAAAATGTCGTTGGCCGGATGGTCTCCGACGTAGACCGTCCGGTCCGGCGCCGCCTGGGCCACCTCAAGTACCCGTGCAAAGAACTCCGGCTGCGGCTTCGCGACGCCCCACTCTCCCGACGTGACGACCAGGTCCACCGGCAGGTCGAGGGCACGCAGCAACTCACCGGCGCGGGAAGTCTGGTTCCCGGCCACGACGACACGCACGCCGAGTTCGCGAAGTGCCGACAGGGCCGGGCGGACGTCGTCGTAGAGGTCGCGCTCGTCGATGCGCTCGCCGCGGCCGGCCGTTTCGCGAGCGCGGTATTCGGCTGCGATGTCGATACCCGGCCGGACCAGACGGAGCGCCTCCGCATTGTCCTGCCCCTTGGCCACCACAGCCCCGACGAGCGCGGAGACGGTATGGCGGGGAACGTCCAACCAGTCGGCCCACGACGCCCAGTACCGGTCGTCTCGGGTGATCGTCTCGCCCACGTCGAACACGATGGTCTCCATCACCCCTCGAAGCCTAGGCCGTCACAACTCCTGCCTCCGCCTCCGCCGCAACCCGTCGGCTCGAAGCCCGACTCCGCTACGGCACCGACGACTTTGCGCCACCCCTCACTTCCCCCCACACCCGATCATCACCCCCACCACAAACGCACTCCCCTTCGACCCCCGCCCACACTCCCGAGCCCGCCCCATCGACCCCCCGCCCGCCCGGCCAGTGCCCCGAACCCCTGCGAATGGCAAGGTAGATCGGCATATTCACGTCTCCTTGGCCACCGTCCGGCGCTTCCGACCGCCACGCGCCGTCACGCACCGTCACCACACAGGCCCACTCCGGCCCCCGTCGATCTCCCCCGCCCGACCGAATCCGTACGTTCCCACAATCCGTATTCCTGGCCGAACAGACCGTAGTCACCGCACTCCGGCGCCCCTAGCTTGTGGCGCGTGCGCCGACCCCCAGCTCAGTCCAGCCAGTCCACGCCGCCCACGCCACCGTTCAACGCCCCCGCCGCCCGCCGGCTCCGGACCGCGCTCGACATGGGTCCCGAACACGTCGCGTACGCGATGCGTGTCTCGTTCGGGCTGCCCTACGTCACACCGGACCTGGTCATCGCCTGGGAGCGCGGGCTCACCGCTCCGTCCAGTCCCGAACTCACCGCGCTCGCGGGCGTGTTGTGGTGTTCCGCGAGTGAACTCATCGGCAGGCCACGCACGCTGCGTGAGCATCGCCTCGCCCGCGGTCTCGCGCCGGAGGACATCGCCCGTGCCGTCGGGCTCGAACTCCTCGTGTATTTACGGATGGAGGAGAACGACGAGTGGCGCGGCACCGAGCGCCAGTCCGCCGCGCTCGCCGATCTGCTCGACCTCTCGATCCCCGACTTCATCAGCATCACCGGACGCGACGCGAAACTCGCCGAGCTGCTGCGCGGGGCTGCCACCGCACGCTGGCAGGCCTACGTCCGGCCGATCGGCAAAATGGTGCCCCTGGAACGGCATGTCCTGGAGCGCTCCCTCAAGGAACTCCACCAGGACTACCAGGGCCAGATGCTCGCCACCCTCAGCTGGGCCGGCGGCAACTCCCCCGGCGGCGCGGGCGAGCCCGACGACGCAGGCCGCGACTTCCTCGACCAGATCATCGACCGTTTCTGGGCCATGGTCGAGAGGGGTAGCTACTAGGAACAGGAACGGAACAGGAACACAGCAGGAGCAGGAGCAGGAGCAGGGCCAGCCAAGGGGTGGATCGTCCCACCGGCTACGCGTTCGCCCTCCGCAGTCGTTCCGGCCCCTGCTCCCTGACCTCGTCGCCGCACACCGGAGCGTCCCCGAACAGCGCCTCCCAGCGGGCGTTGTGCAGCGCCGGCCACAGGCTGGCCGCCCACGCGACCTCCCGCTCCCGCGCCGTGAACGTACGTCCCCGGAACTCCTGATACGCCGTCAGGAACGCGGCGGAACTCTCGACCGGGGCCAGCGTCGGCGGTGACACCGTGGAGAACGTCCCGCACGCCGCGCCCACCAGCGCCGCCTCCGGCTGCCACGCCAGGCTGTCCCAGTCGTGCACGGCCCACACCTCGCCGTCGCGCCAACGGAGGTTCTGCGCCTCGAAGTCGGCGTGCCCCAGCACACACGGCAGCTCGGCCGCCAGCAGGCACGCGCGGGCCCGCTCCGCGGTCTCGACGACGTACGCCGGTACGGCGCTCTGGTCCCGCTCGTCGAGAACGGCGATCGACGGCCACAGTCCCGGATCCGTGTGGTCCCAGCGCGCCCAGCGCGGATTCGGCAACGGCGGCACGAATGGCCCGAATGGACCGAATGGCACGAACGGAGCTTCGGACGGCTCCGCCAGCTTCGCCAACCCCGCCAACCCCGCCAACCCCGCCAATTCCCCCAGCTCCGCCAGCTCCGCCAGCTCCGCCATCAGTCGGGCGAAAACCTTCGCGTACCGCACCGCGATCTCCGGCGAGTCACCCCGCAGCATCTCGCCGCCGGGCCGGAACTCCTCGGCGTGCACACCGAGTTCACCGACCGCCGACACCGGCGTGATCGGCAGGGGGCACGGAAATCCGCGCCGCGCCAGCCGGACCTGCACGGCGACGCACGTGGCGGTCCGACCGTCGTCCTCCCGCGCCTTCACCACGACGTCCCGGCCGTCCGTCAGCCGCAGCCCGAACACCGCCGAGATCGACCGCTGTTGGAACAGCACGCTCTCCGGCTCGTGGCCCAAGTGCCGCGCGCACCAGCCGCCCAGCCACTCCGGCAGCTCCTCCGAGGTCATGGCGACGACTCTCTGGAACTAGAAAACCGACTCCGCCTCGTCCATCCGGTCCTTCGGGACCGTCTTCAGCTCGGTGACCGCCTCCGCCAGCGGCACCATCACCACGTCCGTGCCGCGCAGCGCCGTCATCCGCCCGAACTCGCCCCGGTGCGCGGCCTCCACCGCGTGCCAGCCGAACCGCGTCGCCAGCACCCGGTCGTACGCGGTCGGTACGCCGCCGCGCTGGATGTGGCCGAGGATGACCGGCTTGGCCTCCTTGCCGAGGCGGCGTTCGAGTTCGTACGCCAGTGCCGTGCCGATGCCCTGGAAGCGCTCGTGGCCGAACTGGTCGATCTCACCCTTGCCGTAGTCCATGGAGCCCTCGGCGGGGTGCGCGCCCTCGGCGACGCAGACGACGGCGAACTTCTTGCCGCGCGCGAAGCGCTCCTCGACCATCTTGACCAGGTCGGCGGGGTCGAAGGGGCGCTCGGGCAGGCAGATGCCGTGGGCGCCGGCGGCCATGCCGGACTCCAGGGCGATCCAGCCCGCGTGCCGGCCCATGACCTCGACGACCATCACCCGCTGGTGGGACTCCGCCGTGGTCTTGAGGCGGTCCATCGCCTCCGTGGCGACGCCGACCGCCGTGTCGAAGCCGAAGGTGCGGTCGGTCGCCGAGATGTCGTTGTCGATCGTCTTGGGGACGCCGACCACGGGCAGGCCCGCTTCGAACAGCATGTGCGCGGCCGTGAGCGTGCCCTCGCCACCGATGGGGATCAAGGCGTCGATACCGAAGGCCTCGACCATGTCCTCGGCGCGCTCGCAGGCCTCGCGCAGCCGGTCGCGCTCCAGCCGGGAGGAGCCGAGGATGGTGCCGCCGCGGGCCAGGATGCCGCTGACGGCGTTGAGGTCGAGGGTTCGGTAACGGCTCTCCAGCAGACCGGCGTAGCCGTCCTCGAAGCCGATGACCTCGTCGTCGTAGTGATCCACCGCTCGGTGCACGACCGATCGGATCACTGCGTTCAGGCCGGGGCAGTCGCCGCCTGCGGTGAGGACTCCGATGCGCATCGTGCTGTGTCTCCTGCTCGCTGTTGAGACCGGTGAGCCGGATCCGATTGTTTCACGTCCCCCAGGGCGGTGCCGCTCCCGTCGGACCGGCGGGCGCCTTAACCACCCTCAGAGGTATTGTCAAGAGGATTCCGCTCACCCCGGTGGGCGATTTTTATGACCACCGATACGACCACCGACACGACCACAGAAACGAAGCGAGGGAGCACGCGTGACCCGCAGCGTGTACGTGACCGGGATCGACCGCGGCGACGGCCGTCAGGTCGTCGAGCTGGGGGTCATGGAGCTCCTGACCCGGCAGGTCGACCGGGTGGGGGTGTTCCGGCCCCTCGTCCACGACGATCCCGATCGGCTGTTCGAACTGCTGCGCGCCCGCTACCGGCTCTCGCAGGACCCGGCGACCGTCTACGGCATGGACTACCACGCGGCGTCCACCCTCCAGGCCGAGCAGGGCACGGACGAGCTGGTGTCGACGCTCGTCGACCGGTTCCATCTGGTCGCCCGGGACTACGACGTCGTCCTCGTCCTCGGCACCGACTTCGCCGACACCCAGTTCCCGGACGAGCTGGCCCTCAACGCCCGTCTCGCCAACGAGTTCGGCGCCTCCGTGATCCCGGTCGTGGGCGGCAGGAAGCAGACCGCCGAGTCCGTGCTCGCGGAGACCCGCAACGCCTACCGGGCCTACGACGGGCTCGGCTGCGACGTCCTCGCCATGGTCACCAACCGGGTCGCCCGCGAGGACCGGGAGGAGATCGCCCAGCGGCTCACCACCCGGCTGCCGGTGCCCTGTTACGTCGTACCGGACGAGCCCGCGCTCGCCGCGCCGACCGTCGCGCAGATCACCCACGCGCTCGGCGGGCGGGTACTGCTCGGGGACGACTCGGGGCTCGCGCGGGACGCGCTGGACTTCGTGTTCGGCGGGGCGATGCTGCCCAACTTCCTCCGGGCGCTGACCCCGGGCGCGCTCGTGGTCACCCCGGGCGACCGCGCCGACCTGGTCATCGGGGCGCTGGCCGCGCACAGTGCCGGCACCCCGCCGATAGCCGGCGTCCTGCTCACCCTGAACGAGGTGCCGAGCGACGAGATCCTCACCCTCGCCGCCCGGCTCGCCCCGGGCACCCCGGTGATCTCGGTGGCCGGGACGTCCTTCCCCACCGCCGCCGAACTCTTCTCCCTGGAGGGGAAGTTGAACGCGGCCACCCCGCGCAAGGCGGAGACCGCGCTCGGCCTCTTCGAGCGGTACGTCGACACCGGCGACCTGCTCAGGCGGGTCTCCGCGCCGAGCAGCGACCGGCTCACCCCGATGATGTTCGAGCACACGCTCCTGGAGCGGGCCCGCGCCGACAAGCGCCGGATCGTCCTGCCCGAGGGCACCGAGCCGCGTGTCCTGCACGCCGCCGAGGTGCTGTTGCGCCGGGGCGTCTGCGAACTCACCCTCCTGGGGCCCGAGGACCAGATCCGCAAGCGGGCCGCCGACCTCGGCATCGACCTCAGCGCCGCCCGGCTGATCGACCCGCAGACCTCCGAACTGCGCGACCGCTTCGCCGAGACGTACGCCGAACTCCGCGCCCACAAGGGCGTGACGGTCGAGCTGGCCTACGACGTCGTCGCCGACGTGAACTACTTCGGGACGCTGATGGTGCAGGCCGGGCTCGCCGACGGGATGGTCTCCGGCGCCGTGCACTCCACGGCCGCCACCATCCGCCCCGCCTTCGAGATCATCAAGACGAAGCCGGACGCCGGCATCGTCTCGTCCGTCTTCTTCATGTGCCTCGCCGACAAGGTGCTGGTGTACGGGGACTGTGCCGTCAACCCCGACCCGAACGCCGAGCAGTTGGCCGACATAGCCATCCAGTCGGCCGCCACCGCCGAGCAGTTCGGGGTCGCCGCGCGGATCGCGATGCTGTCGTACTCGACCGGTACGTCCGGCTCGGGCGCCGACGTCGACAAGGTGCGCGAGGCCACGGAGCTGGTGCGGCTGCGGCGGGCCGATCTGCGGATCGAGGGGCCCATCCAGTACGACGCGGCCGTCGAGCCGAGTGTCGCCGCCACGAAGATGCCGGAGTCCGAAGTCGCGGGCCGGGCCAGCGTGTTGATCTTCCCCGACCTCAACACCGGCAACAACACCTACAAGGCCGTGCAGCGTTCGGCCGGCGCCATCGCCGTCGGGCCGGTGCTCCAGGGGCTGCGCAAGCCGGTCAACGACCTGTCCCGGGGCGCCCTGGTCTCGGACATCGTCAACACCGTCGCCATCACGGCGATCCAGGCCCAGAACCCCAAGTCCTCGAACGAGAAGGCCGCCCAGCAGTGACCGCGACCCGTGTGCTCGTCCTCAACTCCGGCTCCTCGTCGGTGAAGTACCAGCTGCTCGACATGCGCGACGGCGAGCGGCTGGCCCTGGGGCTGGTCGAGCGCATCGGCGAGGGGACCTCCCGGCTCAAGCACACCGACGTCACGACCGGCGCCGTACGGGAGTCGGCCGCGCAGGTCGCCGACCACGAGGCCGCTCTGAAGGCCGTGGCGGAGCAACTCGCCACGGACGGGCTCGGGTTGGACTCTCCCGAACTGGCCGCCATCGGGCATCGGGTGGTGCACGGCGGGCAGGCCTTCACCGCGCCGACCGTCGTCGACGCCGTCGTGCTCGCCGAGATCGAGCGGCTGGTGCCGCTGGCGCCGTTGCACAATCCGGCGAACGTCGTCGGGATCAGGACCGCCATGGCGTTGCGGCCGGATCTGCCGCAGGTGGCCGTGTTCGACACCGCGTTCCACACCACGATGCCGGAGGCGGCCGCGCGGTACGCGATCGAGGCCGCGACCGCCGACGCGTACCGGATCCGGCGGTACGGGTTCCACGGGACCTCGCACGCGTATGTGTCGCGGGCGACGGCGAGGCTGCTGGGGAAGGCGCCCGAGGACGTCAATGTGATCGTGCTGCATCTGGGGAACGGGGCGTCCGCCTCGGCGGTGCGCGGCGGGCGGTGCGTGGACACCTCCATGGGGCTGACCCCGCTGGAGGGGCTGGTGATGGGGACCCGGTCGGGAGACCTGGATCCGGCCGTCATCTTCCATTTGATGCGTGTTGGCGAAATGTCCACCGATGAGATCGACACTCTTCTCAACAAGAAGAGCGGTCTGATCGGCTTGTGCGGGGACAACGACATGCGGGAGATCCGGCGCCGGATCGACGAGGGTGACGAACAGGCTGAGTTGGCCTTCGACATCTACATTCACCGATTGAAGAAGTACATCGGTGCCTACTGCGCGGTTCTCGGCCGGGTGGACGCGGTCGCCTTCACGGCGGGGGTCGGGGAGAACGCGGGCGCGGTGCGGGAGGCGGCCGTGGCGGGGCTGGAGCCGCTGGGGCTCGCGGTGGACGGGGCGCTGAACGCCGTACGGAGCGACGAGCCGCGGCTGATCTCGCCGGTGTCCTCGCGGGTCGCGGTCGCGGTGGTGCCGACGGACGAGGAATTGGAGATCGCCACACAGACCTATGCGCTGGTCGGAAATTCCAACGCCTGAGCGCCCGCCCGCCCATTTGTATCTTCCGCCAGACGGAATATTCCGTAGCGAAACAAACCGATAGGATCGCCCCATGCGCCGTTCGAAAATCGTCTGTACTCTCGGCCCCGCGGTCGACTCCCACGAGCAGTTGGTGTCGCTGATCGAGGCCGGCATGAATGTGGCCCGTTTCAATTTCAGCCACGGCACCCACGCCGAGCACCAGGGCCGGTACGACCGGGTCCGTGCCGCGGCCAAGGAGACGGGCCGCGCCATCGGCGTCCTGGCCGACCTCCAGGGCCCGAAGATCCGCCTGGAGACCTTCGCCGAGGGTCCCGTCGAGCTGGTGCGCGGTGACGAGTTCACCATCACCACCGAGGACGTCCCGGGCGACAAGACCATCTGCGGTACGACGTACAAGGGCCTGCCCGGTGACGTCTCCCGCGGCGACCAGGTCCTCATCAACGACGGCAACGTCGAGCTGAAGGTCCTCGGCGTCGAGGGCCCCCGGGTGAAGACGATCGTCATCGAGGGCGGCGTCATCTCCGACCACAAGGGCATCAACCTGCCCGGCGCGGCCGTCAACGTGCCCGCGCTGTCCGAGAAGGACGTCGAGGACCTGCGCTTCGCGCTGCGGATGGGCTGCGACATGGTCGCCCTGTCCTTCGTCCGCGACGCCGCCGACGTCTACGACGTCCACAAGGTGATGGACGAGGAGGGCCGCCGGGTCCCCGTCATCGCCAAGGTGGAGAAGCCGCAGGCGGTCGCCAACATGGAGTCCGTGGTCGCGGCCTTCGACGCGGTGATGGTGGCCCGCGGCGACCTCGCCGTGGAGTACCCGCTGGAGAAGGTCCCGATGGTGCAGAAGCGCCTGGTGGAGCTGTGCCGGCGCAACGCCAAGCCGGTGATCGTGGCGACCCAGATGATGGAGTCGATGATCACCAACTCCCGCCCCACGCGCGCCGAGGCCTCCGACGTGGCCAACGCGATCCTGGACGGCGCGGACGCGGTCATGCTGTCCGCCGAGTCCTCGGTGGGCGCGTATCCGATCGAGACCGTGCAGACGATGTCGAAGATCGTCCAGGCGGCCGAGGAGGAGCTGCTCAGCAAGGGCCTCCAGCCGCTCGTGCCGGGCAAGAAGCCGCGTACGCAGGGTGGTTCGATCGCCCGTGCCGCCTGCGAGATCGCCGACTTCCTCGGCGGCCGGGCCCTGGTGGCGTTCACGCAGTCCGGTGACACCGCCCGCCGGCTGTCCCGCTACCGCGCCGCCCAGCCGATCATCGCCTTCACCACCGACGAGGGCACCCGCAACCAGCTGGCGCTCAGCTGGGGCGTGGAGTCGCACGTGGTGCCGTTCGTCAACACCACCGACGAGATGGTCGACATGGTCGACGGCGAGATCGCCAAGATCAACCGCTTCAACCCGGGCGAGACCGTCATCATCACCGCCGGTTCGCCCCCCGGCGTGGCCGGCACGACTAACATGCTCCGCGTCCACCACCTCGGCGGCGGCGAGGGCAACTGACGTACCGCCGAAGGCTTTTGCACAAGAACTGAGGGCGCCCCCCTGTGGCAGGGGGCGCCCTCAGTTCTTGTGCGGCTCCCGGAATGGCTCTGGTGGGGGGCTCAGTCGATGTAGTTGTGGAGCCCCGGGACGGTGAGCGTGCCGCCGAACTGGCCGGCCTGGACCACCTTCACGTTGGTGAAGTAGATCAGCGGGATGTTCAACGGCGGCGGGTTGTCCGGGTCGAACGTGATCGGGATCAGTCCGAACAGGTTGCCCGAGATGGACTCCGTGTACATCACCGTGTCGCCGTCGCGGATCGTCGACGTCGAGCCCTTGGCCGCCTGCACGTGGTAGGTCTTGCCGGACTGCTTGTCGTCCACCGTCTGGTGCAGGTCGCCGATGTCGGTCCCGCCGGAGATGACGTACTTCAGGACCTTCTTGACCTTGCCGCTGGCGGTCTTCACCTCGACGACGCCCTGGTAGTCGGCGCCCTTGAGCAGCAGCGAACTGGCACTCAGGTACCAGGGGTCGTCGGGCACCAGGATCTTGTTGTCGACGCCGCTGGTGTCGTCCGTGGCGACCGGGCAGTCCGAGGTGTCGGTGCTCGCGGACGCGCTCGGGGTGGCGGTGGCCGTGTCCTCGGCCGCCTTGGTGGCCTCGTCGGCCGCCTTGGTCGCCGTGTCCGTGGTGTCCTTCACGGTGTCGTCGACCGTGTCGGCGGCCTTCTCGACGGTTTCCTTGACGGTGTCGGACGCCTTGGAGGAGTCGTCCGAGGACGAGCCCGAGGTGGCGCTCGCCGAGGCGGACGCGGTCGGCGTCGGCGTGGCGGTCGCCGTGGAGTCCGAACTCGACGAGCTGGAACCGCCGGTGAGGATGCCGGTGATCGCGTCGCCGATGGTGTCCAGCAGGCTCTCGCTGCTCGCGGTCGCCGAGGGCGTCGCGGTGGCGGTGCTCTCCGACGAGTCGCTCGACTGCGCCGACTTGCTCGCCGTGGCGGACGGCGTGGACGTCGCCGTGTCGTCGGAACCTGAATCCGACGACGACGTCTTGTCCGTGTCCTTCGTGGCGGAGCCGGTCGCCGTGGCCGACGGCGTCGCGTCGTCCGTGGCGGAGTCCGAGGACTCGCTCGCGGACGGCGTGGCCGTGGGGCTCGCCGTCGACTCGGCGAGCGCCGAGACGCAGTCCTTGTACTCCTCCGCCGTCAGGCTCTTCGACGACGGCGAGGTCGTCGAGTTGTTGTCGGCGAGTGCCAGCGAGGACGTGAAGCCCATCCCCATGATGACGGCGGTCGGCATCGCCACCGTGGCTATCGCCTTGCCGGCGGGCATGTGGAGCCTGGTGAACAGCGGCTTCTTGGGCGCCGCGTGGCGCGGCCCGGTTCTCACACGGGACGCGTCCACGTCAGTCCCGTGGGTCACCTCGTCAGCCGGCACTGTGCCTCCCGTCCGCCCCGATGTTCACCGGGCTCGTTCCTGACAGATCCTTGGGCTCGTCCGCGTCGTCCGCGTCCTTCACGTGGTCCGCGTCCTCGGCGGACTCGTGCGACGTCGGCTCCTTGGGCGCGGCTTCGTAGTACGCGGCGGACTCGTGCGGCGCGGCCTCGTACGGTGCGGCCGCGGGCGCGCCGCCCGCTCCCTGGGTGTCCTCCGGTACCGCCTGCGGCTCCGGCGGCGCGCCCGGCGCCCACGACACGGCCAGCGCCCCGCCGACCATGGCGAGGAGGAAGCCGATGAGGAAGCCGCCGAGGTTGGACACGGGGATGGACACCAGCGCCAGCAGAATCGCCGCGACACCCGCGAAGGTGCGCACGTGCTTCTGGAACCAGAGGCTGAAGCCCAGTACGACGAGCAGCACGCCGATGATCAGGGACCCGGCGCCCGCCGTGGTGGCCATCGCCAGCGTCAGATGCCCGATCTGGAGATGCGCGTACGGGAAGTAGGCGATCGGGAGTCCGCCGAGCATGACGTACAGACCGGCCCAGAACGGCCTCGTGCCACGCCAGGCGCGGAACTGCAACCTCCGGCGGGTGAACTGACCGGGTGCGGCAGGAGTCTCGGCGCTCATGGAAAACAGCTCCCTGGTACGGCGTTGCTGTGGTGGAGAGGTGCACCTCGCGTGAAGGTGCGGTCGGAGAGATGGACGGGCGGGGGCGCCACCGGCTCCCCCGCCCGCCGTCACGTGCCTAGTAGCACTCGTGGGTGCCCGTGGACACCGACATCTTCAGCCCGCTGAGCTTGAAGGTTCCGGCAGTGGTGGCCCACGCCGTCTGCTTCACGTTGGTCAGCGTGGCCGACTCGGCCTGCTGCGCGAATCCGTACGGGTTGGCAGCTTCGCTGCCGCCCTTCATGCCCGGACCCTTGGTCGCGTTTCCGGCGGCCACACCGATGTCGATGTTGTGGAACACCGCGTCGGCGCTGAGGTCCTGGACGTCGATGTACAGGTTCTCGGCCTCGACCGGCGTACCGTCGCCGCCCGCCTTCAGCATGAGGCTGACCGATCCGAAGATCGGGATGTTGGGCGTGACCACCGACTGGCACATGTTGGTGATCGAAGCGGACTTGAACGCCGAGACGGCGACGGGGTGAGCCGTCTTGCTGCCGTCCAGGTTGTAGCCCGAGTCCAGGGCTCCGTACTGCGTGAAGCCCGTGCCGTCGAGCTGGTCGGCCGTCACCTTGAACGACTGGCCGGAAACACTGAACGACGCGGCAAGAGCGCCCTGCGCGAGGGCGACACCTATACACGCCGTAGCGGCGACGCTGGGCACCATGACCACAGCGAAGCGCTTCCATCTCGTCCCGCCACGCACCTGGGACTCCATATTTCCTCCTTCTCGGACGTACATCTCCTGGCCCTGACTGCCCCCAGATGGCGGCTCAGCCGGGCAGGGATGGGAGAAGTGCTACGTCCTCGGGAAGGGGAGCGCCTGTACCCGGAGGCGCGAACCCGCGCACCGATCACCGGCGATCACCCCCGAGCGACAACCACTGGTCGCGCCTGACGCACATCACGCACAACCTTGCTGGACAGGCTCCGCCGCACGGCGAAGACCCCCCTGCCCAAGAGCCGGCTCCACTGTCTCCGGCTCTACTCGGTGGGGACCCAGGAAACTCCGCGGACCCGACCGGCTGTCGGGGTACGGAAACGGACCGAGCGTCGCCGATCGTGGTGCATTCTCGCCGCCCGCACAAGGGGCTTCGTTACTCGGTAGTAACGACCGGATAACCGAACAACGACCCGCGGGTATCGGCCGACGACGCTGGGTGTCATCCTGGGCCAGGACAAAAACGTTGATGTCCGGACGGAATCCGACAGAACCACGCCTTCGGCTTACTCCAAGTAACAGCGACCGCGATTACCAAGATTTGGTAAAGCGCGGTCGCGGTGACACACCGTCGGCAAATCTTTCACACCGGCAACACTGTTCCCGAGGTTTACCGACTGGTCAGAACCGGCCTCGCACCCCGCTCAGAACAGCGCCCGCGCCAGTGCCCGCCGGGCCGCCGTCACCCTCGGGTCGTCGGCCCCGACGACCTCGAACAGCTCCAGCAGCCGCACCCGTACGGTGTCCCGGTCGTCACCCACCGTGCGCCGCACGGTCTCGATCAACCGGCCGAAGGCGTCCTCGACATGACCGCCCACCAGATCCAGGTCGGCGGCGGCGATCTGGGCCGGCACGTCACCCGGCTTCTCGGCGGCCTCCGTCCGCACCTGCTGCGGGTCGAGCGCCGACACCCGCTGCAACAACTCGGCCTGCGCGAGCCCGAGTTTCGCCTCCGAGTTGGCCGGGTCGTCGCTCAGCACGTTCTTGTAGGCCTGTACGGCCCCGCCGAAGTCCCCCGCGTCCAGCGCCTGTACGGCCGCTTCCAGCAGGCCGTCGTAGGGGCCCGCCGGTACCTCGGAGACGGCCTCGGGGCGGTCGCCCGGCACGGCGTCCGGGTCGACGGTCAGCCCGGTGAGACCGAAGCGCTGCTCGGCGACCTGGATCAACTGGTCGAGGGTCTGGCGGATCTGCGGCTCGGCCGCGGCCCCCTGGAAGAGCGGCAGCGCCTGTCCGGCGACCACCGCGAAGACGGCCGGGATGCCCTGCACCCCGAACTGCTGCATCAGCATCTGGTTGGCGTCGACGTCGATCTTGGCGAGGACGAAGCGCCCGTCATAGTCGAGCGCGAGCCGCTCCAGGAGCGGGCTCAGCTGCTTGCACGGCTCGCACCACTCGGCCCAGAAGTCGATGACGACCGGGACCTCGGTGGACCGCTGGAGGACCTCGTTCTCGAAGCCCGCCTCATCTACGTCGATCACAAGATCGGCCGGCGAGACGGCCCCGCCACCGCCCTGCCGGGCGGATTCGGCGCGCGCCTGCTCCGCCTTGGCCTTGGCCTCCTGGGCCGCCTTCACCGCGGCGAGGTCGACGACTCCGCTCATGGACATGTTCCGTGGCTGCATGCGTCTATCCTCCCCCGTCCGCCCGTGTGAATGAAAAGCGTTGTGAAAGCCGGTCCGGTCAGTGCTGTTCCGCAGGTCTTGTCCGGCAGGTGTTGTTCGTCAGGCGCTCGCGCCGTCCGGCGTCGGGTCCCCACCCAACACCCTGGTTTCGCTACGGGTCGTAGCGTAATCGTGCCGGGTCCCTCGCGGGAAGCAATACCCCGTGATCTCCCTCACTGCACCACAGGAACCGCCGGTTATGGTCAAGGGATGCAGAGCCGCACTCCCGTTCCCCGCGCCGCGGGCCGTCCCCGCAGCACCACCGCGGACACCGCGATCCTCGCGGCCACCCGGGAGGCCCTGGTCGAACTCGGCTGGTCCAAGCTCACGTTGGGAGACGTGGCGACCCGCGCCGGGGTCGCGAAAACCACCCTCTACCGCCGCTGGGCGGGCAAGAACGAACTCGTCGTCGACGCCGTCGCCGAACTCTTCGACGAACTCCGCCTCCCCGACCGCGGCACCCTCGCCGCCGACATCGAGGGCGTCGTCCTCCAGTTCGCCGCGATCCTGGCCCGCCCCGAGGCCAAGAGCGGCCTGATGGCGGTGGTCGCCGAGTCCGTCCGCGACGACGCCCTGCGCGAACGCATCCGCGCGTCGATCGTCGACCGGCAGAAACGCCTCGTCCTGGAGGGCAGGACACGCGCCCAGGCACGCGGCGAACTCCCCCCGGAGACCGACCCGGAGGAGGCCGCGCGCACGGCCGACCTCATCTTCGACATGGTGGCGGGCGCGGTCGTCCACCGCACCCTGGTGAGCGCGGAACCCGCCGACGAGACCTGGGTCCGCAACTTCACCCAGGTCCTGCTCCTCGGCCTGACCTCACTGAGCCAGACCGGGGTCCCGCCGACCTAGGCCCTGTCGTCACATCCCCGCCGTCCGCCCGGAGACCGGGCCGGGCCGGACCGGGCGGCGCCAGCGCATGGGGCCCGCGCACTGGATGTACGAGGGTCCGCGCGGGGTACAGCCGGCGCGGGGGCGCACCTCCCACGCCCGTCGGACAGTGCGGGAGCCCGCACGGCGCCGCGAGGCCCACCTCCCGGGCGGACGACGGGACTTCGCGGACACGGCCTAGAACCCGGCCGGCTCGGTGTACACCCCCCACTCCTCCCGCAGCACCCCGCAGATCTCGCCCAGCGTCGCCTCCGCGCGCGCCGCGTCCAGCATCGGGCGGATCATGTTCGAACCGTCCCGCGCCGCCGCGAGCATCGCGTCCAGGGCCGCCGCCACGGCCGCCTCGTCGCGGACACCCTTGCGCGTGCCCAACTCCCGGATCTGCTCCCGCTCCACCTCGTGGCTGACCCGCAGGATCTCCAGATCCCCGGTGACCGACCCGTGGTGCACATTGACCCCCACGACCCGCTTGTCGCCCTTCTCCACGGACCGCTGGTATTGGAACGCGGCCTCGGCGATCTCACCGGTGAACCAGCCGTCCTCGATCCCGCGCAGGATCCCGGAGGTGATCGGCCCGATCAGGTGCCGCCCGTCCGGATGCGCCCGCAGCCCCCGCTCCCTGATCTGCTCGAAGATCTTCTCGGCGTCCGCCTCGATCCGGTCCGTGAGCTGCTCGACGTACCACGAACCCCCCAGCGGATCCGCCACGTTGGCGACCCCGGTCTCCTCCATCAGCACCTGCTGCGTGCGCAGCGCGATCTCCGCCGCCTGCTCGCTCGGCAGCGCGAGCGTCTCGTCCAGGGCGTTGGTGTGCAGCGAGTTGGTCCCGCCGAGCACGGCCGCGAGCGCCTCCACGGCCGTCCTGACCACGTTGTTGTACGGCTGCTGCGCGGTCAGCGAGACCCCGGCGGTCTGCGTGTGGAAGCGCAGCCACTGCGCCTTCTCCGACTTCGCGCCGTAGACGTCCCGCATCCACCGGGCCCAAATGCGGCGCGCCGCGCGGAACTTGGCGATCTCCTCGAAGAAGTCGACGTGCGCGTCGAAGAAGAAGGACAGACCGGGCGCGAAGACGTCCACGTCCAGGCCCCGGGACAGGCCGAGTTCGACGTACCCGAAGCCGTCCGCGAGGGTGTACGCCAGCTCCTGCGCGGCCGTGGAACCGGCCTCGCGGATGTGGTAGCCGGAGACCGACAGCGGCTTGTAGGCGGGGATGCCGCTCGCGCAGTACTCCATGAGGTCGCCGATCAGGCGCAGGTGCGGCTCGGGCTGGAAGAGCCACTCCTTCTGGGCGATGTACTCCTTGAAGATGTCCGTCTGGAGCGTGCCGTTGAGGACGGCGGGGTCGACGCCCTGCCGTTCGGCCGCGACCAGGTACATGCAGAAGACGGGGACGGCGGGCCCGCTGATGGTCATGGACGTCGTCACATCGCCCAGCGGGATGTCCTTGAACAGGACCTCCATGTCGGCGGCGGAGTCGATGGCGACCCCGCAGTGCCCGACCTCGCCCAGCGAACGCGGGTCGTCGGAGTCGCGGCCCATGAGGGTCGGCATGTCGAAGGCGACGGAGAGGCCGCCGCCGCCGTTGGCGAGGATCTTCTTGTACCGCTCGTTGGTCTGCTCGGCGTTGCCGAACCCGGCGAACTGCCTGATCGTCCAGGTCCGCCCCCGGTAGCCGGTCGCGTGCAGTCCGCGCGTGTACGGGTACTCGCCCGGCCAGCCGATCCGCTCGAAGCCGTCGTACGTGTCCCCGGGGCGTGGCCCGTAGACCGGCTCCACGGGATCCCCCGAGAGCGTGGTGAAGTCAGCCTCACGGGTACGTGCGGCGTCGAACCTGGCCTGCCAGCGTCGGCGGCCCTCTGCGATGGCGTCAGCGTCCATGCCTTCGAATTTACTAGGACGTCCTACTAAATGTCGATGGGCGACCGCCGTACGCGACCCGTACGGCGGTGGGGTTACGCCTTCGCGGTGACCGGGGCCGACTCGACGATCTTCGGCTCCAGCTCGCGGCTGATCTTCCGCTCCACGAAGAACGCGGCCGTCGGGACGGTCCCCGCGAGCAGCACCCAGAGCTGCTTGCCGACCGGCCACTTGGCCTTGGAGCCCAGGTCGAACGCGAAGAGCAGGTACACGACGTACAGCCAGCCGTGCGCGATGGCGACGACCTCGGTGAAGCTCCCGGCACCGTCGATCTTGAGGAGGTACTTGGCGACCATGCTGAGGCACAGCAGGACCAGCAGGACACCCGTGACGTACGCCATGACGCGGTAGCGGGTCAGCACGCTCTTTTTCATGAGGACGAGCGTAACGACCGGTTCCGGGCGATCTTTCCCCGGGTCAGTCCTCGTCGAAGTCGGCGGCGGCGACCCGCAACGGCCGCAGCATCGCGAAGATCTCCGCGCACTCCTCCGCGTCGTAGGCGCCGAGTCCGAAGTCCATCTCCATCAGGTCGCGGGTGGCCGCGTCGCAGACCTCGCGGCCCTTGTCGGTGATGGAGGCGAGGGTGCCGCGGCCGTCGTTGGGGTTGGGGCGCTTGTCGACGAGCCCGGATCTGACCAGCCGGTCCACGGTGTTGGTGACGGACGTCGGATGCACCATGAGCCGCTCGCCGATCTTGGACATCGGCAGTTCGCCCGCCTTGGAGAAGGTGAGCAGCACCAGCGCCTCGTACCGCGCGAAGGTCAGTCCGTACGGTTTGACGACCGCGTCGACCTCGGCGAGCAGGATCTGCTGCGCCCGCATGATCGAGGTGATGGCGGCCATCGACGGTACGTTTCCCCAGCGCTGCTTCCAGTGTTCGTCGGCGCGGGCGATGGGGTCGAAAGGGAGACTGAGGGGCTTCGGCACGGCACCAGACCTTACCGGCCGGTCACATCGTGGTCAGCCCCGTCTCGCCTTTCGGTCCCGCGGCCGTAGCCCCGGCGGTCCTGCGGGCTTCCAGCGCGAGCAGGACGCAGCACACCGTGCCGAGCGCCCCGGCCCCCGCGACCGCCGCCCGCACCCCGGCGAACTCGGCGGCCACACCGGCCAGGGCCATACCCACGCCCTGGATGGTCATCAGCCCGGCGGTGAGCAGGGTCATGGCCCGGCCGCGCAGTTCCTCGGGCACGTCCCGTACGAACCACTGGTCGAGGCCGAGCGTGTACGCGGACCCGGCGCCCGCGAGCACCAGCAGCACCAGGGAGAGGGCGAGTCCGGGCCGGCCGGCGTAGCCGAGGTAGGGCAGCAGGGTGCAGCAGACCAGGGGCAGGGCGATCCGCGCGCGGGTGGCGGGGCGCAGCCGGGAGCCGGCGTACAGCTCGCCGGCGACGGTGCCGACGGGCAGGGCGCACATCAGCAGCCCGAGTCCGGTGGAACCGGCGCCGAGTTCGGCCGCGTAGGGGGCGGCCAGCGCCTCGGGCGCGACGGAGAACATCGCGGGGATCCAGAACAGCAGGAGCAGCGCCCGCACCCGGCGGTCGGCGAGGACCTGGCGGGCGCCCCTGAGGGAGTCGGCCAGCAGGGCGCCGCCGCCGCTCGCGCGGGCGGGGCGGCGCCGGGTGCCGAGGCGCAGCAGGGTCGCGGAGGTGAGGAAGGTGCCCACGGTGATCAGCAGGGCGTGCCGCGGGGAGACGGCGGTGAGCAGCAGGCCGCCCAGTCCGTAGCCGGCGAGCAGCGCGCTCTGCGAGACGATCCGCAGCAGCGAGCGGCCGAGGACGAAGAGGTCGCCGTCGCCGAGGATGTCGGCGAGCGTGGCCATGCGGGTGCCGGCGAACACGGGTGACACGACGGCGAGGGCGCAGCGGAGCAGCAGCAGTACGGCGATGCCGGTGCCGGGCGCGACCATCGCGGCGACGCAGCCCGCGCAGACCAGGTCGCAGACGACGAGCACGCGCCGGGCCGGATAGCGGTCGGCGACCCCGGCGAGCAGCGTCCCGCCGACGAGGTACGGCAGGAAGCCCACGGCGAACGCGAGGGCGCTCATCAGGGGTGAGCCGGTGAGGTCGTAGACGAGGACGGAGAGGGCGATCTCGGTGACGACCACGCCGAGCAGGGAGAGCGCGTGGGCGGCGAAGACGGCGCGGAACTCGGGGACGGCGAGGACGCGGCGGTAGCCGGTGGGCGGTGCGGGTGGGGCCTGGAGCATGGGCAGCAGCGTGCTCGGCGGCGGCCCCGCACCCTAGAGTTTCGGCCAGGGCCGAATCTCGTGGCCGATTCCTGGAGGGCTGGGCATGCCGTCGCGGCTGTATTTCGGGGAGGACGACTTCCTCCGGTGCCGGTTCGCGGTGTCGCCGCTGTGGGAGACGCAGGAGGTGGTGCGCACGTTCAAGCGGCCGGAGCGGCAGGGGTATCACGTGCCCTGGCTGCGGCGGGCCGGCGCGGCGGCGGCCGGTCTCGATCTCGCGCCGCTGTGGCTGCTGATGCCGCAGCGGGGTCACTGTCCCGGCTGGCTGTGCCCGCCGCCGATCGGTCCTGCGGCCACTTTCGAGGAGGAGATCGCGGCGGTCCGGGCGGCCGATCCGGTCCGGGCCCGGGCGGACACGGCGAGGTCGCTGGCGGCCACTCCGGGCGCGCTGGAGTCCGAGCGCGGCCGGGCCTGGCTGCGTGAACCGGCCCGCATGATCGAGGAGTTGGCGGACACGATGGAGTCGGTCTGGCACACGCTGGTGGCGCCGGACTGGCCCCGGCTGCGTGCCCTGCTGGAGGCGGACATCGCCTTCCACTCCCGCCGGCTCGCCGAGGTCGGCCTGGGGGTGCTGCTGCCGGAGATCAGCGGGCATTGCGCCTGGGAGACGGGCGGCACGCTGACCGTGCGCTTCCGGGGCGAGCACGAACGGCTGCTGGGCGGCCAGGGCCTGGTGCTGCTCCCGAGCGTCTTCATCTGGCCGAACGTGGTGAGCACCTTCGAGCACCCCTGGCAGCCGACGCTGGCCTATCCGGCCCGGGGCATCGGCGCCCTGTGGGCCGAGCCCGCCGCCCGCACACCGGACGCGCTGCTCCGGCTGTTGGGGCGCGGCCGGGCCGCCGTGCTGGCCGCGCTCGACGAACCCGCTTCCACGACCGCCCTGGCCCATCGGCTGCGGCTCGCGCCGTCGTCGGTGTCGGCGCATCTGTCGGTGCTGCGTGACGCGGGGCTGCTGACGACGCGGCGCTACGGCCATCAGGTGCTGTACGAGCGGACGCCGCTGGGGATCGCGCTGGCCTCGGGCGGGGGCTGACCGGCGCGCCAGGGCCCGGCGCGGTGACGGATCGTCCACAATTGCCGACGAATCGTCACTTAATGTCCCCGCGCGCAAGGGAGTGGCATGTCCCGGCTGATCCGCATGTCCGTGGTGGTCTCGGTGTTCGGGCTGGCGGTGGGGTGTTCGTCCGCCGGCGGTGTCGACGAGGCCTCCGTCGCCGGTGGCCGCTCGAAGGATCCGGCGCGTGCCACGTCCTTCTGGGTCGACCCGGCGAGTCCGGCGGCCGAGCAGATCCAGCTGTGGGAGCGGGCGGGGCGCGAGCAGGACGCCGCGTTGCTCAAGCGGATCGCCGATCAGCCGACCGCGCTGTGGCCGGCCGGTGAGCTCGACCCCGGGCCGGTGATCCGGGCGGCCACGGCGGCGGCACGGCAGGAGGGCCGTACGGCGCTCTTCGTGGCGTACGACATTCCGCACCGGGACTGCGGTCAGCACTCGGCGGGCGGGGCGGCGGACGCGGACGCCTACCGGGCCTGGATCGGGAAGTTCGCCGAGGCGCTCGGGGACTCCAAGGCGCTCGTCGTGCTCGAACCCGACGCCGTCGCGCACATGGTGGACGGCTGCACGCCCGGTGAGTACCAGGGCGAGCGGGAGCAGTTGCTGAGCGAGGCGGTGGTCCGGCTGAAGCGGCAGTCCGGTACGACGGTGTATCTCGACGCGGGCAACCCGGCCTGGATCAGGGACCCTTGGAAGCTGGTGGAGCCGTTGAAGCGGGCCGGGGTGGAGGAGGCCGACGGGTTCTCGCTCAACGTCTCCAACTTCCAGACGGACGCGGTGACGAAGAAGTACGGCGTCCGGCTGTCCAGGGAACTCGGCGGCAAGCACTTCGTCGTCGACTCCAGCCGCAACGGCAACGGGCCGCTGGCCGGCGCCTGGTGCAATCCGCCGGGGCGCGGACTGGGCACCCGGCCGACCACCGACACCGGGGAACCCGCCCTGGACGCCTACTTGTGGATCAAGCGGCCCGGCGCCTCGGACGGCACCTGCGAGGGCGGTCCGGACGCCGGGCAGTGGTGGCCGGAGTACGCCCTGGAGCTGGCGCGCAACTCCAAGGCGTAGCACGGCGGTTCACCGGCGTCAGGGCACCTGGATCCACTTGGCCTCCGAGGGCGTGCCCTGCGCGTCCGTCACGAACAGCATGTACCAGCCGGGCGGCACCAGCGCCCGGTCGTCCGGTACGTCCACCGTCACCGACTTCCCGTCCTTGACGAGGCCGAGTTCGATGGAGCGCTGCTCGACGTCCGTCGTGTGCGTGACCGAACTCGGGCGCATCAGGCGGGCCTTGACGACCCGGTCGGGGTGATCGGTGCGGAAGGTCGCCCGGTGGTGGCGGTCCAGGGTCTGCGGACCGTCCTGGAGCACGGGCCTGTTGGCGCCGTTCTTGTGCAGCGCGGGCGGGGTGAAGATCTCCATGCGCTGCTCGAAGTGGCCGAGCTTGGTGTTGGCCTGGTCGTCGAAGAGGGGGTCGGAGCCGAAGGTGACGACCCGGCCGTCGGGCAACAGCAGTGCCTCGGAGTGGTAGTTGCGGCCGACCATCGGGGCGGCGGCCTCGCGGAAGGCGTTGCCCTTCGGGTCGTAGAACTGTGCCTTGAAGATGTTGCTGGCGCTGCGGCCCCGGTAGTCGGAGGAGCCGTTGGTGGTGAAGACGGAGTCGTCCGGCATGATCACGCTGTTCAGGTACCGGGTGCCCTGCGGGAGGTCGGGGCCGTCCTTGAAGACCGGGCTGTCCTGCTTGAGGTCGACGACGGCGGTGCGCGGGGTCGACTTCTTGGACTCGCCGACGCCTCCGCCGCCGAGGATCATCACCTTCTGGTCCTGCGCGGGCGGCAGCAGGAGCGAGGACGAGGTCTCGGTCTCGTCGGGGTCGCGCAGGCCCGCCACCGTCGTGAACTTGTTGGTCTTGAGGTCCCAAATGCCGGGCTCGCGGCCCTTGTCGGCGGGTCCGTAGCCCGCGTTGGAGGCCGGGTAGAAGAGCTTGCCGCCCTTGGTGAGGAACAGGGCCGGGTAGGTGGGGAAGTAGCGCTTGGGGCCCGGGGTCCACTTCTTGGTCCTCGGGTCGTAGATCTCGTTGTCGCCCTGGTCGATGACCCCGACGTCGTCGAGGCCGGAGACGGCCAGGACGCGGCCGTCGTCGAGGCCGACGAGGGTCGGGTACCAACGCGCCTTGTCCATCGGGTCGACGGCGATGTACCGCTCGGCCTTGGGGTCGAACTCGTAGGCGGCGCGGATGCCTTGGTAGTCCTGCTTGTCGAGGGTGATCTTCTCGGAGAGGCCGTACGTGTTGTTCGCGTCGACGCCCTTGAGGCCGACGATGTCGTACTGGGCCTGCTTCTCGGTGACCGACATCGGGCCCGCTTCGGTGGCCTCGACGAAGACGCGGACCTCGCTCGCGGTGACCTTGGTCTGCCAGGGCTGCATGACGCCACGGGCGTTGTACGTCACCTTGAACTCGCGCTTGGCCTTGGGGACGGTGACGTCGAACTTGCTGACGTAGTCGACGCCGGCCGGGGAGCGGAAGACGGTGCCCTTCTTCAGGAACATCGCCTTGTTGGGGCTCTCGTTCTTGACGCGCATCCCGCCGCCGGCCCGTTTGACCTCGCCGTCGAGGAGTTCGTAGCGGGCGGTGCCGCCGGCCACCAGCAGGTTGCCGCTGGGGAGTTGGCTGTGTCCGCCGCAGAAGAAGTCCACCGGGGTGGGGATCTTCTTGAAGGTGTTGGCCTTCGGGTCCCACAGGACGGTGTCGAAGGACCCGGCGTTGAATTTCTTCTGCTCGTTGCCGGAGCCCGCCACGATCAGGACCTTGCCGGTGTGCAGCAGCGAGGCGTGGATGGCGTTGGTGCGGTACTCCTTCGGGATGTCGATCTGGTCCCAGGAGCCGTACTTGGCCATGTAGTCGGGCCGGGTGATCTTGTACTCGTGGTACTGCTCGCCGGCGAATTCGAGGGCGGCCGGCGCGTTGAGACCGGCCAGGACGGCGATGCCGCCGATGCCGAGCACGGTCTTCCTGGTCTTCTGGGACGGCTGGTACGCCATGGTCTAGTTGCCCCCTGTCGTGGTGCCGGAGACGGACGGGCCGGCCCCGGTGGTGGCGAGAGCGGGTTCGGCGGTATCGAGGGTGCGGGTGGCGCCGAGCAGCGCGTGCCGTTCCCGGCGCTCCCGAACCAGCGAGCCGACCCAGACTCCCAGCGGCGCGAGGGAGATGACCGTCGCCAGGACGGCCCAGGTGCGCATCGCCGCGTGGGTGTGGTCGAGGACGACGGACGCGGCCAGCGAACTCGCGAGGAGGATCGCCCAGAAGAGGTGGATACGGAAGGTCAGCACCCGGTCCGGGCTGGCGTCGCCGCCCTTGGGGGTGACGACGAACCGGCTGGGCCTGCGGATCAGCGCCTCGCCGAAGGACTTCAGATAGATCGGCGCGGAGAGCGCCGACATCGCCATGCCGGCCAGTCCGCCGGACCCCTCGGGTTCGTGCGGGGAGACGTTGTGCCGCCGGTTCCAGAGATAGAGCCCGATCTGGAGGGCCGCGGCATCGCTGTAGAGCATCAGCCACACGGACGCGGCGACCTGCGTGCCGGAGGCCCCGAACCACAGGAACAGGACACAACTCAGGATGCCCAGCAGCCAGTTGACGGCCGTCATCGGGTAGTAGACGAGCATCATCGTGTACGAGAACAGCCGCCCGGGAGGCATCGTGAACGGTGCCTTCCAGTACTGCTTGATCAGCGTCTCGTAGGTGCCGCGCGACCACCGCATCTGCTGGGTGAAGAAGTCGGTCCAGGAGGCCGGCCCCTCCCCCACCGCCAGCACGTCCGGGGTGTAGACGGACCGCCAGTGCGTGCGGGTCGACGGGTTGCGGTGCCGGTGGAGTTCGAAGCCGGTGGCCATGTCCTCGGTGATCGAGTCGTAGAGCCCGCCGATCTGCTTGACGGCGGCGATCCGTACGACGTTGTTGGTGCCGACGAACATGGGGGCGCGGTAGCGGTTGCCGGCCCGCTGGATCAGCGCGTGGAAGAGGAACTGCTGCGACTCGGCGGCCTTGGTGACGGGGTTGTGGTAGTTCCCGTACACCTGCGGTCCCACGACGAAGGCCACGTCCGGGTCGCGGAAGTAACCCATCATCCGCTCAAGGAAGTTGGGGAGCGGAACGTGGTCGGTGTCGACGGAGGCGAAGAACTCGTAGTCGCCGCCGTGCATCGCGATCCAGGCGTTGTAGTTCCCGTGCTTGGTACGGGCCTTGTGGACGCCCTTGGGGCGGTTCCACTCCGGGACGCCGTGCCGGGTGAAGTGCCGTACGCCCAACTCGGCGCACAGCGCCTTGGCCTGTTCGTCGTCGCCCTCGTCGAGGAGCCAGACGTCGACCGGACCGGTGTGCGTGACCCTGACCGCGCCTTCGAGGGTGGCGCGGACCATGGACAGGGGTTCCTTGCCCGGGACGTACGTCGTGAGGAAGGCGACGCGGGTGCCGGGGGCGGGGACGACGGGGACCGGGTCGCGGGCGACCAGCGTGGCGTGGGCCACGGAGGCGACGTTGACGACCATGAACAGCTCGATCAGTCCGATGGCTATCAGCATCGTGATGTCGAGCCCGACCATCCACTCCTGGCCTCCCTCACGCTCCACCCAGTGGGTGGGCCACACGAGGTAGACGAGCAGGGCGGCGGTCAGCACCGGGGCGAGGCTCATCAGGAGGATGGCGCGTATTCGGTGGGGCTCGCGCGAGAGGAGCGAGGTGTACTGCACCTGGTACGACGCACCGGACGGCTCCGTGAGCGGTCCGGCCAGTCGGCTGTAGGTGTCGTAGTCGTAGCCCTCCGGCCGCACAGCGCCCTCCATTGATTGAGGAGTGATCGACGCCCGGAGGCCGCCGGAACCGCTGGGTTCCGAAGATCGACCGGGCCGATACCCACACACAAGTGGAGATTTGAGGGCGTGTCGAACTGGGTGCGTCCAGGTGGGTGGGCGGTTGCCCCCGGCGGCGGAACGGGCGCGGAACCGGGGGCGGAGACGGCTCCGGGAGAATGCGGCGACGATCAGCACTCCGGAAGGCACCCGCATGCACGACACCGCCGATGTGATTGCCGAGACCTACGCGCTCGGCGCCGGACCGTGGACGTTGACGCCGGTCACCCGGGGCGCGCTCGGCCAGATCTGGAGACTCTCGGGAGCCGGCACCTCCTGGGCGGTCAAGGAGCTCCTCTTCGGCTGCGACGAGGAACAGGTCGGCCGCGAGGCCGCGTTACGGCGGGCCGCCGAGGACCTGGGCATCGCGTCCCCGCGCCTGATGCCCGACCGGCAGGGGGCGTACGTCACCCGCCTCGGCTCGGGCTCCCACATCAAGCTGTACGACTGGATCGACGGCACCGACGCTGACGCCTCCGACCCGGGTGTCCTGGACTGGTTCGGGCGGACCATGGCACTGCTGCACCGGGCGGGAGCGGGCGGGACCCAGGCACCGGGCGACTGGTACGAACGGTGCCCGCGGGACGCCGAGTGGCGGGAGCTGCACGGGCGGGTGCGGCGGGCGGGGCGGCCGTGGGCGGACGCGCTGGGGCGGTTCATCACCGGCTCCGCCGTGGAGCTGGCGGAGTGGGTGACGCCGTCCGGCCCCGACGAGGAACTGGTGACGTCCCACCTCGATCTGCGGCCCCAGAACGTACTGGTCGGCCCGGACGGTCCCGTCCTCCTCGACTGGGACAACGCCGGACCGGCCCGCGCGGAACGGGAGTTGGCCCGCGCGCTGTTCGTCTGGTCGGGCGGCAACGAGGGGGACGCCGAGGCCGCGGTGCGGGTCGCGCGGGCGTACCGGAGCGCCGGGGGCCGTGCCGCCGTAGCGGGGCCGCGGTCGTTCTCGATGCTCTTCGCGACCGAGCTCAACTACGTGCGGGTGCAGGCCGAGTGCGCGATCGACCCCGCGGTGACCGCCGCGCAACGGGAGTTCGCCGGCGGCCAGGTGGTCGCCTCGCTGGCCCGGGTGCCGGACCTGGCGGCCGTGTCGCGGTTGTGCGAGGCGTTGGCGGAGTGAGGTTCGGGCTAGTCGGCCAGGTGTCGTTCGACCGTCTCCACCTTGGAGGTGAGGCCGTCCGTCACTCCGGGGCGGATGTCCGCCTTGAGGACCACGGAGACGCGCGGGGCACGCGCCTCGACGGCGGCGACCGCGCGCTTGACGACGTCCATGACCTCGTCCCACTCGCCCTCGATGGACGTGAACATGGCGTCGGTGCGGTTGGGCAGGCCCGACTCGCGGACCACGCGGACGGCGTCGGCGACGTACTCGCCGACGTCCTCGCCGACGCCCAGCGGTGTCACGGAAAAGGCGACGATCATGCCTGCACGGCACCCTTCTGCTCCTGGCGGGCGCGGGAGGCGATGACCGCGTCCTCCGACTCGCGGCGCAGCTTCCGCTCGGCGAAGAAGCCGCCGGTGGGCAGCACGGAGAGCACGAAGTAGAGGGCCGCCGTCTTCGCGCCCCACTTGGTGCGGTTCCAGGCGTCCGCCCAGAAGATGACGTAGAGGATGAAGAGGACGCCGTGGACCATGCCCATCACGGGCACCGCGTTGAAGTCCGTGGTCCGCTTCAGCACCGAGCAGACGAGCAGCAGGAGGAAGGACACGGCCTCGGGGGCCGACACCAGGCGGAGGCGGCGGATTGCGGTGGCGGTCTTGATGTCCACAGGTCACCTTCGGTGAGTTCGGTGAGAGACGTCCACAGCTTGTGAACGCGAGCACAAACGTTCGTCCATTGTGGCAAACGGCTGAGCGGGCCGAGACTGGGGGTCCGTCGTCGAGGCCCCGGGAGTGCTCGTGCAGTTCGTGTTCTTCATGACGCTCCCCGGGCTGGTGGTCCTGCTGACGCTCCTCGCCTTCCTCGACCAGCTGTTGTTGCGGGCCGGCCGGGCCGGGGTGCTGCCCTGGCGGAACGCCGGCCGCCAGGGGCAGATCTCCGCGACCGGCTTCGAGCAGCTGCACGCGAGCCTGTCGCCGGGCAAGCAGACCGAGTTGAAGGAACGGCAGAGCGCGCTGGTGATGCGGGACGACGAGGAGGACGGGGACCCGCCGTGGTCGACGGTCGACCTGCGCGCGGGCACGGCCGTGATACGTCTCGGCACGCCCCGCGACACGCCCTGAGCCGTGGCCCGGCTGTTCCCTGGCCGTGCCCTGGTCGTGTGCCCTAGGGGGCAGGTCAGGGTCGTTCTCCACCCGTGGGCCCTGTCCGGGGGCGCGCCCGTGCCGTTACCTTCGCACCGTGGCGATGTTTCGACTCCAGGGCAGCAAGGTGCTCGCCGTCGACATGACCGGGGACGCCGTGAAGGCGAAGAACGGCTCGATGGTCGCGTACGACGGGCAGATGGCCTTCAAGAAGATGACCGGCGGCGGCGAGGGCATCCGGGGGATGGTGACCCGGCGGCTGACCGGTGAGCAGATGACGGTGATGGAGGTGAAGGGGCAGGGCACCTGCTGGTTCGCGGACCGGGCGTCCGAGATCAACCTCGTGAACCTCCAGGGCAACAAGCTCTACGTCGAGTCGAGCAACCTGCTCGCGACCGACGCGGGGCTGAGAACGGGCACGACGTTCACCGGACTGCGCGGCGCCTCGCAGGGCAACGGGCTGTTCACCACGACCGTCGAGGGGCACGGCCAGGCGGCGATCATGTCGGACGGCCCGGCGGTGGTGCTGCGGGTGAGCCGGCAGTACCCGCTGACCGTCGACCCCGGCGCGTACATCGCGCACCAGGGGAACCTGAAGCAGTCCTTCCAGTCCGGTGTGACCTTCCGCACCTTCTTCGGGGAGGGCGGCGGCGAGGCCTTCCAGATCCGCTTCGAGGGGGACGGGCTGGTCTACGTCCAGCCCAGCGAGCGGAACACGATCGCGGGGGACGTGTGACATGACGTTCACGGAGATCAACTCGAAGATGATCCAGGCCACGGTGGTGCCGGGGCAGCGGGTCTACAGCCAGCGCGGCGCGATGCTCGCCTACAAGGGGGACGTCTCCTTCACCCCGAACATCCAGGGCGGCCAGGGCGGTGTGATGTCGATGCTGGGGCGCCGGGTGGCGAACGAGGCCACTCCCCTGATGACCGTCGAGGGCAGCGGCACCGTGATGTTCGGTCACGGCGGCCACCACATCCAGATCATCGAGCTGACCGGGGACACCCTCTACGTGGAGGCCGACCGTCTCCTCGCCTTCGAGGGCACCCTCCAGCAGGGCACGATGTTCATGGGTTCGCAGGGCGGCGTCATGGGCCTGGTCCGCGGCCAGGTCACCGGCCAGGGACTGTTCACGACCACCCTCCAGGGGCGGGGCGCGGTCGCCGTGATGGCCCACGGCGGGGTCTTCGAGGTGCCGATCACCCCCGGCAGACCCGTCCACGTCGACCCGCAGGCCTACGTCGCCCACCACGGGGACGTCCGCAACAAGCTGTCCACGGCGCTCGGTTGGCGCGACATGGTGGGCCGGGGCTCCGGCGAGGCGTTCCAGCTGGAGCTGAGCGGCAGCGGCGCGGTCTACGTCCAGGCCTCGGAGGAGAAGCTGTGAGCCAGTACGCGGGGTCCGGCCCCACGGTCTTCGACCCGATGACCCTGCCGGTCGACGACAACGTCAACAAGTACACCTTCTGCGTGGAGCTCAAGGGGAGCCAGTGGTTCCTCCAGAAGGGGAAGATGATCGCCTACTACGGCTCGATGGAGTTCAACGGCATCGGGCACGGCCGTCTGGACCGGCTCGTCCGTACGTCCTTCCATTCGCCTCTGCACGCGAGCGACTGGGTCGTGGCGGACGGCTCGGGCAAGATGCTGCTCGCCGACCGGGCCTTCGACGTCAACGCGTACGACCTCGAAGACGCCAACATGACCATTCGCTCCGGCAATCTGCTCGCTTTTCAGCCAAGTCTCGCTCTCAAGCAGTCGATCGTCCCCGGCTTTCTGACCCTCATCGGAACCGGCAAGATCGTGGCCGCCTCCAGCGGCCCGGTGGTGTTCGTGGAACCCCCGATCCGGGTCGACCCGCAGGCGCTCGTCGGCTGGGCCGACTGCCCCTCTCCGTGCCACCACTACGACCACGCGTACATGACCGGTGTGCTGGGCGGTCTACGTGCGATGACGGGCATCGGCGGGGCCTCCGGGGAGGAGCACCAGTTCGAGTTCGTCGGGGCGGGCACGGTACTGCTCCAGTCCTCCGAGAATCTGATGCCCGAGCAGGCCACAGGGGTTGTGCCGCACGAGCCGGGGGTACCGGGTGGAGGCGGGGCGCGCACAGGCCCCTCACAGCAAGCGGGCGCACCGCGCCTTCCCGGACAGCTGGGAGATCTCCAGCGTCGCTTCGGGCTGTGAGCGGTAGTCTGCGGAGTGTGACGTCGAACGTGTGCGCGCCGTCACGCCACCCTCACTAGTTCGCCTTTCAACATTTTAGGTAGACTTCATTCATGGAGACCGAGACGGCCACGCGCTGGCTGACCGATGAGGAGCAGTGCGCCTGGCGCACCCACCTGGAGGTCAACAGGCTGCTGACGTACCAACTCGAAAAGGACCTACAGCCGTTCGGCCTGACGATGAACGACTACGAGATCCTGGTGAACCTCTCCGAGGCGGAGGACGTACGGCTGCGGATGAGCGACCTGGCCGCCGCCACGCTCCAGTCCAAGAGCCGCCTCTCGCACCAGATCACCCGCATGGAGAACGCGGACCTGGTGCGCCGGGAGAACTGCGAGTCGGACCGCCGGGGCCTGTACGCCGTCCTCACGGAACACGGCCTGGAGACGATGAAAAAGGTCGCACCCCACCATGTGGCGTCCGTACGACGCCACTTCATCGACCTGGTGCAGCCGGAGGACCTGTCGGAACTCGACAAAACCCTGAAGCCGATCGCGGAGCATCTGCGGGGGCAGCGGGGGCGTCCCTAGGCCTGGGGGACGTCTGGGGGCGCCGTCCCCCAGGCCCCCGCTTCCGCCCTGAAGGGGCCTCGTCCTCGAACGCCGGACGGGCTGACTTCCACCGGCCCGAACCGAACAGCGCGACCGGAACCGACCCACCGGCACACAACCGACGGTCGCACCACCCCTCGCGCTCCCGCGCCTCAGCTCTCCGTGATCCCCGCGATCAGCTCGTCCGCCGCGCGGTACGCGTCCAGCTCGCCCGCCACGACCCGTTCCGCGAGGGCGCCCACCCGCCGGTCGCCGTGCAGGTCGCCGATCCGGGCCCGCAGGGCCGTGACCGCGATGGTCTCGATCTCGCGGGCCGCGCGGGCCGCGCGGCGCTCCGCGAGGACGCCGTGCTCCTCCATCCACGCCCGGTGCTTCTCCAAGGCCTCCACGACCTCGTCGATGCCCTCGGCGCGGGAGGCCACCGTCTTGACGATCGGGGGGCGCCAGTCGCCCGGACCGCGGGCCTCGCCCAGGCCGAGCATGTGGTTCAGCTCGCGGGCGGTCGCGTCCGCGCCGTCCCGGTCCGCCTTGTTGACGACGTAGACGTCGCCGATCTCCAGGATCCCCGCCTTCGCGGCCTGGATGCCGTCGCCCATTCCGGGGGCCAGCAGCACCACGCTGGTGTCCGCCTGGGAGGCGATCTCCACCTCCGACTGGCCCACCCCGACCGTCTCCACCAGGATCACGTCGCAGCCCGCCGCGTCGAGGACACGGATCGCCTGCGGAGCCGACCACGCGAGGCCGCCGAGATGGCCGCGGGTCGCCATCGAGCGGATGTAGACGCCGGGGTCGGAGGAGTGGTCCGACATCCGGACCCGGTCACCGAGCAGCGCGCCCCCCGAGAACGGCGAGGACGGGTCGACGGCCAGGACGCCGACCCGCCTGCCCTGCTTGCGGTACGCCGTGACCAGCGCGGACGTCGACGTCGACTTGCCGACGCCCGGCGAGCCCGTGAGGCCGACGACGTACGCCCCGCCGGTCAGCGGTGCGAGGGTCGCCATGACCTCCCTGAGCTGGGGGGACGCCCCCTCCACGAGGGAGATCAGCCGGGCCACGGCCCGTGGCCGGCCTTCCCTGGCCTGGTCCACCAGCGAGGCGACGTCCTGCATCACGGCTCCGTTCCGTAGCGAGAAGGTACTGCTGCTCAGGCCTTGGCTACCCGCACGATCAGCGCGTCACCCTGACCGCCGCCGCCGCACAGCGCCGCCGCGCCGACCCCGCCGCCGCGCCGCTTGAGCTCCAGGGCCAGGTGCAGCACCAGACGGGCACCGGACATGCCGATGGGGTGGCCCAGGGCGATGGCTCCGCCGTTCACGTTCACCTTTTCGGTGGTCACGCCGAGGTCCTTCATTGACTGGACGGCGACGGCGGCGAAGGCCTCGTTGATCTCGATCAGGTCGAGGTCGCCGACCTCCAGGCCCTCCTTCTTCAGGGCGTGCAGGATCGCGTTGGACGGCTGCGACTGGAGCGAGTTGTCGGGTCCCGCCACATTGCCGTGGGCGCCGATCTCGGCGATCCAGTCCAGGCCCAGCTCCTGCGCCTTGGCCTTGCTCATCACGACCACGGCCGCCGCGCCGTCCGAGATCTGCGAGGCGGAGCCGGCGGTGATCGTGCCGTCCCGGGTGAACGCGGGCCGCAGCTTGCCGAGCGACTCGGCCGTGGTCTCGGCGCGGATGCCCTCGTCCTTGCTGAAGACGACCGGCTCGCCCTTGCGCTGCGGGATCTCGACCGGGGTGATCTCGGCCTCGAAGAGACCGTTCTTCTGCGCGGTCGCGGCCCGCTGGTGGGAGAGCGCGGCGATCTCGTCCTGCTCGGGGCGCTGGATGCCGAGCCGCGTGTTGTGCTTCTCCGTCGACTCGCCCATGGCGATGTTCTCGAAGGCGTCGGTGAGGCCGTCGTAGGCCATCGCGTCGAGCATCTCGATGGCGCCGTACTTGTAGCCCTCGCGGGACTTGGGGAGCAGGTGCGGGGCGTTGGTCATGGACTCCTGGCCGCCCGCGACGACGATGTCGAACTCGCCCGCGCGGATGAGCTGGTCGGCGAGCGCGATGGCGTCGAGGCCGGAGAGGCACACCTTGTTGATGGTGAGCGCGGGGACGCCCATGGGGATGCCCGCCTTGACGGCGGCCTGGCGTGCCGGGATCTGCCCTGCCCCGGCCTGGAGCACCTGGCCCATGATCACGTACTGCACCTGGTCGCCACCGATACCCGCACGGTCGAGGGCGGCCTTGATCGCGAAGCCGCCGAGGTCGGCTCCGGAGAAGGACTTCAGGGAGCCCAGCAACCGTCCCATGGGCGTCCGGGCGCCCGCGACGATCACCGAGGTCGTGCTGTTCGTTCCAGACATGAGGTGCGATCCCCTTCCAGCGTGTTTCAGCTGAGGAGTGAACGAGGGTTTACTCGAAATGTACTGAGCGGTAGACCGCCCCGTCATCGGGCCGTCGGTGTGATCGCGCGCACGTTGCGTAACCACCCGGTGCGCGCTGCACTACATACATGCTGACGCGAATCGACCACATCGGGATCGCCTGCTTCGACCTCGACACGACCGTCGAGTTCTACCGGGCCACGTACGGCTTCGAGGTGTTCCACTCCGAGGTCAACGAGGAACAGGGCGTGCGCGAGGCCATGTTGAAGATCAACAACACGGACGACGGCGGCGCCTCCTACCTCCAGCTCCTCGAACCCACCCGCGAGGACTCCGCCGTGGGCAAGTGGCTGGCGAAGAACGGGGAGGGCGTCCACCACATCGCCTTCGGCACGGCGGACGTCGACACGGACTCCGAGGACATCCGGGAGAAGGGCGTGCGCGTTCTCTACCAGGAGCCCCGGCGCGGCTCCATGGGGTCACGGATCACGTTCCTGCACCCAAAGGATTGCCATGGCGTACTGACAGAACTGGTCACTTCGGCGCCTGTTGAGTCACCTGAGCACTGACCCTCGTACATATGGGCCGGTAGGGTTGGGGTCGGTCGTCGCTCGCAACCAGGGCAACGGCATGCCGGGGTCCGGTTTCGGGGGGCGAGCGTCGGGGCAGCAGCCCGTGCTCCGCCGTTGATCTGACACCATTCCCCGGGAGCACCGTTCGGCGGATGGACGGAGCTCGTTGGAGTAAACCGCGACCAGGGGACGGATGGGACCGCGCAGTGCGGGGCTACGAACGCCAGGAGCGAGAGCCGGCGGCTGACGTCGACCACCTCTCTCGGTTCGAGGCCGAGATGGAGCGGCTGAAGACCGAGCGGGAAAAGGCGATCCAGCATGCCGAGGACCTCGGCTACCAGGTCGAGGTGTTGCGCGCCAAGCTCCACGAGGCGCGCCGCACCCTCATGTCCCGGCCGGCCTACGACGGCGGTGACATCGGCTACCAGGCCGAGCAGATGCTCCGCAACGCCCAGGTCCAGGCCGACCAGCTGCGCCAGGACGCCGAGCGGGAGCTGAGCCAGGCCCGCGCGCAGACCCAGCGCATCCTCCAGGAGCACGCGGAGAACGCGGCCCGCCTCCAGGCCGAGCTGCATCAGGAGGCGGTGACCCGGCGCCAGCAGCTCGACCAGGAACTGGGCGAGCGCCGGCAGACCGTCGAGTCCCACGTCAACGAGAACGTGGCGTGGGCCGAGCAGCTGCGCGCCCGCTCCGAGGCGCAGGCCCGCCGGCTCGTCGAGGAGTCCCGCGCCGAGGCCGAACAGGCGCTGGCCGCCGCCCGCGCCGAGGCCGAACGGGTCGCCGCCGAGGCCCGGCAGCGGCTGGAGATGGACGCCGAGGCGGCCCGCGGTGAGGCCGAGCAACTCCTGCGCCGGGCCCGCACGGACGCCGAACGGCTGCTGAACGCGGCCTCCTCGCAGGCCCAGGAGGCCACCGACCACGCCGAGCAGCTGCGCAGCTCCACGGTCAACGAGTCGGACTCCGCCCGCCGGCAGGCCACCGAGCTGAGCCGCGCCGCCGAACTGCGGATGGCGGAGGCCGACACCTCACTGCGCGAAGCGCGCCTGGAGGCCGAGAAGGTCCTCACCGAGGCCAAGGAGGCCGCGGCCAAGGCCCTCGCGAGCGCCGAGTCGGCCAACGAGCAGCGCACCCGTACGGCCAAGGAGCAGGTCGCCCGGCTGGTCACCGAGGCCACCAAGGAGGCCGAGACCACCAGGTCGGACGCCGAGCAGATCGTCGCGGACGCCCAGGCCAAGGCCGAGAAGATCGTCGCGGAGGCCGAGGAGAACGCCCGCAGCCTCACCGCCGAGGAGACCGCCTCCCAGCTCGCCAAGGCCGCCCGGACCGCCGAGGACGTCCTCGACAAGGCGTCCGAGGAAGCCAAGAACACCACGAAGGCCGCCGCCGAGGAGGCCGAGCGGATCCGCTCCGAGGCGGAGGCCGAGGCCGACCGGCTGCGCGCCCAGGCGCACGACATCGCCGAAGGACTCAAGGGCGCGGCCAAGGACGACACCAAGGAGTACCGCGCCAAGACGGTCGAGCTCCAGGAGGAGGCGCGCCGGTTGCGCGGCGAGGCCGAGCAGCTGCGCGCCGACGCGGTCGGCGAGGGCGAGCGGATCCGCGCCGAGGCCCGCCGCGAGGCCGTCCAGCAGATCGAGGAGGCGGCCAAGACCGCCGAGGAGCTGCTCTCCAAGGCCCGCGTCGACGCCGACGAACTGCGCCAGACCGCCACCACCGACAGCGAGAAGGTCCGCACCGAGGCCATCGAGCGCGCCACCACCCTGCGCCGGCAGGCCGAGGAGACCCTCGACCGCACGCGCAAGGAGGCCGAGCGGCACCGCGCGGAGGTCGTCGAGCAGTCCGAGGGGATCAAGGCCGACGCCGAGCAGGCCGCGCGCGAGCTGCGCGAGGAGACCGAGCGGGGCATAGAGGCGCGCCGCGAGGAGGCCGCCGAGGGCCTGACGCGGCTGCACACCGAGACCGAGGAGCGGCTCGCCGCGGCCGAACAGGCCCTGACCGACGCCCGCGAGGAGGCCGAGCGGATCCGCCGCGAGGCCGCCGAGGAGTCGGAGCGCCTGCGCAACGAGGCCGCCGACCGCATCCGCTCGCTCCAGGCACAGGCCGAGGCGGAGGCCGACCGGCTGCGCAACGAGGCCGCCGCCGACGCGTCCGCCTCCCGCGCCGAGGGCGAGTCCGTCGCCGTACGGCTGCGGTCCGAGGCGTCCGCCGAGGCCGAGCGGCTGAAGACCGAGGCGCAGGACACCGCCGACCGGGTCCGCGCGGAGGCGCAGGCCGCCGCCGAGCGGCTGGCCATCGAGGCCTCGGAGACGCTGGCCGCCGCCCAGGAGGAGGCCGTACGGCGTCGTCGGGAGGCCGAGGAGCTGCTCGGGTCGGCCCGTGAGGAGGCCGGGCAGGAGCGCGAGCGGGCCCGCGAGCAGAGCGAGGAGCTGCTGGCCTCCGCCCGCAACCGGGTGGAGGAGGCGCAGGCCGAGGCGGTCCGGCTGGTCGAGGAGGCCGACCGGCGCGCCACCGAGATGGTGTCGGGCGCCGAGCAGCACGCGCAGCAGGTGCGGGAGTCGGTCGCCGGGCTGCACGAGCAGGCCCAGGAGGAGATCCAGGGGCTGCGCTCGGCCGCCGAGCATGTCGCGGACCGGGTCAGGCGCGAGGCGCAGGAGGAGGCGGACCGGGTCCGCGCCGACGCCTACAGCGAGCGGGAGCGGGCCACCGAGGACGCCAACCGCATCCGGCGCGTGGCCGGTGAGGAGACGGACGCCGCCAAGGCCCTCGCGGAGCGGACCGTCGCGGAGGCCATCGCGGAGTCCGAGCGGATGCGTTCGGAGTCCGCCGAGCACATGCAGCGGGCGCGCACGGAGGCGGCGGACGCGATCGCGCAGGCCGACCAGGACGCGGCGCGGGCCCGGGCGGACGCCCGCGAGGACGCCAACCGGATCCGTTCGGACGCGGCGACGCAGGCCGACACCCTCGTCA
Source organism: Streptomyces sp. NPDC091280 (assembly GCF_044768565.1). Lineage (NCBI taxonomy): Bacteria > Bacillati > Actinomycetota > Actinomycetes > Kitasatosporales > Streptomycetaceae > Streptomyces > Streptomyces sp. NPDC091280. The sequence continues at coordinate 61,744 of NZ_JBIVUZ010000001.1, forward strand.
CCGAGGTGACGGCGGAGGCGGAGCGGCTCCAGACGGAGACGGCGGCCGAGGCCGAGCGGGTACGGACCGAGGCCGTGGCCAAGGCCGAGAAGCTGATCGCGGACGCGACCGGGGACGCGGAGCGGCTGCGCGCCGAGGCCGCCGAGACGGTCGGGGCCGCGCAGCTGCACGCCGAGCGGACCCGGGCCGAGGCGGCACGGCTGCGCTCGGACTCGGAGGCGGAGGCCGAGCGGGTCACCGCGGCGGCCCGCGAGGAGTCCGAGCGGACGCTGGACGAGGCCCGCAAGGAGGCCAACAAACGCCGTTCGGACGTGGCCGAGCAGGTCGACACGCTCATCACGGAGACCGCGGCGGAGGCCGACAAACTCCTCAACGAGGCGCAGCAGCAGGCGCAGAAGACCACGGCGGACGCCGAGGCGCAGGCCGACTCCATGGTGGGCGCGGCCCGCAAGGAGGCGGACCGGCTGGTGTCCGAGGGCACCGTCGAGGGCAACTCCCGGGTGGAGCAGGCCCGTACGGACGCGGACGAGCTGCTGGTCGGCGCGCGCCGGGACGCCACCGCCATAAGGGAGCGGTCCGAGGAGCTGCGGGACCGCATCACCGCGGAGATCGAGAGCCTGCACGAGCGGGCCCGGCGTGAGTCCGCGGAGACGATGCGGTCGGCCGGCGACCGCTGCGACGCGCTCATCAAGGCGGCGGAGGAGCAGCTCGGCAAGGCCCAGGCGAAGGCCAAGGAGCTGGTGTCGGAGGCCAACTCCGAGGCGGGCAAGGTCCGTATCGCCGCCGTGAAGAAGGCCGAGGGTCTCCTCAAGGAGGCCGAGCAGAAGAAGTCCACGCTGATCCGTGAGGCCGAGGACCTGAAGGCGGAGGCGATCCGCGAGGCGCGGCGCACGGTGGAGGAGGGCAAGCGCGAACTCGACGTGCTGGTCCGCCGCCGCGAGGACATCAATGCCGAGATCTCCCGTGTCCAGGACGTCCTTGAGGCGTTGGAGTCTTTTGAGGCCCCGGCGGCGGCCAAGGACGGCGGGGTCAAGGCGGGAGCCGCCGCGGGCGCAACTCGTTCGGGTGGCAAGTCCGTTGAAGGCTAGCGAAGGTCAAGAATCTGCTGTGAGGTTCGGGCGTTCTGGGGCCTTTGACCCGGTCTTTGGCAAGCGCTCGGACGGTTAGCCACTCAAAAGGGGTGTCATTCTCCAGATCAAACACGCATCCGCTCGATGACACACCGCTTCGGCCCCTAGGATTCCACCTATCACCTCACCGGTCTCATTCGACAGGAACCCCATGAGCGACACTTCCCCCTACGGCTTCGAGCTTGTGCGGCGTGGGTACGACCGCGCTCAGGTGGACGAACGCATCTCGAAGCTCGTCTCCGACCGTGACAGCGCTCTGGCTCGTATCACCGCTCTCGAAAAGCGCATCGAGGAGCTCCACCTCGAAACGCAGAACGCCGCGGCCCAGGTAAGCGACGCCGAGCCGTCGTACGCCGGTCTCGGCGCGCGGGTCGAGAAGATCCTCCGCCTCGCCGAGGAAGAGGCCAAGGACCTGCGCGAGGAGGCCCGGCGCGCGGCCGAGCAGCACCGCGAACTCGCGGAGTCCGCGGCCCAGCAGGTCCGCAACGACGCAGAATCGTTCGCTGCGGAGCGCAAGGCCAAGGCGGAGGACGAGGGCGTCCGGATCGTCGAGAAGGCCAAGAGCGACTCCGCCCAGCTGCGTGGCGAAGCCCAGAAGGACGCCCAGCAGAAGCGCGAGGAGGCCGACGCCCTCTTCGAGGAGACCCGCGCCAAGGCCGCGCAGGCCGCCGCCGACTTCGAGACGAACCTCGCCAAGCGCCGTGAGCAGTCCGAGCGCGACCTGGCGTCCCGTCAGCAGAAGGCGGAGAAGCGTCTCGCGGAGATCGAGCACCGCGCGGAGCAGCTCCGGCTGGAGGCCGAGAAGCTGCGCACGGACGCGGAGCGCCGCGCCCGCCAGACGGTGGAGACGGCTCAGCGCCAGGCCGAGGACATCGTGGCCGACGCGAACGCCAAGGCCGACCGCATCCGTTCGGAGTCCGAGCGCGAGCTGGCCGCCCTCACCAACCGCCGCGACAGCATCAACGCCCAGCTGACGAACGTGCGCGAGATGCTCGCCACGCTCACCGGCGCCGCGGTGGCCGCCGCCGGCTCCCCGGTCGAGGACGAGCCCATCTCCCGCGGGGTCCCGGCTCAGCAGTCCCGGTAGCCGTCAGGCAGTTCGCACGGCTGAGGCCCGCATTCCCTCCGGGGGTGCGGGCCTCAGCCGTGTCCGGTCACCAGCGGCAGGAACACGTCGTCCACGATCTCCTCCAGCGTCGCGTCCGTGACCGGCCGGTCGCTCAGCACGATCTCGTGGCGCAGGAGGTCCGTGGGCAGGGTGACGATCCGTTCGGGGAGGTCGGCGGTGGGCACCTCGCCGCGCGCGGCGGCCCGCTCCAGCACGGTCGCCATCACGCCGTGCATGACCTCGACGGCTTCGGCTTTCCGGTCGCCCGCCTCGGCCATCAGACCGTGGACGACGTCCGGGCCGAGTTCGCGCTGCCGCTCGGACATCAGCCGCAGCACGGCGAGGACGTCCTCGCGCAGCGCACCGGTGTCCGGGGCCCGGTCGGCGATGGACCCGCTGTGGTGGCGCATGGCGGCGATGACGAGGTCCGCCCGGTTGCGCCAGCGCCGGTAGAGGACCTGTTTCCCGGTACGGGCGCGGGCGGCGACGCCTTCCATGGTGAGCCTGGCATAGCCGACCGCCATCAGCTCGGCCCAGGCGGCGTCCAGGATGTCGGCCTCCAGGGCGGCCCCCCGGCGCCGCGTGCCTTCCACGGTCATCCGCACACCTCCACCAAGAGACCTTGCGTCTCCAATCCCGGTCACCCTATCCTCCCCATTAGAGACGCAACGTCTCTAAAACTCTCCAGGGGAGATCCGCATGCCCGAGGAACGCCTCGACCCGGCCGTCCGCAGACTCGCCGGCATCCTCGTCCTGGGCGCCCTCGCCCCGCTCCTCGACAGCACGATCGTCTCCATCGCCCTGCACACCCTGGGCCAGGACCTCGGCGCCTCGACGGCGAGCCTGCAATGGGTGAGCACCGCCTACCTCCTGGCCCTGGCCACGGTCGTCCCGATCTCCGGATGGGCCGTGGACCGCTACGACTCCCGGCACGTCTGGCTGGGCGCGCTGACCCTGTTCCTCACCGGTTCCCTCCTCTGCGGCCTCGCCCGGAACATCGACACCCTGATCGCCTTCCGGACCGTCCAGGGCATCGGCGGCGGACTGCTGCTCCCGGTCCTCCAGACCCTGGTGATGCGCGCCGCCGGAGGCCGCGGCCTCGGCCGCCTGATGGCCGCCATCACCCTGCCCGCCGTGGTCGTACCGATCCTCGGCCCGGTCCTCGGCGGCCTGATCGTCGGCCACCTCAGCTGGCGCTGGATCTTCTACGTCAACCTGCCCGTCTGCCTCCTGGCCCTCGCCCTGGCTTGGCGCGGCGTCCCGAAGAGCACCCCCCGCCCCGGCCACCACCTGGACCTGACGGGCCTGCTCCTCCTCTCCCCCGGCCTCGCCGCCCTCGTCTACGGCCTGTCCGAGACCGGCACCGCGCGGGCCACGGCGATCCCGGCGGGCGCCGTACTGATCGCGCTGTTCACTCACCACGCACTCCGCGCCCGCGACCCCCTGGTCGACCTCCGGCTGTTCCAGGACCGTGCCTTCGCCGTCTCCTCGATCCTCACGTTCCTGAACGGGCTCGCCCTCTTCGGCGGGATGTTCCTGCTCCCCCTCTACTACCAACAAGTGCGCGGCGAGGGTGTGATCGCGGCCGGCCTGCTCCTGGCACCGCAGGGTCTGGGCAGCCTGCTGGCCCGGACCACCGGCCCCCTCACCGACCGTCTCGGACCGCGCCCGGTGGCCGTGACGGGCATGCTGCTGTGCGCGCTGGGCACCCTCCCCTTCCTCCTCCCGCACCCGGGCGCCGCGCTGCTCGCCCTCGCCCTGACCGTGCGCGGCCTCGGGGTGAGCGCGGCGAACATGGCCGTCATGGTGGGCGCCTATCAGGGTCTGGACCACGCCCGTATCCCGCACGCCGGCACCACCGTCCGGATCGTGCAGCAGGTCGGCGGCGGCGTAGGCACGGCCGTACTGGCGACGGTCCTCGCCCACGCCCACGGCAGCGCGGCCTTCCCCCACGCGTTCGCCTGGGCGACGGCGTTCACGGTTGTTGCCTGCGGCGTCGGACTCTGTTTGCCCGTCCGGGTGGCATCCGCCCAACAGCGGTCCTAACGTGGCCGCATGATCGAGCTTGAGGGGCTGACCAAGCGGTACGGCGAGAAGGTGGCGGTGAACAACCTCACCTTCTCCGTCAGACCCGGCATCGTCACGGGCTTCCTCGGCCCGAACGGCGCCGGCAAGTCGACGACGATGCGCATGATGCTCGGTCTCGACCGGCCGACCGCCGGTGACGTACGCATCGACGGCCAGCGCTACGACCAGCTCAAGGACCCGCTGAAGTACATCGGCGCCCTCCTCGACGCGAAGGCCATGCACGGCGGACGCAGCGCCTTCAACCACCTGCTGTGCCTGGCACAGAGCAACGGCATCCCGAACAGCCGGGTCCACGAGGTGCTCGACACGGTCGGACTCACAGCCGTGGCGAAGAAGAAGGCCAAGGGCTTCTCCCTCGGCATGGGCCAGCGACTGGGCATCGCCGCCGCGCTCCTCGGCGACCCACGCATCCTCATGTTCGACGAGCCGGTCAACGGCCTCGACCCCGAGGGCATCCACTGGATCCGCAATCTGATGAAGTCCCTTGCCGGGCAGGGCCGTACGGTCTTCGTCTCCTCGCACCTGATGAGCGAGATGGCGCTGACGGCCGACCACCTCGTGGTCATCGGCCAGGGCCGGCTCCTCGCGGACACCTCCATGGCCGACTTCATCCAGCAGAACTCGCGGTCCTACGTCCGTATCCGCACCCCGCACCGCGAGCGGCTGCTGGACGTGCTGCACCAGGCCGGGATCACCGTCGTCGAATCCGGCAACGGGACGCTTGAGGTGGACGGCGGCAAGTCCGAGCAGATCGGCGAACTGGCCGCGCAGCACCAGCTCGTCCTGCACGAGCTGAGTCCCCAACAGGCCTCCCTGGAGGAGGCGTTCATGCAGTTGACCGCGGAGTCGGTGGAGTACCACGCGCATTCCGACGCACCCCCCGCCGTACCCGCCGAGCAGCGGCGGGGCTGGGGCGACGGCTGGAAGAAGGACTGACATGGCGGCGACCCAGGTCATCCGGTCGGAATGGACCAAGATCCGCTCCGTGGCGTCGACGGTATGGACGCTCTCCCTCGCCCTGGTGGTGACGATCGGACTCGGCATGCTGATCTCGGCACTGTCGAAGAACCAGTTCAACGGCATGAGCGAGAAGGACAAACTCTCCTTCGACCCGACCTTCATCAGCTTCGCCGGGATGAGCCTCGGGCAGCTCGCGATGATCGTGTTCGGGGTGCTCGTGGTGTCGAACGAGTACAGCACCGGCATGATCCGCACCTCCCTAGCGGCGGTCCCCCAGCGCGGCACCTTCCTCTTCGGCAAGATCGCGGTGGCCACCGGCCTCTGCCTCGTCGTGGGCCTGGTGACGAGCTTCGTCACCTTCTTCCTCGGCCAGGCGATGCTCGGCTCCCACAAGGCGCAGATCGGCGACCCGGGCGTGCTGCGCGCGGTGATCGGCGGCGGCCTCTACATGACCCTGATCGCGATGTTCTCCATGGGCGTCGCGTCGATGCTGCGCTCCCCGATGCTCTCCCTGGGCATCCTGATGCCGTTCTTCTTCCTGATCTCCAACATCCTCGGCAACGTCTCCGCGACGAAGAAGATCGGCCAGTACCTCCCCGACCAGGCCGGCAGCAAGATCATGCAGGTGGTCACCCCGGTCGACGACTCGGCGCCGTACGGCCCCTGGGGCGGCCTCGGCATCATGGCCCTGTGGGTGGCCGCGGCCCTGCTGGGCGCCTACGTCCTGCTGAAGCGCCGGGACGCGTAGAACCGTCGACCCCGACACCCCCACCACCCCGCCCGAACCCAAGCCCACGGCTTTACTTTCTCTTGAGCGGAACCGTCAGCGCCCCGATATCCTCCTAACCCTTACGGGGGCGTGCGCCCTGTTGTCCTGATCCTTTCGATGGGTGCGGAGCATGATCGAGGCTGTCGGCCTGACCAAGCGCTACGGCGACAAGACCGCCGTGTACAACCTTTCCTTCCAGGTGCGGCCCGGTGCCGTCACCGGCTTCCTGGGGCCCAACGGCTCCGGCAAGTCGACGACGATGCGCATGATCCTCGGCCTGGACAACCCCACCTCGGGACAGGTGACGATCGGCGGCTTCCCCTACCGCAAGCTCCCCAACGCCCCCCGCCAGGTCGGCGCCCTGCTCGACGCCAAGGCCGTGCACGGCGGCCGGAGCGCCCGCAGCCACCTGCTGAGCCTGGCCCAGCTCTCGGGCATCCCGGCCCGCCGGGTGGACGAGGTGCTCGGGGTCGTGGGCCTCCAGGACGTGGCGAGAAAGCGCTCCAAGGGCTTCTCCCTCGGCATGGGCCAGCGACTCGGCATCGCCGCCGCGCTCCTCGGCGACCCGCAGGTCCTGCTCTTCGACGAGCCGGTCAACGGCCTCGACCCCGAGGGCATCCTCTGGGTCCGCAACCTGATGAAGGCGCTCGCGGCGGAGGGCCGTACCGTCTTCGTCTCCTCGCACCTGATGAGCGAGATGGCGCTGACCGCCGACCACCTGATCGTGATCGGCCGCGGGCAGCTGCTCTCCGACATGAGCGTGCGGGACTTCATCTCGGCCAACTCCGCCGACTTCGCGCGGGTGCGCACCCCCGACACCGAGCCGCAGCTGCGCGAGAAGCTGACCTCCGCGCTCACCGAGGCGGGCGGCCACGTACTGCCCGAGCAGGACGGCGGCCTGCGCGTCACGGGACTCCCGCTGCCGCGCATCAGCGACATCGCGCACGCCACGGACGTACGCCTGTGGGAGCTGTCCCCGCATCAGGCCTCGCTGGAGGAGGCGTACATGCGGATGACGCAAGGGGCCGTCGACTACCGCTCGACGATCGACCAGAAGGCCGGTCTGATGCAGCCGCTGCCGCCGGGCGCGCAGCCGCCGATGCCGATGCCGGTCCCCGGGCAGGGCCAGCCGGGCTGGTACGCGCCGCCGCCACCGGCTCAGGGCGGCCGGCCGTTCGCGATGGACGGGCCGCCGGCGAATCCTTACGGCGCCCCGAACCCGTACGCCGCTCCTGCGGCGCCCGGCGCGGGCGTACCGGGCCCGTACGGCACCCCGCCCCCCGCGGGCCCGCAGACGCCGACACAGCCGCCCCAGACGCAGCCCCCGGCCGCTCCGGCCACCCCACCGGTCGACACGACCCCGGCAGCCACCCCCGACCTGACCAAGCCCGAGGACGCCCGATGAGTACGCCCCAGCTCCCGCTGCCGCCGGCCGCCGCGCCCGACCGGCAGGCGGCGAACGGCCCTTCGTACGGTGGGTACACCTCGCCGATCCCGGTGGTGCGGACGCATCTCGGGCATGCGCTGGCCTCCGAGTGGACGAAGATCAAGTCGGTGCGCTCGACGATCTGGACGCTCGGGGTGTTCGTGGTCCTGGTGCTCGGCATCGGACTGCTCGCCGCCCTGGTCGTCAGCGACTCCTCGTCCGAGATGAACGGCGAGAACCCGCTCTCCCTGGGCTTCTTCGGACTGCTGCTCGGCCTCATGTGCATCATCACGCTCGGCGTGCTGACCACCGCCTCCGAGTACGGCACCGGCATGATCCGCACGACGATGACGGCCTGCCCGAGCCGGGCCCGCGTGCTCGCGGCGAAGTCGATCGTGTTCTTCGCGGTCGCCTTCGTGGTCACGCTGGTGGCCACGTCGTTCATCGCCTTCGTGGACGCGGCGCTGCTCCAGAACAACGGCGCGAGGGACCCGTCCACCGGGGAGTGGCTGAAGGGGACCGTCGGGGTCTCGCTCTACGTCGCGCTGCTCGGGCTGCTGTCGCTGGTCGTCGGCTCGATCATCCGGCACTCGGCGGGCGCGATCACCGTCATGATCGGCGCCGTGCTGGCCCCGCTGGTCGTCGCGCTGTTCATGTTCGCGCAGTCCCTGGAGAACGTGCGGCAGGCCCTGTTCGAGTACTCGATCCCGAACCAGCTGAGCGTCTTCTACTCCAACTCCCTCAGCGAGTCCGGTCCTTCGGGCTGGGACCCGCTGTGGATCATCCTGGGGGTGACGGCCGCCGCGTTCGTGGGCGCCCTCGCGCTGCTGGACAAGCGGGACGTGTGACCAGGAACACCTTCTAGAACTTCGGCGCGTTCCGGGACCGCTGCACCCGTGTGGTGCGGCGGTCCTTCGCGTTCCAGCACGCCTTGTGCCAGTGTCTGCGGTCGTCCACGCCCGCGTGCTCCGGCCAGGCCACCACATGCGGGACACCGGAGGGAATCTGCTGGTCGCAGCCGGGGCAGCGGTAGGTCTTGCCCTCGGCGCTGGCCCCCGCGACATGGCGCACGCTCCACTCCTCGCCCTGCCAGTGCTCCGTGGACTGCCAGCCGCCGTAGCGGCCGGAGCGGTCGTCGTCGGCGCTGGGACCGGAGGAACCGGACTCCTTGGGTCGGTTGCGACGCGGGGACACAGAACACCTCACGGGGCTATACAGGAGGCACGGGCTGTGTCCAGCCTACGTGTCCCGCAGAGGGGTACGCGAAGGGCATCAACCCACACAAGTCCCCCTCAGGGCCGCACATTCTGAAGACAATCCGCAAATCTCTCCGCAAGGCCGTGTCCTAGGCACGTGTCGGACGGTTATGCCCGCTGGGGGAGCTCCCTGTCGGAGCCGAGGAAGCAGGAAGAACCATGCGCGTCGGAAGTTTTGTGTTGGCGGCCCAGTTCCCGGGCCAGGGCCAGGGGGAGGCCCTGCACCGCGCGGTCCGCTCGGTGGAAGTGGCCGAGGAGGCCGGTCTCGACACGGCCTGGCTGGCCGAGCACCACTTCGTGCCCTACGGCACCTGCCCGTCCGCGGTCACCCTGGCGGCGCTGCTGCTGGGCCGCACCCGGCGCATCCGCGTCGGCACCGCGGTCAGCGTGCTGCCCACCGTCCACCCGGTCGCCCTCGGCGAGCAGGCCGCGCTGCTGCATGTGACGAGCGGGGGCCGCTTCTCGCTGGGCGTGGGGCGCGGCGGGCCGTGGGTCGACCTGGAGGTGTTCGGCGCGGGCCTGTCGGCGTACGAACAGGGGTTCCCGGAATCACTGGATCTGTTGATGAGCTGGCTGCGCGAACCCTCGGTCGCGGGCACCGGCGACCGCTACGCGTTCCGCGAAGTCCCCGTCGTACCAAGGCCGTCGGAGGCGCTGTCGGACGCGCCGGGCCCCGAGGTCGTCGTCGCCTGCACCTCCCCCTCGACGGTGCGGCTGGCGGCCGAGCGGGGTCTGCCGATGCTGCTCGGGATGCACGTCGGGGACGAGGAGAAGGCCGAGATGGTCGCCCAGTGGCGGCAGTTGGCGCGGGCGGCCGGACGGCCGGAGGAGGAGATCCGGGACGCGGCCCATGTGTCGGCCGGGGTCTGCCAGATCGCGGACCGGCGGGCCGACGCGGTGGAGGCCCTCGTGAAGGCGATGCCCGGCTGGCTCAGGCAGGGGCTCGACGCCCATGTGACGGTGGACGACCGCGAGCGCCAGATGCGCGACCCGCTGGCGTACACCGAACTCCTCTGCGGGCTGCACCCGGTGGGCACCCCGCGGCTGTGCGTGGACCGGCTCGCGGCGACCGCCGAGCGGACCGGCATCTCCCGCTTCGCGCTGCTCGTCGAGGGCTCCGGGGACCTGGCGTCGACCGAGGAGAACGTACGGCGGCTCGGTGCCGAGGTACTCCCCCACCTCGGCTGAGCGACCCGCGGGGAGCTTGCCGCCCCAGTACAGAAGCACCTCCCGCGTACGGAGCGGCAAGCAAATGCGCGTCGCCTCCTCAGCAGTCCCTGAACTCCGGGGACTGGTTGAGCAGTTGACTGCGCACCGAGGTGAAGCGAGCCAGCGTCTCGTCGACCGAGCCGTCCAACGGGAACACCGCCACCCGGTGGCAGTTCTGGAAGGCCAGCCGCACACCGAAGTGCCGCTGCAGCGCGCCGCGTATCGCGTCACTCGCGAGCGCACGCAGCAACTGACCGCGTGCCTGCTCGTCCGGCGGCGGCGTCTGGTTGTCGGCGAACGCACCGCCGTCGACCTTCAGCTGAGCCACCAGGGAGCTGATCATCTCCCATGCGTAAGGCAGGGAGGTCCGGACGCAGTCGACGAATTCAGCTTCGTCGACCTCGCCTCGCTCGGCCTTTTCGAGTAGGGCCGGTGAGACGTCGAGCGACATGGGTTCTCCTCTCGCACCCCCAACCAGCGGGGGTTGCCGGACAGATAAGGGAGCCCGCGATTGCGAACACGCTGCGTACACGCCTCGCGACCTCCCGTTTATACGGTAGGCAACGGAAGGTGGCGGCACCAGGAGAATGCGTACATAGGGAACTCCCAATAGGCCCACAATCGGCCACGAATGAACAACGGGCGTCACGGGGCTTCCAGGACAACAGGGGCGGCCCGCAGGGCCCCGGTCGAGAGCGGCGGCGGGAGACGGGTGGGCGAATCGCGTGGACCTGCGCCCGTCGAGTAGCGTTGCCGACCATGCGTCTCGTCATTGCCCGGTGTTCCGTGGACTACGCGGGCCGGCTCACCGCCCACCTCCCCTCCGCCCCCCGTCTGATCCTGGTGAAGGCGGACGGCAGCGTCTCGATCCACGCGGACGACCGGGCCTACAAGCCCCTCAACTGGATGTCGCCGCCCTGCACGCTGAAGGAGGGTTCCGGGGACGACGACGGCGTCTGGACCGTCATCAACAAGGCGGGCGAGAAGCTCATCATCACGATGGAGGAGATCCTCCACGACTCCTCGCACGAACTCGGCGTGGACCCCGGCCTGATCAAGGACGGTGTGGAAGCGCACCTCCAGGAGTTGCTGGCCGACCGCATCGACACCCTCGGCGACGGCTACACGCTCATCCGCCGCGAGTACATGACGGCCATCGGACCGGTCGACATCCTGTGCCGGGACGCGGACGGGCAGACCGTCGCGGTCGAGATCAAGCGGCGCGGCGAGATCGACGGCGTCGAGCAACTCACGCGCTACCTGGAGCTGTTGAACCGCGATCCGCACCTCGCGCCGGTGCGCGGCATCTTCGCCGCCCAGGAGATCAAACCGCAGGCCCGCGTCCTCGCCACGGACCGCGGCATCGGCTGCGCGGTCCTGGACTACGACGCCCTGCGCGGCATCGAGGACGACAAGCTCCGCCTGTTCTGACCGACGCCGATCCACTCCACCGAAAAGGGCCGGTTCCGATCATCGGAACCGGCCCTTCGGCGTCGTACGGAGCGTCAGATCACGGTGCCCGGGGCGACGCTGCTCGCGGGCGCGGCCGAACTGGTCGTGTCCATGGGGGCACTTGAGGAGGCGATGCCGCTCGCCGTGGTCCCCGTGGAGGGGTTGGTGGACGAATCCGTCGGTGTGGGTGTGGCGGTGGACGAGTCGGACGGAGTCGGCGACGGACTCGGCGAACCGGACGACGAGTGCGAGGTGCTCGGAGTCGGCGACGTCGGCCGCGACGTCGTGGACCTGGACGGCGTGGGCGACGTAGGCCTCCCGCTCGTCCCGCTCGGCTTCGCCGAAGGTGTGCTGCTCGACGGTGGGGTCGGGTCGTCCGACGTGCCGTAGGTGCCGTCCGGGCCCGGGTCGGTCGGGCTGCTGCTGGCCGTGCCGGTGGCGCCGTCGTCGCCCTTCTTCGCCGGGTCGGCGCCGAGGCTGTCGTCGGAATTGCCCTGGCTGGCGGACGGGTTGACGCCGACCTTGTCGGACGGGTCGTCGGCGTTGTTGTTGGACGTGGCGCCGAGGGTCACCACCGTGCCGAGGACGGCGGCCAGCAGCGCGCCCGCGCCGGCCGCGACGAGGTTGCGCCGGGCGTAGCCGCGCAGGCCGCCGCGCGCCTTGTTGTGCGGCGTGGGGGTGGCCGAGGCCTGGTGGGCGACGACGGTGTAGGTGTCGCCGGGCAGCTGGACCGGCGGGAAGGGCGCCGCCGGAGTGCCGCCGGGCGGCGGGGCGGACTCCTCGTAGCGGGCCTCGGGCACTTCCTCGCCGGCCGCGGCGCCGAGGCCGAACGCGGTGCCGGAGCGGTCGGCGACCAGGGCGAGGGCTCGGCGGCCCGCGACGGTGCCGCGCTTGTCGGCGGCGGTGTCGCGCAGGCCGATGGAGGACTCCAGTTCGGCGCGGGCCAGGTCGAGGTCGCCCTCGCACAGCGCGAGGATTCCCGACTCGTGCTGGAAGTAGGCCTGTTCGCCCGCGCTGCCGGCAAGTTGGGCGGCCTCCGCGCCGGCCCGCAGGGTCCGTTCCCAGGCGCTCCAGTGGAGTCCGGCGGCGAAGGCGGGCGCGGCCGTGCGGGCGAGTTCGACGGTGGCGCTCTCCTCGCCCTCGCCGGGCGGGCTGGTCGCCGGCAGGAGGGCGGTGAGCGCGGCGAGGAGCGCGTCGGCCTCGGCGCAGACCCGCTCGGGGGTGACCGAGGGGTGGCCGGCCCACCAGGAGTAGTGCAGTCCGGCGATGAGGGCGCCGGCCTCGATCTCGTCGCCGTAGCCGGCGGCCTCCAGCTGGGTCTGGACGCCGGTGGCGAGCCGGTAGCGGGCGCCGACCGGGGAGACCAGTCCGCAGGCGGCGAGTTCGCCGAGGGCGGCGTCCGCGTGGGTGTCGCCGACGAGTGCCGGCAGATGGGCCTGGTGCGGCACCTCGCCGCCGAGCGCGACGGCGAAGCGCAGGGTGGCGCGGGCCGAGGTGCTGAGCCGGGAGGCGAGCAGCGGGGCGGGCGCGGCGGCCTCACCGAGGGACGGCAGGGGTACGGCGTCGGCCTCGTCGGAGTCGAGGGGCGTGATGGGGGGCGCGTCGGCCGGGACCATGTCCTGGAAGACGCCGAACTCCTCCACGGCGCTGGTGCCGATGCGCTGTTCGTCGCGCTGCCGGAGCAGGGCGCCGGCCTGGACGAAGCGCAGCGGCAGGCCCTCGGACTCGAAGTAGAGGTCGCCCGCCCAGTTCGCCTCCTCCTCGGTGAGGACGCGGCCCACGGCGTGCTCCAGGACCTCGACCGCGCCGGCCCGTTGCAGACCGCCGAGGAAGACCTCCTCGATGACGGAGTCGGCGGCCGGTGCGGGGATCTCGGGGGTGGCGGCGACGAGGAAGGCGCACTCGGGGGTCGCGTCGAGGAGTTCTTCCAGGGCGGCGCCGCCGAACTCGATGTCGTCGAGGACGACGACCGCGCCGATCTCCCGCACCAGGGCGCGCAGTTCGTCCCGGCCGGGCCGGTTCAGGGGGGCGTCGTAGACGGCGTGGAAGAGGTCGTGGAGGAGGTCGGTGGTGGTGCGGTGGAAGCCGGTGAGGCGGATCACACCGTCGGGGGCGAGGTCGAGGCAGTCCTCGGCGACGAGGTCGAGGAGGCTGGTGCGGCCCGAGCCGGAGGGGCCGGTGAGGCGTACGGAACGGCCGCGGGCGAGCAGCCGTACGAGGCGCTCGCGCTCCTCCTGGCGTTCCAGGAGCGGGAGGGCGGGGCGGTTCAGGCCGGGCGGGACGGGCGGTCTGGCGGCGCGGGCGGCCTCGGCGCGTTCGGCGGCGGTGCGCTTGGCGGGCCGGACCGGCCGCTGTCCGGGCGGGCAGGTCTCGATCTCGCTGCCGTCGACGGGGTTGACGGTGAGCAGGAAGTCACCGGCGACCAGCTGGACGGTGCGGGCGAGCGCGGGTGTGTGCTGGCCGAAGTCGGGCGTGAGCGGTTCCCGGGGCGGGCGTTGGCGCGACGACGTGTCGTCGCCGTCCTGGCCGTACTCCTCGGGTTCCCGGTTGATCGGGTCCATAGGTCCAAGCCCCCCAAAAGCGTCGTGTGCGGGTCGACAGGACCCGGGCCCCTCCCGGCCTTGCTGCACACCGCGCTGTCGCTTCTGGTCCGGGCCCGCTCGAAGGGTTGTCACACAGCGGGCGACCGAACCCTAAACCTTCGCACAGTATCTACGACAGCCCGGGGTACCGGGCCGTCCGAGACGTCACAGTCTCATGAGGATTGTGTGCGGCGGGATTCACACCCGGGGCAGGGATTCGACCCCGATGCCGCCCTCGATGGCGAGGATGCGGTGCAGCCGGGTGGCCACGAGCAGGCGCTGCATCTGCGGCGGTACGTCGCGCAGCACCAGGCGCCGGCCGCAGCGGCCGGCCCGTCGATGGGCTCCCATGATGACGCCGAGGCCGGTGGCGTCCCAGGAGTCGAGCTCGGACAGATCGAGCACCAGATCGCCGACTCCGTCGTCGACGGCCGAGTGCAGGACCGTACGGGCGTCCGCCGCGCTGCGGACGTCGAGGCGGCCCCCGACGACCAGCTCGACGTGGTCGCCCCTGATGTACATATGCGCTCCCCGTGAGTGCGGTGGCGTACTCCGTGATGTAGGTGATGCAACCTCTGACTGTGTGAAACGCCGGGAGGTTGCCGTCTGTGAGCGAACCGATACCGAATTCACCCCTGGGTGTGATGCCACCGGGGCGTGTGCGGTTTCAGTGCTTGTAGAAGCCCTGCCCGCTCTTGCGGCCGATGTCACCGGCGTCCACCATTCGGCGCATCAGCTCCGGCGGGGCGAACTTCTCGTCCTGCGACTCGGTGTAGATGTTGCCGGTCGCGTGCAGCAGGATGTCGACGCCGGTGAGGTCCGCGGTGGCCAGTGGGCCCATCGCGTGACCGAAGCCCAGCTTGCAGGCGAGGTCGATGTCCTCGGCGGTGGCGACGCCCGACTCGTACAGTTTCGCGGCCTCGACGACGAGGGCCGAGATGAGACGGGTCGTCACGAAGCCGGCCACGTCCCGGTTGACGACGACGCAGGTCTTGCCCACGGATTCGGCGAACTCCCGCGCGGTGGCGAGGGTTTCGTCGCTCGTCTTGTAGCCGCGGACGAGTTCGCACAGCTGCATCATCGGTACCGGCGAGAAGAAGTGCGTGCCCACGACGCGCTCCGGACGCTCCGTCACGGCCGCGATCTTCGTGATCGGGATGGCGGAGGTGTTGGAGGCGAGGACGGCGTCCTCGCGGGCGATCCTGTCGAGCGCGCGGAAGATCTCGTGCTTGACTTCGAGCTTCTCGAAGACGGCCTCGACGACGATGTCCGCGTCGGCGACGGCGTCCAGATCGGTGGTCGCGGTGATCCGTCCCAGGGCCGCGTCGGCGTCGTGCGCCTCCAGCTTCCCCTTGCTGACGAACTTGTCGTACGAGGCCTTGATGCCGTCGGTGCCACGCTTCAGGGCCGCGTCGGTGACATCGCGCAGGACGACGTCCCAGCCCGCCTGCGCGGAGACCTGGGCGATACCGGAACCCATGAGTCCGGCGCCGATGACGGCAAGCTTCCGTGCCACTGTGCGACTCCCCTTTGAAACGCTTACAGCGTGTATCCGTATGCCTCTCGGCGGACACTAGCGAAGCTGACGCGCTGTGTGACCGGTAAGTAACGCGCGTCACGTCTCATCTGACGGACATCACACCGGCGCGGCCATACGAGCGCCCGTACGGCGTAGTTGAGCATCGGCCGGGCCTGACTACGCTGGCCGCATGGTCAATCTGACGCGCATCTACACCAGGACCGGCGACCAGGGCACGACCGCCCTCGGGGACATGAGCCGGGTCGCCAAGACCGACGTCCGGATCTCGGCGTACGCCGACACCAACGAGGCGAACGCGGCGATCGGCACCGCCGTCGCGCTGGGCGGTCTGGACGAGGACATCGTCGCCGTCCTCATCCGCGTCCAGAACGACCTGTTCGACGTGGGCGCCGATCTCTCGACCCCGGTCGTGGAGAACCCGCAGTTCCCGCCTCTGCGGGTCGAGCAGTTCTACGTCGACAGGCTGGAGGCGGACTGCGACCGCTTCAACGAGCGGCTGGAGAAGCTCCGCTCCTTCATCCTCCCCGGCGGCACCCCGGGGGCGGCCCTCCTCCACCAGGCCTGCACGGTCGTACGCCGGGCCGAGCGCTCGACGTGGGCGGCCCTGGAGACCCACGCGGAGGTGATGAACCCGCTGACGGCCACCTACCTCAACCGGCTGTCGGACCTCCTGTTCATCCTGGCCCGCACCGCCAACAAGGCGACGGGGGACGTCCTTTGGGTTCCGGGCGGGGAGCGCTGACACCCAACTCCCAAGTGGTCCAGACCTATTGACCGCTGGTCCGGACCTTCCTATCCTCACGGGACTGTGGGTGCGAAGGCTCAGTCGCGCCCCCTTATCCCCGAGGAGGCGCTCAATGCGCTTCAGAACCAAGGCAGTTGCCGGGTTCACCACCCTGCTGCTCCCGCTCGCCGCCCTCGTCGGACTGGCGGCCCCCGCCGAGGCCGCCTCGACCGCCACCGCCACCTTCACCAAGTCCAGCGACTGGGGCACCGGCTTCGGCGGTCAGTGGACCGTGAAGAACACCGGTACCAGCGCCATCAGTTCATGGACGGTCGAGTGGGACTACCCCTCCGGAACGTCCGTCACCTCGGCCTGGGACGCGGACGTCACCAGCTCCGGCAACCACTGGACCGCGAAGAACAAGTCCTACAACGGCACCATCGCCGCGGGCGCCTCCGTCTCCTTCGGCTTCAACGGCGCCGGCTCCGGCTCGCCGTCCAACTGCCTCCTGAACGGCGGCAGTTGCGACGGCGGCACGACGGTCCCCGGTGACGCGGCCCCCTCCGCGCCGGGCACCCCGACCGCCTCCGGGATCACCGACACCTCGGTGAACCTCTCCTGGTCGGCCGCCACCGACGACAAGGGCGTCAAGAACTACGACGTGCTGCGCGACGGCACCAAGGTCGCCACGGTCACGACCACGTCGTACACCAACACCGGTCTGACCGCCGGCACCGACTACTCCTACACCGTGCAGGCCCGGGACACCGCCGACCAGACAGGACCGGTCAGCGCCGCGGTCGCCGTGCACACCACGGGCGGTACGACCACTCCCCCGACCACCGGGAGCAAGGTCAAGCTCGGCTACCTCACCGAGTGGGGCACCTACCAGCGCAACTACCAGGTCAAGAACCTGGTGACCTCCGGTTCGGCCGCGAAGATCACGCACATCAACTACGCCTTCGGCAACGTCACCAACGGCCAGTGCGCGATCGGCGACGCCTACGCCGACTACCAGAAGACGTTCACCGCCGACCAGTCCGTCAGCGGCGTCGCCGACACCTGGGACCAGCCGCTGGCCGGCAACTTCAACCAGCTGCGCGAGCTGAAGGCCAAGTACCCGAACATCAAGATCCTGTGGTCCTTCGGCGGCTGGACCTGGTCCGGCGGCTTCGCGCAGGCCGCGGCCAACCCGACCGCGTTCGCGAACTCCTGCTACAACCTGGTCGAGGACCCGCGCTGGGCCGACGTCTTCGACGGCATCGACATCGACTGGGAGTACCCGAACGCCTGCGGCCTGAGCTGCGACACCAGCGGCGCGGCGGCCTACAAGAACCTGATGCAGGCACTGCGCGCCAAGTTCGGCGCCAACTACCTGGTCACCGCCGCCACCACGGCGGACGGCACCTCCGGCGGCAAGATCGACGCCGCCGACTACGCGGGCGCGGCCCAGTACGTCAACTGGTACAACGTGATGTCGTACGACTTCTTCGGCGCCTTCAACCCGACCGGCCCGACGGCCCCGCACTCGCCGCTGACCTCCTACACCGGCATCCCGACCCCGGGCTTCACCACCGCCGACGCCATCGCCAAGTTCAAGTCGAAGGGCGTCCCCGCCAACAAGCTGCTCATCGGCATCGGCTTCTACGGCAGAGGCTGGACCGGCGTCACCCAGGCCGCACCGGGCGGCTCGGCGACCGGACCGGCGGCGGGCACCTACGAGCAGGGCATCGAGGACTACAAGGTCCTCAAGACGACCTGCCCGGCCACCGGCACGATCGCCGGCACGGCGTACGCCTACTGCGGCAACAACTGGTGGTCGTACGACACCCCGGCGACCATCGGCACCAAGATGGCGTGGGCCAAGACCCAGGGTCTGGGCGGCGCCTTCTTCTGGGACTTCAGCGGCGACACCAGCAACGGTGAGCTGGTGACGGCCATCAACAACGGGCTGAGCTGATCCCCACACGGCTCGCCACACCACCGCGGGCAGACCTCCTCCGGTCTGCCCGCGGCGCGTTGCACTAGGCGCGCGCCCCCCCGGCGTACACCTCCAGGGGCCGTTCGGCCCGGGGCCGGAGGCCGGACGGCTGCGAGAACAGGCCGGTGAACCTGGGCATCGTTGTCTCACAGCAGCGAGCAGGATGTCGCACCACGGGGGAAGCCATGAAGCGCAGGTCCACCACGTCCCACAGCACCAGGAAGGCCGTCCGCGCCTGGGCCGCGCCGGCCGGCGCCCTCGCCACCGCGGCCGTCGCCGCTCTCCTGTCCGCCTGCCCGGTGGACGTCACCGTGACCGTCGGTGCCCCGGCCCACACGGTCGTCGTCAGTCAGGCCGACATCCCCGACCCCGTGTGCGAGGTCAGGCCACGTTGACCCGCTGGCCGGGGGGTGCCGCCTCCAGCCATGCGAGGAAACCGGTCAACGCGTCTTCGCTCATGGCGAGTTCGAGGCGGGTGCCGCGGTGCAGGCAGGTGAGGACGACGGCGTCGGAGAGGAGGGCGAGTTCCTCCTCTCCCTCGGGGAGGCGGCGGCCGGCCACCTCGATCGCCGAGCGTTCCAGGGTGCGGCGCGGGCGGTAGGCGTAGGAGAAGACGCGGTACCACTCGATGCGGTCGCCGTTGTAGCGGGCGACGCCGTAGCTCCAGCCCTTGCCGTTGGTGTCGGGTTTCTCCGGGACGTCCCAGCGCAGGGAACAGTCGAAGGTGCCGCCGGAGCGCTGGATGAGTCTGCGGCGCAGGCCGAAGACGAACAGCCCCACCGCCACCAGGGCGACAACAATTCCGCACACAGTCAGAGCGAGGACCATCGACACCGACCTCCTCGTCTCCTAGGCAAAACAGGTAACGGAACGGAAAAAACACCCACATTCGCCTCAGCCGCGGCTGGGTCCGGATTCCTCCGGTCCCAGCCGCGGCTGAGTCACGTCATCGCGTGGTGCGCCAGGTTTCAGTTGGTCGCCACCGCACGCAGTCGGACGTCCGCGCGACGCTCGGCGGAGGCGTCGCCCGCCGCCTTCGCCTGCTCCAGCTCGCGCTCCACGCGCTGGACGTCGATCTCGTCCGACAGTTCGGCGATCTCGGCGAGCAGCGACAGCTTGTTGTCCGCGAACGAGATGAAACCGCCGTGCACCGCGGCGACGACCGTTCCACCATCGCTCGTACGAATGGTCACCGGGCCCGACTCCAGCACACCGAGCAGCGGCTGGTGACCGGGCATGACGCCGATGTCGCCGGACGTGGTGCGCGCGACGACCAGGGTGGCCTCGCCGGACCAGACCTGGCGGTCCGCGGCGACGAGCTCGACATGCAGCTCAGCAGCCAAGGTGGGCTCCTCGGGTCACCACCCGGCGGTCGTGCCGGGTGTGGGTTCAATTCTAGTAGGCATGGAAGAGGGGGTGGGACACGCCCCACCCCCTCAGGTGAAGCAGGGGGTCAGGAGACGCCCAGCTCCTTCGCGTTGGCCTTCAGGTCCTCGATACCGCCGCAGAGGAAGAACGCCTGCTCCGGGAAGTGGTCGTACTCGCCGTCGATGATCGCGTTGAACGCGGTGATCGACTCGTCCAGCGGGACGTCCGACCCGTCGACGCCGGTGAACTGCTTGGCGACGTGGGTGTTCTGGGACAGGAAGCGCTCGACGCGACGGGCACGGTGGACGGTGAGCTTGTCCTCCTCGCCCAGCTCGTCGATACCGAGGATCGCGATGATGTCCTGGAGGTCCTTGTACTTCTGGAGGACCGTCTTGACGCGCATCGCGGTGTTGTAGTGGTCCGCCGCGATGTAGCGGGGGTCCAGGATCCGGGACGTGGAGTCCAGCGGGTCCACGGCCGGGTAGATGCCCTTCTCGGAGATCGGACGGGACAGCACCGTCGTCGCGTCGAGGTGGGCGAAGGTGGTGGCCGGGGCCGGGTCGGTCAGGTCGTCCGCGGGGACGTAGATCGCCTGCATCGAGGTGATCGAGTGACCGCGGGTCGAGGTGATGCGCTCCTGGAGGAGACCCATCTCGTCGGCCAGGTTCGGCTGGTAGCCCACCGCGGAGGGCATCCGGCCGAGCAGGGTCGAGACCTCGGAACCGGCCTGCGTGAAGCGGAAGATGTTGTCGATGAAGAACAGCACGTCCTGGTTCTGCACATCGCGGAAGTACTCCGCCATGGTCAGACCGGCCAGGGCCACGCGCAGCCGGGTCCCCGGGGGCTCGTCCATCTGACCGAAGACCAGCGCGGTCTTGTCGATGACGCCCGAGTCGGCCATCTCCTCGATGAGGTCGTTGCCCTCACGGGTGCGCTCGCCGACACCGGCGAACACGGAGACACCGTCGTGGTTGTTGGCGACGCGGTAGATCATCTCCTGGATGAGCACCGTCTTGCCGACGCCGGCACCGCCGAACAGACCGATCTTGCCGCCCTTGACGTACGGGGTCAGCAGGTCGATGACCTTGACGCCGGTCTCGAACATCTCGGTCTTCGACTCAAGCTCGTCGAAGCGGGGGGCCTTGCGGTGGATGGACCAGCGCTCGCCCTCGTAGGCGTCCTCGCTGTTCAGCACCTCGCCGAGGGTGTTGAACACCTTGCCCTTGGTGAAGTCGCCGACCGGGACGGTGATGCCGTCGCCGGTGTCGGTGACCGGGGCCTGGCGGACCAGACCGTCGGTGGGCTGCATCGAGATGGTGCGGACCAGGCCGTCACCCAGGTGCTGGGCGACCTCCAGGGTCAGCGTCTTCTTCGCGCCGTCCAGGGCCGGGTCGGCCACCTCGACGTGCAGAGCGTTGTAGATCTCCGGCATCGCGTCGACGGGGAACTCCACGTCGACGACCGGGCCGATGACCCGGGCGACGCGGCCCGTGGCAACGGCCGTCTCAACTGTCGTCGTCATTACTTGTCACTCCCCGCGGTCGCGTCGGCCAGGGCTGCGGAGCCACCGACGATCTCGCTGATTTCCTGGGTGATTTCGGCCTGGCGGGCCGCGTTGGCAAGACGGGAGAGCGTGGTGATCAGGTCTCCCGCGTTGTCGGTCGCCGACTTCATCGCGCGGCGGGTGGCCGCGTGCTTGGAGGCGGCCGACTGGAGCAGCGCGTTGTAGATACGGCTCTCGACGTACCGCGGCAGCAGGGCGTCCAGGACGTCCTCCGCCGACGGCTCGAAGTCGTACAGCGGCAGGATCTCGCCCTGGGGGGCGGCCTCCTCCGCGACCTCTTCGAGGCTGAGGGGCAGCAGCCGGCTGTCGACCGGCGTCTGCGTCATCATCGAGACGAACTCGGTGTAGACGATGTGGAGTTCGTCCACGCCGCCCTCCGCCGTGTCCTTCTCGATGGCCTCGATGAGCGGACCCGCGACCTTCTTCGCGTCCGAGTACGTGGGCTCGTCGGTGAAGCCGGTCCACTGCTCCGAGATCTTGCGCTCACGGAAGTTGTAGTGGGCGACACCGCGGCGGCCGACGATGTACGTGTCGACCTCCTTGCCCTCGGCCACGAGACGCGCGGTCAGCTGCTCCGCCGCCTTGATGGCGTTGGAGTTGAAGGCGCCGGCCAGACCGCGGTCGCTCGTGAGGAGCAGCACCGCGGAACGGGTCGGCGTCTCCGCCTCGGTGGTCAGCGGGTGCTTGGTGTTCGAACCCGTGCCGACCGCCGTGACCGCACGCGTCAGTTCCTTCGCGTACGGCGTCGAGGCCTGCACCTTGCGGTGCGCCTTGACGACGCGCGAGGCGGCGATCATCTCCATCGCCTTGGTGATCTTCTTGGTCGCGGTGACGGATCGGATGCGACGCTTGTAGACCCGGAGCTGGGCTCCCATGAGTCAGGTCCCTTCCTTACGTCACTTGGCCGCGGCCGGGGCGTCCTCGCCGAGAAGCTTGCCGTCCGAGGTCTCGAACTGCTTCTTGAAGTCGGCGATGGCGTCCGCGGCGGCGGTGAGGGTGTCGTCCGACATCTTGCCGCCCTCCTTGATGGAGGTCATGAGGCCCTGCTCCTTGCGGTGCAGGTACTCCAGCAGCTCCTTCTCGAAGCGGCGGATGTCCTCGACCGGTACGTCGTCCATCTTGCCGGTGGTCGCGGACCACACGGAGACGACCTGGTCCTCGGTGGGCATCGGCTGGTACTGCGGCTGCTTGAGCAGCTCGACCAGGCGCTGACCGCGCTCCAGCTGGGCCTTCGACGCGGCGTCCAGGTCGGAACCGAAGGCGGCGAACGCCTCCAGCTCGCGGTACTGGGCGAGGTCGAGGCGCAGTCGGCCGGAGACCTGCTTCATCGCCTTGTGCTGCGCGGAACCACCGACTCGGGAGACGGAGATACCGACGTTCAGCGCGGGGCGCTGACCGGCGTTGAAGAGGTCCGACTCCAGGAAGCACTGGCCGTCGGTGATGGAGATGACGTTGGTCGGGATGAACGCCGAGACGTCGTTGGCCTTGGTCTCGACGATCGGGAGGCCGGTCATCGAGCCCTTGCCCATCTCGTCGGAGAGCTTCGCGCAGCGCTCCAGCAGACGGGAGTGCAGGTAGAAGACGTCACCCGGGTAGGCCTCGCGGCCCGGCGGACGGCGCAGCAGGAGGGACACGGCGCGGTAGGCGTCGGCCTGCTTGGAGAGGTCGTCGAAGATGATGAGGACGTGCTTGCCGTCGTACATCCAGTGCTGGCCGATGGCCGAACCGGTGTACGGCGCCAGGTACTTGAAGCCGGCCGGGTCGGACGCCGGGGCGGCGACGATGGTCGTGTACTCCAGGGCGCCGGCCTCTTCGAGCGCACCACGCACGGAGGCGATGGTGGAGCCCTTCTGACCGATGGCGACGTAGATGCAGCGGACCTGCTTGTTCACGTCGCCCGAGCGCCAGTTGTCGCGCTGGTTGATGATCGTGTCGACGGCCAGCGCGGTCTTGCCGGTCTGGCGGTCGCCGATGATCAGCTGGCGCTGGCCGCGGCCGATCGGGGTCATCGCGTCGACGGCCTTGTAGCCGGTCTCCATCGGCTCGTGCACCGACTTGCGGACCATGACGCCCGGGGCCTGAAGCTCCAGCGCGCGGCGGCCGGTGGTCTCGATCTCGCCGAGGCCGTCGATCGGGTTGCCGAGCGGGTCGACGACACGGCCGAGGTAGCCCTCGCCGACGGCGACGGACAGGACCTCGCCGGTGCGGGTGACCGGCTGGCCCTCCTCGACACCGCTGAACTCACCGAGGATGACGGTACCGATCTCACGCTCTTCGAGGTTGAGCGCGAGACCGAGGGTGCCGTCCTCGAACTTCAGCAGTTCGTTGGCCATGGCCGAGGGCAGGCCCTCGACCTTCGCGATGCCGTCGCCGGCAAGGGTGACCGTACCGACCTCCTCGCGCGAGGCCGCGTCCGGCTTGTACGACTGGACGAAGTTCTCCAGCGCGTCCCGGATCTCCTCCGGCCGGATCGTGAGCTCCGCCATCTGGGTTCCCTGCTCTCCTTGTTGGGCCCGAAGTTTCACTTGGGGGGATGGGGGACTCCCCCCTGAACGAGGTGAATCCTCTGCACGGCCCAACTCGGGCCGCCTTACTACGTCTTTGTTGTGGTACTGCTAGCTCGCCATGCGGCGGGTGGCGTCATCGAGGCGGTCCGCGATGGAGCCGTTGATGATCTCGTCGCCGACCTGCACCCGGATACCGCCGACGACCACGGGGTCGACGTCGATGTTCAGGTGCATGTGACGGCCGTAGAGCTTCGCGAGGGCGGCGCCCAGGCGCTGCTTCTGCGGGTCGCTCAGCGGGACCGCCGTGGTGACGACCGCGACCAGGCGACTGCGGCGCTCGGCGGCGAGCTTGGACAGGGATTCGAGTCCCGCTTCCAGGCTACGTCCACGCGGCGCGGTCACAAGGCGCGTCACCAGCCGTTCGGTGGCCGGCTTGGCCCGGCCGCCGAGCAGGCTGCGCAGCAGTTCGCTCTTGGCCGTGGCGCCCGCCGCGCGGTCGGTCAGCGCGGCCCGCAGCCCGGTGTCCGAGGAGACGATCCGGCCGAACCGGAACAGTTCGTCCTCGACGTCGTCGAGCTGGCCCGACTGCTGGGCGGCGGTGAGGTCGGCGGTGGCCGCCAGTTCCTCCAGCGCGTCCACCAGGTCGCGGGACTGCGACCAGCGGGAGCGCACCATGCCGGACAGCAGGTCGAGGGCGGGGCCGCCGACCTGACCGCCGAGCAGGCGCTCGGCGAGCTGGGCCTTGGCCTCGCTGTCCTGCGCCGGGTCGGTGAGGACCCGGCGCAGGGACACCTCACGGCCGAGCAGCGCGGTGACGGCGGCCAGTTCGTCGGCGAGCTGCGTCGCGTTCACGGACGTGGAGTCCGTGAGCGCGTCGAGACGCTCGCGTGCGGCTGCCAGGGCCTCGCGGCTCGCTCCATTCATCGCGCGGCCTCGGCCTTCTCCTCGAGCTCGTCGAGGAAGCGGTCGATGACGCGGCTCTGCCGGGCGTGGTCCTCAAGGGACTCGCCGACGAGCTTGCCGGCCAGGTCGGTGGCGAGCTTGCCCACGTCCTGGCGCAGTGCCTGCGAAGCGGCCTTGCGGTCGGCCTCGATCTGGGTGTGACCGGCGGCGACGATCTCCTCGCGCTGCCGCTGGCCTTCCGCGCGCATCTCCGCGATGAGCGTGGCGCCCTGCTCCTGCGCTTCCTGGCGCAGGCGCGCGGCCTCGTGCCGGGCCTCGGCGAGCTGAGCCTTGTACTGCTCAAGCACGCTCTGCGCCTCGGTCTGGGCGGCCTCGGCCTTCTCGATACCGCCCTCGATGGCCTCGCGGCGCTCGTCCAGAACCTTGTTGATGTTCGGGAGGAGCTTCTTGGCGAGGAAGCCGAAGACGATGACGAAGGCGATCAGGCCGATGACAAGCTCGGGGATCGGCGGGACGAGAGGGTTCTCCTTCTCGGCCGCCAGAATGAGCAGCTGGCTCATGTCCTGGCTCATGTCAGTGCCTTTCGTCTAGGGGGCGGTTGCTGATCGACGGATCAGGTGCCGTAGACGAACGGCATGACCAGGCCGATGAGGGCGAGCGCCTCACAGAAGGCGAAGCCGAGGATCTGGTTGGCGCGGATCAGGCCGGCAGCTTCGGGCTGACGGGCAAGGGCCTGGGTGCCGTTACCGAAGATGATGCCGACGCCGACGCCGGGACCGATGGCGGCGAGGCCGTAGCCGATCGAGCCGAGGGAGCCGGAGACGGCGGCGAGGGTCTCAGTGGCAGCCATGCTGATTCTTCCTTATCTGTACGGACCGGCGGGGGTTGGCCACCGGACGCTAAGGGGGGTTCGGGAGGGGGTGCTCAGTGGTGCTCGGCGAGCGCGCCCTGGATGAAGGTGCAGGTCAGCAGCACGAAGACATACGCCTGCAGGGCCTGGATGAACAGCTCGAAGGCCGTCATGACGATCACCATGACGAAGGAGACACCCGCGTAGGCGATGCCGATGCCGTTGAGCAGGTACCAGCTGGCGATCGTGAAGAGCAGCAGCAGGGTGTGGCCCGCGAACATGTTCGCGAAGAGTCGGACCGCGTGCGTGAACGGCCGGACGATCAGGTTCGAGAGCAGCTCGATGCCCATCGCCAGCGGGAGGACCGCGCCGAGCGACTTGTCGTAGCCGGTGAAGTTCTTGAAGGCGCCGACGAATCCGTGCCGCTTGAAGGTCAGCGAGACCCAGACGATGTACACGATCGCCGCGAGGACGATGGGGTACGCGATGATCGAGGTCACCGGGAACTGGGCGACCGGGACGATCGACCAGAGGTTCATCATCCAGATGAAGAAGAAGAGCGAGACGACCAGCGGTACGTACTTCTCGCCTTCCTTCTTTCCGATGGTCTCGTAGACGACACCGCGGCGGATGAAGTCGTAGCCGGACTCGGCGACCATCTGCAGCTTGCCGGGGACGACCTTCGGCTTGCGGAAGGCGGCCCAGAAGAAGCCGACAACGATGACCGAGCCGATCAGCGCCAGCAGCATCGGCTTGTTGAAGTACACGTTGCTGTCGCCGTCCCCCAGAAGGGGCTTGAACAGGAACGAGTGCAGGCCGGGAGCCGGGAAGCCACAGCCGTCGAAGATGTGGCAGTCGGTCTCGAAGGCGAGCACCTGCGTCGGGTCAGCACTCACCGCGGGCTCCTTCAGCGTGGCGCATAGGTACGGCAACCTCGTTGTGTCGGCGCGGCGCGCAGCCGCGGTTCGGCACTGGACTGGTGTAACGGATGTGGGGGCGGCAGTGGGGCATCGAGCCTCGCGTGTGAGCAGGCGTCAGCTCAGATGCCCGCGCCCGCGATGCCGCAGTTGGCACCGGACGATAGCAGGGTCGCTTACGTGCTCTTATCCCGGCCCTACCTCTCACGACGAGTGCCCCGACTTCTCGGGCTCGACGTAGAGGATCTTGGCCTTCATGTGTGCACGGGTCTGCGCGGCGGTCCAGACGATGGTTCCGGCGAGCAGGGTGAACGCGAAGGCCTTGGGATTGAACAGCGTGGTGTGCTTGAACGCGGCGAGGAAGATGAACAACAGCAGGATCTGTGCCGCGAAGAGCATGAGGCCCATCGCCTGGAACAGGTGCGGAAGCGATTTCGCGGTGCGCTGCAGAACGTAGAGCCCGATTCCCATGAAGAGGATCACGATCAGCGTCCCAACGGCTGCCCCAATGGCTCCTTCGCCGCCGGCGACCACACCACTGACGACGGCGGCAATCGCGCCGACGGCAGCTGTGGGCACAGCGGCCTGAAGGAGAATCCGGGCGTCATTGGACGGCATGGCGGCAACTCCGCTTGCTAAGGGGGGCGTGTCGTCATGGACGAGCGTAGTCCCGGGATGAGAGAGAACCTCACGCCAATGGACCGTCGCACTACGGTCCTTCGGCTCTGTCCCGGGTTCTCGTGAACCGTATCACAAACTATTTGATGCGGTCTTTACCTAGAAGGTGTGCTTGCTGTCACACATGAGAGTGATAGCGCGCGTCTGTGCAAAATAGCGGCCAACTTGTCTGGTATGGGGAGGCTTTGTCTGCCCACGAGATGGCAACGCTTTAGTCAGATTCTTACCTTGGCGTCAGCGCGAGGACTCGGCTTTACGCCCGTCCAGGAGCCGCGAACGGGCGCCGACAGCGGTCGCTCCGTTGACTCCTGACACACCGGCGACAACCGGCGGACGCGGATCGCGGTCCTCCTCCGCCAGCACCGCCACGGGCTCGACCGCCGCCCTGCGACGCCGGTAACGCGGCGGCACCAGGTGCTCGGCCCAACGCGGCGCACGCGGGGTAAAGCGCGGCAGCAGAAGCAGCACCAGCCCGATCGCGCTCAGGAAGACGATGCCCAGGACGATCCACATCGAGGCCGAGTTGACCGAGTAGGACAGCGCGCCGAACGCGATCAGCGCCGACCAGAAGTACATGATCAGCACCGCCCGGCTGTGCGAATGGCCGATCTCCAGCAGCCGGTGGTGCAGATGGCCGCGGTCCGCGGCGAACGGCGACTGACCGCGCCAGGTGCGCCGGACGATGGCCAGCACCAGGTCGGCGGCCGGCACCGCGATGATCGTCAGCGGCAGCAGCAGCGGGATGTAGACCGGCACCGTCGAATGCACGGCCGCCTTCTCGGACTTCAGGAACAGCTGGAGCGCGTCCGGGTCGACCTGGCCCGTGATGGAGATCGCACCCGCGGACAGCACCAGCCCGATCAGCATCGAGCCGGAGTCGCCCATGAAGATCCGCGCCGGGTGCATGTTGTGCGGCAGGAAGCCCAGGCACATGCCCATCAGGATCGCCGAGAACAGCGTGGCCGGGGCGGCGGCCTCGATGCCGTACGAGTACCAGATGCGATAGGCGTACAGGAAGAACGCGGCGGCGGCGATGCAGACCATGCCGGAGGCGAGCCCGTCGAGGCCGTCGACGAAGTTGACCGCGTTGATCGTGATGACGACCAGGGCGACCGTGAGCAGGGTGCCCTGCCACTGGGTCAGCGCCACGTTGCCGACGCCCGGGATGGGCAGCCACAGGATCGTCAGACCCTGCATGACCATCACACCGGCGGCGATCATCTGACCGCCCAGCTTGATCAGGGCGTCGATCTCGAACTTGTCGTCCAGGACACCGATCAGCCAGATCAGGGCGGCGCCGGAGAGCAGCGCGCGCGGCTCGTTCGAGTTCTGGAAGACCTCGCTGAGGTTGGTCAGATGGTCCGCGACCAGCAGACCGGCGCACAGTCCGAAGAACATGGCGATACCGCCGAGCCGCGGAGTCGGTTCCCGGTGCACGTCACGGGCCCGGATCTCCGGCATCGCCCCGGCCACGATCGCGAACTTCCGCACCGGCCCGGTCAGCAGATACGTCACCGCGGCCGTCACGCAGAGCGTCAGCAGGTATTCACGCACAGGCTTCCCCACAGGTCTCGCTGGCCATCTCAGCCCCACACCCTAGCGAGGGACGCATATGGTTGGGGACTTCCGGGTAGCGACGATGGTTGCACGTGTGGCTGTGTGCCTGAGTACGGCTACCCCCGTTCAGCCCGGATACGGCGGGAATCCACCCACAAGATCCCGCACTTCGTCACGCGCCTCGCGGCTCTCCGCTCTTCCTCGCAGCACCCCCGCGAGCAGCGCGCCGATCCGCGCCATCTCCTGCTCCCCCATGCCCTGCGTGGTCACCGCGGCGGTGCCGAGCCGCAGGCCCCGGGTGTCGCCGTGCGGGAGCGCGCAGCAGTCCAACACCATTCCCGCGGCGGCGAGTCGACCGCGGGCGGTGCGTCCGTCGACGCCCAGCGGCAGCGGGTCGACGGTGATCAGATGGGTGTCGGTGCCGCCCGTCGTGACGACCAGCCCCTCCGCCGCGAGACCCGCGGCGAGCACCCGGGCGTTGGCGACCACCTGATGGGCGTACGCCGTGAAGGCGGGCGTCGCCGCCTCGCCGAACGCGACGGCCTTGGCGGCGATGGTGTTCATCTGCGCGCCGCCCTGCGTGAACGGGAAGACGGCCCGGTCCACCCGTTCGGCCAGCTCGCTCCCGCACAGCAGCATCCCGCCGCGCGGCCCGCGCAGCACCTTGTGGGTGGTGGCGCACACGACGTCGGCGTACGGCACCGGGTTCGGCGCCGCTCCCCCGGCGACGAGGCCGATGGGGTGGGCGGCGTCGGCGATGAGATAGGCGCCGACCTCGTCGGCGACCTCGCGGAAGAAGGCGTGGTCGATGTGCCGGGGGTAGGCGATGGAGCCGCAGACGATCGCCTTGGGCCGGTGCGTACGGGCGAGGGCGCGCACCTGGCCGTGGTCGATGAGCCCGGTCTCGGCGTCGACCCCGTACGCCACGAAGTCGAACCACCGCCCGGAGAAGTTCGCGGGCGAGCCGTGGGTGAGATGACCGCCGTACGGGAGCCCCAGTGCGAGGACGGTGTCACCGGGGCGCAGCAGCGCGGCGTACGCGGCCAGTACGGCCGAAGAGCCGGAGTGGGGCTGCACGTTGGCGTGCTCGGCGCCGAACAGTGCCTTGGCGCGGTCCACGGCGACGCGCTCGGCCACGTCGACGATCTCGCAGCCGCCGTGGTGGCGGGCGCCGGGGTAGCCCTCGGCGTACTTGTTGGCGAGCGGGGAGCCGAGCGCGGCCAGCACGGCGGGCGAGGTGAAGTTCTCGGCGGCGACCAGCTGGAGCGTCGTCGACTGCCGGGTCAGCTCCCCGAGCAGGATCCCGGCCAGCTCGGGGTCCTGCCGGCGCAGGACATCGGCCTCAAGGACAGGGGTGACCGACATGGTGGACTCCGAGCCGTCGACGATGACGTACGTCCAATGTAGGCCCGGGGCGGGTGGGACGCGCGGTCGTTGTCAGGTCTTCGCGGGCCCGCCCGGTCAGGTCTTCGCCGGTACGCCCGTCAACGCCGTGACCACCGGATCGATCGCCTGGTTTATCTCGTCGCCGATGGAGCGGAAGAACGGGAGGGGGGCGCCGTAGGGGTCGAAGACCTCGTCGGCCTCGGCGGTGGGGGCCAGCAGCCAGCCGCGGAGGGCCGCTGCCGCGCGGACCAGGGCGCGGGCGCGGGCCACCATGCCGTCCTCCAGGGGCGGGAGGGTGGCCGGGTCGATCGCCTTCACCAGGCGGGTGAACTCCTTGAGGGTGAAGGTGCGCAGGCCCGCCGAGTGGCCCATGGAGATGACCTGCTGGCGGTGGTCCCGGGTCGCGGTCAGCACCAGGTCGGCGCGGATGACGTGGTCGTCGAGCAGCTCGCGGCCGGTGAACCCGGAGGGGTCCGCGCCGAAGTCGGTGAGGACGGTCGCCGCGTTGGTCTCCATGGGCGCGCCCTCGTGGCCCCAGGTGCCGGCGCTCTCCACGATGAGCCCGCCCCACAGCGGGTCGCCGAGCCGGTCCGCCAGGGCATGGCGGGTCAGCCGCTCGGTGATCGGCGAGCGGCACACATTGCCGGTGCTGACGTGGAGGATGCGGAAGCTGTCCATGGGGAGCCCGAAGGTCCCCGTCACTTCCCCGTTGCCTATGCCACGCCCCGCGTCAGGGGCTGTCAATTCGCCACCTCGAGGTCGGGGACGACCTTCCGCAGCTCCTCGGCCGAGATCGCGCCCGCCCGCAGCAGCAGCGGCACCTCGCGGGTGACGTCGACGATCGACGACGGCACGTTGCCGGGCGTCGGACCGCCGTCGAGGTACACGGAGACGGAGTCCCCGAGCATCTCCTGGGCCGCGTCGCAGGTCTCCGGCGAGGGGTGGCCGGTGAGGTTCGCGGAGGACACCGCCATCGGGCCGACCTCCGTCAGCAGCTCGATGGCGACCGGGTGCAGCGGCATGCGGACGGCGACCGTGCCCCGGGTGTCGCCCAGGTCCCACTGGAGGGACGGCTGGTGCTTGGCCACCAGGGTGAGGGCGCCGGGCCAGAACGCGTCGACGAGTTCCCAGGCCAGCTCGGAGAAGTCCGTGACGAGGCCGTGCAGGGTGTTCGGGGAGCCGATGAGGACGGGGGTGGGCATGTTGCGGCCCCGGCCCTTGGCGTCGAGCAGATCGGCGACGGCCTCCGAGGAGAACGCGTCGGCCCCGATGCCGTAGACCGTGTCGGTCGGCAGGACCACGAGTTCGCCCCGGCGGACGGCGGACGCGGCCTCGCGCAGACCCGTCGTGCGGTCGGTCGCGTCATTGGTGTCGTATCGCCGTGCCATGTCTAACAGGCCTCCTCGTACGCGTACTGCTGCGGGTCGAAAGTCGGGGCGGCGGTCACGGCGTCGCCCGGCGGGCGGTCGCGAAGCGCGGGCGGTTGTTGAGATCGGGGTGGTCGGCGGCGTCGGCCCAGCCACGTTCCTCGGTGAAGATCCACGGCACCTGGCCGCCCTGGGTGTCGGCGTGCTCGATGACGACGACACCTCCGGGGCGCAGCAGCCGGTGCGCGGTGCGTTCGATGCCGCGGATCAGGTCGAGGCCGTCCTCCCCCGAGAACAGGGCGAGTTCGGGGTCGTAGTCCCGGGCCTCGGGCGCCACGTACTCCCACTCCGTGAGCGGGATGTACGGCGGGTTGGAGATGACCAGGTCGACATGGCCGTCGAGGTCGGGGAAGGCGTCCAGGGCGTTGCCCTGCCGCAGGTCGACGCGGGAGCCCTCCATGTTCTTGCGGGTCCACTGGAGGGCGTCCTCGGACAGCTCCACGGCGTGCACCCGGGAGCGCGGGACCTCCTGGGCGAGGGCGAGCGCGATGGCGCCGGATCCGGTGCAGAGGTCCACGATCAGGGGCTCCACGACGTCCATCGCGCGGACCGCGTCTATGGCCCAGCCGACCACCGACTCGGTCTCGGGGCGCGGCACGAACACCCCCGGCCCGACCTGGAGTTCCAGGTAGCGGAAGAAGGCGCGGCCGGTGATGTGCTGGAGCGGCTCGCGCTGCTCGCGGCGGGCGATGGTCTCCCAGTAGCGGGCGTCGAAGTCCGCGTCCTTCACGGAGTGCAGCTCGCCCCGCTTCACACCGTGCACGAACGCGGCGAGCTCCTCCGCGTCGTTGCGCGGCGAGGGCACGCCGGCGTCGGCCAGCCGCTGAGTGGCCTGTGCCACCTCTGCGAGCAGCAGGTTCACGCATTCCTCCGTGTCGTACTGGGTCGTGCGTATGTTCCTTATGCCGCCGCGAGCTTGGCGGCCGAGTCCGCGTCCACGCAAGCCTGGATCATCGCGTCGAGGTCGCCGTCCAGGACCTGGTCCAGGTTGTACGCCTTGAAGCCGACGCGGTGGTCGGAGATGCGGTTCTCCGGGAAGTTGTAGGTACGGATCTTCTCGGAGCGGTCGACCGTGCGGACCTGGCTGCGGCGGGCGTCGGCGGCGTTCTTCTCCGCTTCCTCCTGTGCCGCGGCGAGCAGCCTGGAGCGCAGGATACGCATCGCCTGCTCCTTGTTCTGCAGCTGGCTCTTCTCGTTCTGGCAGGAGGCGACGACTCCGGTGGGAATGTGCGTGATGCGCACCGCGGAGTCGGTCGTGTTGACGGACTGGCCACCCGGGCCGGAGGACCGGTACACGTCGATGCGGAGGTCGTTCGGGTTGATCTCGACGTCGACCTCCTCCGCCTCGGGGGTGACGAGGACACCGGCGGCGGAGGTGTGGATACGGCCCGCGGACTCGGTCGCGGGCACCCGCTGCACGCGGTGCACCCCGCCCTCGTACTTCAGGCGGGCCCACACGCCCTGGCCGGGCTCGGTGGCACCCTGGCCGCCCTTGGTCTTCACGGCGACCTGGACGTCCTTGTAGCCGCCCAGCTCGGACTCGGTGGCGTCGATGATCTCGGTCTTCCAGCCGACGCGCTCCGCGTACCGCAGGTACATGCGCAGCAGGTCGCCGGCGAACAGGGCGGACTCGTCGCCGCCCGCGCCCGCCTTGACCTCAAGGATCACGTCCTTGTCGTCGTTGGGGTCACGCGGCACCAGCAGCAGCCGCAGCTTCTCCGTGATCTCCTCGCGCTGCTTCTCCAGCTCCTTGACCTCGGCCGCGAACTCCGGGTCGTCGGCGCCGAGTTCACGCGCGGTGTCGATGTCGTCGCCGGTCTGCTTCCAGGAGCGGTACGTGGCGACGATCGGGGTCAGCTCGGCGTAGCGCTTGTTCAGCTTGCGCGCGTTGGCCTGGTCGGCGTGGACCGACGGGTCGGCGAGCTTCTTCTCAAGGTCGGCGTGCTCGCCGATGAGGTCCTCGACAGCCTCGAACATCTTGGGCTCCTGAAATGCGGTGAAGAAAGGGAAGGCGGGCGACCAAAAACGCCGGTCCCGGCACGCCTGTGGAGGGGCGTGGCCGTGGACCGGCGAAATTGAGGCTCGCTACTTCTTGGAGCCGGCGGCAGCCTTGCCGAAGCGGGCCTCGAAGCGGGCCACGCGGCCACCGGTGTCGAGGATCTTCTGCTTGCCCGTGTAGAACGGGTGGCACTCGGAGCAGACCTCGGCGCGGATGGTGCCGCTCGTGATCGTGCTGCGGGTGGTGAACGACGCGCCACAGGTGCAGCTGACCTGGGTCTCGACGTACTCGGGGTGGATCTCGCGCTTCAAGGTGTCTCCTAGGTTCGGGAGGGCGCCGGGTCGCCGTCCGCGGATGCGGGGGCGTGAACCGGGGCCGACTGTCCAGTCTGCCAGGACTGGCGCCATCCCCCAAAACGGGGTCCGTCCGTGATCTATTCCCCTGGCCCCGCGCGCGGTCTACGACGAGGTCACGACACCCTTGGCCTGACCGGTGGCCGTGCCCTTCGTCGCCGCCGCCGGGATCGCCAGGTCGTTCTTGAGGGCGTTCCAGACCAGCTGGGCCTTCGCCTTCTCGATGATCACGCGGTTCGGGTTGGCCGGGTCGTACTCGACCGGCATGGTGACCATGGTCATGTTGGCGGAGCTGATGCCCTTGAGGCCGTTGGCGAAGGACGTGAGGGAGTTCACCGAGCCGAGGTCGGAGTCGGTGGTGACGGCCTGGGTGGCGGTGTTCGCGAGATCGAAGAGCTTGGTCGGGCTGGTCAGCAGGCCGACGTGCTTGACCTGGTTGACCAGGGCCTTGATGAACGCCTGCTGGAGCTGGATGCGGCCGAGGTCGGAGCCGTCGCCGACGCCGTGCCGGGTGCGGACCAGGCCGAGCGCCTGCGAGCCGTTGAGCGTGTGCTCGCCGGCCTTGAGGTCGAGGTGGCTCTGGGTGTCCTTGATGTCCTTGGTGGTGGTGATCCGGACCCCGCCGAGCTCGTTGATGAGCTTCTCGAAGCCGGCGAAGTCGACTTCGAGGTAGTGGTCCATGCGCAGACCGGAGATGGACTCGACGGTCTTCACCGTGCAGGCGGCGCCGCCGGTGGAGTACGCCTCGTTGAACATCACGCCGGAGGCCGCGTCGTGCGTGACGCCCTTGGTGTCGGTGCACGCGGGCCGTTCGACGAGGGTGTCGCGCGGGATGGACACCACGCTGGCCCGCTTGTGGCCCTTGTAGACGTGGATGATCATCGCGGTGTCGGAGCGGGCGCTGCCGTCGTCGGTGCCGCCGCCCAGCTTCTTGTTGCTGCCGGAGCGCGAGTCGGAGCCCAGGACCAGGATGTTCTCGGAGCCGTTGTCGACCTTGACCGGCCGGTCGGTGCCGAGGGCCTGGTTGATGTCGACGCTCTTGATGTTGCCGTTGAGCTTGAAGTACACGTATCCGGCGCCGGTACCGCCCAGCACCAGGACGCCGCCCGCGACCCAGGCCGTGATCATCAGGGCCTTGTGGCGCGGACTGCGGTTCTTCTGCTTGCGGCCCTTGGCGCGGTGGCGCGGGCCGCTGTTGCCGTCCTTGCCCGGTATGCCGGGCTCCGGCGTGCTCTCGGCGGACATGGGCTCCTCGGTCTCTCGTCCGGTCGGTTACCCCCTGCTTTCAGGGTGAGGCGCGGTGGGTACCGCTCCATTTTCGTCCGCCTGGTCAGACGGGGAAACTCGACAAAGGGTTGCACAACGCAGAGTGCCCATCGCGTACGGCGATGGGCACTCTGTGTAGTCGAGTCAGCGGGTCAGACCACGCTCACCTGGGATTTCACCCGAAGATGTCGTACTGCTGGAAACCGGTGCCCAGAGACTTCGCTGTGCCGAAGATCTCGCTGGTGGCCTTGCCGGTGCCCGGGTACAGGTACAGCGAGCCGCTCGCGTTGCGGATCAGGAGGTCCGCCTTGCCGTCGCCGTTGAAGTCGCCGACCGCGTCGAACGCGTTGTAGCTGGGCCAGCTGCGCACCTTCACGCGGGCCGCGAAGGCACCCGTGCCGGACTTGCCGGCGCCCTTGTAGAGGTAGACGGCGCCGGTGCTCTTGTTGCGGGCGATGAGGTCGGCCTTGCCGTCGCCGTTGAAGTCGCCGTGGCCGACCACCGCGTTGTACTGGCTCCAGCCGCCGCCGACCCGCGAGGGCGAGGCGAAGGTGCCGTTGCCCTTGCCCGGATAGATCCACAGGACACCGGAGCTGTCGACCGAGATCAGGTCGGGCAGGTAGTCGCCGGTGACATCGCCGGGGGCGATGATCCGGGTGCGGGTCTTCCAGTTGGCGAAGATCTTCGTGCTGGCCCAACTGCCGTCGTCCCGGGCGCTGTTGAGCACGAAGTGGTCCCAGTAGACCGCGCCGGACGTGGTCCGGTAGATCCAGTCCTGGTAGCCGTCCCGGTTCAGGTCGGCCGAGCGGACCAGGTTGACGCCGCCCCAGTCGCCCAGGGAGACGCGGGTGGCCAGCGAGGTGCCCTTGGAGTCCAGCTCGTAGCCCACCTTGCTGGAGGACTTGCGGGCGAAGACGTCGGCCTTGTTGTCGGTGTAGCTGAGGTTGCCGTCGTCGACCTGCGCGTAGGCCGCGCCGACGTACGCGCTGACCTTCGCGAAGACGCCGTAGGACCCCTCGACGACGCAGTCGTGGCCGGCGACGCCGTCGTCGGCGCTCCAGGAGACGACACCGACGATCCGGCCGGCGACGACCAGCGGGCCGCCGGAGTCGCCGTTGCAGATGGCGGTCGTGCCCGTGTCACTGCCGGTGGCGGGCTCGCCCGCGCAGACGTTGTGACCCTTGATGTACAGGCTGCCGTAGGCGCCGGAGCAGGTGGCGTCCGACTGGATCGGCAGCGAGGCCGTCTTCAGCGTCTCGGAGATGTCCTGCGTGGTGGAGCTGGTGCGGCCCCAGCCGTAGACCTTGGCGGTCTTGGCGGCCGTGCCCGTGTACGACGTGGTGTCGGTGTTCGTCGTCATCCGGATCGGGGTCGCCTTGACGGGCGCCGCCAGGGTGAGGACCGCCACGTCGTTGTCGATCGTCGTCGCGTTGTACGACGGGTGGTTCCACTGGCGCAGCACCGCGGTGGCCTGGCCGCCGTGCAGGTCGACGTTGTTGTCGGCGTCGGTGGTCGGCAGCACGGTGGCGCTGGTGACGACCGTGCCGTTCTTGGCCCAGTTGTAGCCCTTGACGCAGTGCGAGGCGGTGAGGATCTTCGACGGCGAGATGACCGAGCCGCCGCAGAAGAAGCCGATGTCGTCGGCCTCGCTGGTGGTGCC
The DNA here is from genome assembly GCF_044768565.1 of Streptomyces sp. NPDC091280. NCBI lineage: Bacteria > Bacillati > Actinomycetota > Actinomycetes > Kitasatosporales > Streptomycetaceae > Streptomyces > Streptomyces sp. NPDC091280. The sequence goes on from NZ_JBIVUZ010000001.1 coordinate 98,404, forward strand.
CTTGTCGTCGTAGTACCAGAGCTGCGCCATGTACGGCGCGGTGCTGATGGTGGTCGTCGTACCGCCGATGATCTTCGGGCTGGCGGTCGTGGCCGTGGTGCTCGCGCTCCGGGACGACTTCTTGGTCGTCTGACCGGCGATGTCGTCACCGGCCTCGGCGCCCGCGATGCGCTTCTTCAGCGTGTCGAGCGACGGCTGGCTGACGACGGGCTTCGCGGTCGGCGTCGGCAGCGCGGTGGCCGCGCCGGCGGACGTCGTCATCAGCGCGGCGGCCACGGCGGCGGCGACACCGACCGCGGCGACCGGCAGACCGAAACGGATCCGGCGTCTGTGCCGACCGGCCCCAGGCATGGGCGTACCCATTCAAGTCCCCCCTCGGGATCAGAAGTTCGGACGATCGTCGAAAACGAGTCCGAAGGGCGTGATCCTACAGCGGGGCACCGACAACGCGGAGGGCCGCCCCCGGAGCACGGGGACGGCCCTCCTAAGACGCTGACTTCCCTCAGTCCCCGTTGCCCGGAGTCGGGGTCGTCTTCTGGATCTGGAGCAGGAACTCCGCGTTCGACTTCGTCTGCTTCATCTTGTCGAGGAGCAGCTCGATCGCCTGCTGCTGGTCGAGCGCGTGCAGCACCCGGCGCAGCTTCCAGGTGATGGCCAACTCGTCGCTGCCGAGCAGGATTTCTTCCTTACGGGTACCGGACGCGTCGACGTCCACCGCGGGGAAGATGCGCTTGTCGGCGAGCTTCCGGTCGAGCTTGAGCTCGGCGTTGCCGGTGCCCTTGAACTCCTCGAAGATGACCTCGTCCATGCGCGAGCCGGTGTCGACGAGCGCGGTCGCGAGGATGGTCAGCGAACCGCCGTCCTCGATGTTGCGCGCGGCGCCGAAGAAGCGCTTGGGCGGGTACAGCGCCGTCGAGTCGACACCACCGGAGAGGATGCGGCCGGAGGCGGGCGCGGCCAGGTTGTAGGCACGGCCCAGACGCGTGATCGAGTCGAGCAGGACGACGACGTCGTGGCCCAGCTCCACCAGGCGCTTGGCGCGCTCGATGGCCAGCTCCGCGACCGTGGTGTGGTCCTCGGCCGGGCGGTCGAAGGTCGAGGAGATGACCTCGCCCTTCACCGACCGCTGCATGTCGGTGACCTCTTCCGGACGCTCGTCGACCAGGACGACCATCAGGTGGCACTCGGGGTTGTTGTGCGTGATCGCGTTGGCGATGGCCTGCATGATCATGGTCTTGCCGGTCTTCGGCGGGGCCACGATCAGACCGCGCTGGCCCTTTCCGATGGGCGCGACGAGGTCGATGATGCGGGTCGTCAGCACGCCCGGGTCGGTCTCCAGACGGAGCCGGTCCTGCGGGTACAGCGGCGTCAGCTTGTTGAACTCCGGCCGCCCGCGGCCGTGTTCGGGCGCCATGCCGTTGACCGAGTCGAGGCGCACCAGCGCGTTGAACTTCTCGCGGCGCTCGCCCTCCTTCGGCTGGCGGACCGCGCCGGTGACGTGGTCGCCCTTGCGCAGGCCGTTCTTGCGGACCTGGGCGAGGGAGACGTAGACGTCGTTCGGGCCCGGCAGGTAGCCGGAGGTACGGATGAACGCGTAGTTGTCGAGGATGTCGAGGATGCCCGCGACGGGGATCAGCACATCGTCGTCGGCGACCTGCGGCTCGCCCGCGGCGCCACCGAACTCGTCACGGCCGCGACGGCCCCGGCGGTCGCGGTACCGGCCGCGACGGCCACGGCGTCCGCCGTCGAAGTCGTCGTCGTCCTGCGGGCCGTTGTCGCGCGGCTGCCGGTCCTGACGGTCCTGGCGGCCACCGCTCTGCTGCTGGCCCTGCTGCTGGCGGTCCTGCCGGCCGCCGCCCTGCTGGCGGTCCTGCTGCTGGCCGCCGCCCTGCTGCTCGTCGCCCTTGCGGCGGTCGCCGCGCTCGCGGTCCTGGCGGCCACCGCGCTCGCGGCGGTCCCGGCGGCCCTGGCGGCCGTCGTCACCGGCGTCGCCCCTGGCCTCGCCCTGCGCGGCGGCGGGCGTCTCGGCCCTCGGCTCGCTCTTGACCTCGGCGACGACCGTCTCCGGGCTGCCCGCCTCGGCGGTCGCACGGCGCCGACGACGCTCGACCGGAGCGTCCTCTCCCCCACGCTCGACTTCGCTCGCGCGGGAGGGGCCCCCAGCGGGCTGGCCGGGGATCTCGATCTGCTGCTGGGCCACGGCCTTCTCGGCGGCGACCTTCTCGGCCTTCTGCTCGGCCGGGGCAGCCGTCTCCTCGCCCGTACGGGTCTTGGAGGTGGCGCGGCGCTTGGGCTTGGTCTCGGTGGCGGTCTCGGCCTTGGCCGGAGCACCTCCGCCCGCCTGCGCCTCCTTGATGACCTCGATCAGCTGGCTCTTGCGCATGCGCGCGGTGCCCCTGATGCCGAGGCCGGATGCGACCTGCTGAAGCTCGGCCAGCACCATGCCGTCGAGGCCGGTACCGCGGCGCCGCCGGGAGCCGGCACCGGTGGCAGGCGCGGAGGCGTCCGTGGCGGGCGCGGCAGCGGTCTCCTCGACACGTGCGCCCATCAGATCGGTGGTGTCGCTCACGAAGGGTCCTTCCCTGGAGCGGACGTCGGCCTGTCTGGCTCGGCGACCGGTTGTGCTGTCCGGCTTCGGTCCTTGCTGTGTGAACCGTGCCGGGGCGGTGGTCCGCCTAAGCGGCGGAAGAGATTTCTGGTGACGGCGCTTCCCAGAGCAGTGGCACCGAGTGGCTGTGTCACGTTGCTTGGTCGCACCAATTCCGGAGCTTTCCCGGCTTCCGGAGCGTGCCCGGCGAACCACTCAGTGCCCGGACGGAACAGAGTGTGGTTTGGGAGGCTCCCGGAAGAATGTCTGTCCCTGACGGGGACAACAAGCACCTCGCCATGGTGGGGTCGGGTGCAGACTTGAGATTAACACTACCGGATCCAACAAACATTCCCCCTCTCGAAATCCGGCGACGGTACGTAGTCAATTGCCGCTCGGGGCGCTGCTCGGGGCCGCGAGCGGCAGCACGCACGCGCCCTGTCCGTCGAGGTCGAGCCGGTTGGCGGCCCAGCCCTCACCGGCGAGATGGGCCACCTTGTCGGCGTTGTCGGCGTCGACGAGGGCCAGCACGGTGGGCCCGGCACCGGAGATGACGGCCGGCACCCCGTCCGCGCGCAGCCGCTCCACGAGCGCGGCGCTCTCGGGCATGGCCGGGGCCCGGTACTCCTGGTGCAGCCGGTCCTCGGTGGCGGGCAGCAGCAGCTCGGGGCGCCGGGTGAGGGCCTCGACGAGCAGTGCGGCGCGGCCCGCGTTGGCGGCGGCGTCGACGTGCGGGACGTTGCGCGGGAGCAGGCCGCGCGCGGTCTCGGTGAGGACGGGCTTCCCGGGCACGAAAACCACCGGAACGATGGAATCGGCGGGGTCCATCCTGATCGCCCGCGCGGCGCCCGCGTCCATCCAGGAGAGCGTGAAGCCGCCCAGCAGACAGGCCGCCACGTTGTCGGGGTGGCCCTCGATCTCGGTGGCGAGCTCCAGCAGGGCCGTGTCGTCGAGCCTGGAGTCCCCGCCTATGGTCACGGCACGCGCGGCAACGATGCCCGCGCAGATGGCGGCGGAGGAGGAGCCCAGGCCGCGGCCGTGCGGAATGCGGTTGGCGCAGACGATCTCCAGGCCGCGCGGCTGTCCGCCGAGCAGGTCGAAGGCGGTGCGCAGGGACCGTACGAGGAGGTGGTTCTCGTCGCGCGGGAGGGTCTCGCTGCCCTCGCCCGCGATGTCGATGAGCAGCCCGGAGTCGGCGACACGGACGACGACGTCGTCGTAGAGCCCCAGCGAGAGGCCGAAGGCGTCGAAGCCCGGGCCGAGGTTGGCGCTGGTGGCGGGGACGCGCACCCGGACGGCGGCGGCGCGGAAGGCTGGACCGGCCATCGCTCGATGACTCTCCTTGAGCTGCGTGATTGTCGAAGACATTCGATGAAGTGCGATGAAGTTCGATGACATCCGATAGGTACGTGGAGACCCTCGGGCCGTGGAGACGGCGCGGTGCCGAGCCATGCGCGCAGGCATATGCGGCGGGCGGGTTCGGTACAGCCTATCGAAGGAAGGTTCTGTGGCGACATAGGGCGCACAGGAGGCGCACGATGCGTGTCGTAAGCCCCCTGTGCACCCCCCGTGGGGATCTTCCGGGGATCTCCCCCACGGGGCGGGTCACATGTCGTTCTACGCGAGTCCCAGTCGCTCGGCGGCCGTCGCCGCGTCGACCGGGACGGTGACGGGCTGCGGGGCGCCCGCGACGGCCCAGTCCGGGTCCTTGAGACCGTTTCCGGTCACCGTGCAGACGATGGTCTGGCCCGGGTCGACCTTGCCCTGCTCGGCGGCCTTCAGCAGACCGGCGACGGAGGCGGCGGAGGCGGGCTCGACGAAAACACCCTCCTGCGCGGCCAACAGCCGGTAGGCGCGCAGGATCTCACGGTCCGTCACCTCGTCGATGAACCCGCCGGACTCGTCCCGCGCGGCGAGCGCGTACTGCCAGGAGGCCGGGTTGCCGATGCGGATCGCGGTGGCGATGGTCGAGGGGTCCTTGACGATCTCGCCGCGCACGATGGGCGCGGAACCGGACGCCTGGAAGCCCCACATGCGCGGGGTCTTCGCGGCGATGCCGTCGCCGGCGTACTCCTTGTAGCCCTTCCAGTACGCGGTGATGTTGCCCGCGTTGCCCACCGGCAGGACGTGCACGTCGGGCGCGTCGCCGAGCATGTCGACGATCTCGAAGGCGGCCGTCTTCTGGCCCTCGATGCGCACCGGGTTGACCGAATTCACCAGCGCCACAGGGTAGTTGTCGCTCAGCTCGCGGGCGAGGGTGAGGCAGTCGTCGAAGTTCCCGTCGACCTGGAGGATCTTCGCGCCGTGCACGAGGGCCTGGCCCATCTTGCCGAGCGCGATCTTCCCGCGCGGCACGAGGACGGCGCAGACCATCCCGGCGCGCACCGCGTAGGCGGCGGCGGACGCGGAGGTGTTGCCGGTGGAGGCGCAGATGACGGCCTGCGCGCCCTCCTCCTTGGCCCGCGTGATGGCCATGGTCATACCGCGGTCCTTGAAGGACCCGGTGGGGTTGGCGCCCTCCACCTTGAGGTGGACCTCGCAGCCGGTGCGCTCGGAGAGCACCTGCGCGGGCACGAGGGGCGTGCCGCCCTCACGGAGGGAGACGACCGGCGTGCTGTCGGACACCGGGAGCCGGTCCCGGTACTCCTCGATGATTCCGCGCCACTGGTGGGTCATTGCTGGTTACTCTCCTTCAACCCGCATGATGCTGGCGACACCCCGCACGGTGTCGAGCTTGCGCAGCGCCTCGACGGTCCCGCCCAGGGCGGCGTCGGACGCGCGGTGCGTGACGACGACGAGAGAGGCCTCGCCGTCCTTCCCCTGCTGCCGAACCGTATCGATCGAGACACCGTGCTCGGCGAACACGGTGGCGACCTGTGCGAGAACACCCGGTTTGTCGGCGACGTCGAGGCTGATGTGGTACCGCGTGACGACCTCGCCCATGCCGGACACGGGCAGTCCGGCGTACGCCGACTCGCCGGGCCCGGTGGTCGAGTTGAGCCGGTTGCGGCACACGGCGACGAGGTCGCCGAGCACGGCGGAGGCGGTGGGGGCGCCGCCCGCTCCGGGGCCGTAGAACATCAGCTGCCCGGAGGCGTCGGACTCGACGAACACGGCGTTGTAGGCGCCGCGCACGGAGGCCAGCGGGTGGCTGAGGGGGATCATGGCGGGGTGCACGCGCGCGGTGACGGAGCCGCCGTCCTCGGCCCGCTCGCAGATGGCGAGCAGCTTGATGGTGCAGCCCATGTTCTTCGCGGAGGCGAAGTCGGCGGCGGTGACCTCGGTCATGCCCTCGCGGTAGACGTCGTCGAGACGCACGCGCGTGTGGAAGGCGATCCCGGCCAGGATGGCGGCCTTGGCGGCGGCGTCGAATCCTTCGACGTCGGCGGTGGGGTCGGCTTCCGCGTACCCGAGGGCGGTGGCCTCGTCGAGGGCCTCCTGGTATCCGGCGCCTGTGCTGTCCATCTTGTCGAGGATGAAGTTGGTCGTCCCGTTGACGATCCCGAGCACGCGGTTGACCTTGTCCCCGGCGAGGGACTCGCGCAGCGGCCGGATCAGCGGGATGGCACCGGCGACGGCGGCCTCGTAGTACAGGTCCTTGCCGTGCCGCTCGGCGGCGGCGTGCAGCGCGGCGCCGTCCTGGGCGAGCAGCGCCTTGTTGGCGGAGACGACGGAGGCGCCGTGCTCGAAGGCGGTGGTGATGAGGGACCGGGCGGGCTCGATCCCGCCGATGACCTCGACCACGACGTCGATGTCGCCGCGTTTGACCAGCTCCGTCGCGTCGGTGGTGACGAGGGCGGGGTCGATGCCCTCGCGCACCTTGGAGGGCCGCCGTACCGCGACCCCCGCGAGCTCGATGGGCGCGCCGATGCGGGCGGCGAGGTCGTCGGCGTGCGTCGTCATGATGCGCGCCACCTCTGAGCCGACCACTCCACAGCCCAGCAGCGCCACTTTCAGCGGACGCGTACGCATCATCCGACCTCGTTTCCTCATACCGTCATCGGTTGCACCAGTCTCACTCACCGGACGGGAGTTTCTATCCATGGTCCGGATCGTGAGACATCGATTTCATTTTCACAGGGGCGGAAGACGGAAGATCTTCCGCCCCTGTTTCCGTTCTCCGGACCCGCTCCGGCTCAGCCGACGTCGAGCCGGAGCAGATCCTCCTCGGTCTCCCGCCGCACGATGACCCGCGACTCACCGTCCTTCACGGCGACGACCGGCGGCCGGAGCACATGGTTGTAGTTGCTGGCCATGGAACGGCAGTACGCCCCGGTGGCCGGTACGGCGATCAGATCACCCGGCGCCAGGTCCCCCGGCAGGAACGCGTCCTTGACCACGATGTCCCCGCTCTCGCAGTGCTTGCCGACCACGCGCGCGAGCATCGGCTCGGCATCGGAGCGCCGGGACACGAGAGCGACGCTGTACTCGGCGTCGTAGAGCGCGGTCCGAATGTTGTCGGACATCCCGCCGTCGACCGAGACATAGGTCCGCAACCCGTCAAGAGGCTTGATGGTGCCGACCTCGTACAGCGTGAACGCGGTCGGCCCGACGATGGCGCGCCCGGGTTCGACGGAGATACGCGGCGTCCGCAGCTTCGCCGAGTCGCACTCGCGGGTGACGATCTCGGTGAGCGCCTTGGCGATCTCGTGGGGTTCGCGGGGGTCGTCGTCGCTGGTGTAGGCGATGCCGAGCCCGCCCCCCAGGTCGATCTCGGGCAGCTCGACACCGTGCTCGTCCCGAATGTCCTTCAGCAGCCCGACGACGCGATGCGCGGCGACCTCGAACCCGGACATGTCGAAGATCTGCGACCCGATGTGACTGTGAATCCCGATCAGCTCCAGCCCGTCGAGCTGAAGAGCCCGCCGTACGGCCTCGGCGGCCTGCCCCCCGGCGAGCGGAATCCCGAACTTCTGGTCCTCATGCGCGGTGGCGATGAACTCGTGGGTGTGCGCCTCCACGCCCACGGTGATCCGGATCTGCACCCGCTGCCGCTTGCCGAGGGACTGTGCGATGTGGGCGACGCGCACGATCTCCTGGAAGGAGTCGAGAACGATCCGCCCGACCCCCTCCCGGACGGCCCGCTCGATCTCCTCCGCCGACTTGTTGTTGCCGTGGAAGGCGATGCGGTCGGCGGGCATGCCGGCGGAAAGGGCGGTGGCCAGCTCGCCCCCCGAGCACACATCGAGATTGAGCCCCTCCTCGTGCAGCCACCGCACGACGGCACGGGACAGGAACGCCTTGCCGGCGTAGAAGACGTCGGCGTCGTGCCCGAAGGCGGTACGCCAGGCCCGCGCCCGCTGCCGGAAGTCGGCCTCGTCGAGCACGTAGGCGGGGGTGCCGTGCCGCTCGGCGAGCGTCTTCACGTCGATCCCGCCGACGGTGACGACACCGTTCGCGTCGTCGTCGCGGGTGACGGTCTGGGCCCACACCTTGGGGTCGAGTTCATTGAGATCGGCGGCGGGACCGGAGTAGTGCCCCTCGGGCAGGACATCGGCGTGACGGGGCCCGGCGGGATGTGCGGAACGGCTCATGTCGTGTTCTCTTCTGTCTCTTCCTGGCGCTCGGACCGGCCGGCTCTGCGGAGTCCTGGCGCTCAGAGATGTTCGGGTGCGTCGATGCCGAGCAGGGAAAGGCCACCGGCCAGCACCGCCCCGGCGGCTTCGGCGAGCGCGAGCCGGGCACGGTGGGCGGCCAAGGGTTTCTCGTCACCGAGCGGCAGCACCGCGGAAAGCAGCGGAAGCACCGCATCCGCTACGGCGACCAGGTGACGGGCGAGCAGATCGGGTGCACGGTGCGCTGCCGCGCGGGAGAGGACGCGGGGGTGGTCGGCGAGAAGGGGAACGACCTGGTCGAGGCCGTCCGGTGCGTCTCGGATGTTCCGTGCGTTCCGCGTGTTCCGCGTGTCCTGAGCATTTCGCACGTCCTGTGCGTCTCGTACGTCGCCGGGTTCGGCGGTGAAACCGAGGTCCGCGGCGTTACGGCTGACGGCCCGGGTGCGGGCGTAGGCGTAACGGACCCGGAAGAGAGGGTTGGCCTCCCGCTGCACGAGGTGCTGGGTGGTGAGGCGGGGCCGGTCATGACCGGCGGGAAGGAGAAGGGCCCAGCGGGCGGCGTCGGGGCCGAGGGCGAGGAGGGCGGGGAGATCGGGGGTGGGGACGGGGAGGGGGCGTACGTCGAAGTGGGTGGGTTCTGCGAGGCCGCCGGGTTCGTCGAGGCCGGTGGGTTCCTGGGGCGCGCGGTATGAGTCACCGCCGGCGACACCGAGGGCGGCCGCCCAGGCAGGCTCGGGCGACGGGGACTTCTCGGCCCCGGTCTGGACGCGGACGCCCTGTGAGCGCAGGAGACGCGCGACGACGTCCAGGACGACGAGGGCGCGGGGCTCGTAGGGGGCGTGGAGACGCAGGGGGCGGGTGTCGGGGCGGGTGTGGTTGCCGGTGGCGAGGCCGTCGCTGAAAGGGCCGTCGCTGGCGGGCTCGTTGACCTCGGACTCGTTGATCTCGGACTCGTTGATGACGGGGTCGTCGACGAACCCGTACCGGCGTCCACGTCGCAGGATCTCGGCGACGAGCGCGGTGGACGCCGTACTCCCCAGACGGATGTTGAGAAACCCGGGCCCGGTGATCTCGACACCACTGACACCGCGCGCGTCGGCGAGATGCGGCAACAGCAGCTCGGCGACGCGACGGGGGCTCTCTCCGGCGGGCCGGGCGAGCTGAAGGGCGATGTTGGTGGCGTAGTCCCCCGACCCGCCGGCCCCCGGCACGGTCACCGAGACGGCGTCCGGCACGGTCACGCTCAGCTCCCCGTCCTCGACAGCACGACGCACCGCGCGCAGCACGGTACGGGAGAGCTCGACGGGGGTCACGGGACAAGCGTAGGGGAGGAGGGGGGTGGGTAGGCCAGCTGGTTTGGCCATGGTCCGGGATGTGGACGCGGGGGTGCGGGGGGGGGGCAGTGCCGCAGCTGGCGAGAAGGAAGACGGGGAGGAAGAGGAGAAGGAGACGAGACGGAGACGGGACAGGTGGGATAGGTGGGACAGGCGAGGCAGACGGGGTGGTGCGGATGCCGAAGATGCACACACGTCCCGAGGACGCTTCACTCACCCGCCGGTACGGCCACCCCGTCCGGCCCGTTCGGCCTCACCCGCGCCGAAGGGGCCGCCGATGGACAGCCCACCGGTCGCGCCCTGCTGCCCACGCTCGACCAACTGCCGTACGAGCGCGATGAGTTCGGATGGTTCGAAGGGCTTGGCGAGGAACGCGTCGACGCCGACGTCGAGCCCGCTGTCGACCTCGTGCTGAGTGCACGCGCTGACGATGGCGAGGGGCAGATCACGGGTACGGGGGTCGCCGCGCAGCCGAGCGGCGGTACGCAATCCGTCCAGCCGGGGCATGACGACATCGAGGGTCACCGCGTCGGGCCGCACCTGATGGATGACGTCCAGGCACTCGGCACCATCGGCCGCGGTCACGACCTCGAAACCCTCCAGTTCGAGATTGACCCTGATCAACTGCCGGATGACCTTGTTGTCGTCCACAACAAGCACCCGACCCGACGCGCCTGGCACAAGTCGAGAGTAGGTCCGGACCGGCCACCGCGTCCGGGTTTTCCCCACTTCCAACCCCTGCGAGCGACCCGAGCCCCCACTCCGACCACGCGCCTGACCACGCCCCTGACCACTGAGAAACCTGTTCATGAACACCGGTACGGAGCTGGTAGGGTTCTACCCGTCGCAACGAACACCGCGACGAACACGCCCCCGTAGCTCAGGGGATAGAGCAACGGCCTCCGGAGCCGTGTGCGCAGGTTCGAATCCTGCCGGGGGCACCTTGCATGAGGTGCCCAAAGACCCCGCCATCAGTGCTTTCGCTGAGGACGGGGTCTTCGCGTATATGCAGGCGGATGCCGCCGGAAGCAGCCGTTTGTCAGTGATCACGTAATGACGACGTAATGATCTTGGTGGGCTTTCCCGCAGGTCAGCAGCCTTTTCAGGGGCCCCTGGGCGTAGCCGTGTGGACTATACGTGGACTGACGAACGGGAGCCCCGAACCTCTGCGGTCCGGGGCTCCCGTTCGTCGCTCATGCCGTTATGTCAGTCCGGGCCGTCCTCCTCCCCCAGCCCCTGCATGATCCGGTCGTTCATCTCTTGCTCCTGGCCGTCGATGCACTTGGCGTAGATCTTCAGGAGGACGTCCACCGAGTGGCCAGCGCGAGCGGCGACCTCCGGGGCCGACACACCGGAGTTGAGCCACTGGGAGACTCCGGCATGGCGGAGGTCGTACGGCCGGAAGGCCAGGACCGACGACACCTGATCCGGCATGAGCGCCAGTTCCCGAGCCTGTTTCCACGCCCGCGAGTAGGACGAGGCCGCGATCACGTTGCCCCGCTCGCTGGAGAAAAGGCGGCCGTCCTCCGCCGTACCAAACTCCTTCAGATGCTCACGGAGCAGCCGCACGAGCGGAGGCGGAATCGGCACGATGCGCACCTCACCGTGAGCCCGCTGCTTCAGCCCCCGCCGGTCGTGCGCCTCGCCGGAGTCGGTCCACGCCTTCCCAGCGGTCGGACGGGTCTCCGTCAACTCGATACGGCCCCAGCCCGACGCCGGAAGCGTGCAGTCGGAGCGGCGTAGCCCGAGCGCCTCCCCCGGTCGCATGGCCGCGTAGTACAGGCATCCGAAGAACGCCCGTAGCCGCCGCCCGCTCGCCCGGTCGTAGCCGCCCACGTAGGTGAGCGCGGTGAGCAACTCCCGGGCCTGCCGTGGGTTGACCACAACCCGGCGGTCGACTTCCTGTACCGCGCGCTTGCCTCGCTTGCGCCGAACGCGGCTCAGCGGGTTGGAAGTGAGGTGTTCCAACTCCACGGCGTATTCAAGGGAGTTGAAGACCACCGCGCGCCGACGCCGATACGTCTGAGTGGCTGCAGGCTTGCCGTCCAGCCTCCGCCCCAACGCGTCGATCAGCTCATGCACACGAGCGATCTCATGCAACTCCCCCACCGGAAGCGATGCCTTTTCGATCCAGCGCACCACCGAGGCGATCTCGTCGGGCCGCTCCCGCTCCCGACGGGGAACCGGCAGGACATACGAGCGCAGAGCCCGCCGCAGCACCTCGGGAGCAGGCCGCCCCCGCCCTGGCTTGACCAGGGCGGGAACGACCGTCGCCAGTGCATCGGTCATGCTGTCCCGCTGCTTGGCTGACGCTTCGGCCCACCGCACGTCCACGTACTTTCGTGCCAGGTCGAGGAAGGACAGCGCCGCCTTCCCACCGCGCAGCGAGTCGGGCAACCCGGTGACGGTGTCGAACGGTTCGCCCTTGTCAGCGGCTCGAAGCAGCTTGGCCCGGAAACGATCGGCCAGTGCCGTCGTCTTGAACGACTCGTGAAACGGTTCCCCGTCCACGGACCAACGGACGAGATGGGTGGGCTTCTTGGCGGACCGGTTGATGCTCAGTTTCCAGATGACGACCTTGTACGACTTCACGACGCCGCCCCCTCCGCACGGTCCTCCAACCAGTCGTTGAGCACGTCACGCCGTACCCGGAGCTCACCGTTCGGCAGCCGGATGCAGGCCGGAGCGAGGCGCAGTTCCCGCCAGCGGTAGAAGGTGCGCCGGGAGACGCCGCCCAGTTCGTCGAGGACCTGGCGCACGGTGAGCAGCTCGGCCGCCTTGGTACGGGAGTCACGCGCCATGGGGAGCACCGCCCTCCCGCACCGACGCGGCTAGGAGCGCGGCTTCCGGCGAGTAGCCGCGCCCCGCGTAACGCCACTGACCGACCATGACCGTCGGGCGGTCGGCCAGGCCGAGGGAGGCCCGCTGTTGCTCCGCCCGATGGTCGGCACGGGCCCGCCGGAGGGCCGTCAGCGTGGTCGAGTAACGGCGCGACTTGCTGGAGAAGTGGCCGCCGTATCCGAGCATGTGAGCCCAGCGACGCAGCCCGAGCGGCTCGAACTCCGGTAAGCCACCCAGCCACCAGCACGTACCGATCATGCGCAGGACGTGCGCTCGTACCGGCAGCATGACCATGTCGCGCGAATGACGGATACGACCGTCCACCGCACCGGCGGACTCGGCTCCCTTGGTTGCGTACTTGGCGATGTAACCCGCCACGGTGGCCGCGGAGGCAGGCTGCTCCCCCGCGTCCCGCCGGTACGACGTGACCGGACGTACGTCGACCTGGGCACCGAAGCGAAGTACCCGGGGACCGATGACGCGCGCACCGGGAGCGGTCAGGCTGACACGACCGGCCACGGCCCGTACAGCGTCAACCAGGAGCGGGACGGTCCCCCAGGCAGGCGTATCCGAGTCGGGTCCGTCCGGGCCGTCGAGGCGGATCACGGCATGGAAGTGGATCAGACCCCGCCGCTGGTACTCGGCGACCTTCGCGTACGAGAGTCGGGCGACTTCCCCGAACTCCGTACGCGACAGACCGGCCCGCCGTGCGACCTCCCGCCGCAGCTCCAGCCCGAACCGGTGCCACAGCCGACCCGCGAACGCGTGCCAGAGGGCCGCCCCCGCGTAGTCGTAGCAGCGCGGGCAGAGCGGCTCACCGAGACGGGGATCATCCGCCGAGTGCCGCTCGCGGCAGCCGGCCGGAGCCGCATGCGGGCAGCAGTCTCCGACCCGCCGAGGCCGACAGGGCAGCACGCGCCCGTCACGCTCACGGCGCGTGTGGACCGGGCCGAAGCCGGGAGCGGTGAGGGTGGCGAACACCCGCGGGCGACCGCTCACCGCTTCCGGCACCTCCTTGCCTCCGACGAGACCGGCACGAACGAGTTGGTACGTGTCCGCCCGGTACACAGCCGAGCAGGCCGGGCAGACCGTCGCCCGCCGGTTGCCGCATGCAGTGAGCAGGCGACCGCCGTAGACGTCCGAGCCGTAGGAGAGCAGAGCCGCGCCGGTCGTCGTGTCGTAGACGGTGGCCGCGCCGACCAGGTGAATCGGGTTGGTGCAGCCACCGAGACGGACGATGTTCCGGCGCCAGGCCGAGAACTCCGGCTCAGACGCCCTGGCGACGAGAGCGGCAACGTTTTGCGGAAAGACGGTGGTCATCGGCGACCACCCCCGTCGCCGAACGCCTGCCCCATCACGGCCGAGATCCCTTCCGGCCGAGTCTTGGCGCTGAAGCGGAGCGTCGGGTCCGTGAGCCAGACGGCCGCCGCGTGCGCGGGACACAGCCACTGCTCGGTTCCGTCGAGTTCGACGAGGACGATCTGTTCCCGTCCGGCACAGGTCGAGACCTGTGCGTCACGCTGTCTGAGGTCGCAGTCGAGTGGCGGGGATTTGCGCGAATGATGCGCGGTGGACAAAGTGTGAGTGCTCCTTTCACTGCTCATGTGGCGGATGGAGTGGGTTCCTGACGGGGTCGGGTTTGGCGACTTCGCGCCCCGTCGGGAGCCCGTCGTACGGGCGATCACTGCCGTTCCTCGGGAGGAATCCCGAGGGCGCTGTACGAGATCGGTCCGAAGTCGCGGCGTGCGTCGAAGTAGCCCCGGCCGATGTCCTCCGTCGGCACGCCGAGCGGAACGGCGACGAACTCCACCCCGTCGCGGCGAGCGACGGAGTCGGAGGCGTCGACCAGGACGACGACGGATGCGTGACGCGGTACGACGACGGCCGGATTGGCGGTCAGGAAGTCGACCAGCTCCCGCAGGCCGGCCAGGAAGGCGGCGCGGTCACCGGCACGGATGACGTAGTCGGACACAGGAAGTCCCCTTGTCTGGTCTGTAGTGGGGCGTTTCAGAAGCGGAGTTGGCCGAGGAAGCCGTTCACTCCGTCGAGGAATGCCTGAACCACGGGCGCGGCCATGGTCCGGGAGAGCAGGAAGCCGAAGGCTCCGCAGAGCAGCGCCTCGGCCCACCTGAGGTAGCGGATGCGCAGGAGGAACCAGATCAGCAGGCCGAGCAGCAGAACGGCCGACATGGACACCAGCACGGCAGTCCCCTCTCACAGCGCTTCGACGTGCAGTTCGGACAGGACGGGAGTCAGGTGCGCGTACTCGGCGGCGACGGCTTCCGCCTCCGCTTCCGTGATCAGGTGGGACCGGGCGCGTTCCCAGCCGTCACCGGGAGCGAGGACCGCCGTACCGGCCTGTTCCGGGGTGATGGCCTGCGCCGCCTTCAACGCGTCGGGGTTGAGGTCGCCAAGCGCCATCTCGGCCGTGCCGGGGTCCGCCACGCGATGGCACACCCGGCCGCCCAGCTGTGCCCGCAGCGCGGTGACACCGGGCCCCAGGTCGGAGCCGACGCGTTGGCCGGCCACGACGAGGAACACCCCAAGTGCCGCCCCGAGTTGGGCCAGCCGGATCAGTGCCGTACCGGCCGCATGCGCTTCGTCCTTCTCGCTCCGACTCGCCACGAGGAACAGTTCCGCGATCTCGTCGACGATCACCACGACGGGAACCGGGCGTTCGTCATCGCTCAGACCCCAGATGTTCCGGACGCGAGCCGCCCGGCAGAGGGTCATCCGGTCAAGAGTCAGGTCGACGAGGGCAGCCAGCAGCCGGACCGCTTGCTCTCGGTTGGTCGCGAGGGCGGACAACCGCGGTTCGTAGAGGGACAGTTCCATTCCGCCTTTGCAGTCGATCCCGACCAAGGCGACGGGTTGCGGAGCGAGGCCCGCCACGAGGGCATTGATCAGCGTCGACTTGCCTGAGCGGGTGGCCCCGACGATCAGCCAGTGAGGAACGCGCCGCAGGTCGACCACCCACGCGGCCCCGGTCTCCAGGGCGCCCACGGTCACCCGAAGCAGATGGCCGGGCCCACGCTGCTTCGGCACCCGAGGATCGGCCAACGGGTCGGCCGCCGAGGCGACGATCCGTACGACCCCCGGTTTCCAGGAGGTCACCCGCACCACATGCACCTGCCAGTTCTCAGCCATGGCGGGCGCAGCCTTGACGAAGTGCTCCGGCACCTGGCCCGGCAGCAGTCGGACGAGCATGACGAAGCCGCTGGAGGTCGGGCGTATGAGTCCCCGCCGCGGCACTCGCGGCTGCGGCGGAGGCGCGCCTTTACCGACGAGCCCTGACACCACGGTCAGCGCTGGTCGACGGCTCACGGCGAGCCCGCAGCCAGCCATCAGAGGTCGCCAGGTGTGCACGACCTGGAACACTGCGGCGGGAAATCCACACAGCAGCCACCAGGCGACTGGATAGCAGCGGCGCAGGGCCGGGCCCGCCAGAAGCAGACCCGACACCAGCACTGCGGCCACCACCAGGAGCCAACTCGGCCACGTCTCACCGGCCGAAGCGGCGGAGGCCAGCGTCATCACTGACTGGCCCCCTTACCCGCCGGAGTGGCGGGAGCGCTCAGGGGCCGGATCTCCGCCGCGCGGAACGCGATCCCGTGCCGCCCCTCGTTCTCCCACGGCGTGGCCACCAGGTCCCGCACGGCCACCGGCATACCGAGCTGTACACCGGCCGGCTCACCGGCCACGCTCACGTTCACGACGTCGGCCGACGTCCCCGCCATCAGGCAGAGGCCGACCTGATACACGGTCTTGCCCGTGTCGCGGTCAACGCGGAGTTGACCGGTCTCACGGTTGGCGACCCGCGGAGCCGGGGGAACGGCACAGATGATCCCCGAGAACTTCGCGGTGTCGATCGGAAGGCTTGCCACTGTTCGGATCTCCTTCATCTTCGGCATCCGTAGGCCAACCCTACGGATTGCTAGACCACCCGTAGTACGGGTAACGAAGACAAGAGTGACCACCCGTAGTACGGGTTGTCAACCGACCTAGCGATGAGCGAAGCTGTCCACGAGCGTGGACAAGCTGTCTACGAGGACACACAGCCCGCAGAAGCCACGGCCACGGAGGGCCCCGCATGCCGCCGAAGAACACGCAGCCGAAGTACCGGCAGATTGCCGACTACCTGCGCGAAGGCATCTTGGACGGCACCTTCCCCGCCGGCCAGCCGCTCCCGTCCGAGGAGGCACTGGCAAAGCAGTTCGGCGTGACGCGTCCCACAGTCCGTCAGGGCCTGAGTGAACTCCGGGCGTCAGGTCTCGTCGAGGCCATCATGGGCCGCGGCACCTTCGCTCGCTCCCCCCACAGCCGCCCCAGCCACACGCGCCCGCGCGGCGTACGCAGGACCACAGACGGCCGTTATGTCGAGGCAGACGGCATCAGTTGGACAGACGCCGAGCCGCCAGTAGCCACCCGCACGGACGCCCCGCTTGCTCTCGCGGACCTACTCCGCATCCCGCCAGGCGAGCCAATGTTCACGTACGACGCCCTACAGACCGCCGCCCACGGCCGCATCCGACAGCTCCACCGCACTTACATCCCGTTCTCGGTGCTGATCGACACCAAGTACGAGGAAGAGGCACCCCCGCCAGCGCCGGAGCTCTACACCGCGCTCGCCGACCTGGGCCACGAACTCCACTTCACGGAATATGTCCGCACCCGCATGCCCCTGCCGGACCAGGCCCAAGCACTACGGCTCGCGGACGGGGTCCCGCTGCTGCACGTCATCCGCGTGACCCTCACCGAGTCAGACAAGCCCCTCGCCCTGGAGGAGTTCCACCTTCCAGGCGACGAGTTGGAACTGTCGTTCCAGCTGTAGCACAGGCCGATTTGGCTCAGACTTTCTCTACGTCATCAAGGCGGCTCGCTCCGCTCCCCGCGCGCGGCCCGGCCCCCGGCCGGGCCTGCGCTCCTGTCTCCGCCCCGCTCCAGCCCGGCCGGCGCCCGCGCCGCGCTCAAAGCATGCAGCCGCCTGATGCCAGAGAAGGGGTACGTCGTGGCTGGGGCGGTCGGCTCCACGGCTTTAGGCAGCCACTTTGGCGCGAGCCTCGAAGATCATGGCCCCAACGTCGTGCTTTACCGGGCAGGTCCACAGACTGCCCGACGCGCCGGAAGCTTACGGGGCCATGATCACTCGCGCCAAAGCAGCTCCAGCCCAAAGCCGCTCCGCCGACCTTTTCGAGCTATCTGTTCAGGAAATCGAAGACAATCCGTGCCGAATCACTTGTCGCTCGATGACTCCGAATTGCACACATAGCCACGGCCGAATACTCTCTAGTCCGCTTCAACGATCGCGCCAGGTCATTCATAGCTTCTCGATAACGGTCACGCGCCGACGACTGTTTCGATGCATTCCATCGCCTTTGCGCCTTGTCAGCATCGTCGCAAAGCTTCAGGATTTGGGCGTAAACCGCGCGACGCGCCTCCACTAGGGGCACGTGATCCAAATGATAATACTTGGTGGAAGTAGTCACCTTTTCGTCACCAGCATTGTCGAGATCAACCCTACGAGGATTGGCGGATACCTGGCCCGTTTCATCGAACCACAGCAGGGCAACATCAGTCGCGGAGCAGGGGTCAATCAGGAGTGGAATCTCCTCGGACAGGATGTCATCAGGACCCTTAGCCCGCTCGGATCCAGCTAAGACAGGGAAATAATCTGATTTACCCCCAGCAGTGCCGTCAGGCCCATTACGCCACGAGTTACAGAAAGTGCAAGCGAAACGAAAGTTCTCATAGTCAAATGCCAGCCACCAATAGCCCGGATGGTCGGTTCCTTTAACTGAGGACTTCGGGCGGTAATGGTCAACCGCGTTGTCTGAGCGATGATCTCGCGTTTCGCAGTACCAACACTTACCGTGACTCACGGCCGCAAGGTCAGCCTTTAGCTCACGCCAGAGCTTACTATTCTCATCGATAATGCGTGCCCTGTCTTTTGCGCTTTCTGCCGCCGCAAGGTCCTTCTTCAGTTTCCTGGCAGACGCAAGCCAGGATGCACTGAGACGGAGTCCCACTTCTTCGATGTCAACGAATATCAAATTCGCCCCCCTCAATCGTCAACATCAAATAGATCACGCACGAGTTCAGCAGCCTCCCGCCTATTCTGCTCAATCTCCTCGCGTGACAGGACGACCTCGTCTTGCGGCTGACTCTGTGTGCGAAGCTTGGCCCGCAAGAACTCCTGAAACTCCGGGTCTCGGTTTTCGAACAACAGGCCGAGGTCCCTCAGTTCATGACCTAGGGAAGAAAGCTCCTGTTCCTCTTCAATAGTCAGGTCAGTCTCTTGTGCTGCGAGCTCCCGCTTACGGTCCAGCTTCCTCAGAGTCTCCAAGTCCAGCTGTGAGCGGAGGCCGTAAACATCACTCGTGAGCAAAGCTCCAACACCCATGCCTCGGGGATCTTCCAACGGCTCAAGAGCAAGAATCTGACCGTCTTCCCGGCGCTGTAGGATTCTGACCTCATCCTTGGTAAGGCTGGCTACAACCAAGGGGTCGTGAGTTGCCATGAGGACCTGAGACCCAGCATCCAGCCCCCCGAAATCATGCAGGAACTGTTTGTATTGAACGCTCCAAGCCGGATTGAGATGGGTATCCGGTTCGTCGAGGAGGAACAATGACTCCTCTTCTTTGGTGAACCGCATGAGACCAAGAACCAGCAACAGTTGCTGCTCACCCTCGCTGAGCTCTCTGAAAGTCAGTGGTGCATCAGCTTTATTAATGGAGACCCGGATACGCACGTCGTTGATCAGCTCGGAGATATACGTGCTCTCCAGGGCCTTGAAGAACTCCTGGTTAGTTTCGTAGCTGCTGGCCAATTCTCTAACTCTGTCGAGGCTAGGCAAGTAGAGGAACAGATGTTCGGATCGAACGTGACTATTAAATCCAGTCCTAACGCGGGTTTTCATACGTAGCGGAGCGAGGGCAAGCCGATAGAGGCTGTCAAGCAAACCCCGTACGGTACCGCGCGCATTCCAAAACCGCGGATCGCCGTCATGACTGTTCCAGGATGGTTTCTGCATAACAAACAATGCAGAATCAAGTCCTTGAATCCCCAGATGGTCCTTAAGCAGAGACTGCACTGCAGGATCATCATCCAGAAAAAAGGCGAGGAGCACGAAGTTTGAATGAACATTACGTGCATAGAATAGCGGCCTAATGGGCTTGTCGTTACCACCAACCAGGTCCTTATAAAATCGCTCTTGGTGAGCCACGAAGTGGTCTTCCAGGCGATTACTTGGACCTGAGTAGTAACCGAATACATGCTGCGGACGGTATCGTGCTCCGGCCGCCCCGGTGAAGCGGCTAGCCGGGACGGGCTCGCCTCCGACCAAACAGTTAAGGCGGTAGCGTCCATCCTGTTCTGTGGCCGACACGTCGACGTCGTACTGGCGTACTAGATATCGGATTCGGTAGGCGAAAGATGGTGCCACACCCAGATCCAAATCACGAAAGATGAGTGTTATCGCCTCTAGCAGGTTGGACTTTCCAGCGCCGTTCCTCCCGACAAGTACCGATACACCTGAGGCGCCGGCGAACTCTACGCGGAAATCTCGAAGATTCTTGAACCTTGGGATTTCTACCTCAAGGAGACGCATCAGGACGACACCTCAAGGAAGACCGAAGTGTCATCAGGTCGGTGCACCTGCACGAGGCCATTTGTCTCGAGCTCCCGCAGCAACGAGTAGAACTCATCGATGTCCTGTTCGGTCAAGGCCAAGGAAGCGTAAAGCTCTTCGGGAGTAGCCCTTGTTCCTGCAGCCCGCAGAGCCTCAATAAGCCGGTCCCTGCTGGGTGTCACCTTAATGTTCGCCTTAGCCGGTGTCCGCTTCTTTGCAGCCACTTCCTTCTTCCTGCTTTCTCGAGACTCATTTCCGGCTTTTGCCCGTAGGCTGGATACCAGGTTAGCGGAGGTGCCTCTGCCAGGTTGCTCTCTGGAAATCTCTTCTGCCAGTTCCCCATATGCCAGCGAGACAATCAGAGCACGCTCAATCATGTTAGATCGATTGAGGCCTGTTTCAATCTTCTCTCGCAGTAGGTCCAACTCCGCGATTGCATCGTCCAACAGTGTTACTAGTTCACGCTGTTTCTCGATGCTGAAGAGCGGCACTGGGAGCTGCCTCACGTCAGCGAGGTTTAGGCCAGGCATATTGATACCTCGCATACGACCACGTAGCCAAGCCTGGGCAGCACCACTTGCCAACCAATGAGCCAAGAATGAACTATCGATTTCGGCGGCCGGCCTGAGTCGCGCGGTCCCTTGAGTGATCTGCGCACCGTCAAGCTCCTGAGGAACGATGGCTACACGCGTGTGGCGAATGATCCCCAACAGTACATCGCCCGGCCGCAATGCCGACCGCTCATACTTTTGCGCAATCTCGGGACTGGTGCGCCTTAGCTGCTGCTCTAGAATTTCTCCTTCTCGAAGATCCTGTCCCCGGATGTAAGGCACCCCATCTTCACCAGAAATGTCCGGTCCAGGTTGGAGAATCCCATAGACGATTGGCGACGATTCACCAACTACCTCGCTGGCCTTCCTCCATTCCCCTTCAATCAGCTCCGGGGTAGTGTCTAGATCCAAACAAGTATCACCTAGGATTATCCGATCACGCACTTTCTGCGGCAGGTCGGAAACCATAGGGGAGGTTTTCTGCAACGCATCCGTTGTCAGATCAAGAAGGTCCTGTACCTGTCGGGACCGTTCAGAAATTTCCCGCTGAACCTCAAGGGGTGGTACCGGAAAGGGAAGGCCACGGAAACGCTTGAGACCGAGATTAACGATGTTGGTCGTCCCCCGGGCTAGAGCAGAGAAAATACCACTATATTGGTAGGCGCGAAAAACCAGAAGGGCAAAGTCTGGGTGAATTTCTTCATGTGGCCTGAATCGAATAACATGATTCTGGAAGTAAAGCTCCTCAACCTCTCCATTGAACAATGCGCAACGGCCAACTAGCTCTCTACTTTGCCCCTCACACAGAAGTACATCGCCAGCCTGAAGTCGGTAGCGTAGCCGGGCTTCGGGCGAGAAGGACATGGTCGCAAGTTCTTCCAAGTCCAAGCAGTCATCGAAGACGTTCGCCACCCGCAGATAAGGCCGGTTGTCGGGACCGTTTGCTGCAGCAGGGGTACGCTGCTGACCCACAATTGCTTCGCCAGCCTCGCCCACTAGGCACGTGGACCAGCCTTGTGGAAAGTTGAGATGGTCAATCATTCGCTGGCCCCTTAAGAAGTCTCGGCCGAAGTGCGGGAGAGACCGTAGGCCTCCAAGATTCGTTCCAGTGATTCGATAGCAGACCTAGCAGTTTCCAGTTCCTTGCTGAGCAAATTCGTCAAGTCCAGCAGGTTGCCGGGCTGAGTCGAACTCTCATTCGTGAACTTTTCTGCCTTGTCGAGACGTTCACCGTCTGAAGCAATATCTTCACGAGAAAGGTAATGAAATCTTTCAGTCGGATTGCGCGGGCTCCTGCCGTTCGGGTCCTCTCCATAAGCTGTGACGAAGTCGTCGAGGTCGCTGTCTGTTAGCTGCCGCCGTTTCCCATAAGTGGTCCCTTCGCTGCGCAGATTATAGAACCACGTCCCATCGCTCCTACCGTCATTTGAGACGAAAAGCACTGAAGTTCTAATTCCGGTTGCATAGAAGATTCCAGTGGGCAAGCTCAGCACCGTGTGCAGACGGAAGTTATCTAGCAGAACCCTCCTGATCGAGCAGGCAACGCCAGACTCAAAAAGAACGTTGTCGGGGACCACAATGGCTGCCCGACCGTTCTTCGCAAGCGATTTATAGCAATGTTGGATGAAGGCAAGCTGCTTATTGGACGTGGGGAAATCCAGTTGCTTCTTCTGCTCCGAACTCAGCGAACCCTTCAGTCCGAAGGGGGGATTCGTGAGGATTACGTCGACCGCCGGTTTTCTAGGGGGCTGACTCAAAGTGTCGACGTTCGTAATCTCACCCCGTAGCTCGTGCAATAGAAGGTTCATGAGAGCCATGCGTTGCACGTCATGGACCAACTCGTTCCCGACCAGCCGGAGGTCACCGCTACCCATCGAGCGGGCAAATAGACCTGCGGCAACTAGGAAGCCAGCAGTTCCCGTAGCCGGGTCATAGACAGCCTCGCCCCCCGTCGGCTTGAGTACCTTCACTAGCGCGTCCACCACTGGTCGAGGAGTGAAGTATTGCCCTGCGCCATACCGTGACTCTTGTGCGTTCTTCTCGATCAATCCTTCATAGACGTCACCTAGACCATTCTGCTTTGCCCGATACCAGTCGATGCTGTCAATTTCGCTGATCAGTTTATACAACGATGCACTATTACGCACCTGAGTAGATGAATCAGCGTAGATCTCGCGAACGATCTGAGACTTGGCCGTGGAGAGGTTAACCAGGGTGCGTTCGTAAGTCGCGAGGGCTTCTGACGAAGGTGCCGATCGCAGAGCTTGCCAGCGACTTTCGCGCGGGATGAGTTGCTCAATCTTAAGCTCATCGGCCAACTTAAGAAATAGCAAGTATGACAATTCATTCAGGTACTCGTGATAGGTGACGCCCTCGTCGCGAAGTACAGAACAGAGGGACCAAAGCCGGCGAGTAACGTCTGAAGTGTCTTGCATGTTGGCCATCTCCGCAGCTAGTTACCGACCTGCCTGGGAGGCTTGCGCGCTCCCATAACATCACCATCCGCCCCTCTTCGCCCGTTTTTGCGGCGTTCTGGATGATGCATTCTGTCAAATCCTATGCTCCTACGCCGGCGACCTAGCATGGGCCCGGCAGCTGGCTCCCAAAAGACGCGTCGTCCGGGGTTGGATCGCCAGCTACACGAGTCGACGTGCCACCTCCATGCAGCACGACCCCGCTCGCACGAAGTGTTTGCGGTCATCCGGTAGGCGGGCTCTTGAACGGTAGCCACCAAGACGTCAGCTGTCTTCGACTTCACTCGGGATGCTCATGGACCGGGGTCGCCACGGTCAGCAAGGTGCCCCGTGGTCGGACACCTGCCCCTTTCCCTCGACTGGTGAATCGCGGTTCAAATGTGAGGTCATTCAGCCTCTCTCTTTCAAAGCGGTGGTGGGTGGCAAACCCATGGGGTTCGTCGTACTTACCGACGTGCGCCCGGATCGCCCGATGCCAACAGCCATGCACCCTGCCCTGCATGGGCAGAGCGCCCGACGCTGGATGTCCGAACTCAAGGCGAACCAGTGGGAGGGGGAAGGACCGTGGGTGAGAGAAAGCAGGGCAAATGTGGTTGGCCGATGGATCGAGGCAGTTGCCGCACAAGACGATGAAGGGCACGTCGCGTTGCTACCTCCACCAAGGTGACTGGACGAAGCGTGCCCAAACCGAGCTGAAGAAGAGGGGCGAGCAAGCCCCGCAAGAAGTGAGTCGGAGTCGTGGGGTGAGTGTCTAACTGCGTGACAACGCCGACGAACAGCGGCGGACGAGCGCGGACGTCTGCGGACCATCAGCGCAGGTGAGAGCCGGGCGGGCCCAAGGCAGCGCCCTCACCCAAGTTGCTTCGGGACGAAGCAGTCGTGGGTTCACCTCCCGCAACCCGACAGCTACGTAGCTGACCAGAGGGCCCTTATCGAATCGGTAGGGCCCTCTAGCGTTGCTGCGTGTCTACCTGCATGCCCTTGGACGTCACGCTCCCGGCCGTCCCACGGGGCGCAAACGCACCGCTCTCCTGCTGAAGAGCGTCACCAGAGCGGTCGCAATACTCAGCGCTGCTTCGCCTGCTTCTTGGGAGACCGGGACTTCACGCGGACCACCCGCGTGCCGGTCACCGTGCCCCTCCCACAGATCAGTGAGCATGGCGACTACCCCGGTTGTTGTGCCTTGCGTCCCTGACTTGTCGGTCAGTACGCATTCGTACTTCGCTCCTGCATCCCGAAGATGATCACGAACCCTGCCGAGGGTAGGCAGCGGGTTGCGTGGCAGGAACATCGGGCAGGCCACTGCTTCCACCGCGCGGATCAGGTCAACGTAGGCACCGCTTGCGTCAGCGTGCACCGCGAACAACTTGTCGCGGGCCCGCTCCAGGTGCCGACGGGCCGCCGGGTAACCACTGCTCTCAGCCGAGTCTGCTGCCGTAGCGAAGGCCTCGCTGAGTCCCTCCTCCATTCTTCTCTGGAGGCCACGCCGATCCGGAGCGACCTCATACACCGAGCGGGATTCAACTAGCAGGCGGTTCAACGGCTCGATGATCCGCTTGGTCCGTCTGGCGCCGCTGTGCCAACGAGCGACGATCGGCAGCGTTTCCGGGGGCAGTGGCTCGCTGCACAACACGGAAAGGAGGTCATCGACCACGTCCCAAAGGATCTCCGGCTCCGTGCCGTACGCAAGAAAGCGCACGTGCGGGTCCGGGGGCATCGGCACAGACGGCCGACCGGGGACGTACGCCTTCTCCTCCCGCATCGAACTCTCTGCCTCCCATTGCGCGGTGAGCTCCGCCAGCTCCGCCTCACGTTCCCTCAGTTCCCGCTGATACTGGTTCAGGTACGACCTCGGCAGTTCGAGATCCAGCCGGATCAGAACGTGCCGCACCTCCTGTCGGCCTTGAGCCGCTGTCTCGAAGATCCAGTCACGAAGCGCAGGTTCAAGTGATGCGGGCACCCCCTCGACCAGGGCGGGCACTGGGGCCGCGCCCACGCGAACGGAGAGCCGAGGCCGGGCGGTTGATCTCATGTGCAGACGATAGCCGCCTGAAGCGCCACATCACCCCCAATTTCCAACGTGCCCCGCCCGCCGTACTAGTTGGTCTCCGAGGCCCGCAACCCTGGTCAAACTGCGGACTGCTCATAGTGACTGGCCTCGTGTACGGCCGAGGCTCCAACGTCGCTGCGCCGCAGGTCATCTCAACGTCCGCCGTGAAGCTACCCAAGCTTCCCAATCCGATGTCGCGGTTCGGCCTGCCGCTTCGTCCGGGCTGCGGCGCTGGGGCGCCGGTCCCGGCCGAGCGGCAGGCAGGTAGGCGACGTGCGCTGGACAGTAAGGAGCCCCGTACGACAGCGCGGGGGACGGTGTCGTACGGGGCCAGGCCAACAGATCGAGGGAGCGGACTCGGACCGCGATCGGCTGGCGTCTGAGGAACGGTTCAGGCCGCCGACGCCTGCCGCCGCGTGGCCGGGGGCGTTTCAGCCGCCATGCGGTGCGACTCGGCTTCGAGTCCCGCCGTGATCAACGTCGCCAGTAGATCGGCTGCTTCAGGACGAACGGTCCCGAGCTGCACCAAGCCCTCACCGAAGACGTTCACGTCAGCCAGCAGACCGGGGAAGTCGGAGTCCAGGCCCAGCAGTACAAGTTGATCGGCCAGAGTGCCGGCGCTTCGTCGTGCACGGTTCCAGCCGCGGACGTACGGCACCCCGGGCACCAGGTCTTCCGCCCGCCTGGCCACTACTCCTCGCCGGTCGGTCATGACGTCAGGTCCTTCCTTTGTGTTCTTCGACGGTGGTCGGTGCGTGCCCGACGTCGTCACGGTCACGGCCGAATCCGCTTGCCAGCGCCAGGCGCAGGAGCTCCGCCAGGCGCTCCGCCGTGTCGGGAGACACCCGCCCCAGCTCCACGAGGCCGTGACCGAAGGCGTTCAAGTCCGCGCGCAGGTACGGAAAATCCTTCTCCAGGCCCGCGCGCACGAGGACGTCTCGCAGGGCCGTTGTCGCGTTCCGGGCCGCATACCAGCCGTCGCTTTCCAGAGGCGACCACACGGCAGCATCGGGCCTGTCCGTCGGCTCACCCGGCATCGGTGGTCGTCTCCTCGGGAAGCGCGGCGACCGCCGAGTAGGGGGTCGGGTACCGCTCGTCGAAGCGGTCGATCCTTGCCAGGAGTTCCGCGGAGGCGACCAGCGCGGTCGCCAGGGCAACCGGGCGCAGCGGGTTGGCCTCCGGCCGACGCGTCGGGGCGCGAAGCCACTGATAACGGTCCTCGGACAGTGGGATGGGGCCCGGCACAACGACGGCGGAACCTTGGCCGAGGTACCGGAACGGCGGCGGAGAGGACGTCTCGCGCCCCAGGTAGAAGGTGAAGGTCTCACGGCTCTGTGAAGAGAGGAAGAAGCCGACTCTCTGCGCCTTTCGGTCAATGACCGAGGGTCCGTGCGGCATCCCGGTCCGCTGAAGACGGTCGAACATCTCCATCCCGAGGCGCTGATCCACGCTCACCACATCGAAGAATCGGCCGGTCGGCAACAGGCAGGGCATGCGCGGGTCGTCCGCCCAGGCCTGCCGACACTCCTCCGGGTTGTCGGCCGCCGCAGACAGCCATTCCACGCCTCGCCTGGTCATCCTCTGCACGTCGTCTCACCCTCAGTCAACCTTCGGTGCGGCCCCGATGCCGCCGTAGGTCCAGACTCACGGTCCGGCCCCTGGCCAGGGCAGATGACGAGAGGTGACGAGGGATGACGCGTCCACGCATGTCGCGTCATCCCCCGTCACTCGTTCCCTGCGGACGATCTCCGATTACTGACTGCAAGAAGCAATGACCAACGCGTACATTCGTTCACGCAAGCCGAGTTGTCGCACCGGCACATGCAGAAGTAACGAGGGGTCACGTCTTCATGAAGCCGACCAGTGTCCGCTTACGTGAGGCCCGTACGGGCCGAGGCTGGAGTCAGCCACGGTTGGTGAGGGAGTTACGGCAGGCCGCCGCCCAGCGTGGGCACCAACTCCCGGCGGACGCCAGCGTGAAGCGCCGTATCGCCAGTTGGGAGAACGGCCACAGCACTCCGGACGAGTTCTACGGGCCGCTGCTGTGCGATGTCTTCGGCACCGGCGCGGCAGTGCTCGGCCTGAGTCACGGAGAGCCACAGGATGCGGCCGTGCTCGACGCCGCGTATCCAGCCAGCACGGATGACGCCATTCAGACGGTGGGTCAGTTGTGGCGTGCGGATCTCAATCAGTACGACCCGTTGCTCACGGCGGAGCCATCCGAGCCCGCGTGGAACGAGGCGTCCCTACGGTGGCTGGTCGCGCCCGAGCCCAGCATCCCCCGGCCGCGTGCCGAGGGGGTACGAGTCGGTCTCGGCGACGTGGCAGCCGTCAAGACCACGGCGGACATGTTCGCCCGGCTCGACGACCAGTTCGGCGGAGATCACGCGCGTCACTCGGTCATCCAGTACCTCAACAACGATGTGACCCCGCTCCTCCGCGGCCGGTACACCGAACAGGTAGGCCGGGCCCTGTTCTCCACCGTGGCGGAAGCAACGCTCCTCGCAGGCTGGATGTCCTACGACGCCTGCCGTCACGGACTCGCCCAGCGGTATTTCCTCCAAGCCCTCCGCCTCGCCCAGGACGCCAACGACCGCCGGCTTGCGGGCAGCATCCTGTCAGCGATGAGCCATCAGGCAACCTTCTTGGGTCGGTACATCCAGGCCGCAACTCTCGCCCGCGCAGCGCTCATGGGCATTTCGCCAGTCGCCACCCCGACGTTGCGGGCCCAGTTCCATGCGATGGAGGCCCGCGCGCTTGCTCGCACCGGAGATGTAGCCGCCTGCGAAGCCGCCCTGAGCGCGGCGACCAGAGCCCTCGAAAGCCGGAACAGCGAGGACGAGCCGGAGTGGATCACTTACTTCGACGAGGCCGAGCTTGCCGCCGAAGCCGCCCACTGCTTCCGTGACGTCAGCAGCGCACGTCAGGCCGTAGCTCACGCCGAGAACGCCATGAGCGGCAACCACGTACGAAGCGACTTCTTC
The DNA here is from genome assembly GCF_044768565.1 of Streptomyces sp. NPDC091280. NCBI lineage: Bacteria > Bacillati > Actinomycetota > Actinomycetes > Kitasatosporales > Streptomycetaceae > Streptomyces > Streptomyces sp. NPDC091280. The sequence goes on from NZ_JBIVUZ010000001.1 coordinate 126,407, forward strand.
GCGACCATGGTTCTCGCCGACGCCCACTTGCGCGCCGGAGACGCCGAGGAAGCATGCCGTGTGGCTCTTGACGCTCTGGATCTCGGCGAACAGCTCAAGTCCGCGCGGTGCGTTAGCTACTTGGCCGAGTTCCGCCGGAACCTCGGTGCGGCAGGCCCCAGTGCCGCAGCGCGTGTTCTTGCTGAAGAGGCGCGAGAACACAGGCTGTGGATCGCAGCGGGGGTATGAGGTCCAGCGCAGATCTGCGGCATAGCTGCACCGCCGCCCGCCCCTAGAAAGCACCCCACGAATCGCGCCCCTCGCCCGATCGCAGGGACCGCATGCGTAGCGCGAACTCGGCGGCGAAGCGCTCGCTCGTGGCCACCTGGTGGCCGATCCACGCCACCATCATCAGTTCCCGCAGGTCGGCCAACGTCTCGTATCCGGGCCAGTTCATGAGATCGAAGCCGTACCGGTGGACGAATTCGGCGTACTGCGCCTTGGTGTGCCAGCCGTAGCGGTCGTAATAGATCGCGGTCAGAATCAGATCCCACTCACGCGGGGCGAGGGCGAGCCCATCGAGGTCGATGAGGACGGCATGGCCATCCCGGTGACGGAGGACGTTCCCGATGTTGGCGTCCCCATGGATCATGCCGAAGGGCAGGACGAAGTCCAGTCGGTCGTACTCCTTGGCGAGCCTGGCCGCCCGCTCGTCCAGGAAGGACCGGTCCTCGTCCGAAATAGCGTCGAGGCCGTTCAGCGAGGCCGACAGCTTGGCCAGGGGGTCGAAGTACGGGAGGCGAAGCGACTCGGGTTCTTCGAGCCAGTGGAACCGGCGAAGCAGGTCGGCCAGTTCGCCGACCGTCGCGAACTCCTCGGTCTCCTGGACGCTCTCCCAGAACGTCACCACCATGCCGCGGACGACGACAGGTTGTGCGACGCCAGCCCGCACCCGCGTTGCGGGGAAGTCGACCGTCTCCAGCCACTGAGCGACGCCCACAACGCGTTCCATCTCCGCCAGGACAGCGGGGTCACGGGCGATGCGGACGATGATCGGTAAGGAGGTCAGGCGGTACACCGCGTTGGAGCCCAACCGCAGCAGCTCCGCCCCCGTGGCGTCCAGGTCGGCCGCCTCGCATGCCTCGCGCAGGACGACTTCCACGCCCTCCGCCGTGAACGCCGTACCGCCGTCGTGCGCTTCCCCGCCCCTGCCCGAGATCATGCCTTCGACGATACGGCGCAGCCCGACCCCCGCACAGGCCGCCCACGTAATAGGGACGTAATGATCTTTGCTGAGGCACCCCTTCGGCACCGCTCCCCCGCAGGTCAGGGCGCCCGACGGCCCTTGGCGTCACCTGGCCTCCGGAGCCGTGTGCGCAGGTTCGAATCCTGCCGGGGGCACTCCGGGAAAAGCTCCTGACCTGCAGAAATACAGGTCGGGAGTTTTTCCGTTCACGTCAATTCACACACAGTCTGGTGGGTCGTTGCCGCTTTCGGCCGTGGACCGCTGTTCCAGACCTGCCGAGAACGTGGGAACTCCGAAGACGCCATCTGCCCGCGACCGCACAGGGACCGGTGCGGCGTTTCCCATCACCGCCGTTCCTTGTGGCTCCTACCCGTGGCCACCGGACCCGTCCGGCCGCTTCCAGACGCCTCGGTGGTCCCACATGACGTCGCCGCAGCCAGGCTTGAGCGGCAGATCAAGACGGAATTCAACGAATGGCTGGGCCCCGATTCCCGGCGTGGACGCCTGCCCGACCACATGCTCTTCACAACCAATGTCTCTTCGTCTGCCGTACCGGATACGGGCGGCATCGCGCGGATGAACCGGCTCATCGCCTCATACCAAGACGACTTTCCTCGGTGGAGGTTGAAGGGCTGGGCGGTCTGGCATGGCGACGAACTCCGCCGCTTGCTGGACTGTTACGACGCCGTCCGCCGCGCATACGCACACTCCATCACTCCATCACTCCGTCACTCCAGGTGACGTACTGTCTCGTTTGATGGACACGGTCTCCGACGCCGCCGGGGAGACCGGTGAACCGATCCGGGCCCACGTCGCGTGCGAACCGCTGGCCGAGCAGTACATACGGCTCAGGGAGTCCGGAGCGCAGGGAGAACATCAACGCGTACGGCTCGGCCTTGTGGCCGTGGACCTGCGTGCCGACCTCGAACTCACGGCTTCCGCTGCCAACCTCGATCGGATCCCTGGCTACGAGGAACCAGCCGACGTTCACTCCACTCGGGCCGCTGCCTGCATTGTCGAGCGGGGCGACACCGTACTGCGCCCAAGTCACTAGGGCACCGACGGATACCGGCACATCTTGCTGGTCGGCAGCCCCGGCCAAGGCAAGGGCACCCTGGGGCAGTTGGTCTGCCAGGTGTACCGGGCCGCCCTGCGGGAAGAGGGAGACGAGCAGCGCCTCACCGGGGAGGTTCGGGCGGCTCTGCACGCGTCGCGTCAAGGTCTCAACGCAGTTGGCCTGCGACTGCCCGCCGGCCGACCGCTGGCCTTCGCAGGTGTCCGGCGGGTCCTATGAGCGGGGCTGTCCGGGATCACCTTCCGGGGTGACCGCACAGTGCCCCGAGCATGGAGTTCATCGCGGCGTTGCGCACGACTTCCGGCTTGGTAGGTTTCGGCGCGTTCGGCCGGTCGCACAACATGTCGGTCACCGCGACGATCAACGAAGCGGGGTGCACATAGAAAAGGAACGTCTTCGCGACCCCCGCAACAAAACCACCCTTTCTCGCAGTTCCAACGGCCGCACCCCTCGCGAGACCCGTCACGACGTCTCCCCGCAGGAAGTCGTCAGCGACTTGCGCATAGGCGATGCCCTCAGCGAGGTCCATCGACCGGTGTTCGTCCGGCAGGTGCATCCCTGCGCCGAAAGGAGCACCATTCCTCGGCGGGCTGTAGTGGTACGTCGGGTTGTAGAGCCGATCGCCCAGGGGCTCAGTCGGCGGAGGGTCGGGCTTCTTCACGAAGGGACGGGGCTCCATCACGAGCCCTCCGGCGGGATCGCAGACCCACCGGCGACGCCGAGAGTCGGTCCACTGAGAACCCACCCCGTTCACGAAGGTCGACGCGGGACAGGCCTCTGTTACGAATCGCCCGGCGGGATCGCAGACCCACCGGCGACGCTGAGGCTCGGCCCACTGAGGACCCACCCCGTTCACGAACCCCTCACAGGTTCGTATTCGACCTTCGTGCGGGTTTTCGCGATCACGGCCACCCCTGCAGCTAGTCGCTACTCAGCTAAACCGTACTGCCGCTTTGAGGATTCGTCAGGGGCCACCGGGGCCTACGCATGTTCCGAATCGCCGACGACATCCGCCGCCGTCCTGGGTCCCGAAGCCAAAGTTCTTCTCGGTGCCGTACCAGTCCAGCGTGCCAGTTGCCATGCGGTTCCCCTCCGACGGCCAAGACGCCCGCTTGAGCCGACTGTCGCCCACCCCGCGGGCAACGACATCGATCCCATCGAGGCGGGCCACGAAGACAGCCCAAAGCCGCGGCCAGATCGCAGCCTCCTGTCCCGACCACCCTGCGGGGGCCAGGAAGACATCGACGAGGCAGGCCATGCGGCCGCGGGATGCGATGGCTTCCGCCGGTAGGACCCTCGTCGAGCTGTTCGGTCTCGCGCGCGAGCTGAACATCGACGCCGAGGGCATCGACATGGGCCCGTCCCCCACGGACGCCGCCCTGGCCGCCGACCTCGCCCTGCCGATCGAGGAGCTGGAACTCACCGTCCGCTCCTACAACTGCCTCAAGCGCGAGGGCATCCACTCCGTGGGTGAGCTCGTGGCTCGTTCCGAGGCCGACCTCCTGGACATCCGCAACTTCGGCGCGAAGTCCATCGACGAGGTCAAGGCGAAGCCGGCCGGTCTGGGCCTGGGTCTGGGTCTGAAGGACAGCCCGCCCGGATTCGACCCGACCGCCGCGGTCGACACCTTCGCCGCCCACGACACCGACTCCGGGTTCGTGGAGACCGAGCAATACTGAACGCTGCACAGCGCCAGGCCTAGCGAGCTGGTGCACGAATAGCGGTGAGACGTCGAGCCTGCAATGGTTGATCATGGTCGGGTGGTGGGGAACAGGACTCGTGCAGTGATCATCAGCAACCGTCGCATCACTGGCCTGACGGGCGATGTGATCGCTGAACTCGTTGCCGAGATAGGTCCGTTGTGGCATGAGCGACACCAGGTCAAGCTGGCCTCTCGGCCGCGCGAGCGGGCTGTGGGCGGCGGGCCGAAACACCAGTTCGTCTTTGTCGGCCGCCTGTTGGCTACCCTCGTTCACCTTCGTCATGGAGCCACTCACGACGTGCTGGCCTGCTGGTTCGGTGTTGACCGCTCGACCATCACCCGAGCTGTCAACGAGGTGCGCCCTCTACTCGCCGGGCGAGGCTGCGCGGTCAGCACCGGCGTGCGGCTGCGGACCCTGGCCGACGTCGTCGAGCACCTCGGCTCAAGCGGGATGACCGGCACCATCGACGGCACCGAGATCCGCGTCCGGCGGCCCGCCGTCGGACGCAAGGACCGGGACAGGTTCATCTCGGGCAAGAACAAGCAGAACGCTGTGAAGTCGATGGTGGTCACGGACGGCGAAGGCCGCGTGCTGTGGTGCAGCCCGACCCGGCCCGCGAGCTGTGCGGACATCACCCATGCCCGCCAGTTGGGTCTGGTCACGCTGCTGGCCGACGGGCCCGCGGTCGAGATCCTCGCCGATGCTGGCTACCAGGGCCTGGGCGCTCAAACCGGAGGCCGGGTGGTGACACCAGCGCACCGAAAGTTCAAGAAGAACGCCCCCGACTGGTACGAGGAGATATACGAGCGCCAGCGCAAGGCACACTCCTCACGCAGAATCCGAGTCGAACACGGCATCGCCCATCTGAAGAACTGGCGGGCCCTGGCCCGCCACCTCGGGCGCCGCGAGCACATGAGCGACACCGTCCAGGCCGTCGCCGGCCTGCTCTCCCACCAGCGGACCGCGGACCTGCACTCGACTGGTCAAACGTAAGCACGGGCCCCACCGAGGTTCTCGACGTCTCACCGCTATTCGTGCACCAGCTCGTTAGAGGTCGTTCTCTTTCCGAACCCCGTGTGCAGATTCCAATGGTCAGACATGGGAACGCAGCTGTCACGGAAGTCTCGACTCGTTGCCGGTCGGGATGTCGTGGGGGTGGCGGATGCCGTCGATGCGGGCGGTTCTGGAAACGTGGCGGAAGGCCGCGGCGGTGCGGGGAGGGGAGAGTTCGAAGCCGAACTGGTGCGGGTGCGGGCGGACTTGACGGACGCGGAAGAGGTCCTCAGGTGCCGGGTGATCGGTCTGGAGCAGTATCTGGAGGCTCTGGCCGAGGACGAAGAGCCCGTCGTGGTGGCTGTCGGGTCGTCGCGGCGGAAGCCGGTCGGACCGCGACGCGCGGTGCCGCACCGGGAGAACGCGGCCGGTGCCGAGGACTTGTCGGTGGACTACCGGGCGTTAATGGCCGCCGCTCTGAACGCGGGAGCCGATGGGCCGGGTGCCCGGCGGGCAGCGGTGGTGTGGGCTGGGACGGCGGGTCCGTCTCCCGGGTCGAGGGAGCACGGGCCCGGCTGAAACGGCTGGTGGAACGGGGCTGGCTGGTCGAGGAGAAGCCGGGCAGGTTCATGATGTCCGCTCTGGAGCGGAACGCTGTTGATGGTGGGCGGCCAGCTGGCCGCGCATGAGTGTGATCATCGACCACCGGATGACGGCTTGGCTGGTGTCACTGCGCCGTTCGAAGTCCCGGACCAGGCGTCGGCTGCGCAGGACCCAGGCGAAGGACCTTTCCACGACCCAACGGCGGGGCAGGACCTGAAAGCCGCTGACGTCGTCGTTTCGGCGGACAACGTCAACAACGAGTCCGAGGTGCTGGGCGGCGGCCCAGTCCTGGAGGTGGCCGCGGTAGCCACCGTCGGCCCAGATCCGCGAAAGCCGCCGAAAGTGCTTCTTTGTCGTGGGCAGCAGGATGCGGGCGGCTTCCCGGGCGGTCGTGGACGCCGGCGTGACCAGCACAGTCAGAAGGAGTCCTTCTTACCGGCGTCGTAACCCCGTGACGCGAGGGCGACGGTGGCGTCCGCCTTCACCGACTGCGAGTCCACGACGGCCACACTCGCCTCCGCCGCACAGCCCTCCATCTCGCGACCGGCTCCGCGCAGCCGGTCGTACGACTCGGCCACCAGACCTGTATCCCGCCGGCGGGCGAAGAAGGCGTACACGCGAGGCCAGGGCGGGAAGTCGCAGGGCATCGCCCGCCACTTGATGCCGTTGTCGACGAGGTAGCGAACCGCGTCGATCCTCTGCCGGTGGCAGTAGCCCTCCGGCCGCCCGCCCCGGCCCGCCAGCCACCCCGGCACCGGCACCGGCACCGGCACCGGCACCGGCACCGGCACCGGCAGCAGATCCCGCACGTTCGCCCACTCGGCATCGCTCATGTCCGAGCCGTACCGGGTCCGCCGCTCGGGCCGGTCAACCGCGTTACCGAACCTGTGGGCGAGACACTCGCGCCCAAGAGTGGACAAACTGGATCCGGCAACCGCGACCACGCCACACTTCGACAACAGGGCCTCTTGCTTCTCGCTGGACTCGACATCCGCGAGCTACCGAGAGGCCCTGCTTCCATGCAGCCGAACCGGCCAACTCACCCGAACCAGGCCCTTGTTCGAACCCCACCGACCACCCGGGCGGATTGAGAACGGCCACCCAAGAGGCCACTTTGGCGATGATATGTCCCCCATGTTCGACTCTCGCGAGGGAGAACAATGATTCCTGTCAAGGTCGATCGTCGGGGCGCTCCACGCACGCGGAGCCCCGCTCATGGAGTGGATGACATGCTCTCCTCCTCCTTCGTTCCGGCCACTGGAAGCACGTACTCACCAGCGAGACGCGCCAAGTGCATCGGGAGGGGCCGAGCGAGCGGCGAGTAGTCGTCTTGGTAGCGCAGCTGGTGCGTGAGCGTGGCCCACTCCGCCGGGCGGTCAGGCAGGCCCCCTTCCCGCCCCGAGTCCGCCAGCGCCTTTTCCGACAGGCAGCCGAGCACAGTCATCTCCAGCTGCCCGGGGTTCCAGGCAGTCTTCCCGGGTGCTGTCCGGCCCTGTGCCGTGGGTGCAAGCTTCCTGAGCCCCTTCGGTAGTTTCGCCACTGTGTGCGGCTTCGATGCCGTACTCGCGAAGACACGGCTGTCCGTCTCTGCCGTCCCCCACACGCCCTCGGCGAAGCCGACGTCGCCCTTGGGATCGTGGGCGTACCACTCCGCCACTTCCTCCCGGGCGTTGGCGTCCCGCACGAGCACTACCCGCAGGTTGTCGCCGTAGAGCGTGTGGCGCTGTGCCGGTCCAGTGCCGAAGCCGAGCATGTCGCGGTCCAGTTCGCCGTTGCGCAGGCCGGGCCAGCACTGGCGCAGATTGCCCGCATCCGCCAGCAGGAGCGTCGGGCGGTCTCGGAGCTGGAAGAGCAGTGCGCGGATCTGGCGCTCGGTCTCCTGCTGCCTGACCTGCTCCACGCCCGGGCCGGCGCCGGGCCGGAGCCCGCCCCGGGCGGCCATGCCATCGCCAGGGCCACCCCTATCAGCTTCCTTCTCCTTCCTGGTCTCAGCCACTGGTTCCGCTGCCTGGGAGAGCAGCAGCAACAGCTTCGGGTACGGCACCCATTCGGCGCGCTCGGCGTCCCACCCCTCGATGACGCCCGGTCCTCCGTCCCCGGGGCGGACCCGCACCGCTACAAGCCGATGGACGGGGCACCGTGTGGGCCCCTTCTTGGTGTGGCGTACGAGCCAGAGCGCCACGTACTGAAGGTCGCCGGGAATACCGGCCCCCACTCGATGGGCGGGCGGACTGATCGCGCCGAGCTGTCGAAAGGTGTCCAGCCAGGTCCACTTGGCCCGGTGTTCCAAACCGCCGTCGGTGTCGTCCGGCAGGTTGACGAACTGGCTCAGCCGGCCCTGCCGCGCCCAGGCGATGCGCAGCGCATGTTTGGGGTCGGAATCGGGGACCGCCGCGAAGTGCTTCTTGCCGCCGATCTCCGTGATCACGACTTCGGTCGCGTCGGGACGTGGGACCGCTCGCTCCGCAACAAGTCGGCAGCGCTCTTCGACCGCTTCGGCCAGCCGGAAAGCCTTGGATCGCCTGCGCTCCCGGGAGACGGAAAGGGCGTCGGCCAGGGGCCCAGCGGGCTGGGCTCGTACACGGATCTCGATCCCCTCGCTCTGCCACCGCCAGGTGTCGTCGGCCGGCCCCATGCTCTCTCCGGGAGGGAAGCCGATGAGCTTCGGTAGTTCCGCGAGGAGTGCGGCACGGGTTTCCGGGGACTGCCAGAGGACGTCGATCTCCAGGGGACGGCCGTTGAGTGCGTGTGCCAGCGCCGCCCGCCGCTGCAGGGCCAGTTGCGTGTCCCGGGTGTCCGGGCCGCGTGCGGCACCCGAACGAGGCAGCAATGAGGGTGTGTTGCTGCGGGTGACCCGCATGAGGTCGGGGACCCTGGTCAGCATGGGGTAGAGCCCTTCCTCGACCCAGGCATCCAGATCCGCCCGCTCCTGCGGCATCAGCCCCGGTCCAACCTCGTGCGGGCCGATCGACGGATGGTAGACAATGCCGGCGGCCACATCCCCGGACCCGTTGATCCAACGTTCCGGATGAGAGAAGAGCTCCTTGGGCTCCGGGTAGTTGCGTACGATGTCCAGCTCGGGCAGGAGCGGTGCGGGGCTGTGGTGACGCCATGCCAGTTCCTTCAGCCGCCGGTCGTAGCCGAGGGTGTTCGGCATCAGCCGATGGCCTCGGTCCGGTCCTCCCGGCCATGGCAGTGGGGCGTCGAGCAGAACGGTCGCGCCGCCGAGCTGGTGGGGACGTACGTCCAGCTGGGTAGCCCACCGACGTACCTGAGTGGACACATGGACGCGGAACCGTGGGGCGAACGGCACGGTGTGGACGGTGATGTTGAGGCAGGCCGAGTAGTACCAGGTCTGCCCACGGCGTTCGTACCTTTGCGGCGGCCAGGAGACGAGCCGCGCGCCATTGCCCGAGCTCTCGACGCGGAAGTGGAGTGTGGTGCCCCCGGTGCGGAACGTCCGGGCGGCCAGTCGGAAGGCGACCCACTCGGGCAGCAGACCATAGAGCCGTGTGGCGGGTTCGGCTGTTCCGCCCGCCGAGGTCACGGTCTCGGTGAGGTCGACCGATTCGGCCTCCCAGTGCGGCAGTTGGACGGCCTCGGCCTGGTCGTCGGAGCGGAACCTCTCCTCCAGATCGGCGCCTTCGATGTCATCCTCCTCCCGGTACATGCCCGCCGCCCAGGTGCCGATCACCGGGGCCAGCACCTCCGGAGGGACGGCGTCCCGCGCGTAGAGCCACGGCAGGCGTCCGTCCGTTCCGGCGTTGCGGCCGATCGCGATGACGCCGGGGGCCATTGCCTGGAGCAGAGAGTTGAGCCTGCGCACGGGGAGCCGATCGGGGCGGACGGAGCCTTTCTCGGCCTCGGCGTGCATCCGGGTGAGCTCGGTGTGCAACTCCTCGCCGAGCCGCAGCACACTCATCTCCTCCTGCCACGGTCCATGGAGCGGATCGGGTTCGTAGGCGGCGTTGCGAATGGCGGAATACATGAATTGTCCTCCTGGAAGCCGGAGTTCGGCGCTTACGGATGGGCGGGGACAGGGGCGAGCAGTCGGCTGAGCATGCGTCGGAGAGGTTCGTACAGGGCATGGGCGATGAATTGCTCCTCCGGGCTCTTCGTATCGCCCTCGAAGTACGGGTCCAGCACGTCGAGGATGCTGTGCAAGAGGCTGGATTTCGGGGTGTCGGCTTGCGGTGGTACGGCCCCGCGGTTCGGGGCGAAGGCGGCGTCGACGAAGACCACCCTGGCCGGTACGCCGCCGCGGACCAGCCGCCCGATCACCTGCCACATCAGGACCAACATGTCCCAAGTGACCTGTTCCCGCGTGTCCTTGTCGAGGTGGCTCCAAGCCATCGAGCGGGCGAGCATCGTGTACCAGAGCGAACGAGCACGGCGGCGGATCTCGTCGGCACCTTCCTCGACGGTGGCCTGTCCCTGTACCCAGGTGTCGAAGTCACCGCCGGTGACGGCACGGACGATCCAGTCGTTGACGGCGTGGACGGCCAGGGACAGGTCCTCGGGGTGCGGATTGGGCCGGGCCAGGAAGTAGACCGTGCCGATGGCGGCCTGGTCGTCGTCGTTGAGGATGTTGTGGCCTCGCTCCACGGCCAGCAGGGGCGCCACGAGAATGTTCGCGTCGAGGTCCTTCAGGTGCTCGACGTCGCCCCGGCGCAGTGACCGGGCGCGGTAGGCGGACGGCGCCTCGTCCTCCGGGGCGATCTCCTCGTCGTCCGAGACCAGGCACAGCACGCTGTCGCGCCAGCGGGAGTTGAGGTTGTGCAGGGTGTCGGCCACGATGCGCGCCTCGGCATAGCTGCCGACCAGCAGGAGGATCTGGTCGCGCTTGCCCGGGCGGAGGAAGAGCAACTCGCGCTCCAGCGGGCCCCCTTCGGGGGCGTCGTACTCCCCCTCTCCGAGGTAGGTGGCGATGCGGCGCAGCTTCTCGGGGCGGTCGTCCGGGTGGGTTCCCGACAGGCGCACCTTCTCGTCGCCGTCGTCGATGAACTCGAAACGCATCACGCTCTCGTTTGCGATGCGTTCGGTCACCTCGGCCGGTGGCTCGATGATCACACCGACCGGGACACAGACGTGATAGCGGCTGGACGCGCCTGCCCAGCTGCTGCCGGACATGAGCAGCAGGTGGGCGCCGGGCCGACCGTCGACGGAGGCGAGGTCGGGCATGGCGCGCAGGAGTTCACGTCCGACCCCGCTGCAGCGGAAGAAGGTCAGCTCACCGCTGCGCACTCCTCCCTTGTCCTCACCCGGGACCCGGAACTGGAAGCCGAGTACGTTGCCCATCGGGGCCTCGGGCACCATCGGGCCGTAGTCGAGCGGCCGACGGTACATCGAGTTGTAGCCCAGGCTGAGGGCGGCCTCGACGCGGGGCCACATGGCGTTGATCATGGCGAGCCGGGGTTCCAGGGCGCTGAGGAGCAGCGTGAACTCGAAACGTTCGGCGAGCTCTCGGCGCCACTCCTCGGGGGTCTGGGGTGGTGGCTTGGGCTTTTGCCGGCGGCCTCGCCGCTTCTGCCGTTCCTCCTCCGCGCGCTGCCACTCGTCGTACTTCTCCTTGTACGTCTGCTGTCGGGCGGCCATGTACTGCGGGTCGATGCGGAAGACCTGGTCCATGATCTCGGCCAGGTGGCGCCGGGTGTTCTCCGGGTTACCGGTGTGGAGCAGTTCGTTGAGGAGGGCGGTCAGCACGCTGAAATCCTCTTCCGTCCTGCGGCGACGGTCACCGAAGGGGTTGTCTCGAAAGGCGTCGAGAAGCTTGCCGAGAGCCTGTCTGGGAGCGTGGTTCTCGTGTTCCGGCCCGCTGCCGCCGGGGAGTTCGTAGCGTTCGTCGAGCAGTCCGAGCTGCAGCGTCCAGGCGCTGAAGTAGCCCGTCCGCACCCACCTGCGCAGGTCATACCTCGCGACGAGCATCGCGTACAGCCGGTCGGTGGCGGATCCGGCGGTGTTGAGGGCGGCGGCGAAGATCTCCACGTCGCGTTCGGAGAGCTGGGTGCGCCCGCTGGCCGCGAGCTCCCGGATCTTGTGCCGACTCAGCTGGTCGATGAGGCCTTTGTCCTCGTCGCTGGCGAGGACGACGGCGGGCGCGAAGGTCTGGTCGAACTGCATCTGCACACGGTCGGCCTCGTCGATAACGACGAGGTCACTGCGGCGGCAGGCGAGTTCGAGGTAGCGGATGCGCTCGCCGTTCTGGGGGCGGGGCGGTGAGGCGTCGATCAGTCCGGCCGGTGTGGCCACCCAGATCAGGGCGCCGACCAGGGTGCGGGCTCCGTGGTACCTGGGACAGGCGGACCAGTACGGGCAGCTCGTCGCGCTCTTCTGCCACTCGGAAGCCCGGCCGCCGCCTTTGTCGCGCCGCGGGTCCGACGGTGGCCGGAGCCGGGAGCAGGGGGCCTCGCCGAAGGCGAGCTGCTCGGTGGACGAAGTGGCGCCCTGCCGCATCACGTTGAGCACGCAGGAGGTCCCGAGATAGGCGAAGGCAGGATCGTCGTGGGCGAGCAAGCGATGCTCGCCCCGGCCCGCCAGCCGGCGGTGCAGCCGCTGCGCGTGCCGCTCCCGGCCGGAGGACCCAAGCACGGGTGCGGCGGCGCCGTCGGTGTAGAGCCCGTAGAGCCGGACCAGCTTCAAGACCTCCGCGACATCGGTGACCACGATGGTGGTGCGCTTGCCGAGCTTGGCGAGATGGACGGCGATGATGTCCCGCAGCGTGCTCTTGCCCGCGCCGACGATGCCGAGCAGGTGCTGGATCCCATCGACCGTGAATGAGAAGTCCTCGTCCTTGCCGGCCTTGTGGAACGTGCCGTTCTCCTTGGTGGACAGGTCGAAGGCCCGCAGCCGCTCCAGCCAGCGCGGCGGCCTCCCCACGCCGGAGCGGGCGTGCGTGGCGTCCATGTCCGCTGCGGTGCGCTCCAGGCCCTTCCTGGTGAAGACCAGAGGCTCTCCGCCGCCGGCCGGTTCCAAGTCCATGTCGTGGGCGACGAGGGGGGTGTGGGGAACGGACGGCAGGTCGACGACGGCCAGCGTGCGGCTGACGGGGAAGGCGTGCGGACCCTGGCCCGCGATCGGCATGCGGTTGCCCGCCAACGGCGGTGCGGCACGCAGCAGTTGCTCGTAGACGGAGAACCGGTCACTGGCGAGAGAGAGTTCGCGGCGGGTGGCGGGCGACTCGGTGTCCGGCACGTCGTAGCCGCGCGCCCTGGGGTCGAAGAGCTGGTAGCTCGCCAACGCCTCGCGCCAGGTACGGCCCCTGCGCAGTGTCCACAGCGAGTACCGGGCAATCCGCAACGTCCGCGCGGTGTCCGGTGGCAGCTCCGCTCCGTGTGCCTCGGCGAACCCGTATCCGCTGAACAGTACCCAGGCGCTGCCCGCGGGGCTGCCCGGCATCAGCTTCTGCTGGAGGTACAGGCCGAGTTCCACCTGGCAGAGGTCTTCCAGGGCGGGCTTGCGGACGTCCGGCCCAAGGAATGCCTTGAGATCGCGGAGTACGTCGGTCAGCGGCGGGGTGATGCTACGCATCGTCCTTCTCCTCTCTCCGGGCCCGGCTCAGGTCGGGCCCGAGGTCCACGGGTGTGGTGAGCATCAGCCGGTCCCGCAGGAGCGCGGGAAGGGCGTCGGCGAAGGCCTTCCGGTAGCCGACCCGTCCGGCGAGGGCGTCCGGGACCACGACGAGGGTGCGGTCCGCGAGGGGCGCGCTGTCGGTGAGATGCGCGGCGAGAAGGGCCGGCTGAAGGCGGTCGTACACCTGGATGTCGACCGTCGCGGGGCCGGAGTCCCTCAACCGGTGGGCGGACAGCGGCCCCGGCAGGGGATCATGGTCGATCCCCGCGCGATCCAGTGCGTCCAGAGCGGCCTCTTCAGTCCGATACGGCAGTGCGAGGAACGTCCGCAGCGGACGCCGCAGGATCCACGTCTGTTCCGGATCGCGGATCAGTTCCGGAGGGTCGTCGCGCGGGCATTCCTCGCCCTCGCACCAGATGTCCGCGTCGGTGGTGGGCGACACGGGTACGGGAACATCCCGGTCCCCGGGCAGCGCGGGCAGGCCGCACGAGGGACAGCGCAGGAAGTCGCCGTCCACAAGCAGGGATTCGGGCAGCGGCCCGTAGAGGTCCTTGACCCGGCTCCAGACGGCCCTGCTCCAGCCGGGCCCGAAGCGGTCCTGCCGGTGGACCACCGGGTGGCGGGCCAGGAAGCTCCGGCACTGCCGGTAGCGCTCTCCCGTTCCGCACCGCGCTTCCAGGTCGCCCAGAAGTGCGCGAGCATGCGCTGCCACGCCCCCGTCCGGCCCGTGCGAGGCGACTTCGAGGCACGACCGCGTCGGCATCCGGCCGACCGGGTGCACCAGCGTCGCGCCCGGGGTGACCAGGGAGGCGGGAACCGCGAAGAGCGGATCGCCCGCCGGCTTGGTCCGGCACCACTCCAACAGCTCCGGCAGGCTCCTAGGCGGTGTCTCCCCGATGTCGAGGCAGTGCAGCACCGTGCGGTCCAGCGCACGCTGGGCGAGGCCCGGATAGGGGAGGGCGAACGAGCGCAGCCCCTGGATCTCGGCGAGGGTAGCCACCATGCGGGCAAGCTCGCGGAAGAGTTCACTGCCCGCGCCCTCGGGCTCCGCCCCAGTGTCCGGACGGCCCGCCCGGTGGGCCGCCCCCGCCCTCATGCCGCGGCCTCGCTCGCGGCCGACACCGAGCACCAGCGGGCCACTTCGCACCGTTGGCAGGAGCGCCCAGGCACGGCCGTATAGCGGTCGTCCCCGTACCAGTCGGCCACCATCGTCCTCAGGACTCCCTCAGCCTCGGTCCGGTTGGCGGAGGCGAAGGGGTCGATGATCTCCAGGTCGGCACCGCCGGGGCGGAGCACCTCAAGCTCGACCCGGGCACGGGACGGAGCACCGCCCAGGTCACCGCGGCCGATCAGCACGACCGCCAGGGCCAGTTGAGGGTAGAGCTCCAGCAGTGAACGGTTGGACCGCCGGTCGGTGGCGGAGGTCTTGGTCTCGCGCCACACCCATGAGCCGACGTCCCGGTAGAGCAGATCGGGTGCGGCGATCACCACGACGTCGGCGACGGTGTCGTGCCGTACCACCCGGGGCTCGGTCCGCACGTCCGTGCCGTCCCTTACGCACCTCAGCGGGCAGACAGCAGCATGTCGCCGCAACAGGACTGCGCCGAGCGCGCGTTCGTGGTCAGGCAGGTCGAATCCATCCGGTACCCACTCCTCGGGTACCTCGACCGTGCACGGTCGAGGCGATCCGTGGCCGTGCCGGTCGGCGAGGTAGGCGTGCAGGGCCCGACCTCGCTCGGCCGTCACCTCGTGCTCGACGGAGTCCTCCGTGGGCAGGTGCAGCCGGCGCATGTGGTCACGGGCCGGGCAGGCCCGGTAGTTGCGCCCGTTGGTGACCGACCAGGTACGGCGGGGCCGGTTCGGTGACTCAATGCCCAATAGTCCGGGCGCCGCACGCAGGGCCGGACAAACCGACAGGTAGGCGCACCCGCCGCAGGCCGAACCGGGGCGATATTCCCGTCCGTCCAGTACGCCGGCCAGGGCGTCGGGGCCGTGCTCCCGGTACCGGGCGAGTGCCTGCGCCCGGCTGCCGGCAAAAAGCTCCCGTGTACGGCCGTCGAGCAACGCGAACTCGACGATCCGTACGTGCTCCGGCGGCAGCCCGGGGCCGCCTTCGGCCACCACCAGGGCGACGGCGGCGATGAACCCGTCGGGCGGCAGCTCCCGGTTCAGACGGTGCACGGGCAGACGGAGTTCACGGTAGGCACCGTCGGCGGAGGCAAGGCAGCGGCCCCATACGGTGAAGCGGTACTCCTGGGCGTTCCGCATGTCAGGGCCGGACGGCCGGTAGCGGTACGTCCACGGTTCGGAGACCTCGTTCAGGGGGCGTTCCGGGTCGGCGGGGAAGGCCCCTTCGTATTCCTTCAGACCATGGTCCGACCATGTCCTCAGACCGTCGTGCAAGGGCGCGGTACGCGTCCTGGGCAGGCTGCCGGGGGGCCGGAAGCGGGCATCGCAGGCGGCCATGAAGGGGCCGAGGGTGAAGTGCTCCAACCGCTCGCGGCGGCGCGGTACGGGGTCGGCCGTGTGGTAACCGCGAGTCTTGAGGGCGTCAGCGGCGGGGCACCGAAATTCGCCTCCCTTGAACATTCCGGCGGATACGGTGATGACTTCCGAGGTGCGGGTCACCCCGTCGGGGGGCAGCCACGGCTGTGACATTTTCTGCTCCATTTCAGTGCGGAGGAAAGAAAGGTGGCCATGAGGGAGATCGAGGAGATCGGTAATGTGGAGAAGCGCTACGAAGTGCTGGACATGGTCGGTGACGGCGGCCAGGGCGACCTTTTCCTCGGCCGTGACCGCGGCAGCGGGGAGAGGGTGGCGCTGAAGCTCCAGAAGGCCCGGGACCTCGGCCCGGAGAGCGACTTCTCCTGGGCAGGCAGGAGGCTTCTCGAAGAGGGCTCCCGCATGATGATGCTGACTGGAATTCAAGCGATTCCCGAAATCATCGCCTCCGGGACGCACCGAGGGCGCCGATGCCTGGTCATGGAATTCGTCGAAGGACGTCAACTGCAGAACGTTCTCTTGGAGAAGCGGCCCGTCAGGCATCCCGAGATCGTCGCGTCCGTGATCGGCCAGCTGTGCGAAATTCTGCGGGAGGTGCACGACCGGAACCTGGTGCACTGCGACCTCAAACCCGAGAACGTCATCGTGCAACCGGACGGCCGACTCCGTCTCATCGACATGGGTCACGCGATCACGGCGGGCGAGGAGACATCCTTCGAACGCGGCACGCGCGGCTGGGCCTCCCCCGAGCAGTCCGACGCGTGCCCCTCGGGCCTGACACGGCGGGCGGACATCTTCGGACTCGGCTGCATCCTGCTGGAAATGGTCGTCATGCGGCTGCCCTACGGCGGACTGGAGGAGCGTGCGGAACCGGGCGGCCCGGTGCTGCCGCCCGACAAACTCGCCGAACTCCCCCCGGAGTTCGCCTCCCTGGCGCTGTCGATGGTCAGGTGGGAGGCGGAGGAGCGCCCGGCCGATGTCCGTGAGGTGTTCGACCAACTCCGCCCGCACCTGCCTGTGTTGGGCTCGCAGCGGGCATCGAGGCGGCTGCGCCCCGACCCGACCGAGTACTACCGCACGCATCCGCCGCGGCTGTGACGTTGATCCGGAGATCGCCGGCCGGACGGGTCACCTCAGCCCCTCAAGCAACTCCCGGACCTCGCGTACGCCTTCGCCGCCCATCAGTTCGCGCAGCACGATGACCCGCTCCAACTCCCTTACCGCTGTATCGGTTTCACCGGCGGACACCAGGACGTCCGCGAAGAGCATCCGCGTCTTGTCCTCGTTGGGCCAGTTCTCCTGTTCGCGATAGATGTCACATGCCTGCCGGTACAGGGAGATGGCCTCGTCCCGCTCGGCGCGGGCCAGGTGCACCTTGGCCAGGGTGAACAACACGTCGGCCAGGCCGCTGCGCTCCATCGTGCGCTCGACCACTCCCAGGGCGTCGGCACACCGACGGAGCGCCTGCGTGTGCTCGCCCTGGTCGTAATGAAGCGCGCCGAGGGCATTCAGGGCCGCGGCCTCCCCGACCGGATCGGACACTTCCCGGCACAACTCCAGTGCCTGGCGCAGCGCTTCCTCCGCCCCCGTCCGGTCACCCTGCTTACGCAGGGTGATTCCGAGCCGGTGCAGCGAACGGGCAAGACTCAGTCGGCCTGCCTCACTGTGGTCCTCCTTGCTGAGCCGGACGGCACGGTGCAGGTGGCCGACGGCCATGTCGTACTCGCCGAACCGCCACTGCGTTCCTGCGAGCATCCGGTGGACCATGGCGCAATCGAGCGGGGCGGCGGCTGACTCGGCGGCGTCGACGGCGTGCAGGAGGTTCCTCCGCGCGTCACCGAGAAGGTGCCGGCGCCACTGATAGGTGACCAGGGCCATCGAAAGCAGCCATGTGTACCGTTCGATGCCGTGTCCGATGGCTAATCGGATACCTCGCTGGACAGCGGCGTACTCCTCGTCCAGGTACGCCATCGCCTGTCCCGGTTCTGCGGGGTCGGTGACCGTGACCCCGTCGGGCTCGCCGATGGGCAGGGCACGCTCATGGTCGAGCACCCGGTCGCAGGCGCGGACGTTGTGCAGTTGGTGTTCCAGCACCTGCCGTACGGTCGCCTGCTCGATGTCCGTTGTCTCGCCGTCCGTGCCCGGCTGCACATTCCGACGGGCGAAGGCACGTACGAGGTCGTGCAGTCCGTACCGGTCGCCCTGCCGCTCCACGAGGTTCGCCGCCACGAGCTCCATCAAGGCCCGATCGGTGCGCGCTTCTCCCCCCACCGCCCTTCCCAGATCCATCACAGCCTCCCAGGAGGCGGTGGGCCCGGGGTGGACGGCGAGCTGCCACAGCAGAAGCCGGGCCTCCGCACCGAGCACGCGTACGGAGCAGTTCAGCGCTGCACGGACCGACAGTTCATGCTCCGGCCGGTCCAGGGTGTCCAGCCTCGCCCGTTCCCGTTCCTCCTTCATGTCCCGCACCAGAGCGGGGAGGGTACGCAACGGACGCGCACCACCTTCCAGGAGCCTGGCCACCACGGTGAGCGCCAACGGCAGCCGTCCGCAGAGGCGGACCAGCTCACTGAAAGCCTGTGCATATTTCACCCGGTCCTCGACCGACACCTTCTCCTGGAGCACCTCCAGGGCGTCCGCCTCTCGCAGCGGCTCCATCTTGCGGAACAGCACCTTTCTCTCGGACTGCAGACGCAACAGATCGTTGCGGCTGGTGATGATCACGGCACAGGTGCCGTCTCCGGGGAGCAGCGGCAGCACCTGCTGGGCGTTGCGCGCGTCGTCCAGGACGATGAGTGCCGAGCGGTGGGCCAGCGCCGACCGCAGTGCGTTGCTCTTGCTCTCCGGTCCGGTCACCGTGGTGTAGGGCGGCAGCGCGGCCAGGAACCCATCCAGAACTTCGTCCGGTTCGGCGGGTCGCACGTCTCCGTCTGCGAACCCGTTCAGTCCGGCGTGGAGCACTCCGTCGGGGAACCGCTCACGAAGCCGACGGGCGAGGTGGTTGGCCACCGTGGTCTTGCCGACACCCGCCATGCCGCTGATGAGGACCAAGGCCAGGTTGCCGGCGTCCTGTTCGTCGCACACGGCCGCCACAAGGCCGCGGATCAGTTCGTCCTGCCCAACCGGCGTGCGGCTGCTGCCGGGCAACTGGTCCGGAACGGGAGGCAGGAGCGTCCCGCCGGACCGGCGGGCGACTCCCCGGACCTGGTCGAAGGCGCTCCGCAAGTCGGTGTCCGGCTTTCCGTTGCGCCTCGTCCACTCCTCGATGAGCCGTTCACGTCGGCGCTCCGCCAAGTCGTCGTGGGCGAGCAGGTAGAACCGGAAGACCTCGGGCAGTTCCGGTGCGCGCTCGAACCACTTCTCCGTCTCCTCACGGAGCCACCTCTCTTTCCTCGATTTGTAGGCGGCGTCCATCCGGGCATGCACCGCGGCCATCAACTCGGCCCGCAGCGTCTCCCGGCGCAGTTGGAAGCCGCTCTCGGTCAGCCCGCGCAGCGGTTCGCCGCCGTCCCACTCCTCCAGGGCCGCGCCAAGCAACTCGAACCTCTCCGGGTGGCTCAGCCCAGTGGCCCTCGCCACACAGGCGCGGAAGCGAAGCA
This sequence comes from Streptomyces sp. NPDC091280, assembly GCF_044768565.1. Taxonomy (NCBI): domain Bacteria; kingdom Bacillati; phylum Actinomycetota; class Actinomycetes; order Kitasatosporales; family Streptomycetaceae; genus Streptomyces; species Streptomyces sp. NPDC091280. The sequence continues at coordinate 145,676 of NZ_JBIVUZ010000001.1, forward strand.
GGTCGACGCCGCCCTCCGGCACGCGGAGCATGCAGTAACCCGACTTGCCACCATGGGGCACGGCCCCCGGGCCCAGTCGTTTCCGCAGGTCGGATACAGCACGGTCCACCAGACCGCGGGTACTCTCCTCGCCCTCCCAGAGGACTTCGGCGATCTTCTTCCTGGTGCATCGGCAGTCCGTCGATGTCGCCAGCAGCGCAAACAGCCCGGCTGCCTTCGAACCTGCGGAAACCCTTCCGCCGCCGTCCCCTTCGGCTCTTACCGGGCCCAGCACATAACCCTTCATCGACCTTCCCCTCTCCGCACCGGAAGCCGTGGCCTGGCCCCGCGACGGCGCCCCCTTCATCTGTACGTTGCGGGGTGCCGCTTCACACGCACGTGCTCCTTCACGCCCCCATGCCTCAGTTTTCGCTCAGTTTCCGTTCTGCGGCCTCTTCCCCTCCCCGGGCACGATGGCACCTGCCGCTCACAGAGAAGAGAGACGGCAGCGTAGTTATCCATCCGCCCATCAGGAAGGAACCCCAGGCCCTATGAACAACCGTCAGCGAAACCGCCGGGCGAGCCGTCTGCGCGAGTCTCCCGACTGGCCGCCGACCCGGCGCCGGCGGGCGGCCGACCGGACCGAGGGCACCACGCCGGCGACCCCGCGCTCCGAAGCGCCGGACGACTCTCCCTCCGAGACCGCCTGAGTCCCACAGCTCATGGGTGGGTGCCCGTCCCGGGCGGGCACCCACCCACTGCGGCCCCGCCCCTCTGAACTGCTCCGACCGGCGAGCTCGCGGACTTTCCGCACAGTCACACGCTCGTGGTCGAAGGCGGCGATTCCTGGTCGACAAGACCGACCTCAGCCGCTCTTCAACCTGTCCAGCACATCGACATCTCCGGCGCCTTCAGAGCATGTTCGGCACCTCAAGCCCAGAGAAAGGAGATCTACTGATGTATTCACCATCCAGCAGTGTGTTCGCCTCGGTGAGGCGACACTTCGACAATCCCCGGGTCGGCACCTCGGTCCTCGTGACCGTTCCCTCAGGCGTCGAGGGGGCGGAGCCGGTCCGGCTGACCGCTGTCGAGGCGTACGAAGCCTTGTACGGGCCGGGCTCCGACCCGCAGTTCGCCGCCGCGATCTGGAAGGAGGTACTCAGCACCGCGCTGAGTAACCTCGCTCCACACGGCACCGGAAGGCTCCTGGCAATCTGGTTGGCCCTGCCCCGGCTGACCGGGACCGTCCACCGGGTCTGCACGCGCTTGCACGCCGATCGGTCGGACGTGGAGGCCGAGATGGTCCTGGCTCTCTCGGAGGAACTGGCCGCTCCTGACGCCGCGAGTATTCTCTCCGACTCGTCCCTGATTCACGCCGCGCGCACACGAGCGTGGTCCTTCGGCCGCGACGGTCTGCGGGAGTTCCCCTCCACCCATGTCGAGCAGATCGCTCAGGATCGCGCGCTCAGCGCGTCCGACAAGGAGACGGAGGCTCCGACCGAGGAGTGCCTGGACGTGCAGGTCGACCGTCCGGACGGCCCGGACAGGCTGCACGCCCCGCTGCGCTTCCGGGTGCGCCCGGAGCATCTGCGCAAGAGGGCCTTCGCCGACACCGACGACGGGACGAGGGACCGTTCGACGCACCACGCACCCCGGAAGAACCGACGGTCCGAGGGCCGCGCGGGCACCCGGCCGGTCCAGCCTGCGAGGAGGCGGGTATGAAGGACCCTGCAGAGGGCCGACTCCGTTTCTCCGAAATGTTCGACCTGCCCGTGACAGTGGACCTGCGGACGGCGTGCCGAGCGTTCGGGATCGGTTCGACGACCGCGTACCGGCTGATCCGCGAGGGCGAGTTCCCCTGCTCCATCCGCCGCGTCGGACGCAGGTACAGGATTCCGACCAACGAGCTGATGCGCGCCCTGGGGATCGAGGACCGTCCCCTGTACAGCGTGGAACTGGACACGGACGGCCCGAGCGCCGACTTCTGACAAGGAAAAAGAGGGGCCTCGCGTCCCCATCACCGTGCGGCCCCGTGGCTGATGCCAAGGGGCCGCACTGCCATGCCTCAACACCAGTTGATCCGTCGCTCGACAGCACCGGGCGTGACACATGTCGTACACCCACGCTCAGGTTCATGCGCGCGTCGGACAAGACCCGAGGCGACTGACTCTGCCAGTCCCGCCCGAGGAGGATAATCGGTAGGATAGGTGGCATGAGTGAGCCTACCGGCAAGTACTCGATCACCATGCCTCGCGATATCGCCGAAGCCGCCAAGGCCCGCAGTGGCCCTTCCGGACTGTCTGCTTACGTCGCCGCAGCTGTCGCCCGCCAGATCGAGCGGGACAACCTCAACGAGCTGATCACAGTAGCGGAGGCCGAACACGGTCCCATCACCGACGAAGAGGTTCAAGCCCTGCGCGACCAACTCCACCAAGCCCGCGAGCAGCAGAACCAAGCCGGGGCGAACGCCGCGTGACCCCCTCCCCCGCCACCCCCGGCGGCACCCTGATCCTCGACAGTGAAGGGCTGGCCAAAGCCGTCCTGCGCGACCGCACGGTCACCGGCTGGCTCGCCCTCGCCCGTGCAGACGACCTGCGGGTGATCACCTCCGCGGCCACCCTCGTGGAGGTGATTTACCCACGGATCAATCGCCCAGCCCTGGAATGGACCCTGTCCCGCCTCGTCATCGAGCCGGTCACCGAGCCCATCGCCCGTCACGCCGCCACCCTCCTCGCCGACGCCGGGCTGCACGGCCACAAGCACGCCATCGATGCCATGCTCAGCGCCACGGCCCTCGCCTCCCCCGGCCCGGCAACGATCCTCACCTCAGACCCCGAGGACCTGAGCACCCTGTGCGGCTCACGCATCACCGTCATCAAGGTCTGACGCCGGCAACCGAGAGTGAATACTCACATTCCGAGATGCAATTTCGGAGCGTCCGTCCGCGAGATCGTCGCGTTCTTGCGCCGACCAGCCATATGAGATGGGCCAGTCCTGCTTGACGCACCAGAAGTGGTATCGAGCATTCGGATTCCTTTGCGGCGCCGTGGAGAGCGTCTCATGAGTGTGGAGTCCGTTCGGCAGCTTTGCACCCGCTCTCTCCGCTCCTCCCTTGAAACTCTGCAAGCCGTCGCCAATCCAATACTGCGGACCCTCCGCAGCCGGCGCGACGGGGCGCACAGGGAACCGTCGAGAATTCCGCGCGGATCCCACATCTCCGTCACCAGAACCGGGATCCCGACTCCGTCCACGATGTAACACTCTTGGGCAGTTACCCGAAGTCGCGACTCATCGCAGACAAACGGCGCGCCACCCCCGAACAGGGCAGCGCGCCGTTGGCAATTACCTCAGTTACCTCTGCCTCACTGACCGGTGGTCAGTACGCGAGGGACGTCGGTCGTCAGTGGTGGCCCCCACCCCCGTGGCCGCCACCACCGTTGTGGCCGCCGCCGTTGTGGCCGCCACCCCCGTGTCCCCCACCGTTGTGGCCGCCGCCCTGGCCGCCCCCGTTGCGGCCGCCCCACGACTTGTCGTCGACGAGACGGCGGTGGTCGTTGCGGAGGGTGGCGGTGTCGGAGCGGTTGTCCCAGACGTAGTCGCGGCGGTCCTGGTAGAGGTCGCGGGCGGTGTCGCGGCCCTTTCCGGTGTGGATGCGGACCGTGGCGTGACCGGCGAGGCTGAAGTGGCGGAAGGTGTAGGTCTGGCCCTCCTTGTTCGACAGCTTCCAGCCGTCGAGGTTGACGCCGCGGCGGTCGTGGTTGGTGATCTCCACCCACTCGTTGTTCAGCGAACGGGCGGAGCGGTCGTCCGGTCCCGGCGAGTCGGCCTGCACGCGGCTGATCTCCACGCTCGGCCGGGGCGCGTGGTCGGCCGCGCTGGCCGGCAGTGCCGCCGCGCCGACGAGTGCGCCGGCAGCCAGCGCGGCTGCGGCCAGACGACGGACGGACACGGAAGGTGAAGAGGTCACGGGTTCCCCCAGCATGGTGCGGGCACCTCCCCCGATACGGCTACGGCTGTACCGCGGGCTGTGCGGTGTGCGGGTGGCGGCCTGTTGGCCGCACACCCACACCTTCTCCACCGCGTCGGCGCGATATGGGCGATACGTGGATCGTGTTACGGGTCAGTGGCGTTTCCGTGATTGTCGCCTGTAGCGTCCATTTATGCGTGTGATGCACCAGGTTGACGCCACTGATCCTTGGGGGCACTGACCCGAGGCCCGTGATCGCCACGGTGCGCCACCCCGGGTCCGGCGCGGTCGTCACCCGAAAGTGGGTAACGACCGCCGGTCCCATTCCTCAGTGCCTGCCGCATTTCGACACGTCGACGCGCACGATCTGCGGATCGTGGTCGCTCGCCTGGTCCGCGAACTCCGCGTTGATGTGGACGACGTCGTAGGTGAAGGACGTCACCGCGGGGCTGGTGAGGATGTGGTCCAGGGTCTGGGAGTTGCCGTCGTAGACGTAGGTGTAGCGCTCGGCGGCGGGCAGGGTGGTGATCAGGGGCTTGAGGACCTTGCCGGCCGTCAGGGTGGTCACCGTCTGGGAGAACTCGTAGTCGTTCAGGTCGCCGAGGACGATCGCCTTGGCGTTCCGGTCCGCCGCGAGCAGGGACTTGACGAAGGTGTTGACCTCCGCGGCCTGGGCCGCGCGCTGGGTCTCCGAGCTGCGGGCCGGGGGCTGGTAGCGGCCGTGGATCGGCTGGTCGCCGCCCTTGGAGATGAAGTGGTTGGCGATGACGAAGACCTGCTCGCCCTGGAAGGTGAACTCGCCGACCAGGGGCTTGCGGCTGTTCTCCCAGGCCGAGTTGGTCGGGTCGATGCGGCCCGGGGAGTAGGTGAGTTCGACGCCCTTGCGGGTCTTGACCACGCTCGTCGCGGTGGTCGCGTCGCCGCCCTTGTGGTCGGTGAAGGAGACCCGCTTGGGGTTGAAGAGGAAGACCTGGCGGATGTTGCCGCCGGGCTCGCCGCCGTCCGCGTTGTTCGTCGGCGAGATGTAACGCCACTGGTAGGCCGGGCCGCCGGCCGCGCGGACCGCGTCCGTGAAGCGCTTCAGGGTGCCCTCGGCCGTCACCGTGCCGTCGTTGGTCGCGCCGTTGTCGTCCTGGATCTCCTCCAGGGCCACGATGTCGGGCGAGTTGAGGTTGACCGCGACGCCCTCGGCGAGCCGGTCGAACTTCTCCTGGGTGTCGAGCGCGTCCAGGTTCTCCACGTTGTACGTGGCGACCGCCAGCTCGTCCTTCTTCTGACGGCGGGTCACCTCCCGCTTCAGGCCCTTGTCGACGAGGGTGCCGAGCTGGGTGGCCTGGACGTTGTAGCCGCCGTAGGTGGAGTAGTCGAGGGGGCCGGTGGTCGTGCCTGACAGTTCGTCACCCACGTTGGCGGCGGGGAACGTCGACGTCGTGTCGAGCGACATCACCTCGATACGGCCGGTGTTGGGCTGGTCGTAGGAGGAGTACAGGGTGCCGCCGCGGGGCGTGGGGTTCTCGTTCGGCTTGACCGTGACCCACAGTTCGCCGTACGCGTCGCTCGCGCCGACCACGCGGGCGTCGGCGAAGGTGACCCGCATGCCCTCCAGGGATTCGAAGAAGTCCTGGGCGTAGACGGTGGGTTGGAGCGCGAGGGACTCGATGCTGCCGCCGGACGCGGTGGGGATGTAGGCGTCGGGGATCGAGGTGGCGTCCAGGGTCACCGCGTCCGGCAGGGCGTTGCCGCTGGAGAGGACCGTGGCGGTCGGGGCGGTGATCTCGGTGTTGGACTGGCTGGTGCTGCTCGGGTAGTACTCGCTGACCTTGCCGGTGACCAGGACCGAGTCGCCGACCGTCACCGTGGGCTTGGCGGAACCGGTGTAGACGAACACGGCCTCGCTGGTGCGCGGGTCGGTGTCGGGGGTCGGGTCCTGGATCCAGTAGCCGAGCGAGCCGCTGCCGCGGACGCCGGTGACGATTCCCGGGACCCGGGTGACCGTCTGGCCGGCGTACGGCGAGAGGCGGGTGGTGCCCTGGATGTCGTGGACGCGGACCGTGCCGGGGTCGGTCGGCGAGCCGCCGTCGCCCCCGCCGTCACCGCCTCCGTCGCCCGAACCGGGCGTCTGGCCCGCCGAGTTGACCGGTGACGGGGTGCCCGCGGTGAAGTCGGCCGCGTTGTCGTCGGTGTCGGCGAGCGAGTCGGCGCGCGAGACGGACGCGGTGTTGGAGGCGCCGGTGGCCGGGCCGCTGCCCTCGCGGACGACCGCGGTGCCGTAGCCCGCGAGGTCGACGATCCGGGTGTCGGCCGCGCAGTCGGCGGCGGTCTTGCAGGTCAGCGCGGTGGTGCCGGAGACCAGGGCGATCGTGCCGGTGGTGGCGCTCATGGCGATCGAGCCGCTGGCGTCGGTGGTGGGCAGCGCGGTGGTGCCGCCGCTGCCGGTGCCCTCGCCGACGAGGTAACGGGCGCCGGGGGCGATCGCGCCGGTGAGGGCGGTGACCTGCCAAGTGGAGCCGGAGGAAGGCGAACCGGGCAGGTACTGCACGCTGTAGCCCGACAGGTCGTAGGCGGTGGAACCGGCGTTGCCGAGCTCCACGAAGTCCCGGGTCAGGGTCGCCCCCGAGTTGCCCCCGCCGCCGTACACCTCGGTGATCACCGCCGAGGCGGAGGGAGTTGCGGACGCGCTGGGCAAAGAGGTGAAGGCGAAGGCTCCCGCCGCGCCCACCGAGACGATCGAGCAGGCGGTGCGACGGGCGCGGGATCTGCGCCCTTCAGGTCTGGACACGCTGGCGGTCTCCTCGTACTTCGTGTAGCTGCCGATACCGGTGCCTGTGGGGAGTCGGCTCAAGTTACGCGCGTAGAAAGAGAGTTGCCAGAGGGCCTCGCGTTAAATCCAGGGAACAAGTGGGGGCGGGGGCGGCGAGCGCGGCCCCGAAAGTGACCTTCCACACATGAGTCCGGTGATCGAGTCGGGCAACTCGGTTCATTCCGGCGGGCCTTGAGGGCTTTCGGGTCGCGAGTGGTTCAGTGTTCAACCGTGGCTTTTTCCTGTTTCGTCCAGTTCACTCGGGATGGTTTCCAACGCACCATAAATCCGTTACGAGCACAAGGAGTGTGCAGAGGTATGCCCAATTCGCCTTATTCATCGGATCGTTCGGCGGAGATTCCGTTCGCTCCGCACCCGGTGAGCGCCGCCGAGGTCATCCCGGGTGATCTGATCGCGCTGACCCCGGACGACGCCGAACGCGCCTGCTGGTACGTCGTGATGCACACGCTGCCCGAGACCCCGGAGACGATCCGGCTGGCCCTGCGTCCGCCGCTCGGCGGGGCCGACCGGGACGAGACGCTCGGGCGGAACCTGCGCGTCACCGTCGCCTGCCACCGGATGGACGTCGGGGCGATCCCCCGCCTCGACTCCGACGAGCTGGGCACGGTCGAGTTCCGCGACGGCGACCGGGTGACCTCGCTGCGGGTCGTCGATCCGCACGCCGACGAGGTGTCGTACGAACGGCGTTGGGGGGTCTGGCACCGGGAGCTGGACGGAGCGGCGGGAGAGGTCGCGACCGATGCCGAGGTCCGCGGCTGGGGCGACCCGGAGTCGGTCGTACGGCATCGGCCGCGGCCGGAGCGGGACGCGGGCGCGGTCGTGCGGGAGCCGCGGCGGGTGGTGGTCACCGGACTCGGGGCCGTCACACCGCTCGGGCTCGGGGTGGGCGAACTGTGGCGGGGCCTGCTCGACGGCCGGCACGGGATACGGGAACTGGACGGGGAGGAGTTCGCGGAGCTGCCCGTGCGGGTGGCCGGGACCGTGCCCGTGGACCCGGCGGAGCTGCTGCCCCGGGCGGCGGCTCGGCGGATGAACCGGGCCGCGCAGTTCGCGGTGCTCGCCGCGCGGGAGGCGTGGACCGACGCCGGGTTCGTGGCGGGCGGCACGCGGGAGAGCGGGCTCGCTCCGGAGCGGGTCGGGGTCAGTCTCGGGACGATCCTCGGCGACGCGTCCGTCCTCGTCGGCGGCGACCGCAAGTTGCGCGAGAAGGGCCCGCGCGCGGTCTCCCCGCTCACCACCCCCATGACCGTGCCCTCGCAGGCCGCGTCCCAGGTCTCCCTCGATCTGCACATCACCGGCGAGGCCCGCACGGTCACCGCCGCGTGCGCCTCCGGCACGGAGGCGATCGGGGCGGCCATCGACCGCATACGGTACGGCCGGGTCGACATCGCCCTCGCGGGCGGGGCCGAGGCGGTCGTCACGCCGGCGATCATGGCGTCGTTCGCCGCGATGCGGGCGCTGTCGACGCACGGGCCCGCGGACGGTTCGTCGCCGTCACGGCCGTTCGGCAAGGACCGGGACGGGTTCGTGAACGGGGAGGGCGCGGGGGTGCTCGTCCTGGAGGCCGAGGAGCACGCACGTGCGCGTGGGGCGCGGATCTACTGCGAGGCCGCCGGGTGGGGGCTGTCCGCCGACGCCCATCACATGGCGGCGCCCGATCCGTCCGGGGCCGGGGTCGCGCTCGCCGTGCGACGGGCGGTGCGGGACGCGGGCGGGCATGTCGTGGACGTCGTCCATGTGAACGCCCATGCCACGGCGACGGTGGAGGGTGACCTCGCGGAGGCGGAGGCACTGCGCGCCGTGTTCGGGCGGCGGGCCGTGCCCGTCACCGCGCTCAAGGGGCACCTCGGGCATCTTCAGGGAGCGGCCGGCGGGGTCGAGGCCGTGGCCACGGCGCTCACGCTGCACCACGGGGTGGTGCCGCCGACCGTGGGAGGCGGGGAGTCGGACGACGCGTTGGGGCTGGACGTGGTGGTGGGGGTGCCTCGGGAGGTGCCGGGGGACGGGGACCTGGCGTTGAGCAATTCGTTCGGGTTCGGGGGGCACAACGCGGTGTTGGCGCTGCGGCGGATGGAGTGACACACCCCGGACCGCTCAAGCGGTTCGTTTGCGGGGCGTCGCCTTCTTCGCCGGGGCCGCCTTCTTCGCCGCCGCCGTCGATGCCGTCGTCGTTGTCGATGTTGTTGTCGATGTCGATGTCGATGTCGATGTCGTCGTCTTCTTCGTGCTCCGCGTCGGCTTCTTGGTCGAGGAAGTGGATGCGGCGGTCTTCTTCGCCGCTGTCGCCTTCTTCGTCGTTCTCGATGTCGTTTTCCTGGCCGTGGTCTGTTTCGGGGGCGTGCGCGACGAGATGGGTGTGACCTCGGCCTTCGCCGGTGCAGCCGTGTCCGCCGGTTCCGTGGCGCGGGACTGCTTCGCCTCGCGGACGCTCTTCTCCAGGGCCGCCATCAGGTCCAGGACCTTGCCGCTGCGGGCCGGGGCCGGGGAGTCCGCGGGCCGTTCGCCGGAGGCCTTGGCCGTGATCATCTCCTCCACCGCCTCGCGGTAGTCGTCGTGGAGGTCGGCGAGGTCGACCTCGCCCAACGTGTCCATCAGGGCGTCCGCGAGGTCGAGTTCCTTGTCGCGGACGGTGACGCCCGTGTCGGGGGCCACGCCCTCGGGGGCCCGGATCTCGTCCGGCCAGAGCAGGCCGTGCATCGCGATCACGTCGTCCACCACCCGCAGCATGCCCAGGCGTTCCCGGCCCCGCAGGGCGTACTTCGCGATGGCCACCTTCCGGCTGCGTTTCAGCGCCTCGCGCAGCAGGGTGTACGGCTTGGCGGCGGGGACGCCGTTCGCGGAGAGGTAGTAGGCCGCGTCCATCTGGAGCGGGTCGATCCGGTCGGCCGGGACGAACGCCACGATCTCGATCGTCTTCGCGGTCGGGATCGGCAGCTGCGCCAGGTCCTCGTCCGTGATCGGGATCATCGTGCCGTCCGCGTCCTCGTACGCCTTGCCGATCTCGGCCTGGGCGACCTCGCGGTCCTCCAGTTCGCAGACCTTGCGGTAGCGGATACGGCCGCCGTCCTCGGTGTGGATCTGGCGGAAGGAGACGGAGTGGCTCTCGGTCGCGTTCACCAGCTTGATCGGGATGCTGACCAGGCCGAAGGAGATGGCGCCGTTCCATATGGATCGCACCTGCCGCACCCGCCTTCCGATTCCGGCTCACACCATGTCCGGTTCATCATGATTCCGTGGGATTCTCATCGTATGACGCCGATCACAGAGGTGGAGGGGCGAAGGCTCGCGCTCAGCAATCTGGAGAAGGTGCTGTACCCGGCGGACGGCTTCACCAAGGGCGAGGTCCTGCACTACTACGCCACGACCGCCGAGGTCCTGCTGCCGCATCTGCGGGACCGGCCGCTGTCCTTCCTGCGGTACCCGGACGGGCCGGACGGTCAGGTGTTCTTCGCCAAGAACGTGCCGCCCGGTACGCCCGAGTGGGTCACCACGGCCGAGGTGCCGAGGTCGGAGGGGCCGGCCCGGATGGTGCTCGTGCAGGACCTGGCGTCCCTGATGTGGGCGGCGAACCTCGTCACCGAGTTCCACACCCCGCAGTGGGTGATCGAGGCGCCCGGTCGCGCCGACCGGCTGGTCCTCGACCTCGATCCGGGGGCGCCGGCGACGGTGGTGCAGTGCTGCGAGGTCGCGGTGTGGCTGCGGGAGCGGCTGGCGGCGGACGGGATCGAGGCGTACGTCAAGACGTCCGGGGCGAAGGGGCTGCATCTGCTGGCGGGGGTGGAGCCGGTGCCGTCGGAACGGGTCGTCGAGTACGCGAAGGAGCTCGCGGTGGAGGCGGAGAAGGCGCTGCCCCGGCTCGTCGTGCACCGGATGACGCGGAGTCTGCGGCCGGGGAAGGTGTTCGTCGACTGGAGCCAGAACGCGGCCCGCAAGACGACGGCGACCCCCTACACTCTGCGGGCGCGCCCCGAGCCGAGCGTGTCGGCGCCGGTGACCTGGGAGGAGGTGGAGGCGTGCGGGTCCGCGCGTCAACTCACCTTTCTCGCAACGGAGATGGGGGTACGGCTGCGGGAACACGGCGATCTGCTGGCGCCGTTGCTCGACGCGGGGCGGGCCGGGACGGTGCCTCGACTCACCCTGCCTTGACTCACCCTGCCTTGACTCACCCTGCCTTGACTCACGCCGCCTCGACTCATCCCGCCTTGATTCTCGCCCCCGTCACACCTTCCCCCACGTGTGCCGGTCCCGGGCCATCGCGTGCAGCGCCTCCACGTCCGCCGGCTTCAACACCCCTCCCGTCCTTGCCAGTCCGGGCAGTTCCGAGTCCTGGAGCACCCGGACCTCGCGGAGCGGGGTCGTCACCGTGAGGGTGGCGGGGCCGACCAGGGCGAGGACCGGGCGGACCTCCGCGGTGAGCGCGTAGGCGGCGCGGTCGGCGTCGGCGCGGACCCGGCGCAGGAGCGGGAGCGGGTCGCGACGGCCGAGGGCGACCATGGGGTCGGCGATCCTGACCCGCTGCTTACGGGCGTACAGCGTGTGGACGGCGAAGAGGCCGCCGGGGCCGATCACCAGGTGGTGGAGGCGGTCGCCGCCGGGCAGCGGGATCGAGTGGAGGGTGTGCCAGCCCGCGCCGTCGAGCGCGTCCAGGGCTTCGCCGACGGTCTGTTCGGCGGTCAGGTCGCGGCGGCGCCGGTCGGGGCGGAGCCGGTGCTGCGGGCCGGGGTCCCGGTCGAGGGCGAGGTGGAGCGCCTCGCCGGGGCGGTTGGGGGCGAGGTCGTCGTCGGGGTGGAGGGTGAGCCGCGCGAGTTCCGCGGGTGTCGGCACCGGCGGCGGTCCGATGGTGACCGGGCCGGTGAGGAAGGGACCGAGGGCGTGCAGCACGTCCTCCCTGCGGTCCTCGCTCAGCAGGTTGATCCGGGCCGCCTCCCGGTCGTACCAGGCGACGTTCCTTCCGTCCGTGTGACAGACGTACAGCCGTTCCTGACCATGGCGCCAGGTCGGTACGACGCGGAGTCCAGTCATGCGCCATCACCCCTCGACCATGGGAACAGGCGGGGTGCTCAAGGGGCAAGAACCCGGTTACCTTTGGGTCAGTCGCTGGGGCTTGGGGAGGCGCCGTTGCGGACGCGCAGGAGGCAACCCGACGTACCCGCTCCGGACAGTCCGTGGAGCGAGATCGTCACCGGTCTGTGGATGGGCGGGCACGAGTTCAGGGGGCGCTCCGGGCAACGGGAGTTCGCGGTGGTGCGGGACGAGTTCGACCTCGTCCAGACGCTGCTGCGGCTGCCGGGGCACGGGCCCGACTCCGGCGTCGAGCACCATGTGTGGCCGATTCCGGACGGGCCGCTGGACGGGACGCAGCTGGCGGGCGTGATGCGGCTGGCCCGCGCCGCGTGCGACGCGCTGGACGACGGGCGGAAGGTCCTCGTCCGCTGCTACCACGGCTACAACAGGTCGGGACTGGTCGTCGCGCACGCGCTGGTCCGGCGCGGCTGCCCGGCCGAGGAGGCGATCCGGCTGATCCGCACCCGCCGCTCGCCGTGGGCGCTGCACAACGAACTGTTCGTGGAGTATCTGCGGGCGGGGCTGTCCACGGCCCGGCTGCTGGAGGAGCTGGCCGAGTAATCGTTTCGCCCGTCCCGGTGACCGGCATGAACAAAAAGGACTTCCGTACGAATAGGGTGTACGCGTGCCGCTCTGTCGTCCCCTCCGCACCACCGCCGTCGTCGCCCTGCTGCTCGCGACCGCGGTGGCCTGCGGCGACACCGGCGCGCTGCGCGGCGCGGGCGCGACCCCGACGGCGACCAGCCCCGCCCGGCTCTGGCCGGATCTGTCCCCCGCCGCCTCCCCCGTCTACGACTTCGACGAGGCCGACACCCAGACCGTGCGGGGCGTCACCGTCCCCGGGAACGACATCCGCGCGGTCGATCCGATCGCCGTCGTACGGGCCGAGATCGCCGCGAACCCGGGCGACTACGACGGCTCCAAGGCGCCGTACCGGGGAACCGCCGAGCTGATCGGCGACTGTGCGAAGGGCGGGGACCGGAGCAAATGCCCCGTCCTCAAGCCGTACTACCGCGATCTCACCGGCGACGGGCGCGACGACCTCACGCTCGGCTTCCGGCTGCTGCCCACCAGCATGACCGCGGTGCGTGTCTACACCGTCGAGAACCACCGGCTGGTGCAGGTCATGGCCAACGACGACGCGGTGAGCGGGGTCGAACTGGCCGGGCGTTCGGTGATCATCCGCTCGCCGTCCGAGCTGGCGGGGTACGAGTACCGCGTGCAGTGGACCTGGGACGCCGACCAGAAGGCGATGCTGCTGACCCACGACGAGTTCCTGCGCACGGGCAGCCGCAAGCACGGGGTCCGCCGTGCGACGCCCACGCCCGTGCCGGCCACGCCCAGCCCCTCGGCGACCTCGTGACGGGGCTCGCGCTGCCCCGGTGGGCCGGGACCCTCGCCTTCAAGGCCGCCGTGTTCATCACCGTGATGTGCTGCGCGCTGGCCGCCCTGCTCGGTGTGCTCGTGCATGTGTCGGTGACCGACCGGACCGTGGGCCAGGCCCGTCAGCTGGCGCTCGCGCGGCTGCACACGGCGACGGCGCAGTACGAGGCGGGGGACTCGCTCCTGCACGGCGCTAGCCTCGGCCCTGCGGAACTGCCCGCACCGCTGCGGCGGTTGGCGGCGGCCGGGGACCGGGGCACGATGGTCGGCAAGCGCCACGGGCGCCCCACGATGTGGGCGGCGGGACCGGCCGACGGCGGGCGGGTGCTGGCCGTGGCGGTGGACTACTCGCAGGGGGCGGACACCATCGCCGGGCTCGACCGGGCGATCGTGTGGTCCTCGGCGCTGGCCATCGGGGCGACCCTGCTGGTCGGGGCGTTCGCGGTGACCCGGGTGACCCGGCGGCTGCACGGCACCGCGCAGGTGGCCCGGCGGATCAGCTCCGGCGACCTGGACGCGCGGGTCGACGATCCCCGTACGAAGGACGTGACCCGGCCGCAGGACGAGGTGGCCGCGGTGGCCGCCGCGCTCGACACGATGGCCTCCTCGCTCCAGGGCAGGCTGCTGACCGAGCAGCGGTTCACGGCGGACGTGGCGCACGAGCTGCGCACTCCGCTGACCGGGCTGCACGCGGCGGCCGAACTGCTGCCGCCGGGGCGGCCGACCGAGCTGGTCCGGGACCGGGTGGCGGCGCTGCGCACCCTCACCGAGGACCTGCTGGAGATCTCCCGCCTCGACACCCGGCGGGAGAAACTGGAGCTGGGCACCGAGCAGTTGGGGGCGGTGGCCGAGCGCGTGGTGCGGGCGTCGGGGACGGACACCGAGGTCAGGGTCGTCCGGGACGAGTGGGTGGAGACGGACCGGCGGCGACTGGAGCGGGTGCTCGGGAATCTGGTCGCCAACGCGCACCGGCACGGGCGGGGGCCGGTGGTGGTGACGGTGGACGGGCCGGTGGTGACCGTGCGGGACCACGGGGACGGGTACCCGGCCTATCTCGTCGAGCACGGGCCGCAGCGGTTCCGGACGGAGGGCGGTGCCACCGGGCACGGGCTGGGGCTGACCATCGCGCTGGGGCAGGCGGAGGTGCTGGGGGCGCGGCTGGAGTTCGCCAACGCGGCGGGCGGCGGGGCGCTGGCCGGCCTGACACTGCCTCGGCGACCGGGGCCCGGCCCTGATGGCGCAGCGTGGGAAGCGCCCCACCCGAACCCCTCCTAATGTGGCGATTAGTCAGCTTCGCCCCCTTTCTGGAGGTACCCCCATGTCCCTCAGCCTCTCCCTCCGCCGTCTTGGCATAGCGGTCGCCGCCGGTGCGCTCGTGACCGCCGCCGCCGTCACACCCGCCATGGCCGACGACGAGTGGGGCGACGACGACCCGGGCGTCAGCCGCCCGCAGGACGACGACGGCTGGAACCAGCGCGGCGACGAGGACTCCGACGGACGCGGCGACCACAACCAGAACCAGCACGGCGACCACAACGACAACCCGCGCCTGTACCGGGGCGTCGTGACGGCGAGCGAACTGGCCCTGCGCTCCCGGCCGGACCGCGGCAGCAGGATCATCCGGTACGCCTACCGCGGCGAGCGGGTGTCGATCTTCTGCAAGACCAACGGCTCCAACGTCCAGGGCAACCACCTCTGGTACCTGCTCACGGACGGCACCTGGGCCTGGGGTTCGGCGCGCTACATCGACAACATCGGTCCCGCCCCCCGCTGGTGCTGACGGGCGAGACACACTCGCCACCCAAGGCACACAAGCCGCCCTATTTGGGTAAGTTCCGGACATGACCAACGCCGGAACCACCGTCACAGCGGACCTTCCCACACCCGCTGTACGCCTCCCCCGGCGCCGTGGCATCGAACTCGCCCTCATCGTCGTGGCCGTACTCCTGTCCGTGTACGGCTACTGCGCTGTCGGTCTGGCCAAGAACGGCACGGTCCCGCCCGGCGCCGCCGGCTACGGCGCCGGGCTCGGCGTCCTGGCCCTGCTCGCCCACCTCGCGGTGCGGCTGCGGGCCCCGGACGCCGATCCGCTCCTGCTGCCGATCGGGGTGCTCCTCAACGGCCTCGGTCTGGTCCTGATCTACCGGCTCGACCTGGAGACCCCGGGCGACCGGGCGGCCCCCACCCAGCTCGTGTGGTCCACCCTGGGCGTGACCCTCTTCATCGTCGTGGTCGTCGCCCTGCGGGACCACCGCGTGCTCCGGCGCTACGCCTACGTGTCCGTGGCCGCCGCGCTCGCGCTCCTCACCCTCCCGGTCCTCTTCCCGGCCGTGAACGGGGCCCGGATCTGGATCCGGATCGCCGGATTCTCCATCCAGCCGGGCGAGTTCGCGAAGGTGCTGCTGGCGATCTTCTTCGCCGCGTACCTCGCGGCCAACCGCACCGCGCTCACCCACGCCGGCCGCCGCGTGTGGCGCCTGACGTTCCCCACCGGCCGGGTGCTCGGCCCGATCGTCACGATCTGGCTGCTGAGCGTGGGCGTCCTGGTCCTGGAACGCGACCTGGGCACCTCGCTCCTCTTCTTCGGCCTGTTCGTGACCCTCCTCTACGTCGCCACCGGCCGCACCGGCTGGATCGCGGTCGGTCTGCTGCTGGCCGCCCTCGGCGCGGTCGCGGTCGGCCGCCTCGAACCGCACGTGCACAGCCGGGTGCTGGACTGGCTGCACCCCTTCGCGTCGATCGACGCGGGCCAGGGACCCAACCAACTCGCCCAGTCCCTCTTCGCGTTCGCGGCCGGCGGCATCCTCGGCACGGGCCTGGGCCGCGGCCACTCGATCCTCATCGGCTTCGCCGCGAAGTCGGACTTCATCCTGGCCACGGCGGGCGAGGAACTGGGCCTGGCCGGCCTCTCCGCGATCTTCATCCTCTACGGCCTGCTCGTGGAGCGCGGCTACCGGGCGGGCCTCGCCCTGCGCGACCCCTTCGGCCGGCTGCTCGCGGTCGGCCTCGCCTCGATCGTCGCGCTCCAGGTGTTCGTGATCGCGGGCGGGGTGACGGGGCTGATCCCGCTCACCGGCATGGCGATGCCGTTCCTCGCCCAGGGCGGCTCCTCGGTCGTCACCAACTGGGCGATCGTGGCCCTGCTGATCCGGGTCAGCGACTCGGCCCGCCGCCCGTGCGACTACGCCGTCGAGGTGGCAGCGTGACCGACTCCATGACCCGCCACATCCGCCTCGCGGCGGCCTTCTGCACCCTGCTCCTGCCGGCCCTGCTGGTGAACGCCACCCGCGTCCAGGTCTTCCGGTCCGGGACCTACGACGACAATCCCGCCAACCGCCGCCAGACCATCGCCCGTTACGACCAGCCGCGCGGCGCCATCCTCGTCGGCGGCAGGCCGGTCACCGGCTCCCGCGACTCCGGCGAGCAGCTCCGCTACGAACGGACGTACAAGGACGGCCCGTTGTACGCCCCGGTCACCGGGTTCGCCTCGCAGGAGTACGGCACGACGTTCCTTGAGCACTCCGAGGACGGCATCCTCTCCGGCAGCGACGAGACGCTCTCGCCGTTCCCGCTGTGGAACGACCTGACCCGCGCCCAGAACCCCGGCGGCAACGTCGTCACCACCCTCGACCCGGCCGCGCAGAAGGCCGCCTACGACGGACTCGGCACCCGCACGGGCGCGGTCGCCGCGATCGAACCGTCCACCGGCCGCGTCCTCGCCCTGGTCTCCACCCCTTCCTACGACCCCGGGGTCCTGTCGGGCAACGGCCGTACCGCGAACCGCGGTTGGGCCCGGCTGAACGCCGACCCGGACAAGCCGATGCTCAACCGGGCGGTACGGCAGACCTATCCGCCGGGTTCGACGTTCAAGGTGGTCACCGCGGCGGCGGCGCTGGACGCGGGGGTGGTGACGGACCTGGACGCGGCGACGAGATCGCCCGACCCGTACACCCTGCCCGGCACCTCGACGACCCTCACCAACGAGGGCGACGGCTGCGCGGACGCGCCGCTGCGCTCGGCCTTCGAGTGGTCGTGCAACACGGTGTTCGCGAAGCTGGGCGTGGATGTCGGCGTGCGGAACATGAGCGGCACCGCGGAGGCGTTCGGCTTCAACGACACCGGGGTGCGGATCCCGTTCGCCGTCTCCCCCAGCACCTTCGACACCTCGGTGGACAAGGCCCAGTTGGCGCTGTCGTCGATCGGGCAGTACAACACGCGGGCCACGCCCTTGCAGATGGCGATGGTCGCGGCGGCGGTCGCGAACGGCGGGCAGGTGCGGCAGCCGTACCTCGTGGAGCGGACGACGCGGCGGGGCGGCGAGACGGTGTCGGCGGCCGGACCCTCCCGCCCCGTCCGGCAGGCCATGCATCCCGCGACGGCCGTACAGATGCGGGAGTTGATGGAAGACGTGGTCACCGAGGGCACCGGCACGAACGCGGCGATCCCCGGCGCCACGGTCGGCGGCAAGACCGGTACCGCGCAGCACGGCATCGGCAACTCCGGTACGCCGTACGCCTGGTTCGTGTCCTGGGCGCAGGGCGAGCGGGACATGGAGCCGAAGGTGGCGGTCGCGGTGGTGGTGGAGGACGCGTCGGCGGACCGCTCGGACATCAGCGGCGGCGGGGACGCGGCACCGATCGCGAAGGCGGTGATGAAGGCGGTGCTCGGCCTGTGAGACGGGGGGTGTCACGGACCGGCCGCCCGACCTACCGTCCGGTCATGACCGAAACGTCGACAGTACCCGCGTACGAACTCGCCCAGGTCAACATCTCCCGCCTCCAATTCCCGCTCGACTCACCGGAGTTGAAGGACTTCGTGGACGCCCTCGACCCTGTGAACGCCGTCGCCGACGCGGCCGAGGGCTTCGAGACCGGCAACGCGACCGACGTCCCCGTCCTCGGCGACGACTGGCTGATCGTCAACATGTCGGTGTGGCGCGACACGAACACGCTGACCGCGTTCATGTACCAAGGGCAGCACCGGGAGTTGATGGCCCGGCGCCGTGAGTGGTTCGAGCGGATCCGGGAGGCGATGACGGCCCTGTGGTGGGTCCCGGCGGGCCACCGGCCGACCGTGGCGGAGGCCGAGGACCGTCTCCTGCATCTGCGGGCCCACGGCCCGACCCCGTACGCGTTCACGTTGCGGACCTCGTTCCCGGCACAGGGGGCCGGGCCGGTGGGACCGGTCGACATCCCGGAGGGGCTGGGCTGTTCGGTCTAGGTCCCGGCCCCGGGCAGGGGCTCGCGGCGCCGCAGCCAGTCGTCCGGCACGCCGTCGAGTCCCGTCCGGGCGGCCACGATGCCGCCGGTGATGGCGCAGGTGGTGTCGACATCGCCGAAGCCCTCGGCGGTGGACCACAGGGCGGCGGTCAGGTCGTCCGGGTGGCGGGCGGCGGACCAGACGGCGAAGGGGACGGTGTCGTCGGCGCGGATGCGCTGACCGTTGCCGAGCACGTCGGAGGCCCGCCAGGGTTCGGTGGCGAAGGGCACCTCGACGGCCCGCGCGAGCCCGTCCCGTACGGCGCTGTCGGGCGTCCGGGCCACCACCGCGCCCAGGGTCAGCTCCCGCCGGGCGGAGAGCGCCGCCGCGACGGCCACGGCGACCGCGCCGGCGATGCCCTCCGGGTGGGCGTGGGTGACCTCGGCGGACCGGGCCGCCTGTGTCACGACCCGGTCGAGGTCGTCGTGGAACCACGCGCCCAGCGGAGCGGCCCGCATCGCGGCGCCGTTGCCCAGGCTGCCCTGGCCGTCGAACAGTTCGCGCGCCAACTCCCGCCAGCGGTGCGGCTCCTGGAGCAGCAGGGGCAGCAACTGGTGCATTCCGTGGCCGTATCCCCGGGCCGGGTCGGCGTCGTAGCCGAGCGCGAAGGCGCGGGCGAGTGGCTCCTGCCGGATCTCGCCGTGTTCGTCGAGCACCCGGAGGATGCCGAGGGCCATCGCCGTGTCGTCGGTCCAGTGCCACTCCGGCTCCTGCGGGGTGCGCCGGGCGCGGACCTCGTCGTAGGCCCGGCGGGGTTCGCGGAAGAGCGGGAACCAGCGTTCGCCGAACGCGTCGCCCAGGGCCAGTCCTTCGAGGCTGCGGCGGGCGGGGGACAGGACCGGGGAGGGCGTGGACACGCCTGCACCGTACAGGCGGACGGCGCTTTCGCGCAGCGCCGGACCAACAAGTCCCGCGGGAGGGATTGACGAGCTTGCTGACAGGCAGTCTCATAAGAGTCCGGAGGATGTGACCCGAGGTAACACGCACTGATCCGCGAGGTGGAACAACCATGACGACCCTGACCGAAGCCGACGCGGTCGACGGGCTGCGCGACGCGCTCGGCCTGCTCAAGGACCGCGAGCAGGTGGCCGAGCGGCTGCTCGCCTCCTCCGCGAAGCACTCCTTCGACCCGGACAAGGAACTCGACTGGGACGCGCCCTTCGAGGACGGCAAGTGGTTCTGGCCGCCGGAACTGGTCTCCCTCTACGACACCCCGCTGTGGAAGCGGATGGGCGAGGAGCAGCGGATCCTGCTCTCGCAGCACGAGGCCGCGGCGCTCGCCTCGCTCGGCATCTGGTTCGAACTGATCCTGATGCAGCTGCTCGTGCGGCACGTCTACGACAAGGCGGCGACGAGCGCACATGTGCGCTACGCGCTCACCGAGATCGAGGACGAGTGCCGGCACTCCAAGATGTTCGCGCGGCTGATCTCCCGCGGCGAGACGCCCTGGTACCCGGTGAGCCGGGCCCACCAGAACCTGGGGCGGCTGTTCAAGACGATCTCCACCACGCCCGGTTCCTTCACCGCGACGCTGCTCGGGGAGGAAGTCCTCGACTGGATGCAGCGGTTGACGTTCCCGGACGAGCGGGTGCAGCCGCTGGTGCGGGGCGTGACCCGTATCCACGTGGTGGAGGAGGCACGTCATGTGCGGTACGCCCGCGAGGAGTTGAGGCGGCAGATGGTCACCGCGCCGCGCTGGTCGCAGGAGTTCACCCGGGTCACGTCGGGAGAGTTCGCGCGGGTCTTCTCCGTGGCCTTCGTGAATCCCGAGGTGTACACGAATGTGGGGCTCGACCGGCGGGAGGCCGTGGCCCAGGTGCAGGCCAGCGGGCACCGGCGGGAGGTCATGCAGAGCGGGTCGAAGAAGCTGACGGACTTCCTGGACGACATCGGGGTGCTGCGGGGAGTCGGGCGACGGCTGTGGAAGGCGTCCGGGCTGCTGGCCTGAGTCCAGCGGTCGTCGAGGGGTGCGGGGCACCGCGCGACCGGCCACAACGAACCCGCGCCCGCCCGACTAACCTGCACCCATGCCCCCAGCCACCCCCGCCTACCGCCGCCTGAACGTCGAGGAACGCCGCAGCCAGCTCCTCGAAGCCGCCCTCACCCTCTTCGCGCACCGCGCGCCCGAGGAGGTCTCCCTCGACGACGTGGCGGAGGCGGCCGGGGTCTCCCGCCCCCTGGTCTACCGGTACTTCCCGGGCGGCAAGCAGCAGCTCTACGAAGCCGCCCTGCGGTCCGCCGCCGAGGAACTCCAGCAGTGTTTCGACGAGCCGCGCGAAGGCCCGCTGCTCCCCCGCCTCGCCCGTGCCCTCGACCGCTACCTCGGCTTCGTCGACCAGCACGACGCCGGGTTCAGCGCGCTGCTCCAGGGTGGGAGCGTCGTGGAGACGTCCCGTACGACGGCCATCGTGGACGGGGTCCGGCGGGCCGCCGCCGTGCACATCCTCAGCCATCTCGGGGTCGCGGAGCCGGGCCCACGGCTGCGGATGACCGTACGGATGTGGATCACGGCCGTGGAGGCGGCCTCCCTCATCTGGCTCGACGAGGACAAGCAGCCGCCCGTCGGCGAACTGCGGGACTGGCTGGTCGAGCAGTTCGCGGCGGTGCTGACCGTGACGGCCCGGCGGGACCCGCAGACCGCCGGGCTTGTCCAGGCCCTCGCGGCGGATGGCTGACACTGGTGGCGTGAAGAGCGAAGAGACCCCCTTCGAGGGCGGCCCGATGGACGGGCGGTCCCTGCCGGTGCTGGTCGGCCCCACCGGGAACCCGCCCAAGACCTACCGCATCCCCGTCCCCGACGACGCCGGCGGCCCGCCCACGGTCCTGGTCTACCGCCGGGTCCCCCGCGCCCACAGCAAGCGGCTCGGTCTGCCCAAGGGCTGGAAGTACGCGTTCGACCCCGAGGGCGCGCGGCGCGGCGGCCCGCGCTGGCCGTGGTCCAGGCCGGAGCCCACAACGGATTCCGCACCGGACGCCACGCCGGGCGGCAAGCCGGACGACCCCCACGGGTGACCTCGTTGCGCCGAACCGCGCACACCCGGCGCGCGGACCCGGCGCCCCCGTCTGATGCTCACGATGCGGGGCGGAGGGGCCGCCGCGCACCGGAGGTGATGACGTGTCAGGAAGGCTTCTGCGTCTGGTCTGTACGGCGGCGGTGGCGGCCGGCACCGTCCTCGCACCGCTGCCCGCCACGGCCGTACCCGATCCGCGCGAACCCGGACAGCGGCCCGTGGCCGAGCTGCTGACGGATCTTCAGACGCTGTACCGGGACGCGGAACGGGCCACGGAGACCTACAACGCCACCGAGGAGAAGCTGCGGAAGCAGCGCGCGGAGGTCGACCGCCTCGACTCCGCGCTGGCCCGCGCCCGCCTCACCCTGCACGACAGCCGCGGCGCGGCCGGCCGACTGGCCCGCCAGCAGTACCAGAACAGCACCGCCATCTCGCCGTACGTACGCCTGCTGCTCGCCCACGACCCGCAGCACGCGCTCGACGAGGGCCATGTCATCGGCCAGTTGGCGCGCGAGCGGGCCGAGACGGTGGGCCGGCTCGTCGGCAGCGAGAAGAAGAGCGACGGCCTGGCCCGCGCGGCCCGCAAGGCGCTGGACACCCGACTCACCCTGGCCGCACGGCAGAAGAAGGACCAGGACGAGGTACGACAGCGGCTGGCCGACGTGGAGAAGCTCCTCGCCTCGCTCACCCCGGACCAACTCACCGCCCTGGCCGCCTTCGAGAAGTCCGACGTCGACAAGGCCCAGCAGAAGCTGGTCACTTCAGGGGCGCTCGGCACCGACGACCGCGAGCCCTCCCGCTCCGGCGACCGGGCCCTGCGCTACGCCGTCCAGCAGATCGGCAAGCCGTACGAGTGGGGCGCGGAGGGCCCCACGACCTACGACTGCTCCGGGCTGACCTCGCAGGCCTGGGACCACGCGGGCACCCCGATCCCGCGGACCAGCGAGGAGCAGTGGGCCCGGCTGCCGAGGGTCCCGCTGGACGAACTGCGCCCCGGCGACCTGGTGGTCTACTTCCCCGAGGCGACGCACGTGGCGTTGTACCTGGGCGCGGGCCAGGTGGTGCAGGCACCGCGCACCGGCGAGAAGGTCCAGGTGTCACCCGTGGCGTCGTACCCGATCCTCGGAGCCGTACGTCCGGATGCGCGCCCCGCCCGCGAGAGCGACGGCGGTCAGGCCCCGGCCACCGACGCCAGGTAGGCACCGGTCTTGTCGGGCTCGTAGAAGAAGTTCTCGAAGTCGGCCGGATCGTCGAAGCCGTTGGCGAACCGGTCCGCCACGGGCTGCAACTGCCCTGCCGCGCCGATGAGGTTGAGGATGTGCTCCGGCGGCGGCGAGAGCATCGCGTTGGTCCACTTGGTGACGTGCTGCGCGGTGTCCCAGTAGCGCTCGAACGTGGCGCGCATCCAGTCGCCGTCGAACTCCTTCTCGCCGTGTTCGAGGATCGACGCGAGGTACGAAGCGGCGCACTTGGCCGCGGAGTTGGAGCCCTGGCCGGTGATGGGGTCGTTGGCGACGACGACGTCGGCGACACCCAGGACCAGTCCGCCGCCGGGAAGCCGGCCGATCGGGTTGCGGACGGTCGGCGCGTAGCGGCCGGCCAACGTGCCGCCGGCGTCGGTGAGTTCGACGTTCCGCGCCCGGTCGTACTCCCAGGGCGTGAACTTCTCCATGAGTTCCAGGGTCAGCGAGAGGTGCTCGGCCGGGTCCTTGACGCCGACGAAGACGTCCAGCGGGCCGCCGGGTATGCCCTCCCAGAAGAGGATGTCGGCGCGGCCGGACGTGGTGAGCGTCGGCATGACGAACAACTCGCCCACGCCCGGCACCAGGTTGCAGCGCACCGCTTCGAAGTCCGGGTGCTCCGGGCGCGGGCCCAGTCCGTGGACGTAGGAGACCGCGAGCGCGCGCTGCGGCTCGGTGTACGGGGAGCGCTCCGGGTCGCGGGCGAACATCGACACCAGTTCGCCCTTGCCCGCCGAGACGAGGACGAGGTCGTAGGTGCGGGAGAAGTAGTCGAGGTCGCCGACCGCCGCGCCGTGGATGACCAGTTGGCCGCCGCGCTGGGCGAAGGTCTCCATCCAGCCGGCCATCTTGACCCGCTGGTCGACCGACTGCGCGTACCCGTCGAGCCTGCCCACCCAGTCGATCACGCGCTGCGTCGGCCCCGGGTCGTGCGAGCCGGGCGCGGCGACCGAGACGCCGAGTCCCTCGATCTTCGGGGCCTGGGACTCCCAGAAGTTGAGCTGGAGTTCGCGCTCGTGCCCCAGTGCCGTGGTGAACATGCACTGCGTCGACATGACCCGCCCGGAACGGATCTCGTCCGCCGTCCGGTTGGACATCAGGGTGACCTCGTACCCGTGCGACTGGAGTCCGAGGGCGAGTTGGAGCCCGGACTGACCGGCTCCGACGACGAGTATCTTCCGCATGCGGGTGGTGGCTCCTTGGTCGCGACAGCTCGATGACGGCTCGATCAGCGGATCGATGACTGCTCGGGGGGCTACTCGGGGGTGGCGTCCAGCGCGTGGCCGACGAGCGCGAGCAGCGTCTCGATGGCCGAGATCCGCCGCCGCGCATCCATGATCATTACAGGTATGTGCGCGGGAATCGTCAATGCCTCCCGCACGTCCTCCGGGTCGAAGCGCTCACTGCCGTCGAAGTGGTTGACCGCCACGACGTACGGCAGCCCGCAGCTCTCGAAGTAGTCGAGCGCGGGGAAGCAGTCCTTGAGGCGGCGGGTGTCGGCGAGGACGACGGCGCCGATCGCGCCGCGCACCAGGTCGTCCCACATGAACCAGAACCGCTGCTGGCCGGGCGTGCCGAACAGGTACAGCACCAGGTCGTCGTCGAGCGTGAGGCGGCCGTAGTCCATGGCGACCGTGGTGGTCGTCTTGTCCGGAGTGCCCGTGAGGTCGTCGGTCTCCTCGCTGGCCTCGGTCATCAGCGCCTCCGTCTGGAGGGGCTGGATCTCGGAAACGGCGCCCACCATGGTGGTCTTGCCGGCACCGAAACCACCGGCCACCACGATCTTCGTGGCGACCGGCGCGCGGGTGCGGTCCAACTGCCAGGCCCGCGGCTGCTCCTCGTCGTCGAGGAGCGGGGAGACGCCGTAGGCGGCGGCGTCAGAGACGACGGAGTCCACTCAGCACCCTTTCCAGCAGAGCGCGGTCAGGACGGCCCGGGCCGTGACCGGTCCCGGTTCCGTACACACGGATCTTTCCCTGGTCCGCGAGATCGCTCAGGAGCACGCGGACCACGCCGAGCGGCATCTTCAGCAGCGCGGCGATCTCGGCCACCGTGCGCATACGGCGGCAGAGTTCGACGATGGCGCGCATCTCCGGCATGACCCGGGTCTCCAGCGAACCGTTCGTCAACTCCCGGCGTTCCTCGGGGGCTTCGAGCGCCGCCACGAAGGTCTCCACCAGGAGGACATGGCCGAAGCGGGTCCGGCCGCCGGTGAGCGAGTAGGGGCGCACCCGGGCGGGTTTGCGGTCACCGCCGCGCACCGGAAGCCCGTTCGGCGTACTGCCGCCGCCGGTCATCGGGCACTCTCCGCGGACGCGTCTTCGAGGGACTTCCGCAGCTCACTGCGGAGTTCGGGGGTCAGCACATGGCCGGCCCGGCCGACGAAGAGCGCCATGTGGTACGACACGACGCTCATGTCGCAGTCCGCGGAGCCGTGCACACCGAGCAGCGAACCGTCGCTGATCGACATCACGAACAGGCTGCCCTCCTCCATCGCGACCATGGTGTGCTTGACCGAGCCGGAGTCCATCAGCTTGGCGGCGCCGATGGTGAGGCTGCCGATGCCGGAGACGATGGTGGCGA
The DNA here is from genome assembly GCF_044768565.1 of Streptomyces sp. NPDC091280. Lineage (NCBI taxonomy): Bacteria > Bacillati > Actinomycetota > Actinomycetes > Kitasatosporales > Streptomycetaceae > Streptomyces > Streptomyces sp. NPDC091280. The sequence goes on from NZ_JBIVUZ010000001.1 coordinate 170,984, forward strand.
GGTCGGCGGAGGAGCCGCGCGGGCTGCTGCGCCTGGTGTCGAGGGCCTCTCTGGCCTGCTCGTTGCGGTCCGGGTCGGAGGAGAGGAGCAGCAGGCCGTCCGAGGAGACGACGGCGACGGACTGGATGCCGGGCACTTCCTCGACGAGGTTGCTCAGCAGCCAGTGCAGGTTGCGGGCTTCACTGCTCAGTCCGAAGGTACTGGGCGCGGTCAACTGCTTGCCTCCTCGACGGTGCCCCCCGTGGTTTCTTCGGATGGTGCGGTCACGCCGCGCGGCGCCGGGACCGGGTTCTGGCCGGTCCGTTCGGCGATCTCCGCCTCTACGTCGCGGTAGCCGGCGGAGGCTCCCGCGCGGAAGCCGCCGAGTCTGCGGCGCAGGGCTTCGGCGTCCACGGTGCCGGTCCGCTTGCGTGGGGCTTGTGCGGGCTGGGTGATCTTGGGGGTGCGTTTGGGGAGGCCCTTGTCGGTGACGGGGTCCTCGTCCGGCCGGGTGTGCTCGGCCTCGGCCTCGCCGTCGGCGGCCGCCGGGTCCTCCGCGGCCAGCGGCAGGAGGAGTTCCATGGTCGTCTCCGCCGGGGTCTCCCGTACGGCCCGCCCGGCCGCGGCCTCCGCCGCCTGCTCCTGCGCCTGTTCCGCCGCCTTCTCCGCGAGCGCCACGAGAGGATCCTCGTCCGGCTTCGAACGGCCGTGCAGGACATTGGAGTTGACCTCGGCCGCCGCGCCGGGCAGGGAGTAGGAGTGCGCGCTCCCGGCCGCCGGCGCGGTCGTCGGTACGGCCGTCATCGGGGCCGCCGCCAGGAGCGGGCCCGGGAGGACCACGACGGCCGCGATGCCGCCCTGCTTCTGGTCGCGGAGCTGGACGCGGACGCCGTGGCGGTGGGCCAGCCGGGCCACGACGTACAGGCCGAGGCCGAGGCCCTCCTCGCCCTCCTGGTCGTAGGGGGAGTGCGGGTCGAACTCGGTGAGGCGGGCGTTGAGGCGGGTCATGCGCTCGTCGGTCATGCCGATGCCCTCGTCCTGGACGGAGAGCATGACCTCGCCGTTCTCCAGGAGCCAGCCGGAGATCTCGACCGGGGCGTCGGGCGGGGAGAACGAGCTGGCGTTCTCCATGAGTTCGGCCAGGAGGTGGCTCAGGTCGTCCGCCGCGAAGCCCGCCACGTGCGCGTGCGGCGGGAGCGCGGAGATGCGGACGCGTTCGTAGCGTTCGATCTCGCTGACGGCCGCCCGGACGACGTCGACCAGCGGGACGGGGCCCGCGTGCTGCTGGACGTGCTCGGTGCCGGCCAGGACGAGGAGGTTCTCGCTGTGCCGGCGCATGACCGTGGCGAAGTGGTCGAGCTTGAAGAGGGTGGAGAGCCGGTCGGGGTCCTGCTCGCGCTCCTCCAGGCCCTCGATGACGGCGAGTTGGCGCTCGACAAGGCCGAGGGTACGCAGCGCGAGGTTGACGAAGGTGCCGCCGATGCTGGTGCGCAGGCGCTCCAACTGGTCGGTGGAGTCGGTGACTTCGGCGCGCAGCTCCTCGCGGGCGTCGGCCATCCGCTGGCGCTGGCCGACCAGGTGCTTGCGGTCGGCCTCCAGGGTGGCGATGCGTTCGTGGAGGGCGACGGCGTGCGCGTGCAGGGCGTTCACGGAGCGGACGACCTGGGCGAACTCGTCGTTGCGGCCGGTGAACTTGATGGCTTCCTCGGCCGCCGGGTCCTCGGCGCCGGCCAGCCGGGCGGAACCCCGGCGCAGCACCGACAGCGGACGGGTGAGCGTGCGGGCCATGGCGGTGGCGATGCCGACGGCGAGCAGCATGAGGGCGCCGAGGATCGCGACGCGCAGCTCCAGCGCGGTGACGTCGTCGTCGCGGAGCTGGGCGAGGTCCTTGGAGCGGTGCTCGTAGAGGGCGGACTCCTCGCCGCGCATCAGGTCCACCCGGGCCGAGAGCGCCGCGTCGAGCTTCTTGGTGCTGGTTTCCAACTCGCTGTCGGACAGCGTGGGTTGGTCGGTGAGGGAGGAGAGGTACTTCTCGGCGGTGTTGACCTCGGGTCCGGTGACCGTGGAGTCGTAGCCCGCGACGGCCGTCTTCGTCGCCGTGTCGCGGAAGTCGGCGAGGGCCGCGTCGGAGCGCAGCCGGGCCTGCTGGGCGGCGGCGCTGAGGGCGTCGCGCTGCTTGGTCTGGGCGGCCGTCGAGGTCTTCTCGGTGACGGGGAGACCGGTGGTGGGGCTGATGACGGTCTGGGTGCTGCTCGGCACGTTCAGGGCGGCCAGCAGCAGTCCGCGGGCGGCGGCGGCCTGCTGGACGGCGGCGTCGAGTTCGGCGAGCGCGTAGGCGCCGGACCCGGCCCGCGGCGGCATCCGCTCGGCCAGCTGGTCGGCGAGCCGGTGCAGTTCGGTGATGGCGCCGGAGTAGGCGACATGCGCCTCCAGGGCGCTGCTCTGCCCGGTGAGCGCGGCCCGGCGTACGGCGGCGACGACGTCGAGGTCGGAGCGGAGCGCGGCGGAGATGTCGGTGTCGGCGCGGAGTTCGTCGACCTGCCGGTCGACGCGGGCGCTGCGGTCCTCGTCGGGGGCCTGGGACTTGGGGCGCCCGGCGGCGATGTACGAGGTGACCTCGTCGCGCTCGTCGGCGAGCGAGTGGGCCAGCGACAGGGCGTCCTGGGTCTGCTCGGCGAGCGTCACCAGGTTCTGGGAGTCGTGGAGTTGGCCCGAGGCGGTGATGAGGGAGGGGGCCCCGGCCGCGGCGATGGCGGCGGCCACGACGGCCACGGCGACGATGAGCCGGTTGCGGACGTGGGTACTGCGCCCCTTGCCCGCGGGGTCGGGCGTGACGGCACCGGTGGCGCCCCCCTGGGGGGCCGTCTGCTTGGCTGTGCGCCGAGGCCGCTTTTTCTGCACCGGTGCTCGCATTCCTGACTCGTGATACCCATGGGGCCGGGTGACGCTCCGTCATCCCGGTACGGCGACCCTCCCAGTGCCGGTGGGCAGCGGTCGCGCATCGTCCGGGCCGCCACCCGAAGGAGTGAACCCCGTTGGGGAGTTGGCGGGCAAGTTCCGGCGGCCCGTCCCGCGCCCTCGCGCGCCGCGCCGGTTGGACGTGAGCGGCGGGCTTTGGCAGGATTCGCCGCCACGCATTCCCGGAGTGATCCATTCCACCGCAAACCAGGCGTCTGACCTGCACGACTGCACCGATTCGGTGATCAGTGCCAACGTTTTGCGAGGTCTGTGAAGAGGTCGTGCAGACTGGCCGAATGCGTACGGAACTTGTGTCGGAGCCCGGCGACCCGGGCCGCGCCAACGAGGACTTCGCGAGTGTCGGCCTTCCGGCCTCGGGACAGGGCGGTTCGCTGATCGTCCTGGACGGAGTGACTCCGCCGAGGGGCGAGACGGGCTGTCTGCATCCGGTCCCCTGGTACACCGCGCGGCTGGGCGGCGCGCTGACCGAACTGACCGTTTCCTGCCGGGATCTGACGCTGGCGGAGATTCTCTCCCGGGCGATCCTCCGAACATCCGAGGCCCACTCCGGCACCTGTGACCTTTCTCACCCGCGCACCCCACAGGCAACAGTGGTGCTGGCCCGCTGGTCCCCGGAGGAGATCGAATATCTGGTCCTTTCGGACTCCGCCCTGCTCCTCGACCCGCCGGCCGGCGAGGTGACCGCCGTACTCGACGACCGTCTGTCGCGGCTGCCGCGGGCCGCGCTCGCCACGGACGCGCTGATCGACGCCACGCTCCGTAACAAGGAGGGCGGCTTCTTCACGGCCGCCGCCGATCCGTCGGTCTCGGAGCGAGCGGTGACCGGCTCGCTCCCCCGTGCCGGGGTGCGTGCCTTCGCCGCCCTGACGGACGGGGCGACGAGGTGGGTGGAGAAGTTCGGGCAGGGCGACTGGGCGGAGTGTCTCGCCCTGGTCCGCAAGGAGGGGGCGGCGGAGCTGGTGAGCCGAGTGCGGGCGCTGGAGCGGGCCGACGAGGAGGCGCGGACGTATCTGCGCCGGAGCAAGACGCACGACGACGCGACGGTCGTGTACGTCGAGCTGTGAGCCGCCGCCTACCGCCGGTTCGGCGCGGGGTGCTTCGGCGCGGGGTGCTTCGGCTCGGGGCTCACTTCTCCATGACGCCGTTCAACTGGTGGAGCAGCCGGGCGAGTTCGGCGACCTCGCGGCGGTCCCAGTGGGAGAGCTGGCTGACGTAGCGGGCCCGCCGGGCCTCGCGGACGTGCACGACCCGGCGCCGGCCCTCGTCGGTGAGGTCGACCAGCCAGGCGCGGCCGTCCGCCGGGTCCGGCTCGCGGGAGATCAGGCCCAGCTCCTCCAGGGCGCGCAGCTGGCGGGACATGGTGGCCTTGCCGACGCCGATGTAGGCGGCGAGTTCGGTGGCCCGCTGCCGCCCGTACTCGTCCAGCCGGACCAGCAGGCCGTACGCGGCGGACTCCAGGTCGGGGTGGACCGCTCGGGCCATCTCGCCCTGGTTGGCCCTCGCCCGCCGGAGGAGGAACGTCAACTCGCGTTCCAGCGACAGGTATTCGGGATCCGGATCCGGGGTCCCGCTGTCGCCTCTGTCCTCGTCCTTGTACACGTCAGCACCCATGCTCCGCTTTCCTGATCGTGAAAGTCACCACGGCTTCGCCAGTATTTCGCAGGGTGGCACCTGCGTACGACGAAGGCCCGGGCCCCGATGGAACGGGACCCGGGCCTTCACCTGACCGGTGGCGTCCGTCACGCCGCCACCGGAACCTCCGGGGTGGCGCCGTTCGTCGCGGGCGACAGGGCCAGCTCCAGGACCTGGCGGACGTCCGTCACCGCGTGGACGTCGAGCTTGTCCAGGACCTCGGCCGGGACGTCGTCCAGGTCGGGCTCGTTGCGCTTCGGGATGATCACCGTGGTGACGCCCGCCTGGTGCGCGGCGAGCAGCTTCTGCTTCACCCCGCCGATCGGCAGCACCCGGCCGGTCAGCGAGACCTCACCGGTCATCGCCACGTCCGTACGGACCAGCCGGCCGCTGAGCAGCGACGCGAGGGCCGTCGTCATCGTGACACCCGCGCTCGGGCCGTCCTTGGGCACCGAGCCCGCCGGGAAGTGGATGTGCACGCCCCGGTCCTTCAAGTCGGCGACGGGCAGCTCCAGTTCGGCGCCGTGCGAGCGCAGGAACGACAGGGCGATCTGCGCGCTCTCCTTCATCACGTCACCGAGCTGGCCGGTCAGGGTCAGACCGGCCGCGCCGGTCTCCGGGTCGGCGAGCGACGCCTCGACGTAGAGGACGTCACCTCCGGCGCCGGTGACCGCGAGTCCGGTGGCGACACCGGGCACGGCCGTACGGCGCTCGGCCGGGTCCTGGGCGGACTCGGGCACGTGGTGCGGGCGCCCGATCAGACCGCGCAGATCGGCGTCCGTGACGGTGAACGGCAGCTCCCGCTCGCCCAGTTCGTGCTGCGCCGCGATCTTGCGCAGCAGCCGGGCGACCGACCGCTCCAGGGTGCGGACACCGGCCTCGCGGGTGTACTCGCCGGCCAGCTTGCGCAGGGCGCTCTCGTCGATGACGACCTCGTCGTCCTTGAGGCCGGCCCGCTCCAGCTGGCGCGGGAGCAGGTGGTCACGGGCGATGACGACCTTCTCGTCCTCGGTGTAGCCGTCCAGCCGGACCAGTTCCATCCGGTCGAGCAGCGCCTCCGGGATGGCTTCGAGCACGTTGGCCGTCGCCAGGAACACCACGTCGCTCAGGTCGAGTTCGACCTCCAGGTAGTGGTCACGGAAGGTGTGGTTCTGCGCGGGGTCGAGCACTTCGAGGAGCGCGGCGGCCGGGTCGCCCCGGTAGTCGGACCCCACCTTGTCGATCTCGTCGAGCAGGACGACCGGGTTCATGGACCCGGCCTCCTTGATGGCGCGGACGACACGGCCGGGCAGCGCGCCGACGTACGTACGCCGGTGGCCCCGGATCTCGGCCTCGTCCCGGACCCCGCCGAGCGCGACCCGCACGAACTTCCGTCCCATGGCGTGCGCGACGGACTCGCCGAGCGAGGTCTTGCCGACGCCGGGCGGACCGACCAGGGCCAGCACGGCACCGCCGCGCCGCCCGCCGACCACACCGAGCCCGCGCTCGCTGCGGCGCTTGCGCACGGCCAGGTACTCGGTGATGCGCGCCTTCACGTCCTCCAGACCGGCGTGCTCCGCGTCGAGGACCGCCTTGGCGCCCCGGATGTCGTACTCGTCCTCGGTCCGCTCGTTCCACGGGAGTTCGAGGACGGTGTCCAGCCAGGTACGGATCCACGAGCCCTCGGGCGACTGGTCGGAGGAGCGCTCCAGCTTGTCGACCTCCTTGAGGGCGGCCTCGCGGACCTTCTCGGGAAGGTCGGCGGCCTCGACGCGGGCGCGGTAGTCGTCGGACTCCTCGCCGTCCTTGGCGGAGTCGCCGTTCAGCTCGCGCAGCTCCTTGCGGACGGCTTCGAGCTGGCGGCGCAGCAGGAACTCGCGCTGCTGCTTGTCGACGCCTTCCTGCACGTCCTTGGCGATGGTCTCGGCGACGTCCTGCTCGGCGAGGTGGTCGCGCAGCTGCTGGGTGGCGAGCTTCAGCCGGGCCACCGGGTCGGCGGTCTCCAGCAGCTCGATCTTCTGTTCGGTGGTCAGGAAGGGCGAGTAACCGGAATTGTCGGCGAGCGTGGACACGTCGTCGATGGCCTGCACGCGGTCCACGACCTGCCAGGCCCCGCGCTTGCGCAGCCATGCCGTGGCCAGCGCCTTGTACTCCTTCACCAGCTCGGAGACAGAGCCGGGCAAGGGCTCGGGCAGGTTCTCGTCGAGCGCGGTGCCCTCGACCCAGAGCGCGGCACCGGGGCCGGTGGTGCCCGCGCCGATGCGCACGCGGCTACGGCCGCGGATCAGCGCGCCCGGGTCGCCGTCGGCCAGCCGGCCGACCTGCTCCACGGTGCCCAGCACACCCGTGCTCGCGTATGTCCCGTCGATGCGTGGCACCAGCAGGACCTTGGGTTTCCCGGGCTCGGTCCGCGCGGCGGCCTGGGCGGCCTCCACGGCGGCGCGTACATCGGTGTCGTTCAGGTCCAGCGGAACCACCATTCCGGGCAGCACGACCTCGTCGTCGAGCGGCAGCACGGGCAGGGTGAGCGGTGTGGACGTCGAAGCCATGATCTCCCCTTAGGCAGTCAAGTTGAGCTATGCCGACTCAATGCTTGAGCGCCTTCGATTGTTCCCCACCGCTTGTTCGCCGTGAGCGATCGGCGAAAGGGGCCTCCGTCCATGCAGGTCAACACGGAGACCGGGCGGGTGCTTCCCGGGACCCGGCCACCCGCGCGCGCTCCCGCTCCCGCTCCCCCTCCGAGATGCTCGACCGCGCGCCTCGGACGAAGCGGCCGGATCAGGCGACCGTACGGCCCAGGTAGGCCAGCAACCGCGCGTGCGGGGCCGCTCCGGGCGCGGGCCGGACCTCGGGGCCGAAGACGCCCGGCACGCGGTACGCGTCGAAACCGCCCAGGCCGTGCATCACCGCGAGCAGTTCCCCGCACAGGTCCTCGTCCACCAGAGCCTGTCGGCCCGTCGCGACCGCCAGGTCCACGCCGTGGACGCAGACCTCCGTGAAGTGGATCAGCGCGGCCGTCGGGCCGGGCAGCGCACCGAGCGAGATGTGGACGACGGTATCGAGGGCGCCGGGCCGGTTCCAGGCCGCGCGGTCGGTCTCGGACGCCTGCTCGTAGGCGCCCCGGGGATCCCCGCCCAGCCAGTCGGACTCGTGCTCGGCGCCCGGATCGGTGCCGTTCAGTTCGGCGGCGAAGATGTGCATCCCGCCCACCATGTGGTTGAGGACGGCTCGGGCGTCCCACTCCGCGCACGGGGTGGGGTTCGCCCACTGGTCCTGAGCAACTCCCGCCACCACAAGGCCGGTTGCCGTGATCGCCCGCTCGATCCGCCGTACTGCGACCGTCTCCGTCACCGGGACCTCCCCCGTCCAGGACCGCGCTCGGCTGTCGACACCATTGCTACACCCCCGGCCCGACATTGTCCCGACCGGGAGACCTCCGACGTCTGTCCCAACGGTCACGTCGACCTCGGGCCCGCTCTCCTCGGCCCGGCCGGGCGGGGCGTCAGAGCCGGGCGACGACCGCCCGTCCGACGGCCTCCGGGCGCGGGCCGGACCTCCCGGCCGAAGACGAGCGGCATGCGGCACGCGGCACGCGCCGAAAGCGCCCGTCCGGCGCGACAACGCCGGCGGCTCACCGCGCGCCTCCTCGTCCACCAGGCCCGTCAGGAGAGCGGCGCGGCGGCCGGGGTGGCGTCGGGGGAACCGGCACGATGCCCGTCCCGCACCCGCCCCCGGCCCGGACGCGCGGAGCAACCGCCGTACAGGAAGAGCGACTTGGTGGTGCCCGCCGGACAGGCGGGGAGTCAGGCCCGGCCCGTCCCGGCCCGGGGCAGTTCGACCGGAGCCAGCCGGATCATCCGGCCGGCCCGCTGCCGACGCCGTATCAGCGGCCAGGTCGCGACGCCTATCGCGAGCGAGATCAGATGGCCCCAGTTCGTCATGGGGTCGGTGAACGCGAGCAGGTCCGAGACCAGGCTCCAGCCGAACAGGGCGAGCAGCGGCAGCCCGAGCCAGGGCCTGAGCAGACCCGCCAGGGCTCCCGTGCTCGCGGCGACGCCGAAGCTGATGCCGTAGTCGAGGCGGTGCAGCGAGGTGTCGGGCAGGTGTCCCACGAGCACGGCGAGACCCACGGTGCCCTCGGTCGCCAGCGTCGCCAGGATGTGCCCGCTGAGGAACACCCCGGCGGCCCGCACCCCGCCGATCCGCCGCTCCAGCGCGGTCAGCACCAGCAGGAAGAGGATCGCGTAAGGCGACAGCACCCCGCCGACGATCCACAGCGCGCTGGTGACCAGCACGAGGAACGGGTCGCGGAGCAGGTGGGTGACATCGGTGCTGGAGGCCTGGTGCAAGCGGCCCACCAGCGTGGGACCGGCGTACTGCGCGACGAGCGAGGTGGCGACCAGCACCGTCCCGTAACCGAAAGTGAACGGCGTTCCGGTCGGCGTGGGCAGCACCCGCCAGGGGCGCAGGAGGCGCAGCAGGCCCGGGACGCGGGACTCCCGGGGCACGGCGGGGGTGGACGCCGAGACGGACACGGCCGCCCGACCCTGGACCGGAGCCGGGAACGGCACCGGAAGCAGCTCCAACTCGCCTGCCGTGTCCGGTACTTCCCGCTGTCTCGGCATCGCGTCCAGCAGCGTGGAGTCCTCCTCGACGGGAGGCGTGGCGGAGACCTGGGTATCGGCCGTCGCGGTCCGTTCCACCGTGCGGGACTCCTTCCGTTTCACCCCACACTTCGCCGTCCCACCTGTCGCTGTCTATGACCGACGCCACGCAAGGACCGATTCACAGCAACCCGAAAGCTTTCACAGGCGTCCGCGGGTACCGTGCGGACATGACCACCGCGTACGACCATCCCGTCGTCCTGGACCGTCGCGAGGGCCCCCACGGCGAGGTGGTGCTGCGCCGGCACGGGGAGTTGTTGCAGATCATCGCCAACGGGTGCTTCCTGATGGACACTTCGGACGGGCGCTCGGAGCGGCTGCTGATCGACGCCGCGTACAGCGCGCTCGACGGGCGCCCCCAACCCGACGTGCTGATCGGCGGGTTGGGCGTGGGCTTCTCGCTCGCGCACGCCGCCGCCGACCCGCGCTGGGGCCGGATCACGGTGGTCGAGCGCGAGAGCGCGATCGTCGAGTGGCACCGCTCGGGACCGCTGTCGGCGCTCTCCGCGTCCGCGCTGGCCGATCCACGGACCGAGATTCTGAAAACGGACCTGGTCGCATTCGTCAATGAGACATGCGCCACTTTCGACGCGCTCTGCCTCGACATCGACAACGGGCCCGGCTGGACCGTCACCGACAGCAACGACACCCTCTACTCACCGGCCGGACTGGCAAGCTGCGCAAGGGTGTTGAGGCCCGGCGGGGTGCTCGCCGTATGGTCGGCGCAGCCCTCTCCGGAATTTGAGCGAACCTTATGGAATGCCGGGTTCCAACAGGTGCGTACCGAAGAGATCCCCGTTGCCCGAGGAGTTCCCGACGTCGTGCACCTCGCCGTCCGACCTGGATAGCAAAGGGGTTGCGCGTGCCCGTACCCTGCTTGCCTGACGCGGATCATTCAAGCGTCAAGCGCAGTCATGGGATCACCCCACTGGTTCCGGAAAGCACACTTCAGGGGCGGGCGATGGAGCAGACACACACCTCCCACAACGGCACGGCCACGGCCACACCGGGCGCACAGCGCCGGGTGCTCGTGGTCGAGGACGATCCGACGATCGTCGACGCCATCGCGGCCCGTTTGCGTGCCGAGGGATTCCTCGTGCAAACCGCGGGCGACGGGCCGTCGGCCGTCGACACCGCCGAGGCATGGCAGCCCGACCTGCTGATCCTCGACATCATGCTGCCCGGCTTCGACGGCCTGGAGGTCTGCCGCCGGGTGCAGGCCGCCCGTCCGGTGCCGGTGCTGATGCTCACCGCGCGCGACGACGAGACCGACATGCTGGTCGGGCTCGGGGTCGGCGCCGACGACTACATGACCAAGCCGTTCTCCATGCGGGAGCTGGCCGCGCGGGTGCACGTCCTGCTGCGCCGCGTGGAGCGTGCCGTGGTGGCCGCCTCCACCCCCCGCTCGGGCATCCTGCGCCTGGGCGAGCTGGAGATCGACCACGCGCAGCGCCGGGTACGGGTGCGCAGCGACGACGTCCATCTCACGCCCACCGAGTTCGACCTGCTGGTGTGCCTGGCGAACACCCCGCGTGCCGTGCTCTCGCGCGAGCAGCTGCTCGCCGAGGTGTGGGACTGGGCGGACGCCTCCGGCACCCGCACCGTCGACAGCCACATCAAGGCGCTGCGCCGGAAGATCGGCGCCGAGCGGATCCGCACGGTGCACGGTGTCGGCTACGCGCTGGAGACTCCGACGCCATGAGCGGCGGGCCGACGTCACGGAGGAGTCCCGGGGAGCCCTGGGGCGGCGTACGCCCGTTCTCGATCAAGACCAAGCTGGGCGCGCTGGTCGTCATCTCGGTGCTCATCACCACCGGTCTGATGATGATCGCCATGCGCACGGCGACGGAGCTGCGCTTCATCACGGTCTTCTCGATGATCGCCACACTGCTGATAACGCAGTTCGTGGCCCATTCGCTCACCGCGCCGCTGGACGAGATGAACACGGTGGCTCGGTCCATCTCGCGCGGCGACTACACGCGCCGGGTGCGCGAGAACCGCCGTGACGAACTGGGCGACCTGGCCGGCACGATCAACGTCATGGCCGACGAGCTGGAGGCCCAGGAGCGCCAGCGCAAGGAACTCGTCGCGAACGTCTCGCACGAGCTGCGCACCCCCATCGCGGGTCTGCGCGCCGTGCTGGAGAACGTCGTCGACGGCGTCTCGGCCGCCGACCCGGAGACCATGCGGACGGCGCTGAAGCAGACCGAGCGGCTCGGACGGCTCGTCGAGACCCTGCTCGACCTCTCCCGGCTGGACAACGGCGTCGTCCCCCTGAAGACCCGCCGCTTCGAGGTGTGGCCGTATCTCTCGGGCGTGCTCAAGGAGGCCAACATGGTCGCCTCCGCGCGCGGGGGCATCGCGTCCGGCTCGGGCAGTCACACCCGCACCGACGTCCATCTGCATCTGGACGTGTCCCCGCCGGAGCTGACCGCGCGCGCCGACCCGGAGCGCATCCACCAGGTCGTCGCCAACCTCATCGACAACGCGGTGAAGCACAGCCCGGCGCACGGGCGCGTGACGGTCAAGGCGCGGCGCGGGTCGCTGCCTGAGTCGCTGGAGCTGGAGGTCCTGGACGAGGGGCCCGGCATCCCGCAGGCGCAGTGGGCGCACATCTTCGAGCGGTTCAACCGGGGAGCGGTGAGCGCGCCGCACGGGCCCGGCAGCGACGGCGGTACGGGCCTCGGCCTGGCGATCGCCCGCTGGGCGGTGGATCTGCACGGCGGCCGGATCGGAGTGGCCGAATCCGAGCGTGGCTGCCGGATTATCGTCACCCTTCCGGGACTGTCATCCGTGCCAAGTTGACGTAAAGTTCGACCCGGAGCCCCAAGATCCACGGCGGTCCGCGCTGACGGACACGTGTGATCAGGCACAGGCCCGCGCCGTTCGTGCGCCCGGTCCGCACCGAGACACCCCATCTGTAGCGGAACCACGCTTGTTTCCCGCCATTTCAGGCCCTGAAACACACTTTCCGGTGTGACTTACGCGACGATGGACCGGCCCGACCTGACCTTGGCCGTCATGGGGGCGTAGCCTTAATTCCCGCTGTCCATCACCTTGTGAAGCGGAAGAGGGCGGTTGCCGCCGTGTCGTCACAGTCCCCCAGTAACTCGACCATCTCGACCGAGTCCGACCAAGCCGCGGGTAAGAATCCCGCCGCCGCGTTCGGGCCCAACGAGTGGCTCGTCGACGAGATCTATCAGCAGTACCTCCAGGACCCGAACTCGGTAGACCGAGCCTGGTGGGACTTCTTCGCCGACTACAAGCCGGGCGCGGCCGCCGCCCCGACCTCGACCTCGGCGGGTGCTGCGGCCACGGGGGCCGCAGGGACCTCCACACCCCCGGCGCAGGCGGCACCCGTGGCCCCGGCCGCGCCCGCCGCCCCGGCGGTCCCCGCGCCCGCAGCCGCCACCCCGGCCCCGGCTCCCGCTCCCGTCGCCGCCCCGGCCCCCGCGAAGGCCGCGGCACCGGCTCCGGCTCCTGCTCCGGCCGCCGCGCCGAAGAAGGCCGCGCCCGCGACCGAGGCACCCGCCGGTCCCGAGTACGTGACGCTGCGCGGCCCCGCCGCCGCGGTCGCGAAGAACATGAACGCCTCGATCGAGGTCCCCACGGCCACGTCCGTGCGCGCGGTCCCGGTCAAGCTGCTCTTCGACAACCGCATCGTCATCAACAACCACCTGAAGCGCGCCCGGGGCGGGAAGATCTCCTTCACCCACCTCATCGGCTACGCGATGGTGCAGGCCATCAAGGCCATGCCGTCCATGAACTACTCCTTCCAGGAGAAGGACGGCAAGCCGACCCTGGTCAAGCCGGAGCACGTCAACTTCGGTCTCGCCATCGACCTGGTGAAGCCCAACGGCGACCGCCAGCTCGTCGTCGCCGGCATCAAGAAGGCCGAGACGCTGAACTTCTTCGAGTTCTGGCAGGCCTACGAGGACATCGTCCGCCGCGCCCGCGACGGCAAGCTGACGATGGACGACTTCACCGGCGTGACGGTCTCCCTGACCAACCCCGGCGGCCTCGGCACGGTCCACTCCGTCCCCCGTCTGATGCCCGGTCAGTCGGTCATCATGGGCGTCGGCTCGATGGACTACCCGGCGGAGTTCCAGGGCACCTCCCAGGACACCCTGAACAAGCTCGGCATCTCGAAGGTCATGACGCTCACGTCGACCTACGACCACCGGGTCATCCAGGGCGCCGCCTCCGGCGAGTTCCTGCGGATCGTCGCCAACCTCCTGCTCGGCGAGAGCGGCTTCTACGACGAGATCTTCGAGTCGCTGCGCATCCCCTACGAGCCGGTCCGCTGGCTCAAGGACATCGACGCGTCGCACGACAACGACGTGACGAAGGCCGCCCGCGTCTTCGAGCTGATCCACTCCTACCGGGTCCGCGGCCACGTCATGGCCGACACCGACCCGCTGGAGTACCGCCAGCGCAAGCACCCCGACCTGGACATCACCGAGCACGGCCTCACCCTGTGGGACCTGGAGCGGGAGTTCGCGGTCGGCGGCTTCGCCGGCAAGTCCCTGATGAAGCTGCGCGACATCCTCGGCGTGCTGCGCGACTCGTACTGCCGCACCACCGGCATCGAGTTCATGCACATCCAGGACCCCAAGCAGCGCAAGTGGATCCAGGACCGCATCGAGCGCTCGCACTCCAAGCCGGAGCGCGAGGAGCAGCTGCGCATCCTGCGCCGGCTGAACGCGGCGGAGGCCTTCGAGACCTTCCTCCAGACGAAGTACGTCGGCCAGAAGCGCTTCTCCCTCGAAGGCGGCGAGTCGGTCATCCCGCTGCTGGACGCGGTCATCGACAGCGCGGCCGAGTCGCGCCTCGACGAGGTCGTCATCGGCATGGCCCACCGAGGCCGCCTGAACGTCCTGGCGAACATCGTCGGCAAGTCGTACGCCCAGATCTTCCGCGAGTTCGAGGGCAACCTCGACCCGAAGTCGATGCACGGCTCCGGCGACGTGAAGTACCACCTGGGCGCCCAGGGCACCTTCACCGGCCTGGACGGCGAGCAGATCAAGGTCACCCTCGCGGCGAACCCGTCCCACCTGGAGACGGTCGACCCGATCATCGAGGGCATCGTCCGCGCCCGCCAGGACATCATCAACAAGGGCGGCACGGACTTCACGGTCCTGCCGGTCGCCCTGCACGGTGACGCGGCCTTCGCGGGCCAGGGCGTGGTGGCCGAGACCCTGAACATGTCGCAGCTGCGCGGCTACCGCACCGGCGGCACGGTCCACATCGTCATCAACAACCAGGTCGGCTTCACCGCGGCCCCCGAGTCCTCGCGCTCGTCGATGTACGCGACGGACGTGGCGAGGATGATCGAGGCCCCGATCTTCCACGTGAACGGCGACGACCCGGAGGCCGTGGTCCGCGTCGCGCGCCTGGCCTTCGAGTTCCGCCAGGCGTTCAACAAGGACGTGGTGATCGACCTCATCTGCTACCGCCGCCGCGGTCACAACGAGTCGGACAACCCGGCCTTCACCCAGCCCCTGATGTACGACCTGATCGACAAGAAGCGCTCGGTGCGCAAGCTGTACACCGAGTCCCTCATCGGTCGCGGCGACATCACCCTGGAAGAGGCCGAGCAGGCCCTCCAGGACTACCAGGGCCAGCTGGAGAAGGTCTTCACCGAGGTCCGCGAGGCGACGGCCCAGCCCGGCGCCGCCCCGATGTCGGACCCGCAGGCCGAGTTCCCGGTCGCCGTCTCCACCGCGATCTCCTCGGAGGTCGTCAAGCGGATCGCCGAGTCCCAGGTCAACATCCCGGACAACTTCCACGTCCACCCGCGCCTGCTGCCCCAGCTCCAGCGCCGGGCGGCGATGGTCGAGGACGGCACGATCGACTGGGGCATGGGCGAGACCCTCGCCATCGGCTCCCTCCTCCTGGAGGGCACCCCGGTCCGCCTCTCCGGCCAGGACTCCCGCCGCGGCACCTTCGGCCAGCGCCACGCGGTCCTCATCGACCGCCAGACGGGCGAGGACTACACCCCGCTCCAGTACCTCTCCGAGGAGCAGGCCCGCTACAACGTCTACGACTCGCTGCTCTCCGAGTACGCGGTCATGGGCTTCGAGTACGGCTACTCGCTGGCCCGCCCCGACGCGCTGGTGATGTGGGAGGCGCAGTTCGGCGACTTCGTCAACGGCGCGCAGTCCGTGGTCGACGAGTACATCTCGGCGGCGGAACAGAAGTGGGGCCAGACGTCCGGCGTCACCCTGCTCCTCCCCCACGGCTACGAGGGCCAGGGCCCGGACCACTCCTCGGCCCGCGTGGAGCGCTTCCTCCAGCTGTGCGCGCAGAACAACATGACGGTCGCGATGCCGACGCTGCCCTCGAACTACTTCCACCTCCTGCGGTGGCAGGTGCACAACCCGCACCACAAGCCGCTGGTGGTCTTCACCCCGAAGTCGATGCTGCGCCTGAAGGCCGCCGCGTCGAAGACGGAGGAGTTCACCACGGGCCAGTTCCGCCCGGTCATCGGCGACGAGACCGTGACGGACCCGGCGGCCGTCCGCAAGGTCGTCTTCGTCACCGGCAAGCTGTACTACGACCTTGAGGCCGAGCGCGCCAAGCGCGGCACCACGGACGTGGCGATCATCCGCGTCGAGCGCCTGTACCCGCTGCCGGGTGCGGAGCTCCAGGCGGAGGTCAACAAGTACCCGAACGTCGAGAAGTACCTGTGGGCCCAGGAGGAGCCGGCGAACCAGGGTGCCTGGCCGTTCATCGCCCTCAACCTGATCGACCACCTGGACCTCGCGGTCGGCGCGGACGTCCCGCACGGCGAGCGACTGCGGCGGATCTCCCGCCCGCACTCGTCCTCCCCGGCGGTGGGTTCCGCGAAGCGGCACCAGGCGGAGCAGGAGCAGTTGGTGCGGGAGGTGTTCGAGGCCTGACCGCCCCGGACCACCGCACGCGGCCGGGCCGCACCCCCTCTTCCGGGGGTGCGGCCCGGCCGTTTGCGCGCACTTATCCTTGACCCATGTACTTCACGGACCGTGGCATCGAGGAACTGGAGAAGCGGCGCGGCGAGGAAGAGGTCACCTTCGAGTGGCTCGCCGAGCAGCTGCGGACCTTCGTCGACCTGAACCCGGACTTCGAGGTCCCGGTGGAACGCCTGGCGACCTGGCTGGCCCGGCTGGACGACGAGGACGACGACGAGTAGCCACTCCCGTTCCCACCGTTCTCGTATCTGTTCCGACGACGCCGGGTCCCGCCGCTGCGTCAGTCGCGCGGGCGGGTCAGTTCGCAGACGGCGCCGAGCGCGCCGTGGGCCAGGAGCAGCGCCCCCGCGGCGGTCCAGCCCGCGCTGCGGCGTCGTAGGCCCCAGGCCGTGAGCGGGAGGCCCGTCGTCAGCTGGGTCAGGGACAGGGCGCGGGCCGCGGGGGTGCCGGACCAGGGCAGCAAGGGGCCCAGGCGGCTGTGGTCGACCGCTTCGAACTCCGTGCGGACCACCTCGCGCCAGCCCGAGCGCTCGATCTGCCGGGCGTCCGGGCGGATGCGGGCGATCTCGCGGAGGCGGTCGGCCGGTTCACCGGGGGTGAGGCCTGTCGGCAGGGCGACTCCCGCGCGCGTGAGGACCGCCAGGAGGCCCCGCAGGCGGGTGCGCGCGTCGGCCTCCGGGTCCGGTTTCGTGAGGGCGTCGAGGGACTCCAGGTCCAGTACCGGGTCCAGGCCCAGGCGGGCGGCGAACGTGCGCATGGCCTCGTCCTCGCCCGCCGGAGTGCCGTCGGCGAGCCAGACATAGCCGACCGGACGGCGGAAGCCCGAGGCCAGGGTGTAACCGGCCCGGTCGGCGTCCCACCACAGGGCGAGCACGGGCCAGGGCGCGCCGACCGCGAGCGCGGCGGCCCAGCCGGTGAGGACGCGGTCGACCGGTTCGTCGCCGTGCAGCCAGGGCTTGCCCTCGGGGACGAGCACGCTCCAGCCCTCGCCCGCGCCGGTCAGCAGCATGCGTTCGCGGAGCAGCTGGGCCGCCGGAGCGACGGAACCCGCCTCCGCGCGGCAGAGCAGCAGCGCGCCTGGACCGGCACCGGCCCGGCGTCCGACCTGGGACTTCTCCATGGACATGGTCACACGCTAGGGCAATACGCCCGTTTCCGCCGGTCGTTGAGCGGGCGGGGCAAGTGTCTTGACTTTCCGCATCCGCGATATATCGTGTTTCTTGGAAGACGCGATATGGCGCGTCGTTTCCGATGGTCCCGTACCGTCCCGCGCGGTTCGATCGAGGAGGTCTGCATCATGTCCGAGTGGTCCGTCGCAGAGCCCAGGAAGCTCACGTTCGACGAGCCCGTGAGCGATCTCCATGTGCGCATCGTCAACGGAACAGTGAACGTCGTGGGCACGGACGAGGGTTCCGCCCGCCTCGAAATCTCCGAGATCGACGGGCCGCCCCTGGTGGTGACCCAGCAGCACGGCACGCTCACGGTGGCGTACGAGGACCTGCCCTGGAAGGGCTTCCTCAAGTGGCTCGACCGCAAGGGCTGGCGGCGCAGCGCGGTGGTCTCGCTGACCGTTCCGGCGAGCACCCGGGTCGAGGTCGGGGTGGTCGGAGCCGCCGCTGTCGTCTCCGGGATCAGCGGGCCCTCGGTGGTGCGCGGTGTCACCGGCGACACGACCCTCGTCAGCCTCTCCGGGCCGGTCCGTGCCGACACGGTCTCGGGGAATCTGGAGGCCCAGGCCGTCACCGGCGACCTCCGGTTCAACTCCGTCTCCGGCGATCTCACCGTCGTCGAGGGTTCGGGGACCTCCGTGCGCGCCGAGTCGGTGAGCGGCTCCATGATCGTGGACCTCGACCCGGACGGCCCGACCGATGTCCGGCTGACCAATGTCTCGGGCGAGATCGCCATCCGGCTGCCGCATCCGGCGGACGCGGACGTCGAGGCGAACACGGCGAGCGGTTCCATCTCCAACGCCTTCGACGGGCTGCGGGTGCACGGCCAGTGGGGTGCCCACAAGATCACCGGCCGTCTCGGCGCGGGCACCGGGAAGCTGCGCGCGACGACCGTCTCCGGCTCCATCGCCCTGCTCCGCCGCCCGGTCGCGGAGGACGAGGACGAGGAAGGGGAAGGGGAAGGGGACGTCCAGGACACCTTTCGGGGCGGCGGCCAGGCAAGCGGGCGGGGCACCGAGGGCAGTGTGACCGGTACGCCCGTCGATCCAGTGGACGAGGTTCAAAGCGACTCGGGGGACAATTCCGTTTCCGGCCCGGACGACGCCTCCGGCAGCGCCGAGGCCGACGGTACGACCGACAAGAAGGTGCTCTGACATGCCTCCCGTCTTCGCCCACGGCCGCCTCCGCCTCTACCTGCTGAAGCTGCTGGACGAGGCCCCCCGCCACGGCTACGAGGTCATCCGTCTCCTGGAGGAGCGCTTCCAGGGGCTGTACGCGCCGTCGGCCGGCACCGTCTACCCGCGGCTGGCCAAGCTGGAGGCCGAGGGCCTGGTCACCCACACCACCGAGGGCGGCCGGAAGGTGTACGCCATCACGGACGCCGGCCGCGCCGAACTGGCCGACCGCAGCGGCGAGTTGGCCGACCTGGAGCTGGAGATCCGCGAGTCCGTCGCCGAGTTGGCCGCCGAGATCAGGGCCGACGTCCGGGGCGCGGCGGGCGATCTGCGGCGCGAGATGCGCGCGGCGGCCTCCGAGGCCCGGCGGGGCACCGGCGGCGCGCGGGCTCGCGGCGGCGAACACGAGGGCGCCGCGGGGGACTTCACGGACTTCGGCGACAAGGAGTCGTGGCGCGCCGCCAAGGAGGAGATGCGCCGCGCAAAGCAGGAGTGGAAGGAGCAGGCCCGGCGCGCCAAGGACGAGAGCAGGCGGGCCCGCGAGGAGGCCCAGCAGGCCCGGCGCCAGGCCAAGGAGGCGCAGGCGCGCGCGTGGGCGCAGGCCCAGGAGGAGATGCAGCGCATCGGCCGCCAGGTCCAGGAGCACGCACAGGACCACTTCGCGCGCGGCGACTGGCCCACGGGCGTACGGGAGAGCCTGACCGAACTGGCCAAGGAGTTCGGGGACTTCGGGAAGGAGTTCGGCAAGGACTTCGGGTTCGGGGGGCGGCCGGGTGCGGGCAGGTCGGCTTCGGCACCCGCACCGGGGGCTACGGCTCCGGGGGCGTCGGCGCCCGAGTACAGCCAGACGCCTGAGGACTTCCCCGCGGAGTACGAACCGGCCTGGGCGCACGAGGACTCCACCGGCGACCCGGCCCGCGATCTGGACCGGCTGCTCGACCGCTTCCGCGACGACATCCGTGACGCGGCCCGCGACCGGGGTGTCACCGAGGACCAACTCCGCGACACCCGACGCCACTTGTCCGCGGCGGCGGCACACATCGGGGCGATACTGCGCGGCAGCCGCAGGGCCTGAGCGGACGCGGTGAGGCACAGGTGCGGATGGTGCGCCCCGGCATCGGGCCCAGGCGCACCGCCCCCGCCCGCTCAGCCCGCCTTCGCCTCTCCCCCGCCGTACAGCACCCGGGTCGCCGCCTCGTGGGTCACCCCGTGATCGGCGAGCACCTCACCGGGCACGCCGGGGAGGACGGTCAGGGCGAGGAGGAAGTGCTCGTCGCCTATGTGGCCGTCGTGGTGGGCCACGGCGATGCGCAGGGACTTCTCCACGACGTTCTTGGCGCCGCGGCCGAAGGTGCGGCGGCCCGACCACCGCTCCCCGCTCCTGCGGTCCCCGGACAACGCCCCGGCACCGTGCGCCGCCTCGACCCGGGCGACGATCTCCGAGACGTCGATCCCGAGCCCGGCCAAGGCGTCGGTCTCGGCCTGGGAGAGCCCGGCCCTTCGGCGCGCGTCGCCCAGGGCCCGCCGTAGGGACTGCTTGTGGTCTTCGGTGGTGAGGCCGAGGGCGGTCAGGGTGAAGGAGGCCCGGCTGCCCTCGCGGTCGAGGAGGGCCAGCAGCAGATGTTCGGCCTCTACGGAGCCGGCACCCGACCGCTCGCTGTGCTCCACCGCGCCCTGGACCACGGCGCGGGCGTCCTTCGTGAACCGTTCGAACATCACTGCCTCCCGTGCTTCTTGTGGACGGCCTGCCTGCTGACTCCGAGTTCCGCGGCGATCTCCTGCCACGACCAGCCCTGGTTGCGCGCGCTGCGCACCTGTACCGCCTCCAGCTGCTCCACCAGCTTGCGCAGCGCGGACACGGCACGGAGGCCGACCCGTGGATCGCGGTCACCCGCCCGCTCGGCGAGATCCGTTGCTTCGGTCATGACGTCAACTTACGTTGACACACCCGCACCTGTCAACCAAAGTTGACATGAGACGGCGTGAGGCCGAGCGGGGCGGCGCGAGACCACGACAACGGCCGGCCCGGGAGACCGGACCGGCCGTGGAAGCTCGGAAGCAGTGAAGCGGAGCGGACGGAGCCGCTAGCCGTTCGTGAGCACGATCTTGCCGAACTGGTCGCCGGAGTCGAGGCGTTCGAAGCCCTCGCGGGCCCGGTCCAGCGGGAACACCTCGTCGATGACCGGGCGGACACCCGTCGCGGCGCAGAAGGCGAGCAGGTCCTCCAGCTCGTCCTTGGTGCCCATCGTCGAGCCGACGACCTTGAGTTCGAGGAAGAAGATGCGGGTCAGTTCGGCGTGCGAGGGGCGGTCGCCGCTCGTGGCACCGGAGATGACGAGCGTGCCGCCGGGCTTCAGCGACTTGACCGAGTGGGACCAGGTGGCCGCGCCCACGGTCTCGATGACCGCGTCCACGCGCTGCGGCAGCCGGGCCCCCGGCTCCACCGCCTCCAGGGCGCCCAGCTCCAGCGCCCGCTTGCGCTTCGCCTCGTCCCGGCTGGTCGCGAAGACCCGCAGCCCGGCCGCCTTGGCGAGCACGATGGCCGCCGTGGCGACACCGCCGCCCGCGCCCTGCACGAGCACCGAGTCGCCGGGTCGTACACCGGAGTTGGTGAAGAGCATGCGGTAGGCGGTCAGCCAGGCCGTGGGCAGGCAGGCGGCCTCGGCGAAGGAGAGTTCCTTCGGCTTCGGCAGGACGTTCCACGTGGGGACGGCGACCTGTTCGGCGAAGGTGCCCTGGTAGTGCTCGGTGAGGATGGAGCGGGGTTCCCGGGGGCCGACACCGTGGCCGGTCTGGCCGATGACGGAGTGCAGGACGACCTCGTTGCCGTCCTCGTCGACACCGGCGGCGTCGCAGCCGAGGATCATCGGCAGCTTGTCCTCGGCGAGGCCGACGCCGCGCAGGGACCACAGGTCGTGGTGGTTGAGGGAGGCGGCCCTGACATCGATGGTGCTCCAGCCCGGCCGGGCCTCGGGGGCGGGACGTTCGCCCAACTCAAGGCCGGAGAGCGGCTGGTCGCGGTCGATTCGGGCGGCGTAGACGGCGAACATGACCTTGACGATAGGCTCCGCCGGTTGACCAGGGAACTACCGGGCGGTGTGACACATGCCCTCTTGCCACGGGGCGGGGGGTGTTCGGGTGACCGTCCCTGGAGGCTGCCACCCCCGGAGCCGAGAGACCCGCACGGGCCGGCCGGCCGCAGGAAACGTCCGCCCCTCAATCACCCGAACGGGCGTACGGCTGGGCAAAAAAGAATGGCCCCGCCCGGAACGGGCGGGGCCACGCACGGTTCCTACCGTCGGGCAACGCCCTCTGCCCGGGCCGCCGCGGCGACAGCCGCCGTGACCGCGGGGGCGACCCGCTCGTCGAACGGGGACGGGATCACGTAGTCCGCGGCGAGGTCGTCGCCGACGACACCGGCCAGCGCCTCGGCCGCCGCGATCTTCATCCCCTCGGTGATCCGAGAGGCCCGCACCTGGAGCGCGCCCGCGAAGATGCCGGGGAACGCCAGCACGTTGTTGATCTGGTTCGGGAAGTCGGACCGGCCCGTCGCGACGACCGCCGCGTACTTGTGCGCCACGTCCGGGTGCACCTCGGGGTCCGGGTTGGCCATGGCGAAGACGAACGCGCCCTCGGCCATGGAGGCCACGGCCGGTTCCGGGACCGTACCGCCGGAGACGCCGATGAAGACGTCGGCGCCTTCCAGCGCCGCTTCGAGCGTCCCGGAGAGCCCCGCCTTGTTCGTCAGCTCGGCCAGTTCCCGCTTGACGGGCGTGAGGTCGTCCCGGTCGCGCGAGACGACGCCCTTGCGGTCCGCGACGGCCACGTCGCCGAGCCCGGCCTCCAGCAGGAACTTGGCGATGGCCACCCCGGCCGCGCCCGCGCCGGAGATGACGCCCCGCAGGTCGCCCAGCTCCCGCCCGGTCAGCTTCGCCGCGTTGCGCAGGGCGGCCAGCGTCACGATCGCCGTGCCGTGCTGGTCGTCGTGGAAGACGGGGATGTCGAGCCGCTCCTGGAGCCTGCGCTCGATCTCGAAGCAGCGCGGCGCCGAGATGTCCTCCAGGTTGACGCCCCCGAAGGAGGGGGCGAGGCGCACCACGGTCTCGATGATCTCGTCGACGCCGGTGCAGTCCAGCGCGATCGGCACCGCGTCCACGCCGCCGAACTGCTTGAACAGGATGGCCTTGCCCTCCATGACGGGGAGGGAGGCCTCGGGGCCGATGTCGCCGAGTCCGAGCACCGCCGTACCGTCCGTCACGACGGCGACCACGGACGACTTCCAGGTGTAGTCGTGGACGAGTTCCGGCTGTTCCGCGATCGCGGTGCACACGCGCGCGACGCCGGGTGTGTACGCGAGGGACAGGTCGTCCTTGTCGCGGATCGGCACGGTGGCCTGCACGGCCATCTTGCCGCCGCGGTGCAGCGCGAACGCGGGATCGAAGGAATCGAGGGGCTCGGCCCCGCCGTCCTGATCCGTACTGCTGTCGCTGCGAGGATTGACGATCTCCGCTGCCACTTTGTCTTACCCCTTAGGTCTTCATTGAATTGAGGGTGGCCACTCCCTGGTGAGGGGTGGGCGGGCACCGCGCAGGGCCAGAGAGTTGATGCGTACGAGCACCTGCGCGACGGGCGCGCCGCACACGCGCCCTGAGCCCCGGATGAGGGGTGTAAAGAACCTTCTTACCGGACGGACGGCACCCAGGACGAGTCCAATAGGCGCAAGGTCACATCTCGTCGGCCGGGGGCGGAACGATGATCGATCACATCGTGAGACATACCGAAGATCTTCCGGCCGGAAGGAGTGATTCCAGCAGATGGTCCGTGATCAGGGCGTCCTGATGTACCGACCTGATGCGATTCGGGGGTCACCCGTTATCCGATTTTGACATAGCGAGTCCCCTGAATGGTTCAGTCCGAATGGCAAGATGCCCTAATCACACGAGGTCGCGACACCCGAAGGTGTGTGTTCTCGTCGACCCGTCGGCACCGCCATCCATCCGCCGGAGGAACCCACCATGACCGCACGCTCCACCCGTCGTACGACCGCCCCGCACACCCGGCTGGCAGCGGTCGGTGCGATCGCGGTCGCCGGCTCCCTGCTGCTCACCGGCTGCGGCGACCAGACCAAGAAGGACAGCGGCTCCGGCAGCGCGTCCACCAGCTCGGCGCCGCTGGCGAGCAAGCTCCCCGCCTCGATCCGCAGCGCGGGCGTCGTCAAGGTCGGTTCGGACATCGCCTACGCCCCGGTGGAGTTCAAGGACTCCTCAGGCAAGGTCGTCGGCCTCGACCCCGACCTCGCGGACGCGATGGGCAAGCAGCTCGGCGTGAAGTTCGAGTTCGAGAACGGCACCTTCGACGCGCTGCTCACCGGTCTGCGCTCCAACCGCTACGACATCGCGATGTCCGCGATGACCGACAACAAGAACCGCCAGAACGGTGTCGACCCGGACACGGGCAAGAAGGTCGGCGAGGGCGTCGACTTCGTCGACTACCTCACCGCCGGTGTCTCGATCTACACGCGCAAGGGCGACACGGAGAACATCGCCACCTGGGCCGACCTGTGCGGCAAGAAGCTCGCGGTCGAGCGCGGCACCGTCTCCGAGGACCTCGCCAAGAGCGAGACCAAGAAGTGTACGGGCGGCAAGAAGATCACCATCGAGGCCTTCGACGACGACCAGCAGGCCCAGACCCGACTGCGCTCCGGTGGCGCCGACGCGGCTTCCTCCGACTTCCCGGTCGCCGCCTACGCGGTGAAGACCTCCGGCGGCGGCAAGGACTTCCAGCTGGTCGGCGAGCAGGTGGAGGCGGCGCCGTACGGCATCGCGGTCGCCAAGAGCGACACCCAGCTGCGGGACGCGCTCCAGGCCGCGATGGACGCCGTGATCAAGAGCGGTGAGTACGAGAAGATCCTGACGAAGTGGGGCGCCGAGGACGGTGCCGTCAAGTCGTCCGTGATCAACGGCGGCAAGTGACCGCGGATCCGCCGTCGCTGAGAGGCAGCATCCGTGACTTCTGACATCGAGAGAGCGCCGGGGACCGAGGACACTCCCCCGGCCGCTCCGAAGCCCATCAAGGCCATCCCGGTCCGGCACTACGGGCGGTACGTCTCCGCCCTGATCGCGATCGGCATCCTGGTCGCGATCGTCTACGCGTTCGGCCAGGGCAAGATCAACTGGCATGCCGTGCCGGACTACTTCTTCGACCACCGGATCATGACCGGTGTCTACAAGACGCTGCTGCTGACGGTGCTGTCGATGGTGATCGGCATCGTCGGCGGCATCGGGCTCGCGGTGATGCGGCTGTCGAAGAACCCGGTGACCTCGTCGATCGCCTGGTTCTACATCTGGTTCTTCCGCGGCACCCCGGTGCTGGTCCAGCTGTTCCTCTGGTTCAACCTGGGCCTGGTCTTCGAGTACATCAACCTCGGTCCGATCTACAAGAACTACTGGTCGGACTTCATGACGCCGCTGCTGACGGCGCTGCTCGGCCTGGGCCTCAACGAGGCCGCGTACATGGCGGAGATCTGCCGCGCCGGTCTGCTCGCGGTCGACGAGGGCCAGACCGAGGCCTCGCACGCCCTGGGCATGAGCCACGCCAAGACGCTGCGCCGGATCGTGATCCCGCAGGCGATGCGGGTGATCGTGCCGCCCACGGGCAACGAAGTGATCAACATGCTGAAGACGACCTCGCTCGTGGCGGCCGTCCAGTATCCCGAACTCTTCCGGTACGCCCAGGACATCGGCCAGAACTCCGGTGCCCCGGTGGAGATGTACTTCCTCGCCGCCTCCTGGTACCTGATCATGACGTCGGTCCTGAGCGTCGGGCAGTACTACGTGGAGCGGTACTACGCCCGCGGGTCCAGCCGTGTCCTGCCGGCGACGCCGTACCAGAAGATCAAGGCGAACATGCTGTCCATCGGCCGTCCGAAGGGAGGCGCGGCATGAGCGCCGACCTCGACAAGACCGAGCCCGCGGCCACGGACCCGTCGGTCCCGATGGTCAAGTCCGAGGGCGTCCACAAGTCGTTCGGGCCGGTCGAGGTCCTCAAGGGCATCGACCTGGAGGTGAAGTCCGGCGAGGTGTTCTGCCTCATCGGCCCCTCCGGCTCCGGCAAGTCGACCTTCCTGCGGTGCATCAACCACCTGGAGAAGATCAACGCCGGCCGGCTGTACGTCGACGGCGAACTCGTGGGTTACCGCCAACAGGGCGACAAGCTCTACGAGTTGCGCGACCGCGAGGTGGCGGTGAAGCGCCGGGACATCGGCATGGTCTTCCAGCGCTTCAACCTGTTCCCGCACATGACGGCCGTGGAGAACATCATCGAGGCGCCCGTGCAGGTCAGGGGCGTCAACAAGGGGCAGGCCAGGGAGCGTGCGATGCAGCTCCTGGAGCGGGTGGGGCTGTCCGACAAGGCGCAGAACTACCCCTCGCAGCTCTCCGGCGGCCAGCAGCAACGGGTCGCCATCGCGCGGGCGTTGGCGATGGACCCGAAGCTGATGCTGTTCGACGAGCCGACCTCGGCCCTCGACCCGGAGCTGGTCGGTGACGTCCTCGACGTCATGCGCGACCTGGCCGAGTCCGGCATGACGATGATCGTCGTCACCCACGAGATGGGCTTCGCCCGCGAGGTCGGCGACAGCCTCGTCTTCATGGACGGCGGCGTGGTGGTCGAATCCGGCCACCCACGCGACGTCCTGACGAACCCTCAGCACGAGCGGACTCAGGGGTTCCTGTCCAAGGTGCTCTGAAGTCGTCCCCGACGGCGGTTGTGGTCCACCCCTGGCCGGGGTGGACCACAACCGCCGTTCAGGTCAGCGCAGATTGAGCCAGGGGCTGCGTGGGGACAGGTTGCCTTCCGTCGTCACGCCGGACATGTGCACGAAGGTCGTGAACTGCCCTTTGCCCTTGAAGTCCGTGCCGTTGTACCGCTTGTTGACCACCTTGCCCGTCGGGCAGGCGTAGACCTTCTTGGAGACGATCTTCTCGCCGGTGGTGACGACGGTGATCAGGATCTTGCACTTCGGATGCTTCTTCCCCATGGAGACGATCGCATAGGGGTGCCCTGTCCTCGTGGCCTTCTTGCTCAGACAGGACTTCCAGGTGATCAGGGTGCTGTCGTTCGGATACGTGTCCACGTCCGAGTACGAATAGCACCCACCGTTCCCTTCGGCGAAGGCCGACGGCGCCGTGATCGTTCCAGCGGCTGCCAGAGCCGCACACATCGCCGCCACCGCCGTGGACCTCTTGAGCTGCATCGCAGGATCTCCCCCCTCGCTCCAGAACGGCCCACCGGCCGCTCATCGGCGGAGATCATTTCACGGCGTTCACCCGCTTGTGCAAAGACGTTTACTCGCCTCCGCAAAGAAGTAGTGGCACCCGTGCGCCAACGGCCAGGAAATCCGGCCTACTTCAACGCCAGCAACACCGTGTCCGAAGGCGAGCTCCACACCGCACGGGCCTCCGCGAACCCCTTCTCGCGGAGTGCGCGTGCGTGCCACGCGGGTGAGGGCGTGTCGCCGTCCGCGTGGGTGCCGTAGATCTCGAAGCGGCGGGCGGTGGGTGCGGCGAGGAGCGGGTCCCGGGCGGCGAGTTGCCACCACTCGGCCCAGTCGAGGGCGCCGGCGCGCTGGGCCTGTTCCATGCGGGCGCGGCTTCGGGTGCGTTCGATCGCGTTGATCCGGGGCGTGGTGTCGTCGATCATGTGGTCGGCGTTCATGAACACGCCGCCGTGGCGGACGAGTTCGGCGAGTTGGCCGTAGAGGGCGGCGAGGGGTTCGGTGTGCAGCCAGTGGAGGGCCGTGGCGGTGAGGACCGCGTCGTACGTGTCGTACGGCAGGTCGCTCGTCCAGCTCGGGTCCTTGAGGTCGGCCGTGACGAAGGAGACCCGTCCGTCCCCCTCGAAGGTGCCGCGGGCGATGGCGAGGAGGGCGGGGTCGAGGTCGACTCCGGTGCTGGTGGCGTTCGGGAAGCGGGCCAGCAGCCTGGCCGTGATGCTGCCCGTGCCGCAGGCGAGGTCGAGGACGCGCGGCTCGGGTCCGACGCTCGCCTCGACCATGTCGAGCATGACCCGGAAGCGGTCCTCCCGGTCGGGCATGTACCACTCCTGCTGCCGGTCCCAGCTCTCCTGCCAGGACTGCCAGTCGGTTCCGACACCGGTCGCCATGAGGACCCCCTGTCCACTCGCTGCCACAATGTCACTGCCGTAATACCCTGGAAGCACGATCAGCTGTTACCCGACCGCATCCACGACCATAGAGCCCCTCCGTAAGGACTACAAGTGGAACTGGCCTATTACTCGGACTACGCCGTACGCCTCGTCAACACCGAGGAACCGGCCCGGGGCAAGGACGTCCTGACCTCGGTCGAGGCCGTACGGGACCTGTTCGGCAGCAACAAGGAGGCGGCCCGTCGCGCCACCGACGCCGACGTCACCCGCTTCCGGTCGGTCCGGGGCCGGCTGCGGGCGGTCTTCCAGGCGGCCGACGACGGCGACGAGACCCTCTCCGTGAACCTGCTGAACTCGCTCCTCCTGGAGTTCCCGGTCAGCCCGCAGATCTCCGGGCACAACTTCCGCGACGAGGACGGCCGCCCGCTGTGGCACATGCACCTCGCGGACCACCCGTCGAACGCGACCGCGGGCTACGCGGCCATCGCGGCGATGGGCCTGGCCTTCCACCTCACCGAGTACGGCGTCGACCGCCTGGGCCTGTGCGAGGCGCCCCCGTGCCGCAACGCCTACCTCGACACCTCGACCAACCGCTCCCGGCGCTACTGCTCGGACCGCTGCGCGACCCGCGCCAACGTGGCCGCCTACCGGGCCCGGAAGCGCCTGGAGGCCGACCGGTCGCAGAGCACGGGCCTGGCCGCGGAGAGCACCCAGCGGGCGAGCGCGAACGGCGAACGCTGACCGGGCCCCAGCGGCCGGTACCGGAAGCGCACCTTCCCCAGCACCAGGTCCTCGGGCACGGTGCCGTAGTCCGTGCTGTCCCCACCGGCGAACACGTTGTCCCCGAGCACCCACCACCCGCCGTCGCGCCGCTCCGCGGCCCGCTTGACGACCAGCAGGTCCTGCTGGAACGGATGCCGCAGCACGACGATGTCCCCGGGCCTGATCCTGGCGCCGTACTGCACCACGAGCAGATCCCCGTGGACCAGCGTCGGCACCATGGACGGCCCGGTCACCTCGGCCGTCCCGAAGGGCAGTACGGCCCTCCCGCGCTCGGTCTCCTGCGACAGCTCCGGCATCCCCGGCACCTCCCCGGTCCTATCCTCCACCAGTCTGAGTCCGACCCCGTACTTTTGTCCTAAGCCCATGGGGGCACTCGCGAAATCAGCTTCTCCAGGGAGTAATGTCCCACCTGAGAAGACGATCACGAGGAAGGAACGCTCCATGCTTTCCCGCCTGTTTGCCCCCAAGGTGAAGGTCAGCGCGCACTGCGACCTGCCCTGCGGTGTGTACGACCCGGCCCAGGCCCGCATCGAGGCGGAGTCGGTGAAGGCCGTGCAGGACAAGATGGCCGCCAACGACGACCCGCACTTCCAGGCGCGTGCCACCGTCATCAAGGAGCAGCGCGCCGAGCTCGCGAAGCACCACGTCTCGGTGCTCTGGAGCGACTACTTCAAGCCCCCGCACTTCGAGAAGTACCCGGAGCTGCACCAGCTGGTCAACGACGCCCTGAAGGCCCTCTCGGCCGCCAAGGCGTCCACCGACCCGGCGACGGGCCAGAAGGCGCTGGACTACATCGCCCAGATCGACAAGATCTTCTGGGAGACCAAGAAGGCCTGACCCAGGTCGGCCCGGCCCGACCGGCGATCGGTGCACCATCGCGGGTCAGTGGGCACAAGGGGAAGGGGCTCTGCCGGTTCGCCGGCCGGGCCCCTTCGTCGTGCCCCCCGCTCCCTCCCGCTCCCTCCCCCTCCCTCTCGGGCCCGTGCCATCCTGGACCCCGTGAACCGTGACGACCTCGTGCGGCTGCGTCAGGCCCGGGACCGGATGAACCGGGAGTACGCCGAGCCGCTCGACATGGCCTCGATCGCGCGGACCGCGCTGATGTCGCCGGGGCACTTCCAGCGCAGCTTCCGCGCCGCGTACGGGGAGACGCCGTACAGCTATCTCATGACCCGGCGGATCGAGCGGGCGAAGGCCTTGCTGCGGCGCGGGGACCTGAGTGTGACGGAGGTGTGCATGGCCGTCGGCTGTACCTCGCTCGGTTCCTTCAGTTCCCGCTTCACCGAACTGGTCGGCGAGACCCCCAGCGCCTACCGCGCCCGCTCCCACGAGGCGGGGGCCGTCATCCCGTCCTGCGTGGCCCGTACTTTCACCCGCCCGAACCGGGCGGGACCGCCCCCGCGGCCCTAGCCTGTCGTTCATGGATCTCAAACTCCGCCAGTGCTTCATCGCCGTCGACGACCACGACAAGGCGCTCGCCTTCTACTGCGACGTGCTGGAGCTGGAAATCCGTAACGACGTCGGTTTCGAGGGCATGCGCTGGGTGACCGTGGGGTCGCCCTTGCAGCCGGACGTGGAGATCGTGCTGGAGCCGCCGGCCGCGAACCCGGACGCCTCCCCCGCCGACAAGCAGGCCATGGCCGAACTGCTCGCCAAGGGCACCCTGCGCGGGGTCAACTTCACCACCGCCGACTGCGACGCGCTCTACGCCCGCGTCCAGGAGTCCGGCGCCGAGGTGGTCCAGGAGCCGACGGACCAGCCCTACGGCGTCCGTGACTGCGCGTTCCGGGACCCGGCCGGGAACATGCTGCGGTTCATGCAGCGCAGCGGGGACTGAGGAAGCCCGGGAGGATCGGTCGGGTTCTCCGGCCTACGATCACGCCATGACCATCCGCTGGACCTACGCCTTCGTCGACCGCCCGCACGCGGTCCTCGACCCCGCCCGCGCGTTCTGGACCGCCGTCACGGACACCCGGCTGTCCGAACCGCGCGGTACGGAAGGGAAGTTCGTCACCCTGCTGGCGGAGGGGGCCGATCCCTGCGTGAAGATGCAGGGGGTCGGGTCCGGACCGGGCGGGGCGCATCTCGACTTCTGCGCCGAGGACGTGCCCGCGTTCGTGGACCGCGCGCTGCGGCTCGGCGCGGACGCCGTCTCCGCGCACGACGGCTGGTCCGTACTCCGGTCCCCGGCCGGGCAGTTGTTCTGCGCGGTCCCCTGGCACGGCGAGTCCGTACGGCCGCCCGTCGTGGACGGCAGCCGCCTCGACCAGGTGTCCCTGGACATCGGCCCCGGCTCCTACGACGCCGAAGTCGCCTTCTGGAGCGCCCTGTTGCCCGACTGGGCCTCGCTGCCGGGCGCGCTCCCCGAGTTCCATGTGCTCAGGCCGCCGTCCGGGCTGCCGATCCGCGTGCTGCTCCAGCGGCTCGGCGCGGAACGGCCCGCCGCCGCCCATCTCGACCTGGCCTGCGCCGACATCGACGCGACCGGAGCACGGCACGAGCGGCTCGGGGCGCGTGCCGTGGCGCGCGGCCCGCACTGGACCGTGATGCGCGACCCGGCCGGCGGTGTGTACTGCCTGACCGGCCGCGACCCGGAGACCGGCGGGCTGCCGAACCGCTCCTAGGCGGTGCCGTCCCACGGCCGTACGCCCACCACCGCGTCCACCGGAATCGGCCCGTAGACGTGCGGGAACTCCTCGCCGCCCGGCTTGAGCGCCTCGTACTTCAGCGATCCGCCGAGCCGTTCCGGGTCCACCTCCAGGACCACCAGCTCGTCGGGGCCGTCGTAGGAGCCGTACAAGAAGGCCGCCACGCGCGGGAGTTGGGCGCGCGTCGAGCAGTGGATGAAGCCCTCCTCCTGGAGGGTGCGGCCACGGGTCGACCACTCGTAGACACCGCGCTCGCGGGCCGCGTCCCACAGGGCGCGCTCGGTGATGTGGAGGACGGTGACGGGGGCGGCGGTGGCTTCTGATTCCGGCATACGCCCACGTTACGGCCCTTGCGGCGGCCCTCGCCACGCGCCCCGGACCGGGCCCGCTACGGCCTCGGCTCGCGCCACATGGGGTACATGCGGGGGCCGTCCGGGAGGTCGAGGGTGGTGGCGGTGCGGGTGTAGCCGAGCCGCTCGTACAGCTTGGTGCTGCGCTCGCTGCTCGCCTCCAGGTACGCGGGCAGGCCCTCGCGGTCGCAGCGGTCCAGGACGTGCCCGATGAGCGCGGCGCCCAGGCCCTCGCCCTGCCGGTCAGGTGTCACGGCGATCATCCAGAGGTATGCGTGGGCCCGGCCGGTGGGGTGCGACTCCGCCATGAGCCGGGCGATCGTCTCGACCCGCTCGTTGTCCGGATCGACGAACTCGCGCAGCGCCACGGCCTCGTCCTCGCCCCCGTGTCCGTCTCCGTGCTCGTCCTGGCCCTCGCCGTCCGCCGGGTGCGCCTCGCCCGGCATCGACAGCCACAGCGCGCACGCCGTGCCGTCCTCGGTGACGTCGATGCGGCCGTCGGCGAGCACGGCGTCCGTGAAGGCGGACATCAGCCGGTGGTGGGTCGTACGGCGGTACTCGGTGCCGGGGAAGACCCAGCCGCTCACCGGATCGTCCTGGAACGCGTCGTCCAGCAGCCGGACGACCAGCTCCCGGTCGTCCTCGCCAGCCACCCGTATCGCCACGCCCATGTCCCGCCTCCGCGTCTCAACAGTCCTGTTCCGTAAGGGTGTTGAGCCTATAGGGAGGTGGGACGGGCGAAGGCGGGCCCCGCGCACCGTGGGGATGCGCGGGACCCGCCGGTCCTCAACTGCTGCGCCGGGTCACGAACTCGGCCAGCGCGAGCAGACCGCCCGCGTCCTGCGGGTCGGGGATCGCCCGGGCCAGCTCCTGCACGGCCCGCGCCATCCGGTCGGCCGCCTGGGCCTGCGCCCAGTCCCGGCCGCCCGCCCGCTCCACGACGAGCGCGGTGCGCTCCAAGTCCCCTTCCTCGTACGGCAGTCCGTACAGTTCGGCGAGTTCCACGGCCGCCGGGGTGCCCGAGGTGAGCGCGGCGACCACGGGCAGCGACTTCTTGCGTACGGCGAGGTCGGCGCCGGCCGGTTTGCCGGTGCGGCCCGGGTCGCCCCATATGCCGATGACGTCGTCGATCAGCTGGAAGGCGAGCCCGGCCTGCCGGCCGAACGCGTCCAGCGCCGCCACGTCCTCGGCGGACGCCCCCGCGTACAGCGCGCCCACCGCGCAGGCGCAGCCGAGCAGGGCGCCGGTCTTGGCCTCGGCCATGACGAGCACCTCGTCGAGGGTGACCTCGCGGGGGTCGCGTTTCTCCATGGCCGTGTCCGCGTGCTGGCCCTCGCACAGTTCGACGACGCAGTCCGCGAGCCGGGCCGCGGCGGCCGAGGACGCGGGGTGCGGGTCCTCGGCGAGCAGCCGCAGCGCGAGTGCCTGGAGCGCGTCACCGGCGAGGATCGCGTCGGGGTCGCCGAACACGGTCCACGCGGTGGGCCGGTGTCTGCGGGTGGTGTCGCGGTCCATCACGTCGTCGTGCAACAGCGTGAAGTTGTGGACCAGTTCCACCGCCGCGGCGGCCCGCAGCGCGCTCGCCCCGGCCCGTGCGCCGCCGAGCGCGGTGGCGGCGGTCAGGACGAGGGCCGGGCGGATCGCCTTGCCGGCGTTGCCCGCCGCCGGAGTGCCGTCCGCGTGCTCCCACCCGAAGTGGTAGAGAGCGACCCGGCGCATCGAGCCGGGCAGCGAGTCGATCGCCGCACGCAGTTCGGGGTCGACGGTCTCCCGGGCCCCCTCCAGGATCACCGCCGCCTCGTGCCCGTCGGCCGGCGGCGCGCCACCGCTCGGCCGTGTCCCCTCGGTGTGCTGTCTCGTCTCCGCCCTGAACTCGGCCATGGGGTCCCCCTCGGAGAGTCCGCGGACGGTGGCGCTTCCACTGCGGCTGAGCGCAGGTGACCGGGGTGTACCCGCCCCGAAGGGCGGGGACACCGCGTCCAGCTGCTGAAACGTCACCTCCAGCGGCCGATCTCGACGTTCTCCAGGACGCCGAGGGCGTCCGGCACCAGGACCGCCGCCGAGTAGTAGGCCGTCACGAGGTATTTGATGATCGCCTGTTCGTTGATGCCCATGAAGCGCACCGACAGGCTGGGCTCGATCTCGTCCGGGATGCCCGCCTGCTGGAGGCCGATGACACCCTGGTCGTTCTCGCCGGTACGCATGGCGATGATCGAGGTGGTCCGGCGGTCGCTGACGGGGATCTTGTTGCACGGGTAGATCGGCACCCCGCGCCAGGTCGGGATGCGGTTGCCGCCGACGTCGATGGACTCCGGGACCAGTCCGCGCTTGTTCAGCTCGCGGCCGAACGCGGAGATCGCGCGCGGGTGGGCGAGGAACAGCTTGGTGCCGCGCCGCCTGCTGAGCAGCTCGTCCATGTCGTCCGGGCTGGGCACGCCGTCGTGCGGCTGGAGCCGCTGGTCGTACTCGCAGTTGTTGAGCAGGCCGAACTCGCGGTTGTTGATCAGCTCGTGCTCCTGGCGCTCCTTCAACGCCTCGACGGTGAGCCTCAGTTGCTGCTCGGTCTGGTTCATCGGCTGGTTGTAGAGATCGGCCACGCGCGAGTGGATGCGCAGCACGGTCTGGGCGACGCTCAGTTCGTACTCGCGCGGCCGGGCGTCGTAGTCGACGAAGGTGTGCGGGATGTCCGGCTCGCCGGAGTGGCCCGCGGCGAGGTCGATGGCCTTCTCGCCGTACTTGTTGGTGCGCTGCTCGGGGATCGTGCGCAGTTGCGTGAGGTGTTCGCGCAGGGTCTCGGAGCGCTCCGCGACCTGCTCGACGTCCCCGCGGGCCAGGATGAGGACCGTGCAGGCGGTGTCCGCGCGGGCCGTGTACTCCCAGATGGCTTCCGGGTCCAGCAGTGCCTGGTCGCCGAAGTAGGCGCCGTCGGCGAGGACTCCGAGGACGGTGTCGTCGCCGTAGGGGCCCGTGCCGATCTTCTCCACCCTGCCGTGGGCCAGCAGGTACACCTCGTCGGCCTGGCTGCCGAACGACGCGATCGCCTCCCCCGGGGCGAACTCGCGCTGCCGGCAGCGGGTGGCCAGCTCCGAGAGGACCTCCTCGTCCTCGTAGTCCCGCAGCGCGGGCAGTTCGCCGAGCTCCGCGGGGATGACCTCGACGCGGTCGCCGGTCTTCACGAATGTCACCCGGCCGTCGCCCACGGAGTAGCTCAGCCGTCGGTTCACCCGGTATGTGCCACCCTGCACGTTCACCCACGGCAGTGTGCGCAGCAGCCAGCGGGAGCTGATCTCCTGCATCTGCGGTGCGGACTTCGTGGTGGTGGCCAGGTTCCGCGCAGCCGCCGTGCCAAGGCTCTGCTGCGGCTTGTTCTGCTCCGCGCGGACCTCTTCGCCTACCGACATAGAGAAATGCCCTCCCCATTCATGCCGGGCCCTGTGCGCCCGGCATCGTTCCCGCGCACCAGCCTTCCTCACTCTGCGTGCCGGTGCTATTACCCGAAAGAGGGGGAATGGATCTTCAGGCACTGGGCACAGGGGCTGTTTACGTCGAATGTCGTTCGAGTTGCCGCTGAGGCGGGCGTTGTCCGGATCGGCTCGCACGCCGTACGAACAAGTCGTCCGTACCGGATTTTTTCGGTACAAGCAGCGATAACAGGCGGCCGTGCACGTCGGCCGTCGCACAGCACGAAGGAGGCGTTCATGGCCTCACCCATGTCCGCGGGCGGCTTTCTGGCCGGCCTGAAGGCGGAGGGCGTCACGGTCGTCGAGGTCGGCGACTGGGAGCACCACAACCGCAACCACAAGGGCCCCTGGGGTCCCGTCCACGGCGTGATGATCCACCACACGGTCACCAACGGCGGCGCGCGGACGGTGGCCCTCTGCCGGGACGGCCGCCCGGACCTGCCCGGTCCCCTCTGCCACGGCGTCATCACCAAGGACGGCACCCTCCACCTCGTCGGCTACGGCCGCGCCAACCACGCGGGGCTCGGCGACGACGACGTGCTGCGCGCGGTGATCGCCGAGAAGGCGCTGCCGCACGACAACGAGGCCAACACCGACGGCAACCGGCACTTCTACGGCTTCGAGTGCGAGAACCTCGGCGACGGCGAGGACCCGTGGCCCGCGGCCCAGTTGGAGACCATCGAGAAGGTCTGCGCGGCGATCTGCCGCCACCACGGCTGGTCGGAGCGGTCGGTGATCGGGCACCTGGAGTGGCAGCCCGGAAAGGTGGACCCGCGCGGGTTCACGATGACGTGGCTGCGCGAGCGGATCCACGACAGGCTGAAGTAGCCCCCCGGAGACCCGGGCGAGCCGAGTGCTCCAAGTGCTCCGAGCACCCCGGGTACTCCAGGTGCACCGGGTGACAATGGTGCCGTGACCAGCCCCGACCTCTCCGCGCTACGGCCCCGGCTCCCCTCACCGGTGCAGGAGGTCACGGACGGGCGCTTCGGGCGGCACGGTGTCCGGCTGCTGCTCAAGCGGGACGACCTGATCCACCCCGACCTGATCGGCAACAAGTGGCGCAAACTCGCGCCCAACCTCGCGGCGGCGGCCGGACGCGCGGTCGTCACGTTCGGCGGCGCCTACTCCAACCACCTGCGCGCCACCGCCGCCGCGGGCCGCCTCCTGGGCCTGCGCACGGTCGGCGTGGTCCGCGGCCAGGAGCTGGCGGACCGCCCGCTCAACCCGTCCCTGTCCCGCTGCGCGACGGACGGAATGCGCCTCCACTTCGTCGACAGGTCGACGTACCGGCGCAAGACCGAGCCGGGGACGCTGGCGGGCATCCTGCGGGCGGTGGACGCGGAGGACGCGTACGTGGTCCCCGAGGGCGGCAGCAACGCCCTCGCGGTACGCGGCTGCCGGGCCCTCGGGGAGGAGCTGCGCACGCGTGCCGACGCCGACATCGATGCCCATCCCCATGCCGATGTGGTGGCCCTCGCCTGCGGGACCGGCGGCACGCTGGCCGGGCTGGCGGCCGGACTCGCCCCCGGACGGCGGGTGTTGGGGATACCGGTCCTCAAAGGCGGCTTCCTGGGCGCCGAGATCACCGCCCTCCAGGAGAGTGCCTTCGGTGGCCGTCGCGGCGACTGGTCGCTCGACGACCGCTTCCATTTCGGCGGCTACGCGCGCGTGCCCGCCGAACTCGACGCCTTCGCCGAGGACTTCGAGCAGCGCCACGGCCTGGCCGTCGAGCGTCTCTATGTCGCCAAGTTGCTGTACGGACTTGTCGCCCTGGCAGGAGAGGGCGCCTTTCCGCGCGGGACGACGATCACGGCGGTCGTCACCGGGCGGCCCTTCCCGTGAGGGCCCAGGTCGTGTCCGCGAAGTGCCGTCGTTCGCCCGCAGGGCGCAGGCCTCGCGGCGCCCGGTGCATGCGATCGCCACCCCGCCCGAGCGTGCGTGCCGGGCGTCGCGAGACGGGCGGGACTTCGCGGACACCGCCTACGCCGCCTCCCGATAAGCCGCCGCCTCCTCCAGGTCCAGTCTGCGGAGCAGGGTGCGGAGCATCTCGTCGTCGATGTAGCGGCCGTCGCGCAGGCGCACGAACATCGAGCGTTCGGCGCTGATCATCTCGCGGGACAGGCGGCGGTAGGTATCGTCGACGGTTTCGCCGGTGACGGGGTTGGTGGCGCCCAGGCGCTCCCAGACGGCGTTGCGGCGGCGCTCCAGGACCTCGCGGAGGCGGTCGGCCAGCGGAGGGGGCAGGGCGTTGCGCTCGTCCTCCAGGAGGGCGTTGAGGCGTTTCTCGGCCACTCGGGAGGCCTGGGCCTGGGCGTTGGCCTCGGCGAGCGTCTCGGCCTGGGGGTCGCGGCCGGGGAATTTCAGCAGCCGGATGATCGGGGGCAGGCTCAGGCCCTGCACCACCAGGGTGCCGATGACCGTCGTAAAGGTCAGGAACAGGATGATGTTGCGCTGCGGGAAGGGATCGCCGCCGTGCACGGTGAGCGGGATCGAGAAGGCGATGGCCAGCGAGACCACGCCCCGCATGCCGGCCCACGCGGTGGTCATCGCCCCCTTCCAGGTGGGGTTGTCCTCGCGTTCCCTGATCCGCGCGGAGAACATGCGGGGCAGGAAGGCCGCCGGGTACACCCACACGAAGCGGGTCACGACGACCACCAGGAAGAGGGCGATCGCGTACAGGGCCGCGTCCAGGCCGCGGTACTCGCCAAGTCCCTTGAGGACCACCGGCAGTTGCAGTCCGATCAGGGCGAACACCGCCGACTCCAGGACGAAGGCGACCATCTTCCACACGGCCTCCTCCTGGAGGCGGGTCGCGAAATCGACCTCCCACGCGCGGTGCCCCAGATAGAGCGCGACGACCACGACGGCGAGCACTCCGGAGGCGTGCACCTGCTCGGCGACCGCGTAGGCGACGAACGGGATCAGCAGGGAGAGCGTGTTCTGCAACAGCGCCTCCTTGAGGTGTGTGCGCAGCCAGTGGATCGGGACCATCATCAGGAGGCCGATCCCGACCCCGCCGACGGCCGCGAGCAGGAACTCCCCGATGCCGCCGGCCCAGGTGGCGCCCTCGCCGACCGCCGCCGCGAGGGCCACCTTGTAGGCGGTGATCGCGGTGGCGTCGTTCAGGAGGGACTCGCCCTGGAGGATCGTCGTGATCCGCGAGGGCAGTCCCACGCGGCGGGCCACCGCGGTCGCGGCGACCGCGTCCGGCGGCGCCACCACCGCGCCCAGCACCAGCGCCGCGGTCAGTGGCAGCCCCGGCACGATCACGTACGCGGCCCAGCCGACGACGAACGTGGCGAAGAGCACGTACCCCACCGACAGCAGCGCCACGGGCCGCACTTGGGCCCGCAGGTCGAGATACGAGCTGTCGGTGGCCGAGGTGTACAGCAGCGGGGGCAGCAGCAGCGGCAGGACGACGTCCGGGTCCAGGGTGTAGTCCGGGACCCCCGGCACGTACGAGACGGCCAGCCCCACCGCGACCAGCAGCAGCGGCGCCGGCACCGGGGTGCGCCGGGCCCCGGCGGCCACCGCGGCACTTCCCGCCACCAGCAACAGCAGTGGCATCACGTCCATCGTCCTCGCCCGCCCTCGTTTTTCCGCGCGGCCGACCGCGCGGCCGTCGTAATCTGGCAATCATGAAACAGTGCACGCACGCCGACGCGCTGCCGCTCCCGGAACCGAAGCCGCAGAGCGAGACCTGCCTTGAGTGTCTGGCGGCCGGCACCCACCCCGTGCAGCTGCGACTCTGCCTCTTCTGCGGCCATGTCGCCTGCTGCGACTCCTCGCCCCTGCGCCACGCGACAGCGCATCACAAGGAATCCGGACATCCGGTGATGCGGACCTACGAACCCGGGGAGAGCTGGCGCTGGTGCTTCGTCGACCATGTGCTCCTGTGACGCCGTGAGCCGAAATCCGACCCCCGGTCGCGACGGTTCGACCGTCTGACGTCTGGGTACGTCAACCCGGCGCGCGCTCTTCCCAATTGGGCCCGCAGGACCCCTAGCCACGGAGCGTATCCGTAGGTTTACTATGAGTGACAGCATGGGGTTGGGGTCCCGGGGACAGGAAAGTTCAGAGCGCGGTAGCGTCACCGCTGAACCAAGTATCGCGTTACCCCGGGGGGCGACCCCTGGGCCCCCGATAGAGCTTGTACCACCTTGGAGGTGAGGGTGTCCCAGATCGCAGGCGAGCCCGCGACCCAGGACTTCGTGGAAGTCCGGCTGCCGGCTGCGGGTGCCTACCTGTCGGTGCTGCGTACGGCCACGGCCGGCCTCGCGGCCCGTTTGGACTTCACCCTCGACGAGATCGAGGACCTCCGCATCGCGGTGGACGAGGCCTGCGCGATCCTGCTCCAGCAGGCCGTGCCCGGCTCAGTGCTCAGCTGTGTCTTCCGGCTCGTGGACGACTCGCTCGAAGTCACCGTCTCCGCCCCGACGACGGACGGTCACGCGCCCTCGCGCGACACCTTCGCCTGGACCGTGCTCTCGGCCCTCGCGGGCAAGGTCTCATCGGCAGTCGACGAGGACAAGACCGTTTCGATCAGCCTCTACAAACAGCGCGGCGCGGGACCCGGGCCGGCGTGAGGAACGGGGACGGGCCGGTGCGGGAAGAAGAGCGCGGCACACGGGAGCTGCCGACCGAGGGCGGCACGGGCGGGGCGAGCCGCGCGGCGGACGCCGGCCCCCTGGTGCCCCGCGGCGGAATTCCCGAGCAGGCCCGGCCGCATCCGGAGGACGAACCCTCGGAGGCCGGTGTGACGGACGACGGTCAACGTGAGCAGGACGGTGTCGTGCGTATTGGTGGGGTCTCCCCCGTTGCCGGGGGTTCCCCCGCTCCGACTCAGTCGAGCGTGGGGGAGGAGGCGAAAGCTCGGGGAAGGGCGACGGACCAGACGATGAGCGAGCACGAGCGGGACGACGTGGCGGGCGCGCAGGCCGTGCAGAGTGCGCAGAGCACCCGGCACGACCCCCAGGACCGCAGCGGGGCGCGCGCGCTCTTCATCGAGCTGCGCACGCTCAAGGACGGCAGCGTCGAGTACGCGGAGCTGCGCAACCGGCTGGTCCGTATGCACCTGCCGCTCGTCGAGCACCTCGCGCGCCGCTTCCGCAACCGCGGCGAGCCGCTGGACGACCTGACCCAGGTCGCCACCATCGGCCTGATCAAGTCGGTCGACCGCTTCGACCCGGAGCGCGGTGTCGAGTTCTCGACGTACGCGACCCCGACGGTCGTCGGCGAGATCAAGCGGCACTTCCGGGACAAGGGCTGGGCGGTGCGCGTCCCGCGCCGGCTCCAGGAGCTGCGGCTGTCGCTGACCACGGCGACGGCGGAGCTCTCTCAGCGGCACGGGCGCTCCCCCACGGTCCACGAGCTGGCCGAGAAGCTGGGCATCTCGGAGGAGGAGGTCCTGGAGGGCCTGGAGTCCGCCAACGCGTACTCCACGCTGTCCCTGGACGTCCCGGACACCGACGACGAGTCCCCGGCGGTCGCGGACACCCTGGGCGCCTACGACGAGGCCCTGGAGGGCGTCGAGTACCGCGAGTCGCTCAAGCCGCTGCTGGAGGACCTGCCGCCCCGCGAGAAGCGGATCCTGCTGCTGCGCTTCTTCGGCAACATGACGCAGTCGCAGATCGCGCAGGAGGTCGGCATCTCTCAGATGCACGTGTCCCGGCTGCTGGCCAGGACACTGGCCCAGCTGCGGGAGAAGCTCCTCGTCGAGGAGTAGGCCCGGACCGGGGAACAGGACCGGGCCAAAGACCGGCTCTACGGCTCCCTACGGCTCTTCGGTGCGGCGGCCGGGCCCTCGGATTCCGAGGGCCTGTGTCGTCGCCGGGTTCACCAGCAGCACCAGCGCGGCGACCGCGACCACCGCGAGCGCGATACCGGCCGGGATGGCCACACTGTCGGCCTGGAGCAGGTTGTAGGCCACGGGCAGCGCCATGACCTGGGTGATGACGGCGGGCCCCCGGCTCCAGCCGCGCCGGCCGAGCAGTCCGCGCGCGGCGAACAGCGGCAGCAGCGCCAGCACCACCAGGGTCACGCCTCCGGTGACCGCCTGCTGCCGGTCGTCCGGGTCGCCGGTGATCCCCAGGACGAGCATCCACACTCCGCCGACGGCCAGCGCGAGCCCCTCCAGCGCGACGAGGACCGCCGCGTAGGTCAGCCGGCGCGGACGGGGTCCGTCGGGGCCGTCGGTCTCCGGGGCGGGGGTCTGCTCAGCGCTCACCCCAGAAGGGTAGCCCTCGGAAAACGGCCCCAGGTGTCCAGGCTCACGCCCTCACCTCTTACCCAACCCCTACCTCGGTATGGGACCGGTACCCCCCAGTAGGTACGCTGCAACTCATGCGTGCACTTCTCGTGGTCAATCCGGCGGCAACCACCACAAGCGCACGTACGCGCGACGTCCTGCTCCACGCGCTCGCCAGCGAGATGAAGCTGGAGGCCGTCACCACGGAGTACCGGGGTCACGCGCGCGACCTCGCCCGCCAGGCGGCGGAGAGCGGGAACGTCGACCTGGTGGTGGCCCTCGGCGGCGACGGCACCGTCAACGAGGTCGTCAACGGCCTGCTGCACACCGGCCCCGACCCGGAGCGCCTGCCCGGCCTCGCCGTGGTCCCCGGCGG
The DNA here is from genome assembly GCF_044768565.1 of Streptomyces sp. NPDC091280. Classification (NCBI taxonomy): domain Bacteria; kingdom Bacillati; phylum Actinomycetota; class Actinomycetes; order Kitasatosporales; family Streptomycetaceae; genus Streptomyces; species Streptomyces sp. NPDC091280. The sequence goes on from NZ_JBIVUZ010000001.1 coordinate 212,541, forward strand.
CTCCACCAACGTCTTCGCGCGCGCCCTGGGGCTGCCCAACGACGCCGTGGAGGCCACCGGCGCCATCCTCGACGCCCTGCGCGAGGGCAGCGAGCGCACGGTCGGCCTCGGGCTGACCTCGGGGACGCCGGGCACCGAGGACGAGGCGGTGCCCTCGCGCTGGTTCACCTTCAACGCCGGGCTCGGGTTCGACGCCGGTGTGGTCGGGCGGGTCGAGCAGCAGCGGGAGCAGGGCAAGAAATCGACGCACGCGCTGTACGTGCGCCAGGTGGTCCGGCAGTTCCTCGGCGAGCAGCACCGCCGGCACGGGACGATCACGCTGGAGCAGCCCGGCCAGGACCCGGTCGGCGATCTGGTGGTGGCCATAGTCTCGAACACCTCGCCCTGGACGTATCTCGGCAATCGCCCGATGTACACGTCACCTAAGGCGTCGTTCGATAAAGGCCTCGACGTACTCGGTCTCACCCGGCTGTCCAGCGCCGCGGTTGCCCGGTATGGCACCCAGTTGCTCACTTCGTCCCCCGAACGCGGGCCCCATGGAAAGCACGCCGCGGCCCTGCACGACCTGAGCGAGTTCACCTTGCATTCGAAGGCCCCGTTGCCCCTCCAGATGGACGGCGACCACCTCGGACTGCGTACGAGCGTGACGTTCACAGGCGTACGCCGTGCACTGCGTGTGATTGTGTGAGCAGAAAGGGCTGAAGTCCTTTCACTCGAACGTTTAGACCAGGATCCACCCCATGGAAGTACGGCTGTGACCTAGTCGACACCGAGGAATCAAAAAAAACTTTCCAGAAGGGGTTGTATCCGCCGCTGAGGTTTGCGAGTCTCTACGTGGCGATCGAGACGGCCCGCAACACCGGCCTCCACGGATCACCGGAACCCCTCTTCAATCCACAGGACCCCGCCAGTGAACCTGGCGTTCGGCCCTTCACTTGTTGAGGGATTCGTGAAAGCGTTCACATTCACAAGCAACCCGCACGTAATACCAAGGAGAGGTAGCAGCCATGGACTGGCGTCACAACGCCGTTTGCCGCGAGGAAGACCCCGAGCTCTTCTTCCCCATCGGCAACACCGGTCCTGCGCTGCTGCAGATCGAGGAAGCCAAGGCCGTCTGCCGTCGCTGCCCCGTTATGGATCAGTGTCTGCAGTGGGCGCTTGAGTCCGGCCAGGACTCCGGCGTCTGGGGTGGTCTCAGCGAGGACGAGCGCCGCGCCATGAAGCGCCGCGCCGCTCGCAACCGGGCCCGTCAGGCATCCGCCTGACATCCACCCCGCTAACAGCCTGAGCTTGGCGGCGCGTACAGCGCGTACGCATCTCCCGCCCCCGAGCCGCAGCGCGCAGTACCCCCCGGTGCGCATAGCAACGAGCAGAGAGCCCCGGATCACCCAGTGATCCGGGGCTCTTCGCTGTCCCGCCCGCTACTTCTGCGCCCGCACCGGCACATCCAGGATCACCCGGGTCCCCCGCTCCGGCCCCGGCACCATGTCGAACGTGCCGCCCAACTCCCCCTCCACCAGGGTCCGTACGATCTGGAGGCCCAGGTTGCCCGAGCGGTGCGGGTCGAATCCCTCGGGGAGTCCCACGCCGTCGTCCTGCACGGTGACCAGGAGGCGGGCCTCCTTGGAGCTGCCGCCGCGCACCGCCGACACCTCGACCGTGCCGGTCTCGCCCTCGCGGAAGCCGTGCTCCAGGGCGTTCTGGAGAATCTCGGTGAGCACCATGGAGAGCGGGGTGGCGACCTCGGCGTCCAGTATTCCGAAGCGACCGCTGCGCCGGCCGGTGACCTTGCCCGGGGAGATCTCGGCGACCATCGCGAGCACCCGGTCGGCGATCTCGTCGAACTCCACGCGCTCGTCCAGGTTCTGGGACAGCGTCTCGTGCACGATCGCGATCGAGCCGACCCGGCGTACGGCCTCCTCCAGGGCCTCGCGGCCGCGCTCCGACTCGATCCGGCGGGCCTGGAGGCGCAACAGGGCGGCGACCGTCTGGAGGTTGTTCTTCACCCGGTGGTGGATCTCCCGGATGGTCGCGTCCTTGGTGATCAACTCCCGCTCGCGGCGCCGCAGTTCGGTGACGTCCCGGAGCAGCACCAGTGAACCGATGCGGGTGCCCTTGGGTTTGAGCGGGATCGCCCGGAACTGGATCACGCCCTCGCGCGCCTCGATCTCGAACTCGCGTGGCGCCCAGCCGCTGGCGACCTTGGCGAGCGCCTCGTCCACCGGGCCCCGGGTGGGGGCGAGTTCGGCGGTGGTCACACCCAGGTGCTGGCCGACGAGGTCGGTGGCCAGGCCCATGCGGTGGTACGCGGAGAGGGCGTTGGGCGAGGCGTACTGCACGATGCCGTCGCCGTCGAGCCGGATCAGTCCGTCGCCGACGCGCGGCGAGGCGTCCATGTCGACCTGCTGGTTGGGGAACGGGAAGGAACCGGCCGCGATCATCTGCGCGAGGTCCGACGCGCTCTGGAGATAGGTCAGTTCGAGGCGGCTCGGGGTGCGCACAGTGAGCAGGTTGGTGTTGCGCGCGATGACTCCCAGGACGCGCCCGTCCCGTCGTACCGGAATCGACTCGACGCGGACGGGGACCTCTTCGCGCCATTCCGGGTCGCCCTCGCGGACGATCCGGCCCTCGTCCAGGGCCGCGTCCAGCATGGGGCGACGGCCGCGCGGGACGAGGTGGCCGACCATGTCGTCCTGGTAGGAGGTGGGCCCGGTGTTCGGCCGCATCTGGGCGACGGAGACATAGCGGGTGCCGTCGCGCGTGGGGACCCACAGGACCAGGTCGGCGAAGGAGAGGTCGGAGAGCAGCTGCCACTCCGAGACCAGCAGGTGCAGCCACTCGAGGTCGGAGTCGCCGAGTGCGGTGTGCTGGCGTACGAGTTCGTTCATGGAGGGCACGTCTGCGAGCGTACCCGCCGGTCTGTACCTGTCCTAAAAACACCCGCGGGCCGCGGCGCCTGAGAGGGACCCTCAGCCCTCTCGGCACCGCAGCCCGGAGCAGCAACGGCCACGGGGTGTGCGGTCCCGATCGGCCGATGGATGAGGACCCGGGGCAGTCAGGGCAGAGAGCTCCGGTTCCTCGGTCCGTCTTCCTGTGCGGGGAAGACGGAGGCTTACGCCTTTAACACATTGTGGACTAGACCACTAATCCGTGTCCATGCGTTGAAGGATGTTCGATGCCGATGCTTTCCCGCACCTGTCCGCAACTACTCGGACGTCCCAGCATCCACTGCGAAGCCTAACCGTGTTGAGTCATGTGCGGGGGCAGATGTTCATGGGAATTTCCGCCGGACCGGGATCAGCGGGTCTCGGTCACCTTGGCCAGGGCGCGGGGCGCGTCCGGGTCCTGGCCCCGGGCGATGGTGACCTCGTAGGCCAGGAGCTGGAGCGGGAGGATCTCCAGGATCGGCTGGAGTTCCTCGGGGACGCCCTCCACGGGCAGGACGAAGCCGGCCGAGGCCTGCTCGACCTGGCCGGCCGGGCCGATGACGACCAGGTCGGCGCCCCGGCCGCGCAGCCGGTCGAGCACGGGCTGGAGGGCGGCGCCGCCCTTGCCGTCCGTCACGACCGCGATGACCGGGGAGACGTTGTCGACCATGGCGAGGGGGCCGTGGAGGAGGTCGGCGCCGGAGTAGGCGAGGGCGGGGATGTAGCTGGTCTCCATCAGCTTGAGGGCGGCCTCCTTCGCCGTGGGATAGCCGTAGCCGCGGGAGGTGATGACCATGCGTTCGGCGAAGCGGTAGCGGGAGGCGAGGGTGCGGACCTCGTCCTGGCGGGCGAGCAGCTGTTCGGCGAGGTCGGGCAGCGCCTTGGCCGCGGCGCCGTCGCCGCCGCGAAGACCCTCGACGAAGAGGTAGAGCGCGAGGAGCGAGGCCGTATACGTCTTGGTCGCGGGAAGGGCCTTCTCCGGGCCGGCCATGATGTCGATGTGGTACTCGGAGACGGCGGCCAGCGGTGAGTCCGGGTTGTTGGTGACGGCGACGGTGATCGCGCCGGCCTCGCGGGCGGCGCGGGTCGAGGCCACCAGGTCCGGGGAGCCGCCGGACTGACTGACGGTGACGACGAGGACGTCGGTCAGGTCGGGGCGGGCGCCGTAGGCGGTGGTGGTCGACATCGAGGTGAGTCCGCAGGGCAGGCCGAGGCGGATCTCCAGGAGGTACTTGGCGTACAGGGCCGCGTTGTCGGAGGTGCCGCGGGCGGTGAGCAGCACGAAGCGTGGCCTGCGGGCGGCCACCTCCTGGGCCACCTGCCGGATGCGCGGGGCGCCCTCCTCCAGGATGCGGCGCAGGACGGCGGGCTGCTCGGCCGTTTCGCGGGCCATGATCCGGCCCGGTACGTCGTTCTCGGGGGTCGGGGTCGTGGCGGTCATGCGGGTCCTCCGGAGGTGCGCGGGGAAGGGCGACGGCGGTCCGTCGGGTCCATTTCACCCCTTCTTCCGGCGGGCCGCCCGCGCGGGGTGGTGGGACGGGGATCACCTGGGCGGTGGCACCCGATTCTGTTAGATTGACCTCGATTGGTCTACACCACATGGCTCACTTCAGAACGGCAGGCCCAGCGTGGAAGTTGTCATCGTCCCGGACGCCGAGTCGGGCGGCGAGCTGATCGCCGAGGCCATGGCACAGCTGCTCCGGCGCAAGCCGGACGCCCTGCTGGGCGTGGCCACCGGCTCGACGCCCCTGCCCATCTACGAAGCGCTGGCGGCCAAGGTCCGCGCCGGCGCCGTGGACACCTCGCGGGCGCGGATCGCGCAACTCGACGAGTACGTGGGACTGCCCGCCGAGCACCCGGAGTCGTACCGCTCGGTGCTGCGCCGTGAGGTGCTGGAGCCGCTCGGAATCGGCGTCGGGGCGTTCCTCGGCCCGGACGGCACCGCCGAGGACATACCGGCGGCCTGCGCGGCGTACGACCGGGCGCTGGGCGAGGCCGGCGGGGTGGACCTCCAGATACTCGGGATCGGGACCGACGGGCACATCGGCTTCAACGAGCCGTGCTCCTCGCTCGCCTCGCGGACCCGGATCAAGACGCTGACCGAGCAGACGCGGGTGGACAACGCGCGCTTCTTCGACGGCGACATCGAACAGGTCCCGCACCACGTCATCACCCAGGGCATCGGCACCATCCTGGAGGCGCGGCACCTGGTGCTGCTGGCGACCGGCGAGGGCAAGGCGGACGCGGTCGCCGCGACCGTGGAGGGGCCGGTCGCCGCGGTGTGCCCGGCCTCGGCGCTCCAACTGCACCGGCATGCGACGGTCGTGGTGGACGAGGGCGCCGCGTCCAAGCTGAAGCTCGCGGACTACTTCCGGCACACGTTCGTCAACAAGCCCGACTGGCAGGGGATCTGAGGCGCGGGTCCTCTCCGTACGTGCCGGTGCCGGGCTCCCTCGTGGAGAGCCCGGCACCGGTGTTTTCGGGGAGGTTCCCCCGGGTCGGGGTCACTCCCCCGCGATGACCTCCGCCGCCGCACGGCCGCAGACCCGGGCCGCGCCGTGCGTCGCGATGTGGAGGGCGCCTCGGGGCGGGGCCTGGGGCACGCCCATCTCCACCACGACGGTGTCGGGGCGGGCCGCCAGCAGGGTGTCGAGGGTGGCCGCCATCCAGGGGTGACGGTGCTCGTCCCGCAGCGCGACCACGACGCGCCGCCCGCCGGCCGCCTCCAGCACCGCGCTCCCCGCCCCCTCCCCGGCGAAGCGACCCGTCTCCGTGCCGGGCAGCAGCCGGGCCAGTTCCACACCCACGCCCCAGGGGGTCTGGTCGCCCACGGCGATGTTGGCGACGGGGGTGAGGAGGGCGACGAAGGGCGGTTCGGCGAGCGGGGTGAAGTCGTCGGCGCGGGTGACGGCGAGGGCCCGGCGGGCGGCGACGAGGCCGATGTCGACGCGCGTCACGTCCGGTGCGGCGACGGAGGTCTCCCCGCCGGCCGGCGGCGGCGAGGCCGCCCAGCGGGCCAGCCCCCGTACCCGTTCCGCCGCTTCGGCCAGGCGTTGTTCCGGGAGTTCGCCCGCGCGGACCGCGCCGACCAGGGCGTCGCGCAGACGTCGTACGGTCTCGTCGTCCGCGAGGCCGCCGCCCACGCAGATCGCGTCGGCGCCGGCGGCTATCGCGAGGACGCTGCCGCGTTCGATGCCGTAGGTGGCCGCGATGGCCTGCATCTCCATGCCGTCGGTGACGATGAGGCCGTCGTAGCCGAGCCGGCCGCGCAGGAGGCCGGTCAGGATGTGCTCGGAGAGGGTGGCCGGGTGGTCCGGGTCCAGGGTGGGGACCAGGATGTGGGCACTCATCACCGCGCGGCTGCCGGCGGCGATGGCCGCGTGGAACGGGAGGAGTTCGCGTCGCTCCAGGACGGCGGACTCCGCGTCGATGCGCGGCAGCGCGTGGTGGGAGTCGACCGCGGTGTCGCCGTGGCCGGGGAAGTGCTTGGTGCAGGCGGCGACGCCCGCCGCCTGGAGGCCGGTGACGTAGGCGGCGGTGTGGCGGGCGACCAGTTCCGGGTCGGCGCCGAAGGAGCGGACGCCGATGACCGGGTTGGCGGGGTTGGAGTTGACGTCGGCGGACGGGGCCCAGTTGAGGTTGACCCCGCACTCGGCGAGGCGGCGGCCCAGTTCGTGGGCCACCTCCCTCGTCAGCTCCACGTCGTCGACCGCGCCGAGGGCGTGGTTGCCGGGGAAGGAGGAGCCCGTGCGCACCTCAAGGCGGGTGACGTCGCCGCCCTCCTCGTCGATGGCGACCAGCACGTCGTCCCGCTCCGACCTCAACTGGGCGGTCAGCGCGGACAGTTGGTCCGGCGAGGTGATATTGCGGCCGAACAGGCCCACCGAGGCCAGGCCTTCGCCCAGCCGCCGGAGCAGCCAGTCGGGGGCGGTGGTGCCCGGGAAGCCGGGTTGCAGGACGGTGAGGGCGTCGCGCGTCAGGCCGTCCTTCTCGGAATGGGGCCCAGTGGTACCGCTGGCGAATGTCGTCATCGGTTGGCGTTATCCCTTCACAGCGCCGGCGGTCAGACCCGCGGCCATCTTGCGCTGGACGAGGAGGAAGAGGACGACGATCGGCACGGCCATCATCGTGGCGCCGGCCATCATCGGGGCGTATTCGGTGCCGTGCTTGGTGGTGAAGTTGCCGAGCCACACGGTGGCCGTCTGGTGCTCCTGGCTGAGCAGCATCAGGGCGTACAGGTACTCGTTCCAGGCCTGGATGAAGCCGTAGACCGAGGTGGCGACCATGCCGGGGGCGAGGAGGGGGAAGACCACGCGGATGAAGGCGCCGGTGCGGGAGCAGCCGTCGACCATGGCCGCCTCCTCCAGTTCCTTCGGGATGTTGACGATGAAGCCGCGCAGGGTCCACACCGTGAACGGGAGGATGAAGGTCAGGTAGGTGATGACCAGGCCGGAGAGCTTGTCGTACTGGTCGAGGTCGTTCAGCAGCAGGAAGACCGGGATGATCATCGAGACCAGCGGGACCATCTGGACCGCGAGGATGCCGACGATCACGGCCTTGCGGCCGCGGAAGGCGAAGCGGGAGATGGCGAGCGCGGCCAGCAGGCCGATGACGATGCCGATCACGACGACCGACAGGGACACGATGAGGCTGCGGCCGACCGGGCCCCAGAAGTCCGCGATGGCCAGCGCCCGGCGGAAGTTGTCGAGGGTGATGCCGGTGGGCAGCAGGCTCGGGTCCGGGTCGATGGCGTCCTTGGCCGGTTTGAACGCCGTGTCGAGCATCCAGTAGAGGGGGAAGCCGACGACGACGAAGACGACGAGGCCGAGCAGGTTCCAGCCGAGCCTGGACTTCTTGCGCCCGCCGGTCGACTGCCGGGGCGCGTCGGTCGTGAGCGCGCTCATTCGACCTCTCCGATCTGAAGCATCTGGCGCATGTAGACGGCGACGACTCCGAGCAGCAGCACCACGGTGACCAGGGCGATCGCCGAGCCCTGCCCGTAGTCGTTGACGACGAAGGCGCGGTCGTACGAGTAGGTGCTCAGGAGTTGGAAGTCGGCCTCGGGGTGGCCGCCGCGCATCACGAACACCTGGGGGAAGACGCCCATGTCCCAGATCACCGACAGGGTCGTGAGCATCACGATGATCGGCTTGAGGATGGGCAGGGTGACGTACCGGAAGACTCCCCAGGCGCCGGCGCCGTCGAGGCGGGCGGCCTCCTCCAGTTCCTGGGGGACCTGGGTGAGTCCGGCGCTGAGGGTGATGACCACGAAGGGCACCGCGCCCCACACCACGAGCAGCATGATGACGAGGAGGCCCTGCGGTCCGCTGGCGAACCAGTTGTGGCCGACCATGTCGACGCCGGGCAGCTTGCTGAGCAGCGCGTTGAAGACGCCGTAGTCGGTGTCGAAGAGCCACTTGAAGACGGTGGTCGCGACGATCACCGGCATGCCCCAACTGGCCACCAGGACAATGTTGATGAGCGTCTTCACCCAGCCGGAGACCCGCTGCTGGAGCAGCGCGAGGGCCATGCCGGCGACCATGGTGAAGATCACCGAGCCGGCCGCGAAGACGATCGTGCGGACGACGACACCCCAGAACTCGCCGTCGCCGAGGACCCCGGAGAAGTTGTCGAAGCCGACCCACTCGGCGGGCTTGAAGCCCCACAGCTGGGACTGGCCGAAGGACTGGAAGGACAGCGTGACCAGGCGGACCAGCGGATAGCCCATGACCAGGGCGAGGATGAGCAGACAGGGGGCGAGCAGCAGCCAGGGGATCCCGGCGGCCTTGGCCGTCGGCCGTCTGCGGGGTGCGCCGGGGACGCGCGGTGGGGGCGCCTGCCGCTGCGGCGGCACCTTGGCGGGGGTGGTCGTGTCGGCACTCATCGCGCTCCTCAGCGGTCCCTCGGGTCGTACGGCCGTACGGAGTCGCGGGGCCCTGCCCCGAGGACGTCCAGGACGTCCGACAGGGCCCCGCGACCCGGGTCACTTGGTGTTGATGACCTTGTCGATCGCGGAGTCCGCGGCCTTCGCGGCGGCCTCGACCGACTGCTTGCCGGTGCCGATGTTCTGCAACATGGTCTGGAGGATCTGGGCCTTCTCGACCTGGCCCCAGCCCGGTGCCATCGGGACGAACCAGTTGGACTCGGCCGCGGTGGCCGGGACCGCCGTCGCGGGGTCGTTCTTCAGCGTCGCGAGGTCGGTCTTGTTGTTGGGCAGGTTGCCCTTGGCCATCAGGCCCTTCTGGCCGGACGGGCCGGTGAAGGCATTGATCCACTCGGCGGCGAGCGCCTGCGCCTTGGACTTGACCGGGATGGCCAGGTCCGAACCGCCCAGGAACACGGGCATGTTCTTGCCGGACGGGCCGGGCATCACGAAGTTGACGAGGCTGGTGGCCAGCTTGCCGCCGGTCTTGTCGTTCTTCGGGTCGGCGGCGGTGGCGCCCTCCCAGGCGGCACCGAAGATCATGCCGACCTTGCCCTGGCCGTAGACGATGTAGCGGTCGGACTCGTCCTTGGTCTTGTCGCCGTGCATGTACTTGTCGATGACCGACTTCCACTCATTGAGTCCCTTGATGGACTCGGGCGAGGAGAGGCCGGCCTTCCACTCGCTGCCGGACTGGGTGGCGATGGCGCCGCCGGCGTCGTAGACGAAGGACATGGCCGCGTACCAGTCACGGGTGGGCTGGTACCAGGCGCTGAACTTGTCGCCCTCCTTCTTCTGGATCTTGTCCAGGTCGGCGGTCAGCTCGGCGTACGTGGTCGGGGTGGACTTGATGCCGGCCGAAGCGGCGATGTCCTTGCGCCAGTTGGCGACGCGGCCACCGGCGTAGTAGGGGACGCCGTAGGTCTTGCCGTCGTAGGTGACCGAGGCCTTGAGGCCGTCGAGCCAGGCGGAGGAGTTGGTGAACTTCGCCGGGTCCACGGGTGCGAAGGCGCCCTTGACCATGTAGCTCAGCATCTCGGTGTTGCCCATCTCGACCACGTCGGGGACCTTGTCGGTGGCGAGGACCGCGTCGAGCTTGGTGTTCTTGTCGGGCCAGCCGTAGTACTCGTGCTTGATCTTGACGCCGGGGTGCGCCTTCTGCACGGCCGCGTCGGCTGCCTTCACCAGCTGGGGCCAGTTGTTCTGCGCGTCGACGGTGAGCCAGACGGTCAGCTCCTTGGCGTCGGCGCCGCTGTTCGAAGAGCCCTTGTCGTCGTTGCCCCCGCACGCCGCGATGGAGACCATCATGCCCGCGATACCGATCGCGGCTATGAGCTTGCGCTTCACGCCACCCTCCTCAGGGATGCCTGCCACACCTCCCGCCCATGGGCCGGGACCTGAACCAATGGTGTAGACCAGTACCGGGAGCTTGGACCAGACCACAGGGCCTGTCAAGAGTTCCCGAAACGGCCCTGACCAGCCGTTATGGGACCTACATATGCAGGAACCTTTAAGTAAGAAGGCAGCGAAAACAACCGTGCCGGAGTACCCTCCTCCACTAGACCACTTGGCCTTGTGGACTAGACCAAAAGCGACGGCGACGGTATACAGAAGGGATCACGAAGTGACCTGTGTCCGGAGCCGGAAAGGCGGAGCATGAGCACCGACGTCAGCAGTGCGGAGAACGAGGGTGGGGCCACCGTCCGCACCGCGCGTGTGCCGAAGTACTACCGCCTCAAGAAGCACCTGCTCGACATGACGGACACCCTGCCGCCCGGCACGCCGGTCCCGCCCGAGCGCACCCTGGCCGCGGAGTTCGACACCTCGCGCACGACCGTCCGCCAGGCCCTTCAGGAACTGGTGGTCGAGGGCCGGCTCGAACGCATCCAGGGCAAGGGCACGTTCGTCGCCAAGCCGAAGGTCTCGCAGGCGCTCCAACTCACCTCGTACACCGAGGACATGCGCGCCCAGGGCCTCGAACCCACCTCGCAGCTCCTGGACATCGGCTACATCACGGCCGACGACACCCTCGCCGACCTGCTCGACATCACCGCAGGCGGCCGGGTGCTGCGCATCGAGCGGCTGCGCATGGCCAACGCCGAACCGATGGCCATCGAGACCACCCACCTCAGCGCGAAGCGCTTCCCCGCCCTGCGCAGGTCCCTCGTCAAGTACACGTCCCTCTATACGGCGTTGGCCGAGGTCTACGACGTCCATCTCGCCGAGGCCGAGGAGACCATCGAGACCTCGCTGGCCACCCCGCGCGAGGCGGGCCTCCTCAGCACCGACGTCGGCCTGCCGATGCTGATGCTCTCCCGCCACTCCCTCGACAAGGAGGGCAAGCCGGTGGAGTGGGTGCGCTCGGTGTACCGGGGCGACCGGTACAAGTTCGTGGCACGCCTCAAGCGCCCGCAGGACTAGGGGACTCACGCGGCCGGATTTCCGCTCCGGTTGACACCGATGTCACGCCTTCACGAAATCGACATGGCGATATGCGGACGAGGTCTTTCGCTCGCGTGACGAGGTGCCCTACATTGCCTGCGCGTTACACAGGCGATCAGTGAGGGGACTGCCGCGATATGTCAGATACGCCCGAAGTGAGAGATCCCGTGGTGACGCCGGCCCGCGTCGCCATCGCCGTCTGTCTGCTGGCGCCCTTCGTGGCGTTGCTCTGGGTCGGCTCCTACGCCAAGACGGATCCCGCGTTCATCGGCATCCCCTTCTTCTACTGGTACCAGATGCTCTGGGTGCTGGTCTCCACGGCGCTGACCATGACCGCGTACAAGCTCTGGCAGCGCGACCAGCGGGCCCGCCACGGAGGTAACCGGTGAACGACGGCGTCAACGGCGTCGCTCTCGGCGTCTTCATCTTCTTCTTCCTGGTCGTCACCGTCCTCGGCTTCCTCGCCGCGCGCTGGCGCCGGGCAGACAACGAGCACAGCCTCGACGAATGGGGCCTGGGCGGACGGTCGTTCGGCACCTGGGTCACCTGGTTCCTGCTCGGCGGCGACCTCTACACCGCGTACACGTTCGTCGCCGTTCCCGCGGCGGTCTACGCGGCGGGCGCGGCCGGCTTCTTCGCGGTGCCGTACACCATCCTGGTGTACCCCCTGATCTTCACCTTCCTGCCCCGGCTCTGGTCGGTGTCGCACAAGCACGGCTATGTGACGACGTCCGACTTCGTGCGGGGCCGCTTCGGCTCGAAGAGCCTGTCCCTCGCGGTGGCGGTCACCGGCATCCTCGCGACGATGCCGTACATCGCGCTCCAACTGGTCGGCATCCAGGCCGTGCTGGACGTCATGGGGGTGGGCGGCAGCACGAACTCCAACTGGTTCGTGAAGGACCTGCCGCTGCTCATCGCGTTCGCCGTGCTGGCCGCGTACACCTACTCGTCCGGGCTGCGCGCCCCCGCGCTGATCGCGTTCGTGAAGGACGGCCTGATCTACCTCGTGATCACGGTGGCGATCATCTACATCCCCATCAAGCTCGGCGGCTTCCACGACATCTTCAGCGCGGCGGGAGCGAAGTTCAAGGCGGCCGGAGCGGGCGGTCTCGTGCCCGCCCCGGCGGGTCAATGGACGTACGCCACCCTGGCGTTGGGCTCGGCGCTGGCCCTGTTCATGTACCCGCACTCGATCACCGCGACGCTCTCCTCCAGGAGCCGCGACGTGATCCGCCGCAACACCACGATCCTGCCGCTGTATTCACTGATGCTGGGCCTGCTCGCGCTGCTCGGCTTCATGGCCATCGCGGCGGGCGTCAAGGTCACCAACGGCCAACTGGCCATCCCCCAGCTCTTCGAGAACATGTTCCCGGACTGGTTCGCGGGCGTGGCCTTCGCCGCGATCGGCATCGGGGCCCTGGTCCCCGCGGCCATCATGTCCATCGCGGCGGCGAACCTCTTCACCCGCAACATCTACAAGGACTTCATCAACCCGGACGCGACCCCGGCCCAGGAGACCAAGGTCTCCAAGCTGGTCTCCCTCCTGGTGAAGGTCGGCGCGCTGGCCTTCGTCCTGACGATGGACAAGACGGTCGCCATCAACTTCCAGCTGCTGGGCGGCATCTGGATCCTCCAGACCTTCCCGTCCCTGGTGGGCGGCCTGTTCACCCGCTGGTTCCACCGCTGGGCACTCCTGGCGGGCTGGGCGGCCGGCATGCTCTACGGCACCCTCGCGGCCTACGGCGTGGCCTCCCCCACCCAGGCCCACTTCGGCGGCTCCTCGAAGGAGATCCCGGGGATCGGCGAGATCGGCTACATCGGCCTGACGGCGTTCGTGCTGAACGTGGTGGTGACGGTGGTCCTGACGTTCGCCCTGAAGGCCCTGAAGGCACCGGAGGGCGTCGACGAGACCAGCCCCGCCGACTACACGGCGGACCGGGGCGACCCGGGCGTGCAGGAGGAGCTTCCCGTGACCGCCGGCCACTGACCCCGCTCCGCGGGCACGACCGGCCGTACGCACGACCGGCCGTACGCACGACCGCGGCGGGCCACCGGGAAATACCCCCTCGGTGGCCCGCCGCCTCGTCCACACTCACCCCCATGAACATCAGCGTCCGCACGGCACGACCCGCCGAATACGCGCCCCTCGGCGACATCACGGCCCAGGCCTACCTCCAGGACGGCCTCCTCGACTTCGGTGAAAGCGACTCCTATCTGGGCGAGTTGAGAGCCGTGGCGCGCCGGGCCGCAGCCGCGGACGTGCTGGTGGCCGTCGACGGCGAGCACCTCCTCGGCGGAGTGACCTTCGTCCCGTCCGGCGGCCCGATGGCCGACATCGCCCGGCCCGGCGAGGCCGAGATCCGGATGCTCGCGGTCGCCCGCGACGCCCGCGGCCAGGGCGCCGGCGAGGCCCTCGTCCGCGCCTGCGTGGACCGCGCCCGCGCCACCACGGGCTGCACGGCCGTGGTCCTGTCGACCCAACGCACCATGCACGCCGCCCACCGCGTCTACGAACGCCTCGGTTTCACCCGCTCCCCCGAGCGCGACTGGAATCCCCTGCCGGAGCTCACCGACATCACTCTCCTCACCTATGAGTTGACACTCTGAAACAGCCGCGACACAACATCTGGGGGTGCCATGACTGCCCGGCACAAGATGTATGCTCATGCTCGCTGTCGCCGCAGGGGAATCCGGTGCGAATCCGGAACTGTCCCGCAACGGTGTACTTGCGTGCATTCGCACGCCTGGTCAGTCCGAGGACCTGCCGACGGCGCGCCCGGCCACCCGGCCTGGCGCATGACGTCCGGGCCTCGTGGAGTGGGCCGGTGGACGCGACGCCCCGTGCGCTCGTGAGCTGCCGCCTGCCCTCCGCAAGACCCCGTGCCGAGCGAGGGAGAGCCCCACCGTGACCATCGCGCCAGCAGAGCCGGCCTCAGCGACCCAGGCGAGCGAGGACACCGCGGCCGGAACCGCCGTTCCCGGAGCGGTCGTTCCCGCCGAGGGCGTTCCCGGAGCCGAGGGTCCCGGAACCGACGGTCCCGGTGCCGCGATCCTGCGGACCCTGACCGAGCTGACCGCCGACCTTCCCGACGCCGACCCCGGCCGGGTCGCCGCCGCCGCACTGCGCGGCCGGTCCGCGCACGCGGACGAGACGGAACTGCGCGAACTGGCCACGGAGGCCGCCGCCGGCCTCATCTCCGAGGACCCGGTCTACTCCCGGCTGGCCGCCCGGCTGCTGACGATCAGCATCGCCGCCGAGGCCGCCTCGCAGGGCGTGACGACCTTCACCGAGTCCGTCGCCGTGGGCCACCGCGAGGGCCTCGTCGCGGACCGCACCGCCGAGTTCGTGACCCTGCACGCGCCCCGCCTCGACGCGCTGATCGACACCGCGGCCGACGACCGCTTCGGCTACTTCGGACTCCGCACCCTGCACAGCCGCTACCTCCTGCGGCACCCGATCACCCGCAAGGTCATCGAGACCCCCCAGCACTTCATGCTGCGCGTGGCCGCCGGGCTCGCGGACGACACCGCGCTCGATCCGCGGACGGGGACCCGCGCGCTGGACGAAGTGGCCGCGCTCTACGGGCTGATGAGCCGCCTCGACTACCTCCCCTCCTCCCCCACCCTCTTCAACTCCGGCACCCGGCACCCCCAGATGTCGTCCTGCTACCTCCTCGACTCCCCGCTGGACGAGCTGGACTCCATCTACGACCGCTACCACCAGGTCGCCCGCCTCTCGAAGCACGCCGGCGGCATCGGTCTGTCGTACTCCCGCATCCGCAGCCGGGGTTCGCTGATCCGGGGCACGAACGGGCACTCCAACGGCATCGTCCCGTTCCTGAAGACGCTGGACGCCTCGGTCGCCGCGGTGAACCAGGGCGGCCGGCGCAAGGGGGCCGCGGCCGTCTACCTGGAGACCTGGCACTCCGACATCGAGGAGTTCCTGGAGCTGCGGGACAACACCGGTGAGGACGCCCGCCGTACGCACAACCTGAACCTGGCGCACTGGATCCCGGACGAGTTCATGCGCCGGGTGAACGAGGACGGCAGCTGGTCGCTGTTCTCCCCCGCCGACGTGCCCGAGCTGGTCGACCTGTGGGGCGAGGAGTTCGACGCGGCCTACCGCGCGGCCGAGGAGAAGGGCCTCGCGCGCAAGACCATCCCGGCCCGTGACCTCTACGGCCGGATGATGCGCACCCTCGCGCAGACCGGCAACGGCTGGATGACGTTCAAGGACGCGGCCAACCGCACCGCCAACCAGACGGCCGAGCCGGGCCACACCGTCCACTCCTCGAACCTGTGCACCGAGATCCTGGAGGTCACGGACGACGGCGAGACGGCGGTCTGCAACCTGGGCTCGGTGAACCTGGGCGCGTTCGTCGACACGGCGACCGGTGACATGGACTGGGAGCGGCTGGACGAGACCGTCCGCACCGCCGTCACCTTCCTCGACCGGGTCGTGGACATCAACTTCTACCCGACCGAGCAGGCGGGCCGCTCCAACGCCCGCTGGCGCCCGGTCGGCCTCGGCGCGATGGGCCTCCAGGACGTCTTCTTCACACTGCGCCTCCCCTTCGACTCCCCGCAGGCACAGGCCCTTTCGACGCGGATCGCCGAGCGTGTGATGCTCGCCGCGTACGAGGCCTCCGCCGACCTCGCCGAGCGCAACGGCCCGCTGCCGGCCTGGGAGAAGACCCGTACCGCCCGGGGTGTCCTGCACCCCGACCACTACGGCGTGGAGCCGGCCTGGCCGGAGCGCTGGGCCGCGCTGCGGGAACGTATCGCCCAAGTCGGCCTGCGCAACAGCCTGTTGCTGGCCATCGCGCCCACCGCCACCATCGCGTCCATCGCCGGTGTCTACGAGTGCATCGAGCCGCAGGTCTCCAACCTCTTCAAGCGCGAGACGCTGTCCGGCGAGTTCCTCCAGGTCAACTCCTACCTGGTGAACGAGCTGAAGCAGCTCGGCGTGTGGGACGCCCGCACCCGTGAGGCGCTGCGCGACGCCAACGGCTCGGTGCAGGGCTTCAGTTGGATCCCGGCCGATGTCCGCGCCCTGTACCGCACCGCGTGGGAGATCCCGCAGCGCGGCCTGATCGACATGGCCGCCGCCCGCACCCCGTTCCTGGACCAGTCGCAATCCCTGAACCTGTTCCTGGAGACGCCGACGATCGGCAAGCTCTCCTCGATGTACGCGTACGCCTGGAAGCAGGGCCTGAAGACGACGTACTACCTGCGCTCGCGCCCGGCGACCCGGATCGCCCGCGCGGCCCAGGCGCAAGCCCAAGCCGCCATCCCCGTACAGCAGTTGACCCCCGACGAAGACGCGGTGGCCTGCTCCCTGGAAAACCCCGAGTCCTGCGAGGCCTGCCAGTAATGACCACCCCGAACACCGAGAAGAACCTTCTCGACCCGGGCTTCGAGCTGACCCTCCGCCCCATGCGCTACCCGGACTTCTACGAGCGCTACCGGGACGCGATCAAGAACACCTGGACCGTCGAGGAGGTCGACCTCCACTCGGACGTCGCCGACCTCGCGAAGCTGACGCCGGGTGAGCAGCACATGATCGGGCGGCTGGTCGCGTTCTTCGCGACGGGCGACTCGATCGTGGCGAACAACCTCGTGCTGACGCTGTACAAGCACATCAACTCCCCCGAGGCGCGGCTCTACTTGAGCCGCCAGCTCTTCGAGGAGGCGGTGCACGTCCAGTTCTATCTGACGCTGCTGGACACCTACCTCCCCGACCCGGAGGACCGGGCCGCCGCCTTCGACGCGGTGGAGAACATCCCCTCCATCCGCGAGAAGGCCGAGTTCTGCTTCAAGTGGATCAACGAGGTCGAGAAGCTGGAGAGCCTCCAGACCAAGGCGGACCGCCGCCGCTTCCTCCTCAACCTGATCTGCTTCGCCGCGTGCATCGAGGGGCTCTTCTTCTACGGCGCGTTCGCGTACGTCTACTGGTTCCGCAGCCGGGGTCTCCTGCACGGCCTGGCGACCGGCACCAACTGGGTGTTCCGCGACGAGACCATGCACATGAGCTTCGCGTTCGAGGTGGTCGACACCGTCCGCAAGGAGGAGCCGGAGCTGTTCGACGACCAACTCCAGCAGCAGGTCACGGACATGCTGAAGGAGGCCGTCGAGGCGGAGTTGCAGTTCGGGCGCGATCTGTGCGGCGAGGGTCTGCCGGGCATGAACACCGACTCGATGCGCCAGTACCTGGAGTGCGTCGCGGACCAGCGCCTCCAGCGGCTCGGGTTCGCGCCCGTGTACGGCTCCGAAAACCCCTTCTCCTTCATGGAGTTGCAGGGCGTGCAGGAGCTGACCAACTTCTTCGAGCGCCGCCCGTCGGCGTACCAGGTGGCCGTGGAGGGCACGGTCGACCTCGACGAGGACTTCTAACCGCGCACAGCCCGGCGGCCGTAGCGGCCATAAGGCTGCCGTAAGGACTCGGCCGGCCCATGGAGCGTCCATGGGCCGGCCATGGAGTTTCTATGGGGCGGCAAAGTTCTTGAGGGGCATCTGTTCCCGGTCTCCTCGCCCCGGCTACGTTCTGCGCGTCCTGTTCATGTCATGCACAACGGCACCACGGAACGCTCAAAGTGTCATGCCCATGACGACGTTCAACGCCGCCGCTACGCGCGTCACAGGCCTGCCACCACGCCGAGGAACCCCACTCCAATCGACTCGACGGAGGCAGTACCCCCATGCGTGAGAAGCCCAGACGAAGCCTGCGAAGAATCCTTACGGCAGCGCTGCCCGCCCTCGCCCTGAGCGTCTTCGGCCTGGTGGCCGCGGCGCCCGCCGGCGCGCAGCCGGTCACCCACGCCACCACCCAGTCCGCGCAGGTCTCGAAGGTCGCGCAGAACGCCAAGGCGCTGACCGCCCCCGCGGCCCAGGCCGTCCACTCGACCGGCAAGGCCGGGCAGAAGGTGCCGACCGAGCACCTGTGCGCGACCGCGGCCCCGGGCCACGCGGCCTGTTTCGCCCAGCGGCGCACCGACATCAAGCAGAAGCTGGCCGCCGCCGTGCACGCGGACGCCGCCGCGGCCGTGTCCGGCCTCAGCCCGGCCAACCTGCACAGCGCGTACGCGCTGCCCTCGACCGGCGGTTCCGGCCTGACGGTCGCCGTGGTCGACGCGTACAACGACCCCAACGCGGCCTCGGACCTGGCCACTTACCGCTCGAACTTCGGCCTGTCCGCCTGCACGGTGGCCAGCGGCTGCTTCAAGCAGGTCAGCCAGACCGGCTCGACCACCTCCCTGCCGACCAACGACAGCGGCTGGGCGGGCGAGGAAGCGCTCGACATCGACATGGTCAGCGCGGTCTGCCCGAACTGCAACATCATTCTGGTGGAGGCCAGTTCGGCCACCGACTCCGACCTCGGCACCGCCGAGAACGAGGCCGTGGCGCTGGGCGCGAAGTTCGTCTCCAACAGCTGGGGCGGCTCCGAGTCCTCCTCGCAGACCAGCGAGGACACCTCGTACTTCAAGCACCCGGGTGTCGCGATCACCGTCTCCTCCGGTGACGAGGCCTACGGCGCCGAGTACCCGGCGACGTCCCAGTACGTGACGGCCGTCGGCGGCACCGCCCTCTCCACCTCGTCCAACACCCGCGGCTGGACCGAGTCCGTGTGGAAGACGAGCAGCACCGAGGGCACCGGTTCCGGCTGCTCGGCGTACGACTCGAAGCCGTCCTGGCAGACCGACACCGGCTGCACCAAGCGCATGGAGGCCGACGTCTCCGCCGTCGCCGACCCCGCCACCGGCGTGGCCGTCTACGACACCTACGGCGGCTCCGGCTGGGCGGTCTACGGCGGCACCAGCGCCTCGTCCCCGATCATCGCGGGCGTCTACGCGCTGGCCGGCGCCCCGGGCACCAGCGACTACCCGGCGAAGTACCCCTACTCCCACACCAGCAACCTGTACGACGTCACCAGCGGCAACAACGGCTCCTGCTCGACGGCGTACTTCTGCACCGCCGAGACCGGCTACGACGGCCCGACCGGCTGGGGCACCCCGGACGGCACCGCCGCCTTCACCGCCGGCACCACGACCGGCAACACGGTGACCGTCACCAACCCGGGCAGCCAGTCCACCGCGACCGGCTCCACGGCCAGCCTCCAGATCTCGGCCACGGACAGCGCGAGCGCGACCCTCACCTACAGCGCGAGCGGCCTGCCCACCGGCCTGTCGATCAGCAGCTCGACCGGGCTGATCTCCGGCACCGCGTCCACCGCCGGCACCTACGCCGTGACGGTGACCGCGACCGACTCCACCGGCGCCTCCGGCTCGGCCTCCTTCACCTGGACGGTCAGCACCTCCGGCAGCGGCACCTGCACCTCGTCCCAGCTCCTGGGCAACCCGGGCTTCGAGTCGGGCAACACCACCTGGACCGCGAGCAGCGGTGTCATCACCAACTCCAGCAGTGAGGCCGCGCACGCGGGCTCGTACTACGCCTGGCTCGACGGCTACGGCTCGACCCACACCGACACGCTCTCCCAGTCGGTGACGATCCCGAGCGGCTGCACGGCCACGACGTTCACCTTCTACCTGCACATCGACACGGCCGAGACCACCACCAGCACCGCGTACGACAAGCTGACGGTCACCGCCGGTTCGACCACCCTGGCCACCTACTCCAACCTCAACGCGGCCAGCGGTTATGTCGCGAAGTCCTTCAGCCTGTCGGCCTTCGCCGGCAGCACGGTCACGCTGAAGTTCAGCGGGGTCGAGGACTCCTCGCTCCAGACCAGCTTCGTCGTCGACGACACCGCCGTCACGACCGGCTGACACCCTCATGAGCTGAGCCCCGGCCGTCTCGCAGCGGCCGGGGCTCTGTCATGTCCACGAATACTTCACTTCCCGCGGCGGATCCGGATGCGTCCGTGACACGTCAAAGGGGCAAGGAGGTCCCCCCATGCGTCGATCCACCCTCGCCCCGTCCCTCGCCGTCGCCACCCTGGCACTCGCCCTCACGGGCTGCGGCGGCACGAAGTCCGACACCGGCAGCGGCAGTGTCTCGCCGTCCTCGTCCCCCACACCGAGCAGGAGCGCTCCGGCCTGCACGGCGAAGGAGCAGCTGGCCGCCACCGACAGCAACGGCACGTTCTGTCTGAAGACCGGCAGTACGGTCCGGATTCTGCTGGACGGGACGGCGACCCGGCCGTGGACGCAGGTCAAGACCGCCGGCAGCGGCCTGGAGGCCACCAACAGCGGGATCCTGATCCGGCCCGGTGACGCGAGCAACGCGTTCAAGGCGGTCTCGGCCGGGACCGTGAAGCTCACGTCGTCCCGGCCGCTGTGCGCGACGGCTCCGCACAAGATCTCGTGCAAGGGCATTCAGGAGTGGTCGGTCACCGTCGTGGTGACGAAGCCATGATCCGGTGGGCGGTCCGGATCTGACGGTCGATGCGCCGCTCGTGCGCGATGCCGAGCAGCGACGGGAACGCCACGACGACGAAGATGCCGAAGACGGTCAGAAGGGCGATGAGGTTGTCCGCGACTGTGTTCATGGACACTACTGTCCCGCTTTACACTCCTTACCGTGAGTGGCAGTACTGCCGTACACCCTCGATTTACTGCCAGATCCGGCGCACACTGGCGGCATGCTGAGAAACGTGGCCGTGGTCCTGCTCGACGGCGTGCATCCCTTCGAACTCGGCGTCGTCTGCGAGGTGTTCGGCCTCGACCGCAGCGACGAGGGCCTGCCGGTCTACGACTTCGCGGTCGCCTCGGCCGAGGGGCCGACGCTCGCCACCCACGCGGGCTTCTCGCTGGCCGTCGGGCACGGGCTGGAGCGGCTGGAGAGCGCGGACCTGATCGCCGTACCGGCCGGCGCGGCCTACGCGGCGCGGGAGTACCCGCCGGAACTGCTCGACGCGCTGCGGCGGGCCGTGGACCGGGGTGCCCGGGTGCTCAGCGTCTGCTCCGGGGTGTTCGTGCTGGCGGCGGCCGGGCTGCTGGACGGGCGGCGGTGCGCGGTGCACTGGCACCACGCGGAGCTGCTGGCAAAGCGGTACCCGAAGGTCGTCGTGGAGCCGGACGTGCTGTACGTCGACGCGGACCCGGTGATCACCTCCGCCGGTACGGCCGCCGGTATCGACGCGTGTCTGCACATCGTGCGCAAGGAGCAGGGCCCGGAGGTCGCCAACGCCATCGCCCGGCGGATGGTCGTACCGCCGCACCGCGACGGGGGCCAGGCGCAGTACATCGAGCGGCCGTTGCCGCGCTCGCAGTGCGACACGGTGGGCGAGGTGCTGGTGTGGATGGCCGAGCACCTCGACCAGGAGGTCACCGTCGAACAGCTCGCCGCGCGGGCCCACATGTCGCCGCGGACCTTCGCGCGCCGTTTCCAGCAGGAGACCGGGACCACGCCGTACCGCTGGATCCTGCGTCAACGGGTGCTGCTGGCACAGCAGTTGCTGGAGGGGACGGACGAGACGATGGACACCATCGCCTGGCGCGCCGGCTTCGGCACCGCGCCGGCGCTGCGCCATCAGTTCGTCCGCGCGCTGGGCACCACGCCGCACGCCTACCGGCGCACGTTCAGGGGCCCGGAAGCCGCCTGAACGCACGCCTGCCGCCTCACCTGGGGATCGGCCTGACCATCAGCCGGTGCGGGTGGAGGGTGATGCCGACGCGGGTGGTGTCGTAGGAACCGGACACCCGCTCGAAGCGGTACCTCGTCGCCACCGCCGCCGTGATCAGGCTCAGCAGGGCCATCGAGAAGTGGTCGCTGGGACACTTCCGGTTGCCCACGCTGAACGGGCTCATGGCGAACTTCGGTACGTCCTTGGACCGTTCCGGAAGCCAGCGGTCGGGGTCGAACTCCTCGTTGCGCGCATACGAGCGGGGGTCGCGCTGGATCGCGTAGGGGCTGTAGATGATGTCGGCCCCGGCCGGAATCCGATAGCCGCCCAGTTCGGTGTCGGTGACCGCCCGCCGCGTCAATATCCAAACGGCGGGCCACAGCCGCAGGGTCTCGACGAGGACATTGTTGGTGTGGGTGAGCGCGCGGACGTCGTCGAATGCCACCGGGCGTCCGCCCGTCACGGATTCAACTTCCGCACATACCTTGTCGGCGTGTTCCGGGTGTTCGGTGAGGACCTGGAGCAGCGACATGATCGTGGACGCGACGGTTTCACTTCCGGGGGTGAGGATCGCGACCACCTGGTCGTGGATCTCCTGTTCCCCGATCGGGTCGCCATTCTCGTCGGTCGCCTCCAGCAGCGCCGTCAGCAAATCGTCCGGCTTTTGACCAGATGCCCGGCGTTCGGCGACGATCTCGTCGACGAGGAGATGCAAATCGGCCAGTGCCCGGTCGAATTCGCGGTTGGCCGGAAGAGGCAGCCGGTAGAGCGGTCCGGCCGGGACGACCATCCGCCGGTACATGCCCCGGAACACGGTGGCGAGCGCGAGGCACAGCCGCTCGGCGCGCTCGTCCATGAAGTCGCCGCGCAGCAGACAGCGGGCCGCGATCCGCACCGCGACCCTGAAGGCCTCGGAGGTGCAGTCGACCGTCCCGCCGTGTCGCCAGCGTTCGGTGAGCGCGTGCGCCTCCTCCTCCATGATCGCCCCGTAGCCGGGGATCGCGTCGAGCCGGAACGCGGGCTGGATGATGCGCCGTTGGCGCCGGTGGGTGGGCCCGTTGGCGGTGGCCACCCCTTCCTTGCCGAGCAGTCCCTCCAGGGACTCCCACAGCGGGCCCGCGATGATGTAGTCGGGGCTCAGCGCCACCGCCCCGGTGAGGGCCGGCGCGGTGACGGCGTACACCGTCTTGGGGCCGAGGCGCAGCCGGACCACGTCACCGTGGTCGCGGAGCCCGGCCATGAAGGCCAGCGGGTCGCGGACCAGCTTCCAGCCGTGGCCGAGAAGCGGGACACCGCCGCCCGCGACGGGCGGCTCGGGGGTCTCCGGCACCTCGGGGGGAGCGGGCTTCACAGACTCGACGGTCATTTCTCACCTGCCGCTTCGTTGTCGACGTACGGGGGTGTGGACCGGTCGTCCCAGCTGTCGACCATGTAACGGCCGGACTCGTGGTGGAACCAGTAGACGGAGCTGAACCAGTTGCGCATATTGCCGAGACAGGACCGTACGGCCGCGTTCAATTCCATTCCGTGTACGGTGCCGTCGTCGAGCCGGTCGGCGAACCGTAAGGTCTCCTGCTCCGCGACGAGGAATCCGGTTATGCATTCCTCTATCCGGCACCGGAGTTCGGCGACCGCTTCCTCAAGAGTCAGCCCCTCGTGTTTGATGAGACTGATTCCCAGATTGTGGACCTCGTCGCCCGCGATTTCCTTGGGCAGTGAGCAGAGGTCGTTGTACCAGGCGGCGAATTCCTGACTGAGCAGGGCCGCCCGCCGGAATCCCGGGTGTTTCCGTACACGGTCCGGGAGTTCGCAGCCCGCGCTCGCCTCCAGGAGATCGGTCCAGATCCAGTGGGCGAAGGTGAGCCGGCGCAGTGCGAGATATTCCTCGACCGTGGGAATGATCCCCTCGGTGCGATTGCGGAATTCCCGGTCGTAGGCCTCGATCACCGCGTGGAAGTGCCGGGCGAACCGGGCGTTCCAACTGGCCGGGAGGAACGAGTAGATCCGCGTCACGCTGTCGGCGAACCCCGCGACCAGGGGATCCGGGTGAAGCAGGTGGTGACGTGGTGCGTCCAGCGCGGCGTGCAGGCGGAACCTGAGCCGGCGCCAGGCGTCGGGCCGGTCGTACACGATGTCCCGGTCGTGGCGGTCGTCCCAGACGAAGAACCACGCGCTGTAGTCCGCTATCGCCTGGAGCACCTCGTCCGGTGCGCCCAAGTAGTACCCGGCCATCAAGTCCGTGTAGCAAAGACCGTCGGCATATTCGCGTACCTTGTCCGCCGGCATGAGACGCTTTTCCAGCAGCCAGACACGGGTCTTCTCCTGGAGCCTCGGCCAATACGGATGCAGTCGCCGGGGAAACGCCGCCTCGATCACCGGGAGAGAGAGCGATGGTGGAACCGCGATCGCCGTCGTCGCCGACGTCGATGCCGTTGTGGTGCTGTGCGAGAAAGCAGGCACGAACAAACCCCTCTCAGCCGCCAGTTGCGCACGCCCCTCCCGCCGTGCCGGGCGTGCGCCGTTGCGTATCCCCGCACTTCCCATTCAGCACCACAACTGACCGTTCTGGGAACGGATTTGCTCCCTTCACTACCCCCAAGTGCCGAGAATCCCCCCTTGTCTGACTGATTTTGGATCACTACGAGAGCGGAAACGATCGAATGTGCGACGGACATGCGAACGGCGCCTGGTCAGGGAGGTGCACCTGAACAGACGCCGTACGGAAGGGGGTTGTGATCGTCCCTGGGACTCAGTCGTTGGCGACCACGGGGTAGCGGGGCTCGTTCTCGGCCATCTGCCGCAGCGCGTCCTTGCGGTCACGCTTGGAGAGCCGGTCGATGTAGAGGTAGCCGTAGAGGTGATCGGTCTCGTGCTGGAGGCAGCGGGCGAAGTAGCCGGTGCCGCGGACCTTGATCGGGTTGCCCCGCTCGTCCTGCCCGGTCACCTCGGCGTAGTCGGGCCGCGCGAGCGGCGCGTACGCGGTCGGCACCGACAGGCACCCCTCGTTGCTCTCGTCCAGGTGCCGCTTGTCGGCGGGCAGATCGACCGGCTTCGGGTTGCACACGACACCGACGTGCCGCTTGCCCTCGTCGTCCTGGCAGTCGTAGACGAAGACCTTCAGACCGACTCCGATCTGGTTGGCGGCGAGGCCGACGCCCTCGGCGGTGCGCTGCGAGGCGAACATGTCCGCGACCAGCGTCTCCAGCTCGTCGCCGAACTCGGTGACGTCCGCGCACTCCTTGTGCAGCACCGGATTCCCGACGACCGTGATCGCCCGCGAGGTCCCGCGCTCCCGCCAGGCGTTCTCGCGCTCCTCCGCCTCTTCGGTGTCGATGACGAAGCCCTCGTCGTCCACGGGGAGCACGCCCGCGTGCTGCTGATCGGTGTCCTGCTGAGCCATGCCGACGGAAGCCTTCCTCAAAGCCAAGGGGGTGAGTTGCTGATACAGGGTACGTGCAGCGCCCCCTCAGGGGTGCGGGACCGCGGCCGAAGCCCCGGCCTCAGCAGACCTCTTCCAGATCGCGCCAGTCCCGGGAGTCCGGGCTGTCCGCGACCCACCCGTCCAGCAGCCCCCGTACCAGCGAAGCCGGCGCGGCCAGGCCGCACTCGCGCTCCGGCACCCACAACTGCCCGTCCGTCCGGTGCCCCAGCGGCCCAGGGTGCCCCGGCTCGCTGTGGTCGTGCGGATCGAGGTGCTCCCCGTCGCCCTCGTCGGACGGCATCCGCGACTCCGAACACATCCGGCACAGCAACCGCACCGACGACGACCAGTCCTCCGCCGCGAACCCCGCGTCGGCCGCCAACTGCTCCAACGCGTCCCGGTCCGCCTCGGCGGCGGCCTCCAGCAGCACCACCCACGTCGGCACGGGCGACGGCGCCCACAGCTCGATCTCGTCGAACACGGGGTAGGAGTGCCCGGCCGCGGTCGTCCGCTCACCGTGCGGCACCCCGTCGTGCAGCACGACCTCGCCCCAACGTCGCCCGGACGAGGGAAGCGGAATGGACAGCACCTCGATCCGCGCCGGATCCAGCCGCCGCCCCCACACCACCTCGGCCTCGCCCTCGGGCGACAGCCGCACGGCCGCGCTGCCGAGGTCCATCCCGGCCGGTTCGCCCGCCGCGGCGACCCCGCCCGGGACCCGCAGCCCGTACGCCTGCCAGGCCCGCCGGGCCAGCGGCCAGTCCTGGAGGGCGGTGGCCGCGATGCCCACGTTCCACCAGTCGGGGGCGCCGGCCTCCCGCTCCAGCAGCGCGACCGCGCGGAGCCCGGCCGCCCTGGCCTGCTCCCAGTCGTGCCGGAACTTGTGCAGCAGGGCGAGATTGAACCAGGACTCGGACAGCCAGGGTTCCAGATCGGCGGCACGTGTCAGCAACGCGCCCGCGTCCTCGTAGCGACCGTCGCCGATCAGCGTGAACGCGCGGTCGGTGGCCTGCCGCCAGGAGGCGGAGGGCCGGTGCCGTCCCTTGCCGAAGATCCTCACGATTCCCGCCTGCCAGTTCCGTTCAGTGGGCTGGCTCTGCCCCCGGACACCCTCTTCTTCGCATCCAACCACGTACGGCTGGGAGGGCGCTCATTACCCATGGGTTACCCAGCCGAGGGCAAGGTCAGACAGTCCCGGGTCAGTACCCGGGCCAGCGCTTCCACGACTTCGGGAGCGTAGTCCCCGGCGGTCCCCAGGCGCAGCTCCTCCAGCGCCCGGAGGGGCCCGCCGGGGCCGCCTGCCCGGGTTTTCTCCTCGTACGCGTTCACCGCCCGGACGATCCGCGCGGACACCGGCTGCTCCCGGCACGGATCGGCCTGCCGCTCCACGACGGCCGCGACCTGGGGACTCACCCCGGTCTGCCGTACGACGGCCCCGCCGAGCAGGGCTATCCGCCGCTGTTCGGCCACGGGGAGTACGGCGGTGGCGCCGGCCGGTACCGGGTCGACGAGGCTGAGCTGGCCGATGTCGTGCATCAGGGCGGCGTACTCCAGGACGGTGAGGTCGGGTGCGGACAGCCCCATGTCCCGCCCGACCGCCCGGCAGAGCGCGGCGACGCGGTGGGCGTGCCCGGCCGGGGTGTATCCGGCGATCTCGGTGGAGCGGGCGAGGGAGGCGATGGTCTGCCGGTAGGTGGTCCGTACGGCCGCGTAGCGCCGGAAGGACAGCTGGGTCAGCAGCAGCGGCACGGAGAAGACGGGCAGCGCCCACAGCCCCACCACGGCGACCGCGAGCGCCATCACCGCGCCGGTCGCGCAGACCGCGGACCCGATGCCGGGCATCCCGCGCAGCTCGTCGCGGAGCAGCGGGCCGAAGGGCCAGCGGGTGCGGGAGTGGGCGAGCGCGGCGGCGAGCACGGCGTCGCACAGGGCGGTGAGGGAGAGCAGCGCGAGCAGCAGGAGGGCGTAGGCGGGTCCGCCCCAGTGCTTGAACACGCCCTGGTTGTACAGGGGTTGGAAGCAGACGGCGGCGAAGCCGACCGTGAGGGTGCGGCGCGCCAGCTGGTCGCGGGTGCCGGTGTGGCCGCGCGCGATGTGCGGCACGCAGCCGACGAGGGAGGCGGCGACGACCACGGTGACGACCTGGAGGACGCCGTGGTGGGTGGCCCGGCCTGCGTCGGCGCCGAGGAGGGCGTAGGAGAGGGCGCCGGCGGCGCCGAGCGGGGCGGTTTCGCGCAGCCCGGTCGGGCCGGTCCAGCGGATCGACTCGCCCACGGCGACGAGGAGTCCGAAGGCGAGGGCGACTCCGCGCGCCTCGACGCCGGTCCAGAGGGTGTGGGCGAGGGAGGTGGTGGCGAGGAGTGCGGCGCAGGTGTGGATGAGGGTGCGGGGCAGGGGGTCGCGGCGCGCTGTCATCGGCGTGCTCCGGGCCGGCTCACGACGGGCGCGGGCGGTGGCACGAGGTCGGCGGGCTCGTCCGCGGTCACGGCGGGCCGCCAGCCGTACTTGCCGAGGGCCAGCACCAGCGCGTCCACCATCCGCGGATCGAACTGCGCCCCCGCGCACCGCTCCAGCTCCGCGAGCGCGGCCGGCACCGGGCGGGCCCGCCGGTAGGAGCGGGTCGACGTCATCGCGTCGAAGGCGTCGGCGACGGCCACCACCCGTGCGGACTCCGGGATCTGACCGCCCAGCAGGCCGTAGGGGTATCCGCTGCCGTCAAGCCGTTCGTGGTGGTGCAGGACGGCCGCTCTGGCCTCGCCGAGGAAGGCGATCCCGCGCACGATCTCGTGGCCGTACTCGGGATGCAGTTCGATGACCCGGCGTTCCTCGGGGGTGAGCGGGCCGTCCTTGCGGAGCAGCCGGGTGGGCACGCCGAGTTTGCCGACGTCGTGCAGGATCCCGGCGAAGCGCAGGACCTCGACCCGCGCGTCGTCCATGCCCAGCTCCCGCGCGATCATCATCGACGCCTGGCCGACCCGCTCGCTGTGGCCGCGGGTGTAGCCGTCCTTGATGTCGACGGCCTGGACGAGGGCGCGGATGGTGGCCTGGTGGGCCGCGTGTTCGCGGTGGTACTGGGCGAACACCCACCAGGACACGCCCATCGGCAGCAGCACGAGCAGCGCGGCGACCGGGCCGTAGGGGCTGCGCCACAGGACGGCCATCATCAGTCCGGCGAGCCCGTGGACGCCGATGGGTGCCAGGGACCGCAGGAACAGGCCCCGCCAGGCGCGGCGCAGCGGCAGCCGCTCGGCCACCGCGAGAATGCCGCCGTCGAGGACGGTCAGGACCAGGCAGAAGACGAGGACGGCGGCCAGGGCGGGCAGCAGGGCGTAGGGGAAGTCGGAGGCGACGACCGCGTCCCGGCCGCCCAGCGCCCAGTGGACGCGGCCCGCGGCCCACACGGCGAGGGCGAGCTGTGCGGCCCGCCAGCCGCGCCGGAGCCAGGGCGAGCCCTGGGTGACGTGGGAGAACAGCGCGCCCGGCAGCGGTACGAGCGCGGCGGCGGGCGGGGGCAGGAGGAAGGCCGCGGCCAGCAGCACGGGGTAGAAGGTGCCCGCGAACCGGCGCCGGGCGATCTGCTCGCAGCCCGCGTACAGGGCCGCGAGCAGGGCGACCGCCCACCAGGGTGCGTGGACGGCCGGCAGCGGCAGCAGGCAGAACAGGGCGCCCGCGACGGCACAGAGGACGTACGCCCGTGCCCGTGCCGGTGTCGCCTCCATGGCTGACGCCCTTCCCCCCGACCATGCCTGTCCAGGCCGAGGAGCCTAGGGCGGTCAGGGGGCGGCAGCGGGCTCATCGCCCGGGGATTAGCACATTCGAGTGACGACAGTCCGTTCAGGACTCCTGCGGGGAGGCGGTCACGTCATGCTCGGGCACGACCTGCCCCGACCGGATCATCTCCAGGCGTCCCATCACCTTGGAGCGCAGGTCCGACGGCACGTCGTCCTGTCCGCAGCACCGCTTCACGAGCTTCTTCACGGCCTGCTCCAGGCCGTACTTCTCCAGGCACGGCGAGCACTCCTCGAAGTGCACCTCGAACTTGGTGCAGTCCGCGTCCGGCATCTCTCTGTCGAGGAACTCGTAGAGATGGTCGAGGACTTCACTGCAGTCCGTCTCGTGCGGCTCTCCGCAGCTCATGAGCCCGAGCCTTTCGCTTCGTTCGACTCTCCGGCGCCGGCCGGGACCAGTCCGCGGTCACGCGCGTAGTCCTCCAGCATGCCGCGCAGTTGACGGCGGCCCCGGTGCAGCCGGGACATCACCGTACCGATGGGTGTCCCCATGATGTCCGCGATCTCCTTGTACGCAAAGCCCTCTACGTCGGCGAGATACACGGCGATGCGGAATTCCTCCGGAATGGCCTGGAGGGCTTCCTTCACATCCGAGTCGGGCAGGTGGTCGAGCGCCTGCGACTCGGCCGAGCGCAGACCCGTCGACATGTGCGACTCGGCGCGCGCGAGCTGCCAGTCCTCGATCTCCTCGGCCGCGGAGCGCTGGGGTTCGCGCTGCTTCTTGCGGTACGAGTTGATGAACGTGTTGGTGAGGATGCGGTACAGCCACGCCTTGAGGTTGGTGCCCTCGCGGAACTGGTGGAAGGACGCGTACGCCTTGGCGTAGGTCTCCTGCACCAGGTCCTCGGCGTCGGCCGGGTTGCGGGTCATGCGCAGCGCGGCCGAGTACATCTGGTCGAGGAATTCGAGCGCGTCCCGCTCGAAGCGCGCGCTGCGCTCCGCCGTCGACTCCGTGCTCGTGCCCTGGCCCTCGGGCTGCTCCGCCTGGCCGTGTTCGGTCCCTGCGTCGGTACCGGGAACCGGACCCACCTCCTCAAGATTCCGGGCGGCAACGAAGCCGATGCCACCAGAATCGGAGGATAGACGACGATCCGGTCCGCCCGCCGCCCCAATAGGGGTGGCCTTGGCCGCGTGCAGCACCGACCAGTCGAGGTCGGGGCGGCTGCCACGGGACGGGCAGAAGGTCGAACCCATGCGGAGGACTTCCTTTCTACGACTCTCTGTGCCCTCCACAACAGCGGTAAGGGTCCCGGCATTCCCACCCTTCACCCGAGTGTTCGAGTCCACTCCAGCACGCGCCCGGAGATGATCTCCAGGGCCTCCTCCTGAGCGATCTCCGCCCGCTTCGGCACCGCGAAACCATGGTCGCCGCAGGGCACCTCGACCAGCTCGAAGTCGCCCTCGGGGAACTCCGCCGGTTTCCCGAAGGGGTCGTTGCCGCCCTGCACGACGAGCGTGGGCACCCCGGCGCCGAGCAGTTCGGCGGCCCGTGACTTCTCCGGCTTGCCGGGCGGGTGCAGCGGGAAGCTCAGGGCGAGGACGGCGGCGGCGCCCAGTTCCGTCGCCGTACGGCAGGCCACGCGGGCGCCCGCGCTGCGGCCGGCGGAGATCACCGGCAGCCCGGGCTTCGCGACGGTCGGCCAGATCCCCCGCCAGCCCACGTCGAGCGTCTTCGGCGCGGGCGCCACCTTCTTGCCGGCCACCCGCCAGGGCTGCTCGACCAGCGCGACGGTCACCCCGTGCGCGGGGAGGACGGCGGCCAGGGCCTGGAGGTCCCGGGCCTCGATGCCACCGCCCGCGCCATGACCGACGGCGAGGACGAGCCGCGCCTTGCGGGCCGGGTGCCAGGTGACGCGGGCCGCGCCCGCGTCCGTATCGACGATGATCTCGCTCACATCAGAAGAGTGTGCCCTCCTCGGGCCCCTCCAGTTCCTTCAGCAGCTCCGGTCCGTTGTTGCGGACGTTGCTGACGGCCGTGGACACCGGATAGGCGCGCATCAGCCCGGTGGGCGGCGGGGCGAGCAGCTCGCGCAGCTCGTCCGGGTCGGTACGGGCCGGGTCTAGCCAGGCGTCCCAGCGGTCCGGGGTCAGCATGAGGGGCATCCGGGGGTGGATGTCGGCGAGCGCGTACGGCCCGTCCGCCGGGGCGACCGCGAGCGGGGTCGTCTCCGCCTCGGTGGTGATCACCGAGCAGGTGACCCACCAGGACAGCGGATGGTCGTCGGGCAGCGTCCGGTCCCGCCAGAACTCGTACAGCCCGGCCATCGCGAACACCGACCCGTCGGCCGGGAGCACGAAGTACGGCTGCTTGCGCTGCCGCTTCTTCTTCCCCTCGACCTCCAGCTCGCGTTCGTCCCTGGCGGTGACCCACTCGTAGTAGCCGTCGGCGGGGATGACGCAGCGGCGGGCCGCGAAGGCGCGGCGGAACGAGGGCTTCTCGTGCACGGTCTCCGCGCGGGCGTTGATCATCCGCGCACCGCCCTCGGGGGTCTTCGACCAGCTCGGCACGAGCCCCCACTTCAGCTTGCGCAGCTGGCGAACCGGCCTCGGACTGTCCGCGTCCTTAAGTGGACGGTCCAGGACTGCATAGACCTCCTTGGTCGGGGCCACGTTGTAGTCGGGGGCGAGAACCTCCTCGGGCTCCCACTTCTCGATCTCAAAGACTCCTGCGAGATCCTCGGGCCCACGACTAGCTGCATACCGTCCGCACATACGTGCAACACTGCCAGACTCGACGACCACCTCGGGAGCCTTCGCCGCCCATGGAAAGCACCGCAATCGCCTCGATACCAGCCCTCTGGGACGAGGTCTTCGGCAGCCAGCCGGACCCGGACCTGTGGGTGGTGATCGCCACCCTGGTCGCCGCGCTCGCCGTGGTCGTCCCGCACGGGCTGTGGCGCGTCTCCCGCAACGCCATCACCATCGCCCACGAGGGCGGCCACGGTCTGGTGGCGCTGCTGACCGGCCGCCAGCTCACCGGCATCCGCCTGCACTCCGACACCAGCGGCCTCACCGTCAGCCGGGGCAAGCCGCACGGCCTCGGCATGATCCTCACGGCCGCGGCCGGCTACACCGCTCCCCCGCTCCTGGGCCTGGGCGGCGCCGCTCTCCTGGCCGCCGGTCACATCACGCTCCTGCTGTGGCTGTCGACCCTGCTGCTGATCGCCATGCTGGTGATGATCCGCAACGCCTACGGCGCCCTGACGGTGATCCTCAGCGGCGCGGCCTTCCTCCTGGTGTCCTGGCTGACGGGCCCGCAGGTGCAGGCGGCGTTCGCGTACGCGGTGGTGTGGTTCCTGCTGCTGGGCGGAGTGCGGCCCGCCTTCGAGCTCCAGGCGAAGCGGTCGAGGGGCGGGGCCGGGGACTCCGACGCGGACCAGTTGGCGCGGCTGACGCACGTACCGGCGGGCCTGTGGCTGTTCCTGTTCCACCTGGTGTCGCTGTGCTCGCTGATCGGCGGCGGACGGTGGCTGCTGGAACTGTGACGGTCCCCGAAGGGGCGAGTCACCAGGGGCGCGACCGGCCCCGACGGCGCGGCACCCGCACGACGACCTCCTTATACAGTGGGGCCCATGGCCCCGAACGAAACCGCCCTCTGGCCCGCCCCGCACGCCCGCGGAGCCGTCGACGCGACGGTCCACGTCCCCGGGTCCAAGTCGGTCACCAACCGCGCCCTCGTCCTCGCCGCCCTCGCCAGCGAACCGGGCTGGCTCCGCCGCCCGCTCCGCTCCCGGGACACCCTCCTCATGGCGGGCGCCCTGCGCGCGATGGGCGTGGGCATCGAAGAGGGCGTGGGCACGGAGAAGGGCTCCGGCGAGTTCTGGCGGGTCATCCCCTCGGGCCTGCGCGGCCCGGCCGCGGTGGACGTCGGCAACGCGGGCACCGTGATGCGTTTCCTCCCCCCGGTCGCCGCGCTGGCCGACGGCCCCGTCCGCTTCGACGGCGACCCCAGGTCGTACGAGCGCCCGCTGCACGGTGTGATCGACGCCCTGCGCGTGCTCGGGGCCCGCATCGACGACGAGGGCCGGGGCGCGCTGCCGCTGACGGTCCACGGGGGCGGTGCGCTGGACGGCGGCCCGGTGTCGATCGACGCGTCGTCCTCGTCGCAGTTCGTGTCGGCGCTCCTGCTCTCGGGCCCGCGCTTCAACATGGGCGTCGAGGTCCGCCACACCGGCTCCTCCCTGCCGTCCCTGCCCCACATCCGGATGACCGTCGACATGCTGCGCGCGGTCGGCGCCCAGGTGGACACCCCGGAGTCGGGCGGTGAACCGAACGTCTGGCGGGTGACACCGGGCGCGCTGCTGGGCCGGGACCTGACCATCGAGCCGGATCTGTCGAACGCGCAGCCGTTCCTCGCGGCGGCGCTGGTGACCGGCGGCAAGGTCGTCGTACCGGACTGGCCCTCCCGTACCACCCAGCCCGGTGACCGGCTGCGGCAGATCTTCACCGAGATGGGTGGTTCCTGCGAACTCACCGACTACGGGCTGGAGTTCACCGGTTCGGGTGCGATCCACGGCATCGACGTGGACCTCGGCGAGGTCGGCGAGCTGACCCCGGGCATCGCGGCCGTCGCCGCCCTCGCGGACTCGCCGTCCACGCTGCGGGGCGTCTCGCACCTGCGGCTGCACGAGACGGACCGGCTGGCCGCGCTCACCAAGGAGATCAACGAGCTGGGCGGCGATGTCACCGAGACCGCCGACGGTCTGCACATCCGCCCGCGCCCGCTGCACGGCGGGGTCTTCCACACCTACGAGGACCACCGGATGGCGACGGCCGGGGCGATCATCGGCCTCGCGGTCGAGGGCGTGCGGATCGAGGACGTGGCGACGACCGCGAAGACGCTTCCGGACTTCCCCGATCTGTGGGCCGGGATGCTCGGGAGCGACGGGGCGTAGGGGACTCTCGCCATGCGCCGCTACGGCAAGCACACCGACGAGGACGACATCCGCCAGCGCCCGAACCGCAAGGGCAACCGGCCGCGCACCAACATCCGGCCCAAGCACGAGGAAGCGGTCGAGGGCATGGTCCTCACCGTCGACCGGGGCCGGCTGACCTGCCTGGTCGAGGACCGGGTGGTGATGGCGATCAAGGCCCGCGAACTGGGCCGCAAGGCCGCGGTGGTCGGCGACCGGGTGGCCATCATCGGCGACCTGTCCGGCGACAAGGACACCCTCGCGCGGATCGTCCGCATCGAGCCGCGCACCTCGGTGCTGCGCCGCACGGCCGACGACGACGACCCCTACGAGCGCGTGGTCGTCGCCAACGCCGACCAGCTCGCCATCGTCACCGCCCTCGCCGACCCCGAGCCGCGCCCCCGCCTCGTCGACCGCTGCCTGGTCGCCGCCTACGACGGCGGCCTCGAACCGCTGCTCGTGCTGACCAAGTCGGACCTGGCGTCCCCGGACCAACTCCTGGAGCTGTACGGCGCGTTGGGCGTGCCGTACGTGGTCACGAGCCGGGAGGAGCTGGAGAGCGGCACCGCCGTGGAGCGGGTCCGCAAGCAGCTCGACGGCAAGATCACCGCGTTCGTGGGGCACTCCGGGGTCGGCAAGACGACCCTGGTGAACGCGCTGGTGTCGTCGGACCGGCGGCGCAGCACCGGGATCGTCAACGCCGTCACCGGGCGCGGCCGGCACACCACGACCTCGGCGCGCGCGATCCCGCTGCCCGACGACTCGGGCTGGGTGGTCGACACCCCGGGCGTCCGTTCCTTCGGCCTGCACCACGTGGACCCGTCCCGGGTCATCAAGGCCTTCCCCGACCTGGAGCCCGGCACGGTCGACTGCCCCCGCGCGTGCAGCCACGACGAGCCGGACTGCGCCCTGGACCAGTGGGTCGCGGACGGCCACGCCGATCCGCAGCGGCTCTATTCGCTACGGCGGCTGCTGGCCACCCGGGAGCGGACGGAAGGCGACTGATCACCGGCCGACCATCGCGTGTTTGTGGGGACTCGAGTTCGGTAAGTGCATAATCGCACCGAGCCGGACAAACGGGAGGACAGCACAATGGCGTGGCTGCTGGTTGTCGTGGCCGGAATTCTGGAGACCGGGTTCGCCGTGTGCCTGAAGCTGTCCCACGGCTTCACGCGGCTGTGGCCCACGATCGCCTTCTGCGTCTTCGCCCTGGGCAGCTTCGGGCTCCTCACCCTCTCCCTGCGCAAGCTCGACGTGGGCCCCGCCTACGCGGTGTGGACCGGCATCGGGGCGGCCGGTACCGCGATCTACGGCATGGTCTTCCTCGGCGACCTGGTGTCGACGCTGAAGCTGGTGTCGATCAGCTTCGTCATCGTCGGCGTGATCGGGCTCCAACTGTCCGGTTCCGCGCACTGACGTTTCCGCGTACTGACATTTCCGCGTACTGACATTTCCGCGTACTGCCGTTCGGCGGGCCGCCGTTCCGCGGGCCGCCGTTCCGCGCGCTGAGGTCAGGTGGCGCCCAGCGCGCTGCGCACCAGTTCGCCGACACCGCCCTCCCCCGGCGGCGCGGCCACACAGGACAGGGCGAGGCGGACGACGAGTTCGCAGGAGCGGGCCAGGTCGGCGGTGTCCGGCCGGGCCGCGCCGGGTCCGGCGAGCGCGGCCACGGCACGGTCGCGGACGACGGCCACGAAGTCACCGGGCGAGGGCAGCGGCCCGTCGGCCCGGCGCTGCGCGGGCACGGCGGAGGAGGACGGCACGGCGGACAGAGTCGGTGAGGGCAGCCGCTCGCTCCAGCAGCCGGTGAGCATCGCCCGCACCAGCGCGTTCTCGCGGGCCGCCGACGTGGTCCACTCGGCGGTCGCGGTCAGCCGCTCACGGGCGTCGGCATGGGCGCCGAGGGCCCGGTCGACGCCGACGAGATAACCGTCGGCCTCCCTTCTGACCAGCGCCCGCGCGAGCCCCTCCTTGCTGCCGAACTCGTTGTACAGCGTCTGGCGGGACACTCCGGCGGCGGCGGCCACGTCCACCATCCGCACGGTGGACCACGACCTGCGTGCCAGCGCCGTATAGGCGGCGTCCAACAGGGATTCCCGCGCTGCAGGCATCATTCGCCTCCCGGGGGCGAGCGGCTCCGCGACCAGATTTGACGTGCGCGGGTGCACTGTCAAGGGTTCGCGGCTGCGGCGGGGGGCGCACTTCGGCCATCGCGCGCGGGAGCCGGGCCGTGCCCGGCGGGTCGCCGCCGGCCGGGGCATCCCGCCGGACGCCCCTCACCTCACGTTTCGCCCATCGGACCCGGTAGCCCCGCGCGGACCCCTGAAGATACGGTTCACGCATGGCCGACTATCACGATGACCTGCGCCTCGCCCACGTCCTCGCGGACGCCGCCGACGCCGCGACGACCGCGCGGTTCAAGGCGCTCGATCTCAAGGTCGAGACCAAGCCGGACATGACTCCGGTCAGCGAGGCGGACAAGGCCGCCGAGGAACTGATCCGCGGTCATCTCCAGCGCGCCCGCCCCCGGGACGCGGTCATCGGCGAGGAGTACGGCGTCGAGGGCACCGGCCCCCGCCGCTGGGTGATCGACCCGATCGACGGCACCAAGAACTATGTGCGCGGGGTCCCGGTGTGGGCCACGCTGATCTCCCTGACGGAGGCGGCGGAGGGCGGCTACCAGCCCGTCGTCGGCCTGGTCTCGGCGCCCGCGCTGGGCCGCCGCTGGTGGGCGGCGAAGGGCCACGGCGCCTACACGGGGCGCAGCCTGTCCTCCGCGTCCCGGCTGCGCGTCTCCCGGGTCTCGAAGCTGGCGGACGCGTCCTTCGCGTACTCCTCGCTCACCGGCTGGGAGGACCAGGGCCGGCTCGGCGGCTTCCTCGACCTGACCCGCGAGGTGTGGCGCACGCGCGCGTACGGCGACTTCTGGCCCTACATGATGGTCGCCGAGGGCTCGGTCGACATCTGCGCCGAACCGGAACTCTCCCTGTGGGACATGGCGGCGAACGCGATCATCGTCACCGAGGCCGGCGGCACCTTCACGGGCCTCGACGGCCGCCCGGGCCCGCACAGCGGCAACGCGGCGGCGTCGAACGGCATCCTGCACGACGAGTTCCTGGGGTATCTCAACCAGCGCTACTGACCTGACTTGCGGCCTGGCCTGTG
The DNA here is from genome assembly GCF_044768565.1 of Streptomyces sp. NPDC091280. Taxonomy (NCBI): domain Bacteria; kingdom Bacillati; phylum Actinomycetota; class Actinomycetes; order Kitasatosporales; family Streptomycetaceae; genus Streptomyces; species Streptomyces sp. NPDC091280. Next base: position 249,702 of record NZ_JBIVUZ010000001.1, read on the forward strand.
CGTTTCCCCCTTACTCAGGTCCCCTGGGCCGTCGTGGGGCCGTCATCGGTCTTCGGGCCGACCTCGAACGCGCCGTTCACCGCTTCCCGCGTGCGCTTCTCGCTGCTCGGCATCAGGTGGGTGTAGGTCCGCAGCGTGAAGCCCGGGTCGTGGGCCCCGTCCACCCCGCGATCAGTAGGCGAGCCAGGATGCGCACCAGCGCGGTATCCGGCTCGACGAGGCCGGCGTGCTCGCGGTGTGCCCACACGTCCCGTCCTGGTCCGCTCATGCTCTCTTCGTGCCAGAGGTGAACTGCGTCATCAGGTCCGGTGATCGGTTCGTCGCAGTAGCGGCAGAAGCGCAGGGTCATGACGTACCCGCCGTATGCGTGTGGCAGGGACAGGTGCAGCGTGGCACCAGAACGAGGCCAGCCCCGTGGGGTAGTGGGATGTCCTTGGTCTGGCGGCAGTCCTGGTGCAGGTACTGGTAGCCGTCCCGGGCAGCCACCGCACACTCTGCGGAGCACGTCGAAGTGTCGTCGGTGGCTGCGGTCACCGGCGCGCGCCGAGGTTCTCGTAGTGGTCGCACAAAGCGTTCAAGGTGCGTGCCAGGCGTCGAGCATGGCCGACTTCTACGCCGAATCTGCGAATCGGCTCGGCGCGAAGTTTTCCCCTCGCCTCACCTACGCAGGCGAGCGCGCAGTACCGAGGGATGCTGTCTTTCTTCAACCGCCTGGCGGACTGCTCGACCTCGGGGATGAGCAGCTCCAAGTGGCCTCGAACCATCTGTGTCAGCGTCTCTAGTTCATCAGCCGTCGGCGGCAGCGCCATGGCGTCTGGGTCCAACAGAATCTGCGCGGTCTCGCGCATGACCGCAATGTCAGGGCGATCGGCTTGCCGACGCTCAGTGCCCTCGGATGCTGCGGTTGTGCGGTTCGCCATGTCGACCCCTGCCCCGTCGGCCGCACCCGGGGCCGTTCGCGTGGTCACCGGGTCTCATCGTGCCTCTTGAAGCTAGGAGCGCGATGCGCACCGTTACCAGCAATGTGCAGATGTTTGCATTTTGGCTGACTGACCCTGAATCACGGCGATTTTGACCTCTTGACCGGACGCGTCATCTATCGGAACGTGTCGCAAAGAACTGCACATCTCATGGATGGAGACGGTCATGTCGCTACGGTTCATCGGGATCGACCCCGACACCAAGACCGGGGACTCACCGACCGTGTGGGTTGACCAAGAGAAGGGCGAACTGGTCTTCCAAGGATGGAAGCCCGACTCCCAACTCGAAGCAGAGTGCGCCGCGTTCGAAGTGCCAGGTCATGCCGTCGGCATTCCGGTGGACGAGGCCGTCATCCGCGTCCCGGCCAGGATGGTGCACATGATCAGGGAGGCATGCGATGTCCTCGATCGTTCCGACGATCGCTGAACTCATGGACAATTGCACACGCTCCGCTGTGCACCTTGAGATGCGAGACCACTACGGCGTGGCCGCAGAGGCCGATGACTTCCGGGCATGGCTGGAGACCGGCCGTATCGACATCGACCCGGAGTCACCGGACTGGGCGCCTTGGGTGGACCTGGTCTCCCGCGCCGTTGCGCGCGGCGTCGGGGTACGGCGCGCGCGAATCGTGTCCGAACCCGTCACCGACTACATCCGCTACGAACACGCATCCACCGGCGTCAACGTGCACGCCGGCGAACAAGTGCGCTGGCTGCCCCGCCGAGGTGCCTCGGACATCGCCCTGCCGGGCAACGACTTCTGGCTCTTTGACGACCAGGTGATCCGGTGGGGCTACTTCTCCGGCGACGGGGCCATGATCGACCACGAGATCTCGCAGGACCCTGCCGCCGCGAAGCTCTGCACTGAGTCCTTCGAGGCCGTATGGTCGCGCGCGATCCCTCACGACCAGTACCAGATCCACTAACCAGAAAGCACCGGCAGCCAACCCATGCCCGCCTCGCCGTCCTCATCTGCCCAGGCCGCACGTGAAGCCGTCGCTCACCGGCTGCGCGACCTTCGCAAGGAAGCCGGCCTGACGGTCGTGCAGTTGGCTGCCGCGTGCGGCTGGCACTACTCCAAAACCTCGCGCATCGAGAACGCTCTCACCGGGCCGTCCGCGAACGACATCCGACGATGGTGCACCGCGACCGGTTCGGACAGACAAGCACAGGACCTCGTCGTGCAGTCCATCAGCGCCGAGTCGATGTACCGGCAGTGGCGCGACCAGGTCCGCGCCGGACTTCGCCACATCCAGGAAAGCAGGATGCAGGCGTCTCGCGAGACCCAGAACTTCCGGATCTACTCCTCCAGCATCGTCCCTGGGCCGTTGCAGACAGAGGGCTACGCCCTGGCCGTACTCGGTATCGCCGCCGACATCCACGACCTGGACACCGACGACAGCGCAGAGGCAGCGCGTGCGCGGCTCGAACGCTCCCGCATCATCCATGAGCAGGGGCACCGTTTCGTCGTGGTCATCGAGGAGGCCGTCCTCCACTCCCAGGTGGCCGACGCCGACGCGATGGCAGCGCAACTCGGCTACCTCCTCACCGCCGGAGCCCTACCGGCCGTCTCCCTCGGAGTCATCCCGATGACCATCCGTCGGACGCACTGGCCCGAAGAGACCTTTCACCTCTACGACGACAAGCACGTCTCCGTCGAGCTGGTGTCCGCCGAGGTGAACGTCACCCAGCCTTCCGAAATCGCCCTGTACGCGAAGGCATTCGAGCGGTTGTGCAGCATGGCCGTGTACGGCGCGGACGCTCGCGCTCTGATCGTGAAGGCCATCGAAGCCCTGCGCTAAGCCCGGTAGAAAATTCCTAGCTCCATCCGATCCCCGCGTGCGGCATGGCCCCCAGCGGGGCCTACGCTCCTGCCTCCGCCCCGCTCCAGCCCGGCCAGCACCGTTGCCGCGCTCACGCCAGGGAAAGATGTATGCCGTGGCTGGAGCGGCCGGTTCCACGGCTATACGGAGCCACTTTGGCGCGAGCCTGGAAACCACTCCACCGACCCTGCAGAATGTGTACCCTGGTGATGATGGCCGTTTCGCTGCAATAACAAAAGGGCTTATAAATTGATCGAGGACCCCTATTGGGCATGGCTGAAAGAAAATACAGGAAAGGGAAAATATTCACTAAGCGATACTCAACCCAGGACGTCAGTACGCTTGTTCACCGGTGATTTTGACGCCGCTGTTGAGGAGATATTCCGCATGAGGGATGGGTTCCTAGGAGACTACCCGGGGGACTTGTCCAACCCGAAGGGCTCCGAAGCCATGATGTGGGATATTGATGGATACTTAGATCCCACTAATGCACCTCTCAGTAGCAATTCACCCACCACCCCACCCATAGAGGTGGACTGGTACGAGCTAACAACACTGCACTTCCTGCTGCGCTCATCCATTGTCCTAGGCGAAGGCGTTGGCACCGAGGAGATAAAGCGCTTTGGAGAATTTAGCGAGCAATGCGCCAGACAAGCTCATTTCATTCTAGCGACACGCCAGGAACTACCAGCTCCAGTTTGGGTGAGAGATCTCGGCAACTCACTCAAGAGTTCCGGCGTGGCTTCCAGTGCCATCATTGACAAGATCACCATTTCAACAACACTAAAGAGTCAAATATACGCCTACAGCTATCCCGCACGGCACCGCATCGAAGTTTCGGCAGTTACTCGTGAACACTTGAGGATTGTAAATCTGATTCTTTGCTCCGTATCGAGTAGAATACTTGACCCGCGAACTAGGGCGAACTCCTTGGAAACGGGAAAGAATGTTGTAGATTTTTTGCTTCCTTATGTGTTTTCTCTATACTTTCCTCGTGTCAACTACAGCTCTCTTCCTATACCACGAGCACGCAACGGCGAGGTATTTTCCGTAGCACATCGCGCAGCGCAAGTTCAAGCCAAGTTCCTACTTGCACACGAATACGCCCACGTATTGAAGCATGACAATAGGAAACCTGGTCGGGAGTTGGAGCTTGAGGCCGATAACTTTGCCTACGATCTCCTCTTCGACCACCCGGAGTTCGGCGAGAGTGACGACTCCTACCTTATCTACATGTCGACTAAATGGCTATTTCTCTACCTATCGCTCGACAGGATCGTCGGGGCAGTCCTGTCAGACTACGATATCGACTGGGTGGACCTTCCAATACGCACTAGAGATGCACTAGTGATCCCGCGAGCTTCCAAGGTAACAGGCACCATAGAGCAACAGTCTCTTCAGCAGATGGGTGACATCCTTCTATTCAACGCGAAACACACCCTTAAAGCGCGGGGAATTGATTGGATCAAGTCGGCGGCGCGTGAATTTGAACTCCGCCACTGCTTCTAGTCGCACAAGCGATCGAACTAGTCAGCCAGGGAGAATCTGATGAACAAAGAAGAAAAGCAGACATTCCTTCTGCATCTGGAGGTTGATACTGGAGGAGCCTCACTGACTGATCAAAGTGTTCCACTCGTTGACAATTCGGATCTCCTTGTGGAGATCGTAGAAGATCAGGAGGATAGTCACGGATTTGGCTTGGCCGAGGTCATCACAATTAGCATTGCGGTTGGCTCAGGAGTAGCTTCTGAATTGATCGCTACATCCATCAAAAGCTCCGTGAAGGCCATCATTCGGAGGGTTAGGGGCAGAAATGGCGAGAGTGACGGAACTTCCAGTGGCCTAACAGCGGTCATTGAAGCGGAGCGACAGATTCAGAGCAATGAAATCCAAGAAAACACGTAAAAGTCCGCAATAAGGTCACGGGTCGATTAGCAGTAATCGAAACTGTTTACGTTCAATGCCGCCACTCCTACAAAAACCCTACGGACAGCAGCGAAGTACGTCACGCCGGGAACTGGCCGTGAACAACAGCGACTCGCAAGGATCACCTGGCGGCTTCCGTGCTCCCAGGTGATCGATCTCTGTTGCGCTGAGGATCGGAAGGTGCGGCCATGGTGTGCGCACCATGGCCGCACCACAAGCGCACCAGATCGAGCGGGGGAACAGCAGGAAGTCACGATGAAAGCCGCCGAGCCCTACACGGTCACGCCCACGCAGTTCGCCCAGGTCGTCAAACGAACCGCCTTCGGATGCTCGCAGCTTCCCAAGCTGAGGGATCCGGCCGTTGTCACGGGCCGGCCGTGGTCGCTTGCTCTGGTCGACGAAAAACGTCGATAGCATGGCTAGGGCCGGTGAAGAAGGCTCAGCGAGGCACACACGCCTGCTCGGCCGGCGCACCCGCCGCCGTGGCTGGCTTTCGTGGGCTGAGGTTCGTGCCACTGCCGTGCCAGATGCAGCGGTCAACGAGGGTGTCTGGCGGTTGAGTTGCGGGACATCTCGCCAGCATCCAGCCTCTCTCCTAAAGCGGCGCTGAGTCTCTACCCCATTCAGGACGAGGGTGTGAAGCCGGCGGACTGGTCGGGCCGGAACCCGGAGCCGTCGAAGTCCAGCCCTCGCTCAGGGCAAGGCGAACTGCTGCGGCGGTGGGGGATCTGGGACGGGCCATCCCCCTGTTCGAGACCACCCTCACCCAGTACAAGCAGCTCCTGGGCGACACCCACCCCAACTGCCCCTCAAGCGCCAGTGGTTCCCAGCGCGACGTGACGTCGCCATTTCGGCTCCACGGCGCCGCGCTTCCTGACATGCTGCCGTTCGCATTGACCCACAACACGCTGGAGGTAGGGCATGTCAGGCGAGGTGATGGGCTTCTCCATAGACACCTGGTCAGCCATCGGATCGGTGGTCAGCGGCTTGGGCGGCCTCGCAGGTTTCACCGCCCTGGCCATCGAGACGTGGACGCGTCGACAGGCCAAGCGGCTTGCGCCGGCCGAACTCCTGCCACTCCTGCTCACATTGCGCGCCGATCTCAACAACATCATCGGCTCTGGCGGCACACCGTGGACCTGGTTCATCGAGTCGGAACGACGAGGCCGAGAAAGCGAGCTGGCCGCCTGGCACACCATGGTCAATGACAACAAGCACAACCAACTTGTAGCTGATGCACTCAGCGCAATGAACGAGGCAGGCACGCGGGCCCAATCTTCATGGAATCCGGCAGCCATTCAAGCACAGTCAGATGCAGCCCGCGAAGGCGTGAGCAGCATCGATAAGGCAATCACCCGCCTCGCCGAACTCACCCGCAAATACGGCTAACGATCCTCCGGACACACAGGATCCGGTATGAATGTTCGCGCTTGATCCGCTCGAACGCGGCGGTTCCTAAATTTGAAACATCAGCGTACGTGGACATCCAAACATCCCAACGAGCCCTGGAGTTCCGCCACAGGCAAGGGTACGGCGCTCATGATCTAACCCGCGAGCGCCCAGTTCCCACGGATTACACTTACCTGGTGGAGGTGGCCCCCTGAAGGCAACCAATTGACCCCTTACTGAACTCATACATCAATCGCGTCCGCATTAGGACCGTGAAGCGCCCCATACTCCTCTTTGAATTCAGCCTCAACATCTATCATCCACGAAAAGATGTTGAGGAAGTTGGGCATTTCAACTTCGCCGCCGAAGCGCGATGCCATGGCTTGCAGGAAAGCTGATGCGAAGCCTCTGAACTGGATCAAGAATCCAATCGGGTGATCTCCATGCGGGTTTCGTGCACTTCCCTCACCAATGGGCATCGACATCGTCAAATGTTTAATCAAACGCGCCAGAATTTCGTATCTCGTCAGAAAATCAGGATGAGTCGATTTTTCATCCTGCGAGATCCAGTGCCCATTGACATGAGCCAACGATATAAGGGCCAGCATGGAGCCTCCGACTGCGCGATAGACCCGCCCCCGAGTCCTCTGACCGGAAATTTCTCCACTCAGTAGGAGAAAGGATGCGACATCAGCCTCGACTTCCTCTCTTTGATTTTCGTTCAGGGCCTCCACGCTCTCGACTGCACCTATGTCGGCTAGGTACGCTCCAACAATCCTTTTAGCCTTAGCGGCATGCCGGAAGTGCTCCTCGGTGTGTCCCAGCATGTGATGCGAAAACTCATGTCCGACAACAAACATTTCGGTCGCAGTGACAAGTTTGTGATACTCGTGATCCTCCCTTCCGGCGGGAAGTTCGATAAGGAGAGGGTGCGCCGCGTAAACATTCCCCTCAGCCGCCCAAGCGCCGATACTACTGTCGGCAATAAGAATCGGCTCAAATGCCGACCTCTCAAGCTCCTCTATGATCATCTCGGTTATCTGCTCTTCTGCATCGGAAAAGTCCACCTCAGTAGCGGCACTCTTCAATGACGCATAGAAGTGACAAAATAGAGTGCTGTAGACCATAGCCGCGGAAGTCAAGCCGTAATTGAGCTCAATTACACCCGCCCCCTTGAATGAAGAAGCTTCCGCGTTGGCGCCTCCTTTGAATGCGCGAGCCACGAAGATATTGCGCATGGTTGCTTGCCACTCGATGGGGGCCAAGGAGGTCAATTCGTTTGCTACTTCCTGAAGCTCAGGGCAGTTTGAGTTGACTGGCTTCCAATCCAAAAACTCCTCATACTTTTCACCGATCACGAGATCTTGACGTCCAGCTTGCTCAAAAAGCGTCTTCCAAAAATTCTCCTCAGGGCGACCACAGTCGACATAAAACCAGTGCCGCGACCTCCGCAGTTCCCACATGATTCCCCCAGACTCTCCACTTGTCTCTTCAATTAATTATGAGGGTTCTCGGCCTCCATGTCATTGACATGCGGCACACGCACCCCCGCGCACCAGAAGCAGGTTCCCGCATCGCGCGCAGAGAGCGTGAACGAACATAGGAAATCCCTGGGGATGATCTTGCGTCGGGATCCGTGATGCGCCAACGGAGACCGATTCCTTCCAACGCGCTGACCTCACCTCTGACCTTGAGCACAGATGGGCGATCTTCCAGGGTCTAGTTCGGGACGAAGAGGTCCAGCCGTCTTCGTTCGCATGTACGTGCCAGACTTCAGCGCAGGGGAACGAGGCAACCAGCCCACCGGGGGACGACCATGTCAACATCGTTTGCGGGCTTCCTTCTGCCGCTGCTGATCCTGGTAGGGGCACTCTGGCTCGCGTGTGTTGTTCTCGGCCTGCATGGCCTGCTCCTCGGACGTATACCGGGCCGCTGGCTACAACGCCACGTTCGACTGCCGAGACTCTGGGGAGCGGGTGCCCTGCTCGCTGCATGCGGCGGGTTCCAGCACCCCTCATTGACAGCGATCGGACTCGGCCTTATCGCCTTGGGCCACGTGGCGAAGCCAGCTCCATGATCAAGCCCGTGCCAGATGCGTGCCAGTTCGTACGGAGAACCACGGTGAACAGCGGGGAGCCCATTGCCCCTCCGCCAAGGGTCTGCGAGCTTCGTCGCAGTTCAGGCCCAGAGCGAGCCCTAAACACCCCTAGCTTCCCAAGCTGATGTCCGGCGACAGGTTGGGGATCGCCACAGCAGCCTCGTCGGGCCGTCCCTGGGCCGTCCAAGGCTGGCCATCGACGACCACCAACGACCAACGACGGCCGCAACCGCGCAGCTCGTCGGCAGGGTGCAGAGTGAACCCGCACCCCACCACCGAGCCCGATCAATACCAGCGCTACTGAGCCCCGCGAGACGTCCGCACACGCCCCCAACCGGCCGCGCGCCCTCTTGTTGACCCGTGCTTTACCTGCGACTCTGAGAGTCCCCCTACTTGTGAATTTGTGAATCCGGTAACTAACGGACCCTCGGGTCCGTGAACCGAGCGGATTCCCCTAGGAGGTGGCCTCACTCCATGCCGCAATCCATGCTGGTCCGCGACGCCATGAGCACGGTGGTCCTCACCATCGGCCCCGCCCACACCCTCCGCCAGGCAGCCGCCCTGATGTCCTCGCGCCATGTCGGCGCGGCCGTCGTCCTCGACCCGGACGCCGGGGGCATCGGCATCCTCACCGAACGGGACATCCTCAACTCGCTCGGCCGGGGCCAGGACCCGGACACCGAGCGCGCCCACGCCCACACCACCACCGACGTCGTGTTCGCCACCCCGGCCTGGACCCTGGAGGACGCGGCGAGCGCGATGGCCCACGGCGGCTTCCGGCATCTCATCGTCCTCGACCGCGCCGAGCCCGCCGGCATCGTCTCGGTCCGCGACATCATCCGCTGCTGGGCACCCGCGCGACAGCGGGTACCGGCCTGACCGCCGCACGGACACCGGTCCAAGGCGACGCGAGCATAGTTGGATCGAGTCCAAGTCCAGCAGCCCTCCAAAGTCACACCTATTCGGGAACTGGTCACGTTGCTGTTAGGCTGACCTGTATGAGTGACCTTCTGGAGCGGCTGCGCGGACGCGGATGGCGGATGACCGCACAGCGGCGCGTCGTGGCCGAAGTGCTCGACGGCGACCACGTCCACCTGACGGCCGACGAGGTCCACTCCCGCGCCGTGGCCAGACTCCCCGAGATCTCCCGGGCGACGGTCTACAACACGCTGGGCGAGCTGGTCTCCCTCGGCGAGGTCCTCGAAGTCGCCACGGACAAGCGCGCCAAGCGCTACGACCCGAACGCGCACAGCCCGCACCACCACCTGGTCTGCGCCAACTGCGGCCAGATCCGCGACGTCCACCCGGGCGGCAACCCGCTCGCCGACCTCCCCGACTCCGAGCGCTTCGGCTTCACGGTCTCGGACGTCGAGGTGACGTACCGCGGACTGTGCCCGAACTGCGCGAGCGCGTAGCACGATCTCTCGCGGGCCCCGGCATCCGTTCGACACGGACGCCGGGGCTTCGTGCTGTCCACGAGCTTCGTACGGTCCACAGGCTGTACTGTCCACGGGCTTCCCGAATCTGACGGTCCGTCATATCGTCGTGCGGCACCCCCCACCCGTGCAGACGGACGTACCGCACTCCGCGAGGAGCAACCGTGGGAGACCCGCACCCCAAACTCCACGCCACCCATCTGACCCGCGCCTTCGGCCGCGCCCCGCACCAGGTCCACGCCCTCGGCCCGCTCGAACTCACCGTCGCCCCCGGCGAGTTCGTGTGCCTGGTCGGCCCGTCCGGCTGCGGAAAATCCACCCTGCTGCGCATCGCCGCGGGCCTCCTGCGCCCCAGCACGGGCACCCTGGAGATCCGCACGGCCAGCCCCCGCCCGGCCGCCATGATCTTCCAGGACTACGGCATCTACGACTGGAAGTCGGTCCGCGCCAACGTCCGCTTCGGCCTGGACGTCCAGCGCGTCCCGCGCCGCGAGGCCGACGCCCGCGCCGACGAGTGGCTGACCCGCCTGGGCCTCGCCGACTTCGCGCACGCCTACCCGGCGACCCTCTCCGGCGGGATGCGGCAACGCGTCGCCATCGCCCGCGCACTCGCCGTAGAACCCGAACTCCTGCTGATGGACGAGCCGTTCGCCGCCCTCGACGCCCAGCTCCGCACCATCCTCCAGGACGAACTGCTCGATCTCACCCAGGCGTTGCGCACCACCACCCTGTTCATCACGCACAGCCTGGAGGAGGCGCTCGTGCTCGGTGACCGTGTGCTGGTGATGTCCGCGCGTCCGGGCCGGATCATCGCCGAACACCGGCCGCCGTTCCCGCGCCCGCGCACCGGCGACATCCGCGACACCCCCGAATTCACCGCTCTGAAGAGCGAGTTGTGGGAGCTGCTGCGGAAGGAGGCGGTGCCCGCATGACGACCGTCGCCCCCGGCCGCGAGGACGCGGTCCTGGTCCGCCGCCCCGGCCCGCACGAACTCCACCCGGCACGCACCCACCGCCAGCGGCGCGCGCTGGAACTCCTCCTCGCCGCGGCCGTACCGCTCGCCCTGGTCCTCTGGTGGCAACTCGCCGCCACCCAGGGCTGGATCGACCCCCGCGTCTACCCGGCGCCCTCCACGATCCTGGCCGACGGCTGGGACCGGGCCACCGCCGGCGAGCTGTGGCCGGACGTCTGGGCCACCACCCGGCGCGTCCTCGGCGGCTACGCGATCGGCACGGCGGCCGGCTACGCCCTGGGCCTGCTGATGGGCTCCCTCCCGCTCGTCCGGGCCGCGCTGGAACCGCTGCTGGACGCCCTGTACGTCGTACCGAAACTGGCCCTGCTGCCCATCTTCCTGAACATGTTCGGCCTGGGCGAGGGCCCCCAACTGGCGCTGGTGGCCGCCACGGTGTTCTTCTTCGTGTGGATCTCGACCATGTCGGCGGTCGTCGCGATCCCCTCCGGCCACCGCGACGCGGGCCAGGTCTTCGGCGCCTCCCCGTGGCAGATGTTCCGCCATGTCCTGCTCCCCGCCTCGCTCCCCGCGGTCCTGGTGGGCGCGCGGATCGCGGCGGGCGTGGCCGTTCTGGTCATCGTCGCCTCGGAGCAGATCGCCGCGACGGACGGCCTGGGCCATCTGATCTTCGACTCCCGCGCGTTGTTCCAGAACGACGTGATGTTCGTGGGCATCGTCTGCGTCGCGGTCCTGGGGGTCGTCTTCTCCGAACTGGTGCGTGTGGCGGGCCGGTTGCTCACACCGTGGGCACCGAGGGACCGAGGACGGGGGCAGTCGTGAGACGGCGTGCGTACGGTGTGGTGGTGGTCGCGGCGGCGGTGCTGGCGTCGGCGGGCTGTTCGTCGAAGTACGGGCAGGACTCGGGGAGTTCGGCCACGGCGCCGGCGGGCAACCGCACGGTCGCACCGGTGGCCGGCTGCGGCGCGTCCTCCTGGACCGACCCGGCGGACCTCTCCCCCACCCGCGCCCCGGCCCGCTGCGAGCCGCGCACCCCCGCCCCGCGTCCCCTCCGTAAGAACACGAAGGTGACGATCGCGACGGGAACGCTGAGCGCGGAGTACGTGGCCCCGCTCGAAGTCGCCCTGGACAAGGGCGAGTTCAAGAAGGAGGGGCTGGACGTCACCCTCAAGGTGCTCCCGACCCCGGACGCGCTCCCCCTCCTCGCGAAGGGCGACATCGACGCGATGTGGGCGGCCCCGGAGGCGGCCGTCATGAACGGGATCAAGGGCGGCTTCGACATCAAGTGGGTCGCCGGGAACTTCTCGCCCGATCCGCGGTCGAAGAGCGGGCTGTGGGTGAAGCTGAAGAGGGGCGAGGCGGCGGCCGACGTCCGGATGGCGGGCCGCAGGATGGGCACGATGATCGGCAAGGGCTCGGTGATCGCGTACCCCATGGAGAAGGCCCTCGCGACCCACGGCGGCGGCCTCGACGAGATCCAGTACCAGCAGCTCGGCTCGGCCGACGTCCTCACCGCCCTCCAGAACGGCGGCGTCGACTCCGCGTGGCTCCTCGACCCGGTCTGGCGCAAGGTCGACGACAACCCCCGGTACGCCTTCCTGGGCGGCCAGCCCCTCGGCGAACCCCTGGGCGGCATGCTCTACGGCCGCAGCCTCCTGCACGACGACGTGGACGCCGGAGTGGCCCTCCTCCGGGCCTACATCCGCACGGTGGACACGTACTTCGCGGGCGACTACAAGAGCGACCCCGCCTTCGTCACGTACCTCGCGAAGCTCCTGAAGACGGACGAGACGGTCCTGAGGTCGACCCCGTCGCTCACCATGGACTGGGAGATCCGCGCGGGGACGACCACGCGCTTGCAGGCCGCGTACAAGGCGGCAGGGGTCGCACAGGGAGCCCCGCTCCCGGAGTCGCGGACCGTGGACCGCTCCCTCTACGAGGAAGCGGTGGGCCATCGGCCGTGACGACACCGAGGGCCGGAACCCTTTCGGATTCCGGCCCTCGGCCTTCAGTAGCGGGGACAGGATTTGAACCTGCGACCTCTGGGTTATGAGCCCAGCGAGCTACCGAGCTGCTCCACCCCGCGTCGGTGAACCCGACACTACGTCAGTCGTACGGAGAGAAGCAAATCACTTATCGACCCAGGTCAGCCGCAGTCGGTCGCGGGCGGCCCGCCCCTGCGCCGTCCGCTCACGCCCCTACGCCGTCAGCTCCTGCCGCAGCGCGTCCCGCAGCCGGGCCGCCCGCTCCGACACCTCCGCCGGTCCCAGGGACACGGCCCGGTCGGCCCACCGCTGCCCCTCCGCCAGCTCGCCCCGACGCGCATAAACCAGCGCCAGGCGCAACGCAGCCCGTCCGTGCCCCGCGTCGGCGGCCCGCGCCCACCACACCGCCGCCTCCGGCTCGCTCCCCTCCCGGGCCAGCAGCAGCCCGAGGTTGAACGCCCCGTTGCGGGACCCGGCCTCGGCCGCCTCCCGGTACCACCGGGCCGCCTCGACGACGTCCCCGCGCGCGGCGCACAGCATCCCGACCCGCACCTGGGCCCGCCGATGCCCCTGCGAGGCCGCCCGCTCGTACCACTCCTCGCACTCGGTCTTCTCGTGCACCTGCTCGCCCAGCTCGTGCGCGGGCGCCGGCGGTCGCCGCGCGTCGAGCACCGCGGCCAGCCGGTACGCCGCCTCCGCGCTCCCGCCCCCGGCGGCGCACCGCAGATGCCGTTCGGCCGCCGGCTCGTCGCCGTCCCGCAGCCTCGCGATGCCGACCTGCAACGCGGCCTCGGTGTGCCCGGCTGCGGCGGCCCGCTCGTACCAGAGCAGCGCGACCGCCTCCTCGCCGCGCCCGGCGAAGAGGATCCCGAGGTTGAAGGCCGCGTCCACGCTGCCCGCCTCGGCCGCCTTGGAGAACCACGGCTCGGCACCGGTCGCGTCGCCGCCCTGGAGCAGCAGCACGGCGAGCGCGTTCGCCGCCTCGCGGTGTCCGGCGTAGGCCGCGTGCCGGTACCACTGCTCGGCCTGCGCGGTACGGGCCTGCTCGGCGCAGAGCAGGCCGAGGTTGTACGCGCCGTTCACGTCACCGGCGTCCATCGCGGCCCGGTACCAGCGCTCGGCGGTCTGGGTCTCGCCGCGCTCGGCGTGCAGCGCGCCGAGCGCGTTGGCCGCGTTGCCGTCGCCGTCCTGGGCGGCGCGCAGCCACCACACGGCGGCGCTCTCGGTGTCTCCGGCGTCACGCAGCAGGAACCCGAGCGCGCAGGCGGCACGGGCCTCGCCGTCCTTGGCGGACGTCAGATACCAGCGCCCGGCCTCCTTGAGCTCGCCCCGCTTCTCCAGGATCGCCCCGAGGTGCAGCGCGGCCCGCTGATGCCCGCGAGCGGCGGCCTGCCGGTACCACTGCTCGGCCTCGTCGCCCGGGACCACGGCCGAGGAGCCCGACCCGGCACCGCCGTCCGCGCCCCCGCTCAGGCCGCCGGTCCTGTTCCCGCCGCCCTTCTCCCCGCCCTCGCCCCGGTCCAGGCCTCCGTCCGGGCCCACGGGCCCACGACCGTCCCCGAGGCCGACGCCGACCCTGGCCCGGGCTCCGTCCCCGTACTCGTCCTCGTGCGGCGCGCGCCGGTCCAGCGCGCGGGCCAGCCGGTACGCGGCCTCGCGGTGTCCGCGCTCCGCGGCGGACCGCATCCAGCGCTCGGCCGCGGTGTCCCCGCGGTGCTCCAGCAGGTCGGCCAGCGCGTACGCGCCGAGCGCGTGGCCCTGCTCGGCGGACTGGCGCAGCCAGTACTCGGCGGCGGGTTCGTCGCCGCGCTCGCGGTGGTACCGGCCGAGGGCGTGCGCGGCGGCGGCGGACCCGGCGACGGCGGCGATCCGCCACCAGCCGGCCGCCTCGTCGGTGTATCCGCGCTGGTGGAGCAGGACACCCAGGTTGTTGGCGGCGGCCCGGTCGCCCTCGGCGGTGGCGGCACGCAGCAGCGGCTCGGCTCCGTCGAGATCACCGCGGCGCAGCAGCATCGCTCCGAGGACACTCGTCGCCTCGACGTCGCCGGCCTGCGCGGCGAGCCGTGTGCGTGCCTCGTCGGCAGCCTCCCCCGCACCGGTCTCGTCCCGGTCGGAAGGCTGCACAAAACGCCCTGTATCCAACAGAGTTGCCTTGTCCCCCATAACGTCCATCGTCGCACCACCTGCAACCTGGGTACACCTGGTATACCGCAGCCAGTGAGGTCTCTACAGCGTTTTGTCGACATGCCCACAGAGAGACAAGCGAAACACGGTTCCATCAAGTCCCCCGGGCGGCACGGCCGTCACCCCCGTCCACACATGCGTTCGCACAGCGCGAAGGCCCGGATCCTGGAAAGGATCCGGGCCTTCGCGATCAGTAGCGGGGACAGGATTTGAACCTGCGACCTCTGGGTTATGAGCCCAGCGAGCTACCGAGCTGCTCCACCCCGCGCCGTTGTGTGGCAACCGTACCACGGTGCGGGGTGGAGCTCCGATCTGGTGATCAACTGCCGTCCGGGCCGCGCTAACCGCTCGAACTGCTGGGACTGCTGCTCGGACTGCTGCTGGGACTGGCGCTCGGGCTGCCGCTGGCACTCGGGCTGCTGCTGGGGCTCGCCCCGCTCTTGCCCTTGGCCGCCTCGGCCTGCGCCGCCTCGGCCCGCTTCAGCGCGGCCTGGAGATCCTTCTGCGCCTGCCCGTACGCCTCCCAGTCGCCCTTCTTCAGGGCCTGTTGCCCCGCGTCGAAGGCCTTCTGGGCGTCGTTCAGGGCCTGTTGGACCGTCGGATTGCTGGAGGTCGGTGGCGTGGTCGTGCCCGTGTCCGGTGGCGTGGTCGAAACCTCGGCCCCGAAGACCTTGTTGAGCCCCTCGTCCAGCGTGTCCTCGAACGCGGTCTTGTTCCCGTAGGCCACCAACACCTTGCGCAGGAGCGGGTACTTGAGTCCACCACCGCGTACGTAGACGGGCTCCACGTACAGCAGTCCTCCGTCGAGCGGCACCGTCAGCAGGTTGCCGTACTCGATGTCGGAGTCGCCGCCCTTGAGCAGCTTGATGGATTCGGCGATGTCCTGCTGGGAGTTGAAGGCGCTCTGCACCTGTTTGGGTCCGCCGACGGTCGTACTGGTCGGCAGCTTCAGGATTCTGATCTTGCCGTAGTCACTGGTGCCGGCCTCGGAGTCGACGGCCATGAACGCGCTGAGGTTGTCTCTCCCGTTCGGTGTGAACGTCGTCGTCAGGGAGAACGCCTGCGCGGACTGGTCCGGCATCTTCATGCTCAGGTAGTACGGCGGCACCGCGCTGCCCGACTTGTTGGTCGGGTCGTCCGGCACCTGCCACACCTCGCTGCCGCTGAGGAACGTCTGCGCGTCCGTCACGTGGTAGCGGGTGAGCAGTTCACGCTGGACCTTGAACAGGTCCTGCGGGTACCGGAGATGGGCCATCAGCGAGGCCGAGATGTCCGACCTGGGCTCGACCGTGCCGGGGAACGCCTTCATCCAGGTCTTCAGGACCGGGTCCTCGGTGTCCCACTGGTAGAGCTTGACCTGACCGGTGTACGCGTCGACGGTCGCCTTCACCGAGTTGCGGATGTAGTTGACCTGGTTCTGCTGGGCCACCACCGCGCGGTTGTTGTTGGTCGCGGTGAGCGAGTCGGCCGTGGTGTCCCCGAGGGTCGTCCGCGAGGCGTACGGGTATCCGTTGCTGGTGGTGTACGCGTCGACGATCCACTGGATACGGCCGTCCACGACCGCCGGGTAGGCGTCACCGTCGATGGTCAGCCAGGGCGCCACCGCCTCGACGCGCTCCTTGGGCGTGCGGTTGTACAGGATCCGCGAACCCTCGCCGATGGCACCGGAGTAGAGGATCTGCGGTTCGTTGAACGCCACCGCGTACGCGGCCCGGTTGAGCGGGTTGGAGAGGTTGACCCCGCTCTTGCCCTTGTAGCTGGTGGTCTTCTCGCCGCTGTCGTCGGAGTAGTCGATCTCCTTCTGGGGACCGCCGACGATCGAGTACGTGGTGGTCTTCTCGCCGTAGTAGATCTGCTGCTCGTACTTGCCGAGGTCGCCCGTGGACGGCAGATCGGACTCGGTGAAGACCGGACGGCCCTCGGAGTCGACCTCGGTGCCCTTGGCGGCGACCACTCCGTAGCCGTGCGTGTAGCGGAAGTGGTCGTTGATCCAGTTGTTCTTCGGGATGCCGTTCAGGTTCAGCTCGCGCAGCCCGATGACCGTGTCCTGGTCCTTGCCGTCCTCGCTGTAGCGGTCGACATCCAGGTTGGTCGGGAACGCGTAGTAGTTCCTGATCTGCTGGAGCTGCTGGAACGTGGGCGACACGACGTTCGGGTCCACGATCCGGATGCTCGCCGTGGAGTCGACGTCCGCGCGGAGCTTGCTCTTGTCCTTGGTGGTGCTGGTCCCCGAGTACTCCGTGACCTTGGTGTCGTCGATGCCGTAGGCCTCGCGCGTCGCCTTCAGGTTCTTCTGGACGTACGGGGCTTCCTTGGCCTGCTCGTTGGGCTGGACCGTGAACTTCTGGACGATCGCCGGGTACAGGCCGCCGATGAGGATCGCGGAGAGCACCATCAGGCCGAAGCCGATGACGGGCAGCTGCCAGGTGCGCCGCCACAGGGTGGCGAAGAACAGCAGCGCGCAGATGACGGCGATGCAGAACAGGATCGTCTTGGCCGGCAGATACGCGTTCGCGTCGACGTACCGCAGGCCGGTCCAGTCGCCGGTCGCCTTGAAGTCACTGGACTTGACCGCGAGTCCGTACCGGTCGAGCCAGTAGGCGACCGCCTTGAGGGCGACGAAGATGCCGAGCAGCACCGACAGATGCCCGGTCGCGGCGGCCGTGGCCCGCGCGCCCGGGCTGGTGATGCGCAGCCCGCCGTACAGGTAGTGCGTCAGCGCGGCGGCGAGCAGCGAGAGGATCGCGGCGGCGAAGCCGAAGCCGAGCAGGAACCGGTACCAGGGCAGGTCGAAGGCGTAGAAGGAGACGTCGAGATGGAACTGCGGGTCCTTCTGGTGGAAGGGCACGCCGTTGACCCACATCAGCCAGACCCGCCACTGGCTGGACGCCGAGGCGCCCGCGATCAGCCCGACAAGGGCGGTGATCGCCAGCAGCAGCCACTTCTTGTACGGCGCGATGCCCATGCGGTAGCGGTCGAGGCTCTGCTGCTCCATCGACATGGCGCTGAGCGGCGGGCGCAGGCGGTGCGCCAGCCAGATGTTCACGCCGACCGCGGCCGCCATCAGCAGGCCGAAGACGAAGAACAGGCCGATCTTGGTGGACAGGGTGGTGGTGAACACGGACGAGTAATGCACCGACCGGTACCAGAGCCAGTCCGTCCAGAAGCCCGCGAACATCGTGAACGCCATGCCGAGTACGGCAAGGACGCCCAGTGTCATGAGCAAAGTCCGGACCCGCCGGGACGGGCGGCCCACTCTGATCCGCGGCCCTTGCGGGCCTCCGCCGCGGTCCGGCATCTGGAAAGCCAAGGTGCGCACCTCGAAGTTCGCTGTTGGTCGCTGTCGTTGCGTCAGGTCCCCGGTGTCGGGGGCCCTCCGTAGCCCCGCGTGATCGCGGGCCCACACCTATGCAACTTACTCACCGTTTACTCGGTTCCCGATTCCGGCCATGAACGAGGCAGGATTGTGACCATGTCCAACACTCCCATGGCAGCGAACCCCCTCACCCGGGCCGTACTGGAGATCGACGAGTACGCCTCGGGCCTCGGCTGGGACCAGCCCGCTCGCCTCTTCGCCCTCGTAGACACCGCGCGACTGCGGGCCCAGGAGCCCGGTCTCGCGGCCCAGCTCGGCCTGCGGGACGAGCCCGAGACCACCGGTCTCACCCCGATCGAGCAGGAGGAGATCCCGGCGGGAAAGCCGTTGGACGAGTTCCTCGGCACGATCGCCTGGCCCGACGCGGTGGCCGGCTGCGCGCTCACCGTCGAGCGGCTGATGCTGCCGCCGTCCGCCGAGGCCTCCGTCCCGGAGGGGCTCGGCGAGAAGAAGCTCGCCCAGTGGGTCGCCCGGCACCCGGACCGCCAGGAGGTCCGGATGACGGTCGCGGTGCTGCGCGACGGCACCCGCGACTCGGCCGTGCGCCTGCGCGAGAAGGACTCCCCCACGGAGGTCCTCACCGGCGGCTCCCTGGTCCCGGGCCTCGCGGAGGCCCTGTCGGCGACCTTCGAGGACTGACGCCCTCACCGGAGGGCTCTTCCTTCAGCCCGTCAGTCCTTGGTGCAGTGCTTCAGTCCTTGGTGCTGCACTTCGGGAGGTCGGCGGTCTTGCCGCTGCTGATCAGCTTGAGGTCGCTGATCGCGTCCTTGATGGTGTTCACCTTGACGAGCCGGAGACCGCCGGGGGTGTCCTTGGCGGCCTCCGCGCAGTTCTCGGCGGGCGTCAGGAAGTACTGGGCGCCCTTGCTGCGCGCGCCGACCGTCTTCATCGAGATGCCGCCGATCGGGCCGACCTTGCCGGTGTCGTCGATGGTGCCGGTGCCGGCCACGAACTTGCCGCCGGTGAGGTCGCCCGGGGTGAGCTTGTCGTAGATGCCGAGCGCGAACATCAGGCCCGCGCTCGGGCCGCCGACGTCGGCGAGCTTGATGTCGATGCTGAACGGGAACGTGTGATCGGTTCCGGCGGAGATGCCGACGATGGCGCGCTTGGCGCCGCTGTCGTCGGAGGTCGCCGTGGTGATCGTGATGTCCTTCGTCGCCGTCGCCGTCTTGTTCGCCTTCACCGCGGCGGCCTGGTCCTTGGCCGGCACGATCGTGAACACGACCTTCTCGCCCGGCTTGTGCTTGGTGACCAACTTCGCGACGTCGTCGGGCTGCTTCACCGCCGTACCGTCGACGGCCTTGATGACGTCACCGGCGTGCAGCTTGCCCTCGGCCGGGGAGTCCTTGACGACCGTCGAGACGATCACCCAGGACTTCACGGGGATGCCCAGCTGCTCCAGGGCGGCGACCTTGGCGCTCTCCTGGGACTGGCTGAACTCCTCCGCGTTCTCCTGCGTCGACTGCTGCTCCGTCTTGCCGTCCGGGTACAGCGTGTCGTGCGGGACGACCTTGTCGTCGTGGGCGAGCCAGCCGTACACGGCCTCGATGAGGTTCATGTTGTAGTCGGCGCTGGTGACCCGGACCGTCGTCATGTTCAGGTGACCGGTCGTCGGGTAGGTCTTGCGCCCGGTGATCTGGAGCACCGGCTCGCCGTCGTGGTCCCCGAGGGTGTTCACCGTCGGGCCCGGCGACATCTCCGAGTACGGCACGTTGATGAGGACTCCCGCGCACAGGAGCGCGATCAGCATCAGAGTGGAGGCGAGCATCGTCGCGGTGCGGCGTGGCATGGCACGACAGTACGGGACGCTTCTGTCAGCGCACCGTCAGGGCCGCCGTCCGGTCACACTTGCGATCATGTGCCGGAGTGGGACTTCTCCATGGCTTCCCGGAAACGGGCATATCCGTCCAGCTCAGGACCGTCGCTGCGCACCTTGCGGGTCCGGTTGGCCCAACTGCCCCAGAGGCCCGCACCTATCGCGGCCATCAGCGGAATCAACAACCAGGCGAGTGCCGCCATGCCGACCTCCCAACCCCGGACGAGTGAACTCAACTGACTGATCAGCAGATTAGCCAGCCCCACTGACAACGCTCGTGGCAGGGGGGCGGTTACGCAACCGGTGAGCACCCATCAGCAGGCCGCCTCAGCAGGCGCCCACCCACTCGTCCGTGCCGTCGGAGAACGTCTGGTGCTTCCAGATCGGCACCTCGTGCTTGAGATCGTCGATCAGCTTCCGGCAGGCCTCGAAGGCCTCGCCCCGGTGCGGACACGACACGGCGACGACGACCGCCAGGTCCCCGATCCCGAGATCTCCCACCCGGTGGACGGCTGCCAACGCCCGCACCGGGTAGTCCGCGACGACCTTCTCCGCGACGCGCCGCATCTCGGCCTCCGCGCTGGGGTGGCACGAGTACCCCAGCCGGTCGACATCGGCACCGCCGTCGTGGTTGCGCACGGTCCCGACGAACAGCGCGGTCCCTCCGGCCGCGTCGTCCCCGACGGCCCGGAAGACCTCGTCCACGGAGAGCGGCGTCTCCCGGATCCCGATCAGCTTCACGGGATCCTGCGCGGCCTGCTCACCGGGGTGGTCGTTCGTGGGTGCCATGCCTCCATCGTGCCGCACCCCGCCAACAGCGCGGAATAGCACTTTCACCAGGCACGCGCGCGTGCCCGTTTGGAGCGTCCTACAGGAGGACGTTCCCTACGGGAGGTGTCTTGAGGAAGCAACGTCAGATCCGGCGCCGGGCCTTCCGCGCCCGTCGTACCACCGCCGCCGCGCCGAGCAGGGCGACCGTCGCGCCCGCGGCGCCCGCCGCCGTCGCGTCCTTGCGGCCGAGGCGTCGCCCGGCGACCGTGTGGCGTCCGGCGACCTCCTCCAGGAGTTCCGCGAGCACTTCCTCGTTGGTCCACTGGGGCCGCCAGCCCGCGTCGTGCAGCCGGCTTCCGCTGACCACCCAGGGGTACATCGTGTAGGCCAGGTCGCCGGCCGGGGACGGGGTGAGTCCGATCCGGTGCAGGCGGGCCGCCGCGCCGAGCGCGACCGCGGAGGGCAGCTCCATGCGCCGGATGCCGCTCAGCTCCTCGACCTCCTCCTGCTCCAGCCAGCCGTCGCAGCCGACGGCGAGTTCCCCGTCGACCTTCTCCAGGACCGCGTACTCCAGGGCACTGCACAGGTCCTCGACATGGCAGAACTGCCAGGCGGGCCGCGACCCGGCCACCACCAGCAGCCGGGGCGACTCGAAGTACCGGGTCAGCGCGGTGTCGGTGCCGCCGACGAGGACTCCGGGGCGGACGACGGTGACATTGAGCCCGGGATGCGCCCGGGGCGCGCGCCGCGCGAGCCGCTCGACCTCCAGGAGGTCGCCGACACCGGTGGCCTCGGCGGTGGCCCGCAGTTCGGCGTCCTCGGAGAGGGGCAGTTCGTTGTCGGGCAGCGCTCCGTAGACCATCGCCGAGGTGCACAGCACGACCCGGTGGACCCCGGCCGCGGCGGCGGCGGTCAGCACGGTCTGCGTCCCCCGCACGTTGTACGCGGAACGGGCGGCCGGGTCGGTCTCCAGATCGAGGTCCAGCGCCAGATGGACGACGACGTCGGCGCCGCGCAGCTTCTCCGCGATGGCCGGATCGCGTACGTCGAGGATGTGCCACTGGGCCGCCGCGCACTCGCCGCGCCGCTCGTCGATGGCGATGACCTGCTTGATCTCCTCGGAGGCGGCGAGCCGCTCGGTGAGGAGTGCCCCGACCCCGGACGCGGCGCCGGTGACCGCGACGACGGGCCCGCGCACTGCCGGACTGGTTGAGTGGTTTCGCGCTGCGCGAACCTGCGGATCTGGGGAACTCACCGGGCGTCTCCAGCGGTTGTCTTCAGTACGGACGCGCGTGACGCGTCCGGACCAGGTGGCATCCATCCTGCCGCAGGCCAGGTCTCGGCGAAGCACCGAGGCCCGATCGGCTCGCGGTGTCTACGCTGGGTGGTGTTGAAGGGCAGTCGTGCCGTCGGAGAGAGACCGGCGGCCTTAACAGCCGAGGAATCCCGTGAGTGACACCCCATTCGGATTCGGCCTTCCGCCGGAGGAGCCGGACGACGGCGACAAGGGCAAGAAGAAGGACCAGGAGAGCGGTGGTGGTCAGGGACCGGCCAACCCGTTCGGTTTTGGCGGGCTGCCCGGTGCCGGGGGCTTTGGCGGCCCCGGTGCGGACAATCCGCTCGCAGCCATGTTCGGTTCGCTGAACCCCAACGACCTGGGCGCCGCGTTCCAGCAGCTGGGCCAGATGCTCTCGTACGAGGGCGGTCCGGTGAACTGGGACATGGCCAAGCAGATCGCCCGCCAGACGGTCTCCCAGGGCACCCAGGACGGCACGAAGGACGCGAGCGTCGGTCCCGCCGACCGCAGCGCCGTCGAGGAGGCCGTCCGACTTGCCGACCTGTGGCTGGACGACGCGACCTCGCTGCCGTCCGGTGCGGGATCCGCCGTGGCGTGGTCCCGCGCGGAGTGGGTCGAGGCTACGCTCCCGGCCTGGAAGGAACTGGTGGACCCGGTCGCCGAGCGCGTCGGCGCGGCCATGGGTGACGTCCTGCCGGAGGAGATGCAGGCCATGGCGGGCCCGCTGATCGGCATGATGCGCTCCATGGGCGGTGCCATGTTCGGCACCCAGATCGGGCAGGCCGTGGGCACGCTCGCGGGCGAGGTGGTCGGCTCGACCGACATCGGCCTGCCGCTCGGCCCGGTCGGCAAGGCCGCGCTGCTGCCGCTGAACATCGAGGCCTTCGGCAAGGACCTGGGCATCCCCCAGGAGGAGGTGCGGCTCTACCTCGCCCTGCGCGAGGCCGCCCACCAGCGCCTGTTCGCGCATGTGCCGTGGCTGCGCTCGCACCTGTACGGCGCGGTCGACGGGTACGCGCGCGGGATCAAGGTCGACACCGCGAAGCTGGAGGACGTGGTCGGCCAGTTCGACCCGCAGAACCCGGAGCAGTTGCAGGACGCTCTCCAGCAGGGCATGTTCCAGCCCGAGGACACGCCGGAGCAGAAGGCGGCGCTGGCCCGTCTGGAGACGGCTCTGGCGCTCGTGGAGGGCTGGGTGGACGCGGTGGTCCACGCCGCCGCGAAGCCGCGTCTGACGTCCGCCGACGCGCTCCGTGAGACCCTGCGGCGGCGTCGCGCGACGGGTGGTCCCGCCGAGCAGACGTTCGCCACGCTGATCGGGCTGGAGCTGCGCCCGCGCCGGCTGCGCGACGCCTCGCGGCTGTGGGCCTCGCTCACGGACGCGCGCGGTGTCGACGGCCGTGACGGTCTGTGGGCCCACCCGGACATGCTGCCGACCGCCTCCGACCTGGACGACCCGGACGGCTTCGTGCACCGCGAGCAGCTGGACTTCTCCGAGCTGGACAAGCTGCTCGGCGAAGCGGCCGAGAAGCCCGACCTGAAGAAGGACGACGACACCGAGTGAGCCTGTACGACGACGCGGTCCTCGTACTGAAGGGCTACGAGGACCGCACGGAGCTGCGCCAGGCCTACCTGGACCACCTGGCGGCTCATCCGGACGGCATGTGGAAGTCCTGCCACGCCGGCCATGTCACGGCGAGCGCGCTGGTGATCGACCCCGAGCAGGGCCGTGTGCTGCTGACCCTGCACAAGAAGCTGCGGATGTGGCTCCAGATGGGCGGCCACTGCGAGCCGGAGGACACCTCCCTGGAGGCGGCGGCCCTCCGCGAGGCCACGGAGGAGTCCGGCATCACCGGACTCACCCTGCTGCCGGGCGGTCCTGCCCGCCTCGACCTCCATCCCATCCCGGCACCGTGCCACTTCCACTACGACGTCCAGTACGCGGTCGTGGCACCGCCCGGTGCCGTGCAGGAGATCAGCGACGAGTCCCTGGACCTGCGCTGGTTCCCCTACGACGAGGTGGCGGCCGTGGCGGACGAGTCGGTCGTACGGCTGCTGGAGGCGACGCGCGCCAGGCTGTGAACGTGTAAGGGGCGCCCGGCATTGCGGGCGCCCCTTACGTTCGGCTACTGGACGCTCAGCTCCAGACGTTGCCCTGGTTCTGGGCGTGGGCGCCGTGCTGGCCCATCCCGTACTGCGCGGCGAGACCCTGGCCGATCGCGGCGTTCTGCGGGGGCAGCAGTTCGCTGGGCTGGACGAGCGCGTAACCGCTGCCCATGAAGCTCAGCTCCCAGCCCTCGCCGGTGTTGCCGCGACGCCGCCACACGCCCGAGGAATGCGTCTGGGCCTGCATCTGGACGCGCAGTCCGGTGGACCAGGCGACGATCGCGTCGGCGTCGCAGTTGACGTACTTGTCGGGCGTGACCTGCATCATCAGCGGCGCGCCCGAGGTCATCAGGGCGACCTTGCCGCGACCGCTGATGTTGAGCTGGTACTTCCCGGAGCCGGAGATGCCGTACTGGCTGTCCACGGCGATGACCTCGTGGTGCAGCGAGGAGTCCATCGCCAGGACGTAGCTGCTGTCGACGGTCAGGCCGTCCTGGTCCACGTCCACTACGTGGATGTGCTGGGCGAGGTTGGCGAAGAAGACCGTGCCCTGCCCGTGGCAGCGCATCAGGTTGAGGCCCTCGCCGGTGGCCGCGCGGGCGTAGGCCTGCTGGCTGCTCTGGTACTCGGCGTCGAACTCGACGAGCCCCTGGTAGGCGACCATGGTGCCCTTGCGGGCGAGGACGTCGTCGTGGCCCTCCAGGAGAACGCGCAGCATCTGCTTGTTCTGGAGGCTGTAGCGGTCCTGGGACTGCGAGTCGTTGAACGCGAAAAGCGGGCTCTGCATGGTGTCGTGTTCCCCCTCAGCCCCGGAACCGGAGACGGTCGGTGCTGTCCTCGCTGGGCTGGACGACGACGATGCCCTGCCCGGAGAAGGCCATCTGGTACGCCTCGCCGCTGCCCCGGCCGATCAGCGACTGCGCCTTGAAGCTGCGCTTGCCCTTCACCTTGAGGTTCGGGGACCAGGCGACGAGCGCGTCCGGGTCGACGTAGGTCTCGTCGTCCCCGCCGCCGCAGTCGACGACGATCGGCTTGCCACGGGAGGTCAGCGCGACCCAGCCCTGGCCGCTGATCTTGGTGTTCCACAGGCCCTGCCCGGCGAACTTCGCCAGTCCCTTGACCCGCTCCACGCCCCAGGTGAGGGAGGTGTCGAAGGCGAGCAGGTTGGTGGCGTTGACGGAGATCCCGTCGCCGTTGAGGTTGATCACGACGACGTCGGCGCCGTAGTCGGCGAGGTAGAGCAGTCCGTCCCCGGAGCACTTCATCAGGGGCGCGCCCTCGCCGGTCATCCAGTCGCGCGCGATCTGGCGCACGGCCGGCGGATTGGGCTCGTACTGGATGAAGCCCTCATAGGCGATCATCGAGCCCACGCGCGCGAAGAGGTCGCTTCCGGTCTGCATGGCGACCTTCAGCATGTTGTTGCCGTGGTTCTCCATGCGGGCGGTGACGGGTGCGGGGGCGTAGCCCGCGAGCGGCTGGTTCATGACGGGCTCCCTCAGACCTCGTACGGCTGGACGACGACGAAATTGCCGGGGGCGGCCCGGAACTGGAGGTTGACGCTCTCCCCGGTGTCTCCGGGGTACGCGTTGCGGCGCATCCGGACCTGGCTGGAGACGATGACCTGGGCGGCGGCGGACCAGGCGACGACCGCGTTGCAGTCGGCGAACGTGGTCGGCGTGACCGGCAGGACGACGGGCTCGCCGTGGGTCTTCACGACGATGGTGCCGGTCCCCTGGAACTGCATCGTGAACAGCGCGCCTCCGGGAATGCCGTGTCCCTCGATGCGTCTGACCTCGTACTGGAGGCTCTCGTCGAAGGCGAGGACGTTCTCGGCGGAGACGCAGATCGCGTCCCCCTGGAGCTCGACGGGGTGCAGGTTGGTGGAGTTCTCGGCGAGGAACACCTGTCCATGGCCGGTGCAGCGCATCAGCTGCATCTCCTGGCCGGTGGCGTGGCCCGTGATCCGGCCGGTGAACCCGGCGCCCTTGTAGCCGAAGTCGACCTTGCCCTGGTAAAGCACCATGCTGCCCTGGCGGGCCAGTACGGGCTGGCCGCCGATGCCGAGGTCGACGCGGACCAGCTTCTTGTTCTGCTGCGTCCAGCGCTGCCCGGTGGGCGTCTCCTTGAACTTCTGCAACGCGGCCGACACCCCGGCGCCCTGGGGAGCGCCCTGGGGCACTCCGTAGGCGGCGGGCTGGGCGGGCACTTGACCGTAGCCGGGCGGCGCGGGCGGCTGGCCGTAGCCGGGCGGGGGCGGCGGTGCCTGCGGCGGCTGGCCGTACCCGGGAGGCAGCGGCGCGCTCTGGCCCGGGGCCTGCTGTCCGTACGGCTGCGGCGGCTGGCCGTAGGGCGCGGGGACGGGGCCCGGGGGCGGCACGGTCCCATGGCCGGGCGGGACCATCGGGGCGATGATCGTCGGCGCCGCGTGCACGGAGGGCGCGGGCGCCGGGGGCGGAGTGGCTCCCGGCGGGGGCGCGAAGCCCTGCGCGACCGGCTGGGGAGCCGGCGCGGGCGCGGGGGCGGACGGGGCGCCGAACGCGGGCGGCGCGGAGGTCTGCGGGGGCGGGGCGAAGCCCGGGGCGGCGCCGGTCTGCGGCTGCGGCGCGGCGGGCGCCTCTTCCTCCATGACCTCGCCGCCGAAGTTCTTCAGCAGCGCTTCCAGGCCACCGTCGAAGCCCTGGCCGACGGCGGCGAACCGCCAGACGTCCTTCAGGTAGAAGTCGCCCAGCATCACGGCCCGCTCGGTGGAGAACTCCGAACCGTTGAACGAGTAGCGGGCCACTTCCTCGCCGCCCGCGACGATCCGGATGTACCCGGGGGCGATCTGGGACATCTGTCCGGCGCCGTCGAGCGTGGCCGTGAACGCCAGCTTGTGGATCTGCGGCGGGATCCTGTCGAGCGTGACGCGGAAGGACTCGGCGTCGCCCGCCTGGGCGCCCAGCAGCTGGATGGACTCCTCGGGGGACTTCGGCTGGTTGAAGAAGACGAAGTACCGGTCGTCCGAAAGTCGCTCCTCGGCGTCGAGGCCGAAGCAGCTGATGTCGAACGTCAGTCCGGGGCCGGTGATCTGCACGCCTACGTACAGATCGGTGCCCGCGGTGAGGTCACTGATCTTGGCCTTGTGGCCGCGTTGGAATTCCCTGGCCATGCGTAACGACCGTCCCCCATCCCGATGCAAGTGCGTCGCGTCAGGCTAACGGCAATCTCCGACACCGGAGTAAGTCGGTACAGAGCCGGTACACAATCCCCCACAGGGGGCGGTCACTCTTCGCGGGCGCCCGGCGGATGGGGCAGCCGCTCGGCCGCGACCACGCCTTCGAGGTAGCCCTTGGCCCGCTCGGTGCGTGGATAGGCCTCCAGGAGCCGCCAGAAACGCGGCCCGTGCCCGGGCACCAGGAGATGCGCGAGCTCGTGCAGCAGCACGTAGTCGACGACGTACTCGGGCATGCCCTGGAGCCGGTGGGAGAGCCGGATGCTGCCCTCGGAGGGCGTGCAGGATCCCCAGCGGGTGTTCTGGTTGGTGACCCAGCGCACCGAGGTGGGCCGGGCCCGGCCGTCGAAGTACTGGGCCGACAGGCGCTCGGCGCGCTCGGCCAGCTCCGTGTCACCGAGCACGCGTTTGCTTTCCTGAGCGGCCAGCTTGTCGAGCATGACGGTGACCCAGCGCTTCTCCTCCGCCTCGGACATTCGGGCGGGGATCAGCACGACGGTGCGATCGCCCTCGCGGTACGCGGAGACCGTTCTGCGCCGACGCGCACTCCTGCGAACCTCGATCGCGCTCGCCCCCGAGCCGCTTGGCGGCTGGCTCGTCGTACTGCGCTGTGGTTTTCCGGCGCTGTGCAGTGGGTCGGCGGGCACGCCATGACGTTACCCTCTGCACACGCGGGAAGTCCCGACTCCGGGACGGTTTCGGTGTCGATCCCCCACCAAGCGTTTGATTCGTACGACTAATCCCCACCGCCTGTGGACAACTTTCGGCGCCCCACGGCCCGGCCGGGCACTCTGGCACCACCGGCGGAGCACCGACCAGCTCCACCGGGACACGGGACGTACTTCCTACGGCTACGGGGGCCTGCCATGCATCCGATGATGAAGCCCGCGCTGCGGCGCGGCTGGCGCGATCTCAACACCGTGCAGTTCGGGATGACTCCCGCGCACGCGCTGACGCTCGGCCCGATGGACACGGCGACGGGCAGTTTCCTGGAGCTGCTCAACGGCACGCGCGGACTGCCGCTCCTGCGCGAGGAGGGGCGCCGGATGGATCTACCCGAGGGGCATGTCGACCAGCTGGTGGCGCGGCTCACGAACGCCGGGCTGGTCGACGACGCGCGGGGCGGCGGTCCCGCCGCCGACGCTCTCCGCGCGAAGAAGGACGTCCTGGACCGGCTGCGTCCGGACCTCGCGTCGCTCTCCCTGATGTCCGGTGAGCCGGGCGCGGCGATGGGCCGACTGGCGGCGCGCGGCGGGCTGCGTGTGCAGGTCAGAGGCGCGGGCCGGGTGGGCGCGGTGCTCGCCGCGCTGTTGTCGGGCGCGGGAGTGGGCGAGGTCGACGTGCGCGACGGCGGGACCACCGAGCCCTGGGACGTCGCTCCGGGCGGGCTGCCCGCCGAGGCGGTGGGCGAGCGCCGGGACGAGTCGGCGCGGCGCGCGGTCCGCCGCGCGGCCCCGGGGCGTCCGCCGCGCCGGGCCGCGCGGGCGGTCCCGGAGGACAGCGACCCGGGTTTCTCCCTGGTGGTCATCGCCCCGCGCGACGACGTCGCCGTGCACGCGCCCGATCCGTCCGCCACCGCCGACCTGATCGCCTCGGGCACCCCTCATCTCCACGCCGGTGTCGTGGAGGCCACGGGAGTCGTGGGCCCGCTGGTGCTGCCCGGCGAGTCGGCCTGCGCGGGCTGTCTGCACCACGCGCGCACCGACCGGGACCCGACCTGGCCGCGGCTGGTCGCGCAGTGGCGTTCCGGTAGGCAGCCCCGGGTGCGGCCCTGTGATCTGGCGCTGGCCACGACCGTCGCCGGGCTGGCCGCCGCGCACGCGCTCGCCTTCCTGGACGGGCAGTCGCCGTCGAGCGCGGGCGCGCGCTGGGAGGTCTCGCTACCCGGTCTGCACTGGCACGCGCGGCCGGTCTGGGCGCATTCCGCGTGCCCTTGTGGAGCGGCGGAGAAAGGTAAGGAGGGACACACCTCTACGGACGAGGATCGACACGCGACAATGGCAGAGGACCGGCCGTCGAGGGGTGTGCGCCGTAAGGCAGACTCGGCCCGGCCGGCTGGGACTTGGAGGGCGCATGTCTGATCTTCCCCGCAAGGCGGTCACCCGTACCGCCAAGCTCGCCGCGCTCCCGCTCGGCTTCGCCGGGAGAGCCACGTGGGGGCTCGGAAAGCGGATCGTGGGCGAGTCCGCCGAGATCGTCGGCCGTGAGCTGCAACAGCGCACGGCGGAGCAGCTGTTCAAGGTGCTCGGCGAGCTCAAGGGCGGGGCGATGAAGTTCGGGCAGGCGCTGTCCGTCTTCGAGTCGGCGCTGCCCGAGGAGGTCGCCGGTCCCTACCGTGCCGCGCTGACCAAGCTCCAGGAGGCGGCGCCGCCGATGCCGACGCGCACCGTGCACGGTGTGCTGGCGGAGCGGCTCGGCGAGGACTGGCGCGCGTTGTTCGTGGAGTTCGAGGACAAGCCCTCGGCCGCGGCGTCGATCGGCCAGGTGCACCGGGCGGTGTGGCACGACGGCCGCGAGGTCGCGGTGAAGGTGCAGTATCCGGGCGCCGGCGAGGCCCTGCTCTCCGACCTGACCCAACTGAGCCGTTTCGCACGCCTGTTGGGCCCGCTCATCCCCGGGATGGACATCAAGCCCCTCATCGCCGAACTGCGCGACCGGGTCTCCGAGGAACTGGACTACGGCCTGGAGGCACAGGCCCAGCAGGTGCACGCGGAGGAGTTCGAGGACGATCCGGATGTCGTGGTGCCCGCCGTGGTCCACCAGTGCGACCAGGTCCTGGTCACGGAGTGGATCGACGGGATTCCGCTGTCCGAGGTGATCGCCGACGGCACCCAGGAGCAGCGCGACCGGGCCGGTCAGCTCCTGGCCCGCTTCCTGTTCTCCGGCCCGGCCCGCACCGGTCTGCTGCACGCGGACCCACATCCCGGCAACTTCCGGCTGCTGCCCGCCGATCCGGACGGCAAGGGCGACTGGCGCCTGGGTGTCCTGGACTTCGGCACGGTCGACCGGCTCCCCGGCGGTCTGCCGACGCCCATCGGCGATTCTCTGCGCATGACACTCGACGGCGACGCCGAGGCGGTCTACGAACTGCTCTGTACGGAGGGCTTCGTCAAGGAGTCGATAGAGCTGGACCCGGACGCCGTCCTCGACTACCTGGTGCCGATCATCGAGCCGGCCCAGGTCGACGCGTTCACCTTCACCCGCGGCTGGATGCGCAGCCAGGCCGCGCGTATCGCCGATCCGCGGTCCCCCGCCCACCAGTTGGGCAAGCAGCTCAACCTGCCTCCGGCGTACCTGCTGATACACCGAGTGACATTGAGCACAATCGGCGTCCTGTGTCAGCTGGGTGCGACGGTACGGCTGCGCGAGGAGCTGGAGGAGTGGCTGCCGGGGTTCGTACCGGAGGATCCGGACGAGTACGAGGAGTTCCCGGACGAGGAGGAGCCGGCGGCGGGGGCCTGAGCCTCACGGCTCGGACGGGCATGGACATGGGCACGAGCACGCGCACGAGCACGCGCGCGGGGGCTCGTGCGGGGGCTCGTGCGGGGGCTCGTGCGGGGGCTCGTGCGGGGACGATCTACCACCAGTCCGAGTCCAGCCGTCCCTCGATCGCCCTGAGGTTCTCCCTGGCGCAGGCGTCGCAGAAGTAGGTCCGGGTCCCGTTCTCCACCGAGCAGGTCCAGGTGGGTCGCGGGCCTTCGGACCGGGTGCCGCAGCGGGCGCACACGAGGGACCGGGGCTCCTCCGTGCTGGAGGCTCCGGTGTCACCGCCTCCGGGAGGACTCGTCACCCGGCGACGATATCGCCGCGGCCGGGCATCGGGGGCGGAACGCACCGCGGGGGCCGGTCCGTTCGGACGGACCGGCCCCCGCGGGAAGCATTCGCCTCCCGGACCGGGAGGCCACCGCTTCAGGTGTGATCGATTACTGCATGACGGCCATGGCGAGCGCACGGCGGGCGCGCAGCGAGGCACGCTCCGCCCTACGCTGCATCCGGCGAGCGGTCAGCAGGCGCGTGACCTGCCGTTCCCGCTCGGCCTCCTGCAGACGCTCGTGCATATGCGCACGGGCCAGGGCTTCTGGAATGAGTTGCATCTCTCGGGTCCTGTTCTGGCGCGACTCGGTCGCACCGGAGGTGGTGAAGTCTGGGATCGCGGAGCCCGCGGGCTCGCTGGGGGTGGACGGCTTCATCGGGGCCTGCTTCTTGGGGTCGTGCGTGAGGGGGCGGTCGATCGTTCCGAGGATGGTGTTCATGCCGTGACCGGGTTCTTGCGCGGACGGCCACGGGGCCGCTTGCGGGCCACGACGACACCCTGGACGAAGAGCTCGCCACCCCATACGCCCCAGGGCTCACGCCGCTCCTTGGCGCCGGCGAGGCAGGCCTCGATCAGCGGGCAGGTGCGGCAGAGGGACTTGGCGTACTCGACATCGGCCGGCGACTCGGCGAAGAAGACCTCCGGGTCGTAGGAACGGCAGGGGACGGGTACGCCGAGGTTCTCGATGGCGTCGTCGAGCGCGGTGAGCGCGGTGAGCGGGATCAAGGTGGAGTCCTCCGTGAGGCCGGGCGGGGGGATCGTTTCGGAAGGCGGTACGGACGGGGCGTGCGCTTCGAGTTGCACGGTTGTTCTTCCTCGTCTGGTCGGTCCGGCCCTGTTGGGCCGGGTGTCGGCTTGGTACCGGGTTCTTTTCTTGTCCCGAGGCCCCTTCGCTCCGTCGTCCCCGTTCGGGGAAAACAGAAGGGCCGCGGATCCCGGATGGGGTTCCGCGGCCCTGAAGGCGCCGGCCTGATCGATCAGGCTGGATCACTCCAGGGTTCTGGCCCACGGAAGGCCCACATCTGGTGGTGCTGCGTCGTCTTCTTCCGGCTTCCGGCACCGGGGGCAAAGGCATAGGCCTGCGCCTGTGCCCCTACTGCTTCCAGTGCCTTGGTCGGTCGCTCATTGCGCTCACGGACGGGAAGAACCGCGAGAGACAGGGCGGACGCCGGACGGGCGGCAGAAATGCCGGACAGACCGGTGCCCAGGTTCGAAACGCCGAGCATGCACAGGGAGACGACCGAGGGATCGGTCATTTTCACGGTGCTGACGGAGCTGGTGTCGATGCTGATCACTTCAATCGCCTCCTCTCGGCGTCTCGGGGGACCGGGGGTGAGCCCGATCCTTCGGATATGCAAGTACAGCACGGATTCAGGGCCTTCGAGAAGGCCTTCTGTCCCCGTGGCTAAGAACCTATGGGGATTGCTGGGGCATGCGCAAACTATTTTTCCGACGAGTTTCCTTCAGCCCCCCGCGGCACCCTCCACGGGCTCCTGACCGCCGCAGATGGCCAGGACATCGGCCCCGTAGCGGTTGAGCTTGCGCACTCCGACGCCGGGGATCCGCACGAGTTCGGCGTCGTCGTCGGGGACGGTCTCGGCGATGGCCATCAAGGTCTTGTCGGTGAAGACGCAGAAGGCCGGCTGGCCGCTGCGCCGCGCCTGGATCTCCCGCCACTCGCGCAGCCGCTCGTAGAGGCCCTCGTCCATGTCGGAGGGACAGTCCTCGCAGCGCATCAGTTTCATCTCGCCGGCGTCGGTGAGCGTGCGACCGCAGACCCGGCAGCGGGCCACGGTGCGTTGCGCCCGCCGGGGGACGGCCTGGGGGCCGGTGCCCGTGTAGCCGCGCTCGATGCCGCCGGAGGCGACCAGGCCGGGTCTGCCGACGCCACCGGTCGAACCGGGGCGCAGGCCGTCCAGGAAGCGGCTGGGGCGGCGGTTGGGGCGGCTGCCGGGTGAGCGGGCGAGGGCCCAGGAGACATGGAGCCGCTCTCTGGCGCGGGTGACCCCGACGTACAAAAGGCGGCGCTCCTCCTCGATCTGCTCGTCGGTCTTCGCGTAGGTGATCGGCATCATGCCCTCGGCGACGCCGACCAGGAAGACGGCATCCCACTCCAGACCCTTGGCGGAGTGCAGGGAGGCGAGGGTGACGCCCTGGACGGTCGGGGCGTGCTGGGCGTTGGCCCGCTCGTCGAGTTCGGCGACCAGGTCGGCGAGGGTGGCTCCGGGGCGGGCCGCGGCGAAGTCCTGGGCGAGGTTGACCAGGGCCGCCAGGGACTCCCAGCGCTCTCTGACGGCTCCGGAGCCGGCCGGTGGCTCGGTGGTCCAGCCCTCGCCGGAGAGGACGGCACGGACCTGGGAGGGCAGGTCGACGACGTCGTCGAGGAGGGAGTCGTTGCCGCCGAAGCGGGCCGCGCCGCGCAGGGCGACGCCTGCCTTGCGGACCTCGGGGCGGTCGAAGAACCGCTCGGCTCCGCGCAGTTGGTAGGGGACTCCGGCGTCGGCGAGGGCCTGTTCGTACGTCTCGGACTGGGAGTTCGTGCGGAACAGGATCGCGATCTCGCTGGCCGGCACGCCCGCCGCCATCAGGTCACGGATGCGGCGCGCGGCGCCTTCGGCCTCGGCGGGCTCGTCGGCGTAGTCGGCGTAGACGGGTTCGGGACCTGCGGCTCGCTGGGAGATCAGCTCCAGTCGGTGGTCGGCGGCCCGGCCACGGGCCTGGGAGAGCAGGCCGTTGGCGAGATGGACGACCTGGGGCGTGGAGCGGTAGTCGCGGACCAGCTTGACGACGGTGGCCCCGGGGTGGCGGGTGCGGAAGTCGAGGAGGTGGTCGGGGGTCGCCCCGGTGAAGGAGTAGATCGTCTGGCTGGCGTCGCCGACGACGCACAGGTTGTCGCGGTCACCGAGCCACAGCTCCAGGAGGCGCTGCTGGAGCGGGCTGACGTCCTGGTACTCGTCGACCACGAAGTGCTGGTACTGGGAGCGGACCTGTTCGGCGATGTCGTGTCGGTCCTGGAGCACGGCGACGGTCAGCAGCAGGACGTCCTCGAAGTCGATGACCGCGCGGTCGCGTTTGACGTCCTCGTAGGTGGCGTAGAGCTGGGCGATCTCGGCGGCGGCGCGGGGGGTGTCGCGGCCCGCCTTGGCCGCCGCGGCGGCGTAGTCGGAGGGGACGGTCTGGGTGACCTTGGACCACTCGATCTCGGCGGTGACGTCCCGCAGTTCGCCGCGGTCGAGCCGGATGCGGCAGGCCGCCGCCGCGTCGGCGACGAGCTGGATCTTGCGGTCGACGAGCCGGGGCATGCTGCCGCCGATCGCTTTCGGCCAGAAGTACTGGAGCTGTCGCAGGGCGGCCGAGTGGAACGTGCGGGCCTGTACTCCCGTAGCGCCGAGCTGGCGCAGCCGGCCGCGCATCTCGCCGGCGGCGCGGTTGGTGAAGGTGACGGCCAGCACGCTGGAGGACTGCAGGACCCCGGCGCGTACCCCGTAGGCGATGCGGTGGGTGATCGCCCGGGTCTTGCCCGTGCCGGCGCCCGCCAGCACGCACACCGGACCGCGCAGGGCGGTCGCCACCTCGCGCTGCTCGGGGTCGAGCCCTTCGAGCACCGCGTCGGCCGAGTCCGGCACCTGCGGGAAGAGGGGGGAGTGCGTTGCTGCTGTCACACGGCCATGCTGCCAGGTCGCCGGAGACGGGTGAGCCGGTTGTCCACAGGGAGGCACCCGCAGTCGTACTAATGCGGCAGGCGTCACCCCTCGTGGGACTCCCCCGGCGGGAATGGCCGGTGCGTCGCGTACGTTTCATCCACTGCGTGGACCTATTTCCCTGAGCTGTTGAGGAGCGCGAGAGAATGTCGGGCACCGTGACGATGTACAGCACCACCTGGTGCGGTTACTGCCGTCGGCTGAAGAGCCAGATGGACCGCGAGGGCATCGCGTACAACGAGGTCAACATCGAGCTGGACCCGGATTCCGCGGCCTTCGTCGAGAAGGCGAATGGCGGGAATCAGACGGTCCCGACCTTGCTCTTCGCGGACGGTTCGACGCTCACGAACCCTTCGCTGGCCCAGGTCAAGCAGAAGGTCGGCGCCTGACCGGCGGTCGGCGCGCGCGGCTCCGCGGAAGGCGGCTCCTGATACGTCAGGGGCCGCCTTCGCGCTGTCTGCTTGTTTCTCTTCGTGTCTCTCCGCCTGCTTCTTGCTGTCCGCCTCAGACGAAGGTGCGGGTCGGCAGCGGCTTGCCGTACCAGAGTTCGATCAGGCGGGCCGCGATCGAGATGCCGTAGGGCGGCAGCACCTCTTCGGACTCGAAGGCGGCGCGCAGTTCCTCGCGGGAGAACCAGCGGGCCTCGTGGATCTCGTCGCCGTCGACGTTGATCTCCGTCGAGGTGGCGCGGGCCATGAAGCCCAGCATGAGGCTGGACGGGAAGGGCCAGGGCTGGCTGGCGACGTACTCGACCGGGCCGACGGTGATGCCGGCCTCCTCGAAGACCTCGCGGCGCACCGACTGCTCGATGGACTCGCCGGGCTCCACGAAGCCGGCCAGTGTCGAGAAGCGGCCCTCGGGCCAGTGGACCTGGCGGCCGAGCAGGATGCGGTCCTCGTCGTCGGTGACCGCCATGATCACGGCGGGGTCGGTGCGCGGGTAGTGTTCCGCGCCGCAGGCCGGGCAGCGGCGGATGTGGCCGGCCGCGGCGATCACCGTGCGCTCGCCGCAGCGGGAGCAGAAGCGGTGCAGGCGCTGCCAGTTCTCCAGGGCGACCGCGTGCACCATCAGGCCCACGTCCCGGGGCGACAGCAGCAGGCCCGCCTCGCGCAGGCCCGCCGCCCGAGCGGACTGGTCGATACGGCCGGGCAGCGCGTCCTTCTGGAGCGCGAAGTAGCTGACGCCGTCGTCGTCGGTGCCCAGGAAGTAGCGGTGTGCCTCGGTGAGGGGGGCCTCGAAGGACGGGGTCATGACCAGTTCGGTGCTGCCCTCGGGCGTCTCGTCGATGAGGACCTGGCCGCCGGAGACCACGAAGCATCGGGTGGTGGGGTGGCTCCACGCCGCGGCGAGCCAGGCCTCGTCGAGCCGGTGGTGGGCGGCTCGGTCGATGCCGCTCGGGGCGGTGAGCGAGATGGGTCGGTCGGCTGTGTGGTCGGTCCAGGTGGTCACGGGTGCTTCCAACTCCCCCGGCAATGCGGATTGTTTCGGCGGGCGGTTCAGCGGGACGTACGGCAGGAGGCGACCGGGTCCGGCGGGGACGGGCGTGCGGGGCGGTTCTTCCAGTGTGCCTCGCGCGTGTCGCCGTTCCGGATCGCGCGGGTTCTCAGGGTGCGTGGCGCCAGGTGTCGGCGAGGTCTCCCCACAGGTGGGCGGTGGTTTCGACGCCCTTGAGGAGGAGGTCGAGTTCGACCTTCTCGTTCGGGGCGTGCCAGCCGTCCGAGGGGACGGAGATGCCCAGGAAGAGGACGGGTGCTCCGAGGACTTCCTGGAGGTCGGCGGCCGGTCCTGAGCCGCCCTCGCGGGTGAAGAGGACCGGTTTCTCGAAGGCCCGGGCCATCGCGCGGACGACGGACTGAAGGGCCGGGTGGTCCAGCGGGGTCAGGCACGGGCGCGTGGCGGCGCTGAACTCCATCTCCAGGCGGATGCCGTCGGGCACCTGCCGGACGGCCCACTCGCGGACGGCCTTCTCGATGTGGTCGGGGTCCTGGCCCGCGACCAGCCGGAAGGAGAGCTTCACCATGGCCGAGGACGGGATGATCGTCTTGCTGCCCGGGCCCTGGTAGCCGCCGCCGATGCCGTTGACCTCGGCGGTGGGGCGGGCCCAGACGCGCTCCAGGGTGGTGTGTCCGGCCTCGCCGTGGGTGGCGTGCGACTTGGCGGCGCGCAGCCACTCCCGCTCGTCGAAGGGCAGTTCGGCGAAGAGCTCGCGCTCCTGCTCGGTGAGTTCGACGATGCCGTCGTAGAAGCCGGGGACCGTCACGCGCGCGTGCTCGTCGTGCAGCGCGGCGACGAGGCGGGCGGCGGCGGTCGCCGGGTTGGGCACCGCGCCGCCGAAGGAGCCGGAGTGGATGTCCTGGTCGGGGCCGTGGAGCCGGATCTCGCACTCGGCGAGGCCGCGCATCCCGGTGCACACCGTGGGGGTGTCCTCGGACCACATGCCGGTGTCGGAGACGATCACGGCGTCGGCGGCGAGCCGGTCGGCACGCTCCTCGACGAGTGCCCGGAAGTGCGGGGAGCCGGACTCCTCCTCGCCCTCGACGAGCAGCTTCAGGTTGACGGCCGGTGTGGTGCGGCCGGTGG
The DNA here is from genome assembly GCF_044768565.1 of Streptomyces sp. NPDC091280. Classification (NCBI taxonomy): domain Bacteria; kingdom Bacillati; phylum Actinomycetota; class Actinomycetes; order Kitasatosporales; family Streptomycetaceae; genus Streptomyces; species Streptomyces sp. NPDC091280. The sequence goes on from NZ_JBIVUZ010000001.1 coordinate 287,165, forward strand.
CGGCGAGGTGGGCGCGGACGCCGAGTGTGTGGAAGAACACCTGGCCCTTGTCGTCGGCCGCCCCGCGCGCGTGGAGGCGGTTTCCGCGGACGACGGGCTCGAAGGGCTCGCTGTCCCAGCCGTCCTCGCGGGCGGCGGGCTGTACGTCGTGATGGCCGTAGACGAGGACCGTGGATGCTTCGGGGTCGTCGGAGGGCCACTCGGCGAAGACGGCCGGTGCGCCGGAGGTCGGCCAGACCTCGGCGGTGGGGAAGCCGGTCTCCCGGAGTGCGGCGACGAGCCAGTCCGCGCTGCGCCGGACGTCGGGCGCGTGGTCGGGCCGCGCCGACACGGACGGGATGCGCAGCCACTCGGCGAGGTCGTCGAGGAAGGCTGCGCGGTGCTGCTCGATGTACGTGCGGACCGCGCTGACGGCACTGTCAACGGTGTGGCTCATGGTCACGAGCCTATCGGCCCGCACTGACATCCTCGGTGGGCGGTTCCTCACAGTTTGCTTGCGCGGTCGGCTACTCGTCTCGCGCGTCCGCTGATTCGTTCGGCTCCTCCAGCAGCAGGCGCTCCAGTGCGGCCCGGTCCGGGAGGCGCTGCGGCCGGACGACCTCGCCGCCGCGCACGTACAGGAACGCGGCCGTGACCGCTTCCAGGGGCACGCCCTGCCGCTCGGCCCAGGCGAGCCGGTAGATCGCGAGCTGGAGCGGGTCGGCGGTGCGGGTACGGCTGGTCTTCCAGTCGAGGATCTCGTACGTCGCCCCGTCGCCGTCGCCCTGCTTGTAGACGGCGTCGATACGGCCCCGTACGACGCGGCCGGCGATGGAGAGCTGGAAGGGGGTCTCGACGCGGTAGGGCGTGCGCCGGGCGTACTCGGTGCGTTCGAAGGCGTCCTTGAGTGCTTCGAGATCCTGTTCGTCGGCGATCTCCGCTTCGCTGCCGGGCAGTTCCTCCGGTTCCAGCATGGGCAGGGTCAGTTCTTCGAAGCGGGCTTCCACCCAGGCGTGGAACCGGGTGCCTCGACGTGCGGCGGGTTGTGGAGGGCGCGGCATGGGGCGTGCGAGTTCCCGCGCGAGCCCGTCCGGGTCGGCTGCCAGGTGCAGCAGCTGGGTGGCGGTCAGGGAAGCCGGCAGGGGGACGTCGGTGACGCCTCGGCGGGCCCGCAGCAGTTCGCCGGTGAGCGCGTCGAGGTCACGGTCCCAGGAGTCGACGGCTCGGGCTTCCTCGGGGGTGAGGCGGGTACCGGGCGGTTCCGTGGGGTGCGGGCGGGCCTCCTCCTGCGTGCTGACGTGTTCGGCGGGGTCCGGGGACGTCGCCTGGTGCGGGACGCTCGGGCGGTCCGTGGTCCAGGCGTCCCAGTCCGCGGGGTCGTCCTCCGGGAGGCCGTCTTCGGCGTCGAGCGGGGTGTCCTCGTGGAGGGGCTCGTCGTAGGGAGGCTCGTCGTCCTCCGGTGGCGGGGGCCAGTCCGGGTCGTCGTGCGTGCCCGGGTCGTGAGCGACCGCGGGGTGGCTCTCGTCGTGGGAGGCGAGGTGCTCCAGGTGGTCCATGACCAGCTTGGCGGCCCTGTGGCGGTGGGCCATCGCCGCGTCGTCCAGGGGCAGCGGCCAGGCCTGGTCGACGGTGGCCGTCTGCAAGGCGGGGTTCTCTGCGCCCTCTTCGGGCGCGTCCGCCCAGGCCTCGATCTCGCCGTACCCGGCCGCGGAGTGGTCGTGGAGGGCCTGGAGGAAGTCGGAGGGGCCGCGAGGCTTCTTCTGCGTGGGGCCCCACCAGTGGCCGGAACCGAGCAGCAGGGAGCGGGGGCGGGTGAAGGTGACGTAGCCGAGGCGGAGTTCCTCGGTGTGCTGGTGGTCCTTCATGGCCTCGTGGAAGGCCTTCATGCCCTTGGCGTCCCAGGAGACGACGTCGGGCAGGGTGGCGGTGTCGCCGCGCAGCGCGTGCGGGAGGACCTTGCCCTGGGCGGTCCACTTCTCGCGGCCCTGGCTGCTGGGGAAGGTCCCGGTGACCAGGCCGGGGACCGCTACGACGTCCCACTCCAGGCCCTTGGACTTGTGCGCGGTGAGGACCTTGACGGTGTTCTCGCCGCCGGGGAGGGCGTTGTCGAGGCCCTTCTCGTACTGGGCGGCGGTGCGCAGGAAGCCGAGGAAGGCGAGCAGCGTCGCCTCTCCGTCGCCCGCGGCGAAGGAGGCGGCGACGTCCAGGAAGTTCGACAGGGTCTCGCGGCGGCGGGCGGCCAACGCGTGCGGGGACGCCGCGAGTTCGACCTCCAGGCCGGTGACGGCCAGGACGCGGTGCAGGACGTCCATCAGGGGGTCGGACAGGGAGCGGCGCAGGTCGCGCAGTTCGGTGGCCAGCCGGGCGAAGCGCACGCGCGCGTCCGACGAGAACGGCAGCCCGTCGTCGTCCCCGGTGCCGTCGACACCGTAGAGGGGGGTCTCCAGGAACGTGTCGAGGGCGTCGGCCAGCGATATCACCTCGGAGGGGTCGACCCCCTCGACGGCCGCGGCGAGCCTGCGGTCCGGGTCGTCGTCGGCCCCCACGCGCGCGTGGGCGACGAGAAGTCGGGCGCGCCGTCCCAGGAGGGCGAGGTCGCGGGGGCCGATGCGCCACCGCGGGCCGGTCAGCAGCCGGACCAGGGAGGCGTTGGCGCCGGGGTCCTGGAGGACTTCGCAGACGGCGACGAGGTCGGCGACCTCGGGCAGGTGCAGCAGCCCGGAGAGTCCGACGACCTCGACCGGGATGTCGCGGGCGACCAGGGCCCCCTGGATCTCGGCGAAGTCGGTGGCCGTGCGGCACAGGACGGCGATCTCGCCGGGCGCCTTCCCGGTGCGTACGAGGTGGGCGATGGAGTCGGCGAGCCAGTCGAGTTCCTCGGCGTGGGTGGCCAGCAGCGCGCAGCGCACCATGCCGTCGCGCTCGGCGCCGGGGGCCGGGCGGAGGGCCTCCACGCCCGCGTGCATGGCGCGCAGGGGCTGCGCGAGGCCGTTGGCGAGGTCGAGGAGGCGGCCACCGCTGCGGCGGTTCTCGCTGAGCGCCTGGCGGGCGGCGGGGCGGCCGTCGGCGTGCGCGAAGTGCTCCGGGAAGTCGTCGAGGTTGGCGACGGACGCGCCGCGCCAGCCGTAGATCGCCTGGCAGGGGTCGCCGACCGCGGTCACCGGGTGGCCCGTACCGGCGCCGAACAAGCCCGCCAGGAGGATGCGTTGGGCCACCGAGGTGTCCTGGTACTCGTCGAGGAGTACGACCCGGAACTCGTCGCGCATGATCTCGCCGACCTCGGGGCGGGTGCGCGCCAGGGTCGCGGACAGGGCGATCTGGTCGCCGAAGTCGAGCAGGTCGCGCTCACGCTTGGCGGTCCGGTAGCGGCTCACGAGTTCGGTGAGTTCACGACGGGCGGCGGCTGCCTCGGGGACCTTGCGGAGCTCGGGGTTGCTGAGTCTGCGGCCCTCCAGGGCACGCAGCAGTTCGGCGTCGTACGAGCGCAACTCCTCGGGCCGTACGAGGTGTTCGGCCAGCTCGCCATCGAGCGTGAGGAGGTCGCTCACGAGGTCGGGGAAGGAGCGGGTGAGCGCCGGATAGGGCCCCGGGGCCTCGCGCAGCACCCGCGCGGCGAGCTGGAAGCGGGTGGCGTCGGCGAGCAGGCGGGCCGTCGGTTCGAGGCCGATGCGCAGGCCGTGGTCGGTCAGGAGGCGGCCCGCGAAGGCGTGGTAGGTCGAGATCACGGGCTCGCCCGGAGGGTTGTCCGGGTCGATGACGTCGGGGTCGGTGACGCCCGCCCTGACCAGTGCCTTGCGGACGCGCTCGGCGAGTTCGCCGGCGGCCTTGTTGGTGAAGGTCAGGCCGAGAACCTGCTCGGGGGCGACCTGCCCGGTGCCGACCAGCCACACCACGCGGGCCGCCATCACCGTCGTCTTGCCCGATCCGGCTCCGGCCACGATCACCTGCGGGGCGGGCGGCGCGATGATGCAGGCCGTCTGCTCCAGGGTGAAGGGGATGCCGAGGAGCTCCTTGAGCTGATCGGGATCGGTGATACGGGCGGGCATGTCGGAGAGGCTAGCGGCGGCCACTGACAGTCGAGGACCAATCACCCTCAGGGGAAGAAGAAGAGCAGGTCAGCACATGTGGTGCGATGTGTCACGCGCGCTACTCGACCACATGCCGTCCCTCGGGGCGCGCACTGCACGAGGCCCGGAACGCGCAGTGCGCGCAGTGCTGTCCGGCCTTGGGCGTGAACCGTTCGTCGAGGACCTTGCCCGCGGCCGTGGCCAGGAGTTCACCGGCCCACTCCCCCTCCAGCGGCTCCTGGGCCTGCACCTTGGGCAGGGTCTCGCCGCCGTCCCGTACGGCGGCGCCCTGGCGCAGCTGGACGAGTTCGGCGCCGCCCGGCTCGGGGCGCACTCCCTCGAAGGCCTCGTCCACAGCGCCTTCCTGGACGGCGAGCTGGTAGACGGCGAGCTGGGGGTGGCGCTCCACCTCGCGGGCGGTCGGTGTCTGCTTGCCGGTCTTGAAGTCGACCACGTAGGCGCGTCCCTCGCCGTCCGTCTCGACACGGTCCATGGAGCCTCGGATGCGCACTTCGTAGTCACCCGCTTCGAGGGTGACGTCGAAGTCGTGCTCGCTGGCGACCGGTGTGCGGCCGGCGCGGAGGCTGTTGGAGTCGACGTGCCACTTCAGGAAGCGTTCGAGCGCCACGCGCGCGTTGTCCTTCTCCTGCGCCGACTTCCAGGGCGCGTCGAAGGCGAGCGCGTTCCACACGGTGTCGAGGCGTTCCATGAGGACGGCCAGGTCGGCGGGGGTGCGTCCGGAGGCGACCTCGTCGGCGAGGACGTGCACCACGTTCCCGAAGCCCTGGGCGGCGGTCGAGGGCGCGTCGGCCTTCACCTCGCGGCCCAGGAACCATTGCAGGGCGCAGGTGTTGGCGAGTTGGTCGAGGGCGCTCCCGGAGAGCACGACCGGCTGGTCGCGGTCGCGCAGCGGCACCTTGCTCCGGGTCGGCTCGAACATGCCCCACCAGCGGTACGGATGCGCGGACGGGACCAGCGGGCGGCCGTCCTCGTCGGTGAGCGCGGCCAGCCGGGCCAGCCTCCGCGCGGCGGCCTCCCTCAGGGCGTCGGACACGCGCGGGTCGACGGTCGTGGCACGCAGTTCGGCGACCAGCGCGGCGACGGACAACGGGCGGCGCGGGCGGCCCGTGACGTCCTTGGGCTCCACTCCGAGTTCGGTCAGGAAGCGGGAGGGCTGGTCGCCGTCGTCGGCGGGGGCCTTCACCGCGGTGACGACGAGGCGTTCACGCGCGCGCGTGGCGGCGACGTAGAAGAGGCGGCGTTCCTCGGCGAGCAGGGCTCCCGGGGTGAGTGGTTCGGCGAGTCCGTCGCGGCCGATGCGGTCGGCCTCCAGGAGCGAGCCGCGGCGGCGCAGGTCCGGCCACAGGCCCTCCTGGACACCGGCCACGACGACCACGCGCCACTCAAGTCCCTTGGAGCGGTGCGCCGTCATCAGACGTACGGCGTCGGGGCGTACGGCACGCCCTGTGAGGGTGTCGGCGGCGATGTCCTCGGCGTCGATCTCCTCCAGGAAGTTGAGGGCGCCCCGGCCCCCGGTGCGCGCCTCCGCGCGGGCGGCGGTCGCGAACAGCGCGCAGACGGCGTCCAGGTCCCGGTCCGCGTTGCGCCCGGCCGCGCCGCCGCGCAGCGTGGCCCGCTCCAGGCGCCCCGGCCAGGGCGTGCCCTGCCAGAGGTCCCACAGCGCCTCCTCGGCCGTACCGCCGTCCGCCAGGCGCTCGCGTGCCGTGCGCAGCAGCGCGCCCAGGCGCTGGGCTCCCCGGGCGTATGTGGGGTCGTGCGCGACCAGTCGCTCCGGCTCGGCGAGCGCCCGCGTGAGCAGCTCGTCCGAGGGCGGCGGCACAGGGTTGCCTCCGGCCCGCTCCTCCTCGCGCAGCGCCCGGCCCAGACGGCGCAGGTCGGCGGCGTCCATGGCGGCGAGGGGCGAGGCGAGCAGGGTGAGGGCGGTCTCGGTGTCGAGCCAGGAGGTGTTCGGGACGGGCTCCGGCTCGGAAACGGTGTCTCCGGGAGCTTCCCCGGACGCGCCGGAGTCGTCCGCGCCGTCCGAGTCGTCGGTCTCGTCCGTGTCGTCGGCTGTGGCCGGGGCACCCGTGGAGGACTCCGCCGTCGCCACCGCCCGCAGAGCCGTCAGCAGCGGGGCCACGGCGGGTTCGTGGCGCAGGGGAAGGTCGTCACCGTCGATGTCCAGGGGGACGCCGGCGGCTGTGAGGGCGCGGCGGACCGTGGGGATCGTCCGGGAGCCGGCCCGCACCAGGACGGCCATGTCGCTCCAGGGGACGCCGTCCTCCAGGTGTGCCCTGCGGAGGATGTCGGCGATGTTGTCCAGCTCCGTGCCGGGGGTCGGGTACGTGTACACCTCGACGCGCCCTCCGTCGCGCACCGGGGACAGCTCCCGGTGGGCGCGCACCTTCTGGGCGGGCAGCCGGGTCAGGGGCATGCGCTGGGTCAGCAGACGGGTGGCGGTCAGCAGTACGGCGCCGGAGCGGCGGGAGGTCCGGAGCACCTCTACGGGGGCGGGGCTGCCGTCCGCGCGCGGGAAGGCACTCGGGAAGTCCAGGATGCCGTTCACGTCGGCGCCCCGGAACGTGTAGATCGACTGGTCCGGGTCGCCGAAGGCGACGAGGGTACGGCCACCGCCGGCGAGGGCGTGCAGCAGTCGTACCTGCGCCGGGTCGGTGTCCTGGTACTCGTCCACGAACACGGCGTCGTACTGGGCGGCGAGCCGTTCGGCGACCTCGGGACGGTGGGCGAGGAGCACCGCGCGGTGGACCAGTTCCGCGTAGTCGAGCACTCCTTGGAGGTCGAGTACGTCCAGGTATTCGGCGAGGAAGGCGGCGGCGGCCCGCCAGTCGGGACGGCCGATGCGGCGCGCGAAGTCGTCCAGGGCGCCCGGGCCCAGGCCCAGTTCACGGCTGCGGGCGAGGACCGCGCGGACCTCGTCGGCGAAGCCGCGGGTGGTCAGGCAGGCCCGCAGTTCGTCCGGCCAGCGCACATGGGCCAGGCCGAGCCGCTCCAGGTCGGGCTGGCCGGCGAGCAGTTCGCGTACGGCCACGTCCTGTTCGGGGCCGGACAGCAGCCGTAGCGGCTCGACGAACAGGTCGCTGTCCTGGTGGGCGCGGATCAGGGCGTAGCAGAACGAGTGGAAGGTGGTGGCCCGGGGCGCGCGGGCGGCGCCGATGCGCAGGGCCATACGGTCGCGCAGTTCCACGGCGGCCTTGCGGCTGAACGTCAGCACGAGGATCCGCGCGGGGTCACCTCCCCGGGCGACGCGGGCCGCGACGGACTCCACGAGCGTGGTGGTCTTGCCGGTGCCGGGACCTGCGAGGACGAGCAGCGGACCGGTCCCGTGGTCAACCACCGAGCGCTGTGGCGCGTCCAAGTGAGGGGGAGCCGACCGGGTCGGCGGGGTACGCACCAGTCGGTAAGCGCCACGGTTCCCCTGTCGCACCTGGGGGTGCGACAGGCGCCTGGTGGAGGAAGAGGAGCTCACGTGGTTCGCCGGTCCTGGTGGGTGTGCTGGTTGGCAGGCTGCCGCGCGTCGGGGTCGGTGGCAGCGGGGTGAGGGGGACGCGTGCAGCCGACGCTACGCCGACGGGTCGTACGGGAGCGGGACTTCCGCCTCTTCCCGCAGGGCTCTCACGACCCGTGTGTCCCTCGCCCCTCGAACGTACGGCATGCCACGGACGTGCCCTGTTTCCCCCGTACGGATCACAGACCGCACCCGGGCGGGTCCGATGGCGGAAGCTGTCAGGTGTGACCGTCCGCGCGTTCGCCGCCGTCCCACCGCGCCCGTTTCATGTCGACGCGCGGCAGGTGCCCCTCGGCGGCCCTGCTCGCCTCCTTCAGGGGGGTGCCCTCCTCCCGGTAGCGGGCGAGGGCCTCCAGTTCGTGGCCGGGGAGCAATGTGCCGTCCGCGCGGACGACCCTCCACCATTCGACGGCTCCCCCGTAGAGGGCCATCACCCGGCCGACCTGGCGCGGCCCGCCCTCCTCCAGCCATTCGGCGACATCGCCGTATGTCATGACGCGCCCGGGCGGAATGCGTTCGGTCACATCGAGGACCCGCTCCGCGTACTCGGGCAACGCGTCCGCGTGCTGCGGGCCGGTGTCGTCCGGAAGCCTGTGCTCGCTCATCCGCCCCATCCTGCCGCACACCACCGACAACGCGACGCGCTGGCGACTGTGCGTATCCCTCGCCCCGGAGCGGCGCTTGGGGCAGACTGTGCGCCCCCGCATTTGCACCCTGATGCCCCCGTGTGTCGGTGGGGCATGCCACCATCGTGCGGGCGGTGACTGGTGATACGAGATCAAGAAGAGACGATGAAGCAGCAGGGTGTGCACCCCGAAGACGCGGAGGGCACCTCTGACGCCGCGTCGCGCCCGGACACCGCCGAAGCGCCCGAACAGGACCCCTCGGAGAGTCCCGCCGGGACGCCCGCTCCCGACCCCGCGTCCGACGACCCCACGGCCGACCCTGTATCCGGCCCCACGACCGGCCTCGACGACTGCGACGACGACACGCACGCCGAGGAGGTCGAGGGCGACGAACCGCTGCTCCCCGCGCGCGTGCACCGTCCTTCCGATCTCATGCGGCTCCTGGTGGGCTTTCTCGCGGTCGTCATCCTGCTCGCGATCGCCGCGTTCGCGCACGGCACGACCTCGGGGCTCGAACAGGACATCAACAAGGGCACCGGCCAGGCGCCCGACCTGCTGATCAAGATCGCGGGGCTGGCGTCGAGCATCGCCATCCTGCTGGTGCCGGTCGCCTTCGCGATCGAACGGCTGATCAAGCGCGACGGACTGCGCATCGCGGACGGCGTGCTCGCGGCGGTCCTCGCCCATGGAGTGACACTCGCCACGGATCTGTGGGTCGCCAAGGCCGCCCCGGGCTCGATCCAGGAGGCGCTCACCCAGCCCTCCCCCGGTGACATCCACGCGCTCACCGACCCGGTGCACGGCTATCTGGCGCCCGTCATCGCCTACATGACGGCCGTAGGCATGTCCCGACGGCCGCGCTGGCGCTCCGTGCTGTGGATCGTGCTGCTGCTGGACGCCTTCTCGATGCTGGTCACCGGGTACACGACCCCGTTCTCGATCATCCTGACGGTGCTGATCGGCTGGACCGTGGCCTACGGGACGCTGTACGCGGTGGGCTCCCCGAACGTCCGTCCCACCGGCCAGACGCTGATGGCCGGTCTGCGGACGGTCGGCTTCCACCCCGTGGGCGCGGCCCGCGAGGAGGCCGTGGACACCGAGAACGGCGATCGCGGCCGACGCTATTTCGTCACCCTGGAGGACGGTCCGCCGCTGGACGTCACCGTGGTCGACCGGGAGCAGCAGGCCCAGGGGTTCTTCTACCGCGCGTGGCGCAATCTGACGCTGCGCGGCTTCGCGACCCGCAGCAGCCTCCAGTCGCTGCGCCAGGCACTGGAACAGGAGGCCCTGCTCGCCTACGCGGCGATCGCTGCCGGGGCCAACGCCCCGAAACTGATCGCGACCTCGGAACTCGGCCCCGACGCCGTCATGCTGGTCTACGAGCACACCGGTGGACGCACCCTGGACTCGCTCGCGGACGAGGAGATCACCGACGATCTGCTGCGGCTGACCTGGCACCAGGTGCAGGCATTGCAGTCGCGGCGCATCGCCCACCGCAGGCTCGCCGGTGACGCGATTCTGGTGGATCGTTCCGGCAAGGTGATCCTGACGGACCTGCGCGGCGGCGAGATCGCGGCCGGTGAACTGCTGCTGCGCATGGACGTCGCCCAGTTGGTGACGACGCTCGGGCTGCGGGTGGGGGCGGAGCGCGCGGTGGCGTCGGCGGTCGGTGTCCTGGGCCCGGACGCCGTGGCCGACTGCCTGCCGATGCTCCAGCCCATCGCGCTGTCGCGCTCCACGCGCGCGACACTTCGCCGGCTGTCCCGGGAGCGGGCCCAGCGGGAGCGCGAGGCGATCCTTGAGGCGTCCCGGCAGACCCGCCTGGCCCGCGCCGAGGAGACCTCGGAGAGCGGCTCCGCGCCCGTCCTCGAAAAGCCCGACAAGAAGACCGTACGGGCCGAGCAACGGGCCCAGAAGCGGGCCATCGACGAGGCATTGGACGAGGCGCGCGAGGAGGACCTGCTCACCCAGATCCGCCACCAGGTGCTGCTGATCAGGCCGCAGGCGCCGGTCGAACCGGCCCGCCTGGAGCGGGTGCGGCCTCGGACGCTGATCAGTTTCATCGCGGGCGCCATCGGCGCGTACTTCCTGCTGACGCAGCTCACGCACATCGAGTTCGGGCCGCTGGTCGCCAACGCCCAGTGGGGCTGGGTGGCCGCGGCCGTAATGTTCTCGGCGCTGAGCTACTTCGCGGCGGCGATGGCCCTCCTGGGGTTCGTGCCGGAGCGGGTGCCGTTCCTGCGGGCGGTGGCGGCGCAGGTCGCCGGGTCGTTCGTGAAGATCGTGGCCCCGGCCGCGGTCGGCGGTGTCGCCCTGAACACCCGCTTCTTGCAGCGTGCCGGGGTGCGGCCCGGGCTCGCGGTGGCCAGTGTCGGCGCGTCGCAGCTGTTCGGCCTGGGCTGCCACATCCTGATGCTGCTGTCGTTCGGCTATCTGACCGGCACGGAGAAGACGCCGTCGCTGTCACCCTCCAGGACGGTCATCGCCGGGCTGCTGACGGTGGCGGTCCTCGTGCTCGTGGTGACGTCGGTGCCGTTCCTGCGGAAGTTCCTCGTCACGCGCGTGCGGTCGCTGTTCGCGGGTGTCGTCCCGCGCATGCTCGACGTGCTGCAACGACCGCAGAAGCTGGTCACCGGCATCGGCGGCATGCTGCTGCTGACGGCCTGCTTCGTGATGTGCCTGGACGCGTCGATCCGGGCGTTCGGCGACCAGTCGACGTCGCTCAGCCTGGCCAGCGTCGCGGTCGTCTTCCTCGCGGGCAACGCGCTCGGTTCCGCGGCCCCCACGCCGGGCGGTGTGGGCGCGGTCGAGGCGAGCCTGACGCTCGGTCTGATCGCCGTGGGCCTGCCCAAGGAAGTCGCGGCTCCGGCGGTGCTGCTGTACCGGCTGCTGACGCTGTGGATCCCGGTGCTGCCGGGCTGGCTGTTCTTCAACCACCTGTCCCGCAAGGGCTCCCTGTAGGTCACGCGCACGGCCGGACGTGGGGCACGCGCGCGTGCGTACCTCGTACGGCCCGTGCCCCGAGCGCCCCGCCGGGTACGACCCCAGGATGGGACCATGCCGAACCCCTCCCGGCTGCGTGCCGCTGCCCTGACCGCCACCGTCGTCCTGCTGTCCGCCACCCTGGCGAGCTGCGGCGGCGACTCCAAGGACGAGGATCCGACGGCCCAGAAGCTGAGCTGGAAGGACTGCCCGGCCCCGTCCGAGTCGGAGGGCGGCGGCACCGCGCCGTCGCCGCTGCCGAACGGCGACAAGTGGCAGTGCGCCACCATGAAGACGCCGCTCGACTGGAGCAAGCCCAAGGGCGACACCATCGGGCTCGCGCTCGTCCGGGCGAAGGCCAGCGGTCCCGGGAACAAGCGGATCGGCTCGCTCGTCTTCAATTTCGGCGGCCCCGGCGGCTCGGGCGTCACCACACTGCCCGCGTTCGGCGAGGACTACGCGGCCCTGCGCACCCGCTACGACCTGGTGAGCTTCGACCCGCGCGGCGTCGGCCGCAGCGCGGGCGTCACATGCGAGAGCGACTCCCAGCTCGACCAGTACTTCCAGCAGGACGCGACACCGGACAACGCGGCCGAGCGGACGAAGCTCCTGGCCAACACCAAGCAGTTCAACGCGGCCTGCGAAAAGAACTCCAAGAAGATGCTCCCCCGGGTGCGCACCACCGACGCGGCCCGCGACATAGACCTGATGCGCCAGGTCCTCGGCGACGACAAGCTGCACTACTTCGGCATCTCCTACGGCACCGAACTCGGCGGTGTCTACGCCCACTTGTTCCCCGGACACGTGGGCCGTGCCGTGTTCGACGCGGTGGTCGACCCCACACAGAACGCCGAACAGGGCTCCCTGGGACAGGCCAAGGGCTTCCAACTCGCGCTCGACAACTTCGCCGACGACTGCACGTCGAAGACCACGGACTGCCCGGTCGGCGACACCGCGCAGGACGTCAAGGACCGCATCGCGAAGCTGCTCAAGAGTCTCGACAGCAAGCCGATCCCGGGCATCTTCCCCCGCCAGCTGACCCAGACCGCCGCGACCAACGGCATCGCCCAGGCGCTGTACTCCAAGGACTTCTGGGAGTACCTGACCGAAGGCCTCGAACAGGCCTACGCCGGTGACGGCAAGGTCCTGATGGCGCTGTCCGACTCGATGAACGGGCGCAGCGAGAACGGCGAGTACAGCAACATCACCGCGGCGAACATCGCCATCAACTGCGCCGACGAGAAGCCGCGGTACACCGCCGACTACGTGGAGCGGAAGCTGCCCGAGTTCCGGGCCGCGTCGCCCCTGTTCGGGGACTTCCTGGCCTGGGGCATGGTCAGCTGCACCGACTGGGCGGTGGCGGGCGCCGCCGACCATCCCGACGTGAGCGCGGCCGGTTCGGCGCCGATCCTCGTCGTGGGCAACACCGGTGACCCGGCCACGCCGTACGAAGGCGCGCGGAAGATGGTGGACGCGCTGGGCAAGGGCGTCGCGGTCGAGCTGACGTACAAGGGTCAGGGGCACGGGGCGTACGACAGCAAGAACAAGTGCGTGCAAAGCGCGGTGAACGGCTATCTGCTGAACGGGAAAGTACCGGCGGCCGGCACCGTCTGCTCCTGACCCAACCTCCCGAAATTCGAGCAAAAGCGCAGGTCAAACGGTTATCCACAGGCTGTCACGGGCTCGGCTCGGGCCGCCTACTATGGCCTGACCGCCATCCGCGGCGTGACGCGGACGGCCTGCGAGGGGGGAATGCACATGGCGCGATTCGTACGGTGGACGGCCCTGGTGGCCGCCGCCGCACTGCTGACGGCGGGTTGCAGCGGCGGCTCGTCGGACGACGGCAAGGACGGCGCGGGGGACGCCCAGTCGTCCGCGGCCGGCACGTCCGGTACGGCCGCGCTGCCCGCGTCGCTGACCGCGCAGAAGCTCGACTGGGGGCGCTGCAAGGCCACCGCCGACTCGGCCGCGCCCAGCAGCGACTGGCAGTGCGCGACGCTCAAGGCGCCGCTGGACTGGGCGAAGCCGGGCGGCTCCACCATCGGGCTGGCCCTGATCCGCTCGAAGGCGACCGGCGGCGACCGCATCGGCTCGCTCCTGTTCAACTTCGGCGGCCCCGGCGCCTCGGGCGTGGACTACATGCCGGCGTACTCCGCCACCGTGTCCGCGCTGCACGAGCACTACGACCTGGTGAGCTGGGACCCGCGCGGGGTCGCCGCCAGCGAGGGCGTCCGCTGCCGCAGCGACAAGGCGATCCAGGCCGCCGAGGACGTGGACGCCACCCCGGACACACCGGCCGAGGAGAAGGCGTATTTCCAGGACGCGGCCGACTTCGGCAAGGGCTGTGAGAAGGCCGCCGGAAAGCTGATGGCGCACGTGTCGACGACGGACACGGCCCGCGACATGGACCTGATGCGCGAAGTCCTCGGCGACTCGAAGATGCACTACTTCGGCATCTCCTACGGCACCGAACTCGGCGGTGTCTACGCCCACTTGTTCCCGAAGAAGGTGGGGCGGCTGATCCTGGACGCGGTCGTCGACCCGACCGCCGACTCGGTGGGCCACGCGCTGAACCAGACCCGGGGCTTCCAGCGCGCCCTGGACGACTACCTCAAGTCCACGGGACAGGACCCCGCGCAGGGCTCGAAGAAGATCGCGGCCCTGCTGAAGCGGATCGACGCCAAACCGCTGGCGACCTCGACGGGACGCGAGCTGACCGAGACGCTCGCCGTGACCGGCATCGTCCTTCCGCTGTACAGCAAGCAGAGCTGGCCCACGCTGACCAGCGCCCTGGACTCCGCGAAGGAGGGTGACGGCTCGGAGCTGCTGGCGCTCGCCGACGGCTACAACGACCGTGACAGCTCGGGGCACTACGGCACCACGACGCAATCACAACGGGTCATATCGTGCTTGGACGACAAGCAACGGCCGACGCCCGAGCAGACGCGGAAGCTGCTGCCCGAGTTCGAGAAGATCTCCCCGGTCTTCGGCGACTTCCTGGGCTGGGACACGGCCGGGTGGTGTCACGACTGGCCGGTGGCCGGGCAGTACGACACCCCGGAGGTCAGCGCGCCCGGCGCGGCGCCGATCCTGGTGGTCGGCAACACCGGGGACCCGGCGACGCCGTACGAGGGTGCCCGGAAGATGGTCGACGAGTTGGGCAAGGGCGTCGGTGTGGAGCTGACCTGGAAGGGCGAGGGCCATGGCGCGTACGGCAGTGGGAGCGACTGTGTCGACTCGACGGTGGACGCGTATCTGCTGAAGGGGACGGTGCCGCAGGACGGCAAGGTCTGCGCCTCCTAGCGTCCTCGTCCGCGTCCTCGTCCGCCCGGGCAGCGGAAAGGGGCCCGGCACTCGCGGTGCCGAGCCCCTCCCGGGAAGGCATGTGCCTAGTAGACGGGCTTGTCGGGCTCGATCTGGTTGACCCAGCCGATCACGCCGCCGCCGACGTGGACCGCGTCCGCGAAGCCCGCCGACTTCAGGACGGCGAGGACCTCCGCGCTGCGGACACCCGTCTTGCAGTGCAGGACGATCTTCTTGTCCTGCGGGAGGGTCTCCAGGGCGGTGCCCATGAGGAACTCGTTCTTGGGGATCAGCTTGGCGCCGGGGATCGAGACGATCTCGTACTCGTTGACCTCGCGGACATCGATGATCTCGATGTTCTCGCCGTCGTCGATCCACTCCTTGAGCTGCTTGGGAGTGATCGTCGAGCCGGCGGCGGCCTGCTGGGCCTCCTCGGAGACGACGCCGCAGAAGGCCTCGTAGTCGATGAGCTCGGTGACCGTCGGGTTCTCGCCGCAGACCGCGCAGTTGGGGTCCTTGCGGACCTTGACCTGGCGGTACTGCATCTCCAGGGCGTCGTAGATCATCAGCCGGCCGACGAGCGGGTCACCGACGCCGGTGAGGACCTTGATCGCCTCGGTGACCTGGATGGAGCCGATGGACGCGCACAGCACGCCCAGGACGCCGCCCTCGGCGCAGGAGGGGACCATGCCGGGGGGCGGGGGCTCCGGGTAGAGGCAGCGGTAGCAGGGGCCGTGCTCGGACCAGAAGACGGAGGCCTGGCCGTCGAAGCGGTAGATCGAGCCCCACACGTACGGCTTGTTCAGCAGGACGGCTGCGTCGTTGACCAGGTAGCGGGTCGCGAAGTTGTCCGTGCCGTCGACGATCAGGTCGTACTGGCTGAAGATGTCCATCACGTTCTCGGCCTCAAGCCGCTCTTCGTGCAGGACCACGTTCACGTAGGGGTTGATGCCCAGCACCGAGTCGCGCGCCGACTCCGCCTTCGAGCGGCCGATGTCGGCCTGGCTGTGGATGATCTGGCGCTGCAGGTTCGACTCGTCGACCTCGTCGAACTCCACGATGCCGAGCGTGCCCACGCCCGCCGCGGCCAGGTACATCAGCGCCGGCGAGCCCAGACCGCCGGCGCCCACACAGAGCACCTTGGCGTTCTTCAGCCGCTTCTGCCCGTCCATGCCCACGTCGGGGATGATCAGGTGGCGGGAGTACCTGCGGACCTCGTCTACGGTGAGCTCGGCAGCCGGCTCGACCAGGGGTGGCAGCGACACGGGGACTCCGTTGGTCGGTCAATCACTACAGTTGTTCTCCCTGTAACAGTGCCACGCCCTTCTTCATTCCGAGACACCTGTTCCGATCCGCGAGACGATCTCGTCCCAGTAGCCGGGCATCGTCTCCCAGGGGTCGGTGCGGCCCCCTCGATCGGTGCGGTCGGTGAAGTAGATGGTCGAGGCGCCCTGCCAGCGCGCGATGCGCAGCGCCTCGTCGAGATGGCCGCGCGGGACGCCGTGCACGAAGTGGCAGAAGCGTTCGGGCGGATGGTCGGCGGTCCACTCCGCGACCTGCGACCAGCGGTAGTCGCTCCACGGGCCGGAGAAGGTCACCAACTGGTCGGCGAAGTCGGCGTATCCGGGGTGCGGGTGGATGCCGTGGCCCAGGACGACATGGGCGCCGGCGCGGATCTCGCGGAGCGCGGTGACCGTGCGGCGGACCTCCGGGAGCGCGGTGCGTCCGGAGGGGCAGCGGTCCAGGAGGAAGCCGTCGGTCCGGTACCAGTCGAGGTAGCGGTGCGCCTCGGAAACCAGGTCGCCGAAGGCACGGGCGCCATAGGCGGCGTCCAGGTGGCCGAGCACGCGGATGCCCATGTTGCGCAGGCGGCCGGCCGCCTCGAGACAGTGCGGGTCGGGTCGTGTCCCCGGGCCGGAGGAGACGTTGAGGACGACCCAGTGCAAGGGAGTGCCGGGGCGGGTGAGTTCGCCCCACTCGGCCGGTGCGACCAGGGGGTGCGCGTAGCCGGGGACGCCGAAGCCCGTGCGGACATCGGTGCTCGCGGTGCCCGGGGTCGTCCTGGTCAGATGCGGCACGCCGCCTCCATCCAGATGTCGGCGAGGGACTCCTCCAGATTGATCCGGGGCCGCCAGCCGAGCCGGTCGCGCGCGGTGCGCACGTCCGCCTGCTGCCAGCTGCCGCAGCCGTCCGGGTACGGGTACGCGACCGGGGCCGCGTGGTCGGGGTCGGACCGGGGGTGCCCGATGGCGGACCGCAGCGGACCGGGCGGGCCGTCGAGTTCGTGCAGCGCTCCGCCGTATCCGGCGACGCGGGCGAGGACGGAGGCGGCGTCGCGCAGCCGGACCGCGCGGCCCGAGCCGATGTTGATGACGCCCTGCGCGGCGGAGAGCGAGGCGGCGTGCACGGCACGGGCCACGTCCCGTACGTCGACGAAGTCGCGCTGCGCGCCGAGACCGCCGAGCTTGAGCTCACCGTCGCCGGACTGCATGGCCCGGCGCATGGCCTCGGCGAGCCGGCCGAGCGGGGAGCCCGCAGGGGTCCCCGGTCCGGCGGGCGAGAAGACGCGCAGGACCACGGCGTCGAGGCCGGAGCCCAGGACCAGTTCGGTGGCGGCGAGTTTGCTGACCCCGTACGGGCCCCCGGGGCGGGGGACGGCGTCCTCGGCCGTGGAGGAACCGGGCTGGCTGGGCCCGTACTCCGCGCCGCAACCGATCTGCACGAGCCGGGCGCCGCAGCCGCTGCGGCGCAGCGCCTCGCAGACGGTGGCGACGGCGACGGTGTTGTGCCGGGTGAGTTCGCGGGCGCCGCCTCTGGTGGCACCGGCGCAGTTGACGACGACTCCGGGATGGACGGCGTCCAGGAAGCGGGTGAGTGCTCCGGGACTGCCGGACGCGAGGTCGAAGCGGACGTCGGCGTCGTCGCCGCGGCCGAGCGCGGTGAGCTGGACGGCCGGGTCGGCGAGCAGACGGTCGGCGACGAACCGGCCGAGATAGCCGTTGGCTCCGATCAGCAGGACCCTCATCGGACGGCTCCCGTGGCCGACTCTCCGGATCGGGAGGTGATCATCTGGCGTTCTCCTTCACAAGGTGATGCGGTTGCCTCCGGCGCGGCGGTGGGGCCGGGCGCCTGCGGCTGGGTGATGGGGCCGGTCGGTCCGAGGTCATGGCGGCGTCACCGCGGCTCGTCCGCCGGCGCGTGCGCGGAGGCTCTGGTCAGCGTGCGGGTGGTGTGGAGCAGAAGGATCAGGGCGGCTGCTCCGCAGGCCAGAGCGGGGACGCTGCCCGGGCCCCAGGAGCCCAGGAGGGTTTCGACGGGGGTGGCCAGCAAGCCGCAGTCGGGCAGTCGGCCGATGAGGTCCAGGGCCAGGGCCATGGCCTCCGTCGCGGCTGCCGTGCCCAGGGCGAGAGCCGGGGCGCGGGTGAAGCCGTGCACGAAGAGGAGACGGGCGAGCAGCAGGAGCGCGCCCAGGGTGATGCCCTGCGCGTATGCGGCGGGCTCGCCCAGGACCGCCCCGCAGACGGCGAGAAGCGCGGAGAGGGCACAAAGGAAGAGGGCGAACATGCCTAGGAGCAGCGGTTGCACGGAGTCCGCGAAGTCCTCCAGACCACGGCTGGTGGCGAGCTTGCGGCGGGCACGTTCGGCGAAGTGGTGGGCGCACCAGGCCGCCGGGACGCAGGCCAGAGTGAGGGCCAGCACGGGTGCGGTGGTCGTGGGCCAGGGTCCGCCGGCCGCGCCGGTCGGCAGGCTGTCGGGGCCGCCGCCGTCCGCGGCGCGGAGCAGACCGTCGCCGAGGAGGGCGTAGGCAAGCAGCCAGTACGTCCACAGGCGCGTGCCGGGCGGGGTGCGCCACGCCGGGGTGCCGGGCGGGGTGCTCAACGGGCCGCGCCGCAACGCCATGCGCACGCCGAACGCCACGGCGAGGACACCGCCGACCGCCACCGCCGACCGCACCCGACCGTCCGTGAGCCGCAGACCGGTCACGGCCGCGACACCGAGAACTCCAGGAAGAAGAGCGAGCAGAGCCCAGACGGCGCGGGGCGCGGGCGCGGTGACGACGGCCGCGCCGGAGTCCGGGGCGGCCGTGTCGGCGCGGGGCACGCGCGCGTACATCTCCTCGGCGAGCGAGAAGACGTCACGATGCCGGAAGCGGGTGGCGGTCCGGTCGGTGACACCGTGCGCCTCAAGGCCCGCGGCGATCTCCAACGGGTCGACGGCCCGCTCGCACAGTTCGCGATGCCGGTGCATCAACGCTTTTACGGGGTCGGCGGCGCCGCGCCTCGCTGGGGTGGGGGCCGAGGCAGCCGAGGCGGGGACGGGGGTGGGCTTGCGGCCGGTCGCCGGACCGGCGGCGGCCACGGCACGGACCTCCGGGGCGGCCGAGTCGCCCGACGTTCGCCCCGTCTCCGTAGGCGTCCCGGCATGCCTCTCCGTGCGCGCCTCGGTGTGCGTCCCCGCATCCGTCTCCGTGCGCGTCGCCATGGGATTCGCCCTGCGCGTCTCCGTGGGCGTCTCCGGCTGTGACTCCCCCTGCCCCGCGAGCCACTCCTCCGAGCGCGCGTCCCAGGCCTCCGCGCCGCCGGGTGTTCCGGGGCGGTCGAGTTCGCCGAGGCCGCTCATCGGGCGGCCTCCGTCGTCGGCAGCGGGTTCGTGGCGCGTACCGGTGCGCCCGCCGCCCAGCGCGGGCCGCCGCGCGCCACGACACGGGCTGCCGCGGGGGCGGTCGCCGGGCCTGCCGCGCAGCCCGTCGCCGGGGCGCCTGCCATGGGTCCTGTCGCCGTTCCGCCCGCCGTGGGGCCTGTCGCGCGCCCTGCCTCGGGACGTCCCGTCCAGCGGCCGGGGACGTGGGACTCCGCTGGGGCGGCGAACGGGAGGGGTTCGCCCGTGTCGTCGAGAACGACGCGGTGGACCGGGGAGTGCGAAACGACCTCCAGGTAAATGCCGTGAAATGCCGCGATGTTCTGCTCGACGGTGAACAGTTCGAGTGCGCGGGCGCGCGCGGCGGCGCCCAGGCGCCCGCGGCGCTCGGGGTCGCGCAGCAGGGTCACGCACGCCTCGGCGAGCGCCCGTGGATTGCGCGGGGGCACGACGAGTCCGGTGCCGCCGATGACCTCGACGACCGCGCCGACGTCCGTGGACACGGTCGCCCGGCCGCAGAACATGGCCTCGACCAGGCCGACGGGGAAGCCTTCGACCACGCTCGACAGGACGACGACCGCGCCGGTCGCGTACGCCTCGGGGAGCGTGGGGGCCTCCGGGCCGCCGATCTCCTCGAAGGACACCGGGTTGTCGCCGACCGCGTGCACGCCCTCGGCCTCGTCGGGGAAGAGCTGGGCGGCCAGCGCCCGGCAGTGGCCCAGGTAAGCGACACCCTCGGCACCGGCGGGCGCGCCGACGATCCGCAGCCGCGCCTTGGGCTCCTCCTTGCGGATCTCCGCGAAGGCGTGGAGCAGGGAGATCAGGTCCTTGGCGGGTTCGACCCGGCCGACCCACACCAGGGTGTCCGGGTCGGCGCGGTCGGGCGCCTCGCCCACCTCGGCGAAACGTGACGCCTCCATGCCGGGGTGGACCGTGCGCAGCTTCGTACGGTCGGCACCGCAGCGTTCCTGCCAGCGGCGGGTGTGGGTGTTGCCGGGGGTGATCAGCGCGGCCCGCCGGTACACCTCGGTGGCCAGCCGGCCGTGGAAGGCGGCGAACAGGGCCCGTACGGCGGGCGGGGCGTCCGCGGAGGCCAAGTAGTGCGTGCGCAGCTGCACGCCGTACTCGGTCACCAGCAGGGGTACGCCGGCGAAGTGGTGGGCCAGCAGTCCGGGCAGGGCGGCGGTGCCGCCGGCGGTGGCGTGGCAGAGGTCCACGGAGCCGAGGGCGTCGTCCTCGTACCAGTCGAGCGAGAGGGGGCGCAGGGCGCGTTCGATGTGCGCGGCGACAGTGAGGAGGTCGGGTACGCGGGCCTCGCGTGCGGTGCGGAGTGCGCCGCGCGCACGACAGGCGCGTTCGAGGGCGCGCACGGCGCTCTCGGCGCGCGGCGCGCCGCCGAGTCCGCCCTCGTCGCGGGCGAGTTCCGCGAGTCCGTACAACGCGTTGGCGAAACGGTCCGCCATAACGGCGGAAGCCTCTCCGGAGGGCGTGGAAGGCCCGGTGGAAGCAGTCTCCGAGGGCTCCGCGGGCCGCGTGGAACCGTCCGGGTCCGGCCCGGCGGGCTCGGGTGCGGAGGACGCAGACTCCGTGGGCGCGCTCGGTCCCTGCACCGGCGCGTCCCCGGCGCACAGCACGGCCGCCAGCTCCTCGTAGTGCTCGCGGAAGCGCCGGCGTGCGCGGCGGCCGAGCGCCGGTCCGTCGTCCTCGGTGCTCCACAACGGTGCGGTGCGCACCCGCTGGACCTGGGGCGGCAGTTCGAGCCAGCCCTCGTCCTCCTGGCGTTCGCTGCGGCTGAGCGCGTAGACGTCGAACTCGTGCTGTCCGAGCCCGCGCACGAGCCGGTCGCACCAGAGTCTGGCGTCACCGTTCACATACGGATAGCCACCCTCCGTAACCAGTCCTATGCGCACGACCACACCCCCGATCTCCCTTGTGGGGAGCCACCGTTGACCCGGCGGCTCACAGCGGGACGAA
Organism: Streptomyces sp. NPDC091280; assembly: GCF_044768565.1. Classification (NCBI taxonomy): domain Bacteria; kingdom Bacillati; phylum Actinomycetota; class Actinomycetes; order Kitasatosporales; family Streptomycetaceae; genus Streptomyces; species Streptomyces sp. NPDC091280. Next base: position 308,260 of record NZ_JBIVUZ010000001.1, read on the forward strand.
CGTATGCGGACATGACGGTGGCGCGATGGACGGTTGTCCATCGCGCCACCAAAAGGGGTGAACGGTCGTAACTTTCCCGTGCGGTTGGCGTTCGCTCGCGCTAAGGGATCATCCGGAGAGGGATCGTTCTACGATCCTCATGTCGTCGCCAACTCTCGTCGGACCGCCCTCCGCCGCGCCGCCACCGCCGGATCGAGGGCAGGTACGGCGGCCAGCAGTTGCTTCGTGTACGGGTCCTGCGGGGAGTCGTAGACCTCGTCGGCGGGGCCTTGTTCAACGATCCTCCCGCGTCGCATCACCGCGACCCGGTCGCTGACCTGGCGCACCACGGCGAGGTCGTGGGCCACGAACACGAGCGCGAGGCCCAGTTCGCGCTGGAGTTCGCCGAGCAGGGCGACGACCTGGGCCTGTGTGGTGACGTCGAGCGCGGAGACGGGCTCGTCGCACACGATCACGCGCGGGTCGGCCGCGAGCGCCCGCGCGATGCCCACGCGCTGGCGCTGGCCACCGCTGAACTCGTGCGGGTAGCGGTCGTAGTGCGCCCCTTCGAGCCCCACGCGCTCCAGGAGTTCGCGTACACGCCCCCGGATGCGCCCCTCGTCCCGCTCGCCACGCGCGCGTAGCGGGTCGGCTATCGACTCCCCCACGCTGCGGCGGGGGTTGAGGGAGGAGACGGGGTCCTGGAAGACCATCTGGACGTCGGGGCGTACCCCGCCGCCGGGCCTGATCTCTCCGGTCGTCGGCTTCAGCAGTCCGACCAGCATCCGGCCCAATGTCGTCTTGCCGCTGCCGCTCTCGCCCACGATGCCGAGGGTCTCGCCCCGGTGGACGGTCAGCGACACGTCGTCCACGGCCGCGAACGCCCGCTTCCCGCGCCCGAATTCGCGCCGCAGGCCGGTCGCCTCCAGGACGACCTCCCGGGCCTCCGAGGACCCCTCTGAGGCCGCGCGCGGAGCGTCCACGCGCGGGACCGCGCCCAGCAGATCCCGGGTGTACGGCTCGGTCGGCGCCCCGAGGACGGTGCCCACCGGGCCGTGCTCGATAGCCCGTCCGTGCCGCATCACCAGGATCTCGTCGGCGCTCTCGGCGGCGACACCCACGTCGTGCGTGACGAGCAGCAGCCCGAGGCCGGTCTCCTCGCGCAGTGTGTGCAGCAGGTCGAGGATCTGCGCCTGGACGGTCACGTCGAGCGCGGTCGTGGGTTCGTCGGCGATCAACAGCTCGGGCTCGCACGCCAACGCCATCGCGATGAGGGCGCGTTGGCGCATGCCGCCGCTGAACTCGTGCGGGCGCGCACGGGACCGCCGTACCGCGTCGGGAATGCCGACCCGGTCCAGTACCTCGACGGCACGCGCGCGTGCCGCCCGGCGTGACGCGCGCGTGTGCACCCGGTACACCTCGGCGATCTGGTCGCCGATCGCGTAGTACGGGTCCAGGGACGACAGCGGGTCCTGGAAGACCATCGCCGCCGTGCCGCCGCGCAACCGCCCCAGTTCCGCGTCGGACGCCTCCTGTACGTCGATGCCGGCCACCCGGACCGAGCCGCCGACGTCGGCTCCCGTGCCGCGGTGCAGCCCCAGCAGGGCCGAGGCGACCGTGGACTTGCCCGAGCCGGACTCGCCGACCAGGGCCAGCGCGGCGCCCTTCTCCAGCCGGAAGGAGAGGCCGTCGACGGCCCGTAGCGACCCGAACCCGACGGTCAGGTCGGCGACGTCCACCAGGGCGTCCACAGAGCCGTTCTCGGCGCCGTTCCCGGAGCCCTTGGCCGAGTCAGCCACCGCGTTCATGCGAGCACCACCCGTCGGTCGGCCACCGCGTACAGCACGTCCGCGACGGCGTTGGCGATGACCACGAAGAAGCCGATGACCAGGACCATGCCGACGACCACAGGGAGGTCGACGACATTGACGGCGTGGACGAGTTCCTGTCCGATGCCGGGCAGTCCGAAGAGCGTCTCGGTGAGCACCGCGCCGCCGACCGCCGAGCCGACGTTGTTGGCGTTGAGCGCGATGATCGGCGCGAACGCCCCGCGCAGCGCGTGCCGCCCGATGATGGACCGTTCCCCGACGCCGTAGGCGCGGAAGGTGCGGATGTGGTCCTCGGCGAGGGTCTCCAGCATCGACGCCCTGGTGAGCCGGGCGAACGTGGCGGCCTCGATGAGGGCCAGCGAGAGCCAGGGCAGCAGCAGGTTCCAGGCCCACTGTTCGGGGTCGTCGGTGAGGCTCACGTACTGCGGGAAGGGCAGCAGTTGGAGCTGCCCGCAGACGACGATCATCAGCACCAGGCCGATCACGAACACCGGGGTGGCGACGCCCGCGAGGGTGACGCCGGTCAGCAGGCGCTCGGTGAACCGGCCGCGCCGCCAGGCGGACAGGACGCCGGTGCCGACGCCGAGGATCAGCCACAGCACCATCGCGCCGAACACCAGCGACAGGCTGACCGGAAGCTTCGCCAGGATCAGCTGGGTGACCTGCTGGTCGCCCTGGTACGACAGCCCCAGGCAGGGCGCCGAGCAGTGCTCCACGGAGGTGCCCGTGGAGTAGTCCTGGCCGACGAGGATGCCCTGGAGGAAGTGCCAGTAGCGGAGGTACAGCGGGTCGTCGAGCCGCAACTGCTGCGCCACCTGGTGCACTTGCTCCGGGGAGCAGCGCGGGCCGCAGGTGATCTGGGCGACGTTCCCGGGGGTGACGAAGAAGACCACGTAGACGATCACCGAGATGGCGAGCAGAGTGATCACGGTGCCGATGCCCCGGCGCAGGACGAATCCTCCGAAGCCGCTCATGATGTGGCCTCCTTGGAAATCGCGCTCTTCGTAGTCGCGCCCTTGCCGCTCACGTCCTTGCCGCTCGCGCCCTTGGGACCGGCGTCGCCCTTCGTACCGGCGTCGCCCTTGGTGCCCGCGTCCGCCTTCGCCTCGCCCTTGCGGCCGGTGCCGACGCGCAGGCGGGAGGCCGCGCGCGGGTCGAGGGCCGTGCGGATGCCGTCGCCGAGGACGGTCAGCGCCAGGACGGTGACGAAGAGGGCGCCGGCGGGCAGCAGGAGGTACTGCGGGGCCGCCTGGTACCAGACGTCGGCGGCGGTGAGCATCTGTCCCCAGGAGGGCGTCGGAGGCTTCACGCCGACGCCGAGGAAGGACAGCGCGGCCTCGACGGTGATGTTCATCGGGACGAGGAGCGCGGCGTAGGTGATGACCGGCGCGGCGAGTCCCGGGAGCAGTTCGCGGCGGGCGATGCGCCAGGTGCCCCAGCCGCTGAGCCGGGCGGCGGAGACGTAGTCGAGTTCCTTCAGGGTGAGTGTCTGGGCGCGGACGATCTTCGCGACGTTGCCCCAGGCGATCAGGCCGATGACGAGGGCGACCAGGAGGGGGCGCGGGAAGCTGCTGGGCACGATGGCCAGCAGTGCCAACGACATGATCATCAGCGGCATCGCGATGATGATCTCCGTCAACCTGCTCAACAGTTGATCAACCCATCGACTGCCCAGCGCCGCGGCGACTCCGACCACGACACCGATGGCGACCTGGACGACGGTCGCCCCGAGTGCGACACCGAGCGAGACCCGGGCGCCGTAGACGAGGCGGGCGAAGAGGTCGCGGCCGGTCTGCGGCTCGACGCCGAGCCAGTGGTCGCCGGTGATGCCCCCGAGGGAGCCGGTCGGGACGCCTCCGCGCGCGGAGTCGATGAGCGACGGGTGGTAGGTGAACGGGTCCTGGCCCTCGATCGCGGTGAGCAACGGCGCGGCGAGCGCGACCAGGACGAGCAGGGCGACGACGGCCGCCGCGAAGAGGGCGGCGCGCTGCGCGCGCAGCCGCCGCCAGAACTGACGGGCCCCCGAGGCCGCCGGGACGGTGACATCCGTCCCGGCGGCCTGGGAGGCGGCAAGTGCCTCACTCATGGGGTTACTTGACCGCGACCTGGGAGATGTCCAGGACGCCGGTCCAGTCGCTGATCACGACGTTCTTGATGTCCTTGCCGACCAGCCGCTTGTAGACGGGGTGGAACAGCGGCACGGTCAGGGCCTGTGCGCCGATCTTCTTGTCCAGTGCGCCCCACCGCTTGGCGGCCTCGTCAAGATTCGTCAACTTGTTGATCGCGTCAATCTCGGCATTGACCGACTTGTCATTGAGCAGGCCGGTGTTGAAGTTCGCGCCGTCCTTGACGATCTGGCGGCCGTCGAAGATCGGGGCGAGGAAGGGGCCGCCGGAGGGCCAGTCGGCACCCCAGTGGGCGAGGAAGAAGCCCGGCTCGGTCTTGACGCTGTGGATCTTGTCCTTGTAGTCGTTGATCTCCAGGCCCTGGAGCTTGACGGTGATGCCGGCCTTCTTGAGCGCGTCCTGGATGGCGGTCGCGATCTCCGGGCTGGTCTCGAAGTCCTTGTCGTTGGAGTGCGTCAGGGTGACGGTGATCCCCTTCGGGTAACCGGCCTCCTTCAGCAGCTCCTTGGCCTTCGCCGCGTTGCCGGAGGCGCCCGCCGGGAAGAGGTCGTAGGGGTCGTACCCGAAGGACTTCTGGTTGGGCAGGAAGGTGGTCGCGGCCTCGGCCAGCGAGGAACCGCCCGCCGCGTTGACCACCGACGAGCGGTCGATGGCGTACGAGATCGCCTGGCGCACCTTGACGTTGTCGAACGGCTTGACCGTCGGGTTGAACGCGATGTAGTTCGTGTAGCCGAAGTGCCCGGTGCCGACGCGCGCCGCGAGTTCCTTGTCGCCGGTCACCTTGGCGAGTTCGGCGGGACCGAGGTTGGTGTCGGTCGTGACGGCGGTGGCGTCCGCGCCCTGGGACGACGACAACCGCTGGTTGATCACGGACGAGTCGAGACCGGACTTGACGTCGATCCGGTCCGGGTAGGCCTTGCGCTCGGCGTCGGTCGCCGCGGACCAGTACGTGTTGCGCTCCAGGACGAGCGTCTCACCGTCGTTCTGGTTGCTGACGACCTTGTACGGCCCCGAGGAGATCGGGTGCTGCTCGTACTTGGTCCCCGTGTCCTTCGCTTCCGGGACGGGCGTGAACTGCGTCTGCGTGGCGAGGTAGGGGAACTCGCCCTCGGGCTTGTTCAGGTGGAAGACGATGGTCCGGCTGTCCGGGGTCTCGATCGCGGAGAGCCCCTTCTTGTCCTTGTAGGGCCCCTGGTAGTCGGCCGCGCCGACCAGCCAGTCCCGCAAGTAGGGCGCGCCGCCGGAGAGTTCGGGGGCGAAGGAGCGCTCGATGCCGTACTTGATGTCGGCCGAGGTGATCGCGGTGCCGTCCTCGTACTTGAGGCCCGTCTTCAGGGTGTACGTCCAGACGGTCGCGTCCTTGTTGGGACGCCCGGTGTCGGTGGCGAGGTCCGGGACGACCTTGGCACCGGCCGCGCCGTTCTCACGGTTGCGAGTGGTAAGGGTGCGGAAGACGAGCGAGGGCACGTTGCCGCCGCCGGAGGTGTACAGGCGCGCCGGGTCGAAGTCCTCCTGGGGGTTGGAGTTCAGGACCGTGAGCGTGCCCCCCTTGTGCGGCGTGGAGTCGCCACTGGAGCCCTTGGCATCGTTGTCCTTCGGCCCGCAGGCGGCGGCGCCCGCCGCCACGGCCAGGCTGACGGATGCCACGGCCACGCGCCGGGCTATGACGGACGGTTGACGCATCGGAATGACGACCTCTCGGGGGGGATGTTCGGGAATTCTCATGGGGTTTCCCGAATAGTGAGACGGATGGACGAGGGGTGAGACGGAAATGAACAGGCGTCTGCCCCGGCGTCAGGTCGTCGGAAATGCCCTGCCATGGTCAACGGGCAAGGGCGGAGTGGTGCGGGTCGCGACACGAACGCCAGGGGCGGTGTTCAGCGACAGAGGATGTCGGCCACGCAGAGCGGGGTCACGCCGATGAGCGCCAGCTCGATGGCGGCGCGATTCGCGACATGACTAGACCACATGCCCAAAAATATGAAGGATGCTGCGGCTCGTGTCAATGTGACATAAGCGTCGCCGGTCAACTGCCCGGATACGGCCAGGGGTTGGGCAGACAGTGGATCCCGTCGTGGTCGAGGAACTTGGTCTGCTGCTGCATGACCGGGGCCAGCTCGCCGTTCTTGTCGCAGGTCACATGCCCGTAGCCGAGACGATGACCGACCTCATGATTGATCAACATCTCTCTGTACGCGTACATCTTGTCCCCATATGTTGACGACCCCTGCGCCCATCGATACGCATTGATCAACACACGTTCGGTGGCCGCCGAGTCGCACGACACGTTGTCCTCGGTGGTGTCGAGCCCGGACTTGGCGCACCACTTGGCGGTGGTACCGGGGCTCGCGAGGGTGATCACGAAGTCCGGTTTGCCGGAGTAGATGCGCTCGAAGGTACGGCCCCCGTTGTGGGCCCAGCTCCGGTTGTCGTTGAGGGTCTTCTGCACGGCCTCCGCGAAGAGCGCGCCGTCAAGACCGAGTCCCTGCTCCACGTCCACGCGGTACGTGTACTTGCGCCCCTTGCCCGGCGCCTTGGCGACACCGGGCACCGCGTCGAACTTGTCCGGCCCCTTGAGCGTGGCACTGAGCGGGTACTTCTTGTCCATCTTCTGGGCATACGTCAGCGTCGTCACCTGCGGACTCGCGGACGCGCTGGGCTCCCCGGAGGCAGCACCGGCACCCCGTACGTCCCGGGCCTGGTCGGTGGCCGCCTCCGACCGCACCCCGCCCTTGTCACCGTCCCCGGCGACCTGCCCGGCGACGACGACGGCCAGCACGGTGGTGACGGCCGCGGCGGCGATGCCGGTGTAGGTACGTCCCTTGCCGCCCCGCGCCGGCCCGAAGCCGGCCCCGGGCCGATCCCGGCCGCCGGGCGGCGCGCCCGCGCTGTCGACGTCGACGTCGCCCCCGGTACCGCTTTCGGTGTCGGTGCGGGCGTCTGTGCCGGTGTCGTATCCGGGCGGCCAGTCGGTGACGGAGGCATACGGGTCGGAGCGGTGCGTGGTGACACCTGCCCGGGGCGTGAAGACGTCATCCCCGTCGAAGGCGTCGACGTAGTCCTGCCGGGGCCCACGACCGCGCCGCCCACCCGGCCGAGTCCCGTCCTGGGGCGCCTGCCGCTGCCGCGGAATCGGAAGCCCGGGGCCGGTCCCCGGGGGTACGGGCGCACCGGCGGCCGGGCCGCGGGGCACACCGGCGGCCGGGCCTTGCCGCCCACCGAAGAACCCGGGCGCACCTCCCTGCCCCCTCAACTCGCCCCAGCCACCGCCGGCTTCAGCCTGCTCGGGGTGCCCGCCACGGGCCTGCGGTACACCGCGCGCGGGAGTGCCGTCGGAGAAGCGCGGCATGCCATGGGCAGGGGTTCCATCGGGAGAGCGAGGACCAGGGAGCCTCGGAAAACCATGGGCGGGAGTGCCGTCCGGAAGCCTCGGGAAACCGTGGGCCGGTGTCCCGTCCGCGAGCCGCGGCACGCCACGGCCCAGATCCCCGGCGCCGAAACGCGGGACGCCCGGCCGATCCGTCCCCGGCTGGGGCCCCCGACCCGGCCGAGGCCCTTGAGCCGCCCGAGCACCCGCACCGGTACTGCTGCTGCCTGCGTCGCCACCGGTACCCGTACCGGCGTCGACGCCACCCCTCGTACCTATGCCTCCGCCCGAGGAGTCACCCTTGGAGGAATCACCCTTGGTGGTGGATTTACGGCGACTATGGCGTCCCACGTCGCCTCCTCAACTCCCCGCGTTCGTATCGTCGGCGTCGCCGCCCTCGCCCACCGTACTCACCGAACCGCCGTCACGAACCCCTCGTGCGCCACCCCGGCTCGCTCGACCGCCTCGGCCGCCCTTGCCGCCGCGACTCACCGCACCCGCGCCAACGCCCCGACCGGTAGCCGTGTCCGCATCCGCATCGGTCTCCGCCGCGCCGGTCTGCGTCGACGCGCCCGGCTCCCCCAACTCCCCCGTATCCGCGAGCAGTTCACGGAACGCCCCGGCCACGACCTCCGGGTACTCCATCATCGCGACGTGCCCCGCGTCCGGCAGGGACAGCAGCCGGGAGTCGCGGAAGGCGCGGGCCGCCCGGCGGGCCATGCGGTAGCTGACGAGTTGGTCCCGGCGGCCGTAGATGAGCAGGGTCGGGGCGAGGACGCGTTCGGCCTGGCGCCACAGGCCGTGTTGGCCGCCGAGCGTGTACGCGTTCACGACGCCCCGGGAGGTGCGGGTCATCACGTCCCAGAAGTACGGGAGTTGGAGCCGCCGCTCCAGTTCCTCGACCGCGTGGTGGAACTCCTCGGGGGCCACCCGGCCGGGATCGCCGTAGCAGAGGCCCAGGACGCCGCGGACGCGCTGTTCGGCCGTCCAATCCCTGCTGACGCGGGTGAACAGCGAGGCGACTCCCGGTACCGCGAGCAGCCCGGTCGGGACCGCCGTGCGCTGGATGCGGAGTTCCGGCAGGGCCGGGGAGACCAGGGTGAGCGTGCGGACGAGGTCCGGGCGGACCGCTGCCACCCGGGTCGTGACCGCGCCGCCCAGGGAGTTGCCGAAGAGGTGCACCGGACCGCGCCCGGCGGCGTCGAGGTAACGGATGACCGCGCGCGCGTGCCCCGTGACGGAGTAGTCGCTGTCGTCCGGTGGCGGGGAGTCGCCGAAGCCCGGCAGGTCCAGGGCCTCGCAGTCGACCACGCCGTCGAGCTCGACCATGAGCCGCGACCAGTTCTGCGAGGAACCGCCGAGCCCGTGGACGTAGAGCGCGGGTGGGAGTCCTTCGCGGGCCGGGGGCCTCGAACGCACCGTGAGGGTGATGCCCGGCAGCCGGACCGACCTGAGCCGCTCGCCGTCGCCCACTCTGACGGGGGCCACTTCCGGGAGCACGGCGGGGACCGACACCGAGGGCAGCTCTGTCGAAGACATGCGGCAATGTTACGAGACCATCACGCTCTGGTTCATGTGTTCGCCGTCACAGAAAGCGAACGGGCCGCGTCGGACCGAGGACGGGCGGGCGACCGGCGGGACAACCCTCCCCGTCGGCTCACCGCATGGCGTCCGGATCGGGTGTCTCCTAGGCTCGTAGACGGGGCACCCGCATACGACCGCGTGCTGGTACCAGGAAGGGAGCCCGCCATGGCCGTCGATCCCACCGATCCCGAGACCTTCGAGGACGAGAGCGGCGCCGCCGAACTCGGTGCCGAAGCCCCGGAGGACGACGTCGCCGAGCAGCTGGCCGAGGTGACGGCGGACCGTGAGGAACCGCCGGCCGACGTGGACCCGGACTCCGCGAACGAGGCCGACGTCATCGAACAGGCCCGGGTCGTCTCCGTCGACGAGGACGACTACCGCTGACCGCCGTCGGTGACCGCCCCACGGTCACCACCGCTCCCGCCTCGCCCCGGAGCGCACGCGGGACCGCACCCCCCTGCCCGCTCCATCCCGCTTCGAAACACTTTGCGCGACTTCCGTCACCGTCCGGTCCGTGAAATTCTGCGCTCGCAGCGCGCACACGAGGGTTACCGAAAAGTACGATGGCCGCGCGGCGCTCACCGCACGAGGACGACATTGGGAGGCGGCGTGACAGCCATCGAGCAGACAGAGGCGGCGCGCCCGCGGGGCACCCGCCTGCCCCGCCGAGCCCGACGGAACCAGCTGCTGGGCGCCGCCCAGGAGGTGTTCGTCGCGCAGGGCTACCACTCGGCGGCGATGGACGACATCGCCGAGCGGGCCGGCGTCAGCAAGCCGGTGCTCTACCAGCACTTCCCCGGCAAGCTCGACCTCTACCTGGCCCTCCTCGACCAGCACTGCGAGTCGCTGATCCAGGCGGTGCAGACCGCGCTCGCGTCGACGTCCGACAACAAGCAGCGCGTCCGGGCCACCATGGACGCGTACTTCGCCTACGTCGAGGACGACGGCGGCGCCTTCCGGCTGGTCTTCGAGTCGGACCTGACGAACGAGCCCGCCGTGCGCGAGCGCGTCGACAAGGTGACGAACGAGTGCGCCGTGGCGATCTGCGACGTCATCGCCGAGGACACCGGCCTCTCGCGGGCCGAGTCGATGCTCCTGGCCTCCGGTCTCGGCGGCCTCGCCCAGGTCGTCGCCCGCTCCTGGCTGCACAGCGACCGCAGTGTCCCGCGCGACCAGGCGGTCCAGTTGCTGGCCTCGCTGGCCTGGCGCGGCATCGCAGGTTTCCCGCTGCACGGGATCGAACAGCACCACTGACCCCCGGGCTCCCCTCTTTGTTCCCGTCCGTTGTTCGCTCCTGGCGTTCCGGCGCGGAACATCTACGTCCTCCCGCCGGGCTAGTGTGTGCTGCGTACGGCGCGGAAGATCGCGCACTTTGCTGACCGTCGGAGGGACATAGCGTGGAGGTCAAGATCGGCGTGCTGCACACGCCTCGCGAGATCGTTCTGGAGACCGGTCAGAGCGCCGAAGAGGTCGAGCAGGCCGTGGCCGAGGCACTGACCGGGAAGGCTCCGCTGCTGAGCCTCGTGGACGAGCACGGCCGCAAGGTCCTCGTCCCCGCCGACCGGCTCGCCTATGTCGAGCTCGGTGAGGCGGCCCCGCGCAAGGTGGGCTTCGGCGCGCTGTAGTCGCGAGCGGACAGCCGGGGGCCCGGCGGCCGGAAGGCCGCCGGGCCCCTCGCGTTTCCGTCGCGTCCGTCACAGCGCGTCCATCACAGATGGAGCACAAGTCGCCCACAGGGGAGGATTGCATTCCGCAGGTCACGGGTATGACCGGCTGTGACAGCAGTACACAGGCCGGCCGTGGGAGGGACCCCGTGATGATCCTGGAAGCGCTCGGCTCCGCCGTGCTGGGTCTGCTGCTCGCCTGGGCGGCCGTCCACCGGCTCGCGGACCGTCTTCCGGCCCGCACCCTGGTCCTCTCCACCGGTGTCGCCGGGGCTCTCTTCGGCGACTTCGTCACCCACAGCGCGCTCGGCCCGGGCAGTGGCCTGCCGAGCCTGCTCGGCGCCGCGGTCGTCTCGGCCGCCTCGCTCTCGCTGCTCCTTCGACCGTCGAGACGACTCCGGGGACGGTCGGCCCCCGCCTAGCCGTGGCTAGGCGGCAAGTCTCCGGGCAAGCGACGCGGCCAAGGGGCGGGCCCCGGGCAACCGACGCAGCTAGGCGGCGAGTCCCAGGGCCGCCATCCGCTTGGTGTGCGCCTCGGTGATGCGGGAGAACATCCGGCCCACCTCCGCGAGGTCGAAGCCGTCCGCCACGCCGCCCACGAGCATCGTCGACAGCGCGTCCCGGTCGGCGACCACCCGCTGCGACTGCGACAGCGCCTCACCCATCAACCGCCGTGCCCACAGGGCGAGTCGGCCCCCCACGCGCGGGTCCGCGTCGATCGCCGCGCGGACCTTCTCCACGGCGAAGCTCGCGTGCCCGGTGTCGTCGAGGACGCCCAGCACCAGCGAGCGGGAGTCCTTGTCGAGGCGGGCGGCGACCTCGCGGTAGAAGTCGCTGGCGATCGAGTCGCCGACGTACGCCTTGACGAGTCCTTCCAGCCAGTCCGAGGGCGCCGTCTGCTTGTGGAAGCCGTCCAGCGCCGCGACGAACGGCTGCATCGCCTCGGTCGGCTCGGCGCCGATCTCGGTGAGCCGGTCCCTGAGCCGCTCGAAGTGGTGGAACTCGGCCGACGCCATCTTCGCCAGCTCCGCCTTGTCCGCGAGCGTCGGCGCCAGCTTCGCGTCCTCCGCGAGCCGCTCGAACGCCGCCAGCTCGCCGTACGCGAGCGCGCCGAGCAGGTCCACGACTGCGTTGCGGTACTGCGGGTCGGCGGCGGCCGTGGCCCAGTCCTGGGCGGCGACTCCGGTGGGTTCGGCAGGTGCGTCGGAGGCATTGTCAGCGGTCGTCATGAAGCGCACAATAGCCCGCTCACCGCACGGCGGAAGGCCCTGGTCAATCACTGTGACGACGACTACGTGACCAAATCGGCCAACGCATGTGCGTGATTCCGGGGTATGGTGGTAATGCGCCCGCCGAATATTCGCCGGGCCGCACGAATGAGGATGCCCGGTCGCTGGCCCGATCGGCTCCGACCCGACAGCCCTCCCCACCCGTACGGCAGTCCGCGTACGAAGTTCGGAGGGGGACCCTCAGCGGTTCGAGCGCTAGAGCGTCGGCAGTGGTCCCGTGCAGTACGGCTTGCCCTCACGGGTTGTCCGTAAGGCAGCCGACGTCCCCGGCACGGTCCTGACACGACCCCCGCGCTCGCCTCGCACCGCGCACACAGAAGAGGCAGCACCCTGACTACTTTCCGAGAGCTCGGAATCCTTCCCGAGACCGCTGAGGCCCTTGAGGCCGTCGGTATCGTCTCCCCCTTCCCGATCCAGGAGATGACGCTCCCCGTCGCCCTTTCCGGCACGGACGTCATCGGCCAGGCCAAGACCGGCACCGGCAAGACGCTGGGCTTCGGCCTCCCGCTCCTGGAGCGCGTCACCGTCCCCGCCGACGTCGAGGCCGGCCGCGCCAGGCCCGAGCAGCTGACCGACGCACCGCAGGCGCTCGTCGTGGTGCCCACCCGCGAGCTGTGCACGCAGGTCACCAACGACCTGCTGACCGCCGGCAAGGTGCGCAACGTACGCGTCCTCGCCATCTACGGCGGCCGGGCCTACGAGCCGCAGGTCGAGGCGCTCCGCAAGGGCGTCGACGTCGTCGTCGGCACCCCGGGCCGGCTGCTCGACCTCGCCGGTCAGAAGAAGCTCGACCTGAGGCACATCAAGTCGCTCGTCCTCGACGAGGCCGACGAGATGCTCGACCTGGGCTTCCTGCCCGACGTCGAGAAGATCATCAACTTCCTGCCGACCCGCCGCCAGACCATGCTGTTCTCGGCGACCATGCCGGGCGCGGTCATCGGTCTCGCGCGCCGCTACATGTCGCAGCCCACGCACATCCGCGCCACCGCGCCGGACGACGAGGGCAAGACGGTCGCGAACACCACGCAGTTCGTCTACCGCGCGCACAACATGGACAAGCCCGAGCTCGTCGCCCGCATGTTGCAGGCCGAGGGCCGGGGCCTGGTCATGGTCTTCTGCCGCACCAAGCGCACCGCGGCCGACCTCGCCGACCAGCTCCAGCAGCGCGGCTTCGCCTCCGGCGCGGTCCACGGCGACCTCGGCCAGGGCGCCCGCGAGCAGGCGCTGCGCGCGTTCCGCAACGGCAAGGTCGACGTGCTCGTCTGCACGGACGTCGCCGCGCGCGGTATCGACGTCGAGGGCGTCACGCACGTCATCAACTACCAGTCCCCCGAGGACGAGAAGACCTACCTGCACCGCATCGGCCGTACGGGCCGGGCGGGCGCCAAGGGCATCGCGGTCACCCTCGTCGACTGGGACGACATCCCGCGCTGGCAGCTCATCAACAAGGCGCTGGACCTCACGTTCAACGACCCGCCGGAGACGTACTCCACCTCGCCGCACTTCTTCGAGGAACTGAACATCCCCGCCGGCACCAAGGGTGTCCTGCCCCGCTCGGAGCGCACGCGCGCCGGGCTGGCGGCGGAGGAGGTCGAGGACCTCGGCGAGACCGGCGGTCGCGGCGGCCCGCGTGGCCGTGGCGGTCGGGACGGCGGCAGGGGCGGTCGTGACAGCGGCCGTGGCGGACGCGACGGCGGCCGTGACAACCGCGACGCGTCCCGTTCCGGTGCCGGTCCCGTCGACGCCGAGCGCCCGGCACGCACTCCGCGCCGCCGCCGTCGTACGCGCAACGGCGCCCCGATGGAAGGGACTTCGGCCGCTACGGCCGTCACGCCCACGCCGGAGGAGACCGCGCTGACCGCCTCCGAGGAGACGGCCACCCGCACTCCGCGGCGCCGTCGCCGCACCCGGGGCGGAGCGGCCGGAGAGCAGCTGCCGGCCACGGCGGTCACCTCCGCAGCCGCACCCGAGGCGGCGGAGAACGCGGTCGCCACGGCCGAGGGCCCGGCCCTGGACACCCCCGCGCCGACGCGTCGCCGCCGTACCCGCAAGTCGGCGGAGCCGACGGTCGAGACGGTGACTCCAGTGGTCGAACCCGTCGCCGCCGAAGCACCGGTTGCCGAGGCGCCGGTCGACGCGGAGACGAAGCCGCGTCGCACCCGGACCCGCAAGGCCGTGGCGGAGACCGTCGCCGTGGCCGCTCCGGAGGCCGCCGCAGTGGCCGCCGTCGACACCGCCGAGGCCGTCGAGGCCAAGCCGCGTCGCACCCGGACCCGGAAGACCGCGGCCCCGGCCGAGGTCGTCGCCGTCGACACGGCCGAGGGCACGGAGGCCAAGCCGCGCCGCCGTACGACCCGTAAGACGGCCGCGGCCCCGGTCGCCGCAGAGACGACGGAGCCGACGGAGACGGCCGCCGAGGCTCCGGTCGTGGAGGCGGTCAAGCCGCGCCGGACCCGGAAGACCGCGGCTGCCGCCGAGGCCGCCGTCGACACGGCCGAGGGCGTCGAGGCCAAGCCGCGCACGACCCGGACCCGCAAGGTCGCCGCCGCTCCGGTGGCCGCCGAGGCGCCGGAGGCCGCGGAGACCAAGCCGCGCGCCACCCGGACCCGGAAGACCGCGGTCGCCGCCAAGGCCGCCGAGGCCGTCCTGGACACGGTGGAGGCGGTCGAGGCGAAGCCGCGTCGGACCCGCAAGACGGCCGCCGCGGTGGCGGTCGAGGCGTCGGAGGCCGTCGAGGTCAAGCCGCGTCGGACGCGCAAGGCGGCTGCCGCTCCGGTGGCCACCGAGGCGCCGGAGGTCACGGAGACCAAGCCGCGCACCACCCGGACCCGGAAGACCGCGGCTGCGACCGTGGTCGCCGAGACCGTGGCCGAGGGCGCCGAGGTCGTAGAGGCCAAGCCGCGCCGTCGCACCGCGACCCGCAAGGCCGTCGCCGACATCCCCGCCCAGGTCACCGAGGAGCCCGAGGCCAAGCCGAGGGTGCGCCGTCCCCGCAAGAGCGCGGCGGCGGCGGAGGTCAGCGAGAGCTGATCGGCCCCCGAGGGCATGACACCGAACAGCGGCCCGGTCCACTTCAAGTGGGCCGGGCCGTTCGGCGTTCCCCCTCCGCCCCCCTCGGCCCCCTCCGCGGGACCACCCTCCCCCACCCCCCGTTAACCCGGATTACACCCTCCCGTCCCCACCCCGCTCCGGTTCGCCGGATAACCTCAGGCCATGAGTAGGCCCCCCACCTTCACCCCGCCCCCCGGCGCTCGCGCGTACCGGCTGTCGACCGCTCGCGGCGAGTTCGCCGTCGTGGACGCTTCCGTGGCCGCCGGTGTCGAGCCGAAGGGGGTCGCTCTGCTGCTGCCGGGATTCACCGGGAGCAAGGAGGACTTCAACCCCTTGCACGTGTCGCTCGGCGCGCGCGGGTATCGGACCGTCGCCGTGGACGGGCGGGGACAGTACGAGACGGCCGGGCCCGAGGAAGATGAATCCCCTTACGCCCAGGGCGAGTTGGCGCGGGACGTGCTCGCGCTGGCCGAGGCCGTGGGCGCGCCGGTGCATCTGCTCGGGCACTCCCTCGGTGGCCAGATCGCGCGGGCGGCCGTGCTGCTGGACCACACGCCGTTCGTGTCGCTGACGCTCATGGCGTCGGGGCCCGCGCAGATCTCCGTGTCCCAGCAGGAGCGGGTGAAGCTGTTGCGGGACGCGCTCGCCGTGATGTCGATGGCGGAGGTGTGGGAGGCGGTCCAGGAGATGGAGGCGCCCGAGGAGACCGAGACCGGCGGCGCGCTGGACGAGGGCCTCGACGACCGGGACGATCTGCGGCGCCGCTGGCTGGGCACGAAACCGGCCCAACTCATCGCCACGGGACGCCAGTTGTGCGACGAGCCGGACCGGGTCGCCGAACTGGCCGCCGTCCCGCTGCCGTTCCACGTGCTGTCGGGTTCGCGCGACGACACCTGGCCGGTGCCGCTCCTCGACGACATGGCCGTACGGCTGAAGGCGCGGCGGACGGTGATCGCGCGGGCCGAGCACTCGCCGAACACGGACCAGCCGGCCGCGACGGCCCAGGCGGTCGCCGACTTCTGGGACACGACGGCCCGCTCCCGCTAGGACCGGGACCCGGCAGCAGCGGAACCGGACAGCTCGGCAGCCCGACCGCAGCCAGACAAAGTGGTGGCCCGGCAGGAGCGGGAACGGGTCAGTACTGCGTCTGCAAGTGCTCCCAGAAACCGTCCCGCAGCGCCCGCCGCAGATCGGACTGCCCGCGCAGGGAGTACTGGAGCAGTCCCTCCGCCTCCACCAGCAGGTCCTGGTCGACCGACCCGGGCAGGTAGGGATGTCCGGGCAGCAGTTCCACCAGCGCCTCCCGTCCCCGCGCGGCGAGCCACTTCGCGGCGATCTGCGCGCCCACGAAGCGGACGTCGTCGCGGGTGGGCCGGTTGGCGGCGGCATCGTAGACGACGGCCGTGCGCCGGGAGACGTACGGCTTGAAGAAGTCGAGGTCGAAGGTGCGCTGGCTGTCGACCTCCCAGAGGAGCGGCTCGGCCTGGTTGCGGCCCTCGGGGGCCTCGATGCCCCACAAGTGGACGCGGGCGCCGTACCCTTGGGCCGCCTCGACCGCCGAGACCAGGTCCTCGTCGCCGCCGATGAGGGCCGCGTCGCTGATCGCGCGGTGCCGGGCGAGGGACTCCAGGTCGGAGCGGATGAGTGAATCGACGCCCTTCTGCTGGTTGTTGGCGTTGAGATTGCCCAACCGGACCTTGACGTCCGGGAGTTCGGCGATGGCCTGCTGCTCGACGGTGTGGATGCGACGGCGGGCGCCGTCGTACCAGTAGACGCGCAGCAGCCGACTGTCCGCGAAGATCGTGCGGGCCTTGTCGATGAGCGCCTCGATGAGGCCTTCGGTGTCGAGGTCGAAGGTGCGCCGGTCCTCGGTCCCGGAGACGAGCCGGCCCGCGGCTGCATACAAGTACCCGGCGTCGACGAAGATCGCATGCGTCGAGGGCGTCTTCGCCACTTCGGCGAGCATGCGCTGCAACAGCTCGTTCGTGCGGTCGATGCGGGCGCTGAGGGCCGCGAGGTCGTCGTTCATCGCCTCCATTGTCCTGGCGGTCACGCTGCGAACACAACCGGTCCCGGTCAGTCCCGTACCGATCTCTCACCGGTCAGTAATTAGGCGTTCGAAAAATTTCCTTAGCGTAGGGAATGTTTGTAACACGCACCCCGTTGACTACCTACGTAACCGAGTAGTTCTCCTCAGGAGGATGACCAGACGAAGGGAGAAGCCGATGCGCTTCGAAATCATGCGTCTTGACGAGGTCGACGGCACCACCGTGGACACCACCGTCGTGGACGCCGCCTCCGTCAACCGGATCGTGCAACAGGCCGCCGCCATAGGACAGCGCCTGTGGATCCGCCCCGCCGACACCAAGACCTCGTAACACCGACGACATCCACGCGGAGCACCACCAGACTTCGGAACCCCCGTACGGCACCGCTGCCGTACGGGGGTTCCGCGTTCACGTGCCTCAGCTCGCTCGGACGACCTGGGTGATCCCGTTGATGATCTGCTGCACGGCGATGGCCGACAGCATCATCCCCGCGAGCCGGGTCACCAGGACCACCCCGCCGTCCTTGATGACCCGGATGATCAGCAGCGAGTACCGCATCACCACCCACAGCACGGCGTGGATGGCGAGGATCGCCGTCCACACCGACACCTGGGTGGCCACGCTGTCGGCCTTCTGCACGGCGAGGATGACGGACACGATCGCGCCCGGCCCGGCGAGCAGCGGCATGCCCAGCGGGACCAGCGCGACGTTGACGTCCTTGGTCTGCTTCGGCTCGTCGGTCTTGCCGGTGAGCAGGTCGAGGGCGATCAGCAGGAGCAGCAGCCCGCCCGCGATCATCAGCGCGGGGACGGAGACATGCAGATAGTCGAGGATCTGGTGCCCGAGCAGCCCGAAGACGGTGATGACCCCGCCGGCGACACAGACGGCCTGGAAGGCCATCCGCCGCTGCACCTTGGCCGGGCGTCCGGCGGTCAGCGCGAGGAAGATCGGGGTGATCCCGGGGGGATCCATGATGACGAAAAGGGTCAGGAAGAGAGAGCCGAAGACGGCGACGTCGAACATGGGTGAGCCACAAGCCTTGCAGAGGAGAGGAGACAGCGAACGAGAGAACGGGTCAGCGCGGAGCGCGCCGACGGACAGGCGGGCGGACGGGCGGACGGGCGGGCGGACGGGCGAGGTCAGGCTCCGCCGGTCCCCGGTACCGGGAACGCCCCGGTGGCGCGCCGCGTGATCTCGCCGTAGACCTCGGGATCGGTCGTGTACTCGCCGAGCCGCACGGACTTGCGGCTGCCGTGGTAGTCGCTGGAGCCGGTGGTGAGCAGCCCGAGTTCCTTCGCGAGGCCGCGCAGCCGCTCCCGCGTCTCGGCGTCGTGGTCCATGTGGTCGACCTCGATCCCGTCGAGCCCGGCCGCGGCCATCTCGGCGATGGCGGACTCGGGGACGGTACGCCCGCGCTTGGCGGCCCCCGGGTGCGCGAACACGGTCACGCCCCCCGCGGCCTTGACCAGCCGGATCGCCTCGAACGGATCCGTCTCGTGCTTCGCCACATGGGCCCGGCCGCCGTCGCCCAGCCAGTCCGCGGTGAAGGCATCGTTCACGGTCGGTACGACACCCAGCTCGACCAGCGCGGTGGCGACATGCGGCCGTCCGACCGAGCCCTCACCGGCGATCCGCGCGACCTGCTCCCAGGTCACCGGCACGCCCAGCTCCCGCAGCCGCTCCACCATGGCCCGCGCCCGGGGCACCCGGTCGTCCCGCACCAGCTCCCGTTCGGCGAGCAGCGCGGGTTCCTCGGGGTCGAAGAGGTAGGCCAGCATGTGCATCGAGATCCCGTCGATACGACATGACATCTCGGCCCCGGTGACCAGCGTGAGCCCCAAGGGCAGCGCCTCGATCGCCTCGCCGTATCCGCGGCTGGTGTCGTGATCGGTCAGCGCGACCACGCCCAGCCCGGCAGCGGCGGCGTTCCGCACCAGCTCGGCGGGCGAGTCCGTGCCGTCGGACGCCGTGGAGTGGGTGTGCAGATCGATACGCACGCGCGGACTCCAGACGGCGACGGTTCAAAACGGGACCACTCAAGGGTAACGGCAACCCCGGAGGCCTCCACGACACCCCGAACCGAAGCCACCGACACCGCGGACCGAACCCGTCGGCGCCCCCAACCGAAGCCGCCGACACCCCCAACCGCCCCCGCTACGGCTCCAGCAGCCGCGGCGACAGGGCGCCGCAGGGCACCAGATCCACTTCCGCCCCCGCGTCCCGCAGATCCGTGAGCACCAACTCGTCGTACATCAGCAACCCCGACTGCTCGGGCCAGACAACCGCCCAGAGCCACAGCCCCAGCGCCTCGCCGGCGAAGACGGCCCGGTCGTCCGGGGCCGTGGCCACATGCCACAACGGCGTGGGCCGCCCGGCCGCGAGCAGCTTCGCCTGGGGCGGTTTCTCGACACTCATGTACGGCCCGGGGTCCGGCCCGTCGATCCCGGCGTAGCGCGCCCCGAGCCCGACCCCGAGTTCCTCCGCGACGAGGATCAGCTCGCCCATCCCGCCGAGCGGCCCGGGGCCCGAGCACGCCACCGCCGTCGCACGGCCTCCGCTGCGGTCGTCGCCCGCGCACGCCACGCCCGTGAACAGCCAGCCGACCGGCAGGGGCCACGGCATCCACACGGGTACCTGCGTGCGATGCACGACGACACTGAGGGCCTCGACGCTGGGCGGGATCACGGGCTGCACCGGATGCACCGTGCCGTGCACGTCGCACTGCCAGGAATCGGCGAAGAGTCCGGGAGCCCTGACCCGGCCACCACACTTCGGGCAACTGGGTTCGCCCCTCATAGGGCCCCACGGTCCTACCCTCGCACCCGCACGTCAAGGACGATCACCCGTCCGGCAGGGCCACTCACGGAACGAAACTAGATGCATCTTGCATTTATTACCTTGTCTAACTTACTATGTGCATACACCAACTACTTGGGAGGAAGCATGAACGGGACGGACGGCACCGACGACCCCTTCGACACCGGAGCCGGCTCCGGCGCCGGCAGCCTGCTGCGACAGCCGAAGGCCGTATGGGCGACGGCCGGCGCCTCCGTCGTCGCCTTCATGGGCATCGGACTCGTCGACCCGATCCTGCCGTCGATCGCCAAGGGCCTGGACGCCACCGCGAGCCAGGTCTCCCTGCTCTTCACCTCGTACTTCCTGATCACCGCCGTCGCGATGCTGGTCACCGGCTTCGTCTCCAGCCGGATCGGCGGCAAGAAGACCCTGCTGCTCGGCCTCGCCCTCGTCGTGGTCTTCGCCGGACTCGCCGGCACCTCGGGCTCGGTCGGCGAACTCGTCGGCTTCCGGGCCGGCTGGGGCCTGGGCAACGCGCTGTTCGTCTCGACCGCCCTCGCGGTGATCGTCGGCGCGGCGGCCGGCGGCAGCGCCGCCGCGATCCTGCTCTACGAGTCCGCCCTCGGCCTCGGCATGGCCTGCGGCCCGCTGGTCGGCGCCCTGCTGGGCAACCAGAGCTGGCGCTACCCCTTCTTCGGCACCGCGGTCCTGATGGCGATCGGCTTCCTGTGCATCACGGCGTTCCTGAAGGAACAGCCGAAGCCCGCCCGCAAGACCTCGCTGCTCGACCCGCTCAAGGCGCTCGGCCACGGCGGTCTGGCCTCCGCCGCCGTCTCGTCCTTCTTCTACAACTACACGTTCTTCACCGTGCTGGCCTTCACCCCGTTCGTGCTGAACATGACCCCCTACAAGTCGGGTGCCGTGTTCTTCGCCTGGGGTGTGCTGCTCGCCGTCTTCTCGGTGTTCGTCGCCCCGCGCCTCCAGTCCCGGTTCGGCTCCCTGAAGGTGCTCGGCGGCTCCCTGGTGCTGCTCGCCGCCGACGTGCTGGTCCTCGGCTACGGCAGCCACACCACCGCCGTCGTCTGCACGATCCTGTCCGGCGCGTTCATCGGCGTGAACAACACCGTCTACACCGAGCTGGCCCTCGGCGTCTCGGACGCGCCGCGCCCGGTGGCGAGCGCGGGCTACAACTTCGTCCGCTGGTTCGCCGCCGCCGCCGCGCCGTTCTTCGCGCCGAAGATCGAGGGCTGGAGCGACATCCACATCCCGTTCGTGGTCGCCGCGGTCACCGCGGTGCTGGGCGCGCTGGTGGTCGTCGTACGGCGGAACGCGCTCACGCACGAGGCGCAGACCCTGGAGCCGAAGCACGCGGTCGAGGACAGTGTCGCGGTGTTCGCCAACTAGCCGATTCCCGACTGGCGTTGGTGACCTTGCTCACTTCGGCGTCAGTCGAGCGGGACGGACCTCCGGGCGGGATCCCGTAGGTCCGTCCCGTTCGTCAGCCAGCGCTCCTGGAGGGCCTGGGCGCCGTGGACGCGTTTCCAGGCGGCCTCGTTCGGGGTCATCGGGAGCAGCGGCAGGAAACGGACCGGATCGAGGGGCGCGCCGAGGTCGAGGTCCTCGACCAGGCCGCCCGGTTCGGCGACCAGGACCGAAGTGAAGGGGGCGCCCGGCCACAGCGGCTCCCCCACGTCGAGCGAGGCGCCCGGAGCCACGACCACGCCCTCGACCTGCGGGGACGCGGCGAGCACGGCGAGCGGGCGGAGCACCTTGTCGGTGTCGGCGAGGCCGCCGCGCACGGACAGGACCAGCTCGGCGCGGGGGCCCGCGACCGGGTCGGCGAGCATCGCGGCGGGGTCGCTCATGGGCTGTGCGGACATGCCGAGCGTGGCGTAGCGGACGATGCCGCCCTCCGGTCCGGCGTCCTGGAAACGCAGTACCTCGACGCGGTCCGTGCCCAGGAAGGTGACCGCCGCGCGCGCGTCCGGTTCGCCCAGCGCGGTGCGCAACCGTGCCTCGACCAGAGCAAGAACATCAACCATGCGGGGAGCATAGAACTCGTCAGTACCGGGCAAAGCAGCGCCTTGACACTTCGGCCTGCTGATACTCTGGGCCGGTCGTTCGGGCAGCGCGCAGACGCGTCGCGATCAAGTCCCGACGCCGTTGAGACTCCCCCACGGGGGACCGGCCGGAGGAGGTGGGGCTGCAATGGACCGAAGTCGACCTGGCAGTACCACCCGCTCTTCCGGCCGCTGATGTCGTCGCTCTGGCTCTAGCCCCTCCAGCCGGCTGCCGCCTCTCGCACTTCTTCACCGTCGCGGAAGAGCACTTCGTTTCCTTTTCCTGATCTGCCTGATCTGTTCGATCTGTCTGTTCCGAAGTCAGTGCCTGTATCAGTAGCGAAACTCGCCACCGCGACGGTGCGGTGCTCCCCGCTTTGTGGACGTGCCAAACATCCCTGCACAGGACGTCCCCATTCCGGGCAGTTCCAACCGTCGTTGGCGCCTCTCGCTGCTCGTCGCGAAGGAGCCCGCCATGTCGATGATCCGCGACCTGCGTGCCGTCGTCCGCCCGTCCCGCCCCTCCCTGCGCAAGGACGGCGGCGCCTACGACACCACGCGTGACCCCGGCACCCCGTCGGCCGTCGTCGACTGTGCCGTCTACCGTGACGGAGCCCGCGTCGACACCGGGAAGCCGCTGACCCCGCACGAGGCGATGCGCCAGGTGCGCCGCGACGGCGGCTTCGTGTGGATCGGGCTGCACGAGCCGACCGAGGCCGAATTCGCTGTGATCGCCCGGGAGTTCGGGCTCCACCCGCTCGCCGTCGAGGACGCCGTGCAGGCCCACCAGCGCCCGAAGCTGGAGCGCTACGACGACTCGCTCTTCACCGTCTTCAAGACCATCCACTACGTCGAGCACGACCAACTCACCGCCAACAGCGAGGTGGTGGAGACCGGCGAGGTCATGTGCTTCACCGGCCGGGACTTCTTCATCACCGTCCGGCACGGCGGCCAGGGCTCGTTGCGGGCCCTGCGCCACCGCCTCCAGGACGACCCCGAGCTGCTCGCGCGCGGCCCCTCGGCGGTGCTGCACGCGATCGCCGACCATGTCGTGGATGGCTATGTCGCCGTCGCGGACGCGGTGCAGGACGACATCGACGAGGTCGAGACCGAGGTGTTCACGCCGAGCCGCAAGGGCGGGGTCTCGCGCGGTGTCGACTCGGCGCGGATCTACCAACTCAAGCGCGAGGTACTGGAGTTCAAGCGCGCGGTGTCGCCGCTGCTGCGTCCCATGCAGCTGCTGAGCGAGCGGCCGATGCGGCTGATCGACCCCGACATCCAGAAGTACTTCCGCGATGTCGCCGACCACCTCGCCCGGGTGCAGGAGCAGGTCGTCGCCTTCGACGAGCTGCTGAACTCGATCCTCCAGGCCAACCTCGCGCAGGCGTCCGTCGCACAGAACGAGGACATGCGGAAGATCACCGCGTGGGCCGCGATCATCGCCGTACCGACGATGGTGACGGGCGTGTACGGCATGAACTTCGAGCACATGCCCGAACTGCACGCGCG
Organism: Streptomyces sp. NPDC091280; assembly: GCF_044768565.1. Taxonomy (NCBI): domain Bacteria; kingdom Bacillati; phylum Actinomycetota; class Actinomycetes; order Kitasatosporales; family Streptomycetaceae; genus Streptomyces; species Streptomyces sp. NPDC091280. The sequence continues at coordinate 331,562 of NZ_JBIVUZ010000001.1, forward strand.
GTACGGGTATCCGGCGGTGCTCGCCTTCACGGTGACGGTCTGTCTGGCGATCCACCGCACGCTGAAGCGCAACGGCTGGCTGTGAGCGGCCTGGATAGGCTGAGCGCCATGACTAGCAGCGAGCTGCTCGACCAGGCCCTCGTCGAGGAGGCCACGAAGAAGTCCGGCCTTGTCTGGGTGGGCGGTCCGGGGGTCCCGGCCCGCGCCCTGTGGCACGTCTGGCACGCCGGCGCGGCCTGTCTGGTCGGCGACGGTCCGGGCGAGCAGCCGCTGCCGGGACTGGTCGACGGCGGCAGCGCCGAGGTCACCGTCCGCAGCAAGGACAAGGGCGGCCGGCTGGTCGTGTGGACGGCCCGGGTGGTGGAGCTGGCGCCGGGCTCCGAGGCCTGGACGGCCGCCGTCGGCGAGCTGAAGGGCAAGCGGCTCAACGCGCCCGACGGCGAGGCGATGACGGAGCGGTGGGCGCGCGAGTGCCGGGTGCTGCGGCTCGAACCGACCGGCGCCACGGCCGAGTTGACGCAGGAGTCACTGGCCCGGCCACCGCTGCCGTCGCCCGCGACAACGCGCCGACCGGCCCCGGCCGGGCTGCCACGCCTGCTCCTGAAGAAACGCAGACAGCGGTAAGTACCGCTAAGAGGACGGCAGTTGCTTGCCATAGTCGACGGTGTCGTCGTCCGCCGGTTCCGTCACGGTGAAGCTCTTGCCCCAGTCCGAGAAGGTCAGCGTGCCCGCGCCGCCCGCCCGGACCAGCCGGAGCGGATACGGCTCGCCCTCGAGAGAGACGTCGAGGGTGCCGCCGGAGCCGTCGTCGCCGGTGATACGGATCGTACGGACGCCGTTCTGGTCGTGGTGCCCGTCCGTCGCGAGCGACCCGTGCAGGGTCAGCAGACTGGAGAGGAGGACGTCCTTGTCCGTGAAACCACTGAACTTCTTGTACGAGGGGTCGCCCTGCGGCACCTTCACGTACTTGCCGTGGAGCGAACTGCCGGCGGCCGAGTCCCCGTTGCCGTTCCAGAAGTCGGCGTCGGCCTTCAGGTACAGCTGCTCGCCGACCCGCAGCAGCCCGAACGTCGACCCCTGGGAGGTGACCGAGCCGCTGCCGCCGTCGGACTTCAGCCGCATGTCGAGCCGGTACGTCCGCCCGCTGGTGACGACGGTCCCCGCCAGCCGGACCGCGTCGGCGGCGCCCGCCGCCGTCACCGACTTCGACTGGATCTTGTCGGCGGCCAGCTTGCCGACGCCGTTGGTCCCCGCGTCCGGGTCCTCGCCGCAGCCCGTGAGTCCGGTGCCCGTCACGACCAGGGCGCAGACCGCGCCGAGCAGTGCCGCGCGACGGTTTCGGACCCGGGGAATCGCAGTCACAGGTGGGGGGCCTCTCGTGCGCAGGGGGGCGATGGCGTACGGCAGCGTACCGGGGTCGCCGGGCGGTGGCGGAGCGGGTCCGTCCGGACCGCCCACCTGCGCGGATCGCAATCGGACGGGCTAGCCTGAAGCCCGTCCGAGCGGGCAAATAGGAAGATCCGGAAACTCGGAACATCCGGAGATCAGGAAAAGAAACCAGGAAAAGAAAGGGAGGTGCGGCCATGGCAGGGGGCGCCCCCCGGGTCTTCGTATCGCACCTCTCCGGTGTCGCCGTCTTCGATCCGAACGGCGACCAGGTGGGCCGCGTCCGCGATCTCGTCGTCATGCTCCGCGTCGGTCAACGGCCCCCGCGGCTGCTCGGCCTGGTCGTCGAACTGTCCACCCGGCGCCGCATCTTCCTCCCCATGACCCGGGTCACCGGCATCGAGTCCGGACAGGTCGTCACCACCGGGGTGCTCAACGTCCGCCGCTTCGAGCAACGCCCCACCGAGCGGCTGGTGTTCGGCGAACTCCTCGACCGGCGGGTCACCCTCGTGGAGACCGACGAGGAGGTCACCGTCCTCGATCTGTCGGTGCAGCAGCTGCCGGCCCGCCGGGACTGGGAGATCGACCGGATCTTCGTCCGCAAGGCCAGGACCGGCGGGGCCTTCAGAAGGGCCAGGGGCGAGACGCTGACCGTGGAGTGGTCCGCCGTCACCGGTTTCTCCCTGGAGGAGCAGGGACAGGGCGCGGAGAGCCTCCTGGCCACCTTCGAGCAGCTGCGCCCCGCCGACCTCGCCAACGTCCTGCACCACCTCTCCCCCAAGCGCCGGGCCGAGGTCGCCGCCGCCCTCGACGACGACCGCCTCGCCGACGTCCTCGAAGAGCTCCCGGAGGACGACCAGATCGAGATCCTCGGCAAGCTGAAGGAGGAGCGCGCGGCGGACGTCCTGGAGGCGATGGACCCGGACGACGCGGCCGACCTCCTCGGCGAACTCCCGGAGGCGGACCAGGAGCGGCTGCTGAACCTGATGGAGCCCTCCGAAGCGGCCGACGTGCGCCGTCTGATGTCGTACGAGGAGCGCACCGCGGGCGGCATGATGACGACCGAGCCGATCATCCTGCGGCCGGACGCGACCGTCGCCGACGCACTGGCCCGGGTCCGCAACGCCGACCTCTCCCCCGCCCTCGCCGCCCAGGTCTACGTGTGCCGCCCGCCCGACGACACCCCGACCGGCAAGTACCTCGGCACGGTCCACTTCCAGCGGCTGCTGCGCGACCCGCCGTACACCCTGGTCAGCGCGATCATCGACGGCGATCTGCGCCCCCTGGACCCGGACGCCTCGTTGCAGCTCGTCGCCGGGTTCTTCGCGACGTACGACATGGTCGCGGCGCCCGTGGTCGACGAGACCGGGTCGCTGCTGGGCGCGGTGACCGTGGACGACGTGCTGGACCACATGCTGCCGCAGGACTGGCGGGAGACGGAATTCCATCTGGACGAGGACGAGAGCGAGAGCGAGGAGGTGGCGGCTCATGACTCCTGAGCGCGAGACCACGCGTGAGCGGACCCCGGCGGGCGCGACCGCCACCCCCCGGTCGCGGAACCGGCTCGACCAGCCGCGCCCGCCCCGGCGCCGGCTGCTGCCCGAGTACGACCCGGAGGCCTTCGGACGGCTGTCGGAGCGGATCGCCCGCTTCCTGGGCACCGGGCGGTTCATCGTCTGGATGACGATCGTCATCATCGCGTGGGTGCTGTGGAACATCTTCGCCCCGCGCGATGTCCGCTTCGACAACTACCCGTTCATCTTCCTCACCCTGATGCTGTCCCTCCAGGCCTCCTACGCGGCCCCGCTGATCCTCCTCGCGCAGAACCGGCAGGACGACCGCGACCGGGTCAACCTCGAACAGGACCGCAAGCAGAACGAGCGGTCGATCGCCGACACCGAGTACCTCACCCGCGAGATCGCCGCCCTGCGCATCGGTCTCGGCGAGGTGGCGACCCGGGACTGGATCCGCTCCGAGCTGCAGGACCTCGTCAAGGAGCTGGACGTACGGCACGACGGGCATGTCGTATTCCCGGCAGAACGCCCTGCCGTGCGTGACACAGACGACCGCTGAGGGGCTGGCCGAAGGCACCGGTGGGCGCCGTACCATCGACACATGGCTACGGAAGACGCGGTGCGCGAAGCGCTGTCGACGGTGAACGACCCCGAGATCAACCGACCCATCACCGAACTGGGGATGGTCAAGTCGGTGGCGATCGGCGCGGACGGAGCGGTCGCGGTCACCGTGTACCTGACGGTCTCCGGCTGCCCCATGCGCGAGACGATCACCCAGCGCGTGACGGAGGCGGTCTCCCGCGTCGAGGGCGTCACCGGCGTCGACGTCACCCTCGATGTGATGAGCGACGAGCAGCGCAAGGAGCTGGCCACCGCGCTGCGCGGCGGCACCGCCGAGCGCGAGGTCCCCTTCGCCAAGCCCGGCTCCCTCACCCGCGTCTACGCGGTCGCCTCCGGCAAGGGCGGGGTCGGCAAGTCCTCGGTGACGGTCAACCTCGCGGCGGCGATGGCGGCCGACGGCCTCAAGGTCGGGGTCGTCGACGCCGACATCTACGGCCACTCCGTGCCGCGCATGCTGGGCGCCGACGGCAGTCCCACCCAGGTCGAGAACATGATCATGCCGCCGTCCTCGCACGGCGTGAAGGTCATCTCCATCGGCATGTTCACCCCGGGCAACGCCCCTGTGGTGTGGCGCGGCCCGATGCTCCACCGGGCGCTCCAGCAGTTCCTGGCGGACGTCTACTGGGGCGACCTGGACGTCCTCCTCCTCGACCTGCCGCCGGGCACGGGCGACATCGCGATCTCGGTCGCGCAGCTCGTCCCGAACGCCGAGATCCTCGTCGTGACGACCCCTCAGCAGGCCGCCGCCGAGGTCGCCGAGCGGGCCGGCTCCATCGCCGTGCAGACCCACCAGAAGATCGTCGGCGTCGTCGAGAACATGGCGGGCCTGCCCTGCCCGCACTGCGGCGAGATGGTCGACGTCTTCGGCACGGGCGGCGGCCAGTCGGTCGCGGACGGCCTGACCCGCACGACCGGCGCCTCGGTCCCCGTCCTCGGCTCCATCCCGATCGACGTCCGCCTCCGCGAGGGCGGCGACGAGGGCAAGCCGGTCGTCCTGAGCGACCCGGACTCCCCGGCGGGCTCCGCACTGCGCGCCATCGCGGGCAAGCTGGGCGGCCGCCAGCGCGGCCTGTCGGGCCTGTCACTCGGGATCACACCCAAGAACAAGTTCTGAGAAGCTCTGAGAACTTCTGAGGATCCTCCTACGACGATGGGGGCGCCGTCCGGACGGACGGCGCCCCCATCGTCGTAGCGGCTACTGGGCGTAGGACGCGATGTCCTTGATCATGGCGAAGCCCAGCCCGTACGCGCTCATGCCCCGGCCGTACGCACCCACGTGGACGCCCTCCTGGGTCGACCCGGCGAGCACCCAGCCGAACTCGGACTCGCGGTAGTGGAAGGGCGTCGGGACGCCGTCCACCGGCAGGGACAGGGTGGACCAGGCGTCGCCGGCGAGGTCGTCGGCCAGCACCCACGCCGTCTCCGTCTGCTGCTCCAGCCAGTCGTCGCGCAGGGTGTGGTCCATCTGGCCGGGCCAGGTGAAGGACAGCAGTCCGACACCGGCGAGCCAGGCCGCCGAGGACACCGAGGTGGCCTCCAGCAGGCCCGTGCCGTCCGCGGTGCGCCGCGCGGGGTTGCCCGCGACGGTGACGACCACCGCGAACTTCTCCTTGTCCTCCGTGCCTTCGTGGCGGACGGAGGGCTCGTCGCCGTGCCCGATCGAACCGTGCTCGACGGCACCGTCCGCCGCCATGCCCACCTGCATCAGCCAGCGCGGCCCCGTGAAGGCCTCGTCGAGGCCGTACCACGGGAAGGGCGCCAGCAGGTAGCCGTCGACCGTGCGCCGGGCGGAGGGGACCTGCTGTCCGCCCTCCGCGGCCGGCGCCTGCACGCCCACCCGACTCGTCGTCTCCATGCCGGACGCCTCCTCGCTCTCGTCGGACCGGGGCGGCCCGCCCCCCTTCGGGCGACTCGCCCGGTCCGCACATCAACTCGGCAGCATAGCCACCTCGTGCGAGGCAGCCCGGAAAGCGCCCGGCGCGTGAGGCGTGCGAAGGCCGTGTTCAGGCCGTACGAGGGCGTGGCGCGGGTATGAAACGCGTCACGTGAGAGGCGTTCCGGGGGCCGCGCGGGAGGGTCAGGTGGCGTCCGCGTCGAAGGGCGGGCGCTCGTCCGTCCCGGGGTCCTCGGGCTTCTTGGTCATGTCGATACGACCACCTGAAGACGACGCGGAGGACGCGGAGGACGGGGAACTCGGAGTGTCGGCGCTCTGCACCGCCTCCGTGACCTCGGCCATCTCCTTCTTCAGATCGAAGCCGTTGCGGATCTCCTTGAGCCCCAGCTCGTCGTTGTCCAGCTGCTTGCGCAGGAACGTCTTGGGGTTGAGGTCCTCGAAGTCGAAGTCCTTGAAGTCCGGGCCGAGTTCCTCGCGGATGTCCGCCTTGGCGCTCTCCGAGAACTCACGGATCTTCCGGATCGTGCGCATGACGTCCTGGATGACCTTGGGGAGCTTGTCCGGACCGAAGACGAGCACGGCGAGGACGACGATCGTCACCAGCTCTAGCGGTCCTATGTCATTGAACACCTGAAGCTCCTTGCGATCCTCGGTCCGCGGCCCTCGGTGGTCGGTGCGCGTCTTCCGTGGTCCGGGCCGGGTCCACGGTACCCGGCGATCCCACCCGACCGGTACTGTCCCGTGGGCTACGAGTGGGTGTACAGCACCGGTTTTCCGGGTTGTTTGCCTAGTGGGACCGGGCGTGGGCCTCTCACCTGTGACGTTTCTGTCAATCGCCGGTCGAGGAGCCCAGAACGAGCGACACGGTCATGCTTCTGCCGCCCCTCAGGAGGGTCAGGCGCAGGTGGTCGCCGGGTCGGTGGGCCCGGGTCCTGACGATGAGTTCGTCGCCGGAGTGCACCCGCTCGCCGTCCACCTCGGTGATCACGTCGCCCGCCCTGAGGCCGGCCCGGGCGCCGGGGCCGCCGGTGGTGACGGCGGGGTCGCCGTCGCTGCCCTTCGTGGCGACGCGGGCGCCGTCCCCGGTGTAGTCCATGTCCAGGGTGACGCCGATGACCGGGTGGGTGGCCTTCCCGGTGTTGATCAGTTCCTCGGCGACCCGCCTGGCCTGGTTGACCGGGATGGCGAAGCCGAGCCCGATGGAACCGGCCTGGCCGTCGCCCGTGTCGATCCCGTCGTCGGCGGACCGGATCGCCGAGTTGATCCCCACGACCCGCCCCTGGGCGTCGAGCAGCGGGCCGCCGGAGTTGCCCGGGTTGATGGGCGCGTCGGTCTGGAGGGCGTCGACGTACGAGACGTCGCTCCCGTCCGCCGCGTCGCCGCCGGCCGTGATGGGCCGGTCCTTGGCGCTGATGATCCCGGCGGTCACGGTGTTGTCGAGGTCGAAGGGCGCGCCGATCGCCACGACGGGGTCGCCGACCCGCACGTTGTCGGAGTTGCCGAGCGGCATCGGCCGGAGCCCGCGCACTCCGGTCACCTGCACCACGGCGAGGTCGTACCCGGTGTCGTGTCCGACGACCTTCGCCCTGGCGGTCTGTCCCCCGCTGAAGCTCACGGATATCCGGCCGTCGCTTCCGGCCGGCCGCACGACATGGTTGTTGGTGAGGATGTGCCCCCGCGTGTCCAGCACGATCCCGGTGCCCGTCCCCGACTCCTCGTCCCCGGTCACATGCAGCGTCACCACACTGGGCAGGGCCCGAGCGGCGATCCCGGCCACACTCCCGGCCGCCCGCGCGCCGTCCTCCGCACCGGCCTGCGGCAGCACGACGTCCCCACCACCGACCCCGTCCCGCTCCAGATACGCCCCTACGACCCCGCCGACGCCCCCGGAGACCAGCGCGAGCACGAGCCCCGAGACGACGAGGAGTCGCCGGGTGCGGGCGCGCCGCTGTTCGTGGGTGAGGCTGGCGGCGCCGGTCTGCTGGAGGGGTGCGGGGAGCGCGGGCGCCCAGGGGTCGTAGCGGTGCCAGGGATCGGCGTCGGGGGCGGTGTCGCGGGCGGTAGCGGTATCGGGGTCGGCGTCGGAGGCGGGGGCGGGGGCGGTGACGGAGGCGGTGACGGGGTCAAGTGGAGCGGGAGTGCCGGAAGTTGCCTCAGGGGCCTGTGAGGCAGGTGTCCCGGAAGGCGTTGTAGGGGCCTGTGGGGCGGCGGCGGGCTCGGAGGTGGCCGCCGGGTGCCGGAGCGGCTGCGTCGGCGCCCAGGGGCCCGGCTCGCCGTGCGGCGGGGTGCCGTCGGGGTCGAGGTCGTCGGGGTCGGCGGCATACAGAGGCTCGGGACGTGGTCGGGGGACGGGACGGTCCGCTGTGCCGTCGCCGGAGTCGTCCACGGCCGTGCCGCCGACCGGAGCGGCCTGCGCGGGGATTCCCGGTGCGAAGTCGCCGTCCGCGCAGGCCACTTCACCGCTGCCGCTGCCGCCGTCGTCACCGCGACCCGGCGTCGCCGGCCGGGCTCGGTTCCACCACTTCGGCTTCGTGGGTTCCGGTTCCGGTGTCCGCTCGTCCATGTGCTCCCCACCGCCCGCCGTGCCACCCCGTACGCCCCGGATTCAACCAGGTCGGCGGGGTGTTGCGCAGGGGCAGGTCAGCGGTGGGGGCGGGAGGAGGCGGAGGGGGCCGGAGTGGGGGACGAGGTGGCGTCGGGTGCGCGCAGCAGACCGGGGGCCGTGACCTCGGGGGCCGTGGACCAGGCCGTGAGGGCGACCGGCGGGGTGGTGGTGAGCGGGCGTATCAGCGGGGACATGACCGCCGCGCCGGCCACCACGGGTGCCGTCAGCGAATGCATGACCTCGTCGTCGCCCCGGACGGCCGCCGGGGACGGCACCCCGGGCAGCAGCGGCGCGGAGACGGAGGTCGGGACGACCGCGGTGTCACCGAGCATGGACCGCTGGCTCGCGCCCTGGGCGAGCAGGGGCCCGACGCCCCGGCGGCGCCCGGAGTCGGCGGTCGCGGCGCCCGTGCCCTGGGTGCGCGCCGGAGTCACGCCGGTGCCACCGCGCGCCTCCGCGGCGGTGTCGCCCGGAGTGACCGTGGCCACCCCGCCCAGGGCGATGGCGGCCAGTGAGACCGCTCCGGCGGCGACGAACGCGAACCGCATGCCGCGCGAGGCGGAGCGGTCGCTGTCGTGCCGGCTGACGTCATGGATGCGGAAGCCCTCGCGGGCGGACCGGGACGGGGACGAAGGGGTCAGCGCCGTGGCCGCGTGCGGGCGCGCGGGGACGTAGCCGAACTCGAAGGCGTCGAGCGGGCCGTCTCTTTTGACGCCGAAGACGCCGATCCCGGCGAAGAGTTCGCCGCCGGGCGGCTCCTCGCCATCGGTGTCGCCGTCTCCCCCGGGAAGGCCCTGGAGGCGGGCCAGGAAGCTCTCGGAGGGCGGCGGCGGGGCCATTTCCGCGAACACGTTCTTCAGTCGGCGCTGCGCGTCGGCCTCGGCCTTGCACTTCGTACAGGTGGCCAGGTGCGCCAGTACGCGCTCGCGCGACTCATGACCGAGCTCCCCGTCCACCAGGGCGGAAAGTCGGTCTCCCAGATGCTGCTCCGCAGGCGTAGGACGTGATCCACTCACGCGGTCGCGCCCCCTCCCCCCAGCGCGGGCACACGCGCCACGAAGGAGCGGCGCTCGGCCCGTGCTTCCGGCGAGCGGTGCGCGAGGGCCTTGCGCAGCTGGGAACGGCCGCGGTGGATCCGGGACCGGACGGTGCCGAGCTTGACGCCCAGGGTCGCGGCGATCTCCTCGTAGGAGAGGCCCTCGATGTCGCACAGGACGACGGCCGCGCGGAACTCCGGCGCGAGGGTGTCCAGGGCCTGCTGGACGTCGGCGTCGAAGTGCGCGTCGTTGAAGACCTGCTGCGGCGAGGGCTCGCGGCTGGGCAGGCGCTCGGCCGCGTCCTCCCCCAGCGCGTCGAAACGGATGCGCTGCTTGCGACGGACCATGTCCAGGAAGAGGTTGGTGGTGATGCGGTGCAGCCAGCCCTCGAAGGTGCCGGGCGTGTAGGTCGACAGGGAACGGAAGACCCGGACGAAGACCTCCTGGGTGAGGTCCTCGGCGTCGTGCTGGTTCCCCGTCAGGCGGTACGCGAGCCGGTACACACGGCCGCTGTGGGTGCTGACGATCTCCTCCCAGGTGGGCGGAGTCCACGCCTGCCCGTCCGCGTCGGTGGAGAAGGTCGCGGTCTGGGCGTGGTCAGCGGCGTGGCTGTGGTCAGCAGCGGTGTCGTTCACGGATTTCGGCCTGCCCGCCGATCCGAGAAAGCGCCGGAGCACTCCTCCCCGATCCACGGGTACAGCCGCACCTCCCCTGTCGGCTCTGGTGGTGTCCAGTGGAGCACCTACCATAGCCACCTCGCCCGTTAGCTCCGGATAAGGGGTTTTACGAGAATTTGATACATGCTCATACCGACCCTCCGCCGGTACGAGCCGATGCTCGGGCACCCGCTCCCGCCGCTGCTCGGCGTCCTGATCCATCCTCATCCCCCGCTCTCCCCTCCGGCCGCGTCCCCCAGTGCATTCCTGCCTCTCTAAACGCCCGGTCCCATCAGCAGGTTCCCGGCACCAACGGATACAGTCACGCCCAGGCAACCACGGGGACAGGAGAGGGTCATTACCGGCAACCGGCAGACGAGCTGGGCGTTCGCCGACGCCTATGTCGCCGAGGACGAAGCACTGCGCTGGGCCCGGGACCGGGCCCGCGAGGCAGGGCTGCGCTCGGTGTCGCCCGGCACGGGAGCCGCGCTGCGGATGCTGGCCGCCACCGTGGACGCGAAGGCGGTGGCGGAGATCGGCACCGGGACCGGCGTGTCCGGAATGCATCTTCTGCACGGCATGCGGCCCGACGGGGTGCTGACCACCGTCGACCAGGAGCCGGACCACCAGCAGTTCGCCCGCCAGGCCTTCCGCGCCTGCGGCTTCGCCAGCAACCGGGCCCGCTTCATCCCGGGCCGCGCCCTGGACGTGCTGCCCCGGCTCGCGGACGCCGGCTACGACCTGGTGTTCTGCGACGGCGACCGGCAGGAGTTCCTGGACTATCTCGCTGAATCGTTGCGCCTGCTGCGTCCGGGTGGCCTGGTGGTCTTCGAGGGCGTCTTCGCCAACGGCCGGACCGTGGACTCGGGCCCGCAGCCGACCGAGGTGCTGCGGCTGCGCGAGGTGCTGCGCGCGGTGCGCGAGAGCGCGGAGCTGGTGCCGTCGCTGCTCCCGGTGGGCGACGGCCTGCTGTGCGCGGTCAAGCGGTAGGGAACCGTGGCAACGCGGGAAAGCAGCGGCCCCGGCACCATCGCGGATGCCGGGGCGGCTGAAGGGGTATGGGCGCGTTCCGCCGCGTCAGCCGACGACCTTCTTGAGGGCGTCGCCCAGGGCGTCGGCCTCGTCAGGGGTCAGCTCGACGACGAGCCGACCGCCGCCTTCGAGCGGAACGCGCATGACGATGCCCCGCCCCTCCTTGGTCACCTCGAGCGGGCCATCGCCCGTCCGCGGCTTCATGGCCGCCATGCTCGTTCCCCTTCCTGAAACCAGCTCATCGTCGCCGACGGCCCCATGGAGGGCACGCGCGGCCCCCAATGAGACACGCGTCACCGGCATCGAACACATTGCTTCCAAGCCATTATCCCGCATCTCAGGACCCGATGACCAACATCAGTCGGCATCGCTTGGGCAACGCGCGCGAGCAAAACCACCCAATTCGCCGATGTGACTGCGATACTGCGCCACCGCGCGGACCCCCGCCGACCGAAACCGGCCCGGAATTCTTTGACGCAGGTCACACGTCCGGTCCGGTGCTCGGACGGCGATCTCCGCCATGCTGTCCTACGGACGTTGGGCGTACCGACCGGTACGCCCGAGCGGCGACACCGGAGGGGACACACCATGGCCGACACCGTGCTCTACGAGGTGAGCGACGGACTCGCGACGATCACGCTGAACCGCCCGGAGGCGATGAACGCGCTGAACATCGCGACCAAGGTCGCCCTCCGGGAGGCGGTAGAGGCCGCGGCGGGCGACGACGCCGTACGGGCGGTGCTGCTGACCGCGGCCGGGGAGCGGGCGTTCTGCGTAGGCCAGGACCTCAAGGAGCACATCACGCTCCTGGCCTCCGACCGGGAGGCCGGGACCGGGGCCACCATGACCACGGTCAAGGAGCACTACAACCCCATCGTGCGGGCGCTGACCGGCATGGCCAAGCCCGTGGTCGCCGGGGTCAACGGGGTCGCGGCCGGGGCCGGCTTCGGGCTCGCGCTGGCCGCGGACTACCGCGTGGTGGCGGACACCGCCGGCTTCAACACGTCCTTCGCGGGCGTGGCGCTGACCGCGGACTCCGGCATCTCCTGGACGCTGCCCCGGGTCGTCGGCCCCGGGCGCGCCTCCGACCTGCTGCTCTTCCCCCGCACGATCACCGCCCAGGACGCGCACGACCTCGGGATCGCCAACCGTCTCGTGCCCGCGGCCGAGCTGCACGCGGAGGCCGCGAAGGTGGCGCGGGCCCTGGCGGACGGCCCGACGGTGGCGTACGCGGCGATCAAGGAGGCCGTCGCCTACGGCTTCTCGCACACCCTTGAGGAGACGCTGGAGAAGGAGGACGAACTCCAGGCCCGCGCGGGCGCGTCGGAGGACCACGCCATCGCCGTGCAGGCCTTCGTCAACAAGGAGACCCCGAAGTACCTGGGCCGCTGAGCCGGCTCAGGTGCGGCGGGCCACACAGTCCGCCAGGTGGTCGTCCACCAGGCCGCAGGCCTGCATCAGGGCGTACGCCGTCGTCGGCCCGACGAATCTCAGGCCCCGCTTCTTCAGGGCCTTCGACAGGGCCGTCGACGCGTCGGTGACGGCCGGGACGTCCCCGAGTGTCTTCGGGGCCGGGCCCGGCTCCGGGGCGTGGGACCAGATGAACTCGTCCAGCTCGCCCGGCGCCCAGTCGGCCAGCACGCGCGCGTTGGCGATCGTGGCGTCCACCTTGGCGCGGTTGCGGATGATGCCCGCGTCGGCGAGGAGGCGTTCGCGGTCGGCGTCCGTGAAGGTCGCCACCTCGGCGATCCGGAAGCCCGCGAAGGCGGCCCGGAAGCCCTCGCGGCGGCGCAGGATGGTGATCCAGGACAGGCCCGACTGGAAGGCCTCAAGGGAGAGCCGTTCGTAGAGGGCGTCGTCGCCGTGGACCGGGCGGCCCCACTCCTCGTCGTGGTAGGTGACGTAGTCGTCGGTGGACAGCGCCCAGGGGCAGCGCAGGGCGCCGTCCGGACCGGCCACGGCGTCGCTCACTGGTGGTCGCCTTCGACGGGCTTCTCGATCGAGACGCGGTGGCTGCGCGCGCCCGCGAGCGCGGACTCCAGGTCGGCGATCCGGGCGTCCCGCTCGGCGAGTTCGGCGCCGATGCGGTTGAGCGCGTCGTCCACCTCGGCCATGCGGTAGCCCCGCGCGGCGAGCGGGAAGCGCAGGGTCTCCACGTCGGCCTGGTCGACGGGCCGGTCCTGGGGCAGGGCGTCGTCGAGGCGCTCGGGGGCGACGTCGGGCAGCGGGGCGTTCTCACCGCCGCCGATCACCGAGAGGGTCACGGCGCCGACCACGACGGCGAGCCCGACGACCAGGAACAGGAACATGAACATCTCTGAGGTCTCCACGGGCGTCGATGTCGGACGTGCCGAAGCCGAATGTGTCAGGGTCCGATCGTGCCATGCGACGCTGACAGTTAGGGTCACAGGCGGCTGAAGACCGGTAGGTACCAGGAAAGGTCACAGGGGATGCTCAGGCTGGGCAGGCGTGAATTCGGCGCGCACGAGCCGGTGATCATGGCGATCGTGAACCGGACCCCGGACTCCTTCTACGACCAGGGGGCGACGTTCCGCGACGAACCCGCCCTCGCGCGCGTGGAGCAGGCGGTGGCCGAAGGGGCCGCCATCATCGACATCGGCGGGGTGAAGGCGGGCCCCGGCGAGGAGGTCACCGCCGAGGAGGAGGCGCGGCGCACGGTCGGTTTCGTGGCCGAGGTGCGGCGCCGCTTCCCGGACGTGGTCATCAGCGTCGACACCTGGCGGCACGAGGTCGGCGAGGCCGTCTGCGAGGCCGGCGCGGATCTCCTGAACGACGCGTGGGGCGGTGTCGACCTCCGGCTCGCGGAGGTCGCCGCGCGGTACGGCGTCGGGCTGGTGTGCACGCACGCGGGCGGCGCCGAGCCGCGGACGCGTCCGCACCGGGTGGCCTACGACGACGTCATGGCGGACGTCCTGCGGGTGACCCTGGGGCTCGCCGAGCGGGCCGTGGCCCTGGGGGTGCCCAGGGAGTCGGTGCTGATCGATCCCGGGCACGACTTCGGGAAGAGCACGCGGCACAGCCTGGAGGCGACCCGGCGGCTCGGGGAGATGGTCGAGACGGGGTGGCCCGTACTGGTCTCGCTGTCCAACAAGGACTTCGTGGGCGAGACGCTCGACAAGCCGGTCAAGGAGCGGGTCGTCGGCACGCTCGCGACCACTGCCGTGTCCGCGTGGCTGGGGGCCCAGGTGTACCGGGTGCACGAGGTCGCGGAGACCCGGCAGGTGCTGGACATGGTGGCGTCGATCGCGGGGCATCGGCCCCCGGCGGTGGCCCGCCGGGGGCTCGCGTAGCGGGGAGCCGTCAGCGGCCGGCTTCCTTCGACACCAGCGCGACCGCCTCGTCCACGTCGTCCGTCACGTGGAACAGGAGGAGGTCCTTCTCCGACGCCTTGCCCTGGGCGACCAGGGTGTTCGTCAGCCAGTCGACCAGGCCGCCCCAGTACGCGCTGCCGAAGAGGACGATCGGGAAGCGGGTGACCTTCTGGGTCTGCACGAGGGTGAGGGCCTCGAAGAGCTCGTCGAGGGTGCCGAGGCCGCCGGGCAGGACCACGAAGCCCTGGGCGTACTTGACGAACATCATCTTGCGGACGAAGAAGTAACGGAAGTTCAGGCCGATGTCGACGTAGGGGTTGAGCCCCTGTTCGAAGGGCAGCTCGATGCCCAGGCCGACGGAGACGCCCTTGGCCTCCAGGGCGCCCTTGTTGGCCGCCTCCATGGCTCCGGGGCCGCCGCCGGTGATCACGGCCCACCCGGCCTCCACGAGGGCGTGTCCGAGCCGTACGCCCGCTTCGTACTCCGGTGAGTCCGGCTTGGTCCGGGCCGAGCCGAACACGCTGATCGCGGGCGGCAGTTCGGCCAGGGTGCCGAAGCCCTCGATGAACTCCGACTGGATGCGCAGAACGCGCCACGGGTCGGTGTGGACCCAGTCCGAGGGGCCGCCCGCGTCCAGGAGACGCTGGTCGGTCGTGCTCGCGGTCACCTGGCCGCGCCTCCGGAGGACCGGTCCCAGGCGCTGTTCCTCCGGTGGCTGCTGCTTGCCCTCGGGGTTGCCTGTAGCCATGTGCGCTCCCTCCACTTGCAGGTGTTTCGTACCTCAGCGTAGGTCTACGCGGGTTACGGAGGGGGGACATACGGATGTCAGGCGGTGAGCCAGTCCCGAAGTCGGCGCTCCGCCTCGGGGACGAGGGCCGCCTCGACCCTCTCGTCGACCTTGTGGGCGAGGAGTTGGGCTCCGGGGCCGTAGTTCACCGCGGGCACTCCGAGGGCGCTGAAGCGGGCCACGTCGGTCCAGCCGAACTTGGGGCGGGCCTCGCCGCCGACGGCCGCCATGAAGGCCGCGGCGGCCGGGTGGGTCAGGCCGGGGCGGGCCCCTCCGGTGTGGTCGTCCACGACGAACTCGTCGACCCCGCAGTCGGCGAAGTACTCGCGCACGAAGGCCTCCGCCTCGGCCTCGCTGCGGTCGGGCGCGTAGCGGAAGTTGACGACCAGGGTGCACTCGTCGGGGATGACGTTCGTGGCCACTCCCCCTTCCACGCGGACCGCGTTGAGGCCCTCGTGGAACCGGAGGCCGTCCACGACCGGTGTGCGGGCCTCGTAGGCGGCGAGTCTGGCCAGTGCCCGGGAGGCCGCGTGGATCGCGTTGGAGCCCATCCACGCGCGCGCGGAGTGCGCTCGTTCTCCCTTGAACTTCAGGAACATGCGCAGCGTGCCCTGGCAGCCTCCCTCGACCTGACCGTCCGTCGGCTCCAGGAGGACCGCGAAGTCGCCCTCCAGCCACTCGGGATGGGCTTCGGAGACGTGCTTGAGGCCGTTGAGCGGGGCGGCGACCTCCTCGTTGTCGTAGAAGACGAACGTCAGGTCGCGGTTGGGGGCGGGGACCGTGGCCGCGAGGCGGAGCTGGACGGCGACGCCGGACTTCATGTCGCAGGTGCCGCAGCCCCACAGGACGCCGTTCTCGTCGAGGCGCGAGGGGATGTTGCCGGCGATCGGGACCGTGTCGATGTGGCCGGCCAGAATGACGCGTTCCGTTCGGCCCAGGTCGGTGCGCGCGACGATGTTGTTGCCGTACCGGTCGACCGTCAGATGGGGCAGCGCGCGCAGCGCGGTCTCCACGGCGTCCGCGAGAGGCTTCTCGCTGCCGCTCTCCGAGGGGAAGTCGACGAGTTGCGCGGTGAGGCGTGCGGCGTCCAGCGTGAGGTCAAGTGGGGTATCGGCCATGCCGTCGACCCTAACGCGAAGGGCGTCTCCACCGTTTGTCCACACCCGGCGCAGCGGCAACAGGAGCCTCCAGTACCTTGTGGGGATGCCTGAGCAGTCCCCCACCCCAAAGAAGCGTCGACGCGGTCGCCTCTTCCGGTTCTCGGCCGCCTTCGTGGTGCTGCTCGCGGTCGCGGGCTACCTGGTGATCCAGTACGTCACCGGCGGCCGGGGCGGCCCCGGTTGCAAGGTGGTCTCCGGCAAGGACGACGGCCAGGAGTTCGACTTCACGCAGGAGCAGACGATGAACGCGGCGACGATCGCCGCCGTCGGCACCGGACGCGGGATGCCCGAGCGGGCCGTGACGATCGCGCTGGCGACCGCCATCCAGGAGTCACAGCTCGTCAACATCACCCACGGGGACCGGGATTCGCTCGGTCTGTTCCAGCAGCGGCCCTCGCAGGGCTGGGGCACCGAGAAGCAGATCATGGACCCGACGTACGCGGCGAGCGTCTTCTACGAGCACCTGGCCAAGGTGGAGGACTACGAGAAGCTCCCTCTCACTGTCGCCGCGCAGCGCGTGCAGCGCAGCGGTTACCCGGAGGCGTACGCCAAGCACGAGCCCGACGCGGCGCTGCTGTCCGCCGCCCTCACCGGGCGGACGGCGGCCACGCTGACCTGTCAGGGCCTCCCGGACACCACCGTGACCGCCACCGGCCCGGACGCCGTACGGGCCGCGCTGGTACGGGACTTCGGGCGCGCGGTGCTCAAGGAGACGGGCGCGGAGGTGACGGGCGACGGGACCTCGTCCAAGGGCACGTCCGGGTCGACGTCGAAGGGCGGGGCCACGGCCACGCCGTCGCCGAGCGGTGGTGCCACGGGCGGGAGCAGCACGGTGACCCTGCCGGTGCGGTCGGGCAGCACGAAGACCGGCTGGCAGCTCGCGCACTGGGCGGTGGCCAACTCCTCGGTGCTGCACATCGACCGCGTGTCGTACGCGGGCCGCGAGTGGGCCGCGGGCAGCGCGAACGACCCGTGGCACGCGACCGGTGCCAAAGCCGCGGGCGGGGTCCGCATCGAGACCGTGAAGCCCACCGGGCAGTAGCCGGGCAGCAGTACGGGTCCTCACCCGTAGGGGTCACGCGCGGTCGATCCGGGTCCGGGGGTGCTCAGGTTTTCGCGTGGTCACCCCGGGGTGTGCCGGAGTCCTTGGAAACAAAGGGCTGCGAGCATGCGGAGGCCTTTCGGGCCGGGCGCTCTTTGTCCGTTTTTATCCGTAACTGATAATGCGACGCATTGCCAACTCTTTACTTTGGCGCTCCGCAACCTTCGCGCGCTTCGAGCGGTAGTCACTGCGTCCGAGCCCGGAGATCAACACAAGGAGCATCATGTCCCTCCCCCTGACCCGCCGGATCGCCCGTGCCGCGCTGCTCGTCGCAGCGGGAGCGGCAGCCGGGGTCGGTGCGGCCGGCTCCGCCAGTGCGGCCCCCTCCCTGCCGGCCACCCCGAACCTGGGCGCGCTGACCGCGCTCGACGGGGCGAGCGTCGGCAACACGGTCGACGGCGCGAGCCAGAACGTCACGGGGGTCGCCGGCAAGTCCGGTGGCCAGACGCTGGAGAAGGCGGTGCCGGCCGCCGGGAAGACCGGCGGGAAGGTCGCCAAGACGGTGGCTCCGGCCGCGCAGCAGGTCGCCGGGGACACGGCGGGCCAGGCCGGCGGCCTGCTCGGCGAGACGGCGAAGACGGCCACGGCGGGTGGCGGGCTGCCGACCGACGCGGTCACCAAGGGCGGTCTGCCCACGGCCCAGGAGCTGCCCCTGAAGGGTCTGCCGCTCGGCTAGCCCACCCGCTGTCCGCCCGCGCGAGAAGGGGTCCGGGGAGTGTTCCCCGGACCCCTTCTCGTGTCGTACGTAGAACCCCGGGCGGGGCGGAGGCGGCGCCTCAGCGCAGCCTGTCCACGGCCGCCCTGACCCGCTCGTCCGTGGCCGTCAGCGCCACGCGGACGAAGTTCTCGCCCGCCGCTCCGTAGAAGTCGCCCGGCGCCACCAGGATGCCCAGGTCGGCCAAGTGGGCCACCGTGGTCCAGCAGGACTCGTCGCGGGTCGCCCACAGGTAGAGGCTGGCCTCGCTGTGCTCGATGCGGAAGCCGTGGGCGGTCAGCGCCTCGCGCAGGAGGCCGCGGCGGGCCTTGTAGCGCTCGCGCTGCTCCTGGACGTGGGTGTCGTCGCCCAGGGCCGCCACGACCGCCGCCTGGGTCGGGGCCGAGGTCATCATGCCGCCGTGCTTGCGGATCTCCAGCAGGGGGCCGAGGACCGCCGGGTCGCCGGCCAGGAAGGCGGCGCGGTAGCCGGCGAGGTTCGAGCGCTTGGAGAGGGAGTGGACGGCGACGAGCCCGTCGTAGGAGCCGCCGTTGACGTCCGGGTGCAGGACCGAGACCGGGTCGGCCTCCCAGCCCAGTTCGAGGTAGCACTCGTCGGAGAAGACGAGGACGCCGTGCTTGCGGGCCCAGGCGACGGTCTCGGTGAGCTCCCGCTTCGAGAGGACCTTGCCGGTCGGGTTGGACGGGGAGTTCAGCCACAGCAGCTTGAGGCCGGCCGGGTCCAGGTCGCGCGGGTCGTCGTAGACCTCGTACTCGGCGCGGGCCAGGCGGGCGCCCACCTCGTACGTCGGGTAGGCGAGGCGCGGGTACGCGACGCGGTCGCCCGGGCCGAGTCCCAGCTGCGTGGGGAGCCAGGCGACCAGTTCCTTGGAGCCGACGATCGGCAGCACGTGGCGGTGGGTGACGTCCCGGGCGCCGAGGCGGCGTTCGACCCAGCCGGTGAGCGCGTCGCGGAGGGCCGGGGTGCCCCAGACCGTGGGGTAGCCGGGCGAGTCGGCCGCGTCGATCAGGGCCTTCTGGATCAGATCGGGGACCGGGTCCACCGGGGTGCCGACCGACAGGTCGACGATGCCGCCCGGGTGCGCCGTCGCCGTCTTCTTGTACGGCTCCAGCTTGTCCCAGGGGAAGGTGGGCAGACGGTCGGAGACTGCGGACACGGTTCCTCGCTCACTTTCTTCGGTACGACCGGTACACCCGGTGAGGCCGGTACACCCGGCACGGCAAATGCCTCGGTCCCGTAGGGCGCTGATCCGGTGTGATCAGGCCGTACGGGACCGAGGCGGCGCGGCTGCGCGGGCCGCTCCTACTGGTTCTGCGGCGGCAGCCCGGCGACGAAGGGGTGGTCGCGCTCGATCAGGCCCAGCTTGCTGGCACCGCCCGGGGAGCCGAGCTCGTCGAAGAACTCGACGTTCGCCTTGTAGTAGTCCTTCCACTCCTCAGGAGTGTCGTCCTCGTAGAAGATGGCCTCGACCGGGCACACCGGCTCACAGGCACCACAGTCGACGCATTCGTCCGGGTGGATGTACAAGGACCGTGAGCCCTCGTAGATGCAGTCGACCGGGCACTCCTCGATGCACGCCTTGTCCTTGACGTCGACACAAGGCTGCGCGATGACGTAGGTCACGCTGTCGTTCCTCCTCGATAGGGCGCTGGCGGGCCTCTGTAGGCTCCGCCGCCAGGCGCGCTGGAGCGCGGCGTCGTCCATGCCCGCACCTAGTATCTCCGTTCCGGGGCGTGATCCATACAGGAGGGGTGAAGTGACCTGTGGAAATCTCTGCGGCCGGACGGCTCGAGGTCCGCATCAACGCGGCTGACGTGGGCAAACGGGTGTCCGTGCGGCGTTCGACCGAGGGTGAAGACACGGCCGAGAAGTTCACCGACACGGTGGGTGTTCTCACATCATGGGACGACGGTGTGGTCACCATCACACGGAAGCGCGGCGAAACCATCCTTATTCCTGAATCCTCGCTGGTGGCGGGCAAGGTCGTGCCGGCCGCCCCGGCCCGCCGTCGGGGACCCGCCGCGAGCTACCGGGAGCTGGCGCTCGTCTCCTCGCGGGGCTGGCGCCCGGTGGAGAGCGAGCGGCTCGGCGAGTGGGAGCTGCGCGCCGCCGCCGGATTCACCCGCCGCGCCAACTCCGTGCTCCCGCTGGGCGATCCCGGTCTGCCTCTCGACGCGGCCCTGACCGCCGTACGACGGTGGTACGGCGACCGCGGCCTGCCCGCGTACGTCCAGACCGCGACCGGCGCCGAGGGCACGCAGGAGCTGCTCTGCGCCGAGCTGGAGCGGCGCGGCTGGACCCGGGCGGTGACGGCCGAGCTGTGGGTCGGGGCGCTGGCCCCGGTCGCCGACCGGGCGGACCCGGCCGGGGTCGTCCTGAGCCGGACGGCCGACGACGCGTGGCTGGCCCGCTACCAGCGCAAGGGGGTGAGCGAGGTGGCCCTGAAGGTGCTGGGCGGCGGACCCTCGGTGTGGTTCGCGACGGTTCCCGGCGAGGGCGCCGAGCCCGCCGCGATCGGGCGCTGCGTCGTCGACGGCCGGTGGGCCGGCTTCGCCGCCGTCGAGGTGGATCCGGCGCTACGGCGACAGGGACTCGCCTCGCTCGTGATGGCCGCGCTGGCCTCGCGGGCGCTGGAGGAGGGCGCGTCGGCCGCGTGGTTGCAGGTCGAGACGGACAACACGGGAGCGCGGGCGCTGTACTCCGGGATGGGGTTCGCGGCGCATCACGCCTACCACCACTACCGCGAGCCGGACTCGACCGGTGACGCGGGTGACACCCGTGATGCCGGTGACGGCGCTCGTGACGGTCGCGACGGTTCGTCGTGAGGGGGTTCGAGTTCGCCATGCCCGGTCCCTGTCCCTCTCCCCCGTCGCCCGAACGGTCGGCGGACGTCCGTGCCCGGTTCGCCGAGGAGGCCCGGTCCGAGCGGCCCGATCTCGCCACGCTGTGCCTGCTGGTGGGGGCGACGGCGGACGGCGCCCTGGACGACCCGGGCCTCGACGCCGCGCAGGTCGAACTCGACGGGCTGGCCGGGCAGTTGCCCTACCGTCCCGGCGGGCCCGCGGCGTGGGCCGACGCGGTGCGTCAACTCCTCGGCGTCCGCTTCGAGTTCCGCGGTACGCCCGGCGACTACCAGCGGCTGGGGTCCTCGCTGCTGCACGAGGTGCTGCGGCGGCGGCGCGGGCTGCCCATCCTGTTGTCCGTGGTGTGGATGGAGGTCGCGCGGCGGGCCGGGGCGCCGGTGTACGGGGTCGCGCTGCCGGGGCACTTCGTGGTGGGGTTCGGGCCGGCGGAGGAACAGGTGCTGGCCGATCCGTTCGACGGCGGGCGGCTGTTGTCGGGCGGCGACGCGGAGTTGCTGGTCGCGGGCGCGACGGGCGCCTCGCTGGAGCCCTCGATGCTGGTGCCCGCGGCGCCGCTGGAGGTCGTCTCCCGGGTCCTGAACAACATCCGGGCGTGGGCCGCGGCCCGGCCGGAGCGGTCCGATGTCGCGTTGTGGGCGGTCGAGTTGGCGCTGCTGCTGCCCTCGCATCCGGCGCGGCTGCGCTACGAGCGGGCCCAACTGCTGGTGCAGCGCGGGGACTACGTCACGGGGGCGGCCGAACTGGAGTCGTACGCCGAGGTGGTGGCCGCGGTGGACGAGCCGACCGCCGACCAGGTCCGGCGCCAGGCCCACTCGGCCCGCTCGATGCTGAACTGACCTACAGCCAGCCCTTCTCCCTGGCCGCCCGCACCGCCTCCGCACGGTTCCGCACCGCGAGCTTCTGGATCGCCGTGGACAGGTAGTTGCGGACCGTCCCCTGCGACAGGTGCAGTGCCGTGGCCAGTTCGGCGTTGGTCGAACCGTCGGCCGCCGCCCGCAGGACCTCGCGCTCCCGGTCGGTCAGCGGGTTGGCGCCCTCGGCGAGGGCCGCCGCCGCCAGGGTCGGGTCGATGACCCGTTCGCCGGCGAGCACCTTCCGTACCGCTTCGGCCAGTTGGGCCGCCGGGGCGTCCTTCACCAGGAAGGCGTCGGCGCCCGCCTCCATCGCGCTGCGGAGGTAGCCGGGCCGGCCGAAGGTCGTCAGGACCACCAGCTTCACCCCGGGCAGCGCTCTGTGGACCTGCGCCGCCGCCTCGATGCCGGTGCAGCCGGGCATCTCGATGTCGAGGAGGGCCACGTCCACGCCGTGGTCCCGGGCCGCCGCCAACACCTCGTCGCCGCGCGCCACTTGGGCGACGACCTCGATGTCGTCCTCCAGGCCGAGCAGTGCGGCCAGCGCCTCGCGGACCATCGACTGGTCCTCGGCGAGCAGGACCTTGATCGTACGGCTCATGCGGGCGATCCTACGTCCGCCGAGGCGACCGGAACGCCTGCGGGCACCCGTGCGACCAGCCGGAAGCCGTGCTTGAGGCGGGTCGTCTCCAGGGAGCCGCCGACCTTCGCGAGGCGCTCGGTGAGACCGGTCAGGCCGTTGCCGGGGCCCTGTCCTGAACCGGCGGAGCCGTTGTCCTCGACGGAGAGTTCGAGCATCGGGCCGTCGAGGGTCTGGCGCCGGACCAGTTCGACGACGCAGCGCTGGGCGCCGCTGTGCCGCACCACGTTGGTGGTCGCCTCGCGCAGGGCCCAGGCGAGGGCGGACTCGCTGTCCTCGGGGACGCCGGTGAGGTCCGGCTCGGCGGGGAGGTCGGCGGTGACGCCGGCGGCCGTCAACGCGACCTGGGCGCCCGCGAGTTCGCCGGGGAGGCGGGGGCGGCGGTAGCCGGTGACCGCCTCGCGGACGTCCACCAGGGCCTGGCGGCTGACCTGTTCGATGTCGGCGACCTGCTGGGCCGCCTTGTCGGGATGGTCGGGGAGCATCCGGCCGGCCAGCTCGCTCTTCAGGGTGATCAGGGACAGGGAGTGGCCGAGCAGGTCGTGCAGGTCGCGGGCCAGGCGCAACCGCTCCTCGTTGGCCGCCAGTTGGGCGACCGTGGCGCGCGCCTTGCGCAACTCGACCGTCGTGCGCACCAGTTGCCGTACGCCCGTCATGGAGTAGCCGATGAGCAGGACCACCAGGAACAGGCCCCAGGCGTCGTCCAGGTCGTGGGCGTGCCAGCCGGCCAGCATCATGGCGACGGTGGTCAGCGGGATCGTCCAGTACGCGGCGCGCAGCGGGAGGGCCACCCCGCAGGACACGGAGACGTAGACGAACAGGCCGATCCAGGAACCGCCGAGGGTGAAGGCCAGGGTGACGGCGAGGACGCCGAGCAGGGCGACCAGGGCGGCGACGGTCCAGCCGGCGTAGGGGCGGCCCATGGTGCGGAAGACGACCGCCAGGTAGGCCGCGACGAAGGCGGTCCAGCCGACCCAGCCGGCCGCCGTGGCCAGGGTGGTGTGGTGGCCCGAGGTCAGGTCGTGCACCGGGGCGCTGAGGAAGACCAGCCACGGCACCACCCACACCAGCTTGCGCATCGCCTCGGAGCGGTTGCGGGGCGGCTGGCCGATCCGCACCAGCCGGTCCGCCTGGGCCTCCTCCTCGGACCGCGGGTCCTGCGTCATCGCGCTCACGCCTTCAGCGTGTCCTTCCGGTACAGCCAGGCCGCCCCGCCCGCGAAGAGCGCGAAGTAGACGACGAGGAGGGTGATGTCCTTGGCGTGGGGCGACTGGCTCTGCTCGATGGCCTGCCCCAGGGCAGCGTACGCGTGCGTGGGCAGCCACTTCGCGATGTCCTGGAGCCAGGTCGGGAAGGTCGTGGACGGGAACCAGAGGCCGCCGAGGATGGACAGTCCGAAGTAGACGATCATCGTGATCGGGCGGACCGCGTCCCCTGAGGCGAGGTAGCCGATGGCGACGCCGAGCGCGGCGAAGACCAGGCTGCCGGCCCAGATCGCGCCGGTCAGCGCGAGCCACTGCCAGGCGTCCAGCCGTACGTCCTTCACCAGGGCGGCGACGAGGAAGACGACCACGATGGACGGCAGGCTGACCACGGCGGCGCTGGCGGTCTTGGCGAGGACGTAGCCGCGCCCGGGCAGGGTGGTCAGCCGCAGCTGCCGTACCCAGCCGTTCTCCCGTTCCTTGGCGATGCGTTCGCTGTTGCCCATCAGGACGGCGGTCAGGGCGCCGAAGGAGGCCATGGAGACCATGACGTACTTGGCGACGCTCAGGCCTGTGCCGTCGACCTTCCCGGTCTGGTTGGAGACCAGCAGGAAGATCACCGAGGGATAGATCACCGAGAAGAACAGGAACTTGCGGTTGCGCAGGGCGCGGGTGAGTTCCAGTTTGATCAGGCTGTTCATGACTGCTTGGCCTCCTCGGCGGTGGTGATGGCGACGAAGGCCTGCTCCAGGCCGAGCCCGGCGACTTCGAGGTTGCGGGGGTAGACACCGAGGCCGTAGAGCGCGTGGACGGTCGCGTCGGCGTCGGTGGACTGGATGCGGATCGTGGAGCCGCCGCCCGCGCCGGAGCCGCTGTGGGACACGGTGACGGAGGTCAGGAAGGGCAGGGCCCTGATCGCCGCCTCGTCGATCTCGCCCTCCAGGTCGAAGGCGATCCTGCGGGCGCCCGCCTTCGCCTTGATCTCGGCGGAGGTGCCGTCGGCGAGCAGCCGGCCGCGGTGCAGGACCAGGACGCGGTCCGCGATGGCGTCGGCCTCTTCGAGGTAGTGGGTGGCGAAGAGGACCGTACGGCCCTGGTCGGCCTGTTCGCGCATGGTGGCCCAGAAGGCCTGCCGGGCGGAGACGTCCATGCCGGTGGTCGGCTCGTCGAGGACGATCAGGTCACTGTCGCCCGCGGTCGCGAGGGCGAAGCGGACGCGCTGCGCCTGGCCGCCGGAGAGCTTGTTGACCTTGCGGTCGGCGATCTGGGCGATGCCCGCGCGGGCGATCACATCGCCGACCTTGTACGGCCGGGGGTGCAGCGCGCAGGCCAGTTTGACCAGTTCACCGACCGTCACCTCGTCCATCAGGCCACCGCTCTGGAGCATCGCGCCGACCCGCCCGGCGACGATCGCCTCGCGCGGGCTGGTGCCGAACACGCTGACCGTGCCGCTGTCGGCGTGCTTGAGCCCGAGCAGCAGATCGAGCGCGGTGGACTTGCCGGCCCCGTTGGGCCCGAGCAGGGCCACCGTCTCCCCCGGGTGCAGCGCGAGCGACAGCCCGTCGACGGCCCGGACACTGCCGTAACTCTTGCTCACCTGGTCGAACCCGACCACCGGGGTGGCGGTGGTCGCCGCTGTTGTCGTCATGGCACCCATCGTCGCCGCCGGGGGGTGCCGCCCGGCAGTGTCGGGGGTCCGGTGTGGCGCATGACAGATGTCATGCGTCCGGCCTGACGTCGCACGACGACGACCGGTGCCGTACGACGAAGGGGGCATCCGGCGTGCTGCCGGGTGCCCCCTTCGTGCGGTCGGGCGCGGTCTAGCTGGGGGTCGTGTCGATGATCCCCACCCGGTCGGTCGTGCTGAGCAGGGCCTGGCGCAGGGCGACGTAGACGTCCTGGGGGGTGACGGCCGTCTTCTGGCCGGTGGCCCGGGTGATCTTGACGTTGTCGAAGACGCTGCCGTAGAGGCCCTTGAGGGCGGTCAGGTCGGGGCTGTCGGTGAGCTTGCCGTTGACCGCCTTGACCCTGAGGAACTTCCACAGGGAGTTCTTCGGGCTCAGCAGGAGCGTGACACCGGTGTCCGTCTTGACCGTGGCGAGGCCGGACATCGCCGGTTCCGCGAAGGCCTTCATCTCGCGGTCGACCTCGGCGTTCGTGACCGTCGGCTGCTTGGTGGTGGTGGGGACCGTCACCGTGGTGGCCGTGTCGGTCTCCACCTCGGTGCGGTAGGCCTCCTCGACGGCGTCGACGGACCCGGAGGCGTCGATGGCCTTGCCCGCCTTGCCGTAGACGGCGACCGCCTTGCCCGACTCGAACTGGATCGTGCCCTCGGTCACCGTGCCGGAGCCGGAGCCGCCGAGGTTCGCCAGGGCCGCCTGGAGCTTCTCCTCGTCGGTCGGCATGTCGGGCTGGATCACCCGGTGCCGGCCGAAGAGCGAGCCGATCACGGAGACCGGGTTGTAGTCGCTGGTGGCGGCCTTGCTGACGGTGGACGCGAAGTCGAACTGGAGGCCCGCCTGGTCCGGCTTCAGCGAGACCGTCCGGCCGCCCACCGACAGCTTCAGCGGCTTGTTCACCCGGGCGCCGAACGCGTCGTCGAGCTTCTTGACGGCGTCGTCACGGGTGCCGCCGCCGATGTCGACGCCGAGCACGGTGGTGCCCTTGGGCACGTCCGTGTGGTTCATGAGCAGCCCGGCGCCGTAGACACCGCCCGCGACGACGACCACGCCGACGGCGAGCAGGACCAGCTTGCTGCGGCCCTTCTTCTTTTTCTTCGCGGCGCCCTTGCCCGCGTTCTTCCCGGCGGGCGCGCTCTGCGACGCGCCGGACTCGGGCAGCTTCGGAGGCGTGTGCGGCAGCGGTCCGTCGGGGTGGGTGCCCGTACCGAACGGCGCGGTGCCGCCGCCCGGGACGACGGGCATACCGCTGGTGACGGTGTGTCCGGAGACCTGGTCGGCGGGGGCGCCGTAGCCGGGCATGCCGGGCTGGGCCAGCTTCTGCGGGGTGAGGATCGCGGTGTCGTCGCTGAGACCGCCGCCGGGGATCGTGCCGGGGAGACTCGCGCCACCGGCCGTGCCGGGACCGGCGAGGCCCATGGCGGGACCGCCGGGGCCCGCGCCCGGACCACCGGGACCGCCCGGACCCGCGGGACCGCCCCGGCCCCTGCCGCGACCGCCCTGTCGGCCGGGAGCCGCGTCGCCGGGGCCGCCGGCTCCGCCTCCCGGGCCGCCCGGTCCGTCCGCGTAGCCGCTGGGCGCGCCGCCCATGGCACCGGGCGGCAGCATCAGGCCGTCGCCGGTGACCGGGCCGCCGGTCGGGCCCGCGGGGCCCTGGGGGCCGCCCTGGCCGCCGAGCCCGTTCGGGCCGTTGAAGCCGCTGGCTCCGCCGGGACCGCCCGGGGCGCCGGGGCCCATGCCCTGCCCGTCGGGTCCGGGGAACTGCTCGATGTGCGCGCCGTGGCCGTTGGTCCCGGTGAAAGCTCCCGGCCCGCCCTGGCCGTTGGGCTCGGGGTAACCGCCCTGGACGCCGGGCCCGGGGAAGCCGCCCTGCTCGCCGCCCTGGCCGTTGGCACCGGGATAGCCGCCCTGCACGCCCTGCACGCCTTGGCCGCCCTGCACGCCTTGGCCGCCGCCGGGGATGCCCCCCTGGTCGCCCCGCCCGTTCTCCGAGAAGTACGGCAGGTCGTCGCGGCGCGGTTCGCCGGAGCCGCCGTTCGGGCGGGAGCCGTTGGCCAGGGCGCTCGCGGCGAGCGCCTCGGTCACGTCGAAGGAACCGGTGCCGCCGCCGTGCCCGGGGGCCACGGGTCCGCCGCCGGTGGCGCCGGCGAACCCGGCACCGTTCGTGGAGCCGTTGGCGCCGCCCGGCCGGGAGGCGCTCGGCAGGCCCATCGCACCGACCACACCGCCGGGCCGGCCACCGGTCGGCCGCGCGGTCCCGGGCGCTCCGGCGGCCGGAGCGGCGGCACTCGGGGTTCCGGCGGCCGAACCGCCCGGAATGCCCGCGCCGTTGGTGCTACCACCGCCCTGACCGCCCTTCGCGGGGCCGGACTTGCGCGGCGCGAACCAGTCGCTGGTCTTCTCCTCGGCCGCGGGCAGGGCGATTTCGGCGGTCGGTTCGACGACGCCCGTGGGCAGCGCGGAACTCGGCAGCTGCGTCTCGGCGGTCGTGGACCCGTCGGCGGGCTCGGTGTCCGTGACGGGGGTGCGCACGACGACCGGCGGAATGGGCCGCGATCCGGGGATGTTGATCCGGATCCGGGTCGTCAGCGTCGTCTCGGTCTTGCGTTCCTCCGGCTGCGCGGCCGAACGCCCCGCGTCCGTACGGTCGTCGGAAGCCGCGGGCGTCCCGTACGGCGGGGTCCCCGAGGGGTACGCGGCTCCGCCGCGCCCGTCGGGCCCGGAGGACGGAGTGTCAGTTTCACGACTCAAGGCAGGTTCTCCCGGTTGGCTCCGCCGCCCGACACCCACGGGCGACTCGGCGGCGCGCACCACCATACTGGCCACTTCTTGGCGGTATCCCACGGCCGCTGGGGAAACCCACACCGGACTCGCACGCGCGCGTCACCGCGAAGTGGTACGTCACTTGCCAAGTCGGACGTCAGGGCCGCTTGGTTGCCGCCCCAAACCCAACGTGGCGCAGATCACAGCAACGGCCATACCGCCGAGCAGGAAGAGGTAGGAACCGACTCCCGCGCCGAAGAGGAAGTCGCCCTCGGGACGGCTGGCGGTGAGCAGGACGACGGTGACCATCCAGCCGGCCGCGGGCGCCACGGCCCCGCCCCGGCCGCCGGCCGCTCTCGCCCCGCCGAGGAAGAGCCCGCCCGCTCCGGCGAGCGCGAGCAGCAGCCCGCCGGGGAACCAGCCGCCCTGCACCAGCGCCCCGGCCGCCCCGACGACCGCGCCGAGCACGAACAGCCCGAGGTAGGCCAACACCCGTAGTGCGGAAGGCCGTTGCAGCGGCTGGGCGAGCAGGCTGCCGCCGCCCTGGTTGGCGCTCGTCACAGTCCCAGCCCTTCGAAGAGGTCGGTCTCGGGCGCCGGACCGCCGGGTTCGCCCTTGGCCAACTCGTAGTACTCGGTGGTGAGGATCGGCTGCGCGAGATGGTTGGAGAGCGCGAAGTAGGGCTCGTCCGGGGCGACTTCGAGCTGGGTGGCGTGCGCGCGCATCGCGGCGGTCTTGGCGGCGGTGTACGCGGTGCCGTCGATCGCGGTGGTGATCCGTCCGTCGTCCACGACACCCGGTACGTCGTCGAGGGTGGCGCTCGCGGTGAAGGGAAGCTCCGGCAGCGCGTCGCGCAGCCGGGCGAAGCCGTCCCGCACGACGGTCCGGGGCGCGCGGTTCCAGTAGACCTTGGCGATCGACTGCCCCGCGTCGGCGGCGAGTTCGGCGGCGCGCAGGGCGACGCGGTGGGCCTGGATGTGGTCCGGGTGGCCGTAGCCGCCGTCCGGGTCGTAGGTGACCAGGACCTGCGGGCGCACCTCGCGGATCACCTCGACGAGGTGGCCGGCGGCCTCGTCGACGTCGGCCCGCCAGAAGCAGTCCGGGTCGTCGTTGTCCGGGGTGTCCATCATCCCGGAGTCGCGGTAGCGGCCCGCGCCGCCGAGGAGACGGAAGTCACCGACTCCCAGCTCGCCCATGGCAGCCGCCAGCTCGCCCGCCCGGTGGTCGCCGAGCGCGGCACCCGTCAGCTGCCGCAGCGCGGGCGGAATGACCTCGCCGCGTTCACCGAGGGTGCAGGTGACGAGCGTCACCAGGGCACCCTCGGCCGCGTACTTGGCCATGGTCGCGCCGTTGTTGATCGACTCGTCGTCCGGATGCGCGTGCACCAGCAGCAGACGACGAGCGGGCAGTTCCGTCATGTGCCCACCCTAAAGGTGAGCCGTCAGAACTTGATGCTGCCGATCATGCTCGCGATGTTCGTCGTGAGATCGCTGATCGTGGGCGCGATGGTCGAGGAGGCCAGATAGAACCCGAGGAGGACACAGACGACCGCGTGCCCGCCCTTCAGCCCTGATTTCTTGACCAGAAGGAAGACGACGATCGCCAGCAGCACCACCGCCGAAATCGAGAGTGCCACGGCGGCTCACCTCCAATGATCCCAGGGACTCGGGGGGTCGGACTATGGGGGCAATGGATCCATGGCTCGGATCCGTAGAGCAAATCCATACAGCAGCCAGCGGGTTCATACCCACACAGCGCTAGTGATCATAACTATCCGCGCTCGCGCATCGCTCGGCGCACAGCCGCACAAGGGGGCGCATGGCCAATATGGTCGGGGCATGACGACCCAGAGCGACTCCTTCCCCCGGCGGCACGCCCGCACCCAACGGTTCACACTCGGCGCGCCGCGCGCGTTCAGCGTGGCACCCGACGGTTCGCGCGTCGTGTTCCTGCGCTCCTCCTCCGGCACGGACCGGGCGAACGCGCTGTGGGTCCTTGATCCGGCGGACGGCGCCGAGCGGGTCGCGGCCGACCCGGGCGCCCTCCTGGGCGGTGCCTCGGAGCGTCTGTCGGCCGAGGAGCGGGCGCGGCGCGAGCGCGCCCGCGAGGGCGGTGCGGGGATCGTCGGCTACGCCACCGACAGCGAGGTCGAGTTGGCGTCTTTCGCCTTGTCAGGGCGGCTTTTCACGGTCGACCTGCGGGCCGGCTCGGCACGTGAACTCGCCGTCCCCGGGCCGGTGATCGACCCCCGGCCGGCCCCCGACGGACGGCACATCGCCTACGTCGCCGACGGTGTCCTGCGGGTCGTGGAGAGCGGGGGCGAGGGCGACCGGGCGCTCGCCGAGCCGGAGTCGGAACAAGTCACCTACGGGCTGGCCGAGTTCATCGCGGCCGAGGAGATGCACCGCACGCGCGGCTTCTGGTGGTCGCCGGAGTCGGACCGGCTGCTGGTCGCGCGGGTGGACGACACGCCGGTGGAGCGCTGGTGGATCGCCGACCCGGCCCACCCGGAGCGCGAGCCGCGGCGGGTCGCGTACCCGGCGGCGGGCACGGCCAACGCGGAGGTACGGCTGTATGTGATCGCGCTGAACGGGGTGCGCACGGAGGTGGTCTGGGACCGGGCGCGGTACCCGTATCTGGCGCGAGTGCACTGGTCAGCGGCGGGTGCGCCGCTGCTGCTGGTCCAGGCCCGGGACCAGCGTGGCCAGCTGTTCCTGGCCGTGGACCCGGACACCGGGGCGACCCGGATGGTGCATGCCGACGAAGATCCAGTTTGGCTTGATCTTTTCCCTGGTGTGCCATGCTGGAGCCCCTCCGGACGGCTGGTGCGGATCGCCGACGAGGGGGGTGCCCGGGTCCTCGCGGTCGGTGAACGCCCGCTCACCGGACCGCAGTTGCACGTCCGCGCGGTGCTGGACGTCTCGGACGACAACGTGCTGGTCACGGCCTCGGCCGGCGAGGCGGCGCCGGTCCCGGAGATCGGCGAGGTGCACGTCTACCGGGTGAACGAACTCGGCCTGGAGCGCGTCTCGCAGGAGCCCGGCGTGCACTCGGCGGTGCGCGCCGGGGGCGTGACCGTACTGCTGTCGGCGGTGCCGGACCGGCCGGGCACGCAGGTCCAGGTGCTGCGCGAGGGCAGGAAGCCGGTGCCGGTCCCGTCGTACGCCGAAGATCCGGGTATGTCCCCGCGCATCACCTTCACCGAGGGGGGCGCACGCCGCGTCCCGTGCGCCCTGCTTATGCCACGGGACTACGACGGCACCGAACCGCTGCCCGTTCTGCTGGACCCCTACGGCGGTCCGCACGGCCAGC
Source organism: Streptomyces sp. NPDC091280 (assembly GCF_044768565.1). Lineage (NCBI taxonomy): Bacteria > Bacillati > Actinomycetota > Actinomycetes > Kitasatosporales > Streptomycetaceae > Streptomyces > Streptomyces sp. NPDC091280. The sequence continues at coordinate 362,714 of NZ_JBIVUZ010000001.1, forward strand.
GCGTGGTCGCCGCGCACAACGCGCACCTCACCTCGCAGTGGTTCGCCGACCAGGGTTTCGCGGTGCTCGTCGCCGACGGACGGGGCACTCCGGGCCGCTCACCGGCCTGGGAGAAGGCGATCAGGGACGACATCGCGGCGGTCGTCCTGGAGGACCAGGTCCACGCGCTGCACGCGCTCGCGGCCGACTTCCCGCTCGACCTCGGCCGGGTCGCGATCCGGGGCTGGTCCTTCGGCGGCTACCTGGCCGCCCTCGCCGCGCTGCGCCGCCCGGACGTCTTCCACGCGGCGGTCGTCGGCGCGCCGGTCACCGATCTGCGGCTGTACGACACCCACTACCAGGAGCGGTACATCGGGCACCCCGCCGAGCAGCCCGAGGTCTACCGGCGCAACTCGGTGATCGACGACGCGGGCCTGGTGGACGCGGCCGGACCGCACCGCCCGATGCTGATCGTGCACGGCCTCGCGGACGACAACGTGGTGGTCGCCCACTCCCTGCGGCTGTCCTCGGCACTGCTCGCGGCGGGCCGCCCGCACGAGGTGCTGCCGCTGTCCGGGGTGACGCACATGACCCCGCAGGAGACGGTCGCGGAGAACCTGCTCCTGCTCCAACTGGACTTCCTGCGGCGCTCGTTGGGGCTCACCCGCTGACAACGGGCAACGGACCGGGGCGACATGGCGCGCCCCGGTCCGTTTACGGCACCCGCACGGCCGTACGTCATTCAGGTTGACGCGTCCGTATATCGGAACCGGGTCGGCCGAGTTGCCTCCGTGTTACCGCGCCTCCTCGGGCGGTACGACCGTCTTCTCCTCCGCGAAGTGACAGGCCGAGTCGTGGGCCGCGGGCCCGCTCACGAGCCGGAACTCGGCCGGGACGGCGAGCAGCGGCACCTCCAGCGAGCAGCGCTCCCGCGCCTTCCAGCAGCGGGTGCGGAAGCGGCAGCCGGACGGGACGTTCGTCGGGGACGGCACATCGCCGGACAGGATGATCCGCTCCCGGTGCTCCCGCGCGTCCGGGTCGGGCACGGGGACGGCGGACAGCAGCGCCTGGGTGTACGGGTGCGTCGGGTGGTCGTAGATCTGCTCGTCGCTGCCGATCTCCACGATCCGGCCGAGGTACATCACCCCGACCCGGTCCGAGATGTGCCGGACGATGGACAGGTCGTGCGCGATGAAGACGTACGACAGGTCGAACTCGTCCTGGAGCCGGTCGAGGAGGTTGATGACCTGGGCCTGCACCGAGACGTCGAGCGCGGAGACGGGTTCGTCGGCGACGATGACCTCGGGGCGCAGCGCCAACCCCCGTGCGATGCCGATGCGTTGGCGCTGGCCGCCGGAGAACTGGTGCGGATAGCGGTTGATGTACTCGGGGTTGAGCCCGACCACGTCCAGCAGGTCCTGGACCCGCCTGCGCCGGTCGCCCTTGGGCGCCACCTCGGGATGGATCTCGTACGGCTCCCCGATGATGTCGCCGACCGTCATACGGGGGTTGAGCGAGGTGTACGGGTCCTGGAACACCATCTGGATGTTGCGGCGGGCGGCCTTCAGGGCGCGGCCGGACATCGTGCTGATGTCCTCGCCCTTGAACCTGATCGACCCCTCGGTCGGCCGCTCAAGGTTGACCAGCATCTTGGCGACGGTCGACTTGCCGCACCCGGACTCCCCGACGATGCCGAGGGTCTCTCCCCTGTGGAGTGTGAAGTCGACACCGTCGACCGCCTTGACGGCACCGACCTGTTTCTTGAACACGATGCCCTGCGTCAGCGGGTAGTGCTTGACCAGCCCGGTCACTTCCAGGATCGGCTCAACCGTCGACTCGGCCATTGAGGCACTCCCTCCAGAAGTGGCAGGCGCTGCCCCGCTGTCGATCGACCTCGTACAGCTCGGGTTCATCGGTGCGGCACATGTCCTGGGCCATCGGACAGCGGGGGTTGAAGGCGCAGCCGGCCGGGATGTGCATCAGGTTCGGCGGCAGGCCCTTGATGGCGTAGAGCTCCTGGCCCTTCTGGTCCAGGCGCGGGATGGAGTCGAGCAGACCGCGGGTGTAGGGGTGGGCGGGCGCCTTGTAGATGTCGTGCACGGGGGCCGACTCGACGATCCGTCCCGCGTACATGACGGCGATCTTGTCGGCCACGTCGGCCACGACCCCGAGGTCGTGGGTGATGAGGATGAGCCCCATGTTGAGCTCGCGCTGCAACTCGGCGAGCAGGTCCATGACCTGGGCCTGGACGGTGACGTCGAGGGCGGTGGTGGGTTCGTCGGCGATGATGAGCGCGGGCTCCAGGGCGAGCGCCATGGCGATCATGATGCGCTGGCGCATACCGCCGGAGAACTGGTGCGGGTAGTCGCGCACCCGCTCCTTGGCGGCCGGGATCCGCACCCGTTCCATGAGTTCGACGGCCTTGGCGCGGGAGTCCTTCCGCGACATCCCCCGGTGCACGACGAACATCTCGCCGAGCTGGTCGCCCACGGAGAGCACGGGGTTGAGCGAGGACAGCGCGTCCTGGAAGATCATCGCCATCTCGGCGCCCCGGACCTTGCGCCGCTCCTCCTCCTTGAGCTTGAGCAGGTCCTTGCCCCGGAAGAGGATCTCCCCGCCGGTGATCTTCCCCGGCGGCACGTCGAGGATGCCCATCACGGCCTGCGCGGTCACGGACTTCCCTGACCCCGACTCCCCCAGCACGGCGAGGGTCTCCCCCTCGTCCACGCTGTAGTTCACCCCGTTGACGGCCTTGGCGACCCCGTCCCTGGTCCTGAACTCCACGTGCAGATCCCGCACTTCGAGCAGCATGGCGGCGGTCACCTCAACTTCGGGTCGAGGGCGTCGCGCACCGCGTCGCCGAGCATGATGAACGCGAGGACGGTGATCGCCAGGGCCCCGGCCGGCCAGAGGAGCATGTGGGGGGCGTTGCGGATGTAGGCGGAGGCCGAGGAGATGTCGATGCCCCAGCTGACCGTGGGCGGCTTCAGGCCCACGCCGAGGTAGGACAGGGTCGCCTCCAGGGAGATGTACGTGCCGAGCGCGATGGTGGCCACGACGATCACCGGGGCCACCGCGTTCGGGGTGATGTGGCGCAGCAGGAGGCGGGAGTTGGAGGCGCCGAGGGCCCGCGCGGCCTGCACGTAGTCGTTCTGTTTGGCCGTGATGACCGAGCCGCGCGCGATGCGGGAGATCTGCGGCCAGCCGAGCAGCACCATGAAGCCGATCACCGGCCAGACCGTGTTGCTGGTGACCACGGAGAGCAGGACCAGGCCGCCGAGGACCACCGGGATCGCGAAGAAGATGTCGGTGAGGCGGGACAGGATCGAGTCCCAGATCCCGCCGAAGAAGCCGGCCAGTCCGCCCAGCACCGAGCCGAGGACGGCGACCCCGAGTGTGGCGAGGACGCCGACCGTGACCGACGTCCGGGTGCCGTAGACGGTGCGGGTGTAGACGTCGCAGCCCTGGCCGTCGTAGCCGAAGGGGTGGCCCGGCTGGGAGCCCTCCTGGGCCTTGGCGAGGTCGCACTTGAGGGGGTTGCCGGAGGCAATCAGGGACGGCCAGAGGGAGATGACGATCAGGAACAGGATGACGAGCGCGGAGATGATGAAGACGGGGTTGCGGCGCAGGTCGCGCCAGGCGTCGGACCAGAGGCTGCGGGGTCTGTCCTGGGGGCCGGTGCCTTGGGGGCCGCCGGGCGCCCGTCCGCCGGAGGCGGCTGATGACTGCTGCTCCAGGGTCTCCGCCTCGCTGGTCGCGAGGTCCATCGCGCCGCCCATGCCGGTCCCGGCGATGCTGAGATCTTCCGGGGGACCACCCCCAGGCCCCCGGTGCTCCGGTTCGAACGGCTGCTCAGGCATAGCGGATCCTCGGGTCGAGTACGGCGTACAGGAGGTCTACGAGCAGGTTGGCGACCAGGAAGACGAGGACGAGGATCGTCACGAAGCCGACCACGGTCTGGGTGTTCTGCCGCACGATCCCCTGGTAGAGCTGGAAGCCGACGCCGTGGATGTTGAAGATCCGCTCGGTGACGATCGCGCCGCCCATCAGCGCGCCGATGTCGGTACCGATGAACGTGACCACGGGGATGAGTGAGTTGCGCAGCAGGTGGCGGGTGATCACCCGGCGTCTCGGCAGGCCCTTCGCCACGGCCGTGCGGACGTAGTCGGAGCGCCGGTTCTCCGCGATGGACGTCCGGGTCAGCCGGGTGACGTAGGCGAGGGAGACCGAGGCGAGGACGAGCCCGGGGACGATCAGTTCGCCGAAGGTCGCGTCCGTGGAGACCGACGGTTTGATCCAGCCCCACTCGACGCCGAGCAGCAGTTGCAGCAGCAGACCGGTGACGAAGGTCGGGATGGAGATGACGACGAGGGTCAGCAGCAGCACGCCGGTGTCGATCGGACGGCCGCGCCGGAGGCCGGTGACGACCCCGAGCGCGATGCCCACGACCACCTCGATGACGATCGCCACGAGGGTCAGCCGGATGGTGACGGGGAACGCGGTCGACATCAGCTCGGTGACCTTCTGGCCGTTGAACGCCGTACCGAAGTCACCGGTGAAGACGTTCCCCATGTAGGTCAGGTACTGCTGCCACAGCGGCTTGTCGAGGCCGAACTCCCGCTTGAGCTGGGCGGCCGTCGCCGGGTCGCACTGCCGGTCGCCGCACAGGCCCGCGATGGGGTCGCCCATCACGTTCACCATGAGGAAGATCAGCAGGGTGGCGCCGATGAAGACCGGGATCATCTGGAGCAGACGCCGGACGACGTACCGTCCCATCGGGGGTCAGCCGACCTTGATCTCGTTGTAGACGGGGACGCTGAACGGGTTGAGCGCCACGTCCGAGAGCCGGTCGGAGTAGCCCGCGCTGCCGTTCTGGTACCAGAGCGGGATGGCGGCCATGTTGTCCCGGACGACTTCCTCGGCCTGCTGGAAGAGCTTGATGGCCTTGCCGGTGTCGGTCTCCGCGTTGGCCTGGTTCACGAGCTTGTCGAAGTCCTTGTTGGACCACTGGCCGTCGTTCGAGGAGGCGTTGGTGTAGTAGAGCGGCTGGAGGAAGTTCTGGATGAGCGGGTAGTCCATCTGCCAGCCGGCCCGGAACGGCCCGGTCATCTTGTGCTGGCCGATCTGGTTGCGGAAGTCGGCGAAGGTGCCGACCGGGTTGCCGACGCACGCCTTGTCGTTGCCGAGCGCGTTGTTGATGGAGTTGCACACGGCGTCCACCCACTCCTTGTGCGAGCCCGTGTCCGCGTTGTACGTGATCTTGACCTGGCCGCCGGGGATCCCGCCGCCCTCCTGGACCAGCTTCTTGGCCTCGGTGGGGTTGTATTTGCAGGAGTCCCCGCACAGACCGTCCTGGAAGCCGCCCGCAGTGCCGAGCACCGGGGAGGTCCAGTCGGTGGCCGGGGTGCGGGTCTTCTGGAAGATCGTGTTGGTGATCTGGTCCCGGTTGATCGCCATGGACAGCCCCTGGCGGACCTTCTCCGAACCGCTCTTGTTCCAGTCCTTGTCGTAGTACGGGAACGCGAGGGTCTGGATGATCCCGGCGGGGGTGTTGATGTACCGGCCGCCGAGGTCGCTCTTGACGTTCTTGAGCTGCGAGGCCGGGATGTCGTCGACGAGGTCGAGGTTGCCGGCCATCAGGTCGGTGTAGGCGGTGTTGTTGTCGGTGTAGACCTTGAGGGTCACCCCGCCGTTCTGCGCCTTGTCCTCCCCCGTGTAGCCGTCCCACTTCTTGAGCTGCATCTGCGAGCCCTTGGTGTACGACTCGATGGTGTAGGGCCCGTTGCCGACCGGCTTCTTCAGCCAGGCCGCGTGGTCCGAGAAGAACGTCGACGGCAGCGGGGAGTAGGCCGCGTAGCCGAGGGTGTCGGGGAAGGTGGAGAACTTCTGGGTGAGCTTGATCGTGAAGGTGTCGGTGCCGGTCACCTTGAGCCCGGAGAGCGTGGTCGCGGACTGCGAACCGCTGTCGGGGTGGACCTTGTCGTAGCCCTCGATGTACCCGAAGAAGTACGCGTTCTTCTGGTTGTTCTTGAGGCTGGCGCCGTAGTTCCACGCGTCGACGAAGGACTTCGCGGTGACCGCCTCGCCGTTGCTGAACTTCCAGCCGCTCTTCACGGTCACCGTGAAGTTCTGCGAGTCGGTGGTCTCGATCTTGTCGGCCAGCATGTCCTGGGCCTTGCCGGTCTTCGGGTCGTAGCGCTTCAGACCGCGGAAGACCATGTCGAGGACCTTGCCGCCCTGCACCTCGTTGGTATTGGCCGGCTCCAGCGGGTTCTGCGGGTCCCCCCAGGAGGCACTGAGCACCGCGCTGCCGTCACCGCCGCTGCTGCCGCTGCCGCTGCTCCCACAGGCGGTCGCCGCGAGGGCTACCGCCGCCGCGCAAGCGGCCCATTTGGCGTGTGTGGCTCCACGCATCGAGTGCCTCCTCAGGAAAGCCGATCCAGGCCGATCCAGATCGATCCATTACCGGCCAATATCTGCACAAATCGAGCACCGCGCACACGCAGCCACCCGAATGCAGCACAGGCCGCGGGCGAGAGGGGTGACACCACGGGCCGCAGCGGTCCCGGCCGACCTGCCCCGGCCCCACCAGGCACGCTTCAGTGGCGTGGACCAATAAACCTCCGATCGGTCGGTCAACTCCCCATTTCCGCAGGCCACATGGGCTTTCACGCGCCGTTGACGGGCGCCGACCGGCGCTGATAGACACACTCTTCAACCCAGCCCGGCGTCACCTGGTCAAGCGCGAGGTCAGGACCATGAGCACTCAGGACCGGAACGGCACAGAGCACTCACGCCCCACAAGACCGCGGCCCCGCCGCTTATCCCGGCTCGCGGCCGGAGCGGCCGGCGCACTGGCGCTCACGGCGGCGTCGGCCGCCCCCCTGGGCCCGGCACCGCAGCGGGCCGAGGCCGCGAGCGCGAAGAGCGACAAGGTCCTCACCGTCGCCGTCGCACAGAGCGTGGACTCCCTGAGCCCGTTCCTGGCGAGCCGCCTGGTCAGCACCAGCATCGGCCGGCTGATGTACGACTACCTCACCAACTACGACCCCGAGGACAACCACACCATCCCGGGTCTGGCCACCAAGTGGACCTCGTCGCCGGACAAGCTGACCTGGACGTACACCATCCGCTCGGACTCCAAGTGGTCCGACGGACAGCGGGCCACCGCCGAGGACGCGGCCTGGACGTTCAACACGATGATGACCGACCCGGGCGCCGCCACCGCCAACGGCAGCTTCGTCACCAACTTCGCGAAGGTGACCGCCCCGAGCCCCACCCGGCTGGTCGTCCGGCTCAAGAAGCCGCAGGCCACCATGACCGCGCTCGACGTGCCGATCGTGCCCGAGCACATCTGGTCGAAGGTCGGCGACCTCTCCAAGTTCAACAACGACAAGACCTTCCCGATCGTCGGCAACGGCCCGTTCGTCCTCACCGCCTACAAGGCCGACAGCTACGTCCGCCTCAAGGCCAACAAGTCCTTCTGGCGCGGCGCCCCGAAGTTCGACGAACTGGTCTTCCGCTACTACAAGGACCAGGACGCGGCGGTCGCCGCCCTGCGCAAGGGCGAGGTCTCCTTCGTCGCCGGCTCCCCCTCCCTGACCCCCGCCCAGGCCGCGTCCCTGAAGACCGAGAAGAACATCAAGGTCAACAACGCCCCCGGCCGCCGCTTCTACGCCCTCGCCACCAACCCCGGCGCCCAGGCGAAGAACGGCACCCACTTCGGCGACGGCGACCCCTCCCTCCTCGACGAACGGGTCCGGCACGCCCTGTTCATGGCGGTCGACCGCAAGACCCTCATCGACAAGGTCTTCCAGGGCAACGCCGTCGAGGGCCAGGGCTACATCCCGCCGCGCTTCTCCACCTACTTCTGGAAACCCTCGGCGAGCCAGGAACTCGCCTACGACCCGGCGAAGGCGGCCCGGCTCCTCGACCAGGCGGGCTACAGGAAGAACGGCGACGGCGAACGGGTCGGCAAGAACGGCAAGCCGATCAGCTACCGCCTGCTGTGCCACGCCACCGACCCCAACGACAAGGCGGTCGGCCAGTACCTCAAGGAGTGGTGGGGCAAGCTCGGCATCGGCGTGAGCGTCGACTGCCTCGACAACGTCACCGACCCCTGGCTCGCGGGCAGGTACGACCTCGCCTTCGACGGCTGGTCCGTCAACCCCGACCCGGACTTCGTGCTGTCCATCCACACCTGCGCGGCCCTTCCGGCCACCCCCAAGGACATCGGCGCCACCGACAACTTCATCTGCGACAAGACGTACGACACGCTCTACGCCCAGCAGTTGGCCGAGTACGACCCGGTCAGGCGCGCCGACATCGTCAAGCGGATGGAGTCCCGGCTGTACGACCTCGGGTACATGAACGTGCTGGCGTACCCGAACGCCGTCGAGGCCTACCGCACCGACCAGATCAAGTCCATCGACACGATGCCGCTGAGCGGCGGCAACATCTACGGGCAGGACGGCTACTGGAGTTGGTGGTCGGCGGTGCCCGCGGCCACCGACGGCACGTCGTCGGGCGGGCTCTCGGGCGGGGCGATCACCGGGATCGTCGTCGGAGGGCTGGTCGTGATCGGTGGGGCGGTCCTGTTCACGCTGCGGCGCCGGGCCACCGCCGAGGACCGGGAGTAGCCCATGGGTCCAACCCCGACCGCCGTGCGCGGGACGGCCGTTGATGACGGCTGAGATCACCTCGGAGCCGGTGCGGGAGGAGCCCGGACCGGGAGCGGGCAGCACCCGGACCGGCTATGTCCGTTACCTGGCGGGGAAGTTGGGCGGCGCCGTCGTCTCGCTGCTGGCGGTCCTGGTCACCGGGTTCTTCCTGTTCCGGCTGATCCCCGGCGACCCGGTCAAGACGATGACCGGTGGCCGCCCGATCTCCACCGCCCAACTGAACGAGTACCGCAGGGAGTTCGGGCTCGATCTGCCGCTGTGGGAGCAGTTCACGGACTACTGCGGCAAGGCGCTCACCGGCGACCTCGGGACGTCGTACCAGTTCCGGGCGCCGGTGATCGACAAGATCGGCGAGGCGCTGCCCAACACCCTGCTGCTCACCGGGACCGCCTTCGTGCTGTACACCGCGCTCGGCATGTTCCTCGGCACCAGGTCGGCCTGGCGCAACGGCAGCCTCTCGGACCGGCTCAACACCGGTCTGGCGCTGACCCTCTACTCCGTCCCGTCGTTCTGGCTGGGCCTGCTGCTGATCATCGTGTTCTCGGTCGGCGTGGGCCCGGTGCCCGGGCTCTTCCCGACCGGCGGCATGGAGACGGGCGGCAAGGAGGGCTTCGCGTACGTGCTGGACGTGGCCCACCATCTGGTGCTGCCCGTGGTCACGCTGGTCGCGGTCGAGTACGGGCAGACCCTGCTGGTGACCCGCTCGGCGCTGCTCGACGAGATGGGCAGCGACTATCTGACGACCGCGCGGGCCAAGGGACTCCGGGACGACCTCGTCCGGCGCCGGCACGCGGTCCCGAACGCGCTGCTGCCGACCGTCACCCTCGTCTTCGTCAACCTCGGCCGTACGGTCGCGGGCGTGATCCTGGTGGAGACGGTCTTCTCCTGGCCGGGCCTCGGCGGGCTGTTCTACCAGGCCCTGAGCGTGCCCGATCTGCCCCTGGTCCAGGGCCTGTTCCTCTTCTTCGCCGCGGCGGTGATCATCATGAACACACTCGCAGACCTCGTCTATCCACTGCTCGACCCCCGGGTGGGCCGATGACCACTCCCCCCGTCGCACCGGCCGGCCCGCGGGCGCTCGCGTGGCGGCGCCGGCGCCGGTCCGCCGTACGGTTCTGGACGCGGTACCGCACCCACCGCGCCGGGCTGGTCGGTCTGGCCGCGCTCGCCCTGTTCGCGCTGCTCGCGCTCACCGCCCCGCTGACGGTCGGCGCGGACGTGTCGAGCGTGACCGACGCGCCGGGCCGGCCGCTGGAGAGCCCGAGCGCCCGATTCCCGCTGGGCACCGACCAGTTCGGCCGCGACCTGCTGGGGCTCGTCGTCTGGGGCGCGCGGGTCTCCCTGCTCGTCGGACTGCTCGCGGCGGTGCTGTCGGTGGCGATCGGCGCGGTGGTGGGGATCACCGCCGGGCACTTCAGGGGCGCGTACGGCACCGTGCTGATGCGGATCACCGACTGGTTCCTGGTCATGCCGACGCTGGTGCTGGCCATCGCGCTGGCCACCGTCATGTCCCGCTCCCTCGGCACGGTGGTCCTGGCGATCGGCGTGACCACCTGGCCGACCACGGCCCGGCTGGTGCGGGCGCAGACACTGGCGGTGGAGTCACGGCCGTACATCGAACGGGCCCGGGCGCTCGGCGGCGGCCACTGGCATGTGATGACCCGGCACGTGCTGCCCAACGTCATGCCGCTGGTCCTGGCGCAGACGACCCTGATGATCTCCGCCTCCATCCTCGCCGAGGCGACCCTGGCCTTCCTGGGGCTCGGCGATCCGACGGTGGTGTCGTGGGGCGGGCTGCTCCAGGACGCCCGGGAGGCGGGCGCGGTCAGTGCCGGCGACTGGTGGTACCTGGTGCCGCCGGGCATCGCCGTCGCCGTGGTCGCGCTGGCGTTCACGCTGTGCGGGCGCGCGGTGGAGTCCGCCCTCAACCCCCGGCTGGGGGTGGCGGGTTGACGCTCCTGGAGGTACGGGACCTGCACGTGACCTACCCGGGCGGGGTGGCCGCCGTGCGGGGCGTCGACCTGTCCCTGGCGGCGGGCCGGAAGGTGGGCGTGGCGGGCGAGTCGGGCTCGGGCAAGTCGACCCTGGCGCTGGCGCTGCTGCGGCTGCTGCCGCCGGGGACCCGGGTCTCGGGGGAGATCCTGCTGAACGGCGAGGACGTGCTGACGATGCGGTGGGGGCGGGTGCGGGCGGTCCGCTGGGCCGGTGCCTCGATCGTGTTCCAGGGCGCGATGCACTCCCTGAACCCCGTGCACCGCGTCGGCGACCAGATCGCGGAACCGGTGCTGCTGCACCAGGGCGCGACGGCCGCGCGGGCCAGGCTGCGGACCGGGGAACTGCTCGAACAGGCCGGACTGCCGGCGGCCCTCGCGAGCGCGTATCCGCACGAACTCTCCGGCGGCCAGCGGCAACGCGTCATGATCGCCATGGCGCTCGCCTGCGACCCGCGGCTGATCATCGCCGACGAGCCGACGACAGCGCTCGACGTCATGATCCAGGCCCAGATCCTCGGCCTGATCCAACACCTCGTCACCGACCAGGAGGTGGGCCTCGTCATGATCAGCCACGACCTCGCGATCCTCGCGGACACCTGCGACCGCCTGGTGATCATGTACGCGGGCCGCGTCATCGAGGAGGGCCCCGCCCGAGAGGTCCACGAGAACGCCCTCCACCCCTACGGCAAGGCGCTGTCGGCCTCCTTCCCGCACATCGGGGACCCCGCGTCCCGCTTCGCCCCCCGCGGTCTGGCGGGCGACCCGCCCGACCCGGCGGACCTGCCGGCGGGCTGCGCCTTCCAGCCGCGGTGCGGGGAGGCGCTGGACGTGTGCGCGCGCGAGGACCAGTTCCTGCGGGAGGCCGGTCAGGGGCGGCGGGCGGCCTGTGTGCATGTGCCGGTGCCGGCCGAGGGCTCCGGTGCGGGCCGGGCCGCCTCATGACGGCGTCGGCGCCCCTGCTCAGCGCGCGGGGGCTGCGCGTGGCCTTCCCGGGGCGGCGCGGGGGTGCGCCCGCACGGGCCGTGGACGGGGTCGATCTCGACATCCGGGCGGGGGAGATCGTCGCCCTCGTCGGTGAATCCGGGTGCGGGAAGACGACGTTGGCCCGCTCCCTGCTCGGGCTGGTGCCACCGACCGGCGGGCGCGTCACCTTCGACGGCGAACCGCTCCTGTACTCCTCGCGGGCCCTGCGGGCCTATCGGCGGCGGGTCCAACTCGTCCTCCAGGACCCGAGCGGATCACTCAACCCACGGCACACGGTGTACGACGCGGTGGCCGAGGGACTGCGCATCCACGGCGGTGTCCGGGACGAACAGGCCGTGGTCTCAAGGGCGTTGAGCCGGGCCGGGCTCCGGCCGCCCGAGCGCTTCCTGCTGCGCTACCCGCACGAGCTGTCCGGTGGCCAGCGCCAGCGGGTGGTGATCGCCGGCGCGCTCGTCCTGGAACCCGAACTCCTCGTCGCCGACGAGCCGGTGGCCTCGCTGGACGCCTCCGTGCGCGGCGAGATCCTGGCGCTGCTGCTGCGGCTGCGCGCCGAACTCGGCCTGGCCGCGCTGGTGGTGACCCACGATCTGGGGCTGGCGTGGAACATCGCCGACCGGGTCGCGGTGATGTACCTGGGCCGGATCGTGGAGACGGGCGACGCCGAGCAGGTGCTGACGGCACCTCGACATCCGTACACACAGGCCCTGTTGTCGGTACTGCCCGAGGCGCCCGGCGATCCCGTGGTGCTGTCCGGTGAACCCCCGGACCCGTCCCGCATCCCGGGCGGCTGCCGGTTCCGGGCGCGCTGCCAGATCCTGGCGAGCGGCGCGGCGGAACGGGCGGGGGTGGCCCACCGGTGCCGGACCGAGGACCTGGAGGTGCTGGGCGGCGGAGGTGAGGCGCAGGTGGCCTGCCACTGGGCGCGGGCCCGGCCAACGGCCTGATGCCCGTACGGGCCGACCAACTAGGGTGCCGCCATGTCTGATCCCTCCCCCTTCACCGCCCCCACCCGCTTCGACGGGGCGCCCGACCGGGTCGCTGTCGTCGTTCCGGGCGTCGGGTACTCGCCCGCCAGACCGCTGCTGCACTTCGCTCGTGAGGTGCTGATCCAGCACGGGTGGACGGTCCAGGAGCTGTGGTGGCGGGTCCCGGACGACTTCTCGCGGTTCACCGTGGACGACCGGATCTCCTGGGTGGAGCGGCAGGTCACCCGGGCCGTGGACGCCGAGGCGGGGGCCTGTCGCCTGCTCGTCGGCAAGTCCCTGGGCTCACTCGCCTGCGGTCTCGCGGCGGATCGGGACATCGCGGCGGCGTGGCTCACCCCGCTCCTGACCGTCGGCCATGTGGCCCGTTCCCTTCGGCGGGCCGAAGCGCCGACGCTGCTCGTCGGCGGGAGCGCGGACCCGCAGTGGGATGCGCGGGTCGCCGAGTCCCTGCGCCACGGCGTCCTGGAGGTTCCCTCGGCGGACCACTCGCTGGAACTCGCGGGCGACGCCACGGGATCCGTCGACGTACTGCGGCAGGTCGTCGCCCGGCTCGACCAGTTCGTCGGCTCGCTCCGTCCCTAGGCGGTGTCGCCGCCGAGCGGGCGGGGCCCGCACCGGTGGGGGTACGACGACGGGGGCGCCGGGAACCAAGCTGGTTCCCGGCGCCCCCGCGAGACACACCGCGGACGGCTCAGGCCGCGTGCACCACGTCCTTGACCTCGGCGAAGTGGCACGCCGAGTCGTGGGCCGCCGGAGTGTCGGAGCCCTTGAAGCGCTCCGGGATCGCCAGCAGGGGCTCCTCCTGGGCGCACTTGTCCTGGGCCTTCCAGCAACGGGTGCGGAAGCGGCAGCCGGACGGCGGGTTGGCCGGGGAGGGCACGTCACCGGTGAGGATGATCCGGTCGCGGTGCTCGCGGGCCTCCGGGTCCGGCACGGGTACGGCCGACAGCAGCGCCTGGGTGTAGGGGTGCGTCGGGTACTCGTAGATCTGCTCGTCGGTGCCGATCTCGGCCATCCTGCCGAGGTACATCACGCCCACCCGGTCCGAGATGTGCCGGACGATGGACAGGTCGTGCGCGATGAAGATGTAGGACAGGTTGAACTCGTCCTGGAGTCGCGCCATCAGGTTGATGACCTGTGCCTGCACCGACACGTCGAGCGCGGAGACCGGCTCGTCGCAGATGATGACCTCGGGGTTGAGCGCGAGGCCGCGGGCGATGCCGATGCGCTGGCGCTGGCCGCCCGAGAACTGGTGCGGGTAGCGGTTGATGTACTCCGGGTTGAGACCCACGACGTCCAGGAGGTCCATCACCTTGCGGCGACGGTCACCTTTCGGTGCCACCTCGGGGTGGATGTCGAAGGGCTCGCCGATGATGTCGCCCACCGTCATACGGGGGTTGAGCGAGGTGTACGGGTCCTGGAAGATCATCTGGATGTTCCGGCGGACGGCCTTGAGGGCCCTGCCGGACAGCCGGGTGATGTCCTGGCCCTTGTAGAAGACCTCGCCCGCCGTCGCCGTCTCCAGGCTCATCAGGAGCTTGGCGACCGTCGACTTGCCGCAGCCGGACTCGCCCACGATGCCCAGGGTCTCGCCCTGGTGCAGGTCGAAGGAGACACCGTCGACGGCCTTCACCGCGCCGATCTGGCGTTTTATCACGATCCCCTGAGTGAGCGGGAAGTGCTTGACGAGGTTGCGCACCTGAAGGATCGGTTCGCCCCGCTCGACGTTCGCGTCGAGAGCGGCGACCGCCTCCTCCTCCGAGTGCACCTGCGCCACCTCGACCTCGGAGACGTGGGGCGTCGCGTCCTGGGGCCCGTCGGCCTTGGCCGGGTCAGCCATGGATCGTCTCCTTCCAGAAGTGGCACGCGCTGGCGCGGCCGGGCAGTTCCGTACCGTCCGCCTCGGTCACCGGGACCAGCGGCGGGAACTCCGTACGGCAGATGTCCTGCGCCTTGTCGCAGCGCGGGTTGAAGGCACAACCCTGGGGCACCTTCAGCAGGTTGGGCGGCAGGCCCTGGATCGCGTAGAGCTCCTGGCCCTTCTGGTCCAGGCGCGGGATGGAGTCCAGCAGACCCCGGGTGTAGGGGTGCGCCGGGCGCTTGTACAGCTCGTGCACCGGTGCCGTCTCCACGATGCGGCCCGCGTACATCACCGCGATCTTGTCGGCGACGTCCGCGACCACACCGAGGTCGTGGGTGATGAGGATGAGCCCCATCCGGTACTCGCGCTGCAACTCCGCGAGCAGGTCCATGACCTGGGCCTGCACCGTCACGTCGAGGGCCGTGGTCGGCTCGTCGGCGATGATCAGGTCCGGCTCCAGGGCGAGCGCCATCGCGATCATGATGCGCTGGCGCATACCGCCGGAGAACTGGTGCGGGTAGTCGTTCACCCGCGCCGCGGCGGCCGGGATCTTCACCCGGTCCATCAGCTCGATGGACTTGGCCTTGGCGTCCTTGCGGGACATTCCCTGGTGCACCCGGAACATCTCGCCGAGCTGGAAGCCCACGCTGAGCACGGGGTTGAGCGAGGAGAGCGCGTCCTGGAAGATCATCGCGATCCGGGCGCCGCGCAGCTTGCGCCGCTCCTCCGCGCCCATGGTCAGCATGTCCTGGCCGTAGAAGCGGATCTCCCCCTGCGGGATCCGGGCCGGCGGCATGTCCAGGATGCCCATGATCGCCTGCGCGGTCACGGACTTGCCGGAGCCGGACTCGCCGAGCACGGCGAGCGTCTCTCCGGAGTCGACGGTGTAGTTGACACCGTTGACGGCCTTGACCACACCCTCGCGGGTCTTGAACTCGACGTGCAGATCGCGCACTTCGAGCAGTGGGCCGGTCTTGTCGTGGTCGCCGGGGCGCTGGGCCGGAACGGCGTCCGTCGGGTCGATGATGGTCACGTACGCCTCCCTCAGCGCATCTTGGGATCGAAGGCGTCGCGCACCACGTCGCCGAGCATGATGAAGGCCAGGACCGTGATGCTCAGGGCACCGGCCGGGAACATCAGCGCGTGCGGCGAGGTCAGGAACCTGTCCTGGGCGTCACTGATCATCACGCCCCAGGAGATGTTGGGGTACTGGATGCCGATGCCCAGGTAGGACAGTGCGGCCTCGGCGCTGATGTACACACCGAGGTTCATGGTGGTGATGACGATGACGGGGGCGAGCGTGTTCGGCAGGATGTGCCGGAACGCGATGCGCCACGATCCCGCGCCCAGTGCCCGCGCGGCCGTCACGTAGTCGTTGTACTTGTTGGCGATGACCTCGCCGCGCATGATCCGGAAGACCTGCGGCCAGCCGAGGATCGCCATGATGAACGACACCGACCAGACGTCGCCGCCGCCCCAGATCGACATGATCAGCAGACCGCCGATGATCAGCGGCAGACCCGCGAACACCTCGGTGACCCGGGACAGCAGCGCGTCGGCCCAGCCGCCGATGAGACCGGCGAGCATGCCCACCAGACCACCGATCAGCGTGGTGACGGTGGTGGTCACGACACCGACGACGACCGAGTTGCGGGCGCCGTAGACGGTCCGCGTGTAGATGTCGCAGCCCTGTACGTCGTAGCCGAAGAGGTGCCCGGAGGAGGGCCCGTTCATCGAGTTCTGCAACTGGCAGAAGCCGTCGGAGAACGGGGAGCGCGCCGTGAACAGGCTGGGCGCGACGGCCAGCGCGAGCAGCAGCAGGATGATCAACGAGGTCACGATGAACAGGGGCCGCTTGCGCAGATCCGCCCAGCCGTCCCTGAGCAGGCTCGCCTGCCGGGCCGCCGCCTTCTCCTCCGCCTCGATCTCCTTGGCGATGGCGGCCTCGTCGGTGGTGGGCCTTTCTATCGTCTTCTCACTCATAACGGATCCTCGGGTCGAGCACGGCGTACAGCAGGTCTACGAGGAGGTTGGCGACCAGGTAGATCAGTACCAGGAGGGTCACCAGACCGACCACGACGGGCCGCTCGCGCAGATAGACGGACTGGGCCAACTGGCCGCCGATGCCGGGCATGTTGAACACGCGCTCGGTGATGATGGCGCCGCCCATGAGAGCGCCCAGGTCGAAGCCAAGGAAGGTGACGACCGGGATCAGGGAGTTGCGCATGGCGTGCACGCCGATGACCCGCCGCGTGGGCAGGCCCTTGGCTATCGCCGTACGGACGTAGTCGGCACGGACCGACTCCATCATGCTCGTGCGGACGAGTCGGGCGATGTACGCCATCGACGTCGAGGCGAGCACGACGGCCGGGAGGATGTAGCTCTGCGGCCAGCCGTGCTCGATGCCGGCGACCGGTGTGATCTTGAGGTTCACACCGAACTCCAGCTGTAGCACGGAGCCGAGCACGAAGACCGGGATCGAGATCAGGACCAGCGTCGAGACCAGCACGACGTTGTCGATGAACTTGCCCTTCTTCAGGGCGGAGAAGATACCGGCGATGATCCCGATCACGGCTTCGAGAGCGAAGGACGTCAGGCCCAGCTTCACCGTGACGGGGAACCGCTCGGAGACGATGTCGGAGATGGCCCGCCCGTTGTAGGTCTCACCGAGGTCACCGGTGAGCACACCGCTGATGTAGTGCCAGTACTGCTGGTACAGCGGCTCGTTGAGGTGGTAGTGCGCGCGCAGGATCGCCGCGATGTTGGGGTCGGCGCGCTTGTCGCCGGCCAGGGCCTGGATCGGATCGCCGGGCAGAGCGAAGACCAGGCAGAAAATGATGAACGTGACGCCTATGACCACAGGGATCACCTGTAGGAGGCGGCGCGCGACGTATCGGCCCATGGGTGCTCCAGAGGGGGGTGCTCGACCCGACCGCGGCCGGGGGGAGGGCACGGTCGGACGGTAGACGGCAGCAGAGGTGAGCAGGGGAAGGCTATTCCTCCCCCTGCTCACCCCGTACTGCTGTGTCAGAACTGCTCAGAACCGGTTCAGCTGAGCTTGACCGTGTCCCACAGGATCTGGTGACCGGCGATCTTCATCGACTTGATCTTGTCGCTGTAGCCGGCGTTCAGCGTGTAGAAGTACACCGGGATGTACGGCAGGTCCTTGAGCAGGACGTCGTCCGCGGCCTGGTACTTCTTGATGGCGTCCTCGTGCGTCGGGGCCTGGTCGCCCTCGACGAGCAGCTTCTCGAACGTCTCGTTCGTGTAGCCCGAGTAGTTGGAGCCGTTGGCGATGGCGTCCTTCGAGAAGATCGGACGGAGGTAGTCCTCCATGTCCGGGTAGTCCATGCTCCACGCCATGCGGAACGCGCCCTGGTACTTCTTGGCGTCCAGGTCGTTCAGGATGGTCTGGAACTGCTCGAACGGCTTGGCCGTCACCTTGATGCCGAGGGCCTGCTGGATCTGGTTCGAGACGGCCTCGACCCACTCCTTGTGGCCGCCGTCCGCGTTGTAGCCGATCTCCAGCGTGTTGCCCGGCAGACCACCGCTCTGCTTGTAGAGCTCCTTGGCCTTGGTCGGGTTGTACGTGCAGGCCTCACCACAGGCGCCCTTGCGGTAGCCGTCGATGATGGGGCTGATGTAGTCGTCCGCGGGCGTACGGGCGCCGAGGAAGATCTTCGACGAGATCGTCGCGCGGTCGATCGACATCGAGATGGCCTTGCGGAGGTCCGCGTTCTGGAAGGCCTTGTTGTACTTGATCGGGAAGCCGATGTAACCGACGGCCGAGTCGGCCTCGTCGATGTAACGGCCGTCCAGGTCCTTGTGGTACGTCGGCAGGCCCGAGGTCGGGATCGTCAGCAGGCTGTCGAGGTTGCCGGCGACGAGGTCCTTGTACGCGGTGTCGACGTTCGAGTAGATCTTGAAGTTGACACCCTTGACCTCGATCTTCGAGGCGTCCGGGTACTTGGCGTACTTCGTGGTGTCGATCTCTTGGTTGTGCTTGAACTTGCCCTTCATCTCGAAGGGCCCGTTGCCGATCGGAGCCTCGCCGAAGCCCTTCGGGTCCTTGAAGAACACCTTGGGCAGGGGCACGAACGCGGTGAAGGAGAGCTGCGAGGGGAAGGCCGAGAACGCGCCGTCCAGGGTGACCTGGAGCGTGCTGTCGTCGACCACCTTGAGACCGGACAGCTTGTCGGTCTTGGGCGTCTTGCCCTCACCCGGGTTGAGGTCCGCGTAGCCGGCGATGTGGCTGAACAGCGGGTTGGTCTGCTGGGCGTTGGTCTGGTTCGCGCCGTAGTTCCACGCGTCGGCGAAGGACTGGGCGGTCACCTTCTCGCCGTTGTGGAAGGTGTAGCCGGACTTGAGCTTGATCGTCCAAACCTTGTTGTCCTTGGACTCGATCGACTCGGCCATGGCGTTGACGACCTTGTTGTCGGCGTCAAGCCTGGTCAGCCCGGTGAACAGGGCGTTGATGACCTGTCCGCCCTCGGTCTCGTACGTGTTGCTCGGAACCAGGCTGTTCTGCGGCTCGCCGATCTCCACCGAGATGACGCCGTTGCCCTTGCTGCCGCCGGAGCTGTTGTCGTCACCGCCGCCGCCACAGGCCGTTGCGCCCAACGCCACAACTGCGGCTATCGCAACCCACTTGGCGCTCTTGGCACCACGCATGGGGGCTCCTCCTCATGAGTCCAATGGTTCATCACCTGGGAGAGCGCATGACACATCACCGTCACCGGTGCCTGAAAAGGTCAAGTGCTCCCCGCGCTCGATGAGTCGCCGCCAACAGCGAGTGACCCGTGATCCGAGCTCTACGCGCCTAACTATCTGCCATGACGGGTGACCGAGCCACATTCACAAGGTCTCGGTTCGATCACACCTCGCGCGTACATCTTCCAAAATCCGGACAAAGGGTTTGGTGAAAGATCCCTGCGAAACGGACTTGTTACATATTTATCGGGCTTGAATGTCCGCATGCCGAACGCGGAGCGCGTGAAAATCCAGTTGCGGTTCAGCGACCGCTGTGCAGTCGACACGCCCGCAGGTCCGGGGCCTTCAACGGCAGCGGACAGGGCATGGACAGGATCACGCCAACGGAAGAGTAGTGCGGATCGGTCGGCCTGTACGGATTCCTGACCAGGACGAGGGATAACCCTTTATCGGGCCCTCCTCCGCAGTTGAGAACCCGTCAAGAATGCGGGTTCTCCCGCCGTGCGGTTTCGCCGGATGTGACAGGCTGAATCCGTGGTGGATCGGTCATTCGGGGACATGTCCCTCGCCGCGTTGTACGACGGCCTCAATCCATGGGGTCCGGGCGACGACTTCTGCCTGGACCTGGTGATGTCCGCGCGGGCCGTGCTCGATGTCGGCTGCGGTACCGGGACGTTGCTGCACCGGGCCCGCGCCAAGGGACACGGCGGGCGGTTGACGGGAGTCGATCCCGCCGCCGCCATGCTCGTTCAGGCCCGTCGGCGCGAGCCCGGTGTCGAGTGGGTGCTCGGCGAGCTGCGGACCACGGCCTGGCACGGCGCGTTCGATCTCGTGGTGATGACCGGGCACGCCTTCCAAGTCCTGGTCCGGGACGAGGAGTTGCGCGTGGCGCTGCGGGCCGTACGGGAGGCGCTCGCGCCCGGCGGACGGTTCGTGTTCGAGACCCGCAACCCGGCGGCCCGCGCCTGGGAGACCTGGACGCCCGACCGGGTGCGCCGGCTCACCGACCCGGACGGCGGTGTCGTACGGGTGTGGCACGAGGTCGAGACGGTGTCGGCCGGGGCGGACCGGGTGACGTTCACCGAGACCTTCGCGGGCGGGCGCTGGGCCCGTCCCCAGGTCAGCCGGTCGACCCTGCGCTTCCTGGACCCCGCCGCCCTGTCGGGGTTCCTCGCCGGGGCCGGGCTGACGGTCGCCGAGCAGTACGGCGACTGGGAGCGCGGACCGCTCACCCCCGCGAGCCCCGAGATCGTCACCGTGGCCCGACCCACGCACTGAGCCCGGACACCCCCAAGTAGCGGGCGTCCGGGCTCAGTTGGGCCGTAGCGGCGGGCGTCAGCCGTGCTTGGCGCGGCTCGCCGAGCGACCGCGCTCCTTCTGGTCGAGGACGACCTTGCGGATGCGGACGGCCTCCGGGGTCACCTCGACGCACTCGTCGTCGCGGCAGAACTCCAGGGACTGCTCCAGGGAGAGCTTGCGCGGCGGCACGATCGCCTCGAAGGAGTCGGCGGCGGCCGAGCGCATGTTGGTGAGCTTCTTCTCCTTGGTGATGTTCACGTCCATGTCGTCGGCGCGCGAGTTCTCGCCGACGATCATGCCCTCGTACACCTCGGTGCCGGGGTCGGTGAACAGCACACCGCGCTCCTGGAGGTTCGTCATCGCGAAGGCGGTGACGGCACCGGCGCGGTCGGCGACCAGCGAACCGTTGTTACGGGTCGTCAGCACACCGAACCACGGCTCGTGGCCCTCGTGGATGGAGTGGGCGATGCCCGTGCCGCGCGTACCGGTCAGGAACTCGGTGCGGAAGCCGATGAGACCGCGCGAGGGGACGACGAACTCCAGGCGGACCCAACCGGAGCCGTGGTTGGACATGTTGTCCATCCGGCCCTTGCGGACACCCATGAGCTGCGTGACCGCGCCCATGTGCTCCTCGGGCACGTCGATCGTCATGCGCTCGACCGGCTCGTGCACCTTGCCGTCGATGATCTGCGTGACGACCTGCGGCTTGCCGATGGTCAGCTCGAAGCCCTCGCGGCGCATCTGCTCGACCAGGATGGCCAGCGCCAGCTCACCGCGACCCTGCACCTCCCAGGCGTCCGGGCGCTCGGTGTCGAGCACGCGCAGCGAGACGTTGCCGATCAGCTCGCGGTCCAGGCGGTCCTTGACCTGACGGGCCGTCACCTTGCGGTCCTTGACG
Source organism: Streptomyces sp. NPDC091280 (assembly GCF_044768565.1). NCBI lineage: Bacteria > Bacillati > Actinomycetota > Actinomycetes > Kitasatosporales > Streptomycetaceae > Streptomyces > Streptomyces sp. NPDC091280. Next base: position 384,106 of record NZ_JBIVUZ010000001.1, read on the forward strand.
GCCGACTTGGCCTGGGCGCCCTTGCCGGTGCCGCCGCGGCCGACCAGCGGCGAGGTGTTCGTACCGATGGTCATGGAGATCGCCGGCTCGTCGACCGTGATGAGCGGCAGCGCGATCGGGTTCTCGGTGTCGGCGAGGGTCTCGCCGATCATGATGTCCGGGATACCGGCCACGGCGCAGATGTCACCGGGGCCCGCCATCTCGGCCGGCTTGCGGGTGAGCGCCTCGGTCATCAGCAGCTCGGTGATGCGCACGTTGGACATGGTGCCGTCGCGCTTGATCCAGGTGACGGTCTGGCCCTTGCGCAGCTCGCCCTGCTCGACGCGGAGCAGCGCGATACGGCCGAGGAAGTTGTCCGCGTCCAGGTTGGTGACGTGCGCCTGGAGCGGGGCCTCCTCGTCGTACTGGGGGGCCGGGACGTGCGAGAGGATCGTGGAGAAGAAGGGCTCCAGGTTGTCGCTGTCCTGCGGGACGGTGCCGTCCTCGGGCTTGGTCAGCGAGGCCACGCCGTCGCGCGCGCACGCGTAGACGATCGGGAACTCGATCTGCTCCTCGTCCGCGTCCAGGTCCAGGAACAGGTCGTAGGTCTCGTTGACGACCTCTTCGATCCGGGAGTCCGGGCGGTCCGTCTTGTTGATGCAGAGGATGACGGGCAGCCGCTGCTGGAGCGCCTTGCGCAGCACGAAGCGGGTCTGCGGCAGCGGGCCCTCGGAGGCGTCGACGAGCAGCACCACCGCGTCCACCATCGACAGACCGCGCTCGACCTCGCCACCGAAGTCGGCGTGGCCCGGGGTGTCGATGATGTTGATGGTGATGACGTCGCCGCCATCCTTCGGGTGGTACTTGACGGCCGTGTTCTTGGCCAGGATCGTGATGCCCTTCTCACGCTCCAGATCGTTCGAGTCCATCATGCGGTCGTCGAGCGATTCGGCGGCGTGCGCGGCGAAGGCACCGGCCTGCTTCAGCATGGCGTCGACGAGGGTCGTCTTCCCGTGGTCGACGTGGGCGACGATGGCGACGTTGCGGATGTCGTGGCGCGTGGCCATATTGCGGCGTACTCCCGGAGAGTGAGGAAGGCCTGCGCGTACGTCTGTGTTACGCGGACCCTGCCGGGCTGGACACGCCACGGCCTTACCCCATCGTACGTGGCGTACGGGGACGGGGCCTCCGCAGGGCCTTACGGGTGGCGGCGGGAGCGGTCAGGCGCCCCTCGCGGCGGCCGATCCGGCGGGGCACAGCCTGACCGCGGCGACCTCGCCCGCGGCACTCCGGGAGGCCTCGGAACAGGGCAGGAACCCGCCGCCGTAGCTGTCCCAGGTGCGCACGTGACCGCGCACGGGCGGGTTCAGCCCGCAGGTGTAAGTGAAGTCGGCCTCAATCAGGTCGAGCGACTCCCAGGTGTAGTAGGGCTGCCGGGGGCCCACGATCTCGTCGAAGAAGTCCGTCTCCCCCTGCCCCGCCGTGTCGGCCGGCCCGGCGAGCGGGTCCTCCGTGCCGAGGTGGGCGCGCAGCGCCCTGATCACACGGGCGGGGCCGACGCCCCGGGGCGGGTGGGTCACGGTGGGGCGGTAGACGGTGTCGGAGACGGGTTCGATGACGCCCTGGTAGCCGCCGTCGGCGTACGTGATCCTGTCGGGCAGCCCGGTCAGCCGCTCGACGTGCCGGACGCCGGACCACGCGTAGGTCCCGTGCGCGCAGATCGTGGCGGCCCCGGCGGCGGACCGCCCGCCGTCGGTGGCCACGGCGCCGCAGCCGGCCGCGCCCAGCATCACCATCGCGGCCACCACCGCGCTCCGCCCCCGCACAACCCCACCCCCCGTACGACAGCCGCCGCCCCGCATGACCTGCGGGACGGCGGCCGTGCTCGTCGTGTTCGCGCGATGCTAGCCCTTGGACGGGCTCGCCGAGGGGTGGGCCCCCTTCTTCAGGAAGCCCATGTCCTCGTAGACCGGGGTCTGGAAGCCGAAGGAGCCGGCGTTGACGACGGTCCTGCGGGCGGCGGTGAGCTGGGGGCGCTGGTAGAGGGGGATGGAGCCGGCCGCCGCCCAGATGCGGGCGTCGGCCTTGCGGACCAGGGCGGCGGACTCGTCCTCGTCGAGGGTGGAGGCGGCCTGGTCGAAGAGCTGGTCGACCTGGTCGGTGCCGACGCGGGTGTAGTTCTGCTCGACGTTGAGGGAACCGTCCGCGGCCGGGACCGGCTTGGCGAAGATCGGGCGGGCGTCGGTGGCGGGGAAGGCGGACGCGGGCCAGGAGTAGAGCGCGAGGTCGTACTCGCCGGACGCGATGTGGTCCTTGAAGTAGCTGTCGTCGGAGACCTTGGTGATCTCGGTGCGGATGCCGACCTTCGCCAGCATCCGGGAGATGCTGTCGGCGACCGCGCTCAGCGACTCCGAGCCGGTCCCGGAGGGGAGCACGAAGCGGAGCGTGAGCGGCTTGCCGTCCTTGGCAAGGGTGCCGGTCCGCGCGCCCGCCGGGGCGGCCGTGCCCTTCGGGGCGTACGCGCCGGGCGCCCCGCCCTGCTTCACCTTGCGGCCGTCGTACTGCTTGCCGTCGGCGAGGTGCTTGGAGCCCTCGTCGCCGTGCTCGTGCTTCTTGGTGTGGTCCTGGGAGTCCTTGTTGTCCTCGCCGACGATGTACTGCCCGTCGGACCCGCCCTCGGACGCGGTCTCGTCGTCGGCCTTCTTGCTCTTCTTCCCCTCGGCGCCGGCCGCCTTCCCGCCCTTCTCCTTGACCGGTCCGCCGGCCACCCAGCCGGCGTCGGTGAGCAGCGCCTGCGCCTCCGTGGTGTCGTGGTCGCCGAGCGCCCCGCTGTTGTCGGCGTACGCGGTCTGGCCGGCCAGCGCGAGGTGGCTGCCGACCGGCACGGCGGGCAGGCCGAGCGGGGTGAGGACGATCTTGGCGAGCGCCTCCCGGTCGAGCGCGCGGGCCACCGCGCGCCGGACGCGCTCGTCGGCGAGGGGGCCCTCGGAGCCGTTCAGGGCGAGCTGGGTGTAGGCGGGCTCGAAGGAGCGGCGGACGGTGAAGGCGCGCAACTCGTCCTGCTGGCGCAGGTACTTGGCGAGGGCCTTGCGCTCCTTCTTGCCGAGCTTCTTCTCCTTGGGGCTCTCGCCCTTGTTCTCGCTCTTGTTCTCGCTCTTGTTCTCGTCCTTGCCCTCCGTGCCGCCGGTGGCGCTCGCGCTCGCGCCCTGGAGCGGGGTGCCGGTGCCCCTGGCCCGGTCCGCGAGCGCGATCCGGCTCGCGTCGGCGGGGTCGACCGTGGCGAGGTCGACGGTGCCGTCGGCGAGCGCGGCGGCCCGCTTGTCCAGCGGTACGGCGGTCAGCACCAGCTGGGAGAGCTTCGCGGGCCGGCCCCACCAGTGCGGGTTGCGGGCGAGGACGATCTCCTTGTCCTTGCGGTCGACCTTCTGTACCGCGAAGGCGCCGGCGGTGACCTTCAGCTTGCGGCGGGCGCCGTCGTTGAAGGCGTCCGGGGTGCCCATGACGTCCTTGGGGTACAGCGGTGAGAACAGTGACTTCCAGTCGGCGTAGGGCCTGCTGAAGGTGACCTTGACCTCAAGGTTGTTGGCGCCGCGCTCGATCTTCTCGATGCGGTCGTAGCCGGCGTTGCGGGCGGTCCAGTACGCGGAGTCCTTGCCGGACAGGGCGCGCCACTGGGCGGCGAAGTCGGCGGCGCCGATCTCGCGGCCGTCGCTCCACACGGCCTGCTGGGCGAGCTTGTAGAGGACGACCTGCTTGGGCGAGGTGTCGACGACCTTCGCGGACTCCAGGTAGTCGGCGTCGCGCTGCGGGCGGCCCTGCGCGTCGAGCCGGAACATGGCGGGCAGCACGGCCTGGGCGACGCGGGTGGTGGCGTCGTCGGCGTCCGACTGGAAGGCGTTGAGGGTCTCGGGCACGTCGTCGACGGCCCAGCGCAGGGTGCCGCCGTCGGCGACCAGGTCACGGCCGACGGGCGCGATGTCCTGTGCGGCCAGCGGCTTGCCCGACTCGTCGTCGGAGCCGCACCCCGACAGGAGGGGCACCGCGAGCGCGCCCGCGGTGAGGAAGGCGACCGAGCGCATGACCGCGCGCAGTCCGACGCCGTCGTGGGACATCACTGCTACCTCCGGTAAGCCGCGGGCTTCTGATCGCTTTTGGTGGTATTTGGAGCTGATCAGATCTATGCGGCCACTGAAGAGGAAACGGTTCGGCCTGACGGGACGACACGTCGAGGGGCGCCGGGAAGCCCACCCGTGCGGCGCAATGTTCGAATCTGCCCCCGTACACACCAACGCACCCCGGCCAATCCGTGCACACCGCTTCCCACCGGCCGGTGTGGCGCGCAACACTCGCAGGCGCATGAACGTTGCCGTCCAGGGTCGACACCCGCGGAAGCGAGGTCACGTCATGTCCGTGCACGACGAACTGACATCAGTCCAGCGCTGTCTCGAAGACCTGTTCAGGTCGGTGGGACGGCTGGAACAGCAATTCGGCAGCGGCGGCCTGGAAATGCGCAGGGTCAAGGCCGACGCCGACCGGCTGCGCGAGAGCGTCGCACTGCTGCGCGACGCCGCACCAGGGATCGAGCGCCCCCGGCGCCCCGATCTCGTCCCCATCTCCGACACCCCCTACGACAACACCCTGTGGACGGATACGGACGACGAAGGACTCGGCGCCCATCACCGCCACGCACCCTGAACCGACCGGAGTCCTGACTTGGCCACTGGTACGGAACCCCATCCGAACAGCGGCGGCGTACGCACCGGTACGCGCGCCGCCATCGACGCCCCACATCTGCGGACCGACCGCTGGTGGCTGGCCCCCGCCGTCACCGCCGCCGGACTGCTCGCCTTCGTCGTCTACTCGACCTGGCGGGCCTTCGCGGACTCGAACTACTACTCGGCGCCCTACGTCTCGCCGTTCTACTCGCCCTGTCTGGCCGAGCGCTGCCGGACGATGCACGCGGGCCCCAACGCCGACCTCTTCGGGAGCTGGTGGGGCATCTCCCCAGCCATCATCATCCTGATCTTCCCGCTCGGCTTCCGCCTGACCTGCTACTACTACCGCAAGGCCTACTACCGCGGCTTCTGGGCATCGCCCCCGGCCTGCGCGGTGGCCGAGCCGCACAAGAAGTACTCCGGCGAGACCCGCTTCCCCCTCATCCTCCAGAACGTCCACCGGTACTTCTTCTACGCGGCGCTCCTGGTGGCGGGCACGCTCACCTACGACACCGTGCTGACCTTCCGCGACGAGCACTACCACTGGGGCCACATGGGCCTGGGCACCCTCGTCTTCCTGGTCAACATCGTGCTGATCTGGGCCTACACCCTCTCCTGCCACTCCTGCCGGCACATCGTCGGCGGCAAGCTCAAGCACTTCTCGAAACATCCCGTGCGCTACCGGGCCTGGCAGTTCGTCGGGAAACTGAACAACCGTCATATGCAGCTCGCCTGGGCGTCGTTGATCAGCGTGGCGCTCGCGGACTTCTACGTGTACCTGGTCGCCTCCGGCGCTTTCAACGATCCGAGGTTCTTCTGATGTCCGTGGTCGAGCGACAGGAGTGGGACGTCGTCGTGGTCGGCGCCGGCGGCGCGGGCCTGCGGGCCGCCATCGAGGCACGCGAACGCGGTGCCCGTACGGCGGTGATCTGCAAGTCGCTGTTCGGCAAGGCCCACACGGTGATGGCCGAGGGCGGCATCGCGGCGGCGATGGGCAACGTCAACTCCGGCGACAACTGGCAGGTCCACTTCCGCGACACCCTGCGCGGCGGCAAGTTCCTCAACCAGTGGCGCATGTCGGAGCTGCACGCGAAGGAAGCCCCGGACCGCGTCTGGGAGTTGGAGACCTGGGGCGCCCTCTTCGACCGCACCCAGGACGGCCGGATCTCGCAGCGCAACTTCGGCGGCCACGAGTACCCGCGCCTCGCCCACGTCGGCGACCGCACGGGACTTGAGCTGATCCGCACGCTCCAGCAGAAGATCGTCTCCCTCCAGCAGGAGGACAAGAAGGAGACCGGCGACTACGAGTCCCGCCTGAAGGTCTATCAGGAATGCACCGTGACACGGGTGTTGAAGGACGGCAGCCGGGTCTCCGGGGTCTTCGCCTACGAGCGCGAGACGGGCCGCTTCCTCGTCCTGGAAGCGCCCTCCGTGGTGATCGCGACCGGCGGCATCGGCAAGTCCTTCAAGGTGACGTCCAACTCCTGGGAGTACACGGGCGACGGCCACGCGCTGGCCCTGCTGGCGGGCGCGCCCCTCCTCAACATGGAGTTCGTGCAGTTCCACCCGACGGGCATGGTCTGGCCGCCGTCCGTGAAGGGCATCCTCGTCACGGAATCCGTCCGCGGGGACGGCGGAGTCCTGCGCAACTCCGACGGCAAACGCTTCATGTTCGACTACATCCCGGACGTCTTCAAGGAGAAGTACGCCGAGTCGGAGGCCGAGGGCGACCGCTGGTACGAGGACCCGGACCACAACCGCCGGCCACCGGAGTTGCTGCCGCGTGACGAGGTCGCCCGCGCCATCAACTCCGAGGTGAAGGCGGGCCGCGGCTCACCCCACGGCGGAGTCTTCCTCGACGTGTCGACCCGTATGCCGGCGGACGTGATCCGGCGCCGACTCCCCTCCATGTACCACCAGTTCAAGGAACTGGCCGACGTCGACATCACGGCGGAGCCGATGGAGGTCGGCCCCACCTGCCACTACGTGATGGGCGGCATCGCCGTCGACTCGGACACAGCGGCGGCCCGCGGGGTACAGGGACTGTTCGCGGCCGGCGAGGTGGCCGGCGGAATGCACGGCTCCAACCGGCTGGGCGGCAACTCCCTCTCCGACCTGCTGGTGTTCGGCCGCCGGGCGGGCTGGCACGCGGCGGACCACGCGGCCGACCTGGCGGACCGCCGCCCGCCGGTCGACGACACCGAGGTGGACCTCGCGGCGGCGGAGGCCCTGCGCCCCTTCTCCGCCGAGGGCCCCGAACCCGGCAAGGAGAACGGCCGCCCATCGGAGAACCCGTACACCCTCCACCAGGAACTCCAGCAGACCATGAACGACCTCGTCGGCATCATCCGCCGCGAGGCCGAGATGGAACAGGCACTGGAGAAACTCGCCGACCTGCGCGTACGGGCTCGCCGCGCCGGAGTGGAGGGCCACCGCCAGTTCAACCCCGGCTGGCACCTCGCACTCGACCTCCGCAACATGCTGCTGGTCAGCGAATGCGTGGCCCGGGCCGCGCTGGAGCGCACCGAGTCGCGCGGCGGACACACCCGCGAGGACCACCCCGGCATGAACCGGGACTGGCGCCGCGTCAACCTGATCTGCCGGCTCACCGATCCCACGGGCGCCTCGGGAGCGACGGACCCGGTGTCCGCCCAGATCGACCTGACCCGCGAGACGACCGACCCCATCCGCGCCGACCTGCTCGCCCTCTTCGAGAAGGAAGAGCTGGTCAAGTACCTTGCCGAAGAGGAGCTGTACGAGTGAGCAGCAGCTACGAGGCCCGCTTCAAGGTGTGGCGCGGCGACGTCGAGGGCGGCGGTCTGGAGGACTTCGCGGTCGAGGTCAACGACGGTGAGGTGGTGCTCGACATCATTCACCGGATCCAGGCCACGCAGGCCTCCGACCTCGCCGTGCGGTGGAACTGCAAGGCGGGCAAGTGTGGTTCGTGCTCGGCGGAGATCAACGGCCGGCCCCGGCTGATGTGCATGACCCGCATGTCGGTGTTCACCCGCGAGGAGACGATCACGGTCACTCCGCTGCGCGCCTTCCCGGTGGTCCGCGACCTCGTCACGGACGTGGGCTTCAACTACCAGAAGGCCAGGGAGGTTCCGGCGTTCGTACCGCCCGCGGGGGTCGCGCCCGGCGAGTACCGGATGATGCAGGAGGACGTCGACCGCTCGCAGGAGTTCCGCAAGTGCATCGAGTGCTTCCTGTGCCAGGACACCTGCCATGTGGTCCGTGACCACGAGGAGAACAAGCCGGCGTTCGCCGGTCCCCGATTCCTCATGCGGGTCGCGGAGTTGGACATGCACCCGCTGGACGCGGCGGCGGACTCCGGCCTGGACCGCAAGAAGACCGCGCAGGACGAACACGGCCTGGGCTACTGCAACATCACCAAGTGCTGCACCGAGGTCTGCCCCGAGGGCATCCACATCACGGACAACGCGCTGATCCCCCTGAAGGAAAGGGCGGTCGACCGGAAGTACGACCCGCTGGTGTGGCTGGGCTCGAAGATCAGGAGGCGTTCTTCGTAGGGTGGCGCGGGTGCGCGGGGCGCTGGGCGCGCCACTGGAGCAGGAAGCCGAGCAGGATCAGGGCGAGCGCCGTCGCCCCGCCCACGCCGTCCAGTCCCCGCGAGCCCGCCCACCAGCGCATGCTCATCCCCGTACCGATGCCCAGCGCCGCGATCAGCGTGCCGTATCCCCACAGCTCCGGCCGTACGACCCTGCCTCGTGTCGTCGGCGGCGTCCAGCCGGTCGTCACCGCGACGACTCCGATCACCGCCGCCACCAGCCAGACCGCCGCGGCCAGCCCCGTGAACACCATCGCGCACCCCCGTCGGACTCACCGAATCACCGCATCATCGCACCTCCACCGGTGAACCGCACGTGTCTGTAAGGCAGTTGAACGCCGGCTCAGCGCACCCAGCCCGCCCGGTACGCCGTCCAGTCCGCCTCCGTCGCGGCGAAGTCGACGTACAGGGCGACACCGAAGTTCGCGCGGTCCGCGTCGGTGCGGGACAGGCCCAGGCGTACGCCCCGGACGGCGGCGGGGACGGTCTCGGCGGCACCCCGGTGGCCGAAGCGGTTCTCGTGGAAGAAGGGCAGGCCCATGAGGAGGTCGGTGGAGTCGGGGGTGACCTCCAGGGCGAGCGAGGTCTGCTGGGCGACGTAGCCGCCGTAGAGGCTCTTCAGGGGCTGCATGGTGTCGTACGACATCACGGCGATCTGGTCGACGCGGCGGGCGACCTGGCCGAAGTAGGCCTGCGACCACCACTTGGGGTGGTTGGTGAGGGTGCCCCAGACGGAGTGGAAGCCGGGGAGCGGGTCGATCTGGTGGGCGGCGACGGAGAGCAGGGCGTGATCGGCCCGGGTGACCTCGTGGAGTCGGTCGAGGAGGTCGAGGTAGTCGCGGTCGCCGGAGTGCAGGGGTTCCAGGTCGAAGTGGGCGCCGTCGAAGCCGGCGGCGAGGATCTGCCGGGTGGAGGCGACGATCGCGGTACGGGTCGCCGCGCGCCCCAGCCGCAGGCCGTCCGGGCTCTCGGTGGCGAGCTTGTCGCCCAGCCAGGCCTGGACCCGCACCCCGGGGAGCGCGCGGTGGACCGCGTCGATCAGCCATGCGGCCCGTGGGTAGTCGGACTCCGGCAGGGTGCCGTCGTGCTCCAGGGGCCCCGAATGGACGTACAGGTCCCGGATGCCGGTGCCCTTCAGGCGGCGGGCCAGCGCGGCGACGTCCGCGTCGCTCTTCCGCCCGTCCACCCAGGCGTGGCCCAGCCAGATCGCGTCCTGGTTCCTGGTGCGGGTGCCGTCCGCGGGGTCCCCGGTGTAGTTCACCCGCAGGGCGATCTCCGCCGCGAGGGTGGGGAGGAGCAGGAGGAGGACGAGCGCCAGAGCGGTACGGCGGGTCCGGCGGATCCACTTCCTCCTGCGGCCGGTGCTGCTCGGCGCGTCGGCGCCCGCAGTTCCGGCGACGGTCTTGTCGGCGTTTTCTTCGGTGGCTCCGGGACCCTCGTCCCGCCCCGTGCCCGTTCCCCCTGCTCGGCCCATCCCCGCGTCTTCCCTCCCGTAGGCGCACCCCGCACCCCGCCCGTCCCCGGCACCCCCCGCGTCCCGTTCCCGGTCGCGCGCCCGCATTGCTGCTCATACGCTCCGAAATGTGACGTCATCCCTGATACGCGGCCGGCCGCGACGCGCGGACTCGCACATATCCGTGCGGGTGGCACACGCCGTGCTGGGCGGGGCGGCCGGGGTCGTATGGCTGGTGCTGCCGGTGATGACGATCAACGCGGAGGTTCCGGTTGCGGCCACCCCGGCCGGTTCCGCCGCCGCCCGGCCCGGACAGGACACCGTGGCCGTCGCCGTCGCCGGACAGGACGCCGACGACTCGGCCTCCGCCGCGGACCTCGTGCTGCCGCTCGTCGCGGTCGGCGGCGTGGGCATCCTCGCGGGGTACGGGTATGTACGGCGCACCCGCAGGGCCCGCACCCGTACGACTCCCGGAGCGGCGTCCCCCGTCCTACCGCCCTCGGTGTCGCCCCGGCCCCCCACCACCCCGCTGCCCGTCCTGGAGCGCCAGGCCGGTGCCGCGCTCGTCCAGGCCGACGACTGCGTCCGCGCCGGCCGGAGCGAACTCGCCTTCGCCGAGGCCCGGTTCGGGGCGACGGCCGTCGAACCCTTCGCGCTCGCGCTGCGGGAGGCCGAGCGGGAACTGTCCGCCGCGTTCGCGATACGGCTGCGCTACGGCCAGGGGTTCCCCGAAGAGGAGGCGGCCCGGCGGCACGCGCTCGCCGGTGTGGTCGGGCGGTGTGCCGAGGCCGGGCGGCGACTGGATGCCGTGGCCCCCGGGTTCGATCAACTCCGGGCGCTGGAACGGGACATGAGCGGGGCGCTGGAGATCGCGGAGGGCCGGTTCCGCGAACTCACCGGCCGTACGGGGGCCGTGGAGTCCGCGCTCGCCGAGCTCCACGCGCGCTATCCGGCCCCGGCCACCGCCCCCGTCACCGGCTACGTCGAACAGGCCAAGGACCGGCTGGTGTTCGCCACGACCCATCTCAACCAGGCCCGCCAGGCGGCGGACTTGGGGCGGACCGGGCAGGCGGTACGCGAACTGCGCGCCGCCGAGGGCGCGATCGGCCAGGCCGACACCCTCCTGGGCGCGGTCGACCGGCTCGCCGACTCCCTGGCCGGGGCCGCCGACCTGGTCCCGGCCGCGCTCACCGGCGCCGAGGCGGGACGGGCCGGGCGGTCCGGACCGCCCGGGGCGACCGGGGCGACCGCTGACCTCGACGCCGTCCTCGCCGCCGTACGGGAGGAGTTGACCGGTGGCCGTCCCTACGACCCGCTCGCCGCGCTGCGGAGCGTCGTGCGGGCCGTGGCGGCGCTCGGCGCCGGGCCGGACGGGGTGCTCGGCACCGCCGCGTGGCTCGTCGGCCGGAGTGACGTCCGCGCGGCGGACGACTTCGTGGCGACCCACCGGGGCGCGGTCGGCGCCGGGGCCCGCACCCTCCTGGCGGAGGCGCGACGCCTCCTCGGCACCGATCCCGGCGCGGCCGGCGAACTCGCGCTGCGGGCCCGGGAGTCGGCCGAACAGGACGTCCGCGTCCACGGCAACCCGTACTCCGGCCCCGCCGAACACACGGCCGGGGCCGTCCTCGGCGGAGTCCTGCTGGGCGAGGACCCGGACGGCGGCCCCCCACCCGCCTTCGGCGGCCCGGACACCCGCAAGCGCGGCGAACCCGGGCAATCAGCGGAACCCGACCCGGACGAACCCGGCTCCGACTCCGGTTCCGTCAGAACAGACTGAGCAGCGCCTCCGCCGGGTCCACCATCCCGGTCTCCCCGTCCGGGAGCGGGAGTTCGAACCACACCGTCTTGCCTCGCGGGGTCCGGCGGGAGCCCCAGGCGGCGGACAGGAGGCCGACCAGCTGGAGGCCTCGGCCGCCCTCGTCCGTGTCCCGGGCGCGGCGACGGCGGGGCTGGACCAGGCCCGCGTCCCAGACCTCGCACACCAGGGTGCGGTCCAGCAGCAGCCGTAGCCGGATCTCCCCCTCGCCGTAGCGGAGCGCGTTCGTCACCAGTTCGCTGACCAGCAACTCCGTGGTGTCGATGAGGGGTTCGAGGTCCCAGGACTGGAGGCGGGCGCGGGCGTACTCGCGGGCGCGGCCCACGCTGCGCGGCTCGCGGGGCAGGGTCCAGTCGCCGACGGAGTCCTCCGGCAGGCCCTGGACGCGGGCCATGAGCAGGGCGATGTCGTCCTCGCCGTGGTGGGTGTCGAGGGTGTTGAGGACGTGGTCGCAGACGTCCTCAAGGTCGCGGTGGGTCTCGGCGTTGAGTGCCGCCGCGGTGGCCGGACGGCCGTCGTGCGGCGGGCGGTTCGGGTCGGTCAGGGCGCCCACGAAGGCCTGGAGGCCCTCGTCGAGAGGGTGGTCGCGGGATTCGACCAGGCCGTCCGTGTAGAGCGCCAGCAGCGCGCCCTCGGGCAGTTCGACCTCCACCTCCTCGAAGGGCTCGCCGCCGACGCCGAGCGGCATGCCGGGCGGGACGTCGAGCATCAGCGCGGGCTCGCCGGGTTCCACCAGGACCGGCGGGAGATGGCCCGCGTTGGCGAAGGTGCACCGCCTGGTCACCGAGTCGTAGACGGCGTAGACGCAGGTCGCGAGGTACACCTCGGAGAGGTCGGCCTCGCGGGGGCGGCGGGCGGACCGGGTGGCCTGCTGGACGCCGCCGGGTGTGCCGAGTCCGCGCGCGATCTCGTCCAACGCGGACAGCACCTCGGCCGGTTCCAGATCCAGCAGCGCCAACGTCCGTACCGCTGTGCGCAGTTCGCCCATCGCGACCGCCGCGCGCAGGCCGCGGCCCATCACGTCGCCCACGACCAACGCGGTGCGGTGGCCGGGGAGTTCGATGACGTCGAACCAGTCGCCGCCGACCTCCGTCGCCGCGTTCCCGGGCAGATAGCGGCAGGCGATGTCGAGGCCGGAGGCCTCCGGGTCGCCCGGCGGGAGGAGGGAGCGTTGCAGTATCAACGCCCGTTCGTGCTCACGCCGGTACAGGCGGGCGTTGTCGATGCAGACGGCGGCCCGCGCCGCCATCTCCACCGCGAGGGCCCGGTCCCGGTCGCCGAACGGCTCGCTGCCCTTGGTCCGGGCGAACTGCACGAGTCCTACGACGGTGTCGTGGGCGACCATCGGCACGGCCAGCGTGGACTGGACGGGGCCGCCCTCCTCGGCGGGGACGTACTGCGGGCGGGCGGTGCGCAGGGCGTCGGCGCAGGGCGAGTTGAAGGGGTAGTGGTGGACGGCGTTGACGGCGACGGGTGCGCCGCCGCCGACGAAGGGGGCGTCGGAGACCGCGCTGGCGAAGGCCACCCGGCGCACCTCCGCGCTGCCGTCGGCCCGGCCGGGCGGGGTCTCGTCGCCGGCCAGGAGGCCCTGGTAGAGGTCGACGGTCGCCAGGTCGCAGAAGCCGGGGACGACGATGTCGAGGAGTTCGCGGGCGGTGGTCTCCAGGTCGAGGGAGTTCCCGATGCGGGCGCCGACCTCGTTGAGAAGGGCGAGATTGCGCCGCGCGGAGGCGGCCTCGCGGGCGGCGGCGCGGCGCGCGGTGACGTCGGTTCCGAGCCAGGCGATGCCGATGGGGCGTCCGCTGCCGCTGTGCACGCGGTAGAGGTTGATGGACCAGTGCCGGCGTTCCTCGGAGCCGGGCACGACCCCGGAGACGTGCATGTCCGTTATCGCGTTGCCGGTCTCCAGGACCCGGCGCAGGGTCGCGGTGACCCGCTCGGCCTCGGGGCTCTGGAGGTAGTCCTGGACGCTTCTGCCGCGGTGGTCGTCGGGGGTGCCGCCGAAGGTGTTGGCGATCTGCTGGTTGGCGCGCCGGACCCGCAGGTCGGGGTCGATCAGCAGGAAACCGAAGGGAGATTGACCGAATATCGACTGTGAGGCGGCGAGATCGGTCTCGATCCGGCGCAGGATCCGGACATCGACGACGATGCAGACGGCGGCCCGCTCGCCCTCCTCGGTCCGGGTCGGCATCACATAGACCTCGGCGAGGCCCTCCTTGGCGGGATCGCCCTCGGCGCTCTCGGGCACCCGGAAGGGCACCACGCCGGTCCACTCCCGGCCGTCCAGGATCTCGGCCATCTTCCGCTGGCCGTGTTCCCGCAGGGCGGGGTCGACGAACGCCTCGATGGGGTCCATGCCGACCGCGTTCTCCGTGGAGATGCCGAAGAGCTGTTCGGCCCGCAGGCTCCACTGGTCGACGAGTCCGTCGGGGCCGATGGAGAAGGAGGCGACCTTGATGTAGTCGTAGATCGATCCGGGCGGACTGCTCTGCCACATGGCGTCGCCGACGGACATGGCGTCGGCGGAGGGCACGTCGGCGAAGCCCACGGCATCCGCCCTCGCGCCGCCCGACGGGTCCTCGGACTCCGTGGCCTTCGCTGGTATCTCGCTCACGCGAACCGTCCCCTCCAGCTCACCGCGTCCGGCACCGGTCACCGGGGGCGGCTGCCCGCAGTATCCAGCACTACGGCGCCCCACAACACGGTGTTCACGATCACAGGACAATCCCGATGCATTTCGGACCGTCCCGCGACAACACTCCCAGTCTTCTAACCAGCGGACACACGGTCGAACCACCCCGGTCGACAACCGTCACAGGCCTTGACCAATCGATGGACAGCGCTGTCCGGTCCGTACAGGAGCGGGCGCGCGTGCGACGGCCCGGTTCACTCCGGGACAGCGAGTTCGAACCACACCGTCTTGCCGGTCTCCCCGGGCCGGGTGCCCCAGCGGACGCAGGCGCCGGCGACCAGCTGGAGGCCGCGTCCGCTCTCGTCCTCGGGGCGGGCGACGCGCTCGCGGGGCGGGTCGGGGAGCGGGTCGGAGACCTCGACCAGCAGGACACCGCCGGGGCGGGCGGGGCGGACCAGGCGGACCCCGATGGGGCCCGTGGCGTGCCGCAGCGCGTTGGTCACCAGTTCGCTGACCAGCAGCGCCGCGATGTCGGCGAGGGCGGCGAGGTCCCAGTCGCGCAGTTGACCGCGGACGGCCGAGCGCGCGGTGCGGACGGCTCCGGGGTCGGCGGGAAAGGTCCACTCGGCGCGGTCGCCTTCGGTGTCGATCAAGCCGATCACATCCCGGGCCGGCCCAGCACACCCATGTCCGATTTCATGGGGTTAATGGGCACATACCCGATATCGAGGGCCGGGTACCGCTCCGGAGGGCGCACTGTGGCACGAACGGCGTACACCGGGCCCGCCGCGCTCCGCCCGCCGCTTCAAGAGGCGTCCAGCACGCCCGGCTCACGCGGGCCCGCGCCGAGCCGCGCGAGCGCCTCCCGTACGGCGGGCACGTCCTGGTCGAGCCAGTCGACGGTCCAGACGTCCGCGGGGGCGAGCCAGCGCAGTTCGTCGTGGTCCTGGAGGGGACGCGGGCGGGGCGAAGCAGGGAGCAGCCGGGCCGTCCAGACCTTCAGGACGTACGGCGGCCTCAGCGGCCACTCCCCCGGGACGCGGGCGACGGTCTCGGCCTCGACGCCCAGTTCCTCACGGAGTTCGCGGACGAGCGCGGCCTCGGGGTGCTCGCCGGGCTCCACCTTGCCGCCGGGGAGTTCCCAGCGTCCGGCCAGTTCGGGGGGTGCGCTGCGGCGCGCGGCGAGCAGCCGGTGGCCGCCGTCGAACAGGGCGGCTCCGACCACCACGATCCGTGTCGTCATGCGCCGGAGCCTACGGGGTGCGGTCAGTTGCGGGAGGCGTCGCCGTTCTGCCCGATCCGCTCGACCCAGTAGAGCTGCTTGTGCTTGCGGTCGTCGAGGCTGTCCGCGATCTTCTGGGCCTCGGCACGGGTGGCGTACCGGCCCACGCGGTAGCGATTGCCGCTGTCGTCCTGCCGTATCACGAGCCAGGGAAGAGTGATCGTGCCGTCGTTCATCGCGCCCCTCCGGATCCCGCTCGCGGTTCGTGCCGTGCCCCACCCCATAAGGAAACCGCAATCCGCATATGCCGGAGCCTACGCCTAACCTTCACGCAGCGAATACGGCTTTTCACAAAGAGGTACGCAACCAGCCATGACGGAGGGGGCGCACGACGGTGAACGCGCCGCTGGCGCACCTCGATGCATCCGGTCGGAGGCACGCTACAGGTCCCGTGAACGACCTGCGAAAAAGACCGGAATCCAACGGCCCCCAGGGCAGGGTGGATTGACCGGTTCCGGCAGCAAGTGCCGGGAAAATTACGCTACTTCACGGGGAGGTGATAGGCGATCCGGTACCGGTCGGCCGGTACCACCACGTCGGCCGTCTCCACCGCCCGCCCCGAGGCGTAGTACGTGCGCTGGATCACCAGGACCACATGCCCGGGGACACCGCCCAGCGCGAGCAGTTCCTCGGAGAGGCCGGGCCGGGCGCCGACCTCCTCCGTGACGTTGTCCACGACGACGTCGATGGCCCGCATCCGCTCGACGACCCCCATGCCGCCGAGCGGGCCCTCCTCGGGCAGCATCACGGGCGTACGGCCGGTGACCGCGAGGGGCTCCCAGGACGTGGAGAGCATCATCACCTCGCCGGCGTCCCGGAACACGTACTTCGTGCGCATCACGCGCTCGCCGACTTGGAGGCCGAGCCGCTCCGCGATGGCGCCGCCGGCCTCGGTCTGCTCGCTGCTGGACTCCCAGGTGCCGCGTGCCTCGGCGTCGGCCTGCTCCTGCCGGAACGGGGTCGCGCCGGCCGGCGGCCGGAACCCGGAGCGGGCGATGCGGCGCGGCACCGGACGCTCCCGCACATAGGTCCCGGAGCCGGAGCGGCCCTCGACCAGCCCCTCGGCCATCAGCACCTTGCGGGCCTCCAGCGCGACCGTGTCCGAGACGCCGTACTCCTCGCGGATCCTGGCCTGCGAGGGCAGCCGGGTGTGCGGGGGCAGCCTGCCGTCGACGATCTTCTTGCGGAGATCACCCGCGACGCGCAGATACGCCGGCTGCTCACCGAATGTCACTGGCCGCTCCCATCAGGTTGTACAGACAGCAACAGCCTGGCAACCGTGGGTTGGGCCATGCAAGCAAAGGCCAGAGAATCACTCGATGTGATGACTTGTGCCCGGTGTGGGCTTTACCCAGGCAGTTTCTCCCCGCTATAGGAGCCGTCACACCTCCAGACCGGTATCGCCTCCCCCGCTGTCCCCGCTGCCGTCGTCCTCCTCGTACGGCGGCGGGGTCGTGGCGAGCCCCAGAGCCTTGCGGGCGGTGACCGACAGGTGGGGGTCGATCAGCTCGGCGCCCTTGTCGTAGTGCCCGTAGAACTCGTCGGCGTCGGCGGCCCCGGCCGCCTTCGCCCACTGCCGCTGCGCCTTCCGCAGGTCCTTGACCAGGTCCGCGACCGGTTTCGCGGCGGCGTCCGGCCACTGACGGCCCTCCAGCAGCGCGGTCTGCGCGGTGAGCGCGGCCGAGACCCGGCCCGCCCAGGCCTTGTGGCCCGGCAGGTCGTCCTCGACGTACTGCGCGTCGGGCGCCGAGTCCAGCGCCGCGTTCAGGACGTGGGCCGCCTTCAGGTACGCGACCTGGTCCGCGTCGAGGGTCGAGGCGTCGTTGCGCAGCGAACCGCCGGGCAGCCCCGCCTCCTCGTCCCGGTTGCCGAACACGCAGGTGATCTCGCGGTCGCCCAGGCTCCAGCTCTGCTCGGTCGGGGTGACGTAGTAGATGTCCACGTCGTCGGGCACGGCCCAGCCGTCCATGGCGTAGGAGTCCTGGAGCGCGTAGCACCGGTCGTCGGCGGTGGCCGTGACCTTCTTGTCCCCGGGGTACGAGCCGCCGCTCAGCCGCACGACGGCGAACACCTCGCCGTCGTGCTCGCCCGCGCAGGACACCACGTCGAAGTCGTAGGCCATGCCCTCCAGTGAACCGCTGGGCGCGTCGAAGCACTGGCCCTTCCCCGGGGAGGCGCTCGCGCTGCTCCCGCCGCCGGTCTCCACGTCGTCGAAGAACCCGGACGCGGCGCCGGCCACCCCGAACGCCCACAGCACCAGTCCGAACGCCGAGAGCACGATGCCGGTCACCGCCATGCCCCGGCCGCGCTCGCCCCGCTTCCCGGTCTGGTTCAGCCCGATCAGCCCGAGGACGAGACCGGCGCCCGGCACGCAGCAGAGGATGCCGAGCACCAGCGCGGCGACGGACATGCCGTTGAGGGGCGCGGGGTGGTTGTACGGGCTGTAGCCCTGGTTCCAGGGCTGATAGGGCTGGGGCCCGTAGGGGGCGTAGGGGGGCTGGGGGTCTTGGGGGTACGGGGCGTACGGGCTCTGCGGCTGCGCCCCGTAAGGGGGTTGGGGCTGTGGTGTCCCGGGGGCGTCCTCCGGCGGCGGGGCGTACGGGTTGTACGGGGTGGACGGCCCTTGGGATTCCGGCGGCGGGGGTATGGACACGGGTACCGTGCTCCTGGTTCGGGCGGGGGATCTTCGGCAGGGGGCTTCGACTGCGGAGCCGGAGATCTTCAGACGCGGAACTGACGTACGACTCGCGCATGTTAAGCACGAGGTGAACGGGGGCGGAATGCGGGTTGCGAAGACGACGGTCCGCGCGGTGAACGCGCTCACCGCGCGGTGGGCCGGGGCGGCCTGCGGCGGCACGGTGTTCTCGGCGGCCGGGGTGTGGCCGCTGCTGGCCCTCCTCACGGACGGCGCCGAGGGCGCGGCGCGGGCCGAGCTGGCGGACGCGGTGGGCCTGCCCGCGGACCGATCGGCCGCAGCCGCACGGGAGTTGCTGGCCGCACTGGCCGCGATGCGGGGCGTCGACGCGGCGCTCGGGCTGTGGACGAGGCGGACCCTGGAGCTGCGCGAGGCATGGGCGGCGGGGCTGCCCGCCGAGGCGCACGGGCCGCTCACCGGGGACCTCGGGGCCGACCGCGCGGCCCTGGACGCGTGGGCGGCGAAGCGGACCGGCGGGCTGGTCGAGCGGCTCCCGCTGCCGCTGACGGACACCACCGACCTGGTGCTGGCGAGCGCGCTCGCCCTGCGCACCGAGTGGCTGCGGCCGTTCACCGAGGTGCCCATGGAGAGCGCGTACTGGCGCGGCCGGGTCCCGCTCGGCCTGTGGCGCGAGAGCGCCCTCCTGGACCGGATCGGCGTCGCGGACACACCGGACGGCCATGTCACCGAGCTGAAGGTGCTCGGCGACACGGCGATCGACGTGCACCTCCTGCTCGGCGAGGAGCGGATGACACCCGCCCAGGTGCTGGGCGCGGGCATGGGCATCCTGGACCGCCGTCATCCCGTGGTGCCCGGAGACCGGCTCCCCCACGGCGACCCCGGACCGGGCCTGCGGGTGGAGCGGACCCGCCACACCCGCCCCCGGCCGCCGACGCTCGACGTGACGACGGTGGCGTACGACATGACCGCGGGGCACGATCTGCTGCGCCTGCACCGCCTGTTCGGGCTGACGACGGCACGGGACGCCACACGCGGCCACTTCTCCGGCATCAGCCCCTCGCCGCTGGCCCTCGGGGCGGCCGAGCAGGCCACGACGGCGCGGTTCGGCGCGCTCGGCTTCCGCGCGGCGGCGGTGACCGCCCTGGGCGCCCTCGCCGGCGGCCTGCCCGACCTCCGCCACGTGAGCACCACCGTCACCGCCCGCTTCGACCGCCCCTTCGCCTTCCTCGCCCTGCACCGCCACACACGGCTGGTCCTGGCGGCGGGCTGGGTCACGGAACCGGAGCCGTTCCCGGAGGACCGGGACTGATCATCCGGAGTGCGGGGCTGACCGTCCGCAGTCCGGGCGCCGACGATAGCCTTCCGGTGCGCGATCTTGCGCCACGGCACTCACGGGGGCGGAATTGGGAGCGGTCCAGGGGACGGCGGTTCGGGGCACGGCGGTTCAGGACGCGGCGGTTCGGGGCACGGCGGTCGGGGGGACCGTCGACGCGGTGAACCGGCTGACGGCGAGCTGGGCGGACACGGCGACCGGCGGCACGGTGTTCTCGGCGGCCGGCGTGTGGCCGCTGCTCGCGTTCCTCGCCGACGGGGCACACGGCGCCGCGCGGGCGGAACTCGCGGACGCGGTGGGCCTGCCCGCCGACCAGGCCGCCGCCGGGGCACGGGAGTTGCTGGCCGCGATGGGGTCGATGCCCGGTCTGCGCTCCGCGCTCGGCCTGTGGACCGGACGCGAACAGGCCGTGCGCGAGGAGTGGCGGTCCGGACTGCCGGCGGACACGAACGGGGTACTCACCGACGAACTCCCGGCCGGACAGCGGGCGTTGGACGCGTGGGCGGCCGAGCGGACCGACGGGCTGATCGAACGCCTGCCGGTCCAACTCGACCCGGGCGTGGGGATGGTGCTGGCGAGCGCGTTCGCGCTGCGCACCGAATGGCCGCGCCCCTTCGAGGAGTTGCCCCTCACCCCGGACGCCGGACCCTGGCAGGGGCGGCGACTGGCGGGCCTGCGCCGCACCGGCGTCCGCCTCGACCGGGCCGGCGTGGCCGGCGGCCCGTACGGCTACGTCACCGAGCTGAAGGTCCCCGGCGACCACGGCATCGACGTCCATCTCCTGCTCGGCGAAGAGCGGATGACCCCCGGCCAGGTGCTCGGCACCGGCCTGGCCGCCCTCGCCCGCCGGATCGCCGTCGTGCCCAGCGGCCAACTCCCTTACGGCGAGGTCGGACCGGGCCTGCGCGTCGGTCAACAGCCGTGCGCCACACCCCGACAGCCGGAGCTGTCCGTGACGACGGTGGCGTACGACGTGACCGCGCGGCACGATCTCCTCGACCGGCCGGGCCTGTTCGGGCTCACCACCGCCATGGACACCGCCACCGGCCACTTCCCCGGCATCAGCCCCGCCCCGCTGGCCGTGGGCAGGGCCGGGCAGTCGGCGGTGGCGCGGTTCGGCGCGCTCGGCTTCCGCGCGGGGGCGGCGACCGCCGTCGCGCCCGCCCCCGCCGGGGCCCGCCCCGACCTGAGCTTCACGACCACCGTCGTCACGGCCCGCTTCGACCGCCCCTTCGGCTTCCTGGCCGTACAGCGCGCGTCCCGGCTCGTCCTCACGGCGGGCTGGGTCACCGAACCGGTGCCGTACCAGGGGTAGGAGGCGCCGGGCCGCCGAACCGGAGGTGGGGCGGGCCCGGGGCCGGGTGCGCTCCGTCCGTGGTAATCCTCCGCGCGTTTCCCGTCCCCGTGCCGCGGCGCGCCCCATCGTCGAACGGTGATCAAGCCACTCCGTCCGCTGCTCCCGCTCCTCGCCGCCGCGCTGCTCCTCCCCCTGCCCCCGGCCTCGGCCGCGTCCGGCCCCCGCGACGACTGCGGGGCATCCGGCTGGGCGCCCTCGGCCACCCGCGTCGACCCGGCCGACACCTACCACCCCTACGTCGGCAACGGCTATCTCGGCACCCGGGTCCCGCCCGCGGGCGCGGGCTACGCGGCCTCCGGGGACAAGACCGGCTGGCCGCTCTACACCCCGCGCTACGACGGCACGTTCATCTCCGGCCTCTACGCCCGGGGCCCCGCGAACACCGCGGGCCGCGAGGCCCTCGCCGCGCTCCCGACCTGGACCGGCCTCGATGTGACGGCGGGCACCGAGACGTACGGCGGCGGCAGCCGGATCAGCCGGTACCGCCAGACCCTGAACCTCCGCTGCGGCTACGTCCGTACGTCCCTCACCTGGACCACGAAGGACGGCCGCCGCACCGACCTGGTCTACGACGTCCTCGCCGCCCGCGACAGCGAGCACACCGGCGCCGTGAACCTGCGCGCGACCCCGCACTGGGACGGCGAACTCACCCTCACCGACCGCCTCGACGGCCGCGGCGCCCGCCGGATCACGCGGACGACCGGCGCCCCGGCCGGCGCCCGCACCATCGGCGTGGCCTTCCGCACGGACGGGACCGGGGTCGACGGCGCGCTGGCCTCCGTGCTGGACGCGCCCGGACGGCGGCAACGCGCCGCTCGGGACGGGCAGTTGAGTGCCCGTCAGTCCGCGGTCCTGCCCGTCCGCTCCGGCCGGACCTACACCGCGACCAAGTTCGTCGGTGTCGACACCACCCTCACCTCCCGCGATCCCCGGGCCGCCGCCCGGGACGCCGCCGGGCGGGCCGCGCGGCGCGGGTGGGACGCGCTGCTCGCCTCGCACACGGCCGCCTGGCGGGCGCTGTGGTCGTCGGACATCGAGGTGCCCGGCCACCCGGACCTGCAACTCTGGGCCCGTTCCGCCCAGTACGGGCTGCTGTCGGCGCTGCGCCCCGGCGCCCGGAACAGCATCGCGCCCACCGGTCTGACCAGCGACGACTACGCGGGCATGATCTTCTGGGACGCCGAGACCTGGATGTTCCCCTCCCTGCTCGCCACCCGCCCCGAGTTCGCCCGCCCGGTCCTCGACTACCGCTACCGCACCCGCACGGCCGCCGCCGAGAACGCGGCGAGGACCGCGGTGAAGGGCCTGTTCTTCCCGTGGACCGGCGCGAGCCACGGACTGCTGTGGAACGAGTGCCAGAGCTGGCAGCCCCCGCACTGCCTCACCCAGGACCACCTCCAGGGCGACATCGCCCTCGCCGCCCGCCAGTACTACCTGGCCACCGGCGACCGCTCCTGGCTCCGCACCGAGGGCTGGCCCCTCCTCAACGGCCTTGCCCGGTACTGGACTTCACGCGTCACGAAGAACACCGACGGCTCGTACTCCATCAAGGAGGTCGCGGGCCCCGACGAGTACAGCAACGGCGTGAACGACGCCGTCTACACCAACGCCGTCGCCGCCACCGCCCTCCGCGCCGCCACCGAGGCGGCCCGCACCCTGGGCCGCCCCGCCCCCGCCGACTGGAGCACCGTCGCCGACCACCTGCGCATCCCCTACGACCCGAAACGCAAGATCTTCCTCCAGTACGACGGCTACGACGGCTCGCAGATCAAGCAGGCCGACACCGTGCTGCTGATCTATCCGCTGGAGTGGCCGATGCCCGCCGGCGCCGGTGCCGCCACCCTCGACCACTACGCCCGGCGCACCGACCCGGACGGTCCCGCCATGACCGACGCCGTCCACGCGATCGACGCGGCGGCCGTCGGCGAACCCGGCTGCGCCACGTACACCTATCTGCGGCGGGCCTACCAGCCGTTCGCGCGCGGCCCGTTCGCCCTCTTCTCGGAGTCGCGCGGCGACAAGGCGGGCGCGTCCGACCCTCTCGCCGGCTCTCCCGCGCAGGACTTCCTCACCGGCAAGGGCGGCTTCCTCCAGGTCTTCACCCACGGCCTGACCGGTCTGCGGCTGCGCCCCGACGCCCTCCGCCTCGACCCGAGCCTGCCGCCCCAACTGTCCACCGGGGTACGCCTGTCGGGCCTGCGCTGGCGCGGTCGTACGTTCGACATCGCGATCGGCGCGAAGACGACGACCGTACGGCTGCGCTCCGGGAAGCCCTTCGTGCTGGACACCCCCGAGGGCCGCCGCACCCTGTCCGGCACGTTCACCCTGAAGACCCGGCGCCCCGACCTCACGCCCACCACCGACCTGGCCCGCTGCCGCACCGCGACGGCGACCTCCTCGGAGTCCGGCCGCTACCCGGAGGCCGCCGTGGACGGCAGCCCCGCGACCGCCTGGGCCCCGGGCACCGACCGCGCCTCCCTCACCGTCGACCTGGGCCGCGCGGTGCGAGTCGGGACGGTCCGGCCCACCTGGACGAAGCGCCCGGCCTCGTCCACCGTCGAGGTCTCGACGGACGGCCGCACATGGCACACCCCGAACGGCACGCCCGCCCGCTACGCCCGGACCACCGTGCGGGGCGGCACGGCAGCCGCCCTCGCGGAGCTGGACGTGCGCGCGTGAGAACCGAGGGCGACTGTCGGTGACGGTCAACTGTCCTGACGGGCGTCGAACCCGGTGGCCCGCGTCCGCTTCTCCCAGGCCGCGATGTCCGCGCGCACCCCGTCGAGGTGGCCGAGGACGGCTTCGACGGCGTCGTCGCCCAGAGGCAGGCGGAGCGGGGTCTCGTCGGCGTCGAGGGCGGCGAGGACGAGGGCCGCGGCCTTCGCGGGGTCGCCGGCCTGGGTGCCGTCGCCGCCGGAGACGAGACCGCGGGTCCCGGTCACCTTGGCGTAGACACCGCTGTCGGCGCTGGCCCCGGCCCGGCCGGCGTCGAAGAGGGCGGTGCGGAAGGCGCCCGGTTCGACGATCAGCACCTTGATCCCGAACTCGGCGACCTCGTCCGCGAGCCCCTCGGACAGCCCCTCCAGCGCGAACTTCGTCCCGCTGTACGCCGAGAAGCCCGCGAAGGACAGCTGCCCGCCCATGCTGCTCATCTGCACGATCGCCCCCGAGCGTCGTTCCCGCATGTACGGCAGCGCGGCGCGCGTGAGTGCGGCGGGGCCGAAGACATGCAGGTCGAACAGGTCCCGCAGCTCCGCCTCGGTGGTCTCCTCGAAGGCCCCGACGTGGGTACGGCCCGCGTTGTTGACGAGCACGTCGAGCCGTCCGTGCCGCGCCACCACGTCCCGTACGGCCGCCTCCGCCGCCCCGGTGTCGGTGACATCCAGCCGCAGCGTCTCCAACTGGTCGGGGTGCGCGGCCACGAGGTCGTCCAGCGCCTCGGTCCGCCGGGCCGCGCCGACCACCACGTCACCGGCGGCGAGCGCGGCCTCCACGATCGCCCGCCCGAACCCGCTGCTGGCACCGGTCACGAGCCACACCTTGTTCATGACGTCTCCCCTAGGGATCACTGTTTCCATCCGTGATCAGCCTGCTCCCGTCCCGGGTTGCCCGTCCAAGACCCACGCTGATAACCGTTGGTTATGACGATGGACGTCCATGTACGGGATCTGCGCTACTTCGTCGCCGTCGCCGAGGAACTGCACTTCACGCGCGCGGCGGAGCGGCTGTACGTGTCGCAGCCCGCGCTGAGCAAGCAGATCCGGGCGCTGGAGCGGCAGTTGGGCGCCGAGTTGTTCCATCGCGACCGGCCGGGCGTGACGCTCACCCCGGCCGGCGCGGCCCTGCTGCCGTACGCGGAGCGGGTGTTGGCCCTCTGGGCGGAGGGCGCGTCCGCGCTGGCGGAGGTCACGGCGGCCGAACGCAGCACCCTGGTGGTCGGGATGAGCACCAGCCCCGGCCGGGGCGGCCTGCTGCCCGCGATCCGCTCGCGGTTCACGGCCGCCCGCCCGGAGGCCGCCGTACGGCTGCGCCAGGTCGGCTGGGACGATCCGACCGCGGGCCTCGCGGAGGGCGTCACGGACGTGGCGTTCGTCTGGCTGCCGCTGCCCGACGCGGAGCGCTACGACTGGACGGTGGTCGCCGAGGAACCGCGCCTGGTCGCGTTCCCGGACGCCCACCCGCTGGCCGCGCGCGCCGAGATCGACTTCGCGGACCTCCTCGACGAGCCGTTCCTCGCCCTGCCGCCCGACGCGGGTCCGCTGCGCGACCACTGGCTCGCCCTCGACGAGCGCGGTGGCCGTCCCCCGCGCATCGGGGCGGAGATCGCGAGCACGGAGGAGACGTACGAGGCACTGGTCGCCGGTCTGGGCATCTGCCTGGTGGCCGCGGGCAACGCGCGGCTGATCACCCTCGGCGGTGTCACCACCCGTCCGGTGCACGGCATTCCACCGAGCCGGTACGCCCTCGCGTGGCGGCGCGAGAACGGCGGACGGCCACTGGTGCGGGCGTACGCGGAGGCCTGCCGGACGGTCATGAGCGGTGGGCGGTCATGAGCGCGGGCGGGGACCGGCGCGCCTACGCGACCGGCTGGTCCGTCGCCGCAGACTGGTCCGTCGCCTCCGGCTGATCCACCGCGTCCGCCGACTCCACCGCCTTCGGCGCCTCCACCGTCTGCGGCGTCTGCGTCGCCTCCGCCGCCCGGCCGCAGGGGCGACCGCCGTCGCCCGGAGTCCCAACGGGCGTGGGATCGGCGGGAGTCGGGGCCACCTCGGAGGGTTCGGGCGACGGTTCGGCCGGGGTCGTGGGCTCGGGAGTGGGCTCCGGCTTCCCCTTCACGGGAGCGCTCGGGGCCGACTCGGTGGGCGTCGGATCGGGCTCCGGATCCGGATCCGAAGTCACCGGCGGCACAGGCGTGGGCGTAGGTGTGGGCGTCGGAGTCGGCGTCGGTGTGGGTGTCGGTGTCTCAACCGGGGCCGTAGGAACCGGTGTTGGGCTGGCGCCCCCGACCGGTATCACGACCGTCCCGGGCCCGCTGTCGCCAAGTACGGCCGGGGGTACGGCGGTTGCGGACCCGTCCGGTGCCGCGACCCCGGGGGCGCCGGCCGGTGTCTTCGTCGGCTTCGCCGACTTCGGCCGGGACGCCACCGGCGCCTGGGACACCGGGACTTCGGCCACCGGCCCCTTCGCCACCGGCACTTCGGCGGATTCACCGCCGCCGAGGACGGCGATCACCGCGACCGCGCCCGCGACGGCCGCGCCGACCGCCGCCACCTGGGTCTTGGACGCGCCGGCCGCCACCTGCCGTACGCCGTGCAGAAGTCCCGTTCCGTGCCCGGCCGTCGCGGTGACCGCGCCCGCGGATCCCGCGCCGAAGGCCAGCAGGAACTTGCCCGCGCCGCCGAGCACGAACACCAGCAGGGCCGGTGCGACCAGCGCGGGCAGCCGGTCGTTGGCGCGCATCAGGGCCGCGAGCCGGGCCCGGCAGTCGTCGCACCCGTCGACGTGGCCGAGGATCCGTTCGGACTGCCGCTCGGTGGCGCCGCCGCGCACATACGCGGGCATCCGGGCCCAGTGCACCTGGCACGCGGGATCGTCCGGGGCGCCGGTCTGCGCGCGCAGGAACGCCTGCCGCATGCCCTCCCGCGCGCGGTGCAGCAGTACGGCCGTGGCGCCCTGCTTGGTGCCGAGCTGGGGTCCGATCGCCGCGAGCGGCAGCCCTTCCGCCTCGGCCAGCCACAGGGCCTTCACCCATCGTTCCGGCAACTGCTCAAGTACCCGCACCAGCAGGTCCGTCGAGGACACCTGCTCGGCCGGGTCGTCCCCGTGGAGCTGCCCGGGATCGGCACCGACCCGCTCGCCGACGCGTTCGCCGACCTCAGGATCGAGGGGCGTCTCGCGGGCCGCGCTCCCCGCCGCGCTCGCGAGATGCTTCACCGTGGTCATGAGGTACGCCGGTACGTTGTCGATCTCGTGCCCGGCGGACAGCCTGCGCCACACCCTGAAGTGCGCCTCGGCGACGAGGTCTTCAGCGATCCAGGTGTTACGGGTGAGCGAGCGGGCGTAGGCGACGAGGCGCGGTTGCTGCTCCTCGTAGATCCGGGCGTACGCCGCGGTGGGGCCGTCGTTCATGGCAGCAACGCTCCAGTTGCCAGTGGTGCTGGGGAATGGGTTTGTACCCTAGATGGCAAAACTTTCAATTAAAGTTGCAGCTGTCCCCCAAGGTGATGCAGGTCACATGAATTGCCTTGTGCGACGGCGTAATCAAAGGACCCTCCGAGTGATCAAGGGGGTGCGTCGGCACAACGGCCGCCGCGCCCGCCCGAATCGGAGACGTCCATGAGCCCCGTCACCCTGGAACAGCCCACCGGCGCCCGACTGATCGCCGACGACGACCAGGAGTTGGCCGTGACGGTCACGCTCCGCTACTCCTCCGCCGACCCCTTCGCGGTCCAACTCCTGTTCCCCGCCTGGATATCGCTCGACGGCAAGAAGGTGACGTGGACCTTCGCGCGGGCGCTCCTGGAGGAGGGCCTCCAGGCGCCCGCCGGGATGGGCAACGTGCACATCAGGCCGTACGGCCCCGCCCACACGGCGGTCGAGTTCCACTCCGCGGAGGGCATCGCGATGATCCGCTTCGACACGGTCGCCCTGCACCACTTCCTGCGCCGCACCTACCGGGTCACCGAACCGGGCCGCGAGGCCCTGGGCACCTCCCTCGACCGGGGACTCGCCTCGCTCCTCGACGGCGCGTGACGTGGGGGCGGGTGCCGTCAGGGGGCGACGGCCCGTCCCGTGCCCGGGGAGATCATGCCGGCGCACAGGCCCCGCGCGGCCAGGCCCTGCGCGATGCGCGGGATGGCCGCGACCGTGTTGGCGGGCCAGTCGTGCATCAGGATGATCTGGCCGGCGGTGAGGCGGCCGGCCGCCGCGACGATCGCGTCGGTGCTCGCGCCGTTCCAGTCCTGCGAGTCGACGTCCCAGATGATCTCTGTCAGACCGTACGTGGCTTCCACGGCCCGGACCGTCGCGTCGGTCTCGCCGTAGGGCGGGCGGAAGAGCCGGGGCGTGCCGCCGCCCGCGGTCGCGATGGCCTGCTGGGTGCGGGAGATCTCCGCGTCGATGGTCGCCCGGGTCTGCCGGGTGAGGTGCGGATGGGTGTAGCTGTGGTTGCCGACCCACATGCCGGCAGCGACCTCCGCCCTGACCTGTGCGGGGTAAGTGGCCGCGTACTGGCCCTCGTTGAACATCGTGGCCCGAAGTCCGCGCTGCTTCAGGGCGTCGAGGAGGGCGGGGGTGTTGCCGGACGGGCCGTCGTCGAAGGTCAGTCCGACATAGCCGCCGCAAGTGGCGGCCTGCGCGGGGGTGTTGACGCCCGCGGCGAGGGCGCCCGCGGCGACCAGGGCTGCGGCGACGGCGAGTCGGCCGGCCCGCGTGGCGGACCGGGATCGTGGCGAGTCGTGCGGTGTCGACTTCATGCGACGTGTCCTCCCGAACCGGTTCAGCCCACCGTGATGTCGGAGTTCCCGCTGCTCTGGTAGCCCTCGGTCGCGAGGATCATGTAGTAGCTGAAGCTGCCCAGCGGCAGGCCCGCGCGGGCCCAGGCGTCGAAGTGGTTTCCGGTGGTGATGGTGCCGCCGGTGCGCTTCGTCTGCCGGACGCTCCAGTACTGGTCGAAGGTCTTCGTGCCCTCCACCGAGGGGGCGTTGTACCGCGTGGTCTTGTAGATGTCGTACGTGCCGCCGTCACTGGTGACGGTGCCCTTGTACGTCCCGGTGGGCCGGTAGGTGCCCCAGTTGTCGACGATGTAGTACTCGACGAGCGGGTTCGACGTCCAGCCGTAGAGCGACAGATAGCCGTTGCCGGACGGGTTGAAGCTGCCCGAGTACGTCACGTTGCGGCGGGCGCCGGTGCTCCAGCCCTTGCCCGCCACGAAGTTGCCCGTGTTCTTCCAGGTGGTGCTGTAGTTGCCCCCGGAGTTGAGGGTCATGGAGACCGTGCCCTGGGAGTCGGTCCAGAACGAGTAGTAGTAGCCGCCGTCGGTACCGGTCCGGTTCGTGGTGACGACGGTGGCGGCGTGGGCGGTGCCGGGCAGGGTCGTCGCCGCGAGGAGGGCGAGCAGCAGGGTGCAGGCGCCGCTGATCGAGAGCCTTAAGCGGTTTGTCGTGCGTGCGGGTGTGTTGTCCATGCCGCGTCAGTGTTGGTACGTCCCTGTCAACTGTCAATGGTTTCGGTGGCGGATGCGAAAGGTTCGCCGACGTGTTGCCAGGTGGGGTCGGCAGCAATGAGCAGCTCACGCGGCCGACTGGGCCTGTCTTTGCATTTCCTCGAATGTTTTCGGGCGAATGTTTCGAAGAATCTCTCGATCTGTCGGCCCGCCCGTACCGTCGCCTTCGCGCCAATCCCGTCGGCCTCGGGCTCTGCCGCGGCGGCAGTCGTTGACAAGCGTCACACCGAGCACGAACTCTGGCAGGAGCACGTCAACCCCACTCCGTGCGCCCCACCCCGTGCGCGCCCCGGCCCCCACCGGAAGGACACGACGCGCCCGATGGACAGCTACCCCACGGCCCCGGAGATCACCGCGTCGGCGCGGCGGCTGGTCTCCCGTTTCCCCGGGGCCGCCCGGCTGCGCCGGATCGGGGCGTCCCGCGCGGGCCGTCCGATCCTGCTGCTGTCCGTGGGACACGGGCCGCGCCATGTCCTGGTGGTCGCCGGAGCACACCCCGACGAGCCGGTGGGCGGCGCCACCGCACTCACCCTGGCGGAGCGGATCGCCCGCGGCGACCGGCTCTCGGCGGCGACCGACCCCGCCCTCGTCACCTGGGACATCGTGCTGTGCCTGGACCCGGACGGCGCGGCCCTGAGCACCAACTCCTCGTCCGGCCTGGCCGGTTACTACCGCACCGGGTTCCGCCCGATCGCCGCGGAGCAGCCCGAGTGGGCGCCGATCGTCTCGAATCCGCTCCCCGAGAGCGCCGCGCTGTTCCGGCTCATCGACGAACTGCGGCCGTTCCTCCAGTGCTCGCTGCACAGCACCGATGTGGGCGGCAGCTGGGTCCAGTTGACCCGTGACCTGCCCGAACTGGCCGCGCCCTTCGGCGTGTCCGCCGCCGAACTCGGCATCCCGCTCCAGTGCGGCACGTACGACGCCCTGTACTGGGAGAACCCGAGCCCCGCCGTCTACGTGCTGCCCCCACCGGACCGCACCGGCCGGCTGGCGGCCGGGTCGGAGAACATCGGGCTGTCCACCTGGTGCGCTCCCCTGGCCTACGGCGGTGTCACCGCGATCGTCGAAGTACCCATGTGGGCCACGGACTTGGCGGCGGACCCGACACCGTACCCGGCGGCCGGCCGCACCCTGCGCGAGCTGGCCGAGCTGGTGCTGGACGGCGGACGGCAGGTGACCGCCGTGCTCGACAAGGCGCGCGGATTCCTGCCGCCCGCCCAGGACGACCCGCTCCGACGCGTCCTGGAGTGGATGGCCGACGGCCTCTACGCGATGGTCGCCGACTCCTGGACACCGCTCGCCCGGCAGGCCGCCGCCGCGACGCACCCGGGCGATCCACGCATTCTGACGACGGCTCAGATCTCGGCCCTGAACATCGTGGCCCGCCGCCAGCCCGTCCGCGCGGCGGGCCTGCTGCTACGGCTCCTGGAGGCGGCGGCGGACCCCGCCGCGCCGGGGCTGCACCGCGAACTGGACGAGCTGCTCACCACGTGGTGCGCGGACTTCGAACAGGCGCTACGGGTGCGGTGGGTACCGGTGCGCCACCAGGTGGAGCACCAGACCCGCACGGTGCTGGCCGCCGCCGAGAGCGCGTTGAAGACGCTCCGCTGACGGCGGCCGGCACCCCGACCGTCGCGCTCGTCCGTGGTCTACTGCGCGGTCAGGGTGACCTCGTCGCAGTAGCCGTCACCGCTGCCGGAGGAGAGATGGCAGTAGACGCGGGCGGTGGTGACGCCCGTGCCGGTGGTGAAGGTCGTCGAGACCTTGGAGTAGGTGCTCGACGTGGTGGACGCGCTCGTGGTGGCCGAGCCGTTGTACACCTTGGCCTCCAGTGCCGTGGTGTCACCGGCGGTCGCGCTCGCGAGTGCGCCGCTCAGCCGGTACGTGGTGTTCGGGCTGAGGCCGTAGACGATCTGCCACAGGGTGCCGCCGCTCAGCGAGGAGTTGGCCAGCGCGGCGTAGGTGCCGTTGGAGGCGGTGGTGCTCAGCGAGTAGTCGCCGTTGCGCCACGGCACGGTGTGCCCCGATTCGAGGTTGCCGTTGACGACGTGGTTCGTGACCGGGGTGACCGCGAGGTCGTCGCAGTAGCCGTAGCCCGTGCCGGAACTCTTGTAGCAGTACAGGCGCGCGGTGCTGTTGCTCGCGCCGGTGGTGAAGTCGGCGGAGACATAGGTCCAGGACGTGCCGCTGGCGCTGGCGTAGGTCTCCAGGCCCCCGGTGTTCTTGACGCCGACGTTCACGACCTCGCCGGCGACGGCGGACTTGACCCAGCCGGAGACGCGGTACGTCGTGCGGGGCGCGACCGGCACGGACTGCTCCAGGGAGGCCGGTGACGAGGAGATGCGGGCCGAGTAAGTCCCCGTGTGCGCATCGGAGTTGACGACCGCCGAGGTGTTCCACTTGCTCCAGCCGGTGGTGGAGCCCTTCTCGAAGCCGAGGTTCTCGCTGGCCAGACAGGTCGAGTCGGCCGGCGAACTGTACTGGTCGGCGCCGATGTCGGGCGGGCAGACCGCGGGCACGGTCGAACCCCAGTAGTCCAAGCCGCCGTTGTCGGGGATGACGACGCCCGCGCCGATGGCCGGAGAGGACGCCGAGCTGATCCGGTAGCCGTCGACGCTGTCGATGCCGGTGCCGCCGGAGCCGACCGAGGTGAGCAGCGGGTCGGTGACGACCTTGCCCGCGTCGGTGGGCTCGCTGGTGGGGTGGTTGCCGTAGAAGAGGTTGTTGCGCCAGGCGAAGTTGGAGGCGGGCTGGCCGGTGGTGTAGGTGTAACCGCCGCTGCCCAGGTTGTAGATGAGGTTGTTGGCGAGGGTCAGGTCGTTCCAGGCGCCGCCGACCTGGAAGACGTCCGCGGTCGAACTCGACGGGATGTAGATGGTGTTGTTGTAGAACTTGGAGTCCTGGGTGCCGGTCGCGGTGATGACCCGCAGCAGGTCGTTCTCGCTGACGTTGTAGCGCACGGCCGCGTTGCTGCTGAGGTGGGAGCCGCCGCCGCAGCCGCAGAACAGGATGAAGCCGCCCGCGTTGTCGTGGCTGTAGTTGTACTGGACGATCGTGCCGTCCTGGCCGTAGTCGACGTCGAAGCCCTGGCCGTCGTTGTTCCCGGAGTTCTTCTGGGTGCCGTAGGCCTCGTTGTACTGGATCACCGTGCCGTCGGAGTCCCAGGCCCAGATGCCCGCGTTGGAGGAGCCCGCCTTCGCCGCGTTGTAGACCACGTTGTGCTCGATGACGGCGTCCTGGGACATCTGGACGACGATGCCGTCGCCGTCCGTGTCGTGGACGGTGTTGTTCTGCACGACGACACCGGTCCACGGCGTCCAGGCCGGGTTGTTGCAGCCGATGGAGGGGCGGCACAGCCAGGTGCTCGACATGTTGATGCCGCTGCGGGCCACGTCGGCGACCGTGTTGCCGTCGATGTCGACGTCGGCGAAGGCGCTCGCGGTCGTGGTGCCGATGACCGCGAAGAGGATGCCCGCGCTGCCGTCGACCTCCTTCGACTGGTTGCCGTTGACGTCGTGGACGCTCAGGTTGCTGATCTTGTAGTGGGTGCCGGTGCCGTAGTTGTCGAGGACCACGTAGACACCGCGGCGGGCGTTGGCGCCCTTGACCGCGCCGGTGTTGGTGATCTCCAGGTTCGAGATCTCCCAGTACTGCTGGTTGTAGAGGTAGACGGCGTCGGTGGCACCGGCGCCGGCGATGATCGGCAGCGCGCCCGTGCCGTAGGCGCTGATGGTGATGGAGCCGCCGCTCGCGCTGCCCGAGCCCAGCGGGTGCAGGGTGCCGGTGCAGGTCGTGCCGCGCTTGAACAGCAGTTGGTCGCCCGGCCCGAAGGTGGTCGCGTTCGGGCCGGTCAGGGAGTTCCAGGGGGAGCCGGAGGTGCCGGTGCCGTTGCTGCTCGCCGAACAGTCGACGTAGTACGCCGTGTTGTCCGCGTGGGCCCGCACGGCGGGTGTCGCCACCACCGCGGCGCAGGCGAGCAGCAGCGTGACGAGCAGGCCCGCCAGCGTCCTTCTCGTGTCCGTGGCATGTCTCATGGTGTCTCTTTCCGTACAGCGCTGTCGGAATCGGAGGTGGGAGCCGCCGTGGCCTTGCGGAGCGCGGCGACGATCGCCTGAGTGGGGGCGGCACGGTCGGTCCAGGTGGCGGCCACCTGTCCGTCGGCACCGATCAGGAGTGTGTGGAGCTGTCCGTCCCGGGACAGCGGGGCACCGGCGAGGCCGGAGTCGGCGGCGACCACGAGCCGGGTCTGGACGGACCAGTTCGCCGCGAAGTTGGTGAGGGCGTCGTCGGTGCTGCGGCCGTCCGAGTCGGTGATGAGGACGCGGACGCCGGGGTACTGCTGGGCCACGCTCTTGAGCGAGGGGATCTGGCTGCGGGCCGCCGTCGAGCCGACGTCGCCCTGGTCGTCGATGGGCAGGGCGCAGACGAGGGTGGGGCCCGAGAGCGTGATGTGCCGCCCGTCGAGCAGGGTCACCCGGGAGTCGTCGGCCTTCCCGGAGGAACCGCAGGCGGTGAGCAGCAGCAGGGCGGCGGCGCAGAGCACCGCCCGCACCTTGGCTGACATGTCGTCAGTTCCCTTGCCGGACAAGGCGGATCATGTTCCAGGAGAGGGGTTCGAGTACGGCGGTCAGCCGCCCGTCGGTGACGGTGGTGCCGGTGGCCGGATGCGGGGTGACCCGGTCGGGGCGGTCGGCGGTGTTGGTGGCGTCGGGGTCGGCGTCGGCCAGGACGAGGTGCTCGGCGAGGGTGTGGGCGGTGACCCCGCGCAGGTCGATCTCCAGTGGCAGGGCGGCGAGTTGACCGCGGTTGACGGCGAAGACGGTGACGTCTCCGGTCTCGTCGTCGGTGACGGCGGTGGCGTGCAGCAGCGGCACCTCGCCGAACTTGGCGGTGGAGTGGAGGGGGCTGTCCGGCTCGACGCGCAGCACCCGGCCGCGCCCGTGCCGCGAGGCCTGCGCGAACGGGAAGAAGGTGGTCTGCCGCCAGGCGGGGCCGCCCGGCTCGGTCATGATCGGCGCGATGACGTTGACGAGCTGGGCCAGGGAGGCGGCGGTGACCCGGTCGGCGTGCCGCAGCAGCGTGATGAGCAGGGTGCCGACCACGACCGCGTCGGTGACGGAGTAGTTGTCCTCCAGGAGGCGCGGCGCCTTGTCCCAGGTCAGCGGGGCTTCGGAGGCCGCGGCGGCGCTGCGCCGCTGGTACCAGACGTTCCACTCGTCGAAGGAGAGGTCGATCCGCCTGGTCTGCTTCAGCCGGGCCCGGACGTGGTCGCAGGTGGCGACGACCGACTCGATGAAGTGCTCCATGTCGACGGCGGAGGCGAGGAAGGAGTCGCGGTCGCCGTCCTCCTCCTCGTAGTAGGCGTGCAGGGAGATGTGGTCGACCTGGTCGTAGGCGGCCTCCAGGACGGTCGCCTCCCAGGCGCCGAAGTGCGGCATGAAGGAGGCGGAGCTGCCGCAGGCGACCAGTTCGAGATCGGGCCGGATCATCCGCATCGCGCGGGCCGTCTCGGCGGCCAAACGCCCGTACTCCTCGGCGGTCTTGTGGCCGATCTGCCAGGTGCCGTCCATCTCGTTGCCGAGACACCACATCCGGATGTCGTACGGCTCCTTGGACCCGTGCGCGGCGCGCAGGTCGGAGAGTTCGGTGCCGCCCGGATGGTTGGCGTACTCCAGCAGCCGTACGGCGTCCTCGACCCCGCGGGTGCCGAGGTTGACGGCCATCATGGGTTCCACGCCGGTCTTCCTGCAGAAGTCCATGAACTCGCCGAGGCCGAACTCGTTGGTCTCGGTGGCCTTCCAGGCGAGGTCGAGGCGGACCGGCCGCTGCTCGCGGGGGCCGACGGAGTCCTCCCAGCGGTGGCCGGAGACGAAGTTGCCGCCGGGGTAGCGCACGGTGGTGACGCCCAGTTCGCGGATCAGGTCCAAAACGTCCTGGCGCAGGCCCTCGGTGTCGGCGGCCGGGTGGCCCGGTTCGTAGATGCCGGAGTACACGCCACGGCCCATCTGCTCGACGAACGAGCCGTACAGACGGGGGTTGACGGCGCCGACCCCGAAGGCGGAGTCGAGGGTAAGGCGGGCGGGGGTGCTGCCGGGGTCGGACATGACGGCCTTTCGGGAGGGGCGGGTGAGCGGGGTTCAGGCGGAGGGCCGGCGCGGTTCGCGGACGACCGCGATCCCGCCGGGGGCGAGCGTCACGGACCCGGGGGCCCGCTCGCCGGTGAGGAGTTCCACCGCGTCCTCGGCGACGGTCACCTCCGCGCCCGCCCCGGCGTGGTCGATCAGGAACAGGTAGTCGGCGGCGGCCGAGCGGCGGAGCACCGCCTCCACGCCCCGGGGCACCGCGCGGACCGGGGCGACGCCCGCCTCCTCGCGGACACAGGTCAGCAGGGAGGCGAGGGTCGCCGGATCGGGGCTGGTGGCCACGTACCAGGTGGTGCCGCGGCCGTACGTGTGCCGGGTGACGGCGGGGACGCCGGTCAGGTCGCCCTCGGTGTACCAGGCCACCGCGGTCGCGCCCGCCAGGGCCAGCCGCTCGGTCCACAGCGAGGCGGTGCCGCCGCCGCTGAGGGGCAGCGTCTCGCCGGGCAGCAGCGGGCGCAGTTCGTCCGCCCGCACGCCCAGCGCCTCGCGGAACGCGCCGGGGTAACCGCCCAGCCGCACACGGCAGTTCTCGTCCACCTGGCCGCTGTGGAAGCCGACCGCGAGGGTGCCGCCGCGCTCGGCGAAGCCGGTGAGGTTTACGGCGCCCGCGTCGTCGACCAGGTAGAGACTGGGCACCAGGACCAGGCGGTACGCCGAGAGGTCGGCGTCCGGGAGGACGAAGTCCACGGCGACGCCCGCCCGCCACAGCGGCTCGTACCAGGCGCGGACCCTGTCCTCGAAGCGCACCTCCTCGGACGGCCCGCCGGGCAGCTCCAGGGCCCAACGAGCGTTCCAGTCCCAGACGATCGCCACCTCGGCCGGGGTCGTGCTGCCCCGCACCTCCGCCAACGCCCGCAGGTCGGCGCCGAGTTCGACGACGTCCCGCCAGATCCGGCTGTCGGTGCCGGAGTGCGGGAGCATCGCCGAGTGCCACTGCTCGGCGCCCGCCCGGGACTGCCGCCACTGGAAGTAGGCGATGCCGTCGGCGCCGTGCGCGAGGTGGGCGAGGGCGTTGCGGCGCAACTCCCCCGGTTTCTTGGGCCGGTTGACGGGCTGCCAGTTGACGGCTCCGGTGGAGTGCTCCATCAGGAACCAGGGGCCGCCGGCCATGGAGCGGGTCAGGTCGCCGCTGAGCGCGATGTCCAACTCCGCCTCGGGATCGGGGGACATCAGGTAGTGGTCGTTGGAGACCACGTCCAAATCCGGTGCCCAGCGCCAGTAGTCGAGCTTGTCGGAGCCGCTCATCACCATGAAGTTGGTGGTGGCGGGGAGGTCCGGCGAGGCCGCCCGCAGCACCTCGCGCTCCGCCCGGTACAGGGACAGGAGTTCGTCGGAGCAGAAGCGGCGCCAGTCCAGGAGGTGGGCGGGGTTGGGCTGGGCGCCGGTCGCGCGGGGCGGGATGACCTCGTCCCAGTCGCAGAGGCGCTGGCTCCAGAAGGCGGTGCCCCAGGCGTCGTTGAGGGTGTCGAGGCTGTCGTACCGTTCCCGCAGCCAGTCCCGGAAGGCCGCCGCGCTCGTGTCGCAGTAGCAGGCCAGGTTGTGGCAGCCGTACTCGTTGTGGACGTGCCACATCACGACCGCCGGATGTCCGGCGTACCGCTCGCCGAGCGCGCCCGCGATCCGGACGGCCGCCTCCCGGTAGGCGGGGCTGGACGGGCAGAACGTCTGCCGGCTGCCGTACCAGAGGCGGCGGCCGTCCTGGTCCACCGGGAGGGCCTCGGGGTGGGCGCGGAAGAACCACGCGGGCGGCGCGGCCGTCGGGGTGGCGAGGTCGGCCGCGATGCCGTGGGTGTGCAGCAGGTCGAGGAGGCGGTCGAGGTGGGTGAAGTCGTGGGCGCCCTCGGCGGGTTCGAGCAGGGCCCAGGCGAAGATGCCGACGCTGACCAGGTTGACGCCGGCCTCGCGCATCAGGCGCATGTCCTCGGCCCAGGTCTCCTCGGGCCACTGCTCGGGGTTGTAGTCGCCGCCGTAGGCGATGCCGGGTACGGACAGCGCGGGGCGGGCGGGGCGGTCGGTCATGGGGCGGCTCCGGAGGAGGGTGCGGTCCGGGGGCTGGGGCGTGTGGTGGGAGTCCCGCCCGCGGGCAGGCGGGCCTCCCACCGCGCGCCCCATGGGCTGTCCGGCGGATCAGGTCGGCCCGGGCAGCGGCCGGCGTCGGTGAGCGGGGGCTGGTGCCGCAGCGCGGCGGGTGGCCGGTCGGCCGGGCTCGCGCCCGGCCGGGCCGGTGGTGTCGCGCGGGGTCACTTCAGGCCGGACGTGGCGACGCCCGCGACGAATCCGCGCTGGAGGATCAGGAAGAGGATCAGGACGGGCACGACGTACATCACGGTGCCGGCCGCCACGAGGTTGAAGAGCTGGCCGCCCTGGCTGTTGACATAGCCCGTGGTGATCTTGACGGCGAGGGTGGTGCGGTCGTCGTCCAGGAGCAGGGCGGGGGCGATGTAGTCCCCCCAGGTCCAGCTGAAGGAGAGGATCAGGCTGGTGGCGATGACCGGCCAGGACTGCGGGAGGAAGATCCGCCAGAAGATCCGGATCTGCCCGCAGCCGTCGATGATCGCCGCCTCTTCGAGCTCCTTGGGCATGTTCGCGAAGAACTGCCGGAACAGGAAGATCAGGTACGGCGCCCCGGCCAGGCCCCACAGCACCCAGGGCATGTACGTGTTGACCAGGCCGAACTTGGCGAACAGCAGGTAGGTCGGGATGAGCGTGATGACCTGGGGCATCATCATCGTCGACATCAGCACCCCGAAGACGGCCTTCTTGCCGGGCGCCTCCAGGCGGGCGAAGCCGTACCCGGCCCAGGCCGAGGCTAGGGTGACCAGCACCGCGTAGATGGTGGAGATCATCAGCGAGTTGCGGGCGTAGCCGATGAAGTCGAAGAAGTTCAGGGCGTCCCGGAAGTTGGCCAGCGTCGGGTCGTGCGGCAGCCAGTGGATGGGGATGGCGCGCAACTCGGCGAAGGGCTTGAACGCGGTGATCACCAGCCAGCCGAACGGGCTGAGGAAGAGCACCACCAGCGCGACCAGGATCATGTAGACGGCTTTGCGCCGGGCCAGCACCATCACTTGCCTCCGAGCGTCCGGACCTTGGGCTTCTTCTGCTCCGGTTCGACGGAGTAGAAGACGGCGCCCTTGGCGAGTCTGAAGACGGCGAAGGTGACGAGCAGGATGAACGCGAACAGCACCCACAGCAGCGCCGAGGCGTAGCCGTAGCGGCCGTTGGCGAAGTACTGGGCGAAGACGTCGATCATGATCAGGTAGTTGCCGTCGGGTACGGCCGACACACCCTTGGTGGTCGGGTCGAGCGAGATGAGCAGCGGTGCGAAGGTCTGGAGCGCGGCGATGACTCCGGTGACGACCTGGAAGAACAGCACCGGGGAGAGCAGCGGCAGGGTGATCCGGGTGAAGGACTGCCAGCTGTTGGCGCCGTCGACACGGGCCGCCTCGTGGAGTTCCCTGGGGATGTCCTGGAGCCCCGCCAGCGAGATGATCATGACGTTGCCGACGCCCCACATCGTCAGCATGATCAGCACGTAGCGGGCGTAGGGGTCGACCAGCCAGGAGACGCCGTTGACCCCGAGGACGTCGAGCACGCCGTTGGCGGCGCCGGAGTCCCGGTCGAAGATCATCTTGAAGATGAGGGCCGCCCCGACCGGCGGGACGACGGCGGGCAGGTACAGCAGGGTGCGGAACAGCCCGCGGAACCGGATCGGCTGGTTCACCAGCACCGCGAGCAGCAGACCGCCGATGATCGTCAGCGGCACGGTGATCGCGGTGAACAGCCCGGTGCGGGCCAGCGCCTGGAGGGTGTCCGGGTCGGTGAAGACCTCCCGGTAGTTGTCCAGGCCCACGAAGCGGGCGTTCGGGGACAGCCCGTCGGAGTTGGTGAAGCTGAGCCAGAGCGCGTACCCCAGCGGGTAGGCGGTCAGGGCCAGGAAGCCCAGCATCCAGGGTCCGGCGAAGACGTAGAAGGCGCCCGCCCGGCGGGAGTTCAGGGAGCGGGGCCGTGTGCGGCGGCCGGGGGCGGGCCCGTCGGGCGCCGTCCCCGGGCGGGACGGCACGGTCGCGCCGGTGAGCTGACCGGTACTCACCCCACCAGCTCCTTGCCCCGCTTGAGCTGGTCGTTCATCCGCGAGTTCAGCGAGTCGGCGATCTTGCCGACCGCGGTACCGGACTTGACCGCGTCCGGGAGCACCTTGCTGAGGATGCCGTTGAGGGCGTCCACCTGGGCGTACGGGCTGACCGGCAGCACCGAGAGGTAGGGCAGCTCCTGCTCCTGCACCTGGAAGGCCTGCTTCTGGAACGCGGTGGCCTGCGGCATCTGCGAGCGCAGCGAGTTCAGCGAGGGGATGCCCCAGCCGCTGGTGGCGCGGGCCTTGGCGGGCGCGCCGGCGAAGTACCACTCGAAGAGCTTCCAGGCGAGGTCCTTGTTCTTGGCCTGCTTGGGGATCCAGAAGCCGGTGCCGCCGAAACAGGGGCTGACGCGGTGGCTGCCGAGCTGCGGCGCGGGCGCGAAGGCCGAGACCTTCGACAGCTTGGCGTCGGCGCCGATCAGCCCGCCGAACCAGTAGCCGTCACAGGCCATCGCCATCCGGTTGGCCTGGTAGGTCGGGCCGTCCCAGCCGTCCGGGTTGGGGTTGACGAGGTTGGGTCCGACATCGGCCTTGGTGTAGTCGACGTACCACTGGAGGGCCTTGCGGGCCTCGGCGGAGGTGAAGTCGACGGTGGCCAGGTCGTCGGCGAACAGGCTGCCGCCGGCCGAGGCGGTCATCCACATCAGCTGGGCGAAGACGCTGAGGCCGGTGGCATTGAGGCCGTACACCTTGACCTTGCCGAGCCGGCGCTTGGTCAGCTGCTTGCCGAGGTCCAGCCACTCGTCCATGGAGAGCGGCTCGGTGGCGCTGGGGGCGTCCAGCTTGGCGGCCTCGAACAGGTCGGTGCGGTACCAGAACATGGAGTCCTGGGAGTAGTCCTTGGCGATGCCGTAGCGGGCGCCCGTGCCCTGCTTCTTGCCGTCGAACCGCCACACGTCGTTGACCTGGGCGAGGTCGGACTCCTTGATCGCGTCGCTCTTGGCGAGATACGGGGTGAGGTCCGTCATCAGGCCGCGGGCCGCGAAGTAGGGGGTGTCCGTGGCTCCCACACCGCGGACCACGTCCGGCGGGTTCTTGCTGGCCAGCATCGCGTTGAGCTTGGTGATGTCGTAGGTGACGATGCTGAGGCTGACGTCGAGCATCTTCTCGATGCTCTGCTTGGTCTTCTTGTCCCACTCGTCGGCCACGGTCATGACGGTGAGCGTCTTCTTGCCGCCGGAGCCGCCTCCGGAGTCGACCGAGGCGGCGCAGCCGGGCAGTGCGGTGGCGGCGAGCGCGGCACCGGCGGAGACGGCGAGGAAGCGACGGCGGTCGAGGGAGCCGCTGGCTGTTTCGGGCATGACGGGCAGACCTTTCGTACACGGCGCACACCGTGGATGCGTGGAGGTCGGGCGCTGCCGGACAGCCCCGACGGGAGACGAGAGACGGGAAGCGTGCGAAGTGGAGGAGTGAGGCGGTTCCGCGCTCACCGCGGGCCCGCTGCTTTCCGGGGACGGCGGGCCGGCTCCCGATGTGCCGATGAGCGGGTGGACCGTCGCTTCAGGAGGCGGGCCTCGCGGTTGCCCCGCGCAGGGGGCACGCACCTCGTCGTCACGGACGGCCGCCGGGCCGTCCTGTGGCCGAACCGCGCCGGTGGGCGCGCCGAGGGCCGATGACCGGTCCTTCGGCCTTGTGACGTCTCGCCCCGAAACGCCCGCCGGGAAAAACCGGTTGCGGGAAAACTCCGGCGAACGCTAGGCCGGTCCCGCTCATGGTGTCAAGAGGTGCGAAAAGCCGATCGGGGACGGTCGCGGACACCGTGACCGAACATGTTGCCGTAACCCTCTTGACTCTTCCGGTATCCCGATGGCAGCTTTTTGTAGCGCTACAAGCGATTGTGCGAAACCATCCTGAAAACTCACCAACCGGGGCACCCCCGGGCCGGAAGAGCCGCACACCCCTTGCCGGCGAACCCCTGAGGCCCCCCTGAGGCCCCCGCCTCTCCCGTTCCACTTCCACTTCCACTTCCACGGCACGGTCCACATCGCCCCTGGACCGCGCCCATCCCACCTCCCTCTCCCGCACCACCACGCCCACGCAGGAGTACCTCCGTGCCCAACGCCACCGCGGTCATCAACCTCGACATCGAGGGACCGACGATCAGCCGCCATCTCTACGGCCACTTCGCCGAACACCTCGGCCGCTGCATCTACGACGGCTTCTGGGTCGGCGAGGACTCACCGGTACCCAACGAAGGGGGCATCCGGCTCGACATCGTCGAGGCCCTGCGCGCCCTGGACATCCCCAACCTCCGCTGGCCCGGCGGCTGTTTCGCCGACGAGTACCACTGGAAGGACGGCATCGGCCCCCGCGACGAACGCCCCCGCATGGTCAACACCCACTGGGGCAACGTCGAGGAGAACAACCACTTCGGCACCCACGAGTTCATGGCCCTGTGCGAACTCCTGGGCGCGGAGCCCTACATCAGCGGCAACGTCGGCTCCGGCACCGTGCAGGAGATGAGCGAGTGGGTCGAATACCTCACCCGTGACGGCGACAGCCCCATGGTCCGCCTGCGCAAGGCCAACGGCCGCGAGGAGCCATGGCGGGTGAAGTACTGGGGCATCGGCAACGAGACCTGGGGCTGCGGCGGCAACATGCGCGCCGAGTACGCCGCCGACCTCTCCCGCCAGTACGCCACCTACTGCCGCGACCACGGCGACAACAAGCTCTACCGCATCGCCTCCGGCGCCTCCGACGACGACTACAAGTGGACCGAGACACTGATGCGGCAGATCAGCTGCTTCGGCTGCGAGGCCACCCCGAAGAACTACTTCCAGGGCCTGTCCTTCCACTACTACACGATCCCCGGCCCCTGGGAGGCGAAGGGCAACTCCATCGTCTTCGACACCGAGGACTACTACCGCACGATGGTCCAGGCCCGCCGCGTCGACCGCCTCATCGCCGGTCACAGCGCGGTCATGGACGTCTACGACCCGGGCCGCACGGTCGGCCTGGTGCTGGACGAGTGGGGCACCTGGTGGGACGTGGAGCCGGGCACCAACCCCGGGTTCCTGTTCCAGCAGAACAGCCTCCGCGACGCGCTCGTCGCCTCCACCCACTTCGACATCTTCCACAAGCACGCGGCCCGCCTGCACATGGCGAACATCGCCCAGACCGTCAACGTCCTCCAGGCGATGATCCTCACCGACGGCGACGCGCTCGTCCTGACCCCGACCTACCACGTCTTCGAGATGAACAAGGGCCACCAGGACGCCACTTCACTCGCCGTCCACCTGCGCGCCGACGACGCCCGGCGCACGGTC
Source organism: Streptomyces sp. NPDC091280 (assembly GCF_044768565.1). NCBI lineage: Bacteria > Bacillati > Actinomycetota > Actinomycetes > Kitasatosporales > Streptomycetaceae > Streptomyces > Streptomyces sp. NPDC091280. The sequence continues at coordinate 426,665 of NZ_JBIVUZ010000001.1, forward strand.
GGCGACACCGAGCTGGACACCCTGTCGGCCTCGGCGAGCGCCAAGGACGGCCGGCTCCTCGTCTCGCTCTCCAACCTGGACGCGGACGAGCCCGCCGAGATCACCCTCGACCTGCGGGGCCGCTCCATAGGCACGGCGAGCGCCCGCGTCCTGACCGCGGACCGGCTCCAGGACCACAACACCCCGCAAACGCCGGCCGCCGTGGCGCCGCGCGCCTTCGACGACGTCAAGGTCACCGACCGGGGCCTGACCCTGACCCTGCCGCCGCACTCCTTCCTCACCCTGAGCGCACCGCTGCTCTGACCGACCGGCCGGGGTGTTCCGGGCCATCGGGCAATAGCATGCGGGCGGGCTCCGAGACCACAGACCAGGGGTGAACGTGGCAACGATGCAAGACGTGGCCAAGGCGGCCGGAGTGTCGCCGATGACCGTGTCGAACGTCATCAACAACCATCCGAACGTCCGTCCGGCGACCCGCCAGAAGGTCCTGGAGGCGATGGCCCGGCTCGACTACCGGATCAACGTCGCCGCACGCAACCTCTCCAAGGGCCGGACCGGAACCATCGGATTCGCCGTCCCCGAGGTGAACAGCCCCTACTACAGCAGACTCGCCACCGCCATCATCGCCGCGGCGGCCCGGCACAACCTCAGGGTGAGCATCGAACAGACCGGCACACGCGAGAGCGAACTGGACGCCCTGTCCCTCTCGCGCAACCTGCTCTACGACGGCCTCATCATCAGCGCCGCCAGCATGGGCCCCTCGGACGCCGAGCGGCTCAAGGTGGACCACCCGGTGGTCGTCCTCGGCGACCGGATCCTCGAAGGCCCCGTCGACCACGTCGGCATGCCCAACCTCGAAGCCTCCCGGGCCGCCACCCGCCATCTCATCGAGCGGGGCTGCCGGCGCATCGCCATCCTGTGCATGCCGTTCGAGGAGGTCGACACCTCCAGCCTCCGCCTCGCGGGCTACCGGGAGGCATTGGCGGCGGCCGGCCTGGCGGCGGATCCCGAACTGGTCCAGCAGGTCACCAGATTCGACATGCGCCAGGGCGCGCTGACCGCACGGAAGATGGCGGCGAGCGGCCTCGACTTCGACGGCCTGTTCTGCGCGACGGACTCCCTCGCGATGGGCGCCCTGCGCGGACTGGCCGACACCGGCATCCGTGTGCCCGACCAGGTCAAGGTCATCGGCTTCGACAACATCACGGAGAGCGAGTACTTCATCCCCTCCCTCTCCACCATCGACCCGAACCACGACGCCATGGCCGAACGAGCCGTCGACCTCCTGGTCCGCCGCATCGAACAGCCCACCCCCCAGACCGACCACGAGGAGGCGGTCTGCGCGTTCTCTCTTGTGGTTCGGGAGTCGACGGGGGGTTGACCATGCTGGGGCGCCGGCTACACGTTGAAGCGGAACGGAACGTCCACCACAGCGCTCCCCGCCGCGAAAACGAACCTTCTACAGATCTGATCCAGCGCACATCCAGCGCGGTCGGAACCTATTCAGCACACTCATTCCGGATAGGCGGGCGCCGTGTCGGGCTCCAGCCCCTCAACCCTCGCGTCAGGATGCTTGAGCGCCCAGGCCCGGTTCCACCACACCATCACCCGCTCGCGCAGCTCAACGAGCTCCGCCGTGAGCTGATCAAGATGCTCCACGCTCAGAGGTTCAATTGGACCGGGGCAAGCTCTTCGTCAGGCAATCGCTCGTCACTCATGCGGCGGATCTGTCACCGGCATCAGACTCCGACCCTGCGCCCGGGGGGGATCCCGCTACGCCTCCGGGCCGAGCGCACGACCTCATCACGATTGTGTACACATGGCACTCTCGGTACACTTGAGCGTATGACGCGACCGCTGCCCATAGAGTCCATCCGTGCCGTGCGCGCACACCTGGCGGAGGTGGTGGAGCGCGCGGATCGCGACGACACGCCCACAGTGATCACACGTCGAGGCAAGGAGGTCGCCGCCGTCGTCTCCATCGAGGTGCTGCGCAAGTATCAGGAGTGGGAAGAGCGCGAGATCAACCGGATCATCGACGAGCGCATGGCCAATCCGGCCCCCGGCATCCCGATCGAGGACATCATGAGGGAGACGCTGGCTCGGAGTGAGTGACTACCGAACCGTCTTCCGCCCTGAGGCGCAGGCCGAGCTTCGGAAGATCCCTCGCGACATGGCCCTGCGCATCCTGGCAAAGCTGACCGAGCTGGAGACCGACCCCCTCGGCTTCAACACCACCGCGCTCGTGTCCCAGCCCGAGCGACGCCGTCTGCGCGTCGGCGACTACCGCGTCGTCTACACGATCGACAACGGAGAGCTGGTGGTCTGGGTCGTTCACGTGGGACACCGATCCACCTTCTACGAGACGTAATTACCGCTGCCCCTGCGTCAGAAAGCCCAGCACCCATCCAGCACGGTGACGACGAAGGGGTTGGACTCGATCGAGTCCAACCCCTTCTGACTTGTGTTTGCCACGTCAGCAACGTGGTGTTGTTTCATCCGCTCACACGTTGAAGCGGAACTCCACCACATCCCCGTCCTGCATCACATACTCCTTGCCCTCCATGCGCGCCTTCCCCTTGGCGCGGGCCTCCGCGACCGAGCCCATTTCCACCAGGTCGGTGAAGGAGATGACCTCCGCCTTGATGAAGCCCTTCTGGAAGTCGGTGTGGATGACTCCGGCGGCCTCGGGGGCGGTGGCGCCCTTCTTGATGGTCCAGGCGCGGGATTCCTTGGGGCCGGCCGTGAGGTACGTCTGGAGGCCGAGGGTGTCGAAGCCGACGCGGGCGAGGGTGGCGAGGCCGGGCTCCTCCGCGCCGACCGACTCCAGGAGTTCCATCGCGTCCTCCTCGTCGAGCTCGGCGAGGTCCGCCTCCAGCTTGGCGTTCAGGAAGATCGCCTCGGCGGGGGCCACCAGGGCGCGCTGGGCCGTCTTGAAGTCCTCGTCCACGAGTTCGTCCTCGTCGACGTTGAAGACGTAGAGGAAGGGCTTCGTCGTCAACAGGTGCAGGTCGTGGAGGAGTTCCTCCTTGCCCGAGCCCTGGACGACGCCCTGCGAGAAGAGGGTGTCGCCGCGCTCCAGGATCTCCTTCGCCGCCTCGACCGCCGCGACCTTCGGGACGACGTCCTTCTTGATGCGCGAGTCCTTCTGGAGGCGCGGCAGGACCTTCTCAATGGTCTGGAGGTCGGCGAGGATCAGCTCGGTGTTGATCGTCTCGATGTCGTCCTTGGGCGAGACCTTGCCGTCGACGTGCACGACGTTCTCGTCCTTGAAGGCACGGATGACCTGGCAGATCGCGTCCGACTCACGGATGTTGGCGAGGAACTTGTTGCCCAGGCCCTCGCCCTCGGAGGCGCCCTTCACGATGCCCGCGATGTCGACGAAGTCGACGGTCGCCGGGAGGACCTTCTGCGAGGAGAAGATCTCGGCCAACTTGGTCAGGCGCGGGTCGGGGACGCCGACCACGCCGACGTTCGGCTCGATCGTGGCGAACGGGTAGTTGGCCGCGAGCACGTCGTTCTTGGTCAGGGCGTTGAACAGGGTCGACTTGCCGACATTCGGCAGACCGACGATTCCGATCGTGAGCGACACGTTGCGACTTCCCGTACGTGAGAGGCGTGAGAGCGATGAGGGGGCTCGCGGGGCTGCGGCCCGGGGCCGATCCACCAGTCTACGGCGTGAGCCGCCCCGCCCCGGCTCCGCCTCGAACACCTGGCCAAGCTCTGCTCATCGGCGTGTCCCAGGACCTATTCGGCACATAAACCGACCTAAGTTGGTCCAGTGGAGCAACACAGGACACGACCCCCGCAGCCCGGCGCGAGACGCGGGGCCCCGCCGCTGCCCCCGCAGGCGGGCCGGGGCCCGAACGGCGGCCCGGCCCGTACCACCCCCCGGTCGGGACCCCAGGCACGCGGCTCCGCCCAGCGCCGTCCGGCGGCCGTACGACGCCCCGGCCCGGCGGCGACCTCGTCCGTACGGCCGTTGCCGAACCCCCGGCTCACCGGGCTCGGCGGCGGCCTGTTCTGCGCCGCCGTGATGCTCGTGCTCGGGTTCCTCGACCAGCTGCTGTTCGGGGCCTCGCTGACCGTCTACGGCGTGCTGTTCCTGCCGGTGTGCGTGCTGACGGCGGTCTGGATCCGGCGCGGTGACCTGCTGACCGCGCCGGTCGTCGTGCCGATCGCCTTCGCCGTCGGCCTGTTCCCGGTGGCCGACGGCAGCGGCGGCCTTGGCAACCGCCTGATGGGCCTGTTCACCGGCCTCGCCACCCAGGCCGGCTGGCTCTACGGCGGAACGTTCACCGCGGGCCTCATCGCAACGGTCCGCAGAATCCAGCTGGTCCGGCGCCGCCGCCGGGGGTGAGGTCCAAGGCCAAGGGTCCAAGGCCGAGCATCGAAGGCCGAGATCCAAGGGCCCATGGCCGAGGAGAGCCTTCTTATCGGCCCATCCGGCCCATCCGGCTGCCCCACCCCACCCCGCCCGGCCTCATCCGCCGGACAGGCCCTAGTCGTCCCCCGCCGCGTGCATCGCCGCCCCCACGATCCCCGCGTTGTTCTGAAGCTGCGCCGGGACGATCTCGGCCTTGATGCCCTCGATGAAGTGCAGGAACTTGTCGGCCTTGCGGCTGACTCCGCCGCCGATGATGAACAGTTCCGGCGAGAACAGCATCTCCACGTGGGCGAGGTACTTCTGGACGCGGTGGGCCCAGTGCTCCCAGGTCAGCTCGCCGTCCTCCTTGGCCTTGCTGGACGCCTTCTTCTCGGCGTCGTGGCCGTTCAGCTCAAGGTGGCCCAGTTCCGTGTTGGGGACCAGCGTGCCGTTGACGAACAGGGCGCTGCCGATGCCCGTGCCGAAGGTCAGCAGGATCACCGTGCCCTTGCGGCCCTGGCCGGCGCCGAAGTGCATCTCGGCGACGCCCGCCGCGTCCGCGTCGTTGACGACGGTCACGGGGAGGCCGCCCAGTCTGTCGCTGAACAGCGCGCCCGCGTCCGTGTCGATCCAGCTCTTGTCGACGTTCGCCGCCGTACGGATCGTGGCCCCGCCGGTGACCACGCCCGGGAACGTGAGCCCGACCGGGCCCGTCCAGCCGAAGTGCTCGACGACTTCCTTCACGCCGTCCGCCACCCCGTCCGGCGTCGCCGGGTGCGGGGTGAGCACTTTGCACCGCTCTTGGGCCAAATCGCCCTTGTCCAGGTCCACAGGGGCGCCCTTGATCCCGGATCCACCGATGTCCACGCCGAAGATCTGCATGGATCCACGCTACGACGAACGACTGACAGTCACTGCCCGGAGGGGGTCGTACGGGCCGTACCGGTGCGCTCCGCGACCAGGGCCGCCGCCTCTTCGCGCAGGTCACGGCGGAGTTCCTTGGGCAGCGAGAACGTGATGGACTCCTCGGCCGCCTTCACCAGCTCGACGTCCTCGTAGCCGTGCCCGGACAGCCACTCAAGGACCTGTTCGACCAGGATCTCCGGCACGGAGGCCCCGGACGTGACGCCGACCGTGGTCACTCCCTCGAGCCAGGCCTCCTCGATCTCGTCGGCGAAGTCCACGAGGTGGGCGTCGCGGGCACCGGCCAGCTTGGCGACCTCGACGAGCCGTACGGAGTTGGAGGAGTTCTTCGAGCCGACCACGATCACCAGGTCGGCCTCCTCGCCCATCTGCTTCACGGCGAGCTGACGGTTCTGCGTGGCGTAGCAGATGTCGTCGCTGGGCGGGGAGATGAGCAGCGGGAACTTCTCCTTCAGGGCGTCGACGGTCTCCATGGTCTCGTCGACGGAGAGGGTCGTCTGGGAGAGCCAGACCACCCTGGAGGGGTCGCGGACCTCGACCTTGGCGACGTCGGACGGGCCGTCGACGAGGGTGATGTGGTCGGGGGCCTCTCCGGAGGTGCCGATGACCTCCTCGTGGCCCTCGTGCCCGATGAGGAGGATGTCGAAGTCGTCGTTGGCGAACCGGACGGCTTCCTTGTGGACCTTGGTCACCAGGGGGCAGGTCGCGTCGATGGTGGCGAGATTGCCCCGCCTGGCCTCGTCGTGGACGACGGGCGCGACGCCGTGCGCGGAGAACATCACGATGTTCCCCTCGGGGACCTCCTCGGTCCGCTCGACGAAGATGGCGCCCTTCTTCTCCAGGGTCTGCACGACGTACTTGTTGTGCACGATCTCGTGCCGGACGTAGATCGGAGCCCCGTACTGCTCAAGGGCTTTCTCGACGGCGATCACGGCGCGGTCCACACCCGCGCAGTAGCCCCGGGGGGCGGCGAGCAGGACACGGCGGCCAGACGAAGCGGTCATGCGTCCCATCGTAAGGCCGCGCTCGACGGGTCAAAGATCGCGTCCTTGGGGAGACTGGCCGTGGGACGGGAGGGGTGGGGCCGGGCACGAGCTACGGGAGACGTGAGATGGCGGAGACGGGCACGGACGCGACGACCACGGCCGACGGGGCGCCCCAGCTGCGGCGCAGCCTCGGTTTCCGCGATCTCGTCGTCTACGGGCTGCTGTTCATCGCCCCCATGGCCCCGGTCGGTGTGTTCGGCACCCTGGACGCCAAGTCGCACGGCGCGGTCGCGCTGGTCTACATCGTGGCGACGGTCGCGATGGCGTTCACCGCGTTCAGCTACGCGCAGATGGTGCGGGTCGTCCCCCAGGCGGGCTCGGTGTTCGCCTACGCGCGCGTGGGGCTCGGCAAGGAGGCCGGGTTCATCGCCGGCTGGATGGCGATGCTGGACTACGTCCTGATCCCCGCCGTCGCCTATCTCTTCTCCGGGATCGCCATGAACGCCCTGGTCCCGGACGTCTCCCGGTGGGTGTGGACCGCGCTGGCGGTCGTCCTGACGACCTGCCTCAACCTCTGGGGCGTGCGGGCCGCCGCGCGCGTGGGCTTCCTGGTCCTCGCGATGGAGATCGTGGTCCTCGTGGTGTTCGTCGTGTCGGCGGTCGTCGTCCTCGCGCGCGACGGCGCCGAACGCGGCTGGCTGTCGCCGCTCTCCGGGGACGGCACCCAGGGCGCGTTCGCGCTGTCGGCGGTGATCGGCGCGGTCTCGGTCGCCGTCCTGTCCTACCTGGGCTTCGACGCGGTCGCCACCTTCGCGGAGGAGGTCACCGGCGGCTCCGAGAGGGTCGCCAGGGCACTGCTCGTCTGTCTCGCGCTCGCCGGTGTCCTGTTCATCACCCAGACGTATCTGGTCGCCCTCCTGGAGCCGACGACTTCCGCGCAGCTCGCCGCCGACGCCGGAAAGCAGGGATCGGCGTTCTACGACGCGGTCGACGTGTCGGTGGGCGGCTGGCTGCACAACCTGGTGGCCGTCAGCAAGGCGATCGGCGCGGCCTTCGCGGCGCTCGTGGGACAGGCCGCGGCGGGCCGCCTGGTCTTCGCGATGGCCCGCGACCGGCGGCTGCCCCGCGCCCTGTCGAGGACCGACGGCGGACTACCGCGGGTCGCGCTGCTCTCGGCGGCTCTGATCACGCTGGTCGCGGCGGTCTGGGCGGCCCGCCGCGACGACGGCCTCGACCAGCTGGTGTCGGTCGTCGACATCGGCGCCCTGACCGCCTTCACGCTGCTGCACGCGAGCGTGGTGGGCTGGTTCGCGGTGCGGCGCCGGGGCGGCCCGGTGGTGTGGTGGCGGCACGTGCTGGTGCCGGTGCTGGGGGCGGCGATCACGATCGCGGTGATCGTGGAGGCGTCCGGTACGGCCCAGGTGGTGGGCGCGGTCTGGCTGGGGGTGGGCCTGGCGGTGCTCGCGGCGCAGAGCGGCCGGAACAGGAACAGGGCCGGCACGGACACCGGCGCAGGCACAGGCACGGGGACCGGCACAGGCACCGGCACGGAGACCAGTTGAGGGGCACACGCTTCTCACCTCGGCTCTCGCCTCGACCGCGTTGTCAGAGGCGGCCGTTACTCTCGGGCGCATGGCTCTCAACACGGCTCCGGACGCCCCGCTCCCCGTCGGTGAGGTCTCCCGGCTGATCGGCGGGTGGATCGACCGGCTCGGCGCGGTGTGGGTCGAGGGGCAGATCACCCAGCTGTCGCGGCGGCCCGGCGCCGGTGTCGTGTTCCTGACGCTGCGCGACCCGTCGTACGACATCTCGGTGAGTGTGACCTGTTTCCGGCAGGTGTTCGACGAGATCGCGGACGTCGTCAGCGAGGGCGCGCGGGTGGTGGTCCTCGCGAAGCCGGAGTGGTACGCCCCGCGCGGGCAGTTGTCGTTGCGGGCCACGGAGATAAGGCCGGTGGGGGTGGGTGAACTGCTCGCGCGGCTGGAGCAGTTGAAGAAGTCGCTCGCGGCCGAGGGCTTGTTCGCGGCCGACCGGAAGAAGCCGTTGCCGTTCCTGCCGCAGCTCATCGGGCTGGTCTGCGGGCGGGCCTCGGCGGCCGAGCGGGACGTCCTGGAGAACGCGCGGCACCGCTGGCCCGCCGTCCGCTTCGAGGTGCGCAACGTACCGGTGCAGGGCGTGCACGCCGTGCCGCAGGTGGTGCAGGCCGTGAAGGAGCTGGACGCGCTCGACGGCGTGGACGTGATCATCGTGGCGCGCGGCGGCGGCAGCGTGGAGGACCTGCTGCCGTTCTCCGACGAGCAGTTGGTGCGGGCCGTGGCGGCCTGCCGTACCCCTGTCGTGTCCGCGATCGGGCACGAGCCCGACAACCCGCTCCTGGACTACGTCGCCGACCTGCGCGCCTCGACCCCCACCGATGCGGCCAAGAAGGTCGTGCCGGACGTGGGCGAGGAGTACGAGCGGGTACGGCAGCTGCGCGACCGGGCGCGGCGGTGTGTGCTCGCGTTCGTCGACCGGGAGGAGCGCGGGCTGGCGCAGGCGCTGGCGCGGCCGTCGATGGAGGATCCGCACCGGATGATCGACGAGCGGGCGGACCATGTCGCCGCGCTCCTCGACCGCGGCCGGCGCACTCTCGGCCATCTCCTGGACCGCGCCGACTCGGAGCTGACGCACACGCACGCGCGCGTGGTGGCCCTTTCCCCGGCGGCGACCCTGAAGCGGGGGTACGCGGTGCTTCAGAAGGCGGACGGGCACGCGGTGCGGGACCCGGAGGAGGTGGCGGCGGACGAGCCGCTGCGGGCGCGGGTCGCCGAGGGCGAGTTCACGGTTCGAGTCGACACGGCACATGCATAGGGTGGGCGGATGACCAGCAAGGTTGACGAAGGTGCCGGTACGGCGGAGTCGCTCGGCTACGAGCAGGCGCGCGACGAGCTGATCGAGGTCGTACGGCGGCTGGAGGCGGGCGGTACGACGCTGGAGGAGTCGCTCGCGCTCTGGGAGCGGGGCGAGGAGCTGGCGAAGGTGTGCAGGCGCTGGCTGGACGGGGCCCGGGCGCGGCTGGACGCGGCGCTGGCGGAGGAAGAGGCCGCGGAAGAGGGCGGCGAGTAGCCGCCGCTACCAGGCGAGCCGCTTCGCGGGGCGACGGCGGTGATCTGCTGTGAAGCGGATCACTACGCCCCGCTTTTTGTTGAACCTTGAACTTCCCTGTCGTACCGTCGGTGTCGTCAGCCTATCCGGACCACGGTCCGGATAACCGGCCCGCCCCCGAGGAAGTTCCCGCATGTCTCTCGTTCTTGACCCCGCCGCCCAGGACCTGCTGTTCCGCGAGGCCCGCACCGCGAACACCTTCACCGACGAGCCCGTGACCGACGAGCAGGTCCAGGCGATCTACGACCTGGTCAAGTACGGCCCGACCTCGATGAACCAGTCGCCGCTGCGCGTCACCCTGGTCCGCTCCCCCGAGGCCCGTGAGCGCCTGGTGCGGCACCTCTCCGAGGGCAACCAGAAGAAGACCGCCGCCGCCCCGCTGGTCGCGATCCTCTCCGCGGACAACGAGTTCCACGAGGAGCTGCCGCACCTCTTCCCGCACTTCCCGCAGGCCAAGGACGCCGTGTTCGCCGAGCGCTCGGTCCGCGAGGGCAACGCCAGGCTGAACGCCGCCCTCCAGGCCGCGTACTTCATCATCGGCGTCCGCGCCGCCGGTCTCGCCGCGGGCCCGATGACCGGTCTCGACTTCGCGGGCGTCCAGAAGGAGTTCCTGGACGACGACCACACCCCGCTGATGGTCGTCAACATCGGCAAGCCGGGCGAGGACGCCTGGTTCCCGCGCTCCCCGCGACTGGAGTTCGACCAGGTCGTCACCACCGTCTGAGACACGCGGCACGACGAGGGCCCGGCACATGCTGTGCCGGGCCCTCGTCGTGCCGCCGACGGGCACTTCTGCCCCGCCGTCCGCTTCGCCTTCTACTTCGTCCTCAACGCCTGCGCCATCTCGGTCAGTTGAGTGAAGGAGCCCGTGCCCGCCACGACCGTCGTCGAGCCCTTCTCCGCGAGCACGAGGGCGTCGTAGCGACCGCCCGTGTAGCGGGTCCAGGTGCGGCCGTCGATGGTCTGGGTGGTCTTCGTCGCGGAGGCGCCCTGGCTGGCGGTGTCCACGAAGTCGGCCGGCTTCTGAGTCGACTGCTCTATCTGCACGTACTGTCCGTCGGGGGCACTGAACCCGAGGTGCCAGGTGTCGAACGCGGCGCCGTCGTAGCGGACCGAGGTCGCCTTCCAGGTCTTCGGCAGGCCCTGCGGCGCCACCACCGGGTACGGCGCCGCGCGGCGCGCCGTGAGCAGCTCCACGCGGTAGTCGACCCGCTTGAGGTCGGGAGCGTGGTCGCTGTGCGGGATGAAGACGTAGACGATCGCCGCCGCGATCACGATCAGGCCCAGGGAGAGAACCATGTCCCGGACCGTCTTCTGCTTGCCGTTCGAACCTGCCACGCCCCTATCGTCGCAGGTGCCCTGGTCCGCTCATCCGTGGGGCCCCCTGCTCATTTTGTCTGCCTGGCGATAGAGTCGTGGCCATACCCTCATCCGGCCGTCGTCGTATCAGAAAGGTGCGCTCCGATGACCGAGCATCATCATCTGCCGTCCGAACTCGAAGTCCCCTCCGAGGCTCCCGACCGCAACCTCGCCCTGGAGCTCGTCCGGGTGACCGAGGCCGCCGCGATGGCCGCGGGCCGCTGGGTCGGGCGCGGTGACAAGAACGGCGCCGACGGCGCCGCCGTGCGGGCCATGCGGACCCTCGTCTCCACCGTCTCGATGAACGGCGTCGTCGTCATCGGCGAGGGCGAGAAGGACGAGGCGCCGATGCTCTTCAACGGCGAGCGCGTCGGTGACGGGACCGGCCCCGAGTGCGACATCGCCGTCGACCCGATCGACGGCACCACGCTCAACGCCAAGGGCATGCCGAACGCCATCGCCGTGCTCGCCGCCGCGGACCGGGGGTCGATGTTCGACCCGTCCGCCGTGTTCTACATGGACAAGCTGGTCACCGGGCCCGAGGCCGCGGAGTTCGTCGACATCGAGGCGCCGATCTCGGTGAACGTGCGGCGGGTGGCCAAGGCGAAGCGCGTCACGCCCGAGGACGTCACCGTCGTCGTACTGGACCGGCCCCGGCACGACGGGATCATCAAGGAGATCCGGGAGACCGGCGCGCGGATCAAGCTGATCTCCGACGGCGATGTCGCCGGGTCGATCCTGGCGCTGCGCGAGGGCACGGGCGTGGATCTGCTGCTGGGCGTCGGCGGCACCCCCGAGGGCATCATCTCGGCCTGTGCCGTGAAGTGTCTGGGGGGCGTGATCCAGGGCAAGTTGTGGCCCAAGGACGACGCGGAGCGGCAGCGCGCGCTGGACGCGGGGCACGACCTGGACCGCGTGCTGACCACCAACGACCTGGTGTCCGGCGAGAACGTGTTCTTCGTCGCGACCGGGATCACCGACGGCGAGCTGCTGCGGGGCGTGCGCTACCGCGCGGAGACCGCCACGACCGACTCGATCGTGATGCGGTCGAAGTCCGGGACGGTCCGGCGGATCGACTCCGAGCACCGGCTGAGCAAGCTGCGGGCCTACAGCGCGATCGACTTCGACCGGGCCAAGTAGGAGCGGCGAAATCCACCGCGGCTCCACCCCGGCCGGTCACCGCCGACCGCGGCCGGTCACCGTCGGCCGCGCAGTGAAAAGGCGCCCCCTGGTGCGGAGGGGGCGCCTTTCGTCAGCCTGCCGCTGCTATGCGGCCCGCCGCGCGGGACTTCTGGAGTTCCAGGTCGCGGCGGCGGCGCCTGGCCAGCACCACCCGGCGCTCGGCGGCCGTGAGGCCGCCCCAGACGCCGTAGGGCTCGGGTTGGAGCAGGGCGTGTTCCCGGCACTCGACCATCACCGGACAGCGCGCGCAGACGCGCTTGGCCGCGTCCTCGCGGGAGAGCCGGGCGGCGGTGGGTTCCTTGGAGGGTGCGAAGAACAGGCCGGCCTCGTCGCGCCGGCACACCGCTTCGGTGTGCCATGGAGCGTCTTGGTCCCTGTCTCGCACAGGCACCCGCTGAGCCGGAACAGCAGCTACCTGCAGGGACGAATGCGGCGGTTGCAGCACGGTCTACTCCTGACGACGGCTTCGCGAGCGAGAGACGATGCAGCAAGGCCTACCCGCTGTGCGCGCGCCTATGCACTGAGTTCCGAACCGCTGGTTTCCGTGCGCTCGTGCGCGTTGTCGGGGCCGGACCGGGGCGGACCGATCAGCTCCAGATGTGCCCCGATTCACAACCGTCAACGGTCCAGGTGCTTGCGCAAACTCTTGTCGACCTTGCGCTGAACCCGATCGAGAATGTCCGCGACGAGCTTGCCGCGCTTGGGTTTCGCCTCCACGTTTCCGAGTACGGCCCACCCGTCGACGTAGACCACGGGCGCGTCCGGCTCCAGTGAGTCCAGCGTGTCCACCTCGAAGTTGCCGAGGACACCGCCGCCGGTGCCGCGCAGCGACACGTTCTCCGGGACGTGGATCTCGACGTTGCCGAAGACGGAGACGGCCTTGATGACCACCTGCTGGTACTCGAAGATCGCCTCGCTGAGGTCGATCTCGACGTTGCCGAACACGGCGTACGCGTGCAGCCGGCGGCCGGCGCGCCAGCGGCCCTTGCGCATGGCGGAGCTGAACACCGCCACCACGTGCCCGTCGGCCTCGGCCGGGATCGCGCCGTCCGTCGGACGGTTCGGCGCGGGGCTGTACGACCGGGCCGCCGCCCGGTGTCCATGGGCGGCCGGCAGATCCTGGATGAAGACCTCCAGCTCGCCGACCGTCTTGGCGCTCAGCACCCCCTCGACCCGCTCGGCGTGCTCGTCGGCGGTCAGCCGCCCCTCGGCCAGGGCGTCGCGCAGGATGTCGGCGATACGGTCGCGGTCGGCGTCCGAGGCGCGCAGCGCGGAGGCTGCGGGCGCGGGCTGCGGGGCCGCGGGCGCGGATGCGGGCTGCTTCTGAAGGTCCACGACAGCAGCGTACCGAAACGCGATAGATCGCGACTAGGGGTGTGGACGACGTCGCGCGGCGAAGCTCCGACCGAACTGAGCCTTACCTCACAAGCTGGCTGTCAGTGGCAGGTCCTACGCTGGAGGACGCCTGCCAATGGAGGCCGGCCGCACTGTCTGTCGAGTGAGGAATGGGCGACATGCCTGAGTTCGCGTACACCGATCTGCTCCCCATGGGAGAGGACACCACCCCCTACCGGCTGGTGACCTCCGAGGGTGTCTCCACCTTCGAGGCCGACGGGCGGACGTTCCTCAAGGTCGAGCCGGAGGCGCTGCGCAAGCTGGCGGCCGAGGCGATCCACGACATCCAGCACTATCTGCGGCCGGCCCACCTCGCGCAGCTGCGCCGGATCATCGACGACCCCGAGGCGTCGGGCAACGACAAGTTCGTGGCGCTGGACCTCCTGAAGAACGCGAACATCGCGGCGGCCGGTGTGCTGCCCATGTGCCAGGACACCGGTACGGCGATCGTCATGGGCAAGCGCGGACAGAACGTCCTCACCGAAGGTGAGGACGAGAAGGCCCTGTCCCGCGGCATCTACGACGCCTATCTGAACCTCAATCTGCGGTACTCGCAGATGGCCCCGCTGACCATGTGGGACGAGAAGAACACCGGATCGAACCTGCCCGCGCAGATCGAGCTGTACGCGACGGACGGCGGCGCCTACAAGTTCCTCTTCATGGCGAAGGGCGGCGGCTCGGCCAACAAGTCGTTCCTCTACCAGGAGACGAAGGCGGTCCTCAACGAGGGCTCCATGATGAAGTTCCTTGAGGAGAAGATCCGTTCGCTCGGTACGGCGGCCTGCCCGCCGTACCACCTGGCGATCGTGGTCGGCGGCACGAGCGCCGAGTACGCGCTGAAGACCGCGAAGTACGCCTCCGCGCACTACCTGGACGAGATCCCGGCGGAGGGCTCCGACCTCGGACACGGCTTCCGGGACAAGGAGTTGGAGCAGAAGGTCTTCGAGCTGACTCAGCGGATCGGGATCGGGGCCCAGTTCGGCGGCAAGTACTTCTGCCACGACGTGCGGGTGGTGCGCCTCCCCCGGCACGGCGCGTCCTGCCCCGTCGCCATCGCCGTGTCCTGCTCGGCCGACCGGCAGGCCGTCGCGAAGATCACCGCCGAGGGCGTGTTCCTGGAGCAGTTGGAGACCGACCCGGCGCGGTTCCTGCCGGAGACGACCGACGAGCACCTCGACTCCGCCGAGGAGGACGTCGTCCGCATCGACCTCAACCAGCCGATGGACGCCATCCTCGCCGAGCTGACCAAGTACCCGGTGAAGACCCGGCTCTCGCTCTCCGGCCCGCTGGTCGTGGCGCGCGACATCGCGCACGCCAAGATCAAGGAGCGGCTGGACGCGGGCGAGGAGATGCCGCAGTACCTGAAGGACCACCCGGTGTACTACGCGGGACCGGCCAAGACGCCCGAGGGCTACGCGTCCGGTTCCTTCGGCCCGACCACGGCCGGGCGCATGGACTCCTACGTCGAGCAGTTCCAGGCGGCGGGCGGCTCCAAGGTGATGCTCGCCAAGGGCAACCGCAGCAAACAGGTCACCGACGCGTGCGACGCGCACGGCGGTTTCTACCTCGGTTCGATCGGCGGGCCGGCGGCACGGCTCGCCCAGGACTGCATCAAGAAGGTCGAGGTCGTCGAGTACGAGGAGCTCGGCATGGAGGCGGTCTGGAAGATCGAGGTCGAGGACTTCCCGGCGTTCGTGGTCGTCGACGACAAGGGCAACGACTTCTTCCAGAACCCGGCCCCGGAGCCGACGTTCACGCACATTCCGGTGCGGGGGCCGGGGCTGGCGTAGCCCGTCGGGTGCGGCGGGGACGGTTTGGTTTCCGCCCCCGCCGCCCCTACCCGTCCCGCCCCCAGGGGCTCCGCCCCTTCGACCCCACCGAGGGCCGCGCCCCGGACCCGGCCTCGCCCCCGATCACCGGACGCGCCAACCGACGTAGCGCCCCGCCCGGCGCGACCGGAGGGCACATCCCGTCCCGCAGGGGTCCCTGGACGCTCCCGAGGTGCTCCCGGAACGCCCGTGGGACACCGGTGAAGCCCGGCCCCCGTTCCAATTCGTCCCAGGGACGGGCGGGACGGCATTTCCGCCCGGTTTGCCGGAAAAGCTCCGGTCGACTGGATCACAGCCCGTGGTCCACGGTCGACTCGGAGGAACCCCCCATGATCCGACGCATTCTGCGCAACGGCCTCGTGGCCGCTGTCGCGGCCGTCGCCGTCTTCCCCGTCTCAGCCGTCGCCGCCGTCGGCGCCCCGGCCGGCCACTCGGCGCACCCGACCCGGCACCACGTCACCCGCCACCACGTCACCGCCCCCACCTGGGGCCGCGTCAGGACCCACCACTACACCCGTCTGAACGTCCGCTCGGGCCCCGGCACCGGCTACCGGATCGTCGGTACGCGACCGGTCGGGCGGGCGCTGCCGATCGTCTGCGAGACGCGCGGCGGCGGCGTCTTCGGCAACCACCTCTGGTACCGGCTCCCGCACCACGAGGGCTACGTCTCCGCGCACTACGTCCGCGACCGCGGCGCCGTCCGCTGGTGCTGACGCCCCGCTGAGCCACGGCGCCACCCGTCGGGACCGCTCGATACGTCCCGACGGGTGGCGCCAGGTCAACACCCCTTCATAATCCGGAATATTCGGGGCGATCGGGGTGTGGCCCCGCACCGCCCCCGGGAACGGATCACGACGGTCACCCGGTACGGCGAGGGAGCAGGATGGAAAGCCACGTGACGGTCGAGCGGCAGCGGCTCCTGACGGAACGGCTCCGCCTCCTCAAGCAGCGCACCGGTCTGAGCCTGGCCGCGCTGGCCGCCGTCACCCCGTACAGCAAGTCGACCTGGCACCGCTATCTGAACGGTGACCAGTTTCCGCCGCGGGCCGCGGTCACGGCGCTGGCCCGGCTCGCGCAGAGCGACCCCGGCCCGCTGTCCGCCCTGTGGGAGGCGGCGGCCCAGGAGCAGTCCAGGCCCGCCCCTCCGCCGCCGCGGCCCCCCGCCCCGCCCGTACGCGCCCGCCGGCCGCGTGCCGCCGCCCGTGCCCTCGTCGCGCTCGCCGCGATGGCCACCACGGTCGCGGTCACCGCCGGTGCCGCCGACGTCCTCGACCGCGACGCGGGCGCGGAGCCGCACACGTCGGCCTCCTGCCGTGCCGACGGCTGCCAGGGGGAACTGCCGGCCGCCGGCACCTGCGCCCGGGACGCCCGTACGGAGAGCGTCGTGGCGCGGGCCGCCCAGGTCGTACGGCTGCGCTACTCGCCGTCCTGCGCGACCGTCTGGTCCGAGGTGCGCACCCGGGTCGGCGGCACCCGGGAGATCTCGATCAGATCGGGCCGCGACGAGCTGTCCGCCGAGTACCCGGGCGACCGCTCGGACGGCTACACCAGCCCGATGCTCAGCACCGCGGACCCGCGCGACGCACAGGCCTGCGCCGAGGTGTCGGGCAAGCCCGTCTGCACCGCGGCGGACCACTGACCTCCACCACCCGCGCCGGAACACTCCGGTCCCCGCCTGCCGTGGGAACACGCGGCGCGTCCGCGATGCTGTCCCCACAGGAGGTGATCGGCGATGGCCGACGGTCAGGCAGCGGGTGCGTTTCGGGTCGAGCACGATTCGATGGGGGAGGTACGGGTCCCGGCCGACGCGAAGTGGCGGGCCCAGACCCAGCGGGCGGTGGAGAACTTCCCGGTCTCGGGGCAGCGGATCGAGCGCGCCCACATCGAGGCGCTGGCCCGGATCAAGGGTGCCGCCGCCAAGGTGAACGCCGAACTGGGCGTGCTGGACAAGGACGTCGCGGAGGCGATCCAGGAGGCCGCCCGCGAGGTGGCCGCCGGGGACTGGGACGAGCACTTCCCGATCGACGTGTTCCAGACCGGGTCGGGCACCTCGTCGAACATGAACGCCAACGAGGTGATCGCGACCCTCGCCGGTGAGCGGCTGGGGCGGGACGTCCACCCGAACGACCACGTCAACGCCTCGCAGTCGTCCAACGACGTCTTCCCCTCCTCCATCCACATCGCGGCCACCGGTGCCGTGATCCACGATCTGATCCCGGCCCTGGAGCATCTCTCGGGCGCGTTGTCGCGCAAGGCCGTCGAGTTCGCCGACGTGGTGAAGTCCGGGCGGACCCACCTGATGGACGCGACCCCGGTGACGCTGGGGCAGGAGTTCGGCGGGTACGCGGCCCAAGTGCGGTACGGCGTCGAGCGGTTGCAGGCCTCGCTGCCCCGGCTGGCGGAGCTGCCGCTGGGCGGGACCGCCGTGGGGACCGGGATCAACACCCCGCCCGGGTTCTCCGCCGCCGTGATCGCGGAGGTCGCCCTCGTCACCGGGCTGCCGTTGACCGAGGCCCGCGACCACTTCGAGGCGCAGGGCGCCCGGGACGGCATCGTCGAGACCAGCGGGCAGCTGCGGACCGTCGCCGTAGGGCTGACGAAGATCGCCAACGATCTGCGGTGGATGGCGTCCGGGCCGCGCACCGGGCTGTCGGAGATCTCGTTGCCGGATCTCCAGCCGGGGTCCTCGATCATGCCCGGCAAGGTCAACCCGGTGATCCCGGAGGCCGTGCTGATGGTCGCCGCGCAGGTGGTCGGCAATGACGCGACCGTCGCGACCGCCGGGGCCGCGGGCAACTTCGAGCTCAACGTGATGCTGCCGGTGATCGCGAAGAACGTGCTGGAGTCCGTCCGGCTGCTCGCGAACGTGTCGCGGCTGCTCGCCGACCGGACCGTGGACGGGATCGTCGCGCACCGGGAGCGCGCCCGGGAGTACGCCGAGTCCTCGCCCTCCGTCGTCACCCCGCTGAACAAGTACATCGGGTACGAGGAGGCCGCCAAGGTGGCCAAGAAGTCACTGGCGGAACGGAAGACGATCCGCCAAGTCGTCCTGGAGGGCGGCTATGTGGAGCGCGGCGACCTGACGGTCGGGCAACTCGACGAAGCCCTCGATGTCCTGCGGATGACGCGTCCGTAACCAATGGTCGCCATGGCGCGAACCGTGACGCGCGCCGCAGCGTCGTATGCCCCGGGCACCTAATATCTGTTCATGGCAGACGGTGGAGCGGTGAGAGCGGTGGAAGCGGGTACCTCTACGGCCTTCTGGGCGCCCGGGAGTCAGATCCTGTGGCGCTATCGGGAGAACGCCGGACCACGCTTCCACATCGTCCGTCCCGTCACGGTCGTGCGCGACGACGAGGAGCTGCTCGCCGTCTGGATGGCGCCCGGCACCGAGTGTGTGAAGCCGGTGCTCGCGGACGGCACGTCCGTGCACGTGGAGCCGCTGGAGACGCGGTACACCAAGCCGCGCACGGTCCAGCGCGACCACTGGTTCGGCACGGGGGTGCTGAAGCTGGCGCGGCCCGGTGAGGCATGGTCGGTGTGGCTGTTCTGGGAACCGGGATGGCGGTTCAACAACTGGTACGTGAACCTTGAGGAACCGCTTGTCCGTTGGGCGGGCGGGGTCGACTCCGAGGACCACTTCCTGGACATCACCGTGGATCCGGACCGGAGTTGGCAGTGGCGCGACGAGGACGAGTTCGCGCAGGCCCAGCGGGACGGACTGATGGACGCCCAACTCGCCGAACGGGTAAGGAAAGCGGGCTGGTCGGCGGTCGAGACGATCCGCGCGTGGGGTTCTCCGTTCGCGGACGGCTGGCAGCACTGGCGCCCGGATCCGTCCTGGGCTGTACCTTCACTTCCGGAGGACTGGGACCGCACCCCCGCGCACATGTCCACATGAGACCCTTGATGCGCCCCCGGTGCGCAACCGTAGGATCGTCCTCCGCAAGGGCAGCGCGACAACTCCCGGCGCATGTACCGGGACTGACCAGATGTCACCGAGGGGCGGCAGGACGTGAGCGAGGGGTACGAGGACCACACCGGCGACACCGGTCCTGAGGGCCGCCGGTCCACCGGTGGCACAGGAACAGCCTCTGACCACGCGGGAATTCCGTTCCTGGGGCACGTATTCCGGGTATCGGCATTTCGGCGGGACGATCCGCACGCGACACGTGCGGTCCCGGACGGACGGATTCGACACGCGTGACGGAGCACCCCACCTCCTTCGAGCGCCCGCAGGGCGCCGACCCCACGGACCCCCGCGGGGCGTTTCTGCGTACCTCGACGCCGCCGCCCAGGCCGTCCGGTGCCCCGGCCTTACCGGCTCAGGCACGCACCGGTGAGCCGTCCTCGCCACCGGGTACGAGCATGTCCCGCGCCAAGGGGAAGGACCCGGCAGGTACCCCTGTGAAGCCCGACACCGCAGGTGGCTCCGAGCACTCCCAGCCCTCGGCCGCCGAACCCGACGCCCACCGCCCGCGTCCCGTGCCCGAGGGCATCCCGGCCCAGCCGGGCCCCGACTCCGCGACCAAGGAGCGCCGTACGGGACAGGGGCTGCCCCCGGGCGGTCCCATGCCCATGCGGCGGGACGGGGACCGGCTGCGCTTCGTGGGCGCCGCGACCCGGCGGATCGCCCGCGGCATCGACCTGGACGAGATCGTGATGGGGCTGTGCCGGGCGACCGTGCCGACCTTCTCGGACGCGATCCTGGTCTATCTGCGCGACCCGCTGCCGGTGGGCGACGAGCGGCCCACGGGTCCCGTCGTGCTGCGGTTGCGCCGCACCGACCGGATCCCGGAGGAGCGGGACACGGAGAACGGCTTCCTGCCCGCGTTCCAGCCCGAGCAGCCGTCCGAACTGTCCGCGGTCACCGCCGAGTTGTGCGAGGTCAGGCCCGGTGGCGCGCTGAACGAAGTGCTGCGGGGCGTCCGTCCGGTGTTCGCCGACTCCCCGGCCGCGCGCGCCGCGCTGCCCGAACTGCTCGGCGAGGACGGCGAGTTGATCGTCCCCACCGGCCAGCGCGCGATCCTCGCGCCGTTGCGCGGCCGGCGCCGGGTGATCGGCGCCGCGCTGTTCCTGCGCAGTTCGGAGCGCATGGCCTTCGAGGCGGACGACCTCCTGGTGGCCGCCCAACTGGCCACGCACAGCGCCCTGGGCATCGACAAGGCGGTGCTCTACGGCCGCGAGGCGTACATCGCCGACGAGTTGCAGCGCACCATGCTCCCGGAGAACCTGCCGCGCCCCACCGGCGTCCGGCTGGCCTCCCGCTATCTCCCGGCCGCCGAGACGGCCCGGGTCGGCGGCGACTGGTACGACGCGATCCCGCTGCCCGGCAGCCGGGTCGCCCTCGTGGTCGGTGACGTCATGGGCCACTCCATGACCTCGGCCGCGATCATGGGCCAACTCCGCACCACCGCGCAGACCTTGGCCGGGCTGGACCTGCCTCCGCAGGAGGTCCTGCACCACCTCGACGAACAGGCCCAGCGCCTGGGCACCGACCGCATGGCGACCTGCCTGTACGCGGTCTACGACCCGGTCTCGCACCGCATCACCATCGCCAACGCGGGCCATCCGCCGCCCGTGCTGCTGCACCTGGGCGGCCGGGCCGAGGTGCTGCGGGTGCCGCCCGGTGCCCCGATCGGGGTCGGCGGTGTCGACTTCGAGGCCGTGGAGCTGGACGCGCCCGCCGGGGCCACCCTGCTGCTGTACACGGACGGGCTGGTCGAGTCGCGGCTGCGGGACGTGTGGACCGGGATAGAGCAGCTGCGCGAGAAGCTGGCCGCGGTCGCGCAGCTCACCGGACCCGATCACCCGCCGCCCCTGGAAGCCCTGTGCGACGAGGTGCTCGACATGCTCGGCCCGGGTGACCGGGACGACGACATCGCGCTGCTCGCCGCCCGCTTCGACGGGATCGCGCCGAGCGACGTGGCGTACTGGTTCCTCGACCCGGAGGACTCGGCGCCCGGTCAGGCCCGCAGGCTGGCCCGGCGGGCGCTGGCCCGCTGGGGCATGGAGGACCTGACCGACTCCGTCGAGCTGCTGGTCAGCGAGGTGGTGACGAACGCGGTGCGGTACGCCTCGCGGCCGGTCACGCTGCGGCTGCTGCGGACCGACGTGCTGCGCTGCGAGGTCGGCGACGACGTGCCGCAGCTGCCCAGGCTGCGCCAGGCGCGGGCCACGGACGAGGGCGGGCGCGGCCTCTACCTGGTCAACAAGCTGGCCCGCCGCTGGGGAGCGACCCGGCTCAGCACCGGAAAGGTGGTCTGGTTCGAGCTGAACCGGAACTAGGCCGACGACACGACGAGGGCGCCCGGCGGACTGCCGGGCGCCCTCGTGTCCGTCCGGGCCCGCTACTGGTCGAGCTGCCCGAACGGGTTGTCCGTGTTGTTGTCGGTCGGTGTCGCGGGCGGACTGGTCGTGGGTGACGCGGGCGCGCTGGTCGTCGGGGACGCGGGCGCACTGGTCGTGGGTGACGCGGGCGCACTGGTCGTCGGGGACGCGGGCGCACTGGTCGTGGGTGACGCCGGCGCGCTGGTCGTCGGGGTCGTCGTCGGCGTGAAGTCCGGCTCGACGGCCGCGCCCTGGTCGGTCTCCAGGTCGAACTTGCTGTTCGCCTTGGTCACTCCGAACATGTACGTCGCCCAGATCTGCGCCGGGTAGCCGCCACCGTTGATCCGGCCGCCGCCCGCGGTGATCAGACCGGTCGCGCCGGTCAGCGGGACCTGGGCCCCGGTGCCCTTCTGCTCGCCGAACAGGCCCACCGAGGTCACCAGGTCGGGCGTGTAGCCCGTGAACCAGGCCGACTTGTTATTGTCGGACGTACCCGTCTTGCCCGCGACCTGCTGCCCGTCGCGCTTGCTGTTCTGGGCCACCGAGACCTTCGCCGTACCGTCGTCGACCACGCCGGTCAGCACCGAGGACACCGTGTCGGCGGCCTCGCGCGGGATGACCTGGGCGCCGATCGGGTTCGGCATGGTGACCGTGCGCGTGTTGTGCGCGACCGACTTGATGATCGCCGGGGTGACCTTCCGGCCGTGGTTGTCGAAGGTGGCGTAGACACCGGCCATCTCCATCGGGCTCGCGCCCATGGTGCCCAGGGTCTGCGCCGGTACGGCCTTCAGGTCGCCGGGGTCCATGCCCAGCTGCTCGGCGGTCTTCATCACCTTGTCCATGCCGACGTCGACACCGAGCTGCGCGAAGACGGAGTTGATCGACTTGTTCATCGCGGTCTGGACGGTGACCTTGCCGTAGTCCTGGTCGTCCTCGTTCTCCGGGGCGAAGGCGATGTCGCTGCCGACGACCGGGCGCTTGCTGGTGCCGTCGTAGAGCGTGTCGGTGGTGATCGTCTTGCCGGACTGCGTCTTGGCCTGGTCGGCCAGGGCCGCGGCGAGGATCACCGGCTTGAAGGTGGAGGCGGGCTGGTAGTCGGTGCGGGTGGCGTTGTTCGTGAAGTGCTTCAGATAGTCCGAGCCGCCGTACATCGCCACGACCGCACCGGTCTTCGGGTCCACGGACACCGCGCCCGGCTGGACGTTCCCGTCCACCTTGCGCTTCTTGGCGTCGAGCTTGCTGGTCAGCTGGGACTTGACGGCCTTCTCCAGCTGGGTCTGCTTCTTCTTGTCGATGTTGAGCGTGATCGTCCAGCCGCCCGCGTTGACCAGCGCCTCGGCCTCCGTGGTGTTGGACGCCTGGCCGCTGGATATCAGCTGCTTCTCCAGCGCGCTGTCGGCGGCGGTCACCATGTAACCGGTCTGGCCCTCCATGCCGGCCTCGGCCCTGGGCGCCTTGGGGACCGGGAACTTCATGGCCGCGCGCTTGGTGGAACTCAGCCAGTCCTGACCGACCATGTTGTCCAGCACGTAGTTCCAGCGCGCCTGCACCAACTTCTTACCCGTGTCGGTCGCGATGGCCCAGTCGTACTGGTTCGGCGCCTGGAGCAGCGCGGCGAGATAGGCGCCCTGCTCGACCGTGAGGTCCTTGGCGTCGACGCGGTAGTAGGCCTGCGCGGCGGCCTGGATGCCGTAGGCGCCGCGGCCGTAGTAGCTGGTGTTGATGTACCCGGCGAGGATGTAGTCCTTCGACTTCTCGCGGTCCAGCTTGAGCGAGATGACCATTTCCTTCAGCTTGCGCGTGACGGTCTGGTCCTGCGTCAGGTAGTAGTTCTTGACGTACTGCTGGGTGATCGTGGAGCCGCCCTGCGCGCCCTTGCCGGAGAGCGTGTTGAGCAGGCCGCGCGCGGTGCCCTTGAGGTCGACGCCCGCGTCCTTGTAGAAGGTCTTGTTCTCGGCGGCGACGAACGTCTCCTGGACGGCCTTCGGGACCTGTGAGAGGTCCACGTTCTCGCGGTTGACCGTTCCCCTACGGGTCATGACCGAGCCGTCGCTGTATTTGTAGACGTTGCTCTGGAGCTTCGCGTCGGCGTTGCCCGCGGGGATGCTGATCATCATGTAGAGCACGATGAACGCGCCGATGCCCAGCAGGCAGAAGCCCAGGAACGTGCCGAGGATCTTCTTCCAGGTGAAGAGTCTGCGTATGAAGCTCCGGCCGTCCTTGCCGCTCTTGGCATCCGCTCCCGACGAACGGCGGGTCTTGGGCGCAGCGCGGCGGCCACCGCGTTGTCGCGCTCGTCGCTCTTCCGCTCGTCCCATGAGTCCGTCTGCTCCGCTTCCGTCTCGGTCGTCTCTGCGAGTCAGCTCAGAAAGCTAACACCGCCAGTTGTGACAAAGGTCTGCCGATCCTGTCTTTTACGGACGTGAGAATCAGCACCCGTCTCTACGGAACCGACGTGCGAACCGGGTCGAGGGTTGCCGCCATGGGGTAATCTGATATCACTTTGCTTCGACCGAGATATGGGGGAAACATGGCCACGGACTCACCCACGGCGGACGTACCCGAGATGCCCGCCCCGCGGGTGCGCGAGTTCGCCGCGCACAGCATCGGCGGCGCGCTGGCGCTGGCGCTCGGACTGGCCGGACTGCTGCTCGCCGTCGCGCTGTTCGCCGGCGCCGCCGCGGTCACCGCGCCCGGCGGAAAGGCCGCGCTGATCGTCGGCGGCGTCCTGGTCTTCCTGGCGGCGGTCATCGCGATGCGCGGACTGAACACGGTGGCCCCGGGCGAGGCACGGGTCGTGCAGCTCTTCGGGCGGTACCGGGGGACGATCCGGCAGGACGGGCTGCGCTGGGTGAACCCGTTCACCTCTCGGACGAAGATCTCCACCCGCGTCCGCAACCACGAGACCGCGGTCCTCAAGGTCAACGACGCCTACGGCAACCCGATCGAGCTGGCCGCGGTCATGGTGTGGAAGGTCCGCGACACCGCGCAGGCCACCTTCGAGGTGGACGACTACAGCGACTTCGTCGCCATCCAGACCGAGGCGGCCGTCCGGCACATCGCCATCGAGTACCCCTACGACGCCCACGACGAGGGCGCGCTCTCGCTGCGCGGCAACGCCGAGGAGATCACCGAGAAGCTGGTCCTCGAACTGAGCGCGCGTGTCGAGTCGGCCGGCGTCCAGATCATCGAGTCGCGCTTCACGCATCTCGCGTACGCGCCCGAGATCGCCTCGGCGATGCTCCAGCGGCAGCAGGCCGGGGCGGTCGTGGCGGCCCGGCGGCAGATCGTGGACGGCGCGGTGGGCATGGTCGAGGCGGCGCTGGCCCGGATCACCGAGCGGGACATCGTGGAGCTGGACCCGGAGCGGAAGGCGGCGATGGTGTCCAACCTGCTGGTGGTGCTGTGCGGGGACCGGTCGCCGCAGCCCGTGCTGAACACGGGGACCCTGCACCAGTGACGGACCCGTCCGAGCCCGCAGGGGCGAAGCGCCGGCCGCAGCAGGAGCGCAAGCAGGTCCTGCTGCGGCTGGACCCCGCCGTGTACGAGGCCGTCGCCCGGTGGGCCGGGGACGAACTGCGGTCCGCCAACGCGCAGATCGAGTTCCTGCTGCGCCGCGCCCTCGCGGAGGCGGGGCGGCTGCCCGGCGAGACCGGGCCGCTGCCGCGCCGCGGCCGGCCGCCCCGGTCGCCCCAGTGACAGAACCGTGACAATCGGCCGCCACCTGCGGGGCCGTACCCGCCGCCATGAGCTGTGCACCGTGCGTATACACACCGCGTATACGCCGTGTGTAGAGTGCTCCGCATGTCCATCGGTCACACCCTTCTGGGGCTCCTTGAGTCCGGCCCGTGCCACGGTTACGACCTGAAGCGGGCCTTCGACGACAAGTTCGGTCACGACCGGCCGCTGCACTACGGCCAGGTCTACTCGACGATGTCCCGCCTGCTGAAGAACGGCCTCGTCGAGGTCGACGGCATCGAGGCCGGCGGCGGTCCCGAGCGCAAGCGGTACGCGATCACCGACGCCGGGATCACCGACGTACAGCAGTGGCTCGCGACACCCGAGAAGCCCGAGCCGTACCTCCAGTCGACCCTCTACACCAAGGTCGTCCTCGCGCTGCTGACGCACCGCAACGCGGGCGAGATCCTCGACGTGCAGCGCTCCGAGCATCTGCGCGGCATGCGGATCCTCACCGACCGCAAGCGCAAGGGCGATCTCGCGGACCAGTTGATCTGCGACCACGCCCTCTTCCATCTGGAGGCCGACCTGCGGTGGCTCGAACTCACCGCCGCGCGCCTCGACAAGCTCGCCGAGGTGGTGGCCAAGTGACGACACATCCCGCCGGTTCCCTGCTCGCGGCCCAGGAGCTGCGCAAGGCCTACGGCCCGACGACCGCGCTCGACGGCGCCGAGTTCTCCATCCACCCCGGTGAGGTGGTCGCCGTGATGGGCCCCTCCGGGTCCGGGAAGTCGACGCTGCTGCACTGCCTCGCCGGGATCGTGCCGCCCGACTCGGGCTCGATCATCTACGACGGGCAGGAGATGGCGACCATGAGCGACGCCCAGCGCAGCGCGCTGCGCCGCTCCGAGTTCGGGTTCGTGTTCCAGTTCGGCCAGTTGGTGCCCGAGCTGACCTGCGTCGAGAACGTCGCGCTGCCACTGCGGCTCAACGGCACCCACCGCAAGGAGGCCGAACGCGCCGCCCTCACCTGGATGCAACGGCTGGAGGTCGACGACCTCGCCAAGAAGCGGCCCGGTGAGGTCTCCGGCGGACAGGGGCAGCGGGTCGCCGTCGCCCGCTCGCTGGTCACCGACCCGCGGGTGCTGTTCGCCGACGAGCCGACCGGCGCGCTCGACTCGCTCAACGGCGAGCGCGTGATGGAACTGCTCACCGAGGCGGCCCGGTCCACCAACGCGGCCGTCGTGCTGGTCACGCACGAGGCCCGGGTGGCCGCCTACTCGGACCGCGAGATCGTCGTACGGGACGGGAAGTCCCGGGACATGGAGCGGGTCGTATGAACGTGCGTCAGTGGGCCGCAGATCTGGCCATGGGGGTGCGGTTCGCCGTCGGCGGCGGGCGTGAGGGCTGGGTCCGGGCCCTGCTGACGGCCGTCGGGGTCGGGCTCGGGGTGGCGCTGCTGCTGCTCGCCACCGCCCTGCCGAACGCGTTGGCCGACCGCAGCCAACGCAGCAGCGCCCGGGAGGACTTCACCTACAGCGGGAAGATCCTGCCGAAGGCGGACAACACCCTCGTCATAGCCGACACGAGCACGACGTTCCGCGACAAGGACGTGCGCGGCCGGCTGCTGGAGCCGGAGGGCGCGAAGGCACCGCTGCCGCCGGGAGTCGCGAAGCTGCCCGCGCTCGGTGAGATGGTCGTCTCGCCCGCGCTGGACAGGCTCCTCAAGTCCGGCTCCGGGAAGCTGCTGCGGGAGCGGCTGCCCTACCGGATCACCGGCACCATCGCGCACGCCGGCCTCGTCGGACCCGCCGAACTCGCCTACTACGCGGGCGGGAAGGACCTGCTCCAACAGCAGGCGGGCGGTTCCGTCGAGCGGATCGACTACTTCGGACCCTCCCCGAACTCCCAGCCGGACAAGCTCGACCCGATCCTGCTCCTGCTGGTCCTGATCGTCTTCATCGTGCTGCTGCTGCCGGTCGGCGTGTTCATCGCGGCGGCCGTGCGCTTCGGCGGCGAGCGCCGCGACCGGCGGCTCGCGGCCCTGCGGCTGGTCGGCGCGGACGGGCGGATGGCGCGCCGGATCGCCGGCGGCGAGGCGCTCGCGGGGGCGCTCCTCGGGCTGGTCCTCGGCACCGGGTTCTTCCTGCTGGGACGGGAGTTGGCGACCCGGCTGGAGGTGCGGGACATCAGCGTGTTCCCCAGCGACCTCAACCCGTCGCCCGCGCTCGTCCTGCTGGTCGCCGTCGCCGTGCCGGCCGCGGCCGTCCTGGTGACGCTGCTCGCGCTGCGCGGGGTGGTCATCGAACCGCTCGGCGTGGTCCGCAAGGCGAGGCCGCCGCGACGCCGGCTGTGGTGGCGGCTGCTGCTGCCGCTGGTCGGACTGGGGATGCTCTACCCGATGATCGGCCAGGGCAACTCCAACGGGAACTTCAACCAGTGGCTGGTGATCGGCGGCACGGTCCTGCTGCTCGTCGGCATCACCGCCCTGCTGCCCTGGGTCGTCGAAGCCACCGTGGCCCGGCTGAACTCCGGCTCGGTGTCCTGGCAACTCGCCGTCCGCAGGCTCCAGTTGAGCAGCGGTACGGCCGCCCGCATGGTCAACGGCATCGCGGTCGCGGTGGCCGGGGCGGTCGCGCTCCAGATGCTGTTCGCCGGCATCGAGGGCGACTACACGAAGCGCACCGGCAACGACGTGGACCGGGCCCAGATGGAGATCACCGTGAACAGCGGGGTCCAACTCTCGGAGGCAGAGCGGCAGTTCAAGGGGACCGAGGGCGTGCGCCGGGCGTCGGTCGTCTCGTTCACCTCGCTCGGCGACCGGGCGAGGAACCCGCAGACCGAGATCGAGGTGGCCGTGGGCAGCTGCGCCGAACTGCGCGAGGTGGCCCGGCTGACGTCCTGCGCGGACGGCGACATGTTCCGGATCCTCGGCGGCGACTACGCCGGCGACACGAAGCGACTCGCCAAGGCGGGCGGCACCCTGTACTTCGACCCGCACTACGACGGCTCGCCGAGCATCTCGCACACGGTGCCCTGGAAGGTACCCGCGGGCTTCAGGACGGCCATGTCCCGCGAGGACCCGACCGGTTACGCGCGGGGCGGTCTGCTGATCACCTCGGGCGCACTGCCCGCGAACGCGACGAAGGGCCTGAACCAGAAGGCGTTCGTGTCGCTCGACCCCGCGGTCACGGACGCGACCGACCGGGTCCGCAACACGGCCGCGCGGCTCGATCCGCTGGCCGACGTGTACACCCTGACGACCACCCGGCAGTCGCAGCAGCTCCGGTCCATCCGTACCGGGCTGCTGGTCGGCGCCACCTGTGTGCTCGTCCTCATCGGGGCCAGCCTGCTGGTCTCACAGCTGGAGCAGTTGCGGGAGCGCAGGAAGCTGCTGTCGGCGCTGGTCGCCTTCGGCACCCGGCGGCGCACCCTGAGCCTGTCGGTGCTGTGGCAGACGGCGATCCCGATCGGCCTGGGCCTCGCGCTGGCCTCGGCGGTGGGGCTGACCCTGGGCGCGGTGCTGCTGAAGATGACGGCCTCGACGGTGGTCGTCGACTGGACGAGCGTGCTGATGATGACCGGCATCGGCGCGGCGGTCGTCCTGGCGGTGACGCTGCTGAGCCTGCCGCCGCTGCTGCGGATGATGCGGCCGGACGGGCTGCGCACGGAGTAGGGCCCGCCCGCAGCCGTCCGCCCGTCGTCAGGTCAGAGTCCGTACTCCCGCACCACCCGGCGGACCTGGGCGAAGAGCATGCCCACGTTCACCGACTTGCGGCAGACCACCACGGCGACGACGTCCTGTTGCTCGGTCATCCGCACGAACAGGTGGGTCAGGTTCTCGCTGTTGACCAGGATCTCCTGGAAGAAGTGGTGGTCACTGGTGATCCCGCGACGCTCCTTGAAGACGTCCTCGATCATCACGACCGTCCGGCCCTGGAACAGGTCGAGGGTCGCACCCGCCAGCAGGTCGAGGACCTCTGGCGGGTGGTTGTCCACCGTCTCGTACGACAGCAGCATGCCGGTGGCCATGTCGACCACGCCCGAGGCCACACAGTCCGGGGCGTCGGTCCGGAGCGTTTTGACCAGGCCCATCACCTGGTCGGAGAAACCTGACGTCATGCGTTTCGTCGCCATCCCTTCACACTCCTTCTGATGCCTTCTCGGTGAGGATCGACTCGATCCGGTCGAGCGTCGGCCGGGCCGCCAGATGCAGCCGGTCCACGTCCATCCCCTCGTCGCCGAGCACCACCATCAGCGCGGTGTCGCCGACGGCGTAGGTCGCGGCGCAGCCGTGACTGCCGTACGTCACCGTCTGGCGCAATGTGCCGCGGTCGGTGGCCTCGGCGGTGCGCCGGGCCAGGCCCAGGCCGGCCGCGGCGAGCGCGGCGAGGGCCTCCGGGTCGATCGTGTCGGCGGTGTCGGCCGCGATGAGCAGTCCGTCGGCCGCCGTGACCGCGGTGTCGGTGATGCCGGTCACCTGTTCCCGCAGGGTGCGCATTTCCAATGTGAGGGCTTCGTGATCCACTTACTCAACTCCCCTGAAACTGATCGCATATGGTCGTCGGAGTCATTTCGAGGTTCCGTTCCGCAGGCGGAAGAACCCTTTCCAGCCCGCCCCGTTCTTTTCGGGGACGAGAGATTCGGTGATGCCGCTGGCCCCCGGATTCCGCCGGGGCAGCGCGCTGGGCGCGGTGGGCACAGCGGGCACGGTGAACTGCGGTGGCGCGGGCGCCGGTTCACGACGGCGCAGGACGGGGGCCTCGGGCGGCACCCGGACCGGGATCGGCACCGGGGTGTCGAAGCACTCCAGGAGTCCTTCGGCGAGCATCCGCGCGACCTCGGTGGTGACCGGGTAGACCCCGCGCCCGGTGCGGAAGGCGAGATCGCGGGCGGTCCGGCGGCCGTCGACATGGGTGAGCAACTCCCGTTGCAGCATGCCGAGTCCGGCCTCGTCGGGCAGGCTCGCCGGGGCCCGGGGGCGTTCCCGGTCGGGCCGTACGGGATACGGCAGGGCGGCTATCGCGGCGAGTCTGCGTTCCCCGTCCTGGAGCAGCCTCATCGGGGGTTCGCCGATGCCGACCGGGGCCAACGGCCTGATGCCTGGGGCGCGTTCGCAGTGGTCGACGTCTCCGGCGACGACCGCGAAGGCCGCGTCGTGCAGGGCCAGCACACAGACGATCCGCAACTGGGCGGCGCCCGCGTAGCCGTGGGCGATCAGTCCGGCCACCGGCCAGCGCGAGCCGCCCGACTCCCTTACCAGTTCGGCCCATTGATCTCCGCTGACCCGGCCGGAGCGCAGCAGCAGTGCCTCCGGGCCGGGGGCGCCGGGGCTCTCCACCGCGATGACGAGCCCGCCGCGCAGATGGAAGATCCCGCCGGGTCTGCCGGACACCCGCAGCCCCCCGGTGAACTCCTCGCGCCCACAGGCCGAGAGAGCCGCCGCGAGCAGGTCGTGACCGACCCGGCCGAGGGAATCCCGAATGCCCGACATCACTCCCCTTGGCATTTCGTACACGCACCTGACGTGTAGCGCTGAGGGGTGAAGGTGTATCAGTCCGGGCGGATATTCCGGACGGGTTCTTCCCAGCTGCCTGCGGGTGACGGAAGTTGAGAATTCTCGCCGTTCGATTTCCTTTGCGCGGCGCGCATTTGACCGAACGGGGGCGGGTCAGTTGCCGGTGCCCAACACCCTTACGGGCAGCGGTCGCAGGGCCTCGCGGAGGGCGGCGGCCAGCTCCTGGTACTCGGCGCGGCGGGCGGCTCCGGTGCGCATCGCGAGGGCGATCCGGCGGGTCGGGGCGGGCTCGGTGAAGTAGCCGGTGAGGAGCCGGTCGCTGCGGGCCGTCTCGACCCGGACGGCGGTGCGCGGCAGCAGGGTGACCCCGAGCCCGCCGGCCACCAGCTGCACCAGTGTGGCGAGCCCGGCCGCGGTGGTCGTCACGGGAGCGTCGGCCCGGCCCGCCTCCCGGCAGATGTCGAGCGCCTGGTCGCGCAGGCAGTGTCCCTCGTCCAGCAGCAGCAGGTTCAGCTCGCGCAGCGCCTCGCGCGGGATGCCGCTGCGTCCGCCGAGCGGATGGCCGAGCGGTGTGACGAGCACGAAGTCCTCGTCGAACAGCGGGAGTTCGACCACTCCGGGGACTCCGAGGGGCACCGCGAGCAGCAGCAGGTCGAGCCGTCCTGTGGTCAGTCCGTCGAGCAGGTTCGCGGTCTGCTCCTCGTGCACCTGGAGGTCGAGGTCCGGGTACCGGTCGTGCACCAGCCGCAGCACGGTCGGCAGCAGATAGGGCGCGACGGTCGGGATGACCCCGAGGCGCAGCGCCCCGGTGAAGGGGGCCCGCACGGCCTCCGCCTCGGCCAGCAGCGCCCCGACCTCGTCCAGCACCGCCTTGGCCCGTACGGCGAGCCGCTCGCCGGCGGGCGAGAGGAGCACCTTGCGGGTGGTGCGCTCCAGCAGCGTGACGCCGAGGGTCTCCTCCAGGGCGGCCACGGCGCCGGACAGGGCGGGCTGGCTCATGCCGATCGCGGCGGCGGCGTCGCGGAAGTGGAGGTGTTCGGCGACCGCGGAGAAGGCGCGCAACTGGGCCAGGCTGGGCTGGCGTCTCTTACTCGTACTACTGACGGTCACTGATAACGACCTCCGATCAACACGCCCCAGTGTAACTATTTCCACAATCAATGCACGTTGTGCCAGGATCGGGGCCGACCAACCCACGAGAAGCATCCATTCCGCTTGGGTGCTTTCCGCTGCAAGGAGAGCCCGTGCTCACTGTCGGTGACAAGTTCCCGTCGTTCGATCTGACCGCCTGCGTCTCGCTGGAGAAGGGCAGGGAGTTCGAGCGGATCACCCACAAGACCTACGGGGGTTGGAAAGTGGTCTTCGCGTGGCCCAAGGACTTCACCTTCGTGTGCCCCACCGAGATCGCCGCGTTCGGGAAGCTGAACGACGAGTTCGCCGACCGGGACGCCCAGGTGCTCGGCTTCTCCGGCGACTCCGAGTACGTCCACCACGCCTGGCGCAAGGACCACGACGACCTGCGCGACCTGCCGTTCCCGATGCTCGCCGACTCCCGGCACGAGCTGATGCGGGACCTCGGCATCGAGGACGAGGACGGCTTCGCCAAGCGCGCGGTGTTCATCGTGGACCAGAACAACGAGATCCAGTTCTCCATGGTGACCGCGGGCTCGGTCGGCCGTAACCCCAAGGAGGTCCTGCGGGTGCTCGACGCGCTCCAGACGGACGAGCTCTGCCCGTGCAACTGGACCAAGGGCGACGCCACGCTGGACGCGGGCGCGCTGCTCGCCGGGGAGTGACCCGGGATGTCACTGGAGGCGCTGAAGTCCGCCATACCGGCCTACGCCAAGGACCTGAAGCTCAACCTCGGTTCGGTCGTCGGCAACTCCGACCTGCCGGCCCAGCAGTTGTGGGGCACGGTCCTCGCGACCGCCATCGCCGCCCGGTCGCCGCTCGTACTGCGGGAGTTGGCGCCTGAGGCGAAGGCCCGGCTCTCGCCTGAGGCGTACACCGCGGCCAGGTCCGCCGCCGCGATCATGGCGATGAACAACGTCTTCTACCGGACCCGGCACCTGCTCTCGGACCACGAGTACGGCACCCTGCGGGCGGGGCTGCGGATGAACGTGATCGCGAACCCCGGGGTCGACAGGACCGACTTCGAGTTGTGGTCGTTCGCGGTGTCCGCGGTCAACGGGTGCGGGACCTGTCTCGACTCGCACGAGCAGGTGCTGCGCAAGGCGGGGGTCGAACGGGACGTGATCCAGGAGGCGTTCAAGATTGCGGCCGTGGTCGAGGCGGTGGCGGTGACGCTGGAGGCGGAGGCGGTCCTGGAACCCCTCGGCTGACACCGAACGGGCGGGTGGCGGGGCAACTCGCTTACGGGGCCCGGTCCGGCGGTGGCTCGTCCGGGGGCGTCGACGACACCGCCGTCGCCCCCCTCGGCTTCGGCGACATCCGCGGGACCGGCTCGGTGCCCTGGGCGTACGCCTTCAGATAGCTCACCACCGTGTTCGTGACCGCGACCAGCGGGACCGCCACCACCGCTCCGCCGATCCCCGCGATCATCCCGCCCGCCGCGACCGACAGCACCACCGCGAGCGGGTGCACCCGCACCGCCCGGCCCAGGATGAAGGGCTGGAGGATGTGGCCCTCGATCTGCTGGACGGCCAGCACGACCCCCAGGGTGAACAGCGCCGTGACGACGCCCTGGGTGACCAGCGCGACGACGACCGCCAGCGCGCCGGAGGCCACCGCGCCCACCAGCGGGATGAACGAGAACAGGAAGATGAAGACGGCGAGCGGCACGGCCATCGGTACACCGAGGAAGTAGATGCCGATGCCGATGCAGATGGCGTCGATCAGGGCGACTATCACCGTGCCCCGCACGTAGGCCGTGAGCGTGCGCCAGGCGCGGGGGCCCGCGCCCGCCATCGCCGGCCGGGCCGCCGCGGGCACCAGCTTCAGCGTCCACTGCCAGATCCGCGGGCCGTCGTAGAGCAGGAACAGGGTCGAGAAGATCGCCAGCAGGATGCCGGTCAGCGCTTCCACGATGACCTGGACGCCCTCCAGGCCGAACGACGTGATCTGGTCGGTGTTGGCGCCGATCGCCTCGCGGAGGTTCTTCGCGATCTGGTTGATCTGCTTCTCGGTGACGTGGAACGGGCCCTTCAGGAGCCAGTTGCGCAGATCGTCGACACCGTTCTGGACCTGGTCGGAGAGGTTGTCGATGTTGGCCATGACCTGCCAGGTCACGAACCAGCCGATCAGCCCGATCACGACGAAGCCGAGGATCGCGGTGAGCATGGTGGCCACCCCGCGCGGAAAGCCGTAGCGGATCAGGCGGGCCACGGTCGGCTGGAGCAGCGCCGTGACGAGCAGGGCGGCGGCGAAGGCGAAGACCACCAGCTGCACGGCGCTGATGACGCGCATCAGCACCCAGACGGTGCCGGCCAGGATCAGCAGCCGCCAGCCCGCCTCCGCGGCCACCCGTACGCCCCAGGGCACCGCGAGCGCGGGGTCGGGGCGGTCACGGGCGATGGTGACGGGGACCGGGACGGGCTCCGGGGGTTCGGGGTCGGCGGCGGCCGGCTCGGGCCCTGTGTCGGTGTGTTCCCTCGCCACCTCGGCGCGGCGCTCGTCCAAGCGCTCCCCCATCTCGCTCAGCCCGTTGCCGAGCCGGCCGAGCCACCCTGGCACTCGCGACATGATCCGCCCTCTTCCCCCGTCTGTCCCCACCCCACTCCCCCTTGGAGCCGTTGCGTGTCCGACCGTACAGGGCGAAGGCCCCTCCCCGTAGGACGGGGAGGGGCCTTCTGAGGTTGAGCGGCCCGGGACCGGGCGTACGACTAGTACCAGCTGTTCGCCTGCCAGAACGACCAGGCCTCGCACGGGCTGCCGTAGCGGCTGTCCATGTAGTTGAGGCCCCACTTGATCTGGGTGGCGGGGTTGGTCTGCCAGTCGGAGCCGGCGGAGGCGTACTTGCCGGCGGGCAGTGCCTGGAAGAGACCGTAGGCGCCGGAGGAGGCGTTGACGGCGTGGTAGTTCCAGCCGGACTCGTGCGACACGATGTTGCTGAAGCACTGGAACTGCCCGCTGGGCACCATCTGGGCCGCCATGGCCTGGATCTGCGCGACCGTGTACGAGCTCTGCACGGGGAAGCTGGAGGAGGAACGGCTCGCCGCGGACTTCGCCTCGGCACGCTCCTTCGCGTCCTTCTCCGCCTTCTCGGCGGCGGCCTTCTTGGCGACCGCGGTCTTCGCGGCGGCCAGGCGGGCCGACTCCTCGGCGTCCTTCTTGGCGCTCGCGTCGGCCTGGATCGCCTGGGCGTCGGCCTGCTGCGTCAAGGAGGCGGTCTGCACCTGGGCCTGCTGGCCCGTGGGGATGTCCGCCAGGAGCGTGGTGTCGGCTGCCGTCGTCTCGGCGTCATTGTTCTGCGCCTGAGCGACGCTGCCCGAGGCAACGCCCACGACGCTTCCGACGGCGGTGACCGCGGTGGCCGAAGCCACTGCGAATCCCCGGACCGAAATCCGGCTCACACGGTTTCCTTCCAGCATCGTCCGCTTCGGTGACCCTGGCGGACGCAATCGTGCCCCTGAACGCTGGCCTCCCAACTACGGGGTCACGGGAGGCACGGGCCCGGTGGGCAACTCCCGCTCGGGGAGCGCCGCGTGAAGAAGCGGGCGGCATACGACGTCGATGTGGAGTTGGCTGTGATGCTCAAGTTGGTGCATACCGCTGGGGGTACACGTGTGTCGTATGCGGGGCCTGACAGGAGTGAGACTCTGCCGTAACCCGACGCCGGGTGGCAATTCCGAGTTGCGTGTGAAAGCTCACATCCCGTTTGCCCCAGGGGATTTGGAGAAACAGCAGCACGCCGAAGCGCCGCCCCGCTAAGCTCTTCGGCTTCGCGGGACGGCGCCAACTTACCTGCAACTACCTCAGATTTGGCCGTCCTCCAGCATTTCGGTCACAAGCGCCGCGATCTGGGACCTCTCGGACCTCGTGAGGGTCACATGCGCGAAGAGCGGGTGGCCCTTCAGCTTCTCCACCACGGCGACGACACCGTCGTAGCGGCCGACCCTCAGGTTGTCCCGCTGGGCCACGTCGTGGGTGAGGACCACCCGTGAGTTGGCCCCGATCCGGGACAGGACGGTCAGCAGGACGTTCCGCTCCAGGGACTGCGCCTCGTCCACGATCACGAACGCGTCGTGCAGCGAACGGCCGCGGATGTGGGTGAGCGGCAGGACCTCCAGCATCCCGCGGGCGGTGACCTCCTCGATGACCTCGCGGCTGGTGACCGCGGACAGCGTGTCGAAGACCGCCTGGGCCCAGGGGCCCATCTTGTCGGCCTCGGAACCGGGCAGATAGCCCAGCTCCTGTCCGCCCACCGCGTACAGCGGCCGGAAGACCATGACCTTCTTGTGCTGGCGGCGCTCCAGGACCGCCTCCAGGCCCGCGCAGAGCGCGAGCGCGGACTTGCCGGTGCCCGCCCGGCCTCCCATGGACAGGATCCCGATGTCCGGGTCGAGCAGCAGATCCAGCGCGATGCGCTGCTCCGCGCTGCGGCCCTTGATGCCGAAGGCCTCCCGGTCGCCGCGCACCAGCCGGACGTTGCCGTCGGCGGTGACCCGGCCCAGCGCCTTGCCGCGCTCGGACTGGATGGTCAGTCCGGTGTGCACGGGAAGGTCGGCCACTTCCGGGACGAAGACGTGGCCCTCCTCGAAGAGGATGTCCACCTGTTCGCCCGGCAGGGTCAGTTCGGACATCCCGGTCCAGCCGGAGGAGCCCGTGATGGCCAGTTCCGCGCGGTACTCCTCGGCGAGGAGTCCTACGGAGGAGGCCTTGATCCTGAGCGGAAGGTCCTTCGACACGACGGTGACGTCGTACCCCTCGGCCTGCAGATTGCGGGCGACCGCGAGGATGCGGGAGTCGTTGTCCCCCAGGCGGTAGCCGCTGGGCAGCACGCTGGGGTCCGAGTGGTTGAGCTCGACCCTGACGGTGCCGCCGAGTTCCCCGATCGGGATGGGGGCGTCGAGGCGACCGTGCCGGACCCGGAACTCGTCGAGCAGGCGCAGGGCCTGGCGGGCGAAGTAGCCGAGTTCGGGATGGTGCCGCTTGGCCTCCAGCTCTGTGACCACGACGATCGGCAGCACGACCTCGTGCTCGTCGAAGCGGTTCAGCGCGTTGGGGTCGGCCAGCAGAACGCTGGTGTCGAGGACATAGGTGCGCCGGTCAGGCATACGGCGCTTTGTGCTGGTCACCACGGAAGGACGTACCCCCTCGGAAGAGGTCGGGGAGCGACGGAGAGGAGCTGGACCGGTCCGGACCGCAGTGCGCGGGCCGAGGACCGGCCCTCCGTCTCGTCCGTACTGACCGCACGGTCGGGCTGGTGCAAAGGGCCTCCCGGGCGGACGGCCCCGTGCCGCCCGCTGAGATCCGACACCCGTGGTTCGGGCGTCGACCTGCTTGGCTTATGCCCTCGAACATGCGCCGCCATGCCAAGGCATATGACGGCGCCCTGGTGAACTCTTTGTTACTTCCGTCCCAGCGGGGGTATTCCGGGTGGCTCGGCCCGTTATCCGCCGTAACGCCGGTGTCGCGCCGCGTAGTCGCGCATCGCGCGCAGGAAGTCGACCTTGCGGAACGCGGGCCAGAAGACTTCACAGAAGTAGTACTCGGAGTGGGCCGTCTGCCAGAGCATGAATCCGGACAGCCGCTGCTCGCCGCTGGTGCGGATCACCAGATCGGGGTCGGGCTGATCGCCCGTGTAGAGGTGTCGGCCGATGAGGTCGACGTCCACGTGCTCGGCGAGCTCCTCCATCGAGGTGCCCTTGTCGGCCGCGTCCAGGATCATCGAGCGGACCGCGTCGGCGATCTCCTGCCGGCCGCCGTAGCCGATGGCGACGTTGACCAGTATCCCGTCGATGTGCGCGGTGGACTCCTCCGCCTCCTTGAGGACGGACTGCATCCCGGACGGCAGCAGGTCGAGGGTGCCGACGTGGTGGACGCGCCAGCGGCCGTCCGCGGCGAGGGAGCTGACGACGTTCTCGATGATGCCGAGCAGCGGGCCGAGTTCCTCCTGCGGGCGGTCGAAGTTGTCCGTCGACAGCAGCCACAGGGTGACGACCTCGACGTCCGTCTCGCTGCACCAGCCGAGGAACTCCTCGATCTTGTCGCCGCCGGCCTGGTGGCCCTGGACCGTGGTGGAACCCGCGGCCTTCGCCCAGCGCCGGTTGCCGTCCATGATGACGCCGACGTGCTTGGGCACCTGTGCGTGGTCGAGATGGCCTCCCACCCTGCGTGCGTAGAACCTGACCAGCAGGCGGCGCAGGGTGTCGCGCACGTTCACGTGTTGTCAGCCCCTCCGTGGATGGCAGTCCCCGGCGTCGAAGCCTACCCCCGCCGGAGCCCGGTTCCCCCAAGGGGTGTCTGGGCTCATCCCGGTTCGGCACGAAGGTCGGTCTCGGCGCCGGCCGGTGTGCGGGCACAAAAAATCGGGCCGGTCCGTGGGGGGGATACGGACCGGCCCGAGGGGGGGTTTCCACCATAACCCTTCGTAAGTGATGCTGCGTGCATCGGCGTGCCACAACTACTCTCCGAAGTCGGCCGACAACGCGTCGAGGGGTACGGAGGTCCCGATTCCGGCCCTGATCATGGCCGGTTCACAGCGGATTACGAGCGGAACCCGCGGGTTTTCCGCCATCCCCCGGCATGTCGCTCTCAGGGGTGACCCCGGCGGCGAACGTGCGCTTGACGGGGCAGGGCACCGCGCGGCCCCCTCCACCGCGCGGTGCCGACCGCGCAGCTTTGCTCACGCGAATTACCTTGGTCCGAACTTACGTGAGGAGACGGCCGGGACGCGAGCCGATCCCCATAACGATGTGGAAACCGCGTGCAGGTGTGGAGGACATCCGGTGACCTACTTCGGCCCTACGGTCGCGGCATGACCGTGCGGATCACCTGGGACCGGGCGAGTGCGCGCCGCCTCGGACGGCAGTTCCTGGACACCCCGGCCGGGACCGGCACCCCGGTCGCCGACGTGGTGGCGGCGATGCCCGCCGCCCACGCGCAGGTCCTGTCGGCGGCCGAGCTGTCGGTGGGCGTACGGACGGCCGGGCGGACCCGGGCGGATGTCCGTGAGGCGTTGTGGCAGGCCGACGGCTCGGCCGCCACCCTCGTCAGGACCCATGGCCCGCGCGGAACCGTCCATCTGCTGCCCGCGCGCGAACTCCCGCTGTGGAGCTCCGCGTTGACCGCGATCCCGGGCACGGGCCGGTTCGCCCCCGGCATCCGGCTCACCGACACGCAGACCACCGAGGTGCTCGCGGCCGTCGCCGACGCCCTCGACGGCAGGACGCTGACCATCGACGAACTCGACGCGGCGGTCGTCGCCCGCACCGGCGCATGGGCCGGGGACAGGGTGATGCCGGCCTTCCAGGAGCTGTGGCCGCGCTGGCGCCAGGTCCTGCACCGGGCCGGCCAGTCCGGCGACCTGTGCTTCGGCCCCGGCCGCGGCCGCAAAGTCACCTACACCCGCCCGTCCCGCTTCACCCCGCTCCCCGCCGCCGAGGCCCTGCGCGCCCTCGTCCACCGCTATCTGCGCGCCTACGGCCCGGCG
The DNA here is from genome assembly GCF_044768565.1 of Streptomyces sp. NPDC091280. NCBI lineage: Bacteria > Bacillati > Actinomycetota > Actinomycetes > Kitasatosporales > Streptomycetaceae > Streptomyces > Streptomyces sp. NPDC091280. The sequence continues at coordinate 465,990 of NZ_JBIVUZ010000001.1, forward strand.
ACCCCACCGGATTTCGCCAAATGGCTCGCGGCGCCCACGAGTTGGGCGACGACGCTCTTCGGGACCTGCGCCGCCGGGGGCGAGATCGAGGAGGTCGACTTCGCGGGCACACCCGCCTGGGTGGCCGCGGGCGACACCGCCTTCCCGGGCGAACCGGTCCGGGGCGTGCGCCTCCTGCCCTACTTCGACGCCTACGTCATCGCCGCGCAGCCCCGCGAGACGCTGTTCCCGGGGGCCGCGTACCGGCGGGCGCTGGCGGGCGGGCAGGCCGGCAACCATCCCGTGCTGCTGGTCGACGGGGTGGTGGCCGGGGTCTGGCACCAGCGCAGGCGGGGACGGCGGACCACCGTCACCGTGGAGCCGCTGGGAGGGCTGACGCCGCGGCAGGAGCGGGAGTTGGGCGAGCGGGTGGAGCGGGTGGGCGAAGTGCTTCAGGCGCGCCCGGAGTTGGTGATCGGCACGGTGACCACCGGACCGCATGCCTGACCCGCGCCGGCCGTCACCCGAGCGGCTTGCGCAGGTCGAAGAGGTGCCGGGAGCTGTGCGCCACGAACGGGCCCGTCGTCTCGATCCGCTCGTGCAGGGAACGGAGTTGGGGCTCGTAGGCCTCGACCGTGAAGTCCGGTACCAGCCAGATCACCTTGCGCAGGAAGTGCACGACGGCCCCGATGTCGTGGAACTCCATGCGCAGCCGCTCCGCCCGCAGGTCGATCGTCTCCAGCCCCGCGGCCTCCGCCTCGGCCCGCTCCCGCTCGGGGTCACGGGCACCGCTCACGTCATCCGGCTGCGGGCCGAGGAAGTGCTCGACGAGCTCGAACCCGCTGCGCGGGCCCACGTGTTGGGCGAAGTAGGTGCCACCGGGGCGCAGCACGCGGACGATCTCCGGCCAGTCGGCGCGGACCGGATGGCGGCTCAGCACGAGATCGAACGCGGCGTCCGCGAACGGCAGTCGAGCCCCCTCCGCCACCGCGACCACCACGACTCCGCGCGAGCGGAGCAAGGCGGTGGCCCTGGCGACGTTCGGCGGCCAGCTCTCGGTGGCGGCGACCAGCATCGGCGGCTGGGCGGCGGCCCGGCTCAGCGCGAAGTCGAGGACCTCCCCTCCCCCGGTCTGCACGTCCAGGACGGTGTTCGCCCAGGTGAGGCGGTCCCCGGCGGTGCGGGCGTATCCCCACGACGGACGTGCCTCGGTGGCCCGCCCCTCGAACCAGGAGAAGTCCCAGCCCTCGGTGGGTACGGCGGCCCCTTCGGCGACGAGATCCTCGAAGCTCCTGCTGTTGCCCATGGGGCGATGGTCGCAGGGCGCCGTCCGTGGGCGCTGCCGATTTCCCGAGCACGGCCGGGCGGTTCAGGGGACGAGCGCCCTGACCTCCTCCGCCGCGAAGCGCACGAAGGCCTCCGGGTCGGGTTCGTCACCCGTGGGCTGGAGGACGACGGTGTCGGCGCCGGCCTCGACGAGGCGCCGCACGGCCTCCGCCACGGCGTCCGCGTCGCCCGCGACACCGAGGTCGGGGACCGACTCCAGCCCCTCCTCGGCGAGTTCGGCACGGAGACGGGCGGCGCCATCGGGCCCGGTGGCGGTCAGGAGATAGACGACAACTTGGTGGGCATCGGTACGGCCGGCCGACTCCCGTCCCTCGTCGATGAGCCGGCGGGCCCGCCGGACGCCCTCCGGTGCGGTGGACGCGGTGAGGACCGTACCGTCGGCGGCGGCGCCGGAGAGGCGCAGGGTGCGGGGGCCGCCGGCGCCGGCCAGGATGTCGACGGGTCCGGCGGGCGGCCAGTCGAGGCCGACGTCGTCGAGTGCGACGTAGCGCCCCCGGGTCGTGAGCCGCTCACCTCTCAACAGGGCGCGCAGCGCGTCCAGATGCTCGCGCAGCAAGGTCACCGGGGACTCGGCGCGTGCGCCGACCTGGCCCATCCAGTCCTGGACGCCGTGTCCGACCGCGAGGATCGGGCGGCCGGGGAACAGCCGGTACAGCGTGGCGGCCTCCATCGCGGTGATCGCGACGTTCCGCAGCGGGACCGGGAGCAGTCCGACCCCGATCCGCACCCGTTCGCTCCAGGCGAGCGCCGCGGCGGCGGCCGAGATCCCGCCCTCGCGGAAGCAGTCCTCCCAGAGCCAGAGCTCTTCGAGCCCCGAGGCGTCGGCGAGTTCGACCACCGCCCGCAGTCGTTCGGGGGGCAGTTGGGGCCGGAACACCGCGCCGAGTCCAGTCATGGGTTCTTCCTGTCCGGTGGGAGCACCGCGCACACCGGGTTCACGGGGCGGTCCGCTCGTAGCGGGTCAGCACGACCCCGTTGCCGAACGTGTGGTTCTCCGCGAGGCGGAGCGCGGTGCGGGTGTCCGTGTCGGGGAACATCCGTCTGCCCCGGCCGATGAGGACCGGGTGGGTGTACACCTTGATCTCGTCCACGAGGCCGAGCCGGAAGAAGGTGGCGGCGAGGTCCGCGCCGCCGAGGCAGAGATCGCCGCCGGGCTCTTCCTGGAGGGCGCGCACCTCCTCGGGGACGACCTCGGGCACGACGGTCGTGTGCCACTCGGCGGGACCGGCGGGCAGGGTCCGCGAGTACACGGTCTTCGGCTTGTCCCGCCAGATGGCGGCGAACTCGGCGACGACCGGGGAGGCGTCCGGGTCGGCGTCGGCGGTGGGCCAGTAGGAGGCCATCAGTTCGTGGGTGACCCGGCCGTCGACGAAGGCGCCCATGGGCCTGAGGGTGTCGTTCATGTGCTGGTGGAGTTCGTCGTCGACCAGATGCCAGCCGATGTCCCGGTCGGGGCCCTCCAGGAAACCGTCGAGGGACACGGACATCATGTAGGAGATCTTCCGCACGGGTACGCCACCTCGTCCGTCTCGTCCGCCGCAGGCCCCTGGCCCCTGGCCCCTCGCCCCCGGTCCCGGTCCCGGTTCCCGGGTCCCGGGTCCCGGGTCCCGGGTCCACCACCGTCTCACGCCACCGCGAACGCTCCCAGCACCAAGGCAGTGAACGCGCCGCCCAGCATGAACGGCCCCAGCGGAATCGCCGTCTTACGGCCCGCCCGGCGCAGCACGACCATGCCGAGGCCGTACACCGCGCCGTACAGCACCCCCGCGAAGGCGCCCGTGACGAGCACCGGCCAGCCGTACCAGCCGAGGGCCGTGCCGAGGGCGAGGGCGAGCTTCACGTCGCCGAAGCCCATGCCGGCCGGGTTGATGAGATACAGCACCAAGTACCCGGCGCCGAGGGCGAGTCCGCCGAGCAGGGCGGTGGGCCAGGAACCGGCGTCGGCGGGCAGCAGGGCCGCGACGCCGAGGAGCGCGAGGGTCGCGGCGGCGAGCGGGAGGGTGAGGACGTCGGGGAGGCGGTGCACCCGGCGGTCCACGAGCGCGAGCAGCACGGCGACGGGTGCGGCGAGCAGCCAGACGCCGAGTTCGGGGCGCGGCCCGGTGGCCGCGGCCAGGATCGCGCAGACGAGGGCGGTCGTGGTGGCCACGGCGGGGGTGCTCGGGCCGTAGGACCCGCAGCGGTGCGTGTCGTCGGCGCCGGAGCAGCGGGCGCGGCCCAGCCAGCCGGCGAACGGGCCCTCGATCGGATGGCCGCCCGGACACCGTTCCTTCCAGGGGTCCTCGGCGTCGACGGAGAGACGGTGGGCGGCGCGGGGCAGCAGCAGGCCCGAGCACGCGCCCCAGAGGGCACCCACGACGATCAGCATCAGGCGCACACGGGGACGATATCCAGGTGGCGGCGGGCGGGGCATGGGTCCGTGGGCCCATGTGGGGCCCAGTCGGGGGTGGATACGGTCGGTCGGCACCGGACGGATCCGAAGTGGCGCGGGAGGGTGACTCGGTATGGGACGACGTTGGCGTGACGGGCGGGGAAAGCTGATCGTGCGGGGGGCCGCGGGCGCGGTCACCGTGCCGCTGGAACTCGCGACCTCCTACCGGGCCAGGACGAAGGGCCTGCTCGGCCGGGACGGGATCGACGGGGCGATGCTGCTCTCGCCGGCGAGCAGTGTGCACACGTTCCGGATGCGCTTCCCGATCGATGTGGCCTATCTGAACCGGAAGTTGGAGGTCGTCGCCGTCCACACGATGAAACCGGGCCGCCTGGGCCTGCCCCGCCTGCGCTCCCGGCATGTGCTGGAGGCGGAGGCGGGGGCCATGGCGGGGTGGGGGGTGCGGGCGGGGGTCCAGGTCACGGTGGAGACGGAGTAGCCGGGGGGTATTGGCGGGCGTCGCGGGTGCGGCGGTCGGGCTACTCGCCGTACTCCGACTCCCAGCGGCGCATGTCCTCGGCGTTGCCGATCCTGATGCCGAAGGGCCAGGTCGGGTCGAAGAACAGCCAGTAGCGGGACTCCAGTTCGAGGGCGAGGCACTTGACCACGCCCTCCTCCGGGTTCGAGTCCTGGTCCGTGAAGGGCCGGACGGCCGTGCAGCGCAGGCGGTCCCAGCTGTCGCCGAAGAGCTGCTCGCCCTGGGAGGCCAGGGCGAGTTCGTCCCCCTCCTCCTCGATGGCCGCGTAGAGGTCGACGCCGCCGAGACCGACCCGGTCCACCACCCGGACCGCCAACTGGCCGTAGCCGCCGACCGATTCGAGCCGCAGGGCCCCGTCGTCGAGGACGACGAAGACGACGAGCGGCTGCGGGACGAACCGGGAGAGCGTCTCCTCCCGGTCGATCCGGCCCGGGACGAGGACGTCCGTGACATGCCGCTGCCGCAGGACCTCCACCGTCCGGCTCCAAGGGGTCATCGCTCCTCCGGCGGCAGGAGGTCCCCGGTCGCCGGTCCGGTGCGCTCCTGTGCACGGCTGCCTTGCCTCGCGCGGTCGTCCCGTACACCGTGTGGCGGGTCCGGCTCGGCATCGGTCCGCCTGGTCACCAGGGCACGCTCCTCGGCCTGCGGTTCCGCCACCAGTGTTCGGCGTCGGTGTGGTCGCCCGGCTCCGTGCCGTTCCGGAACCCGTCATCCAGCCGAGCGAGCGTCGCGCGCAGGTTCTCGGCGTGCTCGACCCCGACTTCGGTCATGAGCCGCTCAAGGTCGTCGCGAGCCTGGAGGTCGCGCTGGAAAAGGTCCTCCCGGTACCGCCCGGAGGGGTGCCACGCAGTGGTCAGCCGGTGAACGAGCCGTTCCCACACACGCAGGGCGTAGTGGACGCGACCTTCGACACTCGCCGTCGTCCCCGTCGGCAGGGTGGCCAGAAACGCATCGGAGACGGGGGTCGCGATGGGCTCGTGGTCGAGCACTTCGGGGAGGTTCTCCACCTTGGCACGCGGAAGATCGGGTACCTGTTCTTCCACGGCGTCGACTCGATAGGTCGTGTCTTCGTCGGAGTCGATCGTCTCCAGCCGGCATCGCACGGCACGTCCGTCCGGCACCGCGATCCAGTAGGCGCTGTCCAGGCCGAGGTCCCCCGCAGGACGGAGGACGGACGTCGCCGTACGGACTGCGAGCCCGTGGGCGAGATCTCCCTCGGTGAGGGCACCCGTGGCGCCGTCCTCGACATGGAGGTCGAGCTCCAGTGCCAGGTCACCGAGGGGCAGTACGCGGTAGGTGCACAGGACGGGCGCGTCCCAGCGCCGCACCTCCTGGTCCCCGTCCCTGTCCGCCGCGTCGACCTCTCCCTCCGCCACTCCCAGCAGATCCGCGAGTGCCGTCCGCAGGATCGCGGGCTCAAGCTCCCGCACGGTGAAGAGATTCGCGATCACTTGTACGTCCCGTCGTAGACCTGCTTCGCCTTCGCCACCTTCTCGGGGTTGTTGACGAACTTGGGGTCGCGCTGCAGCGCCTGCGACTTGCCGAGGTCGCCCTTGTTCCTGACGATCTCCTTCAGAGCAGCGTATTCAGTGCGGTCCATTTCGACCAGGCCGGGGCCCGAGACCGGGAAGACGGTTCCGTTGCCCTCGACCCGGTACTTGCGACCGTTGATCTCGTAGGTGTTTCCGTCCGCCGAGAGCGTGGCGCGGTTCTTCGCTATGCCCTCGATGTCCGCACGGACCAGATCCTCGTTTCCGCGCAGAATCACGGTGTTCTCTTCCCGGATCTGGCCGCTTCCGGCTCCGCTGACGGTGTGCCGCTTGTTGGGGAACCGCAGCGTCTTTCCCCGCGCCGGGCCGGGGACATCGTCTCCCGCCTCCCACCTGTCCGCGGCCTTGTCCGCCTCGTCCGCCTGCTTCCGGGCCTCCTCGGCCTCCTTCTCGGCGTCCTCGTCGCAGTCCTTGCCCTGTGCGAGGACGACGTACGGCGCGCTGCCGGCGGCCAGGACCGTGGTGCCCGTTCCGGTGCCTCCGAACGTGGGGCCACCACCGTCGCCGTACGGGATCCGGTGCGCCGGGGCGCCGATGACGCAACCGGACTCGCGGGCCTTCTTCTCCGCCGCGTCAGCCGCGTCGTCGGCCTCCTTGGCCGCCTTCTCGGCGCCCGCCACATCCCCGGCCTTGGCCGCCTTCTTGGCGTCCTCCGCGGCCTTGCCCGCCTTCTCCGCGAGCTCGCCGAGCTTCCCCAGCTTGCCGATCTTGCCGAGGTCGCCGACCTTCTCGACGATCTTGGCGCCGTCGTAGCCCGGGATGAAGAGGGAGCCGACGTTCCACAGGACGTGGGTGACGGCGCGGGTCTTGTCGCCGTTGTTCCAGTCCTTGGCGACGTCGTCGCCGATGAACAGGTCGTAGAGGACCGTGCCGCCCGTCTTGACGGAGGCACCGGTCCAGTCCCAGAGGGCGCCGCCGTAGTCGCCGTCGGACCACTTCTTGCCGGCGTCCTTGGAGTTCTTGGACCAGTCGTCGCCGAGCTGTTTGCCGTAGTCGCCGATGCCCTTCACGGTGTCGACGGGGTGGCGGACCATGTCCCAAATACCGGTGAGGTCGCCCCAGACACCGTCGACGAAGAGGCCCTGGCCGACCTGCTTGACCTGGTCGCCGGCGCAGCCGAAGAAGGCGCCGACGCCGGAGAAGCAGCCGTGGTCGTCTCCGCCGTCGCTTCCGTCGCCCTTGTCGTCCTTCTTGCCGGTGACGGGGGCGGGGGCGGGCTTGTCGCCGGCCGTGGTGCCGGTCCCGGTGGTCGTGGTGGTGCCGTCCCCCGTACCGCTGCCGCAGCCCACACCCGTGACCTTGCAGACCTCCGACTGGATGCCGCTGAAGATCTGGGTGCCGAGGCCGCTGACCAGCAGGGCGGTGACGATGGCGGCGACGATGGCGATGAACCCGGCGTACTCGACCGCCGTCTGCCCCTCGTCCCGGCGCCAGCGGATCAGCCGGGCGAGGGAGAACGGGCGGCGCTCGGCGCGTTCCAGTCCGGCGAGTCCGTACCACTCGCGGCTCTCCGGGCGGAGCAGGAGGAAGACGACGACGATCGGGAGGAAGAGCTGGAGGCCGCCGCGGGCGGACCCGGAGACGAGGTTGACGACACCGCCGAGGATCAACCAGCCCTGTACGGCGAGGAGTCCGAGCCGGACCCGGGTTCCGCCCTCCCAACTCCGCCGGGCCAGCCACCAGCCGAGGACACCGGGCGTGGCGGCGTAGGCGACGAGCGCGACGACCTGACCGTCGAGCGTGTCGTACGACGCGGCGGTCGACAGCACACCGAGCCCGCCGACGACGGTGACCGCGAGCAGAGCGTGCACCAGCACCAGCGCGGCGGCGAGCGGCGCGGGCATCGCGCACCGCCCGCCCGACCCGCCGACTTCCCCGCCCGTTCCCCCGATCGAGGCCATGTCTCCCCGTCCCCCGCCGTCCGTCGTCCAACACCACTGGAGCTACCAGAGGTTAGGGACGGGACGGATGCCCGAGATGGGCCCGTGGGCCCAAATCGGTGCCCAAGCAGCGGGTGGGCCTCAGCTCTCCGTGCGGGGGAACGTCACCTCGACCCGTCGGTTCTTCTTGCGGCCGGCCTCCGTGGAGTTGTCGGCGATCGGGTACTGCTCGCCGTAGCCGCGTACTTCGAAGGTGATGTTCGGGTCGTTCAGGTCCGCGTCCAGGACGGCCTGTACGGCGTCGGCGCGCTGTTTGGAGAGGACGTCGCCGTGGGCGGAGGAGCCGAGGTTGTCGGTGAAGCCGAAGACGCGGACCGTGGTGGCGTTCTGCTTCTTGATCTCGGCGGCGATGGCGTCGATGCGGGACTTCGCCGCGGCGCTCAGCTTCGCGCTGTCCTTGCTGAAGAGGACCTCGGCCTGGAGGGCGAAGGTGACGTCCGAGTTGGTGTCCTCGCGGCGCTCCTCGCCGCCCTGGTCCTCCACGACGGACTTGATGTCGAGGACCTTGGGGGCGGCCAGGGTGGCGCCTTCGGGGAGCTTCAGGTCGGGGTCGTTGGGGTCGACCTGGACGGGGGCGGAGGCGGAGGCCTCGGTGCCCGGGGGCACGGCGGGGCTCGGGGTGTCGTCGGCGTGGGCCGCGACCGCGCCGACGATGTTCGCGGCGACCATGAGCGTGGCGGCGGCCACGACGAGCGGGAGACGAGGGGTGGTGGTCACGGTCGCCTCATCCGGAGATCTTGATGGTGCCGCTGGCGAAGGTGGGCAGTTGCAGGGTGACTTGGGTCGTGGTCGACGGCGGCGCGGGGAACTGCATGAAGACCGGGAGGGTCTGGCCGGCGTCGAGGGTCCCGAAGTCCGTCGTCGTCAGCGGCCGTCCGTCGGTGTCGCGCAGCACGTAGTAGCGCTTCTTCGCCGTGGAGTCCACGAGGGTCGCGCCGCCGAGCGAGGTGCCGTGCCGCAGGATCTCGGTCTCGTCGCCCCGCAACGCCACCGGGATGACCACGGATTTGTCGGCGTCGTTCTTCATGACGCCGTTCACGGTGAGGAAGCCGCCGGAGTCGCGGACGGCGGAGGTGATCTGGAGCGACAGCCCGTCCGGGCCGGTGAGTTCGGCCAGGGGTGCCTGGGACTGCCCCTCCTGAGCACTCGGCTGGGATCCACTGGTCTTCGAAGGGGACGCCGAGGTGTCGGGCTTCTTGGCGTCGTTCCCGTTCCCGCCGCAGCCGGCCACGCCGAGGGCCAGGCCCGCCGCAACGGTCAACGCCACCATCCCCCTGCGGGCCTGCGCGGTGAACCGAATGCTCATCACTCTGCTTCCTTCGTCACTCGTCGTTCGCTTGTCAGTCGGCCAGATGGACGTCGAAGAGGTCCTCGGGTCCCGGGAGACCGGTGGGATCGGTCGGGTCGGGTTCCCACTTCCTGCCGTCCTTGCAGGTGAGCTCGGGCAGCACGGTGTTCCCGGCACCGGTGCCGGGGAGTTCGAAGGTGCACAGCGGCTCGATGACCGCCGCGGCGGAGGCGTTCGACCTCTTGCCCTCGGTGACGGGGACGATCGACTTTCCCATCGTCTTCCTGGTGCGCACCGTGACGTCGTAGCGCATGAGGAAGGCGTTGGGGTCGCAGCCCGTGACATCGGCGTCGTTCTGGGACGCGAGCTGGTCGGCCCGTCCGCAGCCGTCGAACGTCACGTCCTTGCCGTCGAAGATGTCCTGCCACTTGGTGGGATCGAGTACGTCGGTCACCCAGAGGTCGGCGAGTCGGTCCCGCGTGTCCTGGGCGGCCGCGAGCGCCGCCGCGTCGGCGGCCGTCTGGGCGCCGCTCCGGTTCACCGTGGCCTGACCGACCGCGAAGTACGCCAACGCAAGGAAGAGCAGACCCCCCACCACCGTGATGTAGATGGGGAAGGCCTGCCCTGCGTCTCCGTGGCGGTGCGGTCGGGTCAGCCGCCGACCTGGTTGATCAGACCGGTGATCTTTCCCAGGATCGTCGACCCGATGCTGGTACCCGTGATGGCCAGCACGATCGCCACGACCACCGCGATGATCCCCAGGTACTCGACCGCGGTCTGCCCCTCGTCGCCGGCGCGGCGTCGGACGGCCGCGACGGTCGTGTTCTTCCAGTTGTTCACGCGGACCTTGGTCGCGACGGCGGTCCTCAGCATCAGGTCGCTCATGGTGTTCCCCTCCGAGTGACGCGTTACCGGCTTCCTCGTCGCCGGTGGCGGTTTCGACAGGAGAACGGTATGCCTCGACGGCCGTCGTGTCAGAGGGTCCCAGGGCCCAATCCCGGGCCCAATGGGGGGCCCGGACCGTGCGCCGGGCCAGTGGGTCGTATCGTCGCGTGGCCACGGTTCACCCCAGTCCCCGCGCCGAACCCGGCGCTGTGCCGAGCCACTTGGCGGCGGCTTCGGAGCGGCTGGTGCTGTGCAGCTTGGCGAAGATGCGGTTGATGTGGTTCTTGACGGTCTTCTCGGAGATGAAGCAGGTGGCGGCGATCTGCTGATTGGTCATCCCGGACGCGATGTGGTCCATGATCTCCGCCTCCCTCGCGCTGAGTTGAAACCGTGCCCTGTCCGACGACAACTGTCCCACATTCGGTTGCAGTTGCGAAAGGTTTTGTGAAGAACTTCGTGATGGAGGGGCAGCAGGAGCCTGGAATCCGTGTGCATTCGCACTCAGTTGAGACTCGTACGACCCCAGGCCCTCCGGCAGTGCCGGGCCCGTCCGCTCCTGGCGCAGCTGGGCCAGCAGCGCCCCCGCCGCCGACGGCGTGAAGTGGGCCCGGCCCTGCTTGATGTCCCGCACGGCGGCCACCAGTTCGTCCGCCGTGAACTCGCCGTGGACCAGATAGCCGCCCGCCCCCCGGCGCAGCGCCTCCCGCACGATCTCCGACTCCCTGCTGTACGTGAGCATCACGACCGGCGCGATCCCCACCAGGTACGGCAGCGCGGAGATGCCGTCCACGCCCGGCATGCGGACGTCCAGCAGGACCACGTCCGGGCGGTGGAGATGGGCCGCCTCGTAGGCCTCGCGGCCGTCCGTCGCCTCCGCCACGACCGTGATGTCCGCGCGGCCCGACAGCAGGGCCGTCAGACCGGCCCGGACCACCGGGTTGTCGTCGGCCACCACGACACGGAGGGGCGAAGTCGGCGCGGGCGGCGGGAAGTCGGGGAACGGGTTCGGCGGTGGCGGCTGCGGCGCGCCGGTGTGGGGCGTCGTACGGTCCGGCATGGCTGCCTCCTCTCGGGTCGTCTGTATGTGTGGGGGGACGGATACGGCTCGCTGCGGCCGATCGCTCACGGCGTCCCTGTCGTCAGCGCGTCCAGCGGCAGTTCGAGGCGGACCTCCGTGCCCTTGGGATGGCCGCCCCGGCCGATGCGGATGCGGGCGCCCACCGAGGCCGCCCGCTCCACCATGCCGACCAGGCCGAAGTGGCCCGCCCTGCGCAGCTGTTCGAGGGTCGTACCGGGAGGCAGGCCGCGGCCGTCGTCGTAGACGCTGATACGGAGCAGGCCGTCGTGGACCCCGGCGCGTACGTCGACCTTGGTGGGGGTGGCGTGGCGGTGGGCGTTCTCCATCGCCTCCGTCGCGATCGTGAGGAGCTGGCGCGCCACGGCGGGCGGGACCGGTGGTACGCCGTGTTCGCCGGTGGGACGGTAGGTCGTGGGCAGGCCGGTTCTGGTGCTGAAGTCCCTGGTGCGGGCGGCCAGTTCGACGAGTACGTCGGTGCCCTGGCCGGGGTCGGACTCGCGCCGCAGGTCCGCCAGGAGTTCCCGGGACTCGGCGGCGGCCCGGCGCGCCGAGCGGGCCACCAGTTCCGCCTGTTGCCGCACCAGCGCGGGGTCCATGCGGTCCGCGCCCGCCGAGCCGACCAGGCCGTCCGCCGCGAGTGCCACGCCGTGCAGGGTCTTCGCCACCGAGTCGTGCAACTCGCGGGCCAGCCGCGCCCGTTCGGCGCCGACCGCCTCGGTCACCGCCAGCCGCGCCTGGACCGTCGTCAACGCCGTCGTGGCCTCGCCGAAGCGGAGCATCAGGTTGCGCAGGGTCACGCCCACCGCGCCCGCGATCACGCACAGCCCGGGGAGCAGGGAGGCCTCGGCCACACCCCGGTGGGCGTCGGCCGCCGCGGTCTGCGCCAGGAGCAGGATCACGGCCTGGAGACCGGCGAAGCAGCCCGCGCCGCGCCAGCCGTAGACGATGCCGGCGAGCAGGGGGGTGCAGACGCTGACGTAGGCGAGGGTGCTGGTGGGGCCCGCGGAGATCAGGAGCAGCGCGGCGAAGAGGGTGTCCAGGGCCAGCAGGGAGGGGTGGCGCAGGAGGAGGGGGCCGAAGCGTTCCCAGTCGCGGAACAGGACGTAGGAGGCCATGAAGGTGACCACCACGGCCGCGCCGACCAGGCGGGTGGCCACTCCGGGGTTGGCGTTGAGGAGGGCGGAGGGCGCGGCGAGGGCGATCATCGCCAGGCGGAAGCCGAAGACCTGCCGGCACATCGCCTGGAGGGCGCTGACCTGGATGGGGAGCGCCACGCCCCGGCCTTCGGCGGGGGTCCGGCGCGGACCCGCACCGCCGCCGTCCGGCGCGCTCTCCTCGGGAACGGGAACGGGAACGGGTGCTGGTGCTGGTGCTGGTGCGGCGGCGGGTGCGGGTGGGCCCGGTGAGGCTGCCTCGCCGTCGGTGGCCACGCGTTCCAGCGCCGGCCGCGGCGCCGGTGTGGGAACCCCCGGGAGTCCCCGCCCCACCGGTCCCACCGGCTCCGCCGGTCGCGTCGACTCCGCCGGTCGCGTCGAGTCCGCCGGTGTCCACCCCGGCGGCAGCGCCGGCGTCACCGTCGTCACCGGTATGTCCCTCGCGCCGGACCTGACGTGGTCGGGCAGGACCGTCCCGGCCGGTGGGGTGGTGATCTCCGTCGGCTGCGCGCGCCGTCGCAGTCGTCCCGTCGTCGCCATCGTGAAGTCGCCCCCGTTCCCGCCTACTTGCCCGTGATCGAGCTGAAGTCCGTGCCGGAGCCCAGGAGAAGGCCCGCGCCGAGCAGCAGCATCGTGGCCGGGACCATGAACGTGGTGATCATCATGGTGGCCTTGGGGACCGCGCGGGCCGCCTTCCTCCGCGCGTTCTGCGCGTCCGTGCGGCGCATGTCCTTGGCCAGGGCGACCAGTGTGTCGACGATCGGCGCGCCCAGTTCCTCGCCCTGCTGCAACGCCGTGACGAACATGGCGACCTGCTCGCTGTCGTTGCGCCGGCGCAGTTCCGCGAAGGCCGCGCGGCGGCTCATGCCGAGGTCCATCTGCCGTAGCGTGATGCGGAGTTCGTCGGCCCACGGGCCCTCGTACTTCGACGCCACCCGGTCCAGGGCCTGGCGGAAGCCGAGGCCCGCGCTCACCACGACCGCCAGTACGTCCAGGAAGTCGGGCAGCGTCCGTTCGATCACGTCCTTGCGGATGCGGATCGCCGACCAGATGCCGACCTCCGTCCAGAACGCGCCGAAGGCGAACAGGACGATGGCGAGGAGGTAGTTGCCCTTGAGCAGGAACACCAGGCCGCCGAAGCCGCCGAGGAAGCCGTAGACCGCGCGGCGGGCCGCGTAGCGGTCGATGGTGAGGCCGCCGGGGTTGCCCGCGAGGTCGATCTTGCGGCGGTACTTGGCGACCTGCTTGGGGCCCATCAGGCGCAGGACCGTGGGGGCGTAGCGCATGCCCAGGCGGTCCACGACGGAGTCGACCGCGCCGGTGCGGGTGGCGCCTACCTCCAGGGCGAGGACCAGGTCGGTGGGGAGTTTGGCGTCCGCGCGGTACATGCGGACACCGGCGAAGACGCCCCACACGCTGAGGCCCATGACCAGTCCGAGAACGAGTGCCGTCATCGGGTTCCTCCTCTCAGACGTCGATTCAGACGTCGATGCGGGACAGGCGGCGGATGAGGATGAAGCCGACCGCGTACAGCCCGAAGGCGATGATCACGCAGGCCTGGCCGATCGGGGAGCCCGTCATCCGGTCCAGGGCACCGGGTTTGACGCCGTTCATCAGGAACAGGGCGCCCACGCCCATCACCGGTACGGCGTACGACGTCATGTTGACCTGGGAGAGCTGGGTGCGGACCTCGCGGCGGGTCTCCTTGCGTTCCTCCAGGGTCTCGGTGAGGTTGCGCAGGGCGCTGACGACCTGGCCGCCCGCCCGGTTGGAGAGCACCAACGTGGTGACCAGGACGACGAGTTCGCGGGAGGGGAGCCGGTCGGCGAGTTCGCCCAGCGCGTCGTCCATCGAGGCGCCGACCGCCAACTGGTTGGCCACCTTGGCGAGTTCCTCCCCGGCCGGGGCCTCCAGTTCCTCCGCCGCCATGCTGATCGAGGTGCGCAGGGCGAGTCCGGCGTGGGTGGCGTTGGCCATGATGCGGGCCAGTTCGGGGAGTTGGTTGATGAACTTCTCGATGCGCTTCTGGCGCTGCCAGTTGAGGAACTGGATCGCCACCCCGATGCCCAACAGGCCCGCGATCGGGCCGAAGAAGGGCGCCAGGGAGGCCTGGCCGATCAGCCAGAGGGCGGCGACCGTGGCCAGCATGTAGACGAAGAACTCACCCGGTGTCATGTCCAACCCCGTCGCGGCCAGGCGCAGTTCGAGCTTGCGGCCGAGGCGGGTGCGGCGCAGTCTGCGGTCCAGGCCGCGGAAGCGGCGGGCGCGGCCGAGCGGGATCTGTCCGGTCGACGACAGCCGGTCGACCAGGGCCGCGCGCTGGGCCCGGCCCGTGGCGTAGGCGTGCACTCCGGCGACACCCAGGACACAGGTCAGCAGGGTGACGCCGGTGGTGAGCGTGACGATCGTCTGGAGATCCATGGGGTCGGTTCCTACCTACTGGCTTCTCTGAGGGCTAGGTGTTCCGTGTGCTGGGCGACGCCGAAGGCCTGCGGCAGGGGCTGGCTCGCCATGTAGAGGCGGTCGGCGGTGCGGCGCGAGAGCGGGAAGTACTCGAAGACGCCGTAGACCCGGCCGTCGGCCGCAATGGGCTGCGGGCTGAAGCGGGCGACCGTCGCCAGCCGGTACGGCTCGCTGCCGTGGCTGTCGAGGAGGGCGATCTCGGTGATCCGGCGGGCGCCGTCGGCGAAGCGGGTGAGCTGGATGATGACGTCGACGGCGCTGTTGATCTGGTCGTGCAGCGCCTCGAAGGGGACCTCCACCTCGGACATGGACGCCAGGGTCTTCAGCCGCATCAGCGCGTCCTCGGCGCTGTTGGCGTGGACGGTGGCGAGGGAGCCGTCGTGGCCGGTGGACATCGCCTGGAGCATGTCGAGGGACTCGCCGCCGCGGACCTCGCCGACCACGATGCGGTCGGGGCGCATGCGCAGCGAGTTGCGGACCAGGTCGCGGATGGTGACCTGGCCCTTGCCCTCGACGTTCGGCGGGCGGGCCTCCAGGCGGATCACGTGCGACTGCTGGAGCTGGAGTTCGGCGGAGTCCTCGATGGTGATGATGCGCTCGGTCTCCGGGATCAGGCCGGAGAGCGCGTTGAGGAGGGTGGTCTTCCCGGTGCCGGTCGCGCCGGACACGATGATGTTGAACTTGGCGTGCACCAGGCCCGCGAGGAGGTACAGCATGTGCTCGTCGAGCGAGCCGAAGCCGACCATCTCCTGGAGGGTGAAGGAGCGCGGGAAGCGCCGGATCGTGAGCGTCGCGCCCGTCAACGACAGGGGCGGGATGATGACGTTGACGCGTTCGCCGGACGGCAGGCGCGCGTCGACCATCGGATTCGACTCGTCCACGCGGCGGTTGACCGTCGACACGATCCGCTCGATGGTCTGCATCAGCTGGTCGTGGGAGGGGAAGCGCAGCGGCAACTGCTCCACCCGGCCGCCGCGTTCGACGAAGATCGCGTCCGGGCCGTTCACCATGATCTCGGTGATCGAGGCGTCTTCCAGGAGCGGTTCGAGGATGCCGAGGCCGAGCGCCTCGTCGACGACCCGGCGGATCAGCTGCGAGCGCTCGACGGTCGACAGGACCGGGCCCTCGCGGCTGATGATGTGCCCGAGCACCCGCTCAAGACGGGCCCGTCGCTCGGCGGCGGCCAGCGCGCTCATCTCCGCGAGGTCGATCTCCTCCAGGAGCTTGGCGCGGTACGAGGCGACCATGTGGCCTTCCTCGCCTCGATGGCCGTTCTCCTCGGGATGGTTGACGCGTTCCCGCAGACCCATGAGTGCTGTGCTCCTCGCTCCTTGTTCGGTGTCGGTGGTCAGTGGTCGAGCGGCATGGTGGCGGTCTTGCTGGCGTTGCCGAAGCCGTCGTAGCCGGGGATGACGGACGGGATGTGGATGGAGGCGGTGACGGTGACCGTGTCGCCGCCGAAGGAGGCCGGACAGCCGACGACCGTGAGCTTGGCGCTGACCGCGTCGCTGCACGCCGGCTGGGCGCCCTGGCGCAGCGAGGCGCTGCGCGCGCCCGCCCGTGCCGCCGTCCCCGCCTGCTCGGCGGTGTAGGCGATCAGCCCCAGCTGCACGGCGGCCAGGGTGACGAGGATCAGGATCGGGATGAACCCGAGGTATTCGATGGCGACCTGTCCGCGGTCGCGCGCGCTGCGGTCCTGGGACATCTCAGTGCGTCGCCTCCTCTACGGCGCCCGCGTGGGCGTGGACCGTGAAGGGGAAGGCGATCGAGCCCGGGAAGAGGACGGGCACGTCGAGCGTGACGTCGGCCGTGACGAACCCCGTGCCCCCGCATCTCACCTCGGCCCCGTCCCTCCACGCGGCGGACAGCTTGCTGAGGCCCGCCTGTTCGCAGGCGGCCTGGCGCGCGCCGCCCGGTGCCGCCGCGGTCCCCGCCCGCACCGCCTCGTCCGCAGCATTCCCCGCGAGCGTGTACGTGTACCCCACCAGCACGAACTGCCACATCAGCACCAGCGTCAGAATGATCAGCGGGGTCATGCCGAGGAACTCGATGGTGACCTGGCCCCGGTCCCGTCCGTGCGCGGTCATCCGCATCCCCCTCACTCCCTGCGGCGGCGGAGGCTCAGCGAGCCGCGGTCGCCGCCGCCCCGCGACCGGCCGCCCTTCTGGGCGCCTTCGGGGACCTTGACCAGTCCGAGTTCGCCCGCGAGGCCCCACAGGGCCTGTTTGACGACGCTCTTGTTGTCGAGTTCGTGGAGCCGGCCGGCGTCCACCGCGCCCTGGAGTTCCCTGAAGTTGGCGGGGATCACGGTGCCCGCGACCGCCGTGCCGGTGATCCGCTGGATCAGCGCGGGCTGGATCTCCGTGCCGCGCGTGTGCCGGTTGACGACGATGGTGGTCTCCTCGGCCTTGCGGATCTGGAGCCGGTCCCACATGCGGACGGTGCGTTTCGCGGCCCGTACGGCGACCACGTCCGGGGTGGTGAACAGCAGGGCGGTGTCGGCGGTCTCGACGGCCGCCGCGCTGGCGCCGCTCATCTGGGCGCCGCAGTCGATGACGACGACCTCGTAGCGGGAGCGCAGGGCGCTGACGATCTGGCGGGCGGACCGGTCGGTGACCTCCTCGCCGCGTTCGCCCTCGCCGGGGGCGAGCAGCAGCGCGATCCCGGTGTCGTGCCGGAACACGGCGTCGGCCAGGACGCGCGGCGAGATGTCGGTGATCGCGGCGAGGTCGACGACGGAGCGGCGGAACTGGACGTCCAGGTAGGAGGCGATGTCCCCGGTCTGGAGGTCCATGTCGACGAGCGCGGTGCTCCGGCCCGAGGTCTGGGCGGCGAGGGCGAGCTGGATCGCGGCGAGGGTGGCGCCGACGCCGCCCTTGGCGCCGCTGACGGTGACGACGGTGCCGCCGACCCCGGTGAACACGTCGCCGCCGTGGCCCAGATGGCGCCGTACGCCCACGGACCAGGCGGCGACGGCCTGGACCCGGTTGGCCAGTTCCTCGTAGCTCAGCGGCAGGGCGACGAGGCCGCGGGCGCCGGAGTCCATGGCGGCCTGGAAGAGGCCGGGGCTGGCGTCCGTGGTGACGAGGATGACGCCCACCGCCGGGAAGCGCAGCGCGACCTCGCGGACCAGCTCCAGGGCCGGTACGGGGCCGATGCGTTCATGCACCACCACGACCTCGGGCAGTTCGTCGACGGACTCGGCGGCGAGCCGGGCCAGGGTGTCGATGAGCTGCGTCGAGTCGGCCACCGGGGCCACCGGGTCGGCGTCCGGGAGCTGGCTGAGCAGGGTCGTGATGGCGCGGATGGCGTCCGCGTCTCCGACCGCCGGGAGAATCCTGGTGGGCATGCGGGCCTCTCACTTGTCCTTCGCGAGTTCGTACGTCCGGTCCTGCTCGGGCACGGTCGTATCGGTGCCGGGCGCCACCAGTGCCAGCCGTACCCGCTCGGCGAACGACTCGGCGTAGGTGATGCGCTGGGCGTCGAGGGTGGACAGGGCGAAGGTGATCGGTACGCCGTTGGTGGACTGCTGCTGGTTCTTGTCGGAGTTGCTGCCCGGGTCGAGGGCGGTGATGTGGCCGACGTCGATGACCTTCGCGTTGGTCACGATGATCTTCGACTGGTCGGGGTCGCCCTCCTTCGCGCCGGCGAAGGTGGCGTACACGTTGACCGTGGAGCCCGGGGTGATCTTGCCGGCGACGCCGGTGGCCGCGTCGATCATGATGGCGACCTCCTGCTGCCCGGGTTGCAGGGCGGGCTGGTCGACGATCATGTCGGTCTGGAGCAGGGAGCCGCTGCGCAGGGTGGTCACCGCGATCTTGCCCTGGATCTGCCGGAGATCGGTGACGGCGTTGTCCGACAGCCACCGCTTGGGCATCTCGATCTTCTTGAACTGAGCGGCGGTGAGGGCCGTGTACGGCGCCACGTTGTCCTTGACCTGGTAGGCGGCGACTTCGGGGCCGACCTTGGACTTCACGTCGCTGATGACGGAGAGGACGCCGGCGAACGCGCCGAGGGCGCAGAGGACCGACAGGAGCAGGAGTATCACGCCGCGGCGCTGACGGGAGTTCATGAACCGTACAACCTCATTGGGGATATCGGTCGAGCGGAGAGGAGCGGATCGGTCGGGATCGCGCCGGGTCGAGCGGGTCCGGCGGGATCGGGTGCTGTAAGCGTGTCCTGTGGAGGGATGACTTATCCGCTGGACGTTTGGTTCTCGTGAACGGGTGGTGTCGCCGAGCAGAAGACACATCGGTCACCGATGACGTCGATGCCGCACCAATGGCACACGGACTGCCGTACCGAGGTGACCAGTTGATACAGCACCGACAGATCGGGCAGATAGGTACAGAATTCGACCAACTTGCTCGTACCCCACCAACTCGCCGACTCGGCGGGCAGGGTGGCCTCGCGCAGCCCCATCGCGTTCCACGCCGGGGCGAGGGTGGTGCCGATCCAGTCGGACTGCAACTGGCCCTTGGCGACCAGCATCCAGGTGCCGAACTCCGGGCCCGCGAGCTCGGCCCCGGGACCGACCTTGACGAGCTGCGGCTCGGGGTGGGCGAGCACCGCGAACTGGCTGCCGGGCACCCAGGACTTGGCGTGCGACTTGAGGCCGACCGGGACCCGGTCGAGCTTGGTGACCGAGCCGAGGAGCGCGCCGGCGTGGATGTAGTGGGTGAGCAGCCGGCCCGCCGAGGCGAGCACCCCGGGACTGAGGTCGCAGGACGCGAGCTGCCTCAACTGGCGGGCCAGTACGGCGAGTCCGAGCGGGGGCAGATTAGGACGGAACAGGGCGATCCGGTCGGTCTCCAGGATGGACCGGATGGTGTGCAGCCGTCGGTCGACACCCTCGGACACCGCCTGCGAGGACACGACGACGACATGCCCGTGCTGGTCGATGAGGGCCTGCATCTCCGACAGCGCCTGGTCCAGCGGTCGTTGATCCAGGTCCCGCAGCACGACGGCGGGCACGGTTCGTTCGTCCTGTGGTGGCAGCGCCATGTCGGCGCTGGTCACGGCAATGGCAGTTGGCACGCGCAGCTCCCCGTCTCACGCCTGTCGGCTTTCCGGTATTACTCCGGTACGCCGAGTTGACTTCATTGCGTGACTACCTCAGCACTGTAACCACGCCCCTGTGACCGGAGAACAGCGTTTCGGTAGCTGTCCCGCAACTGTCGTTGCACACAACACGCCAAAACGGGGCAGGTCGAGCGGCTGATCGCGAACGGGGAGCCGAATCCCCCTCGGGGGAAGTTGGTCTGGACCTCTTGACAGCTCAATTGGTCTGGACCAACTCTTGAACTCCAGCGGTGGCCACCGTCGTTCGTCACAGTCCCCTCCAACTCCCCCACCGGAGGCATCAGTGGACCGCGCACCAGGCATGCCCGTCCTCAGGAACAGACGACTGTGGGCCGGGGTCGCCATGGCCGCCCTCGCCCTCTCCTTCGCCGGCACCGGCCAGGCGTCCGCCGCCGACACCAACAACGCCAAGAACGCCGGCTTCGAATCGGGCCTGACCAACTGGACCTGCACGGCGGGCAGCGGCACGACCGTCTCCTCCCCGGTGCACAGCGGCGCGGCGGCGCTCAAGGCCACGCCCGCCGGACAGGACAACGCCCAGTGCAGCGAGTCGGTCGCGGTCAAGCCCAACTCGACGTACACGCTGAGCGCGTGGGTCCAGGGCGGCTACTCCTACCTGGGCGTGACGGGCACGGGCACCACCGACGTCTCGACCTGGACCCCCGACACGACAACCTGGAAGCAGCTGTCGACGACCTTCACCACGGGCGCCTCGACGACCTCCGTCTCGGTGTACACCCACGGCTGGTACGGGCAGGCCGCCTACTACGCCGACGACATCTCGGTCTACGGCCCCGACGGCGGCGGTGGCGGCGACCCGGCCCCGACGGTCCCCGCGACCCCGGGCGGCCTGTCCGTGTCCTCCACGACCTCCTCCTCGGTCTCCCTCGCGTGGAGCGCGGTGTCGGGAGCCACCGGCTACAACGTCTACCGCAACGGCACGAAGGTCACGGCGGTGACCGGGACGTCCGCCACGGTGACCGGCCTCACGGCGTCGACCGCGTACTCCTTCCAGGTCACGGCGACCAACTCGGCCGGTGAGTCCGGGAAGTCGACGGCGGTCACGGGCACGACGACGGCCTCCGGCGGCAACGGCGGCACCGGGCTGCCCAAGCACGCGGTCACCGGCTACTGGCAGAACTTCAACAACGGCGCGACCGTCCAGAAGCTCTCGGCCGTCTCCTCCCAGTACGACATCATCGCGGTGGCCTTCGCGGACGCGACCTCCACTCCGGGCGCGGTCTCCTTCACACTCGACTCGGCCGGCCTCGGCGGCTACACGGTCGACCAGTTCAAGGCGGACATCGCCGCCAAGCACGCAGCCGGCAAGAAGGTCGTCATCTCGATCGGCGGCCAGAACGGCACGGTGTCGATCAACGACTCGGCGTCGGCGGCGAACTTCGCCAACTCGGTCTACTCCCTGATGCAGACGTACGGCTTCGACGGCGTCGACATCGACCTGGAGAACGGCCTCAACGCGACCTATATGACACAGGCGTTGAGGACCCTGTCCACGAAGGCGGGCCCGTCGCTGATTCTGACGATGGCACCGCAGACCATCGACATGCAGTCGACGTCGAACGCGTACTTCCAGACCGCGCTGAACCTGAAGGACATCCTCACGGTCGTCAACATGCAGTACTACAACAGCGGCACGATGCTGGGCTGCGACGGCAAGGTCTACGGCCAGGGCACGGTCGACTTCCTGACGGCCCTCGCCTGCATCCAGCTCCAGGGCGGCCTGGCCCCGTCCCAGGTCGGCCTGGGCCTGCCGGCCTCCACCAGCGCGGCGGGCAGCGGCTACGTCTCCCCCACCATCGTGAACAACGCCCTCGACTGCCTGACCGCCGGCACCAACTGCGGCACCTTCAAGCCGTCGAAGACGTACCCCGACCTCCGGGGCGCGATGACCTGGTCGACGAACTGGGACGCGGCGGCGGGCAGTTCATGGTCCAACTCGGTGGGAGCGCATGTGCACGCGCTGTCGTAGCGGACGCCGATGAACGGCGCGGGTGCGACCGGGAGGCCCGGTCGCACCCCCGCCCATCGCCCTACTCCGCCGGCCGGTCCTTGTCCTGCGCGCCGTTGTTGCCCGCGCTCTCGGCGAGCCTGTCCAGCAGCCCCTGCGCCTTGTCCACGGCGGTGTCGATCTGCTCGCTGTGCCTGCCGTCGGTCTTCTCGTCGATGAGATCCCCGGCCTTCTCCAGCCCGTCGGAGATCGCCTCCCCGTGCTCGCCGGCGATCTCCTCGGCCTTGTCCTTGAGCTTCCCCAGATCCCCAAGACTGTCGAACACGACAGCTCCCCTTCGCTGCGACAACCCGACACGGTCAGGGACATGGTCCGCACGGGAACCCCCTCAGGACAAGACGGCCTCGGCCCGACCACCCCGGCGGACGGAGGCACGGGGCGGGGCGTGTCGGGGGCGCGTCGACAGCGGTACGGCCCCGGTCCCGGCGATGAAGCAGCTCCGGGAGATCGCCCTCGGCGCGAACCGGCTCTGAACGCGAAGAAAGGGCCTGAGCAGCCGCGCTCAGGCCCTTCGCACCGCCTAGTCCTTGCGGACCTCGGCCTCCGCCTCGGCGAGTGCCGCCTCGTCCACCTCGGCGGACTCGTCGTCCTCGGCCTCGTCGCCGTCGTCGAAGTACGCGTCGAGCACCGCGTCGAGCTGCGTCTCCCACTCGGCGAACCGGCTCCTGGCCGCCGCCTCGATCTCGATCGGGTACCAGCGGCGGTCGGGCGTGTGCACCGTGATGGTGAACCGCTTGCCGAAGCGCGGGGTCTCCGTCTCGACGGCGCCGATCTCGTCCCAGCGGAACTCGCAGCTCTGGTCGTCCAGGCGCAGTCGTACGCCCTTCTCGTCCGCGACGATCTCCGCACGGCGGTCGGAGGCCTCGAAGACGGGCCCGTCGGACGCGTCGTCCTCACCGGCGTCGTCGGCACCGGCTTCCCCGGCCTCCGCCTCCCCGTCCACGTCGTCCGCCTTCGCGCCCGACGACTCCTCCGACTCCTCCGGCTCCGCCGCCTCGGCCGTCGCGTCCTCGGGCTCCGCGTCCGGCGACTTCTTGTCCTCCGGTGCGTCGGAGGACACGACGGGTGCGGTGAGCCCGGGGACGAAGGCCGGGTCGAATCCGGCGCCCTCCAGGGGCTGGCTGCTCGAACCTATGCGCTGCTCCACAGCGCGAAGTATGGTCGACAATCCTGTGTCGGACACAGCCAGCCCCTACTTCGTTATCAGACGCCTACACGACCTTCTAGACGAAGAGGCTCAATACCCCCGCCACCCCGAACCCCGCGACGGACAACACCGACTCCAGCACCGTCCACGTCCTCAGCGTGTCCCTCTCGGTGATGCCGAAGTACTTCGCCACCATCCAGAAGCCGCCGTCGTTGACGTGCGAGGCGAAGATCGAGCCGGCTGAGATCGCCATGATGACGAGTGCGACGAAAGCCTGGGAGTGGTCGCCCTCGGAGAGGAGCGGGGCCACGATGCCCGCCGTCGTGACGATCGCGACCGTCGCCGAGCCCTGGGCGACCCGCAGGACGAGCGAGATCAGGTAGGAGAGGACCAGGACCGGCAGGCCCACGTCGTGGAAGGTGTCCGACAGGGCCTGTGCGACTCCGCTCGCCTTGAGGACGGCGCCGAAGATCCCGCCCGCGCCGACGACCAGCAGGATGTTGCCGACCGGCTTGAGGGAGGCGGTGGAGACGGTCTCCAGGGACTTGCGGGACCAGCCGCGTCGTAGGCCCAGGAGGTAGTACGCGAGGAGCAGCGCGATGGTCAGGGCGACGAAGGGGCTGCCGAAGAACTCGATCACCGAGCGGCCGGTGGACGGGTCGAGGGCGATCGAGGAGAAGGTGGCGGCGAGGATCAGGACGAGGGGCGTGCCGATGATCGCGAGGACCGTGCCGAGCGCCACCGGCTTCTCCTGCGGTACGACGCCGGACTCCCGCTGTTCGTCGATGACCGCCTGCTTGGCCTCGGCCGCCGCCTCGACCATGTCCTGCGGTACGGCGACGAAGATCCGCTTGCCGATCCAGGCGGCGTAGGCCCACGCGGCGAGCACGGCGGGGACGCCGACGACGACGCCCATGAGGATGACCCAGCCGAGCTGGACGTGGAGGAGGCCCGCGGCGGCCACCGGGCCGGGGTGTGGCGGGAGGAACGCGTGGGTCATCGACAGGCCCGCGAGCAGCGGCAGGCAGTAGAGCAGGATCGACTTGCCGCCGCGCTTGGCGGCGGCGTACACGATCGGCGCGAGGACGAAGATGCCGACGTCGAAGAAGACCGGGATGCCGAAGATCAGGCCGGTGAGGCCCATGGCGAGGGGGGCACGCCGCTCGCCGAAGAGGTTCAGCAGCCGGGAGGCCAACACCTCGGCTCCGCCGCTGACTTCGAGGATCGCGCCGAGCATCGTGCCGAGGCCGATGATGATCGCGACATGGCCGAGGATGCCGCCCATGCCGGACTCGATGGTGGAGACGGCGTCGGAGCGCTGGACCGTGCCGAAGAGTTCGGTGACGGACAGGCCGGCCAGCAGGCCGACGGTTATGGAGACGGCGAGGAGGGCCACGAAGGGCTGGAGTCTGACCTTGATGATCAGGAAGAGGAGGAGCGCGATGCCGATGGCGGCGACCGTGAGCAGGCCCGCCGTGCCGTCGAGGAGGAGGAGCAGGCCTCCGGTGTGGGGTGGTGCGGTCGTGGTCATGTGGGGGTCCTCGGTGGGGGTTCATGGTGCTTTCGGGCATGGGGGATCGCGGCGCGGCACCCCGAGAGGTGCCGAACCGTCTTACAGCGTGCGGGAGTTGAGGGAGCGTCAGCTCATCCGGGCCGGTCAGCCCAGGACGGCCAGCGCGTCG
This sequence comes from Streptomyces sp. NPDC091280, assembly GCF_044768565.1. NCBI lineage: Bacteria > Bacillati > Actinomycetota > Actinomycetes > Kitasatosporales > Streptomycetaceae > Streptomyces > Streptomyces sp. NPDC091280. The sequence goes on from NZ_JBIVUZ010000001.1 coordinate 490,523, forward strand.
ATCTCGATGAGCAGGCCGGCGGGCAGGCCGACGTAGACCGTCGTGCGGGCGGCCGGGATCTCGACGCGGCCCTCGAAGTACGCGTTGTAGATCGCGTTCATCTCGGCGAAGTGGTCGACGTCCGTCAGATAGACGCGGAGCATCATGACGTCCTCCCAGCTCGCGCCGCCCTCCTCCAGGATGGCCTGGACGTTGGCGAGGGTCTGGAGGGTCTGCTCGCGCAGGGTGGGGCCGGCGGGGGTCGGGGGCTGTCCCTCGACCGCGGGCAGGAAGCCGACCTGGCCGGCGACCTGGAGGATGTTCCCCTTGCGGACGCCGTGCGAGAACTTCGCGGGCGGCGCGGTGTGGGTCTTGGGGGTGAGGGCGGTCTTCTCGGTCATGTGGTCGCTTCCTTGACGGGGGTTCTGCCGGAGTACTCCCCACTGATGGCGTCCGCCGTACGACGGACCAGCGGGAGCAGGGTGAGGAGTTCGTCGGCGGTGACGACGACGTTGGGCGCGGAGACCGACATCGCGGCGGCCACGCGTCCGTCGGCGCCCCGGATCGGTGCGGCGACGCAGTTGATCGACTCTTCGTGGCCGCCGAGGTCGGTGGCCCATCCCTGGTCCCGCACCTTCTCCAACTCCCTGAGGAAAGCTGGGGCGTTGGGGGTGGAGCGGGCGGTGTACATGGGGTAGTCGAGCTTGTCGGCGAGGGCTCGCCGCTCGGCCTCCGGGAGGTCGGCCAGGAGCAGTTTCGCGACCCCGGCGACGGTGATCGCGACGGGCTTGCCGATCCGCGAGTACATGCGGACCGGGTAGCGGCTCTCCACCTTGTCGATGTAGAGGACCTCGTTCTCCTCGTACACGGCGAGGTGGACGGTGTGACCGCACTGTTCGTTGAGGCGGACGAGGTGGGGGTGGGCGATCTCGCGGATGTCGAGGTTCTCCATCGCCTCCTGGGCGAGGGCGATGAGGCGGGCGCCGAGGCGGTAGCGCTGGTCGGACTGGCGGTAGACGAGGCCGTGTTCGTGCAGGGTGCGCAGCAGGCGCAGGGCCGTCGACTTGTGAACGTCGAGGCGCTCGGCGACCTGGCCGAGGTCGGCGGGGCCCGCGGCGAGCAGCGGCAGGATGCTGAGCGCGCGGTCGACGGTCTGACTCATGGCGTACGTACCTCCTCGTCGGCCCGCTCGGCGGTGTCGGTCCAGCCGGGGCCGAGTCGAAGTCTCCCCCACGCCGGGTCGTCGAGGGCGACCAGCCGGTCGGCGTGGTCGCGGAGCGGCGGCGCGGCGAGGTCGCCGGGGACGGTGAGGGCGGCGGCGGCCGTGAGGTGGCCGTGCCGCAGCCGGTCCCGTACGGGCAGTCCCCGCAGGGTCGCGGAGAGGAACCCGGCGGCGAAGGCGTCCCCGGCGCCGACCGCGGCGACGACGTCGACGTGCGGCGCGGGTTCGAAGGTGACCTCTCGCCGGTGGAAGACGGTGGCGCCGCGTCCGCCCTGTTTGACGACGAGTGTCTCGGGGTCGGGGAAGGCGTCCCGTACGGCGTCGGCCCCGACCAGCCCCCAGACCTCGGCGGCCTCGTCCTCGCCGACGAAGACGAGGTCGGCGCCGCGCGCCAGTTCCAGCAGGACGCTCGGTCCGTCGGCCGAACGCCCCAGCGCGGGGCGGTGGTTGACGTCGAAGGAGATCAGCGGGCGGTGCGCGCGCAGCGCGGTCAGCTCGCGGGCCAGGCCGAGGCAGTCGGCGGAGAGCATGGGGGTGATCCCCGACAGGTGCAGCACCCGCCCGGCCCGTACGGCGGCGAGGTCCACGGTGGTCACGGACATCGCGGAGGCGGCGGACCCGGCCCGGTAGTACGCCACCTCGTGGGCGTCGGTGGCCCGGTCGCCGGCGGTGCGGAAGTAGATGCCGGTGGGGCGGGCGGGATCGCGTTCCACGGCGGACACGTCCACCCCGTAGCCGCCGATGGTCTCGACGAGATGGTCCCCGAAGCCGTCGGCCCCCACCCGGCTGACCCATCGGACGCTGTGTCCGGCGGCGGCCAGCACGCAGGCGACGTTCGACTCGGCGCCGCCGATGGCGCGGTCGAAGGACGGCACGTCGGCGAGGCGGCCGGGGCGGCCGGGCAGGAAGGTGACCATGGACTCGCCCAGCGCTACGACGTCGACGACGTCACGGGCGGCGGTGGACTGTCCGTCGGCGGTCACGATGGTGATGGCTCCTCGTCGGTGCACCGGTTCGCGGCGGCTCCGTTGACCAGGTGTTGGGCGAGATGTTAGACAGCGGTAAGCGATATACGCAATGAAGGTTGCAGAGATTGCAACACTCCAGCTCAGGGAGGCCTCATGGTCCGCGACACCGGTACCGAAGCGCTCGCCCGGCTCGCCGGGGAGCGCGTCGACCACCGCTTCAAGGGCCTCCCCCCGGACGCGGACGGCAGCACGGTCGCCGCGTTGTCCGCCGAGCGCCGCAACCTCTTCACCGGCGGCTTCACCACCCCCGTCCTCACCCTCTCCGCCGAGCGCCTGGAGCACAACCTCCGGCTCATGGAGACCTACGCGACCCGCCACGGCCTCGCCTTCGCCCCGCACGGCAAGACCTCCATGGCCCCCCAGCTCTTCCACCGCCAACTCGCCCACGGCGCCTGGGGCATCACCCTCGCGGTCCCCCACCAGGTGCGCGTGGCACGCGAGTTCGGCATCGACCGGATCTTCCTCGCGAACGAACTGGTCGACCCGGCGGCCCTGAAGTGGATCTCCGCCGAACTCGACACGGACCCCGGCTTCCGCTTCGTCTGCTACGTCGACTCCGTGCGCGGGGTCGAACTGATGGACGCGGCCCTGCGCGGCGCCGCCCGCCCGCTGGACGTCGTGGTCGAACTGGCCGCGGGCGAGGGCGCCCGGACCGGTGTCCGTACGGAGGCGGAGTGCGCGGCGGTCGCGGACGCGGTGGCCGCCGCGGGGACCCTGCGGCTGGCCGGGATCGCCGGGTACGAGGGCGAGGTGCCGCAGGCGGATCCGGCGCGGGTGCACGCGTGGCTGCGCCGACTGACCGCGCTGGCCGTGGAGTTCGACAAGGCGGGCCGGTTCGCCGGGTCCGGTCTGGACGCGATCGTGGTCAGCGCGGGCGGCAGCGCCTGGTTCGACGCGGTGGCCGACGTCTTCGCCGAGCTGCCCGAACTCTCGCTCCCCGCGCTGAAGTTGCTGCGCTCGGGCGCCTATGTCTCACACGACGACGGGCACTACCGCAAGCTGACCCCCTTCACCCGGGTGCCCGAAGAAGGCGCCCTGGAGCCCGCGTTCCGGCTCTGGGCGCAGATCGTCTCCCGGCCCTCTCCCGACCAGGCCTTCGCCAACGCGGGCAAGCGGGACGCGGCGCACGACCTCGACCTCCCGTTCGCCCAGGTCGTGCGCCGGGACGGGGTCGAGCGGCCGGCGACCGGCGTCGAGGTCACCGGCCTGTCCGACCAGCACGCCTGGCTGCGGACGACGGCGGAGGCGGACCTGGAGGTGGGCGACTGGATCGGGCTGGGCCTGTCCCACCCCTGCACGTCCTTCGACAAGTGGCAGCTGATCCCGGTGGTCGAGGCGGACGGAACGGTCGTCGACCACATCCGCACCTTCTTCTAGCTTCTAGAGGCCCCTGGGAGGCATCGCATGGAAGAGCTCGTCATCCGGGACGTGGACGTCGTGGACGGCTCCGGCGCGCCCTCCTACCGCGCCGATGTCGTGGTCGACGGCGGCAGGATCGTCCAGATCGTGCGGGAGGCGGCGCAGGCGGGCTGTCAACGCCCGAAGGCGCGGCGGGAGTTGGACGCGGAGGGGCTGGTCCTCTCCCCCGGCTTCATCGACATGCACGCCCACAGCGACCTCGCCCTGCTCCGCGACCCGGACCACAGCGCCAAGGCCGCTCAGGGCGTGACCCTCGAAGTCCTCGGCCAGGACGGGCTGTCGTACGCACCGGTCGACGACCGCACCCTCGCACAGGTGCGCCGGGCGATCAGCGGATGGAACGGCCACGGCGACGACGTCGACTTCGACTGGCGGTCGGTGGGCGAGTACCTGGACCGGCTGGACTCCGCCTTCGGCGGCCGTGGGATCGCCGTCAACGCGGCCTATCTGATCCCGCAGGGCACGGTCCGGATGCTCGCGGTCGGCTGGGAGGACCGGGAGGCGACGCCTCAAGAGCTGGACCGGATGCGGGAGTTGGTCGCCGAGGGCCTGGAGCAGGGCGCGGTCGGCCTGTCGTCCGGGCTCACCTACACCCCCGGCATGTACGCCAAGGACGCCGAACTCACCGAACTCTGCCGGGTGGTGGCGTCGTACGACGGCTACTACTGCCCGCACCACCGCTCGTACGGCGCGGGCGCGCTGGAGGCCTACGCGGAGATGGTGGAGCTGACGCGGGAGGCCGGCTGCGCCCTCCATCTCGCGCACGCCACCATGAACTTCGGGGTGAACGAGGGCCGGGCGCCGGAGCTGCTGGCCCTCCTGGACGAGGCGCTGGCGGCCGGCGCCGACATCAGCCTCGACACCTACCCCTACACCCCGGGCTGTACGACTCTCGTGGCGATGCTGCCGAGTTGGGCGAGCGAGGGCGGTCCGGAGGAGATCCTGAGGCGGCTCGCGGACGACGCGACGGCCGACCGTATCCGCCACGATCTGGAGGTGACCGGCTCGGACGGCTGCCACGGGGTGCCGATGCAGTGGGACACCATCGAGATCTCGGGGGTCGCGGACCCCGCGCTGGCGCGGTACGTCGGCCGCCGCCTGGACGGCTGGGCTACCGCCCGCCGGCTGCTGCTGGCCGACCGGCTGGCGCCGTCGATCCTCCAGCACGTGGGCCACGAGGAGAACGTCCGGCAGATCATGCGGCACCGCGTCCACACGGGCGGTTCGGACGGCATCCTCCAGGGCGCCAAGCCGCATCCGCGGGCGTACGGCACGTTCCCGGAGTATCTGGGCCGGTACACGCGGGAGTTGGGCGTGCTGTCGCTGGAGGAGTGCGTGGCCCATCTGACGTCCCGCCCGGCGGCGCGGCTGCGCCTGCCGGACCGGGGCCTGGTGAAGGAGGGCTACCGGGCGGACCTGGTCCTCTTCGACCCCGCGACGGTGGCGGCGGGTTCGACCTTCGAGGAACCGCGCACGCTGCCGACGGGCATCCCCCATGTCCTGATCGACGGCCGCTTCGTGATCGAGGACGGCCGGCGGACGGACGTGCTGGCGGGCCGGTCGGTCCGTCGCAGTCCCGTGCGACGGAACGCCAACCCCCCTGCCTGACCTACGGCTTGGGCAGGGTGCAGGCGCTCGCGCTCAGGTTGAGCACGTTCGCCGAGGTGAAGCACGCCGGGATGTTGTAGGTCTCCTCGGCGTAGTTGATGCCCTGCCGGACGGTCACCGTGCCGTTCTCGTCGACCTCGCACGGGTTGTCCACGGTGCAGCGCTCGCCGTCCTCGTTGCCCGTGTTGTTGACGGCGACGACCTGGCCGGTGCTGGTGTCGATGACCGGGGAGCCCGAGGTGCCGCCGATCGTGTTGCAGGCGGAGGTGTAGCGGACCGAGTCCTTCCAGGTCCAGTCGCCCTCCTTCAGCCGGTACACGAACCCGTCGATGTTGCAGCTGTAGATCGTCTTCCAGTAGCCGGAGACCACCTTGATGGCGGTACCGGCGGTCGGGTGCGTGGCGCTCACGGTGAGCGGGCTGATGCCGTACGCGCTCTTGATCGCCGCGTACGTGGTGGTGGTGCGGTAGATCGTCACGTCCGTGTCGGTCATCGTCGAGTAGAGGACCTGGTTGGCGCGGAGCGTGGCGACCTTGGTGCCGGCCGAGTTCAGCAGCCCGAAGGTGCGGCTGGAGGACTGGCCGGTGATGACCTCGCCGGGGTCCGGGAAGCCCGTCTCCAGGCAGTGGCCGTTGGTCATGACCAGCGCCGGAGCGGTGTCGGTCGAGCCGGGGAAGCGGATGACCGAGCCGGAGCAGTTGCTGAGCGAGACGATTCCGGCGAAGTCGACGGTCACGGCCGCCGCCTTCGGTGCCGCCTGCGGTGCGGCGACGGCGGGCACCACGCCCGCCCCGGCGATGGCCAGGCCGGAGAGTGCGGCAAGGAGAGGCTTGTTCATGTGGGGGTCCCCTCTTACAGACGCGAGCGACCGGAGATCTTCCGGTCGCCCTCACGTCTTTGTCATGTGCATTCTCACGACAAGAGGGGGCCGCCGCAAGAAGCCCACGTGGCGCAGAACACGGCGCGAGAGGCGTTACCGGGCCGTAAGCTCACGGACATGCAGGTGATCCAGTCGACCAAGCTGTCCAACGTCTGTTACGAGATCCGGGGCCCGGTTCTCGAAGAGGCGATGCGTCTGGAGGCGGCCGGCCACCGCATCCTGAAGCTCAACACGGGCAACCCGGCGGCCTTCGGCTTCGAGTGCCCGCCCGAGATCCTGGAGGACATCCTCCGCAACGTCTCCTCCGCGCACGGGTACGGCGACGCGAAGGGCCTGCTGGCCGCCCGCCGCGCGGTCGTCATGCACAACCAGACCCTCGGCATCGAGACGGACGTCGAGCACGTCTTCATCGGCAACGGCGTCTCCGAGCTGATCGTCATGGCCATGCAGGGACTCCTCGACGACGGCGACGAGGTCCTCGTCCCCTCGCCCGACTACCCGCTGTGGACCGCCGCCGTCTCCCTCTCCGGCGGCACCGCCGTCCACTACCGCTGCGACGAGCAGTCCGACTGGATGCCCGACCTCGCCGACGTGGAGCGGAAGGTCACCGACCGCACCAAGGCGATCGTCGTCATCAACCCGAACAACCCGACCGGAGCCGTCTACGACGAGGAGATGCTGCGCGGCCTGACCGACATCGCCCGCCGCCACAACCTCCTGGTCTGCTCCGACGAGATCTACGACAAGATCCTCTACGACGGCGCCACGCACACCCCGACCGCGAAGATCGCCCCGGACCTGCTCACCCTCACCTTCAACGGCATGTCGAAGGCGTACCGGGTGGCCGGATACCGCGTCGGCTGGGTGTCGATCTCCGGGCCGCGCGCGCACGCCGAGTCGTACATCGAGGGTCTGACGATCCTGGCCAACATGCGGCTGTGCGCCAACATGCCCGGACAGCACGGGGTGGTCGCCGCGCTCAGCGGGCGGCAGACCATCGACGACCTGGTGCTGCCCGGCGGGCGGCTGAAGGAGCAGCGGGACGTCGCGTACGAGCTGCTGACCCAGATCCCCGGGGTGACCTGCGTGAAGCCGAAGGGCGCGCTGTATCTCTTCCCGCGGCTGGATCCGCAGGTCTTCAAGGTCAAGGACGACCGGCAGATGGTGCTCGACCTGCTGCGCCGGGAGAAGATCATGGTCGTCCACGGCACCGGCTTCAACTGGTCGGAGCCGGACCACTTCCGGGTCGTGACACTGCCCTCGGTCGGGGATCTGCGGAGCGCGGTGACGCGGATCGGGAACTTCCTGGACGGGTACAGCCAGCCGTAAACCTCGCGGCCGGTTTTTCTTGACCTTGTTCCGGCCAATTTTTCGGCCAAGACAACTTTAGACGAGATCTAAGCTAGGATGGTTTCCTGTCTGAGCACAGGAGACCATGCCATGTACGAACCGATCCGCACCAAGTCGGTCCACAGCACGATGGCCCGCACCCCCTCCGACTTCCCGCACCGGTCGCGCGAGGAGGAGCTGGACATCCAGCTGGCGGGGCATCTCGCCGCACTGCTCGCGGTGACCGACGAGTTGCGGGCGCTGGCGCCCTCGGCCGAGCTGGACACCGCCGCCGAGCGGCTCGCGGGGCAGTTGACGCGGTTGCGCGGCGGGGCCGTGCCCAGCCGCCTGTCCGCCTCCGCTCCCACGTCCCGCCCGGACGCCCTGCACCGCCGGGCGCACGCGCTCGCCGGACGCGCCCTGGTCGTCGCGGCCTCCCGGGCGGACACCGCCGCGGCGATCCTGTCGGCCGAGCGGATGGACGCCCACGCGGGCACCCCGGTGGCGTGAGCCCACAACGCCCCTGAAAGACCGGCGTGTTGATCCGGGACCCGTCCGACACCTTCCGTTCACCCTTTTCCGCAGGGAATGTTGGGTTCCGCGAGCACGCTGCCCCTCGTGAGACGTATCGCGGGAATCGTCCTCGCGGTCCTGCTGATCGGCGGAGTGGTGGCAGCCGTCGTAGCGGGCCGGGACACCGGGGACAAGGGCACGGCAACGAAGACCGTGCGTGGTGTGATCGGATCGGAGAAGGCGGACTTCTTCGCCGATCCCGATGTGGTGAAGGCCCTCGCCGCCAAGGGCTTCACCGTGAAGACGGAGACCTCCGGCTCCTGGGCCATGGAGGGGCTCGACCTCAAGGGGTACGACTTCGCCTTCCCCTCCAGCCAGGCGCCGGCCGACGCGCTCGCCGCCAAGTACAAGGTGCGGCAGCCGCTGCCGCGGCCCTTCTACTCGCCGCTCGTCGTCGTGGCCCATCGCAGCGCCGCCCGGGTACTCGCGGCCAACGGGCTCGCCACGCTGGACAAGGACCAGGACCGCGGCACGCTGAAGATGGCCGCCTATCTGGACGCGGCCAAGGCCGACCGGACCTGGCAGCAGCTCAAGGGGGCCGAGAAGCACGGGGAGTTGAGCGGCACCCTCTACATCGCGACCACCGACCCGGAGACCTCCAACTCCGGTGCCCTCTACCTCGCCGCCGCCTCGTACGTCGCGGGCGGCGGACGGGTCGCGGCCAGTACCGCCGACGTCGACCGGACCGCGCCGCTCATGCGCAAGCTGATCAGCGTGCAGGGCGCCCAGCAGTCCAGCTCGGACGCGCCGTTCAGGGACTTCATCAGCGGCGCCGGCAATCCGCTGGTCCTGGTCTACGAGTCCCAGGTGGCCTCCCTGCTGCTCGACAAGCAGCCGGTCGGCGACCTCGTCGTCCTCTACCCGGACACCACGGCCACCAGCGACCACACCGTCGTACCGCTCACCGCCGAGGGGCGGGCGCTGGGTGAACTCCTCAGCTCCGACCCGACGTTGCGGAAGCTCGCGGTTCGGCACGGGTTCCGGCCGCAGGGCGACTCCGCCGAGTTCGTCGCGGCCACCGCCGCCCACTCCAGCTACCTCAACCAGACACTGACCGGTGTCCGGCAGGCGCCCGTGCCCACCTCCTCGGTGCTGCACGACATGGCGCGCCGGGCGCGCGGTTGACCGGGGGGAACCACATGAGCAGCAGCTTCAACACCAGCCAGAACAGCAGCGAGAACACACTCAGCGGTGACGACGTCTTCACCCTCACCCCGCCGGAGGCCGTGCGGCCGGTGCCCAGAGAGAAGGCGGGCGGGCTCGTCCCGGTCGACGACTCCGTCCGTACGGACATGGAGCGCAAGGCCTCCGCCTATGTGGAGGGACTCGCCGCACTCGACGCCCGCTCGCCCGAGTTCGCGGGCAAGGTCGGCGAGATCACCGCGCTCGGCGCCGGGGAGATGCGCAGCGCGACCGCGCAGTCCAACCGGATGCTGGAGCGGACCGTGCGGAGTCTGCCGTCGAAGGGCGGGGACGCCCAGTCGCAGGTGGCCGGTTCACTCGTCGAACTCCGGCGCGTGGTAGAGGACTTGGACCCGCGCGACCTGCCCGCCTCGAAGGGCCGCAAGCTGCTGTCCCGGCTGCCCGGCGGCAACAAGCTGCGCGACCACGTCGCCAAGTACGCGTCCGCGCAAGGCACGTTGAACAAGATCGTCGGCTCGCTGCGCGGCGGGCAGGACGAACTCCGGCGCGACAACGCGTCGTTGCAGACCGAGCGGGTCCGCCTCTGGGAGACCATGGGCAAGCTCCAGGAGTACGTGGTGCTCACCCAGGCCCTCGACACCGCCGTCGAACAGCACATCACCGGCGTCGAGTCCACCGACCCGGGCCAGGCCGACACCCTGCGCGCGGACGTCCTCTTCCCGGTCCGGCAGAAGCACCAGGACCTGCTGACCCAGCTCGCGGTGTGCGCGCAGGGCTACTTGGCGATGGACGTCGTACGGCGCAACAACGACGAACTCATCAAGGGCGTGGACCGGGCGGCGACCACGACCGTCTCGGCGCTGCGGATCTCGGTCATGCTCGCCTCCGCCCTGGAGAACCAGCGCAAGGTCGTCGACCAGGTCAACGCCCTGCGCGGGACGACCGAGGACCTGATCCGGGGCAACGCGGAGATGCTCGCCACGCAGAGCGGCGAGATCCAGCGCATCGCGGCCGACCCGGCGGTGGGCGCGGAGACGCTGCGCGCCGCCTTCCAGCAGATCTACCGCACCCTCGACACCATCGACACCTACAAGGCGCAGGCGACCGAGGTGATGGTGGCGACCGTGGAGTCCCTGACCTCCGAGCTCCAGAACGCCAGTGGCTACCTGGAGCGGAGCCGGTCGCGGGGCGCGCTGGAGGGTGGGCTCGGATGAGACGCCTGCTCGCGCTCGCGCTCGGGACGGCCGCGCTGCTCACCGCGTGCACCTCCCCGGCCCCGAAGAAGACCGACGCCGACGCCCCCCGACCCGGCACCCTGCGGGTCCTCGCCTCCAGTGAACTCAGCGACATGACACCGGTGTTCGACCGGGTCCGCAAGGACACCGGCATCACCGTCCGCCCCACCTACCTGGGCACCCTCGACGCGGTGGACCTGCTGGCGAAGGGCAAGGTCGACGGGCACTACGACGCGCTGTGGCTGTCGTCGAACGACTATCTGCGGCTGCGGCCCGACGCGGCGAAGAAGGTCGTGTCCGAGACGTCGATCATGACGAGCCCGGTAGCGATCGGGGTGAAGCCGGCCACCGTCGCCGCGCTGGGCTGGCAGCCGGACCACGTGACCTGGTCACAGCTCGAACAGGCCGTCCAGGACGGCAGGTTGACCTACGGCATGACCGACCCGGCCCGCTCCAACTCCGGTTTCTCCACCCTCGTCTCGGTGGCCTCGGCGCTCTCCGGCGCGCAGTCGGCACTCACCGACGCCGACGTCAGCAAGGCGACTCCCCGGCTGAAGGAATTCTTCAAGGGGCAGAAGCTGACCTCGGGTTCGTCCGGATGGCTCGCGCAGGCGTACCGACGCCGGGGAAACGTCGACGCGTTGCTCAACTACGAGTCCGTCCTCAAGGGCATCCCGGGACTCACCGTGATCCGCCCGAGCGACGGGGTCGTCACCGCCGACTACCCGCTGTCCTCGCTGGCCTCGACCGACGCCACGACCCGCGAGAACGTCCGCCGCGTGACGACCGACCTGCGCACGGACGCCCTCCAGAAGCTGATCACCACCCGCACGCACCGCCGCCCGGTCGTCACCTCCGTACCGCCCGCGTCCGGCCTGGACACCGGCCGACGGCGTGAACTCCCCTTCCCCGGCAGCCGTTCCGTGGCCGACGGGCTGCTCGACTCGTACGAGAACAAGCTGCGCCGGCCCTCGCGGACCGTGTACGTCCTGGACACCTCGGGGTCCATGGCGGGCGACCGGCTGTCCCGGCTGAAGAAGGCCCTCACCGATCTGACCGGTGACTTCCGGCAGCGGGAGGAGGTCACCCTGATGCCGTTCGGGTCGGCCGTGAAGAGCGTCAGCACACATGTGGTGAGTCCGGCCGATCCGCAGGCCGGGCTGGACGCCATCCGCAAGGACACCGAGGCGCTCGCCGCCGACGGGAGCACCGCGATCTACACCTCGCTGGAGAAGGCCTACGAGCATCTCGGCAGCGGCGGCGACACGTTCACGTCGATCGTGCTGATGACGGACGGCGAGAACACCACCGGCGCCAAGGCCCGGGAGTTCGACGGGTTCTACCGTCGACTGCCCACCGCGCAACGGGACATCCCCGTCTTCCCGATCCTCTTCGGCGACTCGGACGAGGCGGAGTTGCGGCACATCGCCGACCTGACCGGCGGTCGTCTCTTCGACGCCCAACAGGGCTCGCTGGACGGCGCCTTCGAGGAGATCCGTGGCTACCAGTAAGTTCCTCGGCTACGTGGAGTCCCGCAAGAACCTCACCGGCAGCGCCTGCGGACTGCTCGGGCTGGTCCTGACATTCGCCGGGGTGGCGGGGCCGTACTGGCCGGTCGTGGTCGTCGGGCTGTACGGCGCGGGCGCGCTGATCGCGCCGCCGGAACGGCCGCCGCTGCCCGACTTCCCCGATCCGTCGGCCCAACTGGAGGAACTGCGCGACGACTTCGAGAAGCTCGGCGGCTATCTGGCCGGCGTCGAACTGCCCCCGGCCGCGGCCGGCCGGCTCACCGAGCTGACTCAGCTCCTCGCCGGACTGCTCGACCCGCGGATCACCGAGGACCTCGCACGGGACCCGGAAGGCGTGCACATCCTGTCGCGGGCGATCCGGCAGGACGTGCCGGAGGCCGTCGACACGTTCGTACGGACCCGGTGGTGGACGCGGCTGGCACCGGGCACCGAGCCGCCGGAACGGCATCTGGAACGGCAGTTGACGGTGCTTCAGGAGGAGGCGCAGGGGCTGGCGGCGAACCTGCGCGAGGTGGAGGCGCGGCGGCAGGAGTCGCACACGCGGTATCTGGAGGACCGGGGGCGTTCTCAGAATCTGTGAGGGAATCGGGGCCTCTGAAGGATTCAGAACCTCTGAAGGATCACCAGCAGGACGACCAGCAGGAGCAGCAGGCCCGCCACCTGTAGCGGGCCGAAGCGGTGGGACTCCGGCTCGGCCACCGGGGGTACCGGGACCGGGGCCGGCACCGGCTGTCGTACCGGCGGGTTGAACACGTCGTGTCCGGTCACCGCGGCGCGGGCGCACCACGGGCAGGCCGGGAGATGGGCGCCGTAGGTGTGGAGGGGGCGGGTGGGGCAGGCCCGGACGCGGGAGCGCTCCTGGTCGAGGGCGCGCAGCCAGACCTCGGCGCTCGGGCGGGCGGCGGGGGCGTGGACGCCGGGGCCGAAGGCGGTGTGCGCCAGGGTGAGGAGGCCGGGCGGCAGGACCGAGGGGTCTACGGTGCCGCGCGGGACGACGACCGCCTCGGGGCGGACGACGTAGGAGACGCTCGCGGCGATGTTGTCCTTGACCGTCGACTCGGAGGTGCTGGCGTGCGGGACCCCGCCGAAGGGGTGGTTGCCGGCCGTGAGGAGCTGGTAGATCAGCACCGCCAGCGCGAAGTTGTCGCTCTCCGGGGTGGCCGGGGCGCCCGACTGGCGTTCGGGTGAGCTGTAGTCGGTGGTGTGCATCAGGCACGGGAAGTGCTCGCCGGTGACCGGGTCGGTGAAGGCGATGGAGTCGCAGTCGAGGAACGTGACGAAGCCGTTGGCGTCGACGACGACGTTGCTCGACGAGAAGTCGCCGATGACCAGTTGGTCGTGGTGCATGCGGGCCGTCATGAAGGCGAGGTTCCAGGAGACGCCGAGCAGGAAGCGCCAGTCCGCGCGGTCCGGGAAGAGCCGCAGGCGTTGGGCACGGGTGAACAGGCCCACCAGCTGGACGTGTTGGGGTTCGCCGAAGCGGCGCATGGCGTAGCCGAGGAAGGTGTCGTCGGGGCCGCGGGCGACGGCGGTGGGCCAGGCGAGTTCGGGGGGCTGGTTGGCGTCGGTGGGGCGGGCCGCGAGGGGTGACATGGTCAGCATGCGGGCGAGGCGGCGCTCCAGGTCCGGTCCCGGGCGGTCGCGGTAGAGCTTGACCACGATCGTGTCGTCGCCCTCGACGGGGAAGACGGCCGCCTGGCCGCCGCCCTTGAGCGGGAGTTCGGCGAGGGTCACGGGCTTGCCGTCCAGGTGGACGACGCGGCCGGTCACGGGGTCACCGCGCGCACGGCCCGCAGCAGGGTCTTGTCGTCGCCGTTGAGACTGGTCAGCCGGTCGGAGCGGAGCAGCGCGGCGATGTTCTCGTGCGCGCTGTCGGTCACCGGCCCCGGGGTGTCCAGGGAGCGCAACACGGCTTCCACGAACGAGGTGTTGGGCTGCGGCGGGCCGCCGCCGGGGGTGGACAGCGCGGCCTGCGCGAGACCGTCGGTGGACAGCAGCACCCCGTCGACGCGCGGGTCCGCCACGCAGTCGGTGTGCAGTCGGCGGGGCGCGTCGGGCGAGGTGAGGAAGACGGTCTCGTTGCTGTACTCGCTGACGGCGGGCGGCTGCGGCAGCAGATGGAACTGCCGCTGCCCGTCCTCGGTTCCGGCGCGTACGACGACGAAGCCGTCGCCGACGCTGAGATGGCCGAGCCAGCCGGGGGTGAGGACGACGACGGTGAGGGTGGTGGCGTAGTCGGGTGCGGCGGCGCCGTAGGTGTCGAGGAAGATCTTGGCCACATCGTGGAAGGCGTCGGCGAGCAGGTCGTGGACCTCGGTGCCCGGTGGGCAGCCGGACGCGGCGGCGGCCCGGCGCCGGAAGTGCTCGGCCGCCAACTCGACAGCGTGCAGGGCCCCTTGGTCGGAGTGCGGGCGGCTGCCCGCGCCGTCCGCGACGGCGAGCACGGTCACCGGCGCGGAGGTCACATAGGTGCAGGCGTCCTGACAGGGGGTGCCGGTACGGCGGTGGCGGTAGCCCTCGACGCTCAGGCCGTGGACGCGCCAGGGCGACGCGGCCACCGCTCAGCTCTCCCAGGCCGGGCGCTGGGTCTTGAACTGGCTGAAGATCTTCTCGAAGACCTCGTCGCCCGCGCCTTTCTGCTCGGCGTTGGCGCTGGCCGACATCATCTGGAGCAGTTCGCGGAACGGGAAGCCCTGGATGCGCGCGTTGAACTTCGGCGCGAACGCCTGGAGCACCTGTTCGCCGCGGTCCGTGATGCCGCCGACGCCGATGGCGTAGAGCCGGAAGCGGCGGGCCTGTTGCTCCGCGGCGAGGACGGGCAGCAGCCGGTGCCACGAGTCGGTGAGGTGGCCGGTGGCGTCGGTGGGCAGGCCGTCGGTGACCAGGCAGATCTGCGGGCGGTAGTACTGGAGTCCGCAGGCGCGCAGTTCCGTCTTGCGGGCCGCGACGACCTGCATGGCCAGCTCCAGCGCCTCCGTCATCAGCGTCACGCCGGACGCGGTGAAGCGGGGCGCCTGGAAGGCGTGCGCGGGCACGAAGGGGCTCACCGGGGTGTGTGGGTCCAGGAGTTGGGGTCCGCGCCAGGCGCCGACGCCCCGGCCGCCGAAGGTGATCACGGCGACCTCGACGCTGTAGCTGAGGGAGACGTCGTCGTGGAGTTCGCGGGTCCAGTCGGCGAGCGCGTCGTTCAGCGACTGGATGGGCGCGCCCGCCATGGAACTCGACGTGTCGAGGCACAGCACCAGTGGCAGCCGTTGCGCGTTGTTCTCGAACTCGATGTCGGCGTACTCCGCCGGCAGGGTGGGCGGATATTCGCTGTGCATGGGTTCTCCTGGCGGTGGTTCGGGGGTCACGAGCCACCGCGGGCGTGGTGCCGGGCGGCGGGCGGGTAGGCGTACAGGACGTCGGAGTCGGGTTCGTGGGCGTCGGTGACCTCGACCTGTCCGCCGGGGTCGGGCGGGGTGCGGTCGGGTTCGGCCCACACCGCCCGGTACAGGACCTGGTCGAGTTCGACGTAGCCCTGCGGACGAAGTGCCGTACGGACGAGTGCCGTTCGGGACGGGCCGGTGCGGGGGCCGACCCGGCGGCCGGGGGACGGGGGCGGTGCGGGCGCGGGCGGGACGGGGCGGAGCCGGGCGGTGGTCTCCTCCGACCGGACCTCTGGCCCGACCTCCGCCGCGCCGGCCGCGCCCGCCGCGGCCAGGGCCGGGGCGCGGGAGCGCCGGACGGCCAGGAGGAGGCCGAGGAGGAGCAGGAACAGTACGGCGGTCAGGGCGATGAGCAGCAGGAGCAGGTAGTCCGAGGACTTGTGCTCGCCGACGGTGAAGGTATGGGTGTCGAGGTCGGCGACGCCCACGTCCTTGCCGATCAGTTGAGCGCCGGTGAGTGACTTCCGGAGCTGCCCGCACACGGCGTTGCAGTCACCGAGGGCATCCAGCGTCCCTTGGCTCAGCCCGTCGATCCTGGCGTCCCGGGCGACGAGCCGGTGGCCGGCCAGGATCAGCAGCGCGGTGCCGCCCTGGCCGGTGTGGACACCGGCCGGCACGCGCACCTGGAGGTTCTTGAGATCGCGGGGGATCTGGTGGCCCGCCTCGAAGTCCAGGGGCTCGTTCAGTGTGACCGTGACCAGGGCCCCGTCGTCGAGCGCCCCCTGCCAGCAGTCCAGCCGGGCCGGGAAATCCTTGCCGCAGGGGCCGTTGTCGGCAGCCGCCGGCCCGGCGGTAATCCACGCGATCAACAAGCCGAAGAGCAGGACAGCGAACAGCGTACGTCTCATGACGACCCCCCGTTGGCGCCCATAGTGGAGGCAACAGGGCCGTGGCCGAAAGGGGTTGACCGAGAATGCTCAATTCACTTCTACAGCTGGAAAACCTGATGGCAACGGGTGAACATCTGTCGCGCCCGTTCCACCCAATCACTGGCCAGAACATCGAAGTCGGACTGTGAGATCCGGCAGGTCAGCGGGAGGTCGCAGACTCCGGCGAGGCATGGCGCGGGTCCGCGCACGTCCCACACCGACAGCATCGGATTCAGCTGTTCGGTGTTCCACGCGTTGGACGCGGCGGCGGCGATGGCCAATTGATCCTTGCGCAGAGAATGACCGTCGGTGACAAAGGCGACGAGAAGTCTTTTCGTGGTCATGAAACGCACGGTGAGGGTGCGCCCCGACTCCTCTAGATCGAATTTCAGGGAGAGGGAATCGACATCGCTCTCGACGTGGTAATTCCGGCGGGCGCCCCAGGTGTGCGTCAACTGCCGCCAGGAGGAGGCGATGTCGTAGTCCCGGCCGGGCGGGATGGAGGCCTCAGGCGTCGCCACGGACCACCGCCCGGGTGACCATGTCGTCGGTGAGGCCCGCGTCCAGCAGGGCCTGCGCGTGCAGCAGCAGACAGGACGGCACCGGCAGGCTCGTACCGCCCGCGCGCCGGGCCGCGAGTTCGCCGCGCCGGACCTCGATGGTGCGGGCGACGGCGGGCGGCGGCCAGGGAGCGGTGCGCGGCTGGGCCAGCAACTTGCCCAGCAGGACGTCCAGTCGGGGCCGGTCGCCGGGCCGCTTGGCGAGGCACCGCGCCAGCAGCGGCCGTAGCCCGGCCGGTACGCCGTCCAGGTCGGGGTCGCGGTGCACCACCCGCAGGCTCACCCCCTCGCCCGAGCCGAACGGCGGGCGGCCGGTCAGCGCGTGGACGAGGACACCGCCCAGGGAGAACACGTCGGTGGGCGGGCCGACCGGCGCGGCCGTCATCTGCTCCGGCGACATGAACGGCGGGGTGCCGACGACGATTCCGGCCCGGGTCAGGCTCGGGGCGCCCTCGACGCGGGAGATGCCGAAGTCGATGACACGGGGGCCGTCCGAGGCCAGCAGGACGTTGGCCGGCTTGAGGTCGCGGTGGACCAGGTTGGCGGCGTGGATCGCCTGGAGCGCCTCGACGAGGAACGCGCCGAGCCTGCGCACCTGGGCCTCGGGCAGCGGGCCGTCCGCGCGGACGGCCTCGGCGAGGGACGGTCCGGGCACGTACATCGTGGCCAGCCAGGGGAGTTCGGCCTCGGTGTCCGCGTCCACCACGGCGGCGGTGTAGGCGCCGCTGACCAGCCGGGCGGCGGCGACCTCGCGGGCGAAGCGCTCGCGGAACTCGCGCTCGGCGGCCAGTTCGGGCCGTACAACCTTCACCGCGACCTCGCGGCCGGCCGGGGAACGCCCGAGGTACACCCATCCCATACCGCCGGAGCCGAGCCGTCCGACGATCCGGTACGGCCCCACGCTCAGCGGATCGCTGACCGGAGTGCGCACCCCGCTCACCTCACTTCGGGGTTCGTTGCGGGCTTTCGTTGCAAGTTGTCCCGAGTGTCTCCCGAAATACCGATCCGGGCGGAGGTGATGGGAGAAATAGCGGCCAACGGGTGGGGTCCCGCACGCCGTTGTGCGGGACCCCACCCGTTGTGCTGCCACCGCGGCCGGCCGTGACGATCTGCTGGTCAGGGCACATTCGGTAGAACCGGCCGCGGAGTTGCAGGGGGATCAGCCCAGGCGCTGCACCAGCGCCCGGTACTCGTCCCACAGTTCCTTCGGGGTGTGGTCGCCGAAGGTGTTGAGGTGGTCGGGGACCAGGGCCGCCTCCTCGCGCCACACGTCCTTGTCGACGGTGAGCAGGAAGTCGAGGTCGGCCTCGGAGAGGTCCAGGCCCTTGGTGTCGAGGGCGCCCTTGGCCGGCAGCACGCCGATCGGGGTCTCGACGCCCTCGGCGCGGCCGTCGAGGCGGTCCACGATCCATTTCAGGACCCGGCTGTTCTCGCCGAAGCCCGGCCACACGAACTTGCCCGCGTCGTTCTTGCGGAACCAGTTGACGTAGTAGATCTTGGGCAGCTTCGACTGGTCCCGGCCCTTGGCGACATCGACCCAGTGGCCCATGTAGTCACCCATGTTGTAGCCGCAGAACGGCAGCATCGCGAACGGGTCGCGGCGCAGTTCGCCGACCTTGCCCTCGGCGGCGGCGGTCTTCTCGGAGGCCACGTTGGCGCCGAGGAAGACACCGTGGTTCCAGTCGAAGGACTCCGTCACCAGCGGTACGGCGGAGGCGCGCCGGCCGCCGAAGAGGATCGCCGAGATCGGCACGCCCTTGGGGTCCTCCCACTCGGGCGCGATGATCGGGCACTGCGAAGCGGGCACGGTGAAGCGGGCGTTGGGGTGCGCGGCGGGTGAACCGGCCTCCGGCGTCCAGGAGTTGCCCTTCCAGTCGGTGAGGTGGGCCGGGGTCTCCTCCGTCATGCCCTCCCACCAGATGTCGTTGTCGTCGGTCAACGCCACGTTGGTGAAGACGGAGTTGCCCCACAGCGTCTTCATCGCGTTGGCGTTGGTGTGCTCGCCGGTGCCGGGCGCGACGCCGAAGAAACCGGCCTCGGGGTTGATCGCGTAGAGCCGGCCGTCCTCGCCGAACCGCATCCAGGCGATGTCGTCACCGATGGTCTCGACGGTCCAGCCGGAGACGGTGGGCTCCAGCATCGCGAGGTTGGTCTTGCCGCAGGCGCTCGGGAAGGCGGCGGCCACGTACTTCGACTCGCCCTGCGGGGGCGTCAGTTTGAGGATCAGCATGTGCTCGGCGAGCCAGCCCTCGTCCCGCGCCATCACGGACGCGATGCGCAGGGCGTAGCACTTCTTGCCGAGCAGCGCGTTGCCGCCGTAGCCGGAGCCGTAGGACCAGATCTCGCGGGACTCGGGGAAGTGCGAGATGTACTTGGTGGAGTTGCACGGCCACGGCACGTCCGCCTCGCCCTCGGCCAGCGGCGCTCCGAGCGTGTGCACAGCACGCACGAAGAATCCGTCGGTACCGAGTTCGTCGAGGACGGGCTGTCCCATGCGGGTCATGGTGCGCATGGAGACGGCGACATAGGCGGAGTCGGTGATCTCGACACCGATCGCGGAGAGGTCCGAACCGAGGGGGCCCATGCAGAACGGGACGACGTACATCGTCCGGCCCTTCATGGAGCCGCGGAAGATGCCCTTCTCTCCCGCGAAACTGTTTCCTTCTCCCGTAAAGATGGCCCGCATCTCGGCGGGGGCCTTCCAGTGGTTCGTGGGTCCCGCGTCGGCTTCCTTCTCGGAGCAGATGAACGTCCTGTCCTCGACCCGGGCGACATCGGTCGGGTCGGAGGCGGCGTAGTAGGAGTTGGGGCGCTTGATCGGGTCGAGCTTCTGGAAGGTGCCCTTTCGGACGAGCTCCTCGCTCAGCCGCTCGTATTCGGCCTCTGATCCGTCACACCAGACCACGCTGTCCGGTTGGGTCAGTTCTGCGATCTCGTTCACCCACGAGACCAGTTCTTTGTGCTGGGTGGGGATGACGGGGGGAGCCGCGATGTCGCGCGCCACGATTGCTCCTATGGTGAGGGATTTTGTCCTTGTTGCCCCGTGGGGGCCGCGACCCGGATGCTTCACGATGGTCGATCTTGGCGCTCATCCGGTGCCGACCGCACTCATTTGATCATCCGACTCACCTGCCCATCTGTCCAGAGGGCCTCACAGACGAGCGACGTGAGGATCGCCACGTATCGAGATGTTTTCCGTACGTCACCGAGGCTTCACCCCGGGTACCCGCGCATCGGGCAGCCATGAGAGAGTGGCCACTTCCAGCCCCTCATCTCGCCGCACTGACACGTAACTTACGGTTCCGTAGGTACGCTTGCGCGTATGACTGCGTCCGTCCCCGACGCGCCCACGGACACGCCGGCCGCCGGCCACGGTCCCTCCGCGCTCTCCCTCCCCGACCATGTGAAGCCGAAGCTGCGCGGCTGGCTGCATCTCGGCATGTTCCCGGCCGTGCTCATCTCCGGCCTGGTGCTCACCGCCCTCGCCGACTCGGCCCGGGGGCGTATCGCCTGCGGGATCTTCGCCCTGACGGCCTGCCTGCTCTTCGGGGTCAGCGCGCTGTACCACCGGGGCAACTGGAGCCCGCGCATGGACGGCATCCTGCGCAGACTCGACCACGCCAACATCTTCCTGATCATCGCGGGCACCTACACACCGCTGACCCTGCTGCTGCTCCCCGGCGCCAAGGGCCAGTGGCTGCTGTGGGGCATCTGGGGCGCGGCCCTGGCCGGTATCGCCTTCCGGGTCTTCTGGGTCGGCGCCCCGCGCTGGCTGTACACCCCCTGCTACATCGCGATGGGCTGGGCCGCCGTCTTCTTCCTGCCGGACTTCATGCGCACGGGCGGCATCGCCGTCCTGGTCCTGGTGATCGTCGGCGGACTGCTCTACAGCGCGGGCGGCGTGATCTACGGCATCAAGCGCCCGAACCCGTCACCGCGCTGGTTCGGATTCCACGAGGTCTTCCACTCCCTGACGGTGGCCGCCTTCCTCGTGCACTACGTGGGGATCTCCCTGGTGGCGTACCAGCACGGATAGCACCCCTCCGCTCTTTCCCGATGGCCACGGCTCCCGAGCCGTGGCCATTTTTCGCGTGTCCTGAAAGCAGATGCCCATTGACACTCACCACCTTTTGAGAGCTACTCTCACTTCATGGCTACTGTCACCCAGCACCACGACACGCGACGCGACCCGCGCCGCTGGTGGGCCCTCGGGGCCCTGGTCGCGAGCATGCTCACGCTCGGCTTCGACACGACGATCCTCAATGTCGCCCTGCCGACGATGGCGGGCGACCTCGGCGCCGGCACCGGCCAGCAGCAGTGGATGGCCGACTCCTACGTCATCGTCTTCGCGGCCCTGATGCTCCCCGCCGGACTCCTCGGCGACCGCTTCGGACGGCGCCGGATGCTGGTCGTGGGGCTCGGCATCTTCCTCGCCGGCTCCGTCGCCGGCGTCCTGGCCAACGACGTGAACTGGGTCATCGCGGCCCGCACGGTGATGGGAGTGGGCGCGGCCCTGATCACCCCGCTCGCCCTCTCCGTCCTGCCCTCGCTCTTCGGCCCGGACGAGCGCAGCAAGGCCGTCGGCATCATCTCCGCGGCCTCCTCCCTCGGCCTGCCGCTCGGCCCGATCATCGGCGGCTGGCTGCTCAACCACTTCTGGTGGGGCTCGGTCTTCCTGGTCAACGTCCCGATGGCCGCGATCGGCATCACCGCCTGCGTCTTCCTCCTCCCCGAGACCCGCGACCCCGCCTCCCCCAAGGTCGACGCCCTGTCCACCGCGTTCACGGCGGCCGGCCTCGGCGCCCTCATCTACGCGATCATCGAGGCGCCCGGCCGGGGCTGGGGCGACCCGCTGATCGTGAGCATGCTCGCCGGAGCCGCGGTGCTGATCACCGCGCTCGTGCTGCGCGAACGCCGTATGACCCGCCCCATGCTCGACATGAGCCTGCTCGCCCACCGCGGTTTCCTCTTCAACACGCTCGCCGCGACCCTCGTCATGTTCGTGCTGTCCGGCCTGCTGTTCGTGCTGCCGCAGTACCTCCAGGCGGTCCTCGGCAACGACGCGCTCGGCACCGGCGTCCGGCTGCTGCCCCTGATGGGCGGCCTGATCGTCGCGGCCCGCGCCGCGCAGCCGCTGGTCGCCCGGTTCGGCTCCCGCGCAGTAGTCACCGCGGGCCTCGTGGTCCTCGCCTTCGCCGCGGTGCTAGGCAGTCGTACGACGGTCGACTCCGGCTACGGCTTCACCGCGCTGTGGCTGTCCGTCACCGGCTTCGGTTTCGGCTTCTCGATCGTCCCCGCGATGGACGGCGCCCTGGGCGCGCTGCCCCGCGACCGGGCCGGCAGCGGCTCCGGGCTCCTCATGACGCTGCGCCAGGTCGGCGCCGCGATCGGCATCGCCCTGCTCGGCAGCCTGCTGGCGAGCACCTTCCGGGACCGCCTCGACGTCGCCGCCCTGCCCGCGAAGGCGGCCGACACGGCCGGGGAGTCCGTGGTGGCGGCCCACATCGTCGCGCAGCGGACCGGCTCGGCGGACCTTCTCGCCTCCGCGAACAGCGCGTACGTCCACGGCATGGGCCTGGTCCTGCTGGTGTGCGGCGCCGCGGCGCTCGTCACCGCCCTGCTGGCCGCGGCGTTCCTGCCGAACACGCCGGTCGCGGACGCCACGAAGGAGGAGCAGCCCCACACCATGGCCACCACCTCGGCGGATGCCGGACAATGAGCGACATGACGGCCGCACCCTCCCCCTTCAGCCCCGCCGACCGCCCCCAACTGGGGCTGCGCGAACGGAAGA
Source organism: Streptomyces sp. NPDC091280 (assembly GCF_044768565.1). NCBI lineage: Bacteria > Bacillati > Actinomycetota > Actinomycetes > Kitasatosporales > Streptomycetaceae > Streptomyces > Streptomyces sp. NPDC091280. Next base: position 513,116 of record NZ_JBIVUZ010000001.1, read on the forward strand.
AGATCAAGACCCGCGAGGCGATCCGCACCTCGATGTACGCGCTGGTCAAGGAACAGGGGTACGACGCGACGACGATCGAGCAGATCGCCGAGCGCGCCGAGGTGTCGCCGTCGACCGTCTTCCGCTACTTCCCCACCAAGGAGGACATCGTCCTCACGGACGAGTTCGACCCGCTGATCAAGGAAGAACTCCACGCCCGCCCCGCCGACGAGCCGTGGATGGACACCCTCCGCTACGTCATCCACAAAGCCGTCCGGCTCGGCTTCCACGACGACCTGGACATGGCCCGGCTGCGGACCCACCTCATGGTCCAGGTCCCGGCGGTGCGCTCGCGCATGATGGAGAGCATGTCGGTCACCGGCACCATGCTCTGCGAGGCCATCGGCGAACGCACCGGCCGGGACCCGGAAAGCCTGGAAGTACGCGTCTACGCCATGGCCCTCATCGGCTCCCTGATGGAGACGTCCCTGTACTGGGCGGAGACCGGCTACCGCGACGACTTCAAGGACCTGGTGGAGCGCACGCTCGATGTCATGGAGTACGGGTTGCCGGGCGGGAGGCCGTGAGGTGACGGCCCCCCTGGTCCGTCCGGGACGGCCACCCCTCCCCCGCCTCACGTGCTCAGCGCGGTCCGCAGCTGTTCGAGGTCGGTCGTCGGGGCGTCGCAGGTGAAGTGACGGCAGACGTACGCGGCCGGTCGGCCGGCCACCAGCGGCCGGTTCGCGAGCAGCGGCAGCTCGTCGCTCTCCGCGACCCCGAAGGCGACCACCGCACCGGGCGCGGTACCCAGAAGTGCCGTGCGGTGCAGGGCCTTCGCCGCCTCGTCGTCGAACGAGGGCGCTACGACGGCCACCTCGCGCGGCCCGTCGAGCTGGGCCTCGGCGACCGCGAGCCCCCACCCGATGAACCGCGGCACCCGCGGCCCGAGCGCCTTCACGACCCCCAACGCCCGCTCCGCGGCGCGGCGATGGGGTTCGGCGCCGGTCTGCGCCGCATAGCCGAGCAGCGCCCCGGCCGCCGCGGTCCACCCGGAGGGGGTGGCGTTGTCGGTCGGATCCTGCGGCCTGCGGATGAGCCGCTCGGCGTCGGCGGCGGTGTCGTAGAGCGCCCCCGACTCGTCGACGAACCCGGCCAGCACATGGTCGAGCAGGAACCCGGCGAACTCCAGCCAGACCCCCTCCCCCGTCACGGACGCCAGCGCGAGGAAGCCCTCCGCGACATCGGCGTAGTCCTCCAACACCCCCGCGTTCGCCCCGACTTGCCCGTCCTTGCTGGTGCGGGCGAGCCTGGCGTGCTCGTCCAGGTGCAGCCGTACGAGGAGATCGGCGGCGGAGACGGCGGCCTCGACCAGGTCCGGCCGGTCGAAGTAGGCGCCGGTCTCGGCGAGCGCGGCGACGGCGAGCCCGTTCCAGGCGGCGACCACCTTGTCGTCACGGCCGGGCGCGGGACGGCGTGAACGGGCCGCGAGGAGACGGCTCCTGACCGACTCGATCCTCTGGGCGTCGAAGACCCCCTCGCTCTGCGGCAGTTGGAGAACGGACTGCCCCTCCTCGAAGGTCCCGTCGTCCGTCACCCCGAAGTACTGCGCGGCCAGCTCCGCGTCCGCCTCGCCCAGCACCTCGGCGAGCTGACCCGGCGTCCAGACGTAGTAGGCGCCCTCGACATGCCGGCCGGACCCGGTCCCGTCCTCGCTGTCGGCATCGAGGGCGGAGGAGAACCCGCCCTCCGCTGTGCGGAGTTCACGCACCATGAAGTCGGCGGTCTCCAGAGCGACGCGCCGCGCCAGCTCCGACCCGGTGCTGCGCCACAGGTGCGCGTAGACGCGGCAGAGCAGGGCGTTGTCGTAGAGCATCTTCTCGAAGTGGGGCACCACCCAGTCCCGGTCGACGGAGTACCGCGCGAACCCTCCCCCGAGCTGGTCGTAGATCCCGCCGCGCGCCATCCGCTCACAGGTGTCCCGCGCCATCTCCAGGGCGCCCTCGGAGCCGGTGCGGGCGTGGTGGCGCAGCAGGAACTCGATGACCATGGACGGCGGGAACTTGGGCGCCCCGCCGAATCCGCCGCGCTGCGGGTCGTACTCGCGGGTGAGCCCCAGCAACGCCTGCGCCAGCTCCTCCTTGCCGGGGGCCTCGGTGCCGCCGTAGTCGATCTCCCGCCCGGCGAGATCCCGGGTGATCTTCCCGGCGACCTCGGCGACCTCGTCCCGCCGGTCGGTCCAGGCGGCCCGCACCCCTTCGAGCACCTGCCGGAAGGAGGGCATGCCGTGCCGGGGCGTCGGCGGGAAATAGGTCCCGAAGTAGAAGGGCTCGGCATCGGGCGTGAGGAACACGGTCATGGGCCAGCCACCCTGACCGGTGGCCGCCTGCACGGCTTCCATGTACACGGCGTCGACATCCGGCCGTTCCTCACGGTCGACCTTGACGCTGACGAAGTGCTCGTTGAGGTAGTCGGCGGTGGCCCGGTCCTCGAAGGATTCGTGGGCCATGACGTGGCACCAGTGGCAGCTGCTGTACCCGACACTCAGCAGGACAGGCCTGTTCGTCCTCCTGGCCTCGTCGAATGCCGCTTCCGACCACGGCCACCAGTCGACGGGGTTGTCGGCGTGCTGGAGCAGGTACGGGGACGTCTCATGGGTCAGTCGGTTCGGCATGGGCCCATCGTGCCCGACGCGCGGCGCGGCTCGCAGGACGGCCTGCCGCCCCCGCACGGCGAACGGGTGATCGTCGCCCTCTCGCGCTCCCGCCCCGCCCGAAGGACACTCATAGGCCAGGGAGTTGCCGCCGGAGGGGGACGTGACATGCGGGACAGCCATCGGACCGATGCCGAGCGGCTGTTGGCTCGGGCCGTGGAGGAGGAGGTGCGGCGCTCCGGCGGGCGCGTCGAGGGGCAGGTGCTGCTGGCGCGGTCCCGGGCCGCGCTGGACGCCATGGCGGAGACGGCGGCCGAGGAGTACGCGGCCTACACGGGGGCGCTCGACGAGGCGGCGGCCGGGCAGCTCACCTTCGGGCAGCGCTACGCCCGGGAGGGCGGCGGAACTCCCTTACTGGTGGCGGGTGTTGCCGCGGTCGCGGCCGTCGTGGCGGACCTCGCGCTCGGCACCGGCGCCGGTCCGGCGGTCGGGGCCGGGGTGGCCGTCGGTGTCGTCGGCGCGGCGGCGACCGTCGTGAAGGTGACCGCCTCCCATCTGCCCGCCGCGCATCACCGGGCCGGTGCCGCCAACCAGCCCGGCGGGCCGGAGCAGTTGCGGTTGCAGTGGCTGACGGCGCTGGAGGTGCGGGGCATCCGGCCGTTCCTGGACCAGCAACGGGTTCTCGCCGCCTCCACCGGCCCGACGAAGAAGCCGGGGCCGCGGCTGCGCGGTTCGGACAAGAGCGCGGCGGCCCGCAGGCGCAGTGTGCTGGAGCAGTCGTTCGGTCAACTCCCCGAACCCGTCGGGGTGTTCGCCGGTCGGCGGGCGGAGCTGGGCCGCATCCGGCAGCTGGTGCAGGCGGCCCGCGCGAGTACCGAGACCCGGCCGACGGTGGTCGTGCTGCACGGCGCGCCCGGCTCGGGCCGTACCACTCTCGCGGTGCGGGCCGCGCACGATCTGCGGGACCAGTTCCGCGGCGCGTGCGTGGTGGATCTGCGCGGCGACAGCCCCGGGGAGTCCCCGCTGCCCACCCGTGACGCGCTGCTGCACCTGCTGAACCGGCTGGGCGCGCCCCGCGAGCAGCTGCTCTTCCGCGAACGCTCCTCCCCCGACCAACAGGTCAAGCGGCTGGGCGAGTTGTACCACCAGCACCTGACCGGGCTCCCGGTGACGATCGTCCTGGACGACGCCTCCGACCCCGGGCAGGTGGCCACGCTGGTCCCGGAGCGCTCCGACAGCCTGGTGATGGTCACCGCCCGCAAGCCCCTCGACCTGCCGGCCGAACTGTCCGCCTGGGTGCACCAGTTGCCGGTGGAGGTGCTGGACGCGGCGGGCGCGGAGGAGCTGTTGGGGGCGGCGGCGCAGGACGGTTCGGAGCCCTACGACGCCGAATCCGACCAGCGGATCAGGGAGTTGTGCGGCGGACTGCCGCTGGCGCTGCGGATCGCCGGTTCGTCCCTCGGCCCGCGCTCACCGGGCCGACTGGCCACGGATCTGGCCGCGTACGGCCCGGTCGAGCCGGTCGAGCGGGCGCTGTGGCTGCGCTACACCGACCAGTCGGAGCAGGGCCGCAGGCTGCTGCGGCGACTGGCCCTGGCGGGCCGGGCCTCGCTCGGTGCCGCGGCGGCCGCCGCCCTGCTGGCCACCGACGAGACGGAGGCCACCCGCCATCTGACGGCCCTGTCCCGGGCCGGCCTCATCGACCATGTACGCGGCACCCGTTACCGCCTGCACGACCTGGTCCGCGCCTTCGCCCAGGCCCGCCTCCTCGACGAGGAGGAGTCCTCCGAACGTACGGCGGCGCAGGAACGGCTGATCGTGAACTACGCCGAACTCGCCGACTCCGTACTGCGGTTGGTCGACGGCAACATGTCGACGCGCTCGGACCGCTTCGGCCCGCACGGCTTCACCTCGCTGGACGAGGCGCTGCGCTGGCTGGACGACGAGTCGAGCTTCATCACCTCGACGCTGCGGCACGCGGAGGGCGTCGACCAGGGCGCCGTACTGAATCTGCTGGGCGCGCTGTGCGACTACTGCCTGCTGCGCGGCGACCTCTACCGGCTGGGCGAGATCAGCGAGTTGGCGCAAGCCGTCGACCAGGGACTGCTGGTCCGCTCGGTGCAGTGGCGCACGGGTATCGCGGCCCGGCAGCTCGGCGAACTCGACAAGGCGCGCACCACCCTCACCTCCGTGGTCGACCTCTACATGGAGGCCCACCACGACGCGGGCGCCGCGCGCGCCCTGTGCTCCCTCGGCATCACCCTGCACCACCAGGGCAACCTCACCGAGGCGGCGGCACGACTGCGCGAGGCCCTCGACCTCCAGGCCGCCCCGCAACTGGCCACCGACCGCGCCTGGACCATGCACGCGCTGGCCGCCGTGGAACGCGACCGGGCCCGACTCCCCGAAGCCATGCGGCTGTTGACCGAGTCCCTGGTCCTGCACCGGGCCGGCGAGTCCGTGCACGGCGAGGCGTGGGCCCACTTCCAGCTCGGCCAACTCGGCCTGCGCATGGGCGACATCCCCCGCGCCGAGTCCGAACTGACCACCGCCCTGGGCCTCTACGGCCGTACCCGCGACGCCCGCGGCGAGGCCTGGGCCCTCACCCAGCTGGCCCGGGCCCGGCTGGTCGCCGGCGACCCGTCCCCGGCGGTGGACGGCCTGCGCACGGCGGCCTCCCGGCACCGCGACAACGAGGACGCGCGCGGCGAGGCCTGGACGATCTACTACCTCGGCCAGGCCCTGGAGGAGACCGGCAACCTGGACCTGGCGGTACGCGAACTGGAACGCTCCCGCACCATGTTCTCCCGTATGCGGGACGTCTACGGCCTCGCCTGCGCCCGGCACCACTCGGCGCGCGTCACCCGCGACCAGCGGGCCGCCCAGACCGGTTCGCTGCGCAACTCCGGATTCGCCCGCCAGCTCCTCGTCGACGCCCGCGCCGACTTCCAGCGCATCGGCGTCGCCCACGGCGAGGCGTGGACCTGCCTGGAACTCGCGGTGGTCGACGCGGGCAACGCCCGTACCCCCCAGGCCCTGGCCCTCTGCGACGAGGCCCTGGGCCTGTTCACCTCCTACGGCGACGAGCGCGGCGAGGACTGGGCGCGCTTCCTGCGCTCCACGCTCCTGCCGTACGCGGCGCCCGGCGGCGTCGAGGTCGGCACGGCGGTCGCCCAGGAGGAACTGGCCCAGCTCGCCCGCACCCGCCATCGCTCCCGCGACGACAAGCTCGACGACTACGTGGAGGCGTATCAGCTGCTGCTGGAGCGGGGCGTGAACCTGGAGGCGGGCTGGCAGGCCTGGCGGCTGGGCATGGTGCCGAGCCGGCACGCCCGCGAGGTGATGGGGGTGGCGGTGCCGTAGCGCCCCGCGACACCCCCGACACGGGCCCGGTCCCGGGCCCGCCCGCTAGCTCTGCTTGGCCTTGGGTTCGGCCGGGGCGGCCTCGGAGCCGTCCGCCGGATCCGGGGCCTCCTTGAAGTCGACCTTGTTCATCTGCTTGCTCATGGACTTCATCAGTCCCCATACGGCCAGGGCCATCACCGCGAAGACGATGAAACCGAGGACGCCGGGGGTGACCTTGTTCTCGTCGACCTCGGCGAGGGGGACCAGGTGCGTCATTGCCAGGGCTGCGCTTGAGCTCATATCAGGCATTGTCGCGGATGCCCGCAAAGAGGTCGTCCTCGGGGAGGGAGGTAGCGACCAGAGCCTTCGCGAGCTCGTACTCCTCGGTCGGCCAGACCTCCTTCTGGATCTCCATGGGAACCCGGAACCAGCCGCCGTCGGGGTCGATCTGCGTCGCGTGCGCGAGCAGCGCCTTGTCCCGGATCTCGAAGAACTCGGCGCACGGGATGTGCGTGGTCAGCGTGCGGTCCCGCATGGTCCCGGACTCTTCCCAGCGCTTGAGCCAGTCCCCGTACGGCGACTCCAGGCCCCGCTCCAGCAGCGCCTTGTGCAGTGCCTCGGTGCGCTGCCGGTTGAAGCCCTGGTTGTAGTACAGCTTCTGCGGCCGGTACGCCGGGCCGTACTCCCCCTCCGGGTACTTCTCGGTGTCCGCCGCGCCCTCGAACGCCACCATCGAGATCTTGTGGGTCATGATGTGGTCGGGGTGCGGGTAGCCGCCGTTCTCGTCGTAGGTGGTGATCACCTGCGGACGGAAGGCGCGGATCTGCTTCACCAGCTCACCGGCCGCCTTGTCGACGTCCTCCAGCGCGAAGCAGCCCTCGGGCAGCGGCGGCAGCGGGTCGCCCTCGGGCAGCCCCGAGTCGACGAAACCGAGCCACTCCTGTTTGATGCCCAGGATGTCGCGGGCCTCGTCCATCTCCTTCTTGCGCACCTCGTGGATGTGCTCCTCGATGTACGTGTCGCCCTGGAGCTTGGGGTTGAGGATGGAGCCGCGCTCCCCGCCCGTGCAGGTCACGACCAGCACGTCCACCCCCTCGGACACGTACTTCGCCATGGTCGCCGCGCCCTTGCTCGACTCGTCGTCGGGGTGCGCGTGGACGGCCATCAGTCGCAGCTGGTCAGTCAAGACTCAATCCTCAGTAAGTCGGCGCCCCGGTGTCTTGGGGTGCGATCGGCCCTCCTATAGTGACCGAATCGTGGGGCGAATAATTCCGGGGGCCGGATTCGAGAACCCGCGGAGCCCGCTGCCGGGAGGACGATCATGAGTACGGCGAGTACGCGACTGCCCGAGGGCCGCTACGGCCGCTCGTCGGACGAGCGTGCCGACCACAAGCTCAAGATCGCCGGTGCCGTCCTCGCCACGGCCCTGCTCGTCCTCGTCGGATACTTCGCGTACCACTATGTCGTCGAGGCCAAGATCAGCGCCGAGGTGATCACCTTCCAGGCCTCGGACAACGAGGTCAAGGTGCATCTGGAGGTCCACAAGGACTCCGGGACCACCGGCTACTGCACCCTGCGCTCCCAGGCCGCCGACCAGTCCGAGGTGGGCCGCGCCGACTTCCACTTCGGCGGCTCCGCGACCCGCATCGACAAGGTCGTCACCCTGCGCACGACGGCCAGGGGCACCACGGCCGAGCTGCTGGGCTGTCACTCCGACTGACATCACCCCCGTTGTGTAGGCCTTGACCTGCGTTGACGTATTTCTGACGGCTTATGTCCTCCCCTTGACGCCGTTGAATTGTTAGGCTCGTGGTTTCGCCCTTCCATGAAGGAACAGTCTTCTGGGTAGGGCGATGCTTTTATTCCCAGTACCTACGAGGAGCACCTGTGACTCAGACCAGCGAAGACGTCACCTGGCTTACGCAGGAGGCGTACACCAAGCTCAAGGAAGAGCTGGCGTACCTGTCTGGTCCCGCGCGCGAGGAGGTCACCGCGAAGATCGCGGCTGCTCGCGAGGAGGGCGACCTGCGCGAGAACGGCGGGTACCACGCGGCCAAGGAAGAGCAGGGCAAGCAGGAGCTCCGCATCCGCCAGCTGGTCCAGCTCCTGGAGAAAGCCAAGGTCGGCGAGGCTCCGGCGTCGGCGGACGGCGCGGTCGCGCCCGGCATGGTCGTCACGATCGCCTTCGACGGCGACGAGGACGACACGATGACCTTCCTGCTGGCCTCGCGCGAGTACGCGAGCGCCGACATCGAGACCTACTCGCCGCAGTCCCCGCTGGGCTCCGGTGTGCTCGGCCACAAGGTCGGTGAGGTGGCGCAGTACGAGCTGCCCAACGGCAAGCAGGCCTCGGTGACGATCCTGAAGGCCGATCCGTACAACGGCTGACCTGCGGGACCTGACCTGCGGGACGAGATCCTGGGGACCAGACCCACGGGACCAGGCCTGCGGGATTACGAGCCTCCGCCCGGCTTCGGCTTCGCCTCGACGAGCCCCCGGCCGCCCTCGCGGCGCCGGGGGTTCGTCATGTCCCCTCAGGCCGTCGCCGAGCGGTACTTCCGTACCGCCAGCGTCCGGAATATGAGGATGATCAGGAGCGAGTAGATCAGCGAGGCCCACACCGGGTGGACCATGGGCCAGGCGTCCGAGGGCGACTGTCCCGGGTTGGCGAAGAGCACCCGGCAGGCCTGCACGGTGGCGCTGAACGGGTTCCACTCGGCGATGTGGCGCAGCCAGGGGGTCATATTGCTGGTGTCCACGAACGCGTTCGAGATGAACGTCACCGGGAAGAGCCAGATCAGCCCGCCGGAGGTGGCCGCCTCGGGCGTGCGGACGCTGAGGCCGATCAGGGCGCCGATCCAGGTGAAGGCGTACCCGAGCAGAAGCAGCAGGCCGAAGGCGCCGAGGACCTTGCCGGCGTTGGTGCCCCCGTCCGAACCGACCCGCCAGCCGACCAGCAGGGCGACTATCGCGAGGACCAAGAGAGTCAGCGCGGTCTGCACGAGGTCCGCGAGCGTCCGCCCGGTCAGCACCGCGCCGCGCGCCATGGGCAGCGAGCGGAAGCGGTCGATGAGGCCCTTGTGCATGTCGTCGGCGATGCCCGCGCCGGAGCTGGCGGTGGCGAACGTGACGGTCTGCGCGAAGATGCCTGCCATCAGGAAGTTCTTGTAGTCGGTGGCGCTGGTGCTGCCGCCGATCTGCATGGAACCGCCGAAGACGTAGGTGAACAGCACCACGAACATGATGGGCTGGATCAGTCCGAAGATGACCATCTCCGGGATGCGGGACATCCTGATGAGATTGCGTCGGGCGACGACCAGGGAGTCGTGCACGGACTGGCCGAGCGCGCTGCTCGGTGCCGCGATCGGCACGGCGTCGGTGACGGCACTCACTTCGCGGCCTCCTTCTTGTGCTTGCGGTCCTTGGTGTCCGGGTCGGGGTCCGCGCCGTTGTCCTCGGTCTTCTCCTCGGCCAGGTGGCCCGTGAGGGAGAGGAACACGTCGTCGAGGGTGGGGCGGCGCAGGCCGATGTCGTCGATCTCGATGCCCCGGGTGTCGAGTTCGCGGATGACCTCGGCGAGGAGCTTCGCGCCGCCGGTGACGGGCACGGTGAGCTTGCGGGTGTGCTCCTCGACGGTGGTGTCGCCCTTGCCGAAGCCCTGGAGGACCTCGGAGGCGATCGGGATGTGGTCGCGCTCGTGCACGACGACCTCGACGCGCTCGCCGCCGGTGCGGGCCTTGAGCTGGTCGGAGGTGCCGCGGGCGATGACCTTGCCGTGGTCGACGACCGCGATGTCGTGCGCGAGGTGGTCGGCCTCTTCCAGGTACTGCGTGGTCAGCAGCAGGGTCGTACCGCCGGAGACGAGCTGTTTGATGACCTCCCACAGCATCTGGCGGTTGCGCGGGTCGAGACCGGTGGTCGGCTCGTCCATGAACATCACGGGCGGGGAGACGACCAGGGCCGCCGCCAGGTCGAGTCGGCGGCGCATGCCTCCGGAGTAGGTCTTGGCCGTGCGGTCGGCGGCGTCCGCGAGGTTGAACTGGTCGAGCAGCTCGTCGGCCCGGGCCTTCGCGGCCTTGGCCTTCATCTGGTAGAGCTGGCCGACCATCTGGAGGTTCTCCCGGCCGGTCAGGTACTCGTCGACGGCGGCGAACTGGCCGGAGAGACCGATGGAGCGCCGCACTTCGTTGGGCTGCTTCAGTACGTCGAGTCCGGCCACGGTCAGCTTGCCGCTGTCGGGGCGCAGGAGGGTGGTCAGACAGCGGACGGCGGTCGTCTTGCCCGCGCCGTTGGGCCCGAGCAGGCCCAGCACGGTGCCCTCGGGGACATCGAGGTCGACGCCGTCCAGAGCTTTCACATCGCCGAAGGTTTTCACCAGGCCTTCGGCATAGATGGCGCCTGGCATATCAGTCTCCACGTCGTCGGGGATTCTTCGAAAAGCCTAGGTTTGTGTCTTTTCTTCTGCCTGTTCGGGTGTTTTGCTCGGCCCGTGGCAGCGGCATGCTGTCGCCTGCGGGCGACATGAGACACACCATAACGCGATGTATCGCGTCTCTCAATGGATTTTCTCGAACGAGTGACGGAACAGGTGAGGAACGGGCTCCGACCTCAGTCGATGACCGTGTACCCCGCGTCGCGCAGGGCCTGGCCGACCTCGGCGCAGTGCACCGGACCCTTCGTCTCCAGGTGCAGTTCGACCTCCACTTCGGTGAGCCCGAGCCGTGGGTCGGTCCGGACGTGGCTCACATCGAGGACGTTAGCGTCCGCCACTGACAACACCCCCAGCAGCGTCGCGAGGGCCCCCGGCCGGTCCGTCAGCCGCAGCGTCACCGCGAGGTAGCGGCCCTGCGCGGACATGCCGTGGCGCAGGATGCGCTGGAGCAGCAGCGGGTCGACGTTCCCGCCGGACAGCAGCGCGACGACCGGTCCCTCGAAGCTCCGCGGATCGCTCAGCAGCGCGGCGACCGGGCTGGCACCGGCCGGTTCGACGACGAGCTTGGCCCGCTCCAGGCACAGCAGCAGCGCGGTGGACAGTTCGTTCTCGGTGACCGTGCGGACCTCGTCCACCAGATCGGCGACGATCCCGAACGGCACGTCGCCGGGCCTGCCGACCTTGATGCCGTCGGCCATCGTCGCCGGGTGCTCGATCGACAGCGGGCGTCCGGCCGCCAGCGAGGGCGGAAACGCCGCCGCGCCCGCCGCCTGCACGCCCACGATCCGCACGTCCGGCCGCAGCGCCTTCACGGCGACCGCGACACCGGCCGCGAGTCCGCCGCCACCGATCCCGACGACGATCGTGCGCACCTCGGGACACTGGTCCAGGATCTCCAGGCCGACCGTCCCCTGGCCCGCGATGATGTCCGGGTGGTCGAAGGGGTGGATGAACACCGCGCCCGTCTCATGGGCGTACTCCTGGGCGGCGGCCAGCGTCTCGTCGACCACGTGGCCGTGCAGGCGCACCTCGGCGCCGTACTCCTTGGTGGCGCTGATCTTCGGCAGGGGCGCGCCCTTGGGCATGAACACCGTGGAGCGCACACCGAGGAGGGTGGAGGCGAGGGCGACGCCCTGCGCGTGGTTGCCGGCGCTCGCGGCGACGACACCCGCGGCGCGCTCCTCGGGGAACAGTCCGGCGATGCGGACGTAGGCGCCCCGCAGCTTGAAGGAACCGGTGCGCTGGAGGTTCTCGCACTTGAAGTGCACCGGTGAGCCGACGAGCTGGCTCAGGTGCCTGCTGCCTTCCATCGCGGTCACCCGCGCCACGCCCGTGAGCATCTTCTGGGCGCCGCGCACATCGTCGAGGGTGACGGGTCGCAAGGAGTCAGCGGTGCTGTAGCTCATGACTCAAGCATCGCAGTTCACGGGCGCGCGCCACCGCTGTGACCAAGCTCCGAGACTGGTTTGCGCAGCGCCGGTACGGGCCGCCTCCCATCCGCGTACCCTGTCCCCCAACCCAGCACCCCCTTCATGAAGCGAGCCCCCGGCCATGCCCACAACACCTGAAATGTCGATGGACATGACGACCGTCGGTGAACCCGGTCTCCTCGACACGTTGCAGCACGAGGTGGCGGTCTTCGCCCGTCGTGCCGAACAGACCCGGCTCGGTGGAGTCGGACAGGTGCGCAACTCCATGGACCGCGCCGCGTATCTGCTGCTCAACCGCCTCGACAAGGAAGGCCCGATGGGCGTCAAGGCGCTCGCGGCGAGCATGGGGATCGACTCCTCGACGGTCACCCGGCAGGTGGCCCCGCTCGTCGACACCGGGCTCGTCAAGCGCACCTCGCACCCCGAGGACGGCCGCGCGGTGGTGCTGCAACTGTCCCCGCGCGGGCAGTCGCGGCTGGAGGAAGTCCGTTCGTCCAGGCGTCAGTTGATGGACGAGTTGACACACGACTGGGCGCCGGAGGAGCGCGAGACGTTCTGCGCGCTCCTCACACGCTTCAACAGCGCCCTCTCCGCGCGGATGGCGATGCCGGGCAACGAGCCGCCGTCGGCCTCCTGATCTCCCGGCGCGTGCGGCACGCGCGCGTGTCCGACTCCGGCCCCTTCGTACCGAACTCTTGACCTCACGACGGCCCTGGCCTCAGATGAGACCGGAGCCATCAGGGGGGAGGGCACGGTGCACGAACGGCAGGTGTCCCAAGGCGCCCGCCAGGCCCGGGAGTTCGAGGCGTTCGTCGCGGGCGCGGCAGGCCGGCTCCTGCATGCCGCGACCCTGCTGACAGCGGAGGCCACGGACGACAACCCGCGCGCGCGGCGCCTGTTGACCCTCTCCCTGGCCCACACCTACGCGAGCTGGGACCGGCTGCGCGGCGAGGACCCCTACGACCGTGCCCGGCAGTACCTGGCCAGCCGCTTCGCCCGCGCGGCCTGGCACCAGTACGGCGGCCTCGGCCGGGCCCGCCCGCACCCCGACAGCCCGCTGGGCGCCCTGGCACCCCAGGAGCGGCTGATCGTGGTCCTCAGGCTGTACGAGGGCGTCGCCGAGGAACAGGCCGCCGCACTGCTCGGACTGCCCACGGAGCGGGTCCGGACGATCTGCGAGCGGGCCACGGCGAGGCTGCTGCATCCGCCGCGCCCCGCGGTGCCGAAGGCGGCCGGGGCGAAGGTGGCGCCGTCATGAGGGCGCCGGACGGGGGTACGCGCGCGTGAACAGGCCCGAGCGGGAGGCGGCCGTACGGCGGATCATGGAGCGGACTCCGCCGCAGGTGCCGCCGGAGCTGTACGCGGACGTGGTGCGCCGCGGCGGCCGGATGCTGCGCCGCCGCAGGGCCGCGCGGCGGCTGATGTGGACGCTGATGTTCGCGGCGGTCGTGGCGTTCACGGTGTGGGCGCTGATGGTCCATCCCTGGGTGGAGCCGCCGTCGGAGACGACTCCACCGGTGACGGGCTGGTGAGAGCGGCGGCCCGAGCTGGGCGCCTGCCGGCCGGCCCTAGCCGAGCGCCTGCTGGAGGTCCTCCAGGAGGTCCTGCACGTTCTCGATGCCCACGGAGAGCCGTACGAGGTCGCCGGGGACCTCCAGGGCCGAACCGGCCACGGACGCGTGCGTCATGCGTCCCGGGTGCTCGATCAGGGACTCGACGCCGCCCAGGGACTCGCCGAGGGTGAACACCTTGGTGCGGTTGCAGACCTCGACGGCCGCCTCCTCGCCGCCCTCGACCTGGAAGGAGACCATGCCGCCGAAGGACCGCATCTGCTTGGCGGCGACCTCGTGACCGGGGTGGTCCGGGAGGCCCGGGTACAGAACACGCGTCACGCGCGCGTGCCGGGTGAGCATGTCGGCGACCTTGGTGGCGTTCTCGCTGTGCCGGTCCATGCGTACCGACAGCGTCTTGGCGCCGCGCAGCACCAGCCAGGAGTCGAAGGGCCCGGCGACCGCGCCCATCGCGTTCTGGTGGTACGCCAGTTCCTCGCCGAGCTCCTCGTCGGCCGCGATCAGCGCGCCGCCGACCACGTCCGAGTGGCCGCCCATGTACTTGGTCAGGGAGTGCACGACGACGTCGGCGCCGAGGGCCAGCGGCTGCTGGAGATAGGGCGTGGCGAAGGTGTTGTCGACGACGAGCCGGGCGCCCGCGTCCCGGGCGATCTGCGCGACGACCGCGATGTCGGTGATGCCGAGCAGCGGGTTGGAGGGGGTCTCCACCCAGACGACCTTGGTCTTCGGGGTGATGGCGGCCCGTACGGAGGCCGGGTCGCTGGTGTCGGCCACCGACCATTCGACGCCCCACCGGGAGACGACCTTCGCGAAGAGACGGAACGTGCCGCCGTACGCGTCGTTCGGGATGACCACGTGGTCGCCGGGGCTGAGCAGCGTACGCAACAGGCAGTCCTCGGCCGCCAGTCCGGACGCGAACGCGAGACCTCGGCGACCGCCCTCCAGGGCGGCGAGGTTCTCTTCCAGGGCGGTCCTGGTGGGGTTGGCGCTGCGGCTGTACTCGTAGCCGCCGCGCAGACCGCCGACGCCGTCCTGCTTGTAGGTCGAGACCTGGTAGATCGGCGGGACGACCGCGCCGGTGAGGGGATCGGCGGTGTTGCCCGCGTGGATCGCGAGGGTCTCGAAGTGCTGACTGATGTGCCTGTCGCTCATGGGGCCGAGCGTAGTGCGCTCGTGGGCCGGACGACGATCCGGAGGTTTTCCACAGGGTTCCGGGGCGGGGCGGCGGTGGTTTTCCACAGGGGGGCGGACCGGGTTGGCCAATTGTCGGACGCGTCTGGTTCGCTTGAGGCATGGAGATTCTCTGGGTCCTGATGGCGCTGCTCATGATGGGCTTCGTGCTGATCCCGTACCTGCGGCGCAGGCGCGGGGCGATCGAGCAGGTCTCGCCGGGCCACCCGGACGCCGCGGACCCGGCGACCTACGGCTTCGTGCGCGAGGAGGAGCTGGACATCCGGATGCCCGGCCCCGACCAGGACCTGCTGGACGTGCTCGACCTGGTGCAGCGCACGCAGGACTACCGCGCGGCGATGCAGTTGCTGGCCGGCACCGAGATCACGGGCGAGCTGCGCTGGCAGCGGGTGCAGGCCTTCGCGGGCGCCGCCTCGCTGGAATTGCAGCAGCGGCCCGGCGGGGTCAGCGAGACACCGGGCGGGCAGTGGCTGCGGGTGTGGCGGGCCGAGCACCCGAAGGACGCGGGCGGCGCGGCCGTGCACGCGGAGTTCCTGGTGCAGCAGGCGTGGCGTACGTCGACGCGGGGCACGGACGAGTTCCGGATCATCATGGAGGAGGCGAAGGACGCCTGCGGGCAGGCGGCGCTGCTCTCCCCCGGTGACCCGGTCCCGTACATCGTCGAGTTGTCGGTGGCCCGTGGACTGACGTATCCGCAGCCGGAGTTCGAGCAGTTGTGGCTGCGCATCCTGGACCGGGCACCGGCCCACATGGGGGCGCACCTGGCGGCCCTGCACTACTGGTGCGAGAAGTGGCACGGCTCGCGCGAGCTGGCGAACGCGTTCGCGGAGGCGGCTGCCGCGCGGGCGCCGCAGGGATCGCTGCTCGCCGCGATGCCGTTGTTCGCGGTCTTCGAGCACCTTCCCGAGGTGAATCTGGTCAGCAGCTTCTACCAGAGCGAGGTCGTGGTGAAGGCGATCCACGGTGCGTTGTTCGCCGTGCACGCGGCCCGCCCCGACGACCCGATGCTGGCGCACGTCCGGCATCTCCTGGTGTTCTTCCTGGTCCGCGCGGAGCGCTGGTCCGAGGCGATGAACCAGCTCATACACATCGACGGCCACGTCGGGGCCCTCCCCTGGACGCTGTCCCCCGACCCGGCGGCGGAGTTCGCGGTCTACCGGGCACTGGCGGTGGCGGGCTACGAGGCGAACGGCGGGAGTCCGGCGAGCCTGCCGCGCTGACGGCGAGCCTGGCGCGCTGACGGCGGGGTGCCGGGGAGGGGCCAGTGTGCCAGGGAGGGGGCCGGTGGGGTCCGGCGGCGGCCGGGCTGCGGTAGGCCACGGCGCGTCCGGAATTCTCACTGCCCTCCGCCCGTTCACATTTCGGGCCAGGACCCACCCCGGGGCCCGTTGGGAGAGCGCATGTTCCTGCACAGCCGTACGCCCCAGCTGCCGACGCCCGAGCAGGCCCTGCAAGGCCGGCCGGAGCCGATGTTCACGGTGCCCGACCGCCATGTCGTCCTCGGTACGCCGTTGCTCGGCCCGTACCCCGCGCATCTGGAGATCGCCGACTTCGGGATGGGCTGCTTCTGGGGCGCCGAGCGCAAGTTCTGGCAGCTCCCGGTGGGTGTGTGGACGACCCTGGTCGGCTATCAGGGCGGCTACACGGAGAACCCGCACTACGAGGAGGTCTGCTCGGGCCTGACCGGCCACACGGAGGCGGTCCGCGTGGTCTACGACCCGGCGCTGATCTCGTACGAGAGGCTGCTGAAGACGTTCTGGGAGTCCCACAACCCGACGCAGGGCTTCCGCCAGGGCAACGACGTGGGCACGCAGTACCGCTCCGCGATCCACCCCCACACCCCCGCCCAGTCAGCCGCGGCGGAAGCCTCCCGCACGGCCTACCAACAGGTCCTCACCCGCTCGGGGTTCGGGACGATCACCACGGAGATCCTGCCGGCGGAGGGGCGGGTGTTCTATCCGGCGGAGGGCCATCACCAGCAGTACCTGGCGAAGAATCCGGCGGGGTACTGCGGGATCGGGGGGACGGGGGTCAAGCTAATTGACCTGTTCGGGACGGGCTGAGGGGCGTCTTGTCCGACGGGCATCGCCCCGGCCCTAGAGGGCTCGGAGAAGTAGCCGAGACCTGACCGGTCTTGACGCGCGACTGCATGACGTGGACCAAGCCATCGTGCCTTCGGCCGACTGCTGCACGAGAGGGCGACAAGGGACGGAAAGACGGTTCTGTGAGCGAGTAATCTGAATGCATGACAGACGAGCCCGCACAGGAAAAGTCTCGGCGCATCAGCAGTAAGGTGAACTCCCTCGGCGGCGCTGCCCAGATCCAGAAGGTCGGTCTCGCGGGCGGTGCGACGAGCATCCTTGGTGAGG
>NZ_JBIVUZ010000001.1:530180-1409875 GCF_044768565.1 Streptomyces sp. NPDC091280
GGTCGCCAAGCTCCAAAAGATGCGCAACGCCAGTCTTTTTGCTCTCCCAACGACCGGGCTCGCTCTCGCGGGCGGTGCGACGAGCATCCTTGGTGAGGTCGCCAAGCTCCAAAAGATGCGCAACGCCAGTCTTTTTGCTCTCCCAACGACCGGGCTCGCTCTCGCGGGCGGTGCGACGAGCATCCTTGGTGAAGTTGCCAAGCTCCAACAGGCCTCGCTGAGGCTGGGACTGCGTAAGTCGCTCGTGGATTTCAACACCGCCTCATCGCAAAGTTATGCAACTACAGCGTTCCAGTTGGCCAGCCTGGCACGGATCACTGCACCCTTCGCGACAGGCTTTACCCCTCTGGGGTCGACAGGCACTCTTAGCGCCACTCCCGTGATCTCCTCAGCTTTGAAGCTGAAAGACCTCTACGCAGGGCGGCCCCCGTTCTCTGAACCTGCGACCCAGATGTCAGTTGATGCGGTCTCGGTGGTAGACCCGGAATCTGTCCACATCACTGCGCAAAACTTGCTTGCAGATAAAGAGGCGGCTTCAGAACTCGCAAACCTAGTCAAGGCTTTCATTGACCAGACGAGCGAGGCCGGTAGAACCACAGAAGAGCCAGCCGACAGGTTCAGCCCAAAGAGCATCGCACCAGGAGCGCTCTTCCTTGGAGCGTTGGTTTTTCTTTTTGGAACAGCAGTTGATGTCATCGGTGCTCTAGAACCGAGCCTGACGGCCACCCTTGACAGGCAGTTCATGTACGTGTCCTTCGGGATGGCGACCGTTTATTTTCTGTACCAGGAAGGGAAGCGCTAGGCAACGCCGTGGTCAAACCAGCCGACTCTCAAGAATTGGTGATCTTCCCATCTCTCAAGCCAATCACCGAATCGGCCTCAAAGCACTCAGCTGCCCGAGTTGACAGTCCGTAGCGCGTGCTTTTGAACGCCGTCACTCGCCTCGATCGGCCGCTGCTGGGTACCGTCATGGTCGTGTCTGGCGTGCGTCGGGTTGGTCACCCGTGTGGCGTGCGCTGGTTGATCGCGCGCGACTAGGGGAGCTGGTACGGGCATGGCCGTTGATGCTGCTCGCACGGAAGAGCAAGAGGGGTTCACGTCGGCGAGGGCTGCGCGGGTGATGGTTGCCGCGTGTCGGGCTGCGGGGCTCGATGACAGAGGGGCAGAGCTGATCCGTCTCGGGGAGAACGCGCTGTTTCAGCTGGCCTCCGTGCCGGTGATTGTGCGCGTTGCACGGGGTGAAGAGTGGCTACCCAAAGCCCGCACCGAGGTCGCTGTGTCGCGGTGGCTGGCGAAGGAAGGGTTCCTGGCGGCTCGGATCGTCGAGGACCTGGAGCAGCCGTTCTTGATCGATGGTCACCCGGTGACCTTCTGGCATCTGATCGTCGAAGGGAACCGTAAGGCGGAGTACGGGGAGTTGGGCGGGATCCTGCGGGATCTGCACGCGCTGACTGTGCCCGACGGTCTCGTGCTGCCGTCCTACGATCCCTTCGACAAGCAAGCGCTGCGGCTTGACCGGGCGGTGATTCCGGAGGATGACAAGGTCTTCCTGCGGAAGCGCTGGCGCGAACTGCACGACAAGTACGCCGAGTTGCGGTTCGAAACGCCCAAGGGGCCGGTCCACGGGGATGCCCACGTGCAGAACCTCATGGTGGACGACCAAGGCCGCGTGGTTCTGATCGACTTCGAAATGTTCTGCTATGACCATCCCGAGTGGGATCTCATGGTTACGGCTGTGGAGCACTACAGCCTTGGCTGGCAGACCGACGAACAGTACGCCGACTTCGTGGGCGCGTATGGGCGGGACCTGCACGACTGGGACGGCTACGAGACGCTGCGAGGCATTCAAGAGTTCGGCATGACGACGTGGCTGATGCAGAACGTGCAAGAGGACGAACGGACGGCGGCCGAGTACCGCCGGCGTATCGCTGGTCTGCGCAATGACGATGGGCCTCGGGACTGGCGGCCCTGGTAGCGGCTACTCGTCGTCCTCGTCCAGGCGGTTGAGCGCGTCGCGCACCTTCTCGTTGAAGGCGGCAACTGTGGGGTTCGTCGCGTGCACGCTGACTTCGTTCTGGAAGTCGGTGACGTAGCGCTGGAAGCGGTTGGACTGAAGGGAGTCGCCGCCGTCGACTGCGAGGCTCGCGGTGGTGACGGCGGCTTCCAACTCGCCGTTGAGCAACTGGCTTTGGGCGAGGACCATGCGGCAGAAGCCCAGGGTCCGGGCGTACTTGGGGTCTGTGCTGTCCACGGCGCGCTGAGCCTGGGCGACGGCGTCTCGGCGCATCTTGAGGTCGCGGAAGCAGTGGCAGAGTTCGCCCATCAGTTCTGCGGGGTCGAAGTAGCTGATCCACGCGGGGTCTTCGGCCGTGTCGGCACGCTCGAAGTAGCGCTCGGCCTCCTTCATAGCGCGCCCCGCCGCGCTGGAGTGACCAGCGTTGGACAGGGCGCGGGCCTCCATCGCTGAACTCAAGGCCATGACGCGGGGCGTCGCCCGGCCCTTGGCGCCCTCGACTGCGGCGCGGGCCAGCTGGATGGCCTGGGCGTGGTTGCCCAGGTAGTTGGCCTGGTGGCTGAGGTTGCCGAGGATGCGGGCGCCGAACATGCGGTCGTCGATGACCTGGGACAGGCGCAGTGTTGAGGTCAGGTATCGGTGGGCGAGTCGGTGGTTACCGACGTCGTACGCGGTCCAGGCGAGCAGTTGGGAGATTTCGGCGGCTGCTCCGAATAAGGAGGTGCCGACCTTCTCGCTGTAGCTCGCGTTCAGCAGCGGCAATACGTCTTCGCGGAAGTAGTGGCGCAGTGCCTTGTGGCCGTGGCCTCCGCCGTACTTGAAGTCGAGTTGCATGAACAGGCCGGCGGCTTCCTTGATCGCGCGGACGTCGCGCATGCCGATGCGTCGGTGATCGGGTCTGTCGGCCTGGATGCCGTCGGGGCGCGCGATCATCCATGACAGGACGGCGGAGTTGAGGTCGGCGTCCGCGACGGCCAGTGGGCTCGAAGCGGGAGCGTCGGCGTGCTCGTGGGTGAGTCCGTCGAGCATGGACAGGACGTCGGGCACGGTGCTCGGGTAGCCGACAGGCTCGGGGGTCGTCGACTTGGTGTGGTCGAAGAAGCCGAGATCGCCCGGCGTGATGCGGCGGCGGAGCTTGTTCGAGAGAACGTCTGCCATGAGAGCGGCTGTCTGCGGCCTGATGCCTGCACCTTCTCGCCAGCGCTTGACGGCGACATGCGTCGTTCCCAGGGGCATGCCACGTTGGGCGCCTTCGTCTGTCATGCGCTTCGCAAGGCCTTTGTTCGAGACCTTCGCTTCGTCCATGACCGCGATCAACTGCGCGTTTGGCTCTCGGCTCATGCTCCCCTGCCAACCCGAGATTGACGGCGAGTATTCATCGTGTCACAGCGGCCTCACTCTGGGGGGTTCATTCCTGAACCCCCATTGCCTTTGCCGGTGTTCACGTGAACCCCCTGGTGAACACTGCCGATTGAGCCTCCCGCGCCGTTCACTGGTCGACACAGATCAGCGGGCTACGGGCCCATCGGCGCGCGGGAGGGAACGCGGTGGACGTGCAACACAGCAGACACCCGGTGATCGTCTCGGCGGAGGGAGCTCCGCGCCGGTCGGTGCACGACCCGTCCAACGGTCATTTCCGGGCGCTCACGCTCTACGCCGAGGACTCCGGCTGCGCCAAGGCTGCGCGCGACACGGTGGGCTCCTACCTCCGAACGTGGGGGTTGGAGCACGCGGTTGTCGACGCTCAGCTCATCGTGTCGGAGCTGGTCGGCAACGTAGTGCACCACGCCGTGCCGGATGATGCCCTAGCTTCGCCCGGTGCTTCGCGGAGGATCGAGGTGTCGCTCATGACGGTGCCTGAGGTGCTGGTCATCGGTGTCTCGGATGAGGACTCGGACCCGCCTGAGTTGGCGGCTGGCGAGTGGATCTCACCAGAGCTGGCGGGGGACTTCTCCGAGGCGCTGTTGCCGGAGCGAGGGCGCGGGCTGTTGATCGTTCAGCGGCTGGCTGATGCGGTGTGGTGGTCGCCCGGTGTGAAGGGTGGCAAGACCGTGTGGTGTCGCCTCGACCTCGACCGGCTGTGGGCTGAGAACTCGGCCTGACAAGCGCCGGGCCACCGCCTCTGTTTGCTCCCTCGCGATCGGGAGCGGGCGGCGACCCGGTTACCGGCTGGAGTTTGACCACTCCGGCCAACCAAAGGGGCGCAGTTTCTCGAACACTCGGGGGGCTCCCCTCCCGATTGAGGGGCCGCGCTTCACATCCCCCATATAGGCCGGGCCACCCACTGCCCTGGTAAGCGAACGGGTGGCCCGGCTGGGAACACGGCGGTTCCCGGTGCCTGATGGTACCGGGGCCGCCGTGCTGCGTTCTGGCCCTGGCCCAAAAGAAGTTGACGATCCGTTACCTAGATCAGGGCAGAGGTGGGCAAGGTGACTGGCTCCGGTGAGGACTGGCCGAACGACGGTCTGGACGTGGCGGGCTCGGACTTCGGTTTCTGGATGTCCGGCGTCGACTACATCGCGGGGTGGCGCGAGGCGCGCGACGCTGCCGACCGGCTGAACCGGGCGCTCCTGGGCGTGGGCTTCGAACTCTCCGCCGTTCGGGCCGTGGCCTCAACGAACGAGGATGGTGGTGGTGTAGTCCGCTTGGCGGGTTGGCCGGGTGCCGTGGATCGCCTCGCCGGTCTCCTGGAGGCGCTTGCGGACGGCGACGGTGGTGCGCTGTGAGGTGTCTTTTCGCTGGTGAGTGGCGCGCGTTGGGCACGTCGCCGGCCGTAGAGACTTTGGGCGGGAGCTGCCATGGGGCGAGAGAACAGGGGGCCTTACGCTCGCCGGCGGATCGGGCAGTCTGTTGGGGCTGCCCGTGTTTGGCCCGATCGGCCCCCTGTTCTTCGAGGCTCGCCCCATGGTGGCTGCCTAAAGTCTCGGAGGCCGGCGACCCCCAGCCCCGTGGGCTCCGGCCCGGGACGGCTGGTCGACGCTTCCCGTCCTGTGGCGTGCTGCGGTGTGGGGCGTGGGCCGACCGGACGGGACCGGCGGCCACGCCGCACGCCCGGCCGGGGCGGCCGGGCGCCCCGGCGCGCCGCAGGCGCGCCCTTGAGGAAGTGAAGGCTGTTTCGACCGATCGCCGTTGCCGCTCAGGCGCGGGTGCGTCGGGTGGGCTGTTTGTCGGCGGTGATCCGGTAGGCGAGTTCGGCACGGTCCGCACCCACGCGCAGCTCTTCGAGGATCAGCGGGCGGTCGTCAGTGCCGTGCGCGGTGCGGGCCACGTGCAGGACCGGGGTCGCGTCGGGGAGTTGGAGGGCGGTGCGCTCGTCGGGCAGCGGCATGTGAGCGCGTACCGTCTCGGTCCACGTCAGCTTGTGTCCGGCCTGGGTGAGGACCCAGTAGATCGCTGCGGGGAGCTTGCACGGCTCCTCGCCGAGCAGCGGGACGGACTCGGCGACCTCGAAGGGGATCAGCGTGCGGTGCATGGCGCGCGTCCCGGTGGCTGGGTCGATCAGAAGGCGGTCGCAGCCGAACAGGGCTTCCTCCTCGTCGAGTTGGAGGAGTCGGCCGGTGGTCTTGGTGGTGTGGGTGCGGTAGGTGCTGGGCTGTTCGGTCTCCTGCCAGATGTCGCCGTTGGGCATCACGAACTTGCCCTCGGCGGTGCGGCTGATGCGGCGCTCGACGGTAAGGACGGGGTGTCCGCTGGAGCGCACGAAACTGCCCTTGCCGTGCCGAACATCGATCAGGCCTTCCGCGCGCAGCGCCGCAATCGCGTTGCGGACGGTCGGCCGTGAAACGCCGTAACGGGTCATCAGTTGGGCTTCGGACGGCATGAGGGAGTCCGGGGCGAACTCGCCGGACAGGATCGCTTCCCGCATCACGGCGGCGACTTGCTGGTAGAGGGCTCCGGGGCGCTGGATCTCCGACATGGCGGCATCTCCGGGTGAGTTGAAGTCGTAGGCACGTCGCACGCGCGACATCACTCGTCAGCATAAGCACTTGCACTCTCGCCGTACAGAGCTTCATAGTCGTAACTCGTAAGGACAAGTGACGTCTGAATATGTCAGGCGTCCCGACCGGCCAGGAGGCCAACGAAATGCAGTCCATTCCCGTGGACACGACACGGCTGGGCGTACTGCGGTGCGCAGGCGTGCCCGAAGTGAAGTTCAGCAACTCCGAGACACAGGAGGTGAAGAAGGACCGGGACGGCAACCCGGTCTACTCCGTCGCGGTCACCGTACGGCCGGACGGACGGCGGATCTCCGTCATCGAGATCGCCGTGAGCGGAGAGCCCAAGGGCCTCGAAGCGGGCCAGATCGTCAAAGTGACCGGACTGACCGCGTTCATGTGGTCGATGGGCGAGAGGCACGGCGTCAGCTTCCGCGCCGACGCCATCACGCCCCTGCACTCAACTGGTGTGCAGGGCAAGGGCGGTGACGCGTGATGGGGCCCATCCTGCTTGCCTTCGCGCTCGGCGCGCTGGCCTGGCTGCTGGTCGTCGGCGACCTGGTGCGGCGGCACCGCCCGCTCTGGCACTGGTACTTCACCGGCTACCCGGTGACCGTGTTCCGAGTCCTGGCGACTTGGCGCAAGGCGGCCGTGCTCAACGACCTCGCCGTCTCACACCGTCCGCCGCGCGGCCTGCTCGGGGACCTGGTGGTCAAGGGCGATCCGCTGCGGCCGATCGCACCCCGGATCTCCTTTCCCCGTGCCACCCGCACGGGCCTGACAGTGACGGTACGGCTGCACGCGGGCCAGACACCCATGACGTACATGAAGGCGGCGGAAGCACTCGTCCACGCATGGCGGGTGCACGCGGTACGGGTCACCTCACCGGAACGCGGCCTGGTGCTGCTCACGGCGACGGCCGACGATCCGCTTCAGCGACCCGGCTTAGCCACCGCCCCGGCCGAACTCCTCTCGGCGCTCATCGGCGTGATGGAGTCCGGCGGCGCCTGGGTGATGAACCTCCGACTGGTGCCGCACTGGCTGATCACCGGGGCCACCCGCTCGGGCAAATCCACCCTGCTGGCCCGACTGATCGCCCAACTCGCCACACAGCCCGTCGCCCTGGTCGGCATCGACTGCAAAGGCGGCATGGAACTCGGCCTGTTCACCCGGCGGTTGACCGCGCTGGCCACCTGCCGACGCGAAGCAGTCGCGGTGCTCTCCGCTCTGGTGGTCGACATACAGGACCGGATGAGCGTGTGCCGGTCGGCGGGTGTGCGCTCCATCTGGGAACTGCCGGACAAGCTCCGGCCGGTGCCGGTCGTCGTGATCGTCGACGAGATCGCGGAACTGTATCTGTCCGACGGCACCCGTGAGGGCAAGGCGGAAGCGGAGCAGTGCTCCACGCTCCTGCTGCGGCTGGGACAGCTCGGGGCCGCGCTCGGCCTGCACCTGGTCGTCGCCGGACAACGTGTCGGCTCCGACCTCGGCCCCGGCGTCACCGCCCTGCGGGCCCAGCTCGGCGGCCGGATCTGCCACCGCGTCAACGACCCCGGCACGGCAGAGATGACCTTGGGCGACCTCAACAAGGACGCCGTGGCTGTCGCGCAGTCGATCACGGCGGAGGAACGCGGCGTGGCCGTGTGTACGGGCCCGGACGGCGGTTGGAGCCGTGCCCGTTCCCACCTCACCCCGACGCAAGAGGCCGTGGCGACGGCCCGGAAGTACTCCGGCATGACCCCCGAACTGCCCGCCCTCGACCGCGCGCTTGCGGCGCTGGAAGGAGACGACGAATGACCGGCGATGTGATCAGCAACGGCACCGCGTTCACGTTCGCAGTGATCTTCGGGACCATCACCGTCCTCCTCGTCCGCTCCCGCAACGTGCGCGCCTGGGAAGCGGTCTGCGTCGGCCTCTTCGGCGTCTACCTCGGGCAGACCCCTGTGGTCTACACCATCCACGGCCTCGTGCTCTGGATGATCAGCGGCTTCTCCCACACCTGAGCAGAAGGGACCCACCACCATGCCCATGTCCCGCGTGAGGTGCCCGTTCTGCAAGGGCGACGGAGCCCGTAGAACCTGGACCGGACGGCTGCGGCGCTGCCGCGTCTGCCGGGGCACCGGAACCATCCGCTGACCCGAGATCACCACAACCGGCCCCGCACGAAAGGACCCAACCCATGACCGACCACGCGCCACCACCAACCATCCGTGCCGCTTCGGCGGCCCACCCCGGAAGGTCACCACCATCACCCCGGAGTACACCCCGGCTGACAGGCGCGCCGTCCTCGACCGCGCGGCGCGCCTGCATCAGCTCCCCGAAGCAGACCGTGACGCACTCCGCATTGCCCAAGACCCGAAGTTCCCGCGCTGGCTGGAGCAGATCACCGCAACCGGCGGCTGCGCCCACCCCGTCCACCTCTCCGGCTCCACCACCACCTTGAACGGGGCAACCGGCGAGATCCTGCACTACTACGACACCCGCACCGAGCCCGGCGAACGCCTCCTCGTCCGCTGCCGCAACAGACGGGCAACCGTCTGCGCCCCCTGCTCCCGCCTCCACGCCGGAGACACTTACCACCTCGTCCGCGCCGGTCTCCTCGGCGGTAAGAACATCCCCGCCACGGTCCGCAACCGGCCCCGCCTCTTCGTCACGCTGACCGCCCCGTCCTTCGGGCCAGTCCACCGCGCCGGAGAGATCTGTCGACCGCGCCGTGACGGCAGCAGCTGCGAGCACGGACGCCCCCTCGGCTGCGGCACCGTCCACGCCCCGGCCGCGTCGGTCGTCGGCCAACCGCTGTGTGCCGACTGCTACGACTACCCCGGCCACGTGCTGTGGCACGCGCACGCCTCCAAGCTGTGGGACCGGTTCGTCATCGACGTCCGCCGTCGCCTGGCCTCCTCAGTCGGCATCGTCCAGTCCCGCTTCCCGGCGCACGCCCGGCTGTCCTTCGCCCGCGTCGCCGAGTACCAGAAACGGGCGGCCGTCCACATCCATGCCGTCGTCCGCCTCGACGGCCCCAACGGGCCCGACGACGAACCCCCGGCATGGGGCACCATCGACCTGCTCACCGATGCCGTGCTCGCCTCGGCTCGGCGGGTCCTGGTCCGCACCCCCTACAGCCCGGCCGTGGGGGAACTGGCCCTGCGCTGGGGAGCCCAGGCCGACGCCCGGCCGCTGCATGCCGACAGTGACGGGCCCGACGATGACGCTGTGGCCGCGTACGTGGCCAAGTACGTCACCAAGGGAGCCAGCGAGACAGGCGCCGGCACCGACCACAAGGTCACCACCTGGGACGACATCGACACGGCCCCCGTCAGCGCGCACGTCCGCACCCTCATGCGCACCTGCTGGCGCCTCGGAGGTCTGCCCGAGTACGAACCGCTGAACCTGCGCACCTGGACCCACACCCTCGGCTACCGAGGCCACATCCTCACCAAGTCCCGCGCCTACTCGACGACATACGCAGCACTACGCGCCGAACGCGCCCACCACATGGGCCACGCCGACCTGCCCGACGCGATCACCGAACGGAACTGGCGCTACGTCGACTCCGGCCACACCCCCGGCGCCGCCCTCATCGCAGCTGGAATTGCTGAAGACCTGGCGACCAACCGGGAAGCGGTTCATGACGCCATGTCCCCCACGTCCGGAGGCGCCTTTGGTACCGGATGAGTTACGGAGACGGGTTGCCGAATCCCGGGCACGGCAAGGACTTCCCCCGGTCATCGAAGACTTGGCAGTGATCGAACGCGTTGCGCTCGCCTTCCGCCTCGTCGAGCCAGATCTTTCCGAATCCGGGCCTACCGACAGAGACTTGCGCTATTGGGGCGGCTGAGAGCACAGCCGCCCCACGCACAACGCTAGTTGTCCTGTTTCGTGATGTAAGTGACCGCGCCCATAGCGATGCCAAAGCAGCCTGCAATGGTCGCGCCTCCTGCACCAACTGCTGTTAGCGGCGATGCACCGAGCACAGCCACGAGAAGGCCAGCCAGGAGCCCGAAGATTACGGACGCCTCAAGAGCGATCAGAACTTCATACAGCCGGTGGTTACACACCTGAGAAGGAGCAGACACGACGGTCCTTCCGAGTTCCATGCGGACATCGGCAGCCGGTCATGTCGACGGGAAACGCACATGAGTCCAGACGGCTAATGTCAACGCAGCGAGAACGTTGCCAAGCGGCGCATGGGGCGCCCTGGAGCCACCACGTGGCAAGACACACGTGGTAGGACGCTGTTCATGTGCATCCCCCAATCTGCTGCGCCTCTGGGCGCCCAGGTCATTGAATTTCAGGGTAGTACAACTACCCAACCCTTCGACAGAGCACAGCGGTTGATCCCTGGCTAGGCAATCCAGTCGAATACAAATCGATCTTCGTCCCATCGCTTCCGAGGGTTCGCAGGATGTACCTCGATGGACGGGACGCACGCCGTGACGATCGCCCGGCGTTGGGAGTTGTTCATCTTCTTCCAGCGTGCCTGCATGTCCTCGAAGCTGCCAACGAAATCCCTGAGAACCGCGATCCGCGAGACCTTCGCGAGTTTGTCCCGGTTCTGGTTCAGCCGGTCCTCGATGGGCTGTCGGGCGATCATCCATTCCTTGCGGCTGATTCTCCGCTCCCCGACGTCCAGGGCGAGTGCTTCAAGGTCTTCCTCGTCTTCCCGGATCTCGTCATACAGCTCCTGTCCCGCGTCGTCCTGATCGCGCAAGCGCCTCATGAAGGCGGGCGACTCCAGCGCGGCCAACACCATGTCCCGCACGTGCTGGTCGGTCCGTTCGGCGTTGGTGGCCGTACCGGCGCACGCGTCCGTGCCCGGGGTGTTGGGGCAGACGTACCGGGCTACGCCGCTCCGGGGACGGCCGCTCATCCCCCACCCGCAAGCCTTCCCGTCCTCCTTCGGCTTCCCGCAGCGCAGGACGCCGGAGAGTAGATAGCTACGCCTCGTCGTGCCCTCCACGCGGCGCCGCCGTGCCGGATCGCTGAGGATCCTTCGTACGCGGTCCGAATCCTCGCGGCTGACGATGCCGGGCCAGACAGCATCGGCAACGATCTCCCCGAGCAGCGGGCGCGTCCCCTCCCAGGAACCGCGCGGGGTGTGCTCACGTCGTCCACTGATCCGGGCCGACGCCAGCAATCGGCGCAGTCCGCTCGGCTTCCAAGGCTTGCCCGCCGGACTGACGATCCCCCGTGCCTGCCAGTCACGGCAGATGCTCGCCAGGCTCTCGTTCGCAAGCACACGCCGAACGCCCTCGCGAAGCACCTCCGCCTCGCTCTCGCGGATGGTCACACGGTCGTCCTCGTACCCGAACGGACGCTTACCGCCCCCGGCCACCCTCCCCGCTTCGGCGGCTTGTCGCCGCTGACGCGTCTGGCGCTCTGCCTTGTGCTCCGCCTCGTGGCGGGCGGCGGCTCCCAGCATGCGAGCGACCATGCGGCCAGTCGGTGTGGCCAGATCGATCTCCCCACTCACGGTGGCGAGTTCGACGCCTTGGCGGTCCGCGAGGTCAATGACGTCTTCCAATTCACGCGGTGACCGGGTCATCCTGTCGACGTGCCATACCGCTATCGCCTCGACCTCACCCCGACTCACCGCCGCCAACAGTTCCTGCCACGCCGGCCGAGGCGCTCCCGAGTACGCGCTGACGTCGTTGTCCGTGTGGACGGCTACAACGTCCCACCCCACGCGGTCACACAGTGCCCGGCAGTCCTCTTCCTGACGCGCGACCCCGAGTCCGGCGCCGCCCCGGTCCTGGCTGATCCGGCAGTAAATCGCTGCTCGCCTCGTACCCGAAGTGCCCTTCGTACCCGTCGAGTTCGTCATGGGTCACATAGGTACACCCTCGTAGGGACAGGGGTGTCCTGTCCGACGGGGCTCGCTCAGGCTGCCACGGATGACTGACCCCTTGCCGGCGGCCAGGTTCGGTGATCGTCGCGCCGGGGAGTTCAGCTTCAGGGAACACCTGGAGCTGATCAGGACCCGCCCTGGCATGTACGGCCTGGACGGCTCCTACGGCAACTACGTGACCTACCTCTACGGCTATGACGCGGGGACCCAGGGCAGCGCGCTGCTCGGGTTCCGGGAGTGGCTGCTCCTCAGGCTGGGGCAGCAGAGCAGCTTTGTGTGGTCGAGCCTCATCACAGAACTCGCAGTGCCGGGCGTCTCGGGATCCCTGGGCCATCGAGGCCTGGACGAGGAACAGGACCACAGGGCGGTACTGGCCCTGTTCCAGTTCCTGGGAGACTTTCTGCGGGACCGTGACGCAGAGCGCAACGGACTGCGCGTCATCTTTCGCGACTACTCGCTGCGCTTCGCCGAGTGATCCACGAACCGACTACGCACTCGTGGCATCGTCGGCTCCGCCTGCCGACGCACTGACGAACACCGCCAGGTAGCGGAACTCTCCACCTGCTCCGCCCTGCTCGGAGTACGTCTCCCACTTGAGGGGGTACGTACCTCGCAGACTGCAGGTGTTCCGCTCGTAGGTCCCCTCGGCCCAGAGCAACGTCCCCGCAAGTTCCCGTCCGTGGTGAATCCGGAAGTCATGATCCCGAGTACGTCTGCGGCCGGAACCCGGCGAAGTCCACAGGGACGCCTCGTTGGACAGCATGAGGGCAAGGCCGTTCTGGTCGGGCCGACGACAGAAGCGCTCCAGCCTCGCCATGTCCCGAACGAAGTGCAGACGGGCAAGGTCGGTGGCACCGTGTGCCTTCAGGTCGTAGTCCTCGACCGGAGTACCGACCTTGCCTGACCAACCTCTGGTGAAGTACTTGAACTCGATCGCGGTGCGGCGCTCAGGCCCGAGGCACTGGAGGTCCAGATACTCGGTCTTGCCCGACCTCCGCTGCGGCACCTCAAGCCGCGAGTGCACGTCCGGCGCCAACTCCCAGAGGACCCGGGCAAAACTGTGCTGAAGGTCGGCTTCGGAGTGAAAGACCGGTCTGCGCCGAGACAGCTCCGTCATGACGTCGTCCAGTGAGGCCTGTCCGGCAATGCTGCTCGTGGGATCTATCGGCGTCATGGTCACTGCGCCATTGAAGGGGCACTCGCCTGAACTCTCAAGCTCTGCAGGCTCCGTGCACGGAGCCAAGCGCGTTCAAAAATGAATGGCTGGCAGGGAGCCGGGAACCTCACCCTGTATGTCATGGACGAACCACAACACAGGATCCGCGCTCTGTACACGACATCCACAATCACCGTTTACCAGGCATACGCCCCGGAAATCGGCCTGCCCGCCGTCCAGGAGGGCCGTTTCCCCGCCGTGTGGAAGCGCGACCGGATGACGTGGATCAAGCCGTCTTTCCAGTGGATGATGTACCGCTGCGGCTGGGGCGCCAAGGCGGGGCAAGAGACCGTCCTCGCTGTCGAGATCAGCCGCGACGGCTTCGAGTGGGCGCTGCGCCACGCCTGCCTGTCGAGCTACGTTCACGGGGCGCACTCCGACCGAAGCACCTGGCAGCGTCAGTTGAAGCGTTCGCCTGCCCGCGTGCAGTGGGACCCCGAGCGGGATCTGCACCTCCAGCCCCTGCCGTACCGGTCCTTGCAACTGGGTCTCTCAGGTGAGGCCGTGCGACGGTATGCGGACGAGTGGACGGTCGCCATCCGCGACGTGACCCCGCTCGCCCACCAGATCCACTCCCTCGTCAGCAGTGGTGACCTGACCTCTGCGACCCGGCTACTGCCGCAGGAACGCCCTTATCCCGCCGGCGACGAATCCCTTGCCCACATCCTGGGGTGACGGACCGGTCCGCCGAACGGCGAACCGCGGCCGACGGGTCACACGGCAGCACAAGCTCGGCGGGACGGGGGTGTCCTGTCCGACCGGTGCGGCGTCGGCCGAAGGATGAGCAGCGACCTCGACAGAGACCGTCTGTCCACACTGTGGCAGCGCCAGTTCCCGAAGGGGCCTCCCATCGCCCTCCACCGGTAGAACACGGTCCTGGACGAACTCTTCGAGGGCACCGACGTCCACGTCATCACCGTGGCCTGGTCCTGGGAGCCGGACGGACCGGAACTCCCGCCGGAGCGGTACCAGTTGCACCCCGAAGGCCCCCGACGGACGACGCTCGCTTACGACGACGATCCAGACCTCGAACTCCACAGCTACAAGCGTCTCTACGCCGACTGTCGGCTCAGCCGCATCCACCATCCATACGACGGCGGCGCGGACGTCATCGCAACGAGTTCCGCAGAACGCGACCGGGTGCGCGACTGCGACGAAGACTGACTGCCTCGAAACCGCCGGCCTTTGAGACGACGTTCGGGGAGGGATCAGCCGCTCCCCGATCGGGAGTTGACATCAGTAGCACCTGGCGATGAGCCAGGGGGTGTGCACGCCCACCCGTGTGCGGTGGCATCCCCAACAGGACCTCCACCTGCACACCCCCTGCCGCACCGCCCGTTGCAGTTCGGCCTGTCCGGAGCGGGCGTACCCAACCGCAGCCGCAGCCGCCGTCGCCGTCGCCGTCGCCGTCACCCTAGAGCGTCAGCCCTCCGTGCGAGTCGGCAGTCGCCACCCCGGGCGTGGGAAGTGGCAGGTGTAGCCGTCCGGGTAGCGCTGGAGGTAGTCCTGGTGCTCGGGCTCGGCCTCCCAGAAGGGGCCGACCGGTTCCACCTCGGTGACGACCTTGCCCGGCCACAGACCCGACGCGTCCACGTCCGCGATCGTGTCCTCGGCGATCCGCTTCTGCTCGTCGTCGACGTAGTAGATCGCCGAGCGGTAGCTGAGGCCGATGTCGTTGCCCTGGCGGTTCCTGGTGCTCGGGTCGTGGATCTGGAAGAAGAACTCCAGCAGCGCGCGGTAGTCGGTCTTCTCGGGGTCGTAGAGGATCTCTATGGCCTCCGCGTGCGTGCCGTGGTTGCGGTAGGTCGCGTTCGGCACGTCACCGCCCGTGTAGCCGACGCGGGTCGCCTCCACGCCCGGGAGCCGGCGGATCAGCTCCTCCATCCCCCAGAAACATCCGCCCGCCAGTACGGCCCTCTGCGTCTGCGCAGCCATCGCGTTACCTCCACTTTCTGTCGGCCTGTCGGCTCGGTCACCCACAGTCCACAACGCGCGGGGGCGCCCCGCGATTCCTCACCCGGCGGGTTCCGGCGCCTCCGGGTCGGCCCCGCCCCGACCGCAGGATAAGGTAAGCCTTACCTTGCCAAATCGTGGCGGAGAGTCGGAGTGTCGGAGTGGCAGTGACAGTGCGTTTGTTCGTGACCAAGGCCTGCACGGTGGTGGGTGCCGCCGCCGTCGTCGGAGGCCTCCTGGCCGGGTGCTCGGGCTCCTCCGGTGACAACGATGCCGAGACCGGTGCGGGCTCGCACGACGCGGGGGCGCAGAACAAGGTCATCGGTGCCTCGGAGGGGCCCTCCGCCGCGCCGAGCACGCTGGCTACCGGCATGGGCGCGGACACCGCCACCGACGGCACCTTTCCCCGGACCGTCACCCACTTCGAGGGCACCACGACGATCGAGGCCACGCCTACGAAGATCGCCGTGCTCAGTACCGGGCAGCTCGACGACCTGCTCTCGCTCGGTACCGTGCCGGCCGTCACCACCCGGGCCGAGAACGCCGGGCTCGTGCCC
Source organism: Streptomyces sp. NPDC091280 (assembly GCF_044768565.1). Taxonomy (NCBI): domain Bacteria; kingdom Bacillati; phylum Actinomycetota; class Actinomycetes; order Kitasatosporales; family Streptomycetaceae; genus Streptomyces; species Streptomyces sp. NPDC091280. The sequence continues at coordinate 545,704 of NZ_JBIVUZ010000001.1, forward strand.
GACTACCTCGCGAAGGCCTTTCCCTCGGACAGGTCGAAGCTCGCCGCGATGACGGACGCGGGCACCCGTACCGCGCCCAACCTGGAGACGCTGGCCGCCGCGAAGCCCGATCTGATCCTCGTCAACGACTCGCTCGGCGACCTCTACCCCAAGCTGTCGAAGATCGCGCCGACCGTCGTCACGGCGGGCAACGGCATCAACTGGAAGCGTGACCTGCTGCTCGTCGGTGACGCGATCGGCAAGGGCGAGCAGGCGCGGGAACTGCTCGACGGGATCGTCGAGGACGCGCACGAGAAGGGCGAGGCGCTCTCGAAGACCTCCGTGTCGATGCTGCGGTTCACGCCCGGCAGGACCCGGATGTTCGGGGTGTCCTCCTTCACCGGTTCGATCGCCGTCGACATGGGGCTCGACCGGCCCAAGTCGCAGCAGTTCAAGGCGATTTCGCAGGACATCGGCGCGGAGAGCATCGACTCGGCTGACGGTGACTGGATCTTCTACTCGGTGCAGGGCGACGCGGGGAAGACCGACGCGGCGAGCGTGCTGGCCGGACCGCTGTGGAAGTCGATGAAGGCCGTGGGGGCCGGGCACGCGGTGAAGGTCGACGACGACCCCTGGTACCTCAACGCGGGTCCCACCGCCGCCCGTCTCGTCGTGCTCCAACTCGCCGAGCACATCAGCGAGTAGCGCGACGAACCGCGGAAGCGAAGTGACTCTCAAACGCCTCGCCTGGCCGGCGGCCACCCTCGCGGTGGCCGCCGCCGTTCTGCTCAGCCTCGCGGTCGGCACCCGCCCGGTCCCGCCGTCCGCCGTGCTCGACGCCCTTGTCCACGGCGGGAGTTCACCGGACGCCCTGGTCGTACGGTCGCTGCGGCTGCCCCGCACCGAGATCGGACTGACGGCGGGCGCGGCGCTCGGCGTGGCGGGCGCCGCGCTCCAGGCCGTCACCCGGAACCCGCTCGCCGACCCGGGCATCCTCGGCCTCAGCCAGGGCGCGGCGGCCGGAGTCGTCCTCGCCATCGCGACCGGCCTCGCGAGCGGCTTCGAGGGCTACGTCTGGTACGCCTTCGCCGGTGCCGTCCTCGCCGCCTGCCTGGTCTACGGGATCGCAGCGCGCGGCCGGGGCGGCGCGTCCCCGGTCAAACTCGCCCTGGCCGGTACCGCGTTGGCCGCGATGACGGCGGGCGGGACGACCGTCGTCCTGACCTCCAGCTCGGCCACGCTCGACCAGTTCCGGTTCTGGCAGGTCGGCTCGCTGAGCGGTCGGGACGCCGACACCGTCGTACGGATGCTGCCGTTCCTGGCGGCGGGCGGGATGCTCGTGGTGGCGTGTGCGCGCGGGCTGGACGCGCTGGCGCTCGGGGACGAGACGGCGCGGGCGCTGGGGCATCGGGTGGGGGTCGTGCGGGTGTGCGCGGCGCTCGGTGCGACGCTGCTGGTGGCGTCGGCGGTGGCCGCGGCCGGTCCGATCGCCTTCGTCGGGCTCGCCGTCCCGCACCTGGCCCGGCGTCTCACCCCGGGCGGGCACCGGGCCCTGCTCCCGCTGTCGGCGCTGCTCGGCGCGGCGCTGCTGGTCGCGGCGGACGCGGCGGGCCGGGTGGTACGGGCCCCGGCGGAGGTGCCGGCCGGGGTGATGACGGCGCTGGTCGGGGTGCCGGTGCTGGTGGTGCTGGTACGGCGCCGGGGAACCGCCCTGTGACCACCACCGGAGTCACCGTCCTGCGCCCGCGCCCCACCATCTCCCTTGTCCTGCACCGCCGTTCGGCCGTCGTCGCGGTGGCTCTCGTGCTGCTGCTGGCGGTCGCCATGGGCGCCGCCGCCTGTCTGGGGCAGACCTACCTCCCGCCGGCCGAGGTGTGGCGCACGCTGCGCACCGGTGGCGGGCCCCATGACCTGGTCGTCAACGAGTTGCGGGTGCCCCGGATCGTGCTCGGGGCCCTGGTCGGGACGGCTCTCGGGCTCGCGGGGGCGCTGGTGCAGACCGTCACGCGGAATCCGCTGGCCAGCCCGGATGTGATCGGGGTCGGACACGGTGCCGCCGCGGCGACGGTGCTCGCGCTGTCCACCGGGCTGGTCGCCTCGCCCGGTGCGATGCCGGTCGTCTCGGTGGTGGGCGGACTGGCCGCCGCCGCGCTCGTGTACGTGCTGGCGTGGCGGCACGGGATGCGGCCGAGTCGCTTCGTCCTGACGGGTGTCGGCGTCGGGGTCGCGCTGTCGGCCGTCGTGCAGCTGTATCTCGCCGACAGCGAGCTGGAGGCCGCCGAGCAGGTCAAGCTGTGGCTGACCGGTTCGCTGAACGGGCGCGGCTGGGAGCAGGCGGGGCCGCTGGCCGTCGTACTGCTGCTGTCCCTGCCCGCGCTGGTGTGGGCGGGCAGGGCCGTACGGCCGCTCGGCCTGGACGCCGATACGGCGGCCTCGCTGGGGGTGCGGGTGGACCGGACGCGGCTGGCCCTGACGGTCCTCGGGGTGGTGCTGGCCGCGACGGCGACGGGTGCGGCCGGGCCGATCGGGTTCGTCGCGCTGACCGCCCCGCAGTTGGCCCGCCGCCTCACGCGCACGCCTCAACTACCGCTGCTGTGCTCGGCGTTGGCGGGCGCGCTGATCCTGGTGACGGCGGATCTCGCGGCCCGCACGGTGTTGCCCCCACTGGAGGTTCCGGTGGGGGCGCTCACCTCGCTGGTCGGGGGGCCGTATCTGTTGTGGTTGCTGGGGCGGAACAAGGCGAGAGGTTAAGGCGGGCGACGCCGTCAGATCGTCGACGTGTCGATCACGAAGCGGTACCGCACATCACTCGACAGCACCCGCTCGTACGCCTCGTTGATCTGGTCCGCGGAGATCAGTTCGATCTCGGCGCCGAAGCCGTGCTCGGCGCAGAAGTCCAGCATTTCCTGGGTCTCGCGGATGCCGCCGATGCCGGAGCCGGCGAGGGTCTTGCGGCCGCCGATCACCGAGAACAGGTTGAGGGAGACGGGCTCCTCGGGGGCGCCCACGTTGACCAGGGCACCGTCCGTCTTCAGGAGGGAGAGGTACGCGCCGAGGTCGAGCGGGGCCGACACCGTGGAGATGATGAGGTCGAGGCTGCCGCGCAGGTCGGTGAAGGTCTTCGGGTCGCTGGTCGCGTAGTAGTGGTCGGCGCCGAGCTTGAGGCCGTCCTCCTGCTTGCGCAGGGACTGCGAGAGGACGGTGATCTCCGCGCCGAGCGCGTGCGCGATCTTGACGGCCATGTGGCCGAGGCCGCCCATGCCGATGACCGCGACCTTCTTGCCGGGGCCGGCGTTCCAGTGCTTCAGCGGCGAGTAGGTGGTGATGCCGGCGCACAGCAGCGGCGCGGCCACGTCGAGGGAGATGCCCTCGGGGATGCCGAGGACGTAGTTCTCGTCGACGACGATCTTCTCGGCGTAGCCGCCGTAGGTGGGCTCGCCGTTCTTGTCGAGCGCGTTGTACGTGCCGACGTTGCCACCGGTGCAGTACTGCTCCAGACCGGCCTCGCAGTTCTCGCACTCGCGGCAGGAGTCGACCATGCAGCCGACGCCGACCCGGTCGCCGACCCGGAACTTGGTGACACCGGGGCCGACCTCGGAGACGATGCCGGCGATCTCGTGGCCCGGCACCATCGGGAAGATGGCCTGGCCCCAGCCCTCGCGGGCCTGGTGGATGTCCGAGTGGCAGATGCCGGCGAACTTGATGTCGATCAGGACGTCGAACTCGCGGACGGCCCGGCGCTCGATCGTCGTGCGCTCCAGGGGAGCCTTGGCGGCGGGGGCCGCGTATGCGGCGACTGTGGTGGTCATGCCGGAACACTCCTTGGGGGGATGCGCGCCCGGCTGCCTTCCGTCCGGGCACGGTGACCAGCCTGCCCGAATCTTCCACGGCTACCCAGGCCACGGTTCTGCGTACGTCCGCTGTGCCTACCACCAGCGAGGTCAGGCTCATGGACGTACGACCGGGAATACTGGAGCGTATGGACGAACAGCCCGAATCCGCCCCTGGGCCTCTGGACGCCGGCCGGCCGCTGGACCGGCGTGCCGAGCTGAGTGAGTTCCTGCGCACCCGGCGGGCCCGGCTGAAGCCCGGGGACGTCGGGCTGCCGGACTTCGGGCGGCACCGCAGGGTGCCCGGACTGCGGCGCGAGGAGCTGGCGCAGCTGGCCGGGGTGTCGGTGGCGTACTACACCCGTCTTGAGCAGGGCAACGGGCGGAACGTGTCGGCGGAGGTCCTCGACGCCATCGCCCGCGCGCTGCGGCTGACGGACGCCGAGGCCTCGCACCTCACGCATCTCGCGAAGCCGAAGCAGCACAAGAAGAAGTCCTCGACCCCGGCCCAGCAGCATGTGCGGGCGCCGCTGCGGCAGCTGCTCGACACGATCGACACGGTTCCCGCGTACATCACGGGCCGCCGCACGGACATCCTGGTGTGGAACCGGATGGCGGCGGCCGTCTTCGGCGACTGGTCGGAGCTGCCGCCGCAGGAGCGGAACTGGGCGCGGCTGGTGTTCCTGCGGCCCGAGTACCGGGATCTGTTCGTGGAGTGGGAGCAGAAGGCGTCGGACGTCGTCAGCATGCTGCGGATGGACGCGGGCTTCTGCCCGGACGACCCGCGGCTGTCCGCGCTGGTGGGTGAACTCTCCGTGAAGAGCGAGGAGTTCAGGCGGCTGTGGGCGACGCACGACGTGAAGGAGAAGACCTACGGCGTCAAGCGTCTGCACCATCCGCTGGTCGGTGACCTCACCCTGCACTTCGAGGGCTTCCGGCTGTCGGACGGCTCCGAGCAGGCGCTGATCACCTATCACGCGGAGCCGGGCTCGCCGTCCGCCGACGCCCTTCGCCTGCTGGCGAGTTGGGGCACGGACGCGACGCGGGCGGGGGCGGCGGCCGAGCGTCCCGGGTTCAGTCTCTGACGCCGAGGTCGGTGCGCATCAGTTGTCGCATCGCGGTGAGCCGGGGTTCGGCCTCCGCGAGGTCGCGCATGGTCTGTTCGGTGGTTTCGCCGTCTCTGGCCAGGCCCCGGTCGAGGCGTTTGACGGCCGCGTCGGTGTTCGCGAGGACCTCGTTGACGGCGCGTGACGCGTCCAGGACGTGTTCGGGTACGACCAACTGGGCTTCGGCGTAACGGTCGCGGTGGTCGCGGCGGGCCTCTTCCAGCTGCTCGCGTTCCGCCTCGGTGTAGACGCCGTCGCGGATGCGGTGCAGGGCGTCCTTGAGGAGGGTGTGGAACTGCCGTGAGGCGCGGTTCATGGCGGTGTAGGCGTCTCTGCGCTCCTCGAACAGCCGTCTGCGCTCGGCGACTTGGGCGTCCTCGGCGCGCTGCCGGGCGGTGAGGCGCTGGCTGAGGACGGGGGCGAAGAGGGTACCGAGCACGCCGACTACGGCGGTGATCATGGCGGTGACGGCGGCGGTCATGGAGTCAGGGAAACACGGAAGGCCCGCCGGAAGGTGCGCTTCCGACGGGCCGACCGCTTCGACCGGACCTGCTTCGGGGCCTACTTGGCGTAGTACGCGTTGTAGATCGAGATCGTCGACCTGTTGCCCTTCTTGTCGGCGATCTTCGCGTGGAAGGAGATGGCCTTGCCCTTGGCCGGGTTGGTGACGGTGATCCTGCCGTCGACCACGGTGAGCTTCTTCCAGGTCTGGCCGTAGTCGTACGACACCCACACGCCGAGGGACTTGAGGTTGCGGCCGGCCGCCGCGCCCTCGACGGTGACCGGGAAGGTCGTCTTCTTGCCCGCCGCGACGCGGTTGTCCGGGCCGGTGACCGCGTGGAAACGGGCGGTGGAGACCGGGAGTTGGGCGACGTTGGAGCCGTTCGGCTTCTTCGAGGAGAACGTCCAGCTCGCGTCGATCCGGGTGGAGGCGGCGGCGACCTTGACGCTGCGGATGACCGAAGTGGTCAGCTTGTAGGCGGCGTTGGCGGCCGGGACCGTGAACGGGGTGTCACCGAACAGCGGGTCCTTGTTGGAGCCGACCTTGGTGCCGTTGCGGTACAGGGTCGTGTTGACCGAGGTGAAGGTCGACGAGCCCGGGTTGCCCTGGGAGTCGGCGAACAGCGGCACCAGTGCGGAGATCTCGTTGCCGCTGCGGAACACGCCGAACCCGGCGGTGAGACGGGGTCCGAAGACCGCCGTGTTGAAGGTCCTGGAGTAGGTCCGGCCGGCCTTGAAGGTCTGGAGGCCGTTCAGCGAGTAGTAGGCCTCCTGGATCGGGAAGCCGTCCGCGTCGAACCCGCTGTCCTGTGCGAAGTCCAGCTCCCACTGGACGCGGTCGACGGTGGAGAGATGCAGGGTGCGGACGCCGGGCAGCGGCTGCGGGATGCTCGTGGCGGAGCCGCCGATGCCGTCGGGCAGGTAGCCGAAGGCGGTCACCTCGCCGCTCTTGCCGCGCGCCCCGGCGCCCATGTGGACCTTCACCGTGGCGAGTTCACTCGCCTTGTAGTGCCTGGTGTAGCCGGTGGCGAGCTGTTTGACCTTGGCCACGGTCGTGGTGTCGTACTGCTCGTCGCCGCCCTTGACGAAGTGGGCGTCCCACTGTTCGGACAGCGAGCCGTCGGTGATCTGCGGACCGAGGTGCGCGGTACGGAAGTTGTCGTAGGAGTCCAGGAGCCAGCCGAAGGAGGTGCCTCCGTCGGCGGTCTCGACCAGGTAGGCGGGGGACGCGAAGGTCGACTTGACGCCGGTGCCGGGCACGGTGATGTCGACCGGCTTCGTCGTGCGGGCGTCGACGGTCAGCGTGGTGTCCTTGCTGATGTCGAGCTTCGGCCGGGCGAGCCAGTCGGCGCCCTTGGCGGGGTCGCGCGGGTCCACGAAGATCCCGGCGTCGAGGACGTAACCGCCCTTGGGGACACGGACCTTGACGGTGCCGGAGGCGTCGTAGGGGCTGAAGAACGAGCCGTTGCCGAGGCCGGAGACGCCCGCCACCGAGGCGTCGTAGTAGGTGGCCGGGGTGCCGTCGCGGTTGACGAACTTCAGGGTCAGGTCGTACGACTGCACCTCGCGCACCACGGCCGCCGCGGTACGGACGCTCTGTCCGCCGCCGGTCGCCGTCACGTACGCGGAGTAGGCGCCGTCGAGGGTGCCGCCGAGCTTGGTGTTGACGGTGAGGCCGACCGAGGCGCTGCCGCCGGCCGGGACGGTGACCTTGGTGGCGCCCAGCTTGTAGAAGCCGGCGGGTGCGGTGCGGCCCTTGGGGTCGGTGGCGGCGACCTTCAGGTCGAGGGTGACGTCCTTGGTGCCGAGGTTGCGGTAGGTGAGCTGCTTGGTGACCGGGGTGTCGTCGGTGTGCGGCCACTGCTGGATGCCGAAGCTCTCCGACACCGGGTCGGCGATCACGGTCTGCTTGATGGCCCTGTCGACGGCGATCCGGCCCGAACCCTGCTGGAACGGCGTGTAGTCGCCGCCCTTGGCCGACCCGGTCAGCGCGCCCTTCAGCTCGGCGTAGCCCCAGGTGGGGTGCTCCTGCTTGAGGAGGGCGGCGGCGCCCGCGACATGCGGGGTGGCCATCGACGTACCCGAGATGGTCAGGTAGCCGGGCGGGTTCTCGCCGACTTCCTGGTCGATGAGGCTGCCCGGAGCGGCGGCGGCCGTGATGTCGACGCCGGGCGCGGTGACGTCCGGCTTGATGGCGCCGTCGCCCAGGCGTGGGCCGGTGGAGGAGAAGTCGGCGAGCTGGTCGTTGTGGTCGACCGCGCCGACCGTGATGGCCGCGTCCGCGCTGCCGGGCGAACCGATCGACTCCGGGCCCTCGTTGCCCGCCGCGATGGCGAACAGGATGCCCTTCTCGGCGGAGAGCTTGTTGACCTCCGCCTCCAACGGGTCGATGCCCGGGGTGTCCTGGCCGCCCAGGCTCAGGTTGACGATGTCGGCGCCCTGGTCGGCGGCCCACTCCATGCCGGCGAGGATGCCGGAGTCGTCGCCGGAGCCGCTGTCGTCGAGGACCTTGCCGCTGAGGATCTTCGCGTCGGGCGCGACGCCCTTGTACTTGCCGTGCGACTTGGCGCCGGTGCCCGCCGCGATGGAGGCGACGTGCGTGCCGTGCCCGACGCGGTCCTCGGTGTCGGGTGAGGTGGAGAAGTTCTTGGCCTCGACGACCTGCGTCTTCAGGTCCGGGTGGTCGGCGTCGACCCCGGTGTCGAGTACGGCGATCCTGACGCCCTTGCCGGTGTAGCCGGCGGCCCACGCCTTGGGGGCGCCGATCTGCGGCACCGATGTGTCGAGGCTGGCCCGGCGGACGCCGTCGAGCCAGACGTGCGCGATGCCGGAGGCCGCCGTGTCGCCGTCGGTGACCGCGTCCCACAGCTCGTGGGTGTCCTTCGGCGGGGTCTGGACGGCGTCGGCGTTCAGGGTCTTCAGGGACCGGCGCAGGGTGCCCGCGTCACGGACCTCGGCCTTGGTGGCGGTGGCGGCGCCCCGGTAGCCGACGATGACCTTCAGGCCGGCCTTCTGGGAGGCGCGCTCGGCGGACTTGCTCAGTTCGGTGATGTCGAAGAGCCGCTGGTCGAGCTTGCCGGTGGCGACCAGGCGGGCCGCGTCGGCGGGTATCACGAGGGTGTGCCCGGCGACCTTCCGCACCTGGACGGGTATGTGCTGGCGGCCCTTCGCCGGCTGGAGGCCCACGACCCGGCCCTTGGCGTCGACGGTGACGCGGTCGCCGGTGATCAGGGTGAGGTGGTGCTGGCCGGCCAGTCGGGACCGCGCGGCGCTGTCCGTGCGCTGCGCGGAGCCGGTCGTGCTCGACGCGCTCTGTCCGGGCTTCGCCGATGCCGGGCTGGTCAGGCCGGCGGCGAGGGCGACGGCGGCGGCCGTGGCCACACCGGCCGCGCACGCTCTCTTCACTTGTCTGCGCAAGACTCCCCCTGGAGCTCAGGTACCGGGCGGATTCCCCGTCCACCCGGCCGGGGGAGCATTCGCACACCTGCGCGTACACCCCCCGGAACACGCAGTATGCCGAGGGGTGATCAACCGCTCAAGAGGTGAAAGGAGGGTGAGAAAGCGCGGCCGGAGAATGTTACGAGCCCGCGCGGACTCCGTTACCCAGTCGCCGGGTGCAGCCCGCCGAAACTCCGCTAGGCAGCTCCCGCAGCCCCTCGAACTCCCTTGCACAGCACAGAAGTTGACTGCACTACTTGGACCCCGCGTTCTCCTTCACGGTGATCTTCCCCTTGCGGATGGTGGCGAGACGCGGCGCCTTCTTCGCGATGGCGGAGTCGTGGGTGACCATGATGAAGGTCAGCCCGTGCTCCTTCCACATGCGCTCCAGTACGTCCATGATCTCGTCGCGCATCGACTCGTCGAGGTTGCCGGTGGGCTCGTCGGCGAGCAGCACCTTGGGCTGCTTGACGAGCGCGCGGGCGATGGCGACGCGCTGCTGCTGCCCGCCGGACATCTCGCCGGGGAGGTGGCCGAGGCGCTCGCCGAGACCGACCGACACCAGGGCGTCGGCGGCCCGTTGGCGCCGTTCCTTCGCCTTCACACCGAGCGGTACGAGGGCGGTCTCGACGTTCTCCTGCGCGGTGAGGGTGGGGATCAGGTTGAAGGACTGGAAGACGAAGCCGATGTTCTCGCTGCGGACCTTGGTGAGCTTGGCCTCCGACAGCTTCGCCAGGTCGACGCCGTCCAGGACGATTTCACCCGCGCTGGGCCGGTCGAGGGCGCCGATCATCTGGAGCAGGGTGGACTTGCCGCCGCCGGTCGGCCCCTGGATGACCAGGCGGTCGCCGTCGCCGATGGTGAGGTCGATGCCGTCGAGGGCGTGGACGGTCTCCTTGCCCCGCGAGTAGAGCTTGGTGACGCCTCTGAGTTCGTACATCGTGCAACTCCTGGAGAAGTAAAGGGGGTTGGGGCCCGCCGGAGAGACGGGCCCCAAAGGGCCGGGCCTGACTGCCGTACCGGTGCCGCTACTCGACTCTGCGCAGGGCGTCGGCCGGGCGCAGCCGGGAGGCGCGCCAGCCGCCGAAGGCACCGGCGATCAGACCGCCGGCGACGGCCAGGCCGACCGCGAGCGCGATGGTGGTCGCGTTGACGGGCGCGGTGAGCGCGACGTCGAGCGTCTTGGCCGCGGCCTCCCGGCCGGGACCGCCGAAGCCGCCGCCTCCGCCGGGGCCGCCCGCGCGGGCGCCGCCGCCGGCCGAGTTGCCGAGGGAGGCCGACAGGGTGGGGCTGATCGCGGTCACGACGTACGCGCCCGCCAGGCCGAGCGCGATACCGAGGACACCGCCGACCAGGCCGTTGACGACGGCCTCGCCGACCACCTGCCGGGTCACCCGGCCGGACTTCCAGCCGAGCGCCTTCAGCGTGCCGAACTCCCGCACCCGGCGGGAGACCGCCGAGGAGGTGAGCAGACCGGCGACCAGGAACGCGGCCACGAGCACCGCGATCGACAGCCACTTGCCGACGCTGGTGGCGAGGGAGGAGGCCGTGGACAGCGAGCCGGAGACGGTGTCGGCGAGGTCGGCGGAGGTGGTGACCGTCGTACCCGAGACATTGCTCGTGATGGTCTTCTTGACCGCCGAGATCTGCTTGGAGTCGGTCGCCTTGACGTAGATCGTGGTGACCTTGTTCTTGTCACCGCTCAGGGTCTGCGCCTGCGTCAGCGGGATGTACAGGTTGGCCGCCGCGTCACCGCTGGTCGCGGTGGCGATCCCGATCACCTTGTACTTGACGCTCTTGATCGTGACGGTGGACCCGACCTTGAGCTTCTTCTCCTTGGCGTACGCCGAGTCGGCGACGACGACCTTGGCGTCGGTCTCCGCGGTGGTGAAGGTGCGGCCGCTGGTGATCTTCGAGGAGGTCAGCGGGCCGAGGGCCGGCTTGGTGACGTCCGTGCCGTAGACCGTGTACGCGTTGATGTTGAAGTTGGCGCCGCCGCCGGTGACTTCACCCTGCGGCTGGCCGTTGCCGCCGCCGTTGCCGCCGCGGTTCCCGCCCTCCGCGTTGCCGCTGCCACTGCCCTGGTTCTGCCGGAACTGGCCGCGGGTGAACTGTCCGTCGACCTTGACGACGTTGAGGCTCAGCCCGCCGACGGCGTCCGAGACGCCCTTCTGCCCGGCCACCTTGGTGACGGTGCTGGAGGCCAGCGTGGTGAAGCCCTGGACCATGACGCGGTCGCTGCTCTGCGTGGTGCTGTCGCCGTTGTTGTTGGCGTCGAACCGGAACCGCGGCTGCTGCGAGCCGCTCGCGGTGGGCGTGGCCGCCTTGGTCACGGTCATGTCCGTGCCGAGGCCGTACAGCGACTGGAGGACCTTGTCCTGAGCCTTCCCCATGCCGGAGGACACGGAGTTGACCACGATGACCAGCGCGATGCCCAGGGCGAGGCCGGAGGCGACGACGAGGGCCGCTTTTCTGCGGCGGCGCAACTCGCGCCTCAGGTAGGTGAAGAACATGGCCCGCAAGCTAGGTACAGCGCGTGATGATGCCATAAGGCCGACATAAGAGAACGATGAGAAGGCTGTCCGTGGGCAAGGAATCAACCGCTGGAGAGCTGTCAAAGCGCGTGCGGGAGGGCCTCGCCCGGCTCGCACCACACCGTCTTGCGGTCCGCGCCGTGCTCGACGGTCATTACCGCCGGCCAAACGCGAAGGCGGTCACCCCCAGCCACCGGCCAGGAGCAACCGCCTTCAAGCGAAGCGGAGTTGACGGGTCGGATCAGACCGCCGAACCCGCCTTCCACTGGGCCCAGTCCATGTTCCAGCCGTTGAGGCCGTTGTCCGGGGAGACCGTCTTGTCGCCGGTGTTGGAGACGACGACCACGTCACCGATGATCGAGTGGCTGTACATCCACGCGGCCGGGGTGTTCGGGTCGTCCGCGCCCTTCTTGTCCTGGAGGCCGACGCAGCCGTGGCTGGTGTTGGTGTTGCCGAACACCGACGCGGCGCCCCAGTAGTTGCCGTGGATGAACGTGCCGGACGTGGTCAGGCGCATCGCGTGCGGCACGTCCTTGATGTCGTACTCGCCCTTGCCGTCGTCGTCGGTGAAACCGACCGTCGCGCCGTTCATCCGGGTCTGCACGAACTTCTCCGAGATGACCATCTGGCCCTCGTACGTGGTGTGTTCGGGCGAACCGGCCGAGATCGGGATGGTCTTGACGACCTTGCCGTCCTGCTCGACCTTCATCTGCTTGGTCTTCGCGTCGACGTAGGAGACCTGGTTGCGGCCGATGTGGAAGGTGACCGTCTTCTGCTGCACGCCGTAGACCCCGGAGGCGCCCTCGACGCCGTCGAGCGCGAGCTTCAGCGTGACGGTGGAGTTCTCCTTCCAGTAGTCCTCGGGGCGGCAGTCCATGCGCTGGGTGTTGAACCAGTGGCAGACGACCTCCTGGCCGCTGCTGGAGGTGACGGTGACGCCCTTCTGGACGGCGGCCTTGTTGGTGATCGCCTTGTTGAAGTTGATCGAGACCGGCATGCCGACGCCGACCGTGGAGCCGTCCTCCGGGGTGAAGTTCCCTATGAAGCTGTTGGCCGGGGAGACCGTGGTGAAGGACGCGTTCTCGTGGGCGGCGAGGCCCGCGGAGTCCTTGGCGGTGGCGGCGACCTTGTAGGTCGTGGAGCGCTCCAGCTGGGCGCTGGGCTTCCAGCTGAGCTTGTCGGCGGAGATGGTGCCCGCGACGGCCGTACCGTCCGCGGTCGTCATCGTCACGGCCGTGAGCGTGCCCTTGCTGACGGTGACGGCGGCCGAGTTGTTGATGGAGGCGTTGTCCGAGCCGTCCGCCGGTGTGATCTTGATCTGGGCCGCGGACGACTTCTTCGCCGCCGCCTCGTCGGCCTTCGACTGCGAGCTCTGGCTCGCGTCCCCGCCGGACGACTTGTCGTCGCCGCCGGAACACGCCGTGAGCACGAGCACACCGCCGAGCAGTGCGGACGCGGCCATCAGGCCCTTGCGCCGCTTACTGTCCGTCATCACACGCTTCTCCATCGTTGCCGAATAACCGAAAACCCGAGCACCCCGTCGAACAGTTCTCACGCTGTTCTCAACAGCTCTTAAGAAACCAACGCTACGACTGGTGCGTCCCGTTCCGTTTCCCCGTCAGGTGTGGGGCACACCACGTCCGCCGTGGACGCCCGGAACCGTTGGGACGACGAAACCCCGGACAGCGGTTGCCGCCCGGGGTCACCTGGTCCCGCGCACGGCTCAGCCGACCACTGCCGTCCCGTCCGTTTCCTCGTCGCCGTCCACATCATCCTCGTCGAGGTCCCAATCCGGCGAATCCGGGTCGTAGTCGATCTCCTCACTGCTCCACGAGGCCTGGGCCAGGTCGACCCCCGGCATCTCGCCGACCAGGTCGAACGGGTCCACGAGATAGGCGAGGGCCTCGGCGGTGTCTTCCGTCACAGCGCTCTCGGCGTGCGCCCGTTCGTCACCGGGCAGCTCCGGATCGTCGGCGACCTTGGCCAGCGCGGCCCTGGTCACGGCGTCCTCGTTCTCGACTTCGAGGACGAGTTCGACACGAAGGCGTACAAAACGTGATGTCTCTGGGGTGCTCATGCCGGGAGCGTACGGCCCACAGCTCCCGCGACTTTCCCACGACCCGCAGAGTTCATTAGCATCGCTCCACACGGCCAATTCGCCAGCGCCACAAGGGGATCGATATTCCGTGTCAACCGCTCGCCGAACGATGCTGACCGCCACCGCCGCGGGCACCCTGCTGGGCGCCCTGTGGTTCGTCCCCTCCGCCAACGCGACGGTGACCGACCAGGTGAGAGTGGAGACTTCGGCGACGCCAACCTCCCAGGTCACCCAGCAGGCGAGAGTGACCTCGACGGCCGACAGCACCTCCGCGGACGGCACCCAGCTCGCCGACACCGGCAGCCCGGACACCACTCCGTACATCGTCGGCGGGACCCTTTTCCTCGGTCTCGGCGCCGGTTTCGTGGCGTATTCGGTGCGCCGGGAACGGCTCGGTTTTTAACTTACTTGACTCTTGCTTGACTCAAGCTTCATAGTCCGCTCATGAAGAGATCATCGGGCATACGGCTGTGCGTCACCGTCGCGGTGGGCGCACTGTCGCTGGCCCTCATCACCGGTTGTTCGGACAGCGGTTCGGACGACGTCAAGAGCAACACCGGGAACACCGCCGAGGGTTCCGGGAAGAACACCGCCAAGGCGCTCACCGCCGCGGAGTTGAAGAAGCTGGTCCTCGCCCAGGGCGATGTCGACGGCTACAAGATCGAGCCGGGCGAGACGATCCCCGGCGGCAAGAGCGGCATCAAGGCCGACGAGAACTGCGAGCCCCTCCTCTACGTCCTGAGCGGCCTCGCCCCGGCCGACGCCTCCGTGCAGACCAGCCGCATGGCCACCGCGGAGAAGAAGCCGTCGGCCGCCGCCTCCGCCGACCTGGAGGACCTGAGCGGCGACGACGTCGAGAAGGCCCTGACCGACTCCATGAGCGTCGACCTGACGATGGTCGGGCTCTCCTCGTACGACGGCGACGGCGCCGAGCAGGCCTTCAAGGCCGTGTCCGACGCGGTCACGGCCTGCGCCGGCGGCTTCACGGGGACGGCCGGGGGCGAGGAGCAGAAGGTCACCAAGATCAGCACCGAGAAGGGTTCGGGGGCCGGCGACGAGTCGGTGGCCTACGCGACGTACGGCGAGCCGGACGAGGCGGACGGCAAGGCCCCCGTCGCGCACGCCGAGGTCGTCCGCCACGGGAACGTCGTGGCGACGTACTACACGATGAACATCGGCGCGATGGTCGCCGACAAGAGCTACACGGTGCCGGCCGCGGTCGTCACCGCGCAGTCCGCCAAGCTCAAGTGACGTACGGGGCCCGGCCGTTGCCACGGCCGGGCCCCGACTGCCCTACAGCAGCGGCCCGGTGACCTTCTCCGCTGCCGTCACCACATGCCCCTCGCGCACGAACGCCTCCGCCGCCGCCAGGTCGGGAGACAGGAAGCGGTCCGGTCCCGGACCCTCCACCCCCGCCGCCCGTACGGCGTCGATGACCGCGCGGGACGCGGGCGCCGGGGCCAGGCCCTCGCGCAACTCCACGGCGCGGGTGGCCGCGTACAGCTCCACCGCGATGATCCGGGTGAGGTTGCCCACCGCGGTACGCAGCTTGCGCGCGGCCGACCAGCCCATGGAGACGTGGTCCTCCTGCATGGCGGAGGACGGGATCGAGTCGGCCGAGGACGGTACGGCCAGCCGCTTCATCTCGCTGACCAGCGCGGCCTGTGTGTACTGGGCGATCATCAGCCCGGAGTCGACACCGGCGTCGTCGGCGAGGAACGGCGGCAGCCCGTGCGAGCGGTTCTTGTCGAGCAGCCGGTCGGTACGGCGCTCGGCGATCGAGCCGAGGTCGGCGGCGGCGATGGCGAGGAAGTCGAGGACGTAGGCCACGGGCGCGCCATGGAAGTTGCCGTTGGACTCGACCCGGCCGTCGGGCAGCACGACGGGGTTGTCGACGGCGGACGCCAACTCCCGTTCCGCGACGAGGCGGGCGTGCGTGATGGTGTCCCGGCCGGCCCCGGCGACCTGCGGGGCGCAGCGCACGGAGTAGGCGTCCTGGACGCGGGGCGCGTCGTCCTGGTGGTGGCCGGTGAGTTCCGAACCGGCGAGCACGGCAAGCATGTTGGCGGCGCTGGCGGCCTGCCCGGGGTGCGGGCGGATGGCGTGCAGCTCGGGCGCGAGCACCTTGTCGGTGCCGAGCAGGGCCTCCAGGGAGAGGGCGGCCGTGACGTCGGCCGACTTGTAGAGCATGTCGAGGTCGGCGAGCGCCATGACCAGCATGCCGAGCATGCCGTCGGTGCCGTTGAGAAGGGCGAGACCCTCCTTCTCGCGCAGTTCGACCGGCGCGATGCCGGCCTCGGCGAGCAGCTCGCCGGCGGGCTTGACGACCCCGTCCGGGCCCTCCGCGTCGCCCTCGCCCATGAGCGTGAGCGCGCAGTGCGAGAGCGGGGCGAGGTCACCGGAGCAGCCGAGGGAGCCGTACTCGTGGACGACGGGCGTGATCCCCGCGTTGAGCACGTCGGCCATGGTCTGCGCGACCTCGGGCCGCACTCCGGTGTGGCCGGAGCAGACGGTCTTGAGCCGCAGGAACATCAGGGCCCGGACGACTTCCCGCTCCACCCGCGGGCCCATCCCGGCGGCGTGCGAGCGGACGATGTTGCGCTGCAACTGGGCGCGGAGCTCCGGGCTGATGTGCCGGGACGCCAGCGCCCCGAACCCGGTGCTCACGCCGTACACGGGCTCCGGCTTGGCCGCGAGCGCGTCGACGATCTCCCGCGCCGCGACGAGCGCCGCGACGGCCTCGCCCGAGAGCTCGATCCGGGCGCCCCCACGCGCCACGGCAAGGACGTCGGACGCGGTGACCCCGGACGTCCCCACCACCACAGTGTGCATATCCATATTCAGGAGCGTACGCATTGAATGCGGCAGTGTCACTACCGGGGTGCCGGTTGAACCCTTACAGGTAGGTCACGCCCGCCGCCCCCGGAACCGCCGCCGCTCCGCCGGAGTCTCGGGGGTCGGCGAGTCCGCGAGCCGCACCACCGGGTCGTCCGGGCCGTCCCGCCCGGCGACCACCGGGCGGTCCGCGCGCAGCGCCTTCGCACGGTACTGGGCCGCGTCCGCCAGCCGGAACAGCCGGCGCCCGGACCGCACCGCCCCGATCTGGTCCTCGGTCGAGGCGACCCCGCAGGCGACCCCCTCGCCGAGCTCCAACTCGGCGGCGCGGCGACACAGTTCGGTCGCCGCGTCGACCACCTCGTCGGCCGGCGGCCCGACCGCGAGCAGACAGAACTCGTCCCCGCCGAGCCGTGCGGCGAGCGCGCCCGGCAGCATGGCACCGCACAGCGACAGCACCGACCCGAAGCGCTCCAGGAGCCGGTCGCCCACCGCGTGCCCCCGGGTGTCGTTGACCCGCTTGAGCCCGTTGAGGTCGCACACGACCAGGCTGACCACGACCCCGTCCCGCCGGTGCCGCTCCACCGCCTCGTCGAGCCGTACGTCGACCGCGCGGCGGTTGGCCAGACCCGTGAGCGCGTCCGTGAACGCCAGCCGCCGCGCCTCCTCAAGGCGCTCGGTCTGCGCGAGCCCGGCCGCGACCACGGAGGCCAGCACGGTCGCGAAGTCCGCGTCGGCCCGGTCGAACACGGGCACCCCGACCGGCCGCGCCACGTACAACTCGCCCCAGGCCCGCCCGTGCAGCACGATCGGCGCGACCACACAGCAGCCGCGCCCACGACGCCGTAGCGCCGCCACCCGCTGATGGCAGTACCCGGGGCTGCCCGCGGCCGGGCCCTCGGCGGTCTCCACCCAGGCGTTGGGCTCGCCGCCCCCGGCCCACCGCTCGTGCAGGAACTCGGTGATCTCGGGGAACTGGTGCACCGGATACGTCTCGGCGTCCGGGAACTCCTCCTCGCCCCCGGCCCGCTCCCCCACATTGACCAGGACCCGCAGCCGCCCCAGATCCCGCTCCCACACCGACAGCGCGGCGAAACTCCCCGCCAGTGCCCGGCACGCCCCGGTCGCCGCCGCCCGCCAGGACTCGCGCGGGGTGTGCGCCGCCGCCATCCCCTGCGCCAGCTCCACCACGGCAGCCAGCCGCCTGTCCTCACCCATCACTCCAGGCTAGGGACGTTTGCCGCATATCGGGACATTGATGCGGCGAACAGGTGTCTACGCCCGGTGGCCGCCGCTACTCACCCGGCCACTGCGGCGTCCGCTTCTCGTTGAACGCCGCCACCCCCTCGGCCCGGTCCCCCGAGAACGCCACCGACCGCCACGCCGCGTCCTCGACCTCAAGGCCCGCGCGCAGATCCAGACCATGGCCGAGCCGCAGCGCGCGCTTGGCCGCCCGCAGGCCGACCGGCGAGTTCGCGGCGATACGGGCACCCAGCGCGAGAGCCTCCGCGCGGTCCTGACCCGTCTCCACCAGGACGTCCACGAGCCCCAGCTCCGCCGCCTCGGGCGCCGCCAACCGCCGCGCGGTGAAGATGAGTTCGGCCGCGCGCGCCGCGCCCACCCGGCGCGGCAGCAGCTGCGTACCACCGCCTCCCGGGATGACGCCCACCGACACCTCCGGCAGCCCCACCACCGCCGTGCCGTCCGCCACGATCAGGTCGCAGGACAGGGCGAGTTCGAAGCCGCCGCCGAGCGCGAAGCCGTGCACGGCGGCGATCGTCGGCATCGGGAGGTCCAGGACGCCGGTGTACGCGCCCCGGGCGACCGGCCGCTGCCGTACCAGCTCCGCGTCGGTGAGCGAGTTGCGCTCCTTGAGGTCCGCGCCGACGCAGAAGGCCCGCTCGTGCGAGGAGGTCAGCACGGTCACCCGGACGTCCCGGTCGGCCGCCAGCGCCGTACAGGCCGCGGCGACGGAACCGGCCATCGCGGTGGACACGGCGTTCATGGCCCTGGGCCGGTCGAGGACGAGTTCCGCGACCTGGTCGTGCCGCCGCACCAGCACGAACTCCCCGAACCGCTCCTCGCTCATGACACCCTCCTGGTTAACGTGGGTTAACAGAAATCGCCTCGATCATCGCACGCGCCTTCCCCGTTCGGGTGACATGCCGCCCAACTCCCGCCGCGGCGCCGGGAGAAGCGCATAACGTGCGTCCGCCACACGACAGGGGAGGGATCGTGACGACGACCACGACGGCGGAGCGGGCCGAGGGCGACACGGACACCGAGCCCCCCGTCCTCCCCCGGGGCAGGCACCGCCGGCCCCGCCCCCGCAAGCTCCTGCTGGCCCTCGGCGGGCTCGTCGTGGCCGCCGGGGTGCTGAGCCTCGTACGGCTGACGCCCGAGTCGGGGGTCAGCGGGGTGGGCACGGCGGAGGCGGAACCGAGCGCGGACGCGGACGCGGGGCGCGATGCCGGGCACCCGGCCAACGCCGCCGCCACGATCAGCGCCGATCCGGCGGCGGTCCCCTCCACGATCCCCTCCGCGACCTCGGTGATGGGCGGCGCGAGCGCGACCCCGACCACGGCTTCCGGCGTCGTACCGACCCCGTACGCGACGACGGCACCCACGACCGCCCCGGAGCCGACAACGGCTACGGCCACGGACCCCGACAGCGCCGCCGCGCAGCCGCAGGCATCCACCACCGCGCCGGAACCCGGGACGCCCGAGCCGAGCGCGCCCCCGGAGCCGACCCCGAGCAGGACCGGCGGCTCCCCCGCCCCGGCGCCGAGCCGGCCCGGTCTGTGCGTGCCGATCATCGGGCTCTGCGTGGACACCCCGGCGCACGGCGGCTGACCGGACGAGCGCGGGGAAGGCAGGGAGGCCTAGGCCGGGGCCGAGTCCCGGCGGGTCAGCAGCCAGGGTTCGACCACGCCCAGGCCGCGCACCGGGCGCTGCCACATCGGCTGGAGCGCGAAACGGTACGTCGGGGGCTCCTCGCCCTCCTTCTCGGCGGTCGCCGCCGCCTCGGCCGCCTCCGCCTCGGACGCGGGCGCCTCGCCGCTGCGGATCAGCTCCTCGGCGAACGCGCTGTCGACGAGGACGGCGTCGCGGGGGGCTATCGAGGTGAGTCGCGAGGCGAGGTTGACGGTCGTGCCGAACACATCGCCCATGCGGGTCGTGACCGTGCCGAAGGCGATGCCGACGCGGAGTTCGGGCATGGTCTCGTCGTGCGCCATCGTCTCGATCAGGCGCAGCGAGATCTCGGCGGCGACCCCCGCGTCGTCGGCGGAGAACAGGACCTCGTCGCCAAGAGTCTTGATGAGCCGGCCGCCCCGCGCGGCCACCAGGTCGGCGGCGGTGGTCTCGAACGCCTCGACCAGCTCGCCGAGTTCGTCCTCCTCCATACGGCGGGTCAGCCGGGTGAAGCCCACCAGGTCGGCGAAGCCCACCGCCAGGCGCCGGTCGACCATCTCCTCGTCGTCACTGGCCTGCACGACCCGGCCGGCCGAGGCGGCGAGCTGGCGCCGCCACACATAGACGAGGAACTCCTCCAGCTCGGGCAGCAGCAGCTCGATGATCGGGTACGTCACCTCGGTGCGGGACATGCCCGGCTCGGGCGGCTCGGTCAGGCCCTCCAGGAACGAGTCCATCTGCCAGCCCGCCAGCCGCGCGGTGGTCTGCCCGGTGGAGCGGGCCACCTGCACGGCCATCGCCTCGCTCAGCAGCCCCGCCTCGACC
This sequence comes from Streptomyces sp. NPDC091280, assembly GCF_044768565.1. Classification (NCBI taxonomy): domain Bacteria; kingdom Bacillati; phylum Actinomycetota; class Actinomycetes; order Kitasatosporales; family Streptomycetaceae; genus Streptomyces; species Streptomyces sp. NPDC091280. The sequence goes on from NZ_JBIVUZ010000001.1 coordinate 565,763, forward strand.
AGACCGGCCAGGCGGCGCAGCGCGAGGACGTCCGCCTCCGTGAACGCCTTGGCCTGGCCCACGTCGGCGAAGCCCATGGCCCGCCAGAAGCGGGTGGCCAGCTCCATGGAGACACCGGCGGTACGAGCCGCCTGGAACGGCGTGTAGCGGCGCTCGGCGCCCAGGATGAGGCCTTCGAGGCGCAGCGCGAGGGGGTCTTCGCCGGGATCGGCGGCATAGGGGTCGGCCCGGCCACCGGTGGCATCGGGGTCCACCCGGCCGTCCGCGTCCGCGCCGGAGCCCGTGTCGTCGACGGTCACGCCTGCTGCCCTTCCGATCTGCCACGGTCAGGTATCGACCGGGCCCAATGCTACGGCAGGTGTGGGCCAGCTCACTCCGTGAGTCACACGGAGAGCGCCGCCACAAGAGCGGTCGGGGTCACGCGGGGCGCAGGTGCACGATGTCGCCCGCCCCCACGGGCTCCTGCACGCCGTCCTCCGTCGCGAGCACCAGCCGCCCGTCCCCGTCGATCGCGACGGCCTCCCCGGTGATCGACCGGTCCCCGGGCAGCTCGGCCCGCACGACCCGGCCCAGCGTGGCGCAGCCGGCCGCGTAGGTCTCCTGGAGGCCGCTGGCGGCCGGGTCCCCGCCCGCCGCGCGCCACTTGTCGTACCACTGCTCCAGGGACCGCAGCACCGCCCGCAGCAGGGGGTCGCGGTCCGTGGTGACGGCCCCGGCCAGGGCCAGGGAGGCCGCCTGGGGCACGGGCAGCTCGTCCTCGCGCAGGGAGACGTTGACGCCCACGCCGACGATCACGGCGCCCTCCCCGGCGCGCTCGGCGAGGATGCCGCCGGCCTTGCGCTCCTCGCCACCGACAGTCACCAGGAGGTCGTTGGGCCACTTGAGTGCCGTGTCGACCCCGGCCGAGCGGGACAGGCCGGTGGCGACGGCGACACCGGTGAGCAGCGGGAGCCAGCCCCAGCGGGACACGGGGACGTCGCCCGGCTCCAGCAGCACCGAGAAGAACAGGCCCGAGCGGGCCGGGGCCGTCCACTGCCGGTCGAGCCGCCCGCGCCCGGAGGTCTGCTCCTCGGCGACCAGGACGGTGCCCTCGGCCGCCTTGCCTGCGGCGGCCAGCGCGACGAGGTCGGAGTTGGTGGAGCCGGTGGACTGCACGACCTCCACCCCGGTCCACAGCCCGCCCTCCCGGACCAGCCCGCGCCGCAGGGCGCCGGCGTTGAGGGGCGGCCGTTCCAGATCGGACCAACGGCTGCTGTTCTCGTCTGAGGCATCTCGCGGCGTCATGCAAGCCACCCTAGGTGTGTTGTACGCCGCACTGCCGATCGGTAGGCCCGCCACTACTCTACGAATGAGTAACCGTCCCCCCTTTTGAGCAGGCAGGGAGCCGAAATCCCGATGTCCGAGCCGGAAGCGCCTCAAGAGATCGACATCCACACCACCGCCGGGAAGATCGCGGATCTTCGGCGCCGCACCCAGGAGGCGACGCACGCGGGCTCGGAGCGCGCGGTCGAAAAACAGCACGCCAAGGGCAAGTTGACGGCCCGTGAGCGGATCGACCTGCTCCTCGACGAGGACTCCTTCATCGAGTTCGACGAGTTCACCCGGCACCGCTCCACGGACTTCGGCCTGGAGAAGAACCGCCCCTACGGCGACGGTGTCGTCTCCGGCTACGGCACGGTCGACGGCCGTCCCGTAGCCGTCTTCTCGCAGGACTTCACGGTGTTCGGCGGCGCCCTGGGCGAGGTCTACGGGCAGAAGATCGTCAAGGTGATGGACTTCGCGCTGAAGACCGGCTGTCCGGTCATCGGCATCAACGACTCCGGCGGCGCCCGCATCCAGGAGGGCGTGGCCTCGCTCGGCGCGTACGGCGAGATCTTCCGCCGCAACACGCACGCGAGCGGGGTGATCCCGCAGATCTCCCTCGTCGTGGGCCCGTGCGCGGGCGGAGCCGTCTACTCCCCCGCGATCACCGACTTCACGGTGATGGTCGACCAGACCTCGCACATGTTCATCACCGGACCGGACGTCATCAAGACGGTCACCGGCGAGGACGTCGGCTTCGAGGAGCTGGGCGGCGCGCGCACCCACAACTCGGTGTCGGGCGTGGCCCATCACATGGCGGGCGACGAGAAGGACGCGATCGAGTACGTCAAGCAGCTGCTGTCCTACCTGCCGTCCAACAACCTCAGCGAACCCCCCGCGTTCCCCGAGGAGGCGGACCTCGCCCTCACCGACGAGGACCGCGAGCTGGACACCCTGGTCCCGGACAGCGCGAACCAGCCGTACGACATGCACACGGTGATCGAACACGTCCTGGACGACGCCGAGTTCTTCGAGACGCAGCCGCTGTTCGCGCCGAACATCCTCACCGGCTTCGGCCGGGTCGAGGGCCGCCCGGTGGGCGTCGTCGCCAACCAGCCCATGCAGTTCGCGGGCTGCCTGGACATCGACGCGTCCGAGAAGGCGGCACGGTTCGTGCGCACCTGCGACGCGTTCAACGTCCCGGTCCTGACCTTCGTCGACGTCCCCGGCTTCCTCCCGGGCGTCGACCAGGAGCACTACGGCATCATCCGCAGGGGCGCGAAGCTGATCTACGCCTACGCGGAGGCCACGGTCCCGCTCATCACGGTCATCACCCGCAAGGCCTTCGGCGGCGCCTACGACGTCATGGGCTCCAAGCACCTGGGCGCCGACCTCAACCTCGCCTGGCCGACCGCGCAGATCGCCGTCATGGGCGCCCAGGGCGCGGTGAACATCCTGCACCGCCGCACGCTCGCCGAGGCCGAGGCCGCCGGAGAGGACCTGGACGCGGTCCGCGCCCGGCTGATCCAGGAGTACGAGGACACCCTCCTCAACCCCTACATCGCGGCCGAGCGCGGCTACATCGACGCGGTCGTCCTGCCCTCCGACACCCGCCGGCACGTCGTCCGGGGTCTGCGCCAACTCCGCACCAAGCGCGAGTCGTTGCCCCCGAAGAAGCACGGCAACATCCCCCTGTAAGGAGCCCGCTGTGACAATCAAGGTCGTAAGGGGCAACCCGACCCCGGAGGAGTTGGCCGCCGCCCTGGCGGTGGTCAGGGCCCGCGCCGCGGCGGCGTCGGAACCGCCCGGCGCGCCGAGGCAGCGGGACGCGTGGTCGGACCCGTCCAGGATCGCGACGGCGAGGCTGCCCATCCCCGGGCCGAGTGCGTGGACCCGCACGTTCTGGCCGGGTTAAAGGCATCGCCCTCAGGGGGCGGGGGGGGGGGGAACCGCGCACGCCACCGCGATGATCCCGAGCACCGATTTGAGTACCCGTACTCAGGCGCCCGCCCCCGCCCGAGCCGCACGCTGGTGTCATGTTGTGGTCCGACCCCGATGACGAGCCTCCCGAGGAACTGCGGGAGACGCAGGTCATGTTGCGGCGGCTCGGCATCCTCATGGCACTGGCGATGATCCTGGCGATGATCGTGCTCGGACTGACCTAGGTCGTGTCCGCGGGCCCGTCTGGCGGATCATGCCGCAGACGCGGGTCCGGCACGCCCGCCCGCCGCGTTGTCGTCACGCGCCGGCTCCCCCAGTCCCGGCTCCGCTCGACCGGGGACCCCCATCGCGTCGACTCCCTCCTCCGCCTCGCGGTCGGACGCACCGGACCCCGCCCGCCGGTGCTGATCAGGCACCGGCGCTTCCTGCGACCCGATCCGCCGGACAGGCCCCGGGTGTCCGGTGCGCCGCCGATACCCTGGGCCCATGACAGATCAGCCGCGCCGCCGACTCGTGCTCGCCTCTCAGTCCCCCGCCCGGCTGGGGCTCCTGCGTCAGGCGGGACTCGATCCCGAGGTGATCGTGAGCGGGGTCGACGAGGACGCCGTCAGCGCGCCCACCCCGGCCGACCTCGCGCTCGCCCTCGCCGAGGCGAAGGCCTCCGTCGTGGCCGCCCTGCCCGAGGTGCGCGGCGCTCTGGTGATCGGCTGCGACTCGGTGCTCGACCTGGACGGCGAGGCCCTGGGCAAGCCCGCCGACGCCGAGGAGGCCACCGCCCGCTGGAAGGCGATGCGCGGCCGGGCCGGCACGCTCCGGACCGGGCACTGTGTCTACGACACGACGAGCGGCCGGTATGTGTCGGCGACCGCGTCGACCGTGGTCCGCTTCGGCGAGCCGACCGACGCCGAGGTCGCCGCGTACGTCGCCTCGGGCGAACCCCTTTACGTCGCCGGGGCGTTCACGCTCGACGGCCGTTCGGCGCCGTTCATCGAGGGCATCGACGGCGACCACGGGAACGTGATCGGCATCAGCCTGCCGCTCGTTCGCCGTCTGCTGGGTCAACTGGGCGTCGGCATCACGGAGTTGTGGACGCCCCGAGAGGCGTGATCAGGAGGGGCTGGGGGCCGGCGGCGGAGCGATCGGCGCCGGGTCCTTGTCGGGCTGCTCCGGGTCCTCGGGGCGGTCCGGGCCGTCCGGTGCCGGGGCCGCGTCCGAGGGGCCCTCCAGCCGGTCGTAGGTCATCAGGAGCAGGACGACGAGGCCGAGCACCACCACCATGAAGACGAACGCGGCCTTGTCCTCCACCATGGCCCAGGCGAACGCGCCCAGCAGCCCGTGCACCACGGCCACGCTGATCAGCAGGATGCGGCCGAGGCCGGCCGGCGCCCGGTCGCGCACCGCGACCAGCAGGGCGACCACGGCGCACAGCAGGAAGTACAGGCCGAAGACGACGCCTCCCGCCTTCGAGGAGACGGACATCGCGTCCGGGTCGATACCGGCCAGGGACATGTTCTGACGGTCGGCGACGATCCCCAGGAACCAGTTCAGCGCGGCCACCGCGAAGGCCTCCACGAACAGGACGACCGCCAAGATCCATGCCACCGGTCTGCGTATCACCGGCCCCCACCCACTTCCGTTCGAGACATCCCGAACGCTACTAACGGGTAAACCTCGGGACAAGGGTTGCGTCAGGGGCAAAGAATCATTGGGCCGTTCGTAGGGACTCCACAAAGAAACGGCGTGGCGCGCGGCACGCTCTCACAGAGACCTTGACCACACCGGAGGGCTAGGGTTTCCCGGAGGAGTCCTGCGTACCGAGGTGCGACAAGGGATTTCACGGGTCGAGCGGGCCTCGTATCACGCTCCGTGTGGGCAAGCTCACCACTGGGGACGGGTCGATGCGCCGTGTCGGCAGTCCCTAAACTCGGCTTGTTTCAAGGAGGGAGCCTCAATCGTGCGCAAGGTGCTCATCGCCAATCGTGGCGAAATCGCTGTCCGCGTTGCCCGGGCCTGCCGGGATGCCGGGATCGCGAGCGTGGCCGTATACGCCGACCCGGACCGGGACGCTCTGCATGTCCGCGCCGCGGATGAGGCGTTCGCCCTGGGCGGTGACACACCGGCGAGCAGCTACCTGGACATCGACAAGGTCCTCAACGCGGCCCGCGAGTCCGGTGCCGACGCCGTCCACCCCGGCTACGGATTCCTGTCCGAGAACGCCGAGTTCGCGCAGGCGGTCCTCGACGCGGACCTGATCTGGATCGGCCCGCCGCCGCAGGCCATCCGGGACCTCGGTGACAAGGTCGCCGCCCGGCACATCGCCCAGCGCGCCGGCGCCCCGCTCGTGGCCGGCACCCCCGACCCGGTGTCCGGCGCGGACGAGGTCGTCGCGTTCGCCGAGCAGCACGGCCTGCCCATCGCGATCAAGGCCGCCTTCGGTGGCGGCGGTCGCGGTCTGAAGGTGGCCCGCACGCTCGAAGAGGTTCCCGAGCTGTACGACTCGGCGGTGCGCGAGGCGGTCGCCGCCTTCGGGCGCGGCGAGTGCTTCGTGGAGCGCTACCTCGACAAGCCCCGGCACGTGGAGACCCAGTGCCTGGCCGACACCCACGGCAACGTGGTCGTCGTCTCCACCCGTGACTGCTCCCTCCAGCGCCGGCACCAGAAGCTGGTCGAGGAGGCGCCCGCGCCGTTCCTCTCCGAGGAGCAGGTCGCCGAGCTGTACTCCTCCTCGAAGGCGATCCTGAAGGAGGCCGGCTACGTCGGCGCCGGGACCGTCGAGTTCCTCGTCGGGCAGGACGGCACGATCTCCTTCCTTGAGGTCAACACCCGCCTCCAGGTGGAGCACCCGGTCACCGAGGAGGTCGCCGGCATCGACCTCGTACGGGAGATGTTCCGCATCGCCGACGGCGGCGAACTCGGCTACGGCGACCCCGAACTGCGCGGCCACTCCTTCGAGTTCCGCATCAACGGCGAGGACCCGGGCCGCGGCTTCCTGCCCGCGCCGGGCACCGTCACCACCTTCGCCCCGCCGTCCGGCCCCGGTGTCCGCCTCGACGCGGGCGTCGAGTCCGGCTCGGTCATCGGCCCGGCGTGGGACTCGCTGCTCGCCAAGCTGATCGTCACCGGCGCGACCCGCGAGCAGGCGCTCCAGCGCGCGGCGCGGGCGCTGGAGGAGTTCCGGGTCGAGGGCATGGCCACCGCGCTCCCCTTCCACCGCGTGGTCGTCAAGGACCCGGCGTTCGCTCCCGAACTCACCGGCTCCGCCGACCCGTTCACGGTCCACACCCGCTGGATCGAGACCGAGTTCGTCAACGACATCAAGCCCTTCGCCGCCCCGGCCGACGCCGAGGCGGACGACGACGCGGACCGCGAGACGATCGTCGTCGAGGTCGGCGGCAAGCGCCTGGAGGTCTCCCTCCCGGTCTCCCTCGGCATGTCGCTGGCCCGCACCGGCCTCGCCGCCGGGGCCAAGCCCAAGCGCCGGGCGGCCAAGAAGTCCGGTCCGGTCGCCTCGGGCGACACCCTCGCCTCGCCGATGCAGGGCACGATCGTCAAGGTCGCGGTCGAGGAGGGCCAGGAGGTCAAGGAGGGCGACCTCGTCGTCGTACTCGAAGCGATGAAGATGGAACAGCCGCTGAACGCGCACAAGTCGGGCACGATCAAGGGCCTCGGCGCGGAGGTCGGCGCGTCCATCACGTCCGGCGCCGCGATCTGCGAGATCAAGGACTGATCCGGCGGTACGTCCAGGGGTGCCCGGCCGACAGGAACAGCCTGTCCGCCGGGCACCTCTGTACTGTGACGGGACAGCGCCGAGGAGAGCAGGTGGGAGCGATGGCCGACACGGTCAGGCCGCCGGCTGGGCTGCGCGCCGACGCCCGCCGCAACTACGAACGGCTGCTCGCCGAGGCCCGGGTGTCCTTCGCCGCGCACGGCACGGACGCGTCCCTGGAGGACGTGGCCCGGCGCGCGGGTGTCGGTATCGGCACGCTGTACCGGCACTTCCCCAACCGGCAGTCCCTGATGAGCGCGGTCTTCGAGGACGCGGTCGGTGAACTCCTCGCCCGGTCACGGGAGTTGCTGGACGCGCCGCAGCCGTGTGCGGCACTGGTGACCTGGCTGCGCGAGATGGTGACCCACGCGAGCGAATACCGGGGGCTGGCGCGGGCGTTGCTGGCGGTGGCCGACGACGACACGTCGGCGCTCGCCCGGTGCAGTGGCCCCATCCGGGAGGCGGGCGGTGCGTTGCTCTCGCGGGCGCAGGGCGCCGGTGACGTGCGCGGTGACGTCGAGATCGGCGACCTGTTGCAGCTGACGCACGCGATCGCGCTGGCGGCCGAGGGCAATCCTGGGGATCCCGAACTGGCGGACAGGTTGCTCACGTTGACGTTGCGGGGGTTGAAGCCGTAGGTCTGGTGCGGTTCGTTCTTGAGTGCGGGCCGGTCAGGGCTCGTGGGGGCTGGTCGCGCAGTTCCCCGCGCCCCTCAAAGACACGGCTCGTCTCAGCCGACCTGCTCTTAAGGGGTGCGGGGAACTGCGCGACCAACCCCGCCCGCCGACGATGCGGTCAACGCCTCCGCAGATCCGCCACCCTGGCAGCGCGTTCCCGCTCGGGGGACTCCCCGGTGAGCACCCCCGCCGGGCGCAACCCCGGTGCCCCGCCCGGTACTTGACCCCGTCGCGGTGCCGGAAGGGGTACGTCCCGGCGGCGTTGGTCCCGCGCCGGGGTCTGATCACCCCCCTGGGCTCCCGAACCGCCCGCCACGGCGATCTGCACCCCCTGGTCGGCCAGCGCCTGCAACTCCGTGGCGGCGCGGTCGTCGTGGCCCGGGGGCTCGTCCGTGACGAGGCGGGTGATCACGTCCGTGGGCACGGTCTGGAACATGGTGTCCATACCGAGCTTGGTGTGGTCGGCGAGGACGACGACCTCGGCCGCCGCCTGGACGAGCGCGCGGTCGACGGACGCCGAGAGCATGTTGGACGTGGACAGCCCGCGTTCGGCGGTGAGCCCGCTTCCGGAGAGGAAGGCCCGGGAGACGCGCAGCCCCTGGAGGGACTGCTCGGCCCCGCTGCCCACCAGCGCGTAGTTGGAACCGCGCAGGGTGCCCCCGGTCATCACGACCTCCACGCGGTTGGCATGGGCCAACGCCTGGGCCACCAGCAGGGAGTTGGTGACGACGGTCAGTCCGGGCACCCGGGCGAGCCGGCGGGCCAGCTCCTGGGTGGTGGTACCCGCCCCGACCACGATGGCTTCGCCCTCTTCGACGAAGCTCGCGGCGAGATCGGCGATGGCCGTCTTCTCGGCGGTCGCGAGATGCGATTTCTGCGGAAAGCCGGACTCCCGCGTGAACCCGCCCGGCAATACCGCACCGCCGTGCCGGCGGTCGAGGAGTCCTTCTGCCTCCAGTGCGCGCACGTCCCGCCGTACGGTCACTTCGGAGGTCTGGACGACGCGGGCGAGCTCACGGAGCGATACGGCTCCATTCGCTCGCACCATTTCGAGGATCAATTGGCGACGTTCTGCAGCGAACACGAAACTGACAGTAACCCCAACGACCGTCTGCTTTCAGCTGTTTGCGGTGAATAGCAGAAGTTGTTCGCACAGGGGGGCGAGAAGTGGTATAGGGGTTAGTCCTCGCGCCTATGCCGTGCGAATGGGCGGCAACTCCCCGTGACCAGCGGGGAGTCGGCGTCGCCTCAGACTTCGCCCGTCGCCTTGCGGGTGTGCAGCTGTCGGGCCACCTCGGCGATCGAGCCCGAAAGGGACGGGTACACGGTGAAGGCGTTCGCGATCTGTTCGACCGTCAGATTGTTGTCGACGGCGATCGAGATCGGGTGGATCAGCTCCGAGGCGCGGGGCGCCACGACCACACCGCCGACGATGATGCCGGTGCCGGGGCGGCAGAAGATCTTGACGAAGCCGTCCCGGATGCCCTGCATCTTCGCGCGCGGGTTGCGCAGGAGCGGGAGCTTCACGACCCTGGCGTCGATCTTGCCCGCGTCGACGTCGGCCTGGGAGTAGCCGACGGTGGCGATCTCCGGGTCGGTGAAGACGTTCGAGGAGACCGTCTTCAGGTTCAGCGGGGCCACCGCGTCGCCGAGGAAGTGGTACATGGCGATACGGCCCTGCATCGCGGCCACCGAGGCGAGCGCGAAGATTCCGGTGACGTCGCCGGCCGCGTAGACGCCGGGAGCTGTCGTACGGGAGACCTTGTCGGTCCAGATGTGGCCCGAGTCGCGCAGCCTGACGCCCGCCTCCTCCAGGCCCATGCCCGCGGAGTTCGGGATGGCGCCGACCGCCATCAGGCAGTGCGAGCCGGTGATGACGCGGCCGTCGGCGAGGACGACCTCGACCTTGTCGCCGACGCGCTTGGCGGACTGGGCGCGGGAGCGGGCCATGACGTTCATGCCTCGGCGGCGGAAGACGTCTTCGAGTACGGCGGCTGCGTCCGGGTCCTCGCCGGGGAGGACGCGGTCGCGGGAGGAGACGAGGGTGACCTTGGAGCCGAGGGCCTGGTAGGCGCCGGCGAACTCGGCGCCGGTGACGCCGGAGCCGACCACGATCAGCTCTTCGGGGAGTTCGGTGAGGTCGTAGACCTGGGTCCAGTTCAGGATGCGCTCGCCGTCCGGGCGGGCGTCGTCCAGCTCGCGGGGGTGACCGCCGGTCGCGATGAGGACGGCGTCGGCCACGAGGGTCTCCTCGGTGCCGTCGGCCGCCTTGACGATCACCTTGCGGGAACCGTCGATCGCCTGCATGCCGTCGAGCCGGCCCCGGCCGCGCATCACCCGGGCGCCGGCCCGGGTCACGGACGCGGTGATGTCGTGCGACTGGGCGAGCGCGAGGCGCTTCACACGGCGGTTGACCTTGCCGAGGTCCACGCCGACGACCCTTGCCGCCTGTTCCAGGGGTGGGGTGTCGTCGGCGACGATGATGCCGAGTTCCTCGTACGACGAGTCGAAGGTCGTCATGACCTCGGCCGTCGCGATAAGGGTCTTCGACGGGACGCAGTCGGTCAGCACCGACGCCCCGCCCAGACCGTCGCAGTCGACGACGGTCACCTCCGCGCCGAGCTGCGCGGCCACCAGCGCCGCTTCATAGCCGCCGGGTCCGCCACCGATGATCACGATCCGAGTCACGTACCCCATTGTCCCGCACGCTTCAAGATGCTTCCGCCCGGGGGCGACGGGGGTGCCTGCGGTTCGTTGTGGGTCGGTGCCGTGCCGGGGGGTGTCCGTCCTCGGAACGGCGCGGAATCGGTCTCGCAAGAGTGCCAGGGGGTTGACGCGCCAACCGCTGCGGGCGGACACCCCCCGGCACGGCCCCTTCTCGCCGTACTCGGCTCTCCCGCCGTGCGGGGTGCTTCCGTCACGGGAGTGGCGGGTGGGTTCGCTGCCGTACTCTCGGAGCATGTCGCTCTACGCCGCGTACGCCGGCAATCTCGACGCGCGGCTGATGACCCGCCGCGCCCCGCACTCGCCGCTGCGTGCCACGGGCTGGCTGAACGGCTGGCGGCTGACCTTCGGCGGTGAGCACATGGGCTGGGAGGGCGCGCTCGCCACGATCGTGGAGGCGCCGCGCTCGCAGGTCTTCGTCGCGCTGTACGAGATCGCGCCGCCCGACGAGGAGTCCATGGACCGCTGGGAGGGCGTCGGCCTCGACGTCTACCGGCGTATGCGGGTGCGGGTGCACACCCTGGACGGTGAGGAACCCGCCTGGGTGTACGTCCTCAACGGGTACGAGGGCGGGCTGCCCTCGGCCCGTTATCTCGGCGAGCTGGCCGACGCCGCCGAGTCCGCCGGGGCGCCGCACGACTATGTGATGGAGCTGCGGAAGCGGCCCTGCTGAGGGTTTCCCACACATAACGTCCGCCACGGGTCTCGTTGGAAACGACAAGACAACGATCGCCATCCCGTGAGCTCTGTCATCTACGCGCGTAGGCCCGGACCGGCTACCCTCGACCGCGTGAACGCATCTCTTCTTCCGGACGACATCCAGGGCGACCCCCACGCCGCCGCCGACGCCGCCGCCGCGCACCTGCGCGAACTGACGGGCGCCGAGACCCACGACGTCGCTCTTGTGATGGGCTCCGGCTGGGGGCCGGCCGTCGACGCCCTCGGTGTGGCCGAGGCCGACTTCCCCGTGACCGAGCTGCCCGGTTTCCCGCCGCCGGCCGTCGAGGGCCACGGCGGGCGGGTCCGCTCGTACGCGATCGGTGACAAGCGCGCGCTGGTCTTCCTCGGCCGCACCCACTACTACGAGGGCCGCGGTGTCGCCGCCGTCGCGCACGGCGTCCGTACCGCCGTCGCCGCCGGCTGCAAGACCGTCGTGCTGACCAACGGCTGCGGCGGACTGCGCGAGGGCATGCGGCCCGGGCAGCCGGTCCTGATCAGCGACCACATCAACCTCACGGCCGCCTCCCCGATCATCGGCGCCAACTTCGTCGACCTGACGGACCTGTACTCGCCCCGGCTGCGCGCGCTGTGCAAGGAGATCGACCCCGGTCTGGAGGAGGGCGTCTACGCCCAGTTCCCCGGCCCGCACTACGAGACGCCCGCCGAGATCCGCATGGCGCGGGTGATCGGGGCGGACCTGGTGGGCATGTCCACCGTGCTGGAAGCCATCGCGGCCCGGGAGGCGGGCGCGGAGGTGCTGGGTATCTCCCTGGTGACGAACCTCGCTGCGGGCATGACCGGGGAACCGCTGAACCACGAGGAGGTTCTCCAGGCGGGCCGGGACAGCGCCGCGCAGATGGGGTCGCTGCTGGCCCAGGTGCTCGGCCGGCTGTAGGACCTGTCCGGCGGATCAGGTCGCAGGAAAGCTTCGGTGCCTGATCGACCCCGCGTCTGCGGCATGATCCGTCGGACACGACCGAGGCGCCGTCTCCCAGGAACGCAAGTAGACACGAGAGGTTGACCTGACGTGCACGACGACGATCTCATCGCGCGGGCCGGGACCTGGCTCGCCGAGGACCCCGACGCGGACACCCGCGAGGAGCTGGGCAAGCTCATCGAAGCCGGGGACGTCACGGAACTCGCGGACCGCTTCCGCGGCACCCTCCAGTTCGGCACCGCCGGACTCCGCGGCGAACTCGGCGCCGGACCCATGCGGATGAACCGCGCCGTCGTCATCCGCGCCGCCGCCGGACTCGCCGCGTACCTCAAGCGCACCGGCCACACCGACGGGGTCGTCGTCATCGGCTACGACGCCCGGCACAAGTCCGCCGACTTCGCCCGCGACACCGCCGCCGTGATGACCGGCGCGGGGCTGCGCGCCGCCGTACTGCCCCGCCCGCTCCCCACCCCCGTACTCGCCTTCGCCATACGGCACTTGGGCGCGATCGCGGGCGTGGAGGTCACCGCGAGCCACAACCCGCCCCGGGACAACGGCTACAAGGTCTACCTCGGCGACGGCTCCCAGATCGTGCCCCCGGCCGACGCGGGGATCGCCGCCGAGATCGACGCGATCGGCTCCCTGCACGACGTGCCCCGCCCGGCGGAAGGCTGGGAGGTGCTCGACGACAGCGTCCTGGACGCCTACCTCGCCCGCACGGACGCCGTCCTCTCCCCGGACTCCCCGCGTACCGCCCGTACCGTCTACACGGCGATGCACGGTGTCGGCAAGGACGTCCTGCTGGCCGCGTTCGCCCGTGCCGGGTTCCCCGAGCCGGTGCTCGTCGCCGAACAGGCCGAGCCCGACCCGGACTTCCCGACCGTCGCGTTCCCCAACCCGGAGGAGCCGGGCGCGATGGACCTCGCCTTCGCGCGGGCCCGGGACACCGACCCGGACCTGATCGTCGCCAACGACCCCGACGCCGATCGCTGTGCGGTGGCCGTCCCGGAGGCGGGGGTCTGGCGCATGCTGCGGGGGGACGAGGTCGGTGCTCTGCTCGCCGCCCACCTCGTGCGGCGCGGTGCCCGGGGCACCTTCGCGGAGTCGATCGTCTCCTCCTCCCTCCTCGGCCGCATCGCCGAGAAGGCCGGCCTGCCCTACGAGGAGACCCTCACCGGCTTCAAGTGGATCGCCCGGGTCGAAGGCCTTCGCTACGGCTACGAGGAGGCCCTCGGCTACTGCGTCGACCCGGACGGTGTGCGTGACAAGGACGGGATCACCGCCGCCCTGCTCATCACCGAGCTGGCGTCCGAGCTGAAGGAGGAGGGCCGTGGTCTGCTGGACCTCCTCGACGATCTCGCCGTGACGCACGGTCTGCACGCCACCGACCAACTCTCCGTACGCGTCGAGGACTTGACGGTCATCGCGGACGCCATGCGGAGACTGCGCGAGCAGCCGCCGACCGAACTCGCGGGCCTGGCCGTCACGAAGGCCGAGGATCTGACCGAGGGGACCGAGAAGCTGCCGCCCACGGACGGGCTGCGGTACACCCTCGACGGTGCCCGCGTCATCGTCCGGCCCAGCGGCACCGAGCCCAAACTGAAGTGCTACCTGGAGGTCGTGGTCCCGGTGGCCGCGCACTCCGGCCTTCCGGCGGCCCGCGCGCGGGCGGCCGAGACCCTCGCCGCGATCAAGCGGGACCTGTCGGCCGCGGCCGGCATCTGAACGGCCCGACGCCCCCGCACGGGGTTCAGTCCCGCACCAGGTAGCTGAACCCCGTGTCCGGTCCCAGGCAGGACGTCGATCGTGAGCAGCTCGTGGCCTTCCTCGGTGCCGATCGTGGGGTCCGTCCTCCGCACGGCTTCGCGGGCCGGGGTCGGCCTCCGCCTGTTCATCCCGGAGAGCGGTCGGTGTCGCCCCCGTGTGCGTGAACCGCGCCCCGCGAGCGGCACCGTCGTGAAACCGTCGTGAACGGGCCACCTCTCCCCGGCGTTACCCGGACCGCCCGTTCACGTGGTCCGAAGTGTGCCGCTCGGTAAGGCGGGAGGCGTGGCGGTCAGGACAGCCAGCGGACGACGAGCGCCGCGATCCAGGCCGCACCGAGGATCACGGCCAGCGGCCACAGCGGGCGTCCGCGCTCCTTCTCGGCGCTCTCGCCGGTGGGGCGCAGGGCGGGGTCGGCGATCATCGCGGAGAGTTCGGCGGCGAGGGCGTCGTGGGGGTGGGTCCAGCCACGCCTGCGCTGGAGCCGGGGCCAGTGGAGTGCGGAGAGGTCCCAGTCGTCGCCGTCCCGCACCCGCAGCCTGACGTCGAACGCCACCCGGCCGGCCGAGCGGAGATCCTCCCAGGGGACGTGGCGCGGCCGGCGCAGGCCGTTCAGCCAGACGCCGGTGCGCTCTGCGGTGACGCGCCAGAACAGCTTCCGCGGAATGAAGGTGGCACCCGCGACACCGCCGACGATCACCCAGGTCGCGTCCCAGGGGCCCGGGTCGCTCACGACCAGGAGGACCCAGCCCGCCCACTGCGCGACCAGCAGGGTCGACAGCCAGTCCACCCGCCCCGCCCGCCAGCGCCGTACCGGGACGGGCGTCAACGTGCGCGCGGCCTCGACCAGTTCCTGGTAGTCCGCCTCGGCCCGCGCCGCCCGCTTCTCCCGGGCCAGCCCCCTGCGCACCCCGCGCTCCGACAGCGGCCGTACCGGCCCGGTCGAGCGCTCCGTCAGCGGCGGCTCGCCCGGCTTCGGGGCGGCGCTGACGAGCAGTATCTCGGCTCCGTCGTAGGGCGTGCCGTAGAGGACGGCCTCGTGCAGGGGGCCGCGTTCCTCGTCCTTGAGCCCGTCGAGGAGTTCGTCCAGCTCCTCTTCCTCATCCTCCTCGTCCGCCTCCCCGTCGTCGGCCTGTGTCATCACCGGGACCGTGAACAGCGGCCGGAGCGCCGTCGCGTCGTCGGCCGCGAAGACCACGGCGTCCCCGTGCACGTCCTTGCGGACGAGGACCCGCAGCACCGGCGCGGGCGCCCCGCGCAGCGCGAGGGCCCGCCTGCGGCCCAGCACCCCGGAGAGCAGCACGCTGCACGCGAGCCCGAGCAGGAACAGGCCCGCCCCGGCCGCCCCTTGGCGGTCGTCCGCGTCGTGCCACAGCGGGGAGGCACCGAGCAGCACGAGTGCGGGCACGGCCACGAAGCCGCCGAAGCCGACGAGCAGCCGGCCCCGCCGCAGCGGCTCGTCCGCCGTCGGCGGCACGGCCGTGACCCCGTCGGCCGCCGCCAGGGCGATGCCCCGCTGCCGGGCACGCGCGCGTGCCCGCAGTTCGGTGGCCGTCACCGACAGGACCAGCAGCAGCGCGGCGCACACCGGCGCCGGCCACGGCACCCCGTCCACCGCCACCGCCCACGCCAGGGCCGCGGCCACCACCGGGACGGAGAACCGTACGACCTCGGGCCGCCACACCCCCCAGACGACCTGGAGCGGCAGCAGCGCGATCAGATATCCGGGCAGGTCCGTCAGGGTCAGCAGGCAGAAGGCGACGATCAGCGCGAACACCGCCGACTGCTCCAGCAGCCACCTCCGGGGCCGGACCGGCACCCACCACGGGGCTTCCGCCCGGGCCCACGCGCGCGTCGGCTCCTCGTCCCAGGCGGCGCAGCCGTCGGGTATCGCGCCCGGGGGCAGCCTCAGCGGCTCCTGAAGGATCGTGTCCATGACTTCCCAGACTTCCCAGAGACTCGGACCACGGGTGTGGTCGGCGTGGCTCGGCTTCGTCTCCGGGCTTGCCCGAAGGGGGGACCAGCGCCGCCGAGTTCGGGTCGCACGATGACCCGGAAAAGCTGTGCGTGCCGGGGGGGGCGGTCCGGTCAGCCCGTCGCCAGCAGGATCGCCAGCACCACGGCGCCGGCGAGCGCCGGGGCGATCACCTCGTAGGCCCAGCGGACGGTGATCTCGCCCTGCGCCGACTCCGCCTGTTCCCGGTTCTCCAGCAGTTCGTTCAGGTCGCTCATGATCTGGTCGGACTCGGCCCGTGTGGACCCGCCGGCCCCGGAGTCGCCGGCCGCGCTCGCGCCGAAGCTGCCGAACCCGCCGAAGCCGCCGCCGAAGGCACCGGCCCTGCCGCCCCGGCCGGCCTGGCCGCTCGCCTCGGCCTTGGACCGCGCCTCGCGGCGCGCCGCCCGCTTGCGGCCGCGCAGCGAGACCGGGATCGCCCACAGCTGGAACTTGGCGCCGGCCTTGGTGAGCACCTCGTTCGAGAGCCCGGACCGCAGCGCGGCCACCTCGCCCCACGGGACGACGACGAGCCGGAAGGGGTTGCGCACCCGCAGCCGGTCGTCGTTGGCGTACACGGCGGGGCGGAAGGTGAAGGCGACCACCAGCGGCACCACGAGGATCAGTCCCGCGAGCGCGAGCCACGGCGTGCGGCCGTCGCCCCGTACGAGCGCGTCGATGCCGAGCCAGAGCCCGATGGCGAGCAGCAGGACACCGCCGGCGATACCCATGGACGACCTGTAGACGCGGTCCGGGGGCTGCGGGGTGGGGGGCTCGTGGTGCGGGGTCGTCATGCGCCGATTGTGCCTCAGGGCCGCGCCCGGTCGTGGTCGGGGACCCGTTCGGCGGCGAGTGCGGGTGCGTCGTGGCTCGTCGCGCGGTTCCCCGCGCCCCTCAGGTGAGACGACTCCTCGGGGTGTACAAGCCGCTACGCGCGTAGATATGCTCGTGTGGTGACCATGCCCACCACTGCACCCACAGCACCCGCTCTCGGCGACGTCACCGCGTCCGACAGCACGCTGCGCCGCTTCCTCCACGGGCTGCCCGGCGTCGACGCGGTCGGCCTGGAGGCGCGTGCCGCCTCGCTCGGGACCCGTTCCATCAAGACCACCGCCAAGGCGTACGCCATCGACCTGGCCATCTCGATGGTCGACCTGACGACGCTGGAAGGCGCGGACACCGCGGGGAAGGTCCGGGCGCTGGGCGCCAAGGCCGTCCACCCGGACCCGACCGACCGGTCCGCGCCGTCGACCGCGGCCGTCTGCGTCTATCCCGACATGGTGGCCGCCGCGAAGGAGGCCGTCGCCGGTTCCTCCGTGAAGGTCGCCTCCGTCGCCACCGCCTTCCCGGCCGGCCGTGCCGCGCTCGACGTGAAGCTGGCCGACGTGCGCGACGCGGTCGCCGCGGGCGCCGACGAGATCGACATGGTCATCGACCGCGGGGCGTTCCTCGCGGGCCACTACATGAAGGTCTACGACGAGATCGTCGCCGTGAAGGAGGCCTCGGGCGCCGCGCGTCTGAAGGTCATCTTCGAGACCGGCGAGCTGTCGACGTACGACAACATCCGCCGCGCGAGCTGGCTCGGCATGCTGGCCGGCGCGGACTTCATCAAGACGTCGACGGGCAAGGTCGCCGTCAACGCGACGCCCGCGAACACCCTGTTGATGCTGGAGGCGGTGCGGGACTTCCGCGCGCAGACCGGCGTCCAGGTCGGTGTGAAGCCCGCGGGCGGTATCCGCACCTCCAAGGACGCCGTCAAGTTCCTGGTCCTCGTCAACGAGACCGCGGGCGCGGACTGGCTGGACAACCACTGGTTCCGCTTCGGCGCGTCCTCGCTCCTGAACGACCTGCTGATGCAGCGTCAGAAGCTGGCCACCGGCCGCTACTCCGGCCCCGACTACGTGACGGTGGACTGATCCGACATGACTGCCTTTGACTACGCTCCGGCGCCCGAGTCCCGCTCCGTCGTCGACATCGCGCCCTCCTACGGCCTGTTCATCGACGGCGAGTTCACCGAGGCGGCGGACGGCAAGGTCTTCAAGACCGTGTCCCCGTCCACCGAAGAGGTCCTGTCCGAGATCGCCCGCGCGGGCGAGGCGGACGTGGACCGCGCGGTGAAGGCCGCCCGCAAGGCCTTCGAGAAGTGGTCGGCGCTGCCCGGCTCCGAGCGCGCCAAGTACCTGTTCCGCATCGCCCGGATCATCCAGGAGCGCAGCCGCGAACTGGCCGTCCTGGAAACCCTGGACAACGGCAAGCCCATCAAGGAGACGAGGGACGCCGACCTCCCCCTCGTGGCCGCGCACTTCTTCTACTACGCGGGCTGGGCCGACAAGCTGGACCACGCCGGCTTCGGCGCGAACCCCCGACCTCTGGGCGTGGCGGGCCAGGTCATCCCCTGGAACTTCCCGCTCCTGATGCTCGCGTGGAAGATCGCCCCGGCCCTCGCGACCGGCAACACGGTGGTGCTGAAGCCCGCCGAGACGACCCCCCTGTCCGCGCTCTTCTTCGCGGACATCTGCCGCCAGGCGGGCCTGCCCAAGGGTGTCGTCAACATCCTTCCGGGCTACGGCGATTCGGGCGCCGCGCTGGTCGCGCACCCGGACGTGAACAAGGTCGCGTTCACCGGTTCCACGGCCGTCGGCAAGGAGATCGCGCGGACGGTCGCGGGCACGGACAAGAAGGTCACCCTCGAACTCGGCGGCAAGGGCGCGAACATCGTCTTCGACGACGCCCCCATCGACCAGGCCGTCGAGGGCATCGTCACCGGCATCTTCTTCAACCAGGGCCAGGTCTGCTGCGCGGGCAGCCGCCTGCTCGTACAGGAGTCGATCCAGGACGAGTTGATGGACTCGCTCAGGCGCAGGCTGTCCACGCTGCGCCTCGGCGACCCGCTGGACAAGAACACGGACATCGGCGCGATCAACTCCGCCGAGCAGCTCTCCCGCATCACCACGCTCGTCGAGCGGGGCGAGGCGGAGGGCGCCGAGCGCTGGTCCCCGGAGTGCGAACTCCCGTCCTCCGGCTACTGGTTCGCCCCGACACTCTTCACGAACGTCACCCAGGCGCACACCATCGCCCGCGACGAGATCTTCGGCCCGGTGCTGTCGGTGCTGACCTTCCGCACGCCCGAGGAGGCGGTCGCGAAGGCCAACAACACGCAGTACGGCCTGTCGGCGGGCATCTGGACGGAGAAGGGCTCCCGCATCCTCGCGGTCGCGAGCAGGCTGCGCGCGGGTGTCGTCTGGTCCAACACGTTCAACAAGTTCGACCCGACCTCGCCGTTCGGCGGCTACAAGGAGTCGGGCTTCGGCCGCGAGGGCGGTCGCCACGGCCTGGAGGCGTACCTCGATGTCTGATCGCTTGACTGTGCTGAAGACCTACAAGCTGTACGTCGGCGGGAAGTTCCCGCGTTCCGAGAGCGGCCGGGTGTACGAGGTGACCGACGCAAAGGGCAAGTGGCTGGCGAACGCCCCGCAGGGGAGCCGCAAGGACGCCCGTGACGCGGTCGTGGCGGCCCGCAAGGCGTTCGGCGGCTGGTCCGGCGCCACGGCGTACAACCGGGGCCAGATCCTCTACCGCGTCGCCGAGATGCTGGAGGGCCGCAGGGACCAGTTCGTGCGCGAAGTGGCGGACGCGGAGGGCCTGTCGAAGGCGAAGGCGGCCGTCGTCGTGGACGCGGCGATCGACCGCTGGGTCTGGTACGCGGGCTGGACCGACAAGATCGCCCAGGTGGTCGGCGGCGCGAACCCGGTGGCGGGCCCGTACTTCAACCTCTCCTCCCCCGAGCCGACGGGTGTCGTCACCGTCCTCGCCCCCCAGGAGTCCTCGTTCCTGGGCCTGGTCTCGGTGGTGGCCCCGGTGATCGCGACCGGCAACACGGCGGTCGTGATCGCGAGCGAGAAGTCCCCGCTCCCCGCGCTGTCGCTGGCCGAGGTGCTGGCGACCTCGGACCTGCCCGGCGGAGTCGTCAACATCCTCTCCGGGACGACGGCGGAGATCGCGGCGCCCCTCGCCGCGCACCAGGACGTCAACGCGATCGACCTCGCGGGCG
This sequence comes from Streptomyces sp. NPDC091280, assembly GCF_044768565.1. Classification (NCBI taxonomy): domain Bacteria; kingdom Bacillati; phylum Actinomycetota; class Actinomycetes; order Kitasatosporales; family Streptomycetaceae; genus Streptomyces; species Streptomyces sp. NPDC091280. The sequence continues at coordinate 585,638 of NZ_JBIVUZ010000001.1, forward strand.
CCGACGCCGTACTGGCGAAGGAACTGGAGATCGCGGCGGCCGACAACCTCAAGCGGGTACTCCGTCCACAGCCTGTGGATTACACGGAGACCCCGGGCACGGACCGCCTGACGGCCTTCCTGGAGACGAAGACGGTCTGGCATCCGACGGGTTCGCTGGGAGCGGGCGGCTCGTCCTACTGAGCCCTGCCCGCGACCCCCGGGCCGCGCCTCACCGTCCGGGAGGCGCGGCTCGCCGCGTGTTCCGCCGTCAGCCGTTCAGCAGGCCCGTCACCTGGCCCACCACCGGCATGCTCCCGATCGACTGGGCCTCCGCCACCGGTCCCGTCAGCGCCCGCGAGGCCAGCGGCTGGAAGTCCGCCAGCTGGGTCGCCACGCCGTTGTCGAGCGGGTCGACACCCGTCCCCGCGAGGGGGTTGGGCTTGAGCCCGGCGACCGGACCGGTGACGTACCCGACCGTGCCGGTGAGGGCACCCAGCCCCGCCGCGGGGTCGATCTTGCCCAGCGAGGTGGGGCGCGTCCGCATCACGTCGACGACCGGCGCGTTGTCCGCGGCGGCGGCCGTCGCCGCGCCCGCGCCCAGGGCGACTCCCGCCGTCGCGAGGGCGACCAGGGCGCGCTGGGCGGTCGGGTGCGGGGAGGACGTGTGTCGTGCCATTGCTGGTGCCACCTTCTGGTGCGCAGGGTAATCAGGTCAGCACGAAGGGTAGTTGACGTGTGATGCGCGTTCCAATGCCGACCCGCGGGGTCGGCAGGACGTACGGAATACGTCAAACTGGTGTCCCGTGAGCATCCTTTCCCCGTCACCGGCCCGTGTCGTGCTGCTGTGCGGCCCCTCGGGTTCCGGCAAGTCCCTCGTCTCGGCCCGCTCCGGTCTCCCCGTGCTGCGGCTCGACGACTTCTACAAGGAGGGCGACGACCCGACACTGCCACTGGTGGCGGGGAGTTCGGACATCGACTGGGACCACCCCGACTCCTGGGACGCGGAGGTCGCGGTCACCGCGATCGTCGAGCTGTGCCGCACGGGTCGTACGGATGTGCCGGTCTACGACATCTCGCTGAGCGCCCGTACGGGCACGGAGGCGGTCGATGTCGGGCGGACGCCGTTGTTCATAGCCGAGGGGATCTTCGCCGCCGAGGTGATCACCCGCTGCCGGGAGCTGGGTGTCCTCGCGGACGCGCTGTGTCTGAGCCGGGGGCCGGTGCGGACCTTCCGGCGACGTTTCCTGCGGGACCTGCGGGAGGGCCGCAAATCGGTGCCGTTCCTGGTGCGGCGCGGCTGGCGGCTGATGCGGCTGGAGCGGTCGATCGTGGCGCGGCAGACGACGCTCGGCGCGTACGCGTGCGACAAGGACGAGGCACTGGGCCGGCTGGCCGCGGCGGCGGTGGGCCGGCGCCCGGCGGCGGCCCCCGCGCCCACCCCCACGCCCAGCATCTGACGGCACACACGCAGAAGCGGGACTGGACGGACCCCCCGGCCCTCCAGTCCCGCTTCCTGTTCCCCCGTGGTCCCCCGTGACCCCGTTCGGCACCCCCCGGTACCGATCCCCCGCGGCCCCGTGCTTCCCCCGTGACCCCCTGTACTTCCCCCCGTTTTCCTTGCTTCCCCCCCGACCCTCAGGCGACGAGCTCCCCGAAGGCGTCCTCCTCGTCACGGCCGAAGCTGAGGACCTCGTCCTCGCGCATCCGGCGGAGCGACCGCCAGATGCTGGACTTCACCGTGCCGACACTGATGTCGAGGATCTCCGCGATCTCCGGGTCCGTGCGGCCCTCGTAGTAACGGAGGACCAGCATGGTGCGCTGGAGTTCGGGCAGCCGGGCCAGCGCCTGCCACAGGACCGCGCGCAGTTCGGTGCCGCGCATCGCGTCCGTGTCGCCGGGCGTCTCCGGCAGTTCCTCGGTCGGGTACTCGTTCAGCTTGCGGCGGCGCCACGCGCTGATGTGCAGGTTCGTCATGGTGCGGCGGAGGTAGCCCCCGACCGCGGCCTTGTCGCTGATCCGGTCCCACGCCTTGTACGTCGAGAACAGCGCGCTCTGGAGCAGGTCCTCGGCCTCGAAGCGGTCGCCGGTCAGGTGGTAGGCGGTCGCGTACAGGGAGGCGCGGCGCTCCTGGACGTAGGCGGTGAACTCCGCCTCCGACAGCGAACGACGCTCCCCCGTGTCCTCCCTGTACCCGCTTCCCCCGTGTGCTTCCCCCGTGTGCGCGTCAACCACCGTCATGTAACCGGTGTGCTGACGCCCGGCACCGCGAACGCACCCCCGCCCGCTCACGGCACCGGACTTCTCGGAACCCCGGGTGACGTCGTGCAGACGCGTGATGACTGCGTTGTTGCTGGTGCTGTGCAGCGTGTTCATCTCGCGCCCCCCGTAGTGGACTTGCCCGGTGTTCGGATGTTCCGGCGTGGTTCCTTGCCTGTGCCGAAAATCCTGCCGGGGTGACTTCATGGGCATGTCCGCCGACTGTCACAGACCTGTCACAGGGGTGGGTCTCTGCGGCCGTCCTCAGAAAACGGACAGTCCGGTCACAGAGAGGAGCGCTACGGGGACGTACCCGTACAGGTGTCGAAACACCGACCCCGCATGGGCCAGAATGAGCCCCGTGCCTTCCCTGTTGCTGATCGAGGACGACGACGCCATCCGGACGGCCCTGGAGCTCTCGCTGACGCGCCAGGGCCACCGGGTGGCCACCGCTGCCAGCGGCGAGGACGGTCTGAAGCTGCTGCGCGAGCAGCGGCCGGACCTGATCGTGCTGGATGTGATGCTGCCCGGCATCGACGGTTTCGAGGTGTGCCGTCGCATCCGGCGCACGGACCAGCTGCCGATCATCCTGCTCACCGCGCGCAGCGACGACATCGACATCGTCGTCGGGCTGGAGTCCGGTGCCGACGACTATGTGGTCAAACCCGTGCAGGGGCGGGTGCTGGACGCCCGTATCCGGGCCGTGCTGCGGCGCGGCGAGCGGGAGGCCAACGACGCGGCCTCGTTCGGTTCGCTGGTCATCGACCGGGCCGCCATGACCGTCACGAAGAACGGCGAGGACCTCCAACTCACGCCCACCGAGCTGCGGTTGCTGCTCGAACTGAGCCGGCGGCCCGGACAGGCCCTGTCCCGGCAGCAGTTGCTGCGCCTGGTGTGGGAGCACGACTACCTCGGCGACTCCCGGCTGGTGGACGCGTGTGTCCAGCGGCTGCGTGCCAAGGTCGAGGACGTGCCCTCGTCCCCCACCCTCATCCGTACCGTGCGTGGCGTCGGTTACCGCCTGGACTCGCCTCAGTGACCGACGCGCAAGGGGGGATCCGCGGCTGGCGCCCGGGTCGTAAGGGAGTTCTGTGGCGGCTGCGGTTCACCAGTCTGCGACTGCGGCTGGTGGTCGTGTTCGGGCTGGTCGCGCTGACCGCCGCCGTGTCCGCGTCCGGCATCGCCTACTGGCTCAACCGCGAGGCCGTCCTCACCCGCGCCCAGGACGCGGTGCTGCGCGACTTCCGCCAGGAGATGCAGAACCACGCCGGCGCCCTGCCCGTGCACCCCACGCAGGACGAACTCATGCGCACCGCGGGCCAGATGGCCAACAGCAGCCAGCGCTTCAGCGTCCTGCTCGTCGCCCAGGACACCAACGCCAAGACGGTCTACGGCAACTCCGGCGGCCTGAACGGCTTCTCGCTGGAGGACGTGCCCAAGTCGCTGCGCACGGCGGTCAACAAGCAGCAGTCGGTGACCGACGGCAACAAGGAGCCGTACCACCTGTACTGGCAGCGGGTCACCGAGCACGGCACCCCGTTCCTGGTCGCGGGCACCCGGATGATCGGCGGCGGACCGACCGGCTACATGCTCAAGTCCCTTGAGCCGGAGGCGAAGGACCTCAACTCCCTCGCCTGGTCGCTCGGGATCGCCACCGGCCTCGCGCTGATCGGCTCCGCGCTGCTCGCGCAGGCCGCCGCGACCACCGTCCTCAAGCCCGTGCACCGGCTGGGCATCGCCGCGCGCCGGCTGGGCGAGGGCAAGCTCGACACCCGCCTCAGGGTCTCCGGCACGGACGAACTCGCCGAACTCTCAAGGACGTTCAACCAGACCGCCGAGGCGCTGGAGAAACGGGTCGCCGACATGGCCGCCCGCGACGACGCCTCGCGCCGTTTCGTCGCCGACATGTCGCACGAACTGCGCACCCCGCTGACCGCCATCACCGCCGTGGTCGAGGTCCTGGAGGAGGAACTCGACGCCGAGACCGGCAGCGTGGACCCGATGATCGAGCCCGCCGTACGGCTCGTCGTCAGCGAGACCAAGCGGCTCGGCGACCTCGTCGAGAACCTCATGGAGGTCACCCGCTTCGACGCGGGCACCGCCCGGCTCGTCCTCGACGACGTCGACCTCGCCGACCAGATCACCGCCTGCATCGACGCCCGCGCCTGGCTCGACGCCGTCGACCTCGACGCCGAACGCGGCATCCACGCCCGGCTCGACCCGCGCCGCCTCGACGTCATCCTCGCCAACCTCATCGGCAACGCCCTCAAGCACGGCGGCTCCCCGGTCCGGGTGTCCGTCCGCCTGGAGGACGACGACCTCGTCATCGCGGTCCGCGACCACGGCCCCGGCATCCCCGAGGACGTCCTGCCGCACGTCTTCGACCGCTTCTACAAGGCGAGCGCCTCCCGCCCCCGCTCCGAGGGCAGCGGCCTCGGCCTCTCCATCGCCCTGGAGAACGCCCACATCCACGGCGGCGACATCACCGCCGCCAACTCCCCCGACGGCGGCGCGGTGTTCACCCTCCGCCTGCCGAGGGACGCCTCCGCGCTCATGGCGGAGACCGACAAGGGCGAGGCCGAAGGGGACAGCTCGAAGGGGAACGCCTCATGAAGGCACGCCGGTTGCTGGCGCTTCCGCTGCTCGGTCTGGCGCTCGCCGGGTGCGGGATCCGCGCCACGGAGGTGCCCACCGACTTCGGGGCCGCGCCCTCCCGGGTGCCCTGCACCCTGGCGGAGCCGGACGTGACGGCCCAGGCCGCGCGAGGCGTTCCGGTGCAGGTGTTCCTGCTCTGCGGCTCCTCGCTGGTGGCCGTCGACCGGGCCGTACAGGTGCCGGACGGCACGGCGGACGTACGGCGCCGGGTGATCGTGGCCCAGGGTCTGCTGGACCAGCTCGCCGAGTCGCCGTCGACGGGCGAGCGGGACGCCGGGTACACGACCGACGTACGCGGTGGCATGTCCGTGAGCGGCCCGCGCGCCAAGGACCCCAAGGACGCGCTGCGGCTGTCCAACGCACCCGCCGACCTGACGTCGTACGCGCTCGCCCAGATCGTCTGCACCTTCTCCGACTCGGCCGCGGCCGAGGGCGACGGCTCCGTCATCCTCGGCGGGCCGGACGACGCTCCGCTGCGCCGCTACGAGTGCACGGACGACGTCCGCTCCGCGCCGGGGACGAAGGCTCCGCCTTCGAGTGAGGTCACCGAGGGCTGAAAGCGCCCCGGAGGTGAACGAGCCCAGAAGCAGGGGTGTGGCGGAAGCCTCACCTTGGTGCTTGGGCCCCGTCCGGAACCGATCGTGCCGGACGGGGCGTCTAGTGGGGCGTGCAGCGTCAAGGCTCCATCGGCGGCAGTGCCGCGATTCGCGTCCGTGTGACAGGGGGTGTCCTCCTCGTCGCACACCTCGTGCTCGTCGCCTGGGTCACGCTGCGACCGAGGGACGTCCCCTGGGTGATGCCCCCGAACCTGCACCCGCTGGCCAGCATCCGCGCCGATCTGGACCTGGGCTGGGCGGAGGCCTCGAAGCGGATCGGTGAGGGCCTCGCGCTGCTGGCCCCGCTGGGCGTGCTGCTCCCCACGGTCAGCGGCAGACTCCATGTCTCCCCGCTCGCGTCCCTGATCCGTACGGTCGCCGCCGGGGCCCTGATCTCCCTGGGCATCGAACTGCTCCAGACCGGGGTGCCGGGCCAGGTCGTGGACGTCGACTCACTGCTCATGAACACGGTGGGCGTGGCCCTCGCGCACGTCGCGATCGTCCCCGCCGCCCGCGCGTGGCTCCGCCGCAGGGCCGAGAGCCCCCTCCCCACGCCCCTCCTCCAGGAGGAAGTGCCTCAGGGACGGACCCCGACGATTCCCAGGGTCGGCATCGCACCGTAGAGCGACGCCGGGCGGGCTTCCGGTTCGTAGCGTTGATGTCAGATGAGGCAGCCGCAGGGGAGGCCTCGGAGAGACGCTCGCGAAGGAGCCCATGATGACCGCCATTGCCCGCCCCACCCAAGGCCGCATGATCGGCGGAGTGTGCGCAGCGCTGGCGCGGCGCTTCGGCACCTCCGCGACCACGATGCGCGTGATCTTCCTGCTCTCGTGCCTGCTGCCCGGCCCGCAGTTCCTGCTCTACATCGCCCTGTGGATCCTGTTCCCGTCCGAGGACAAGGTACGCACCGAGGCCTGGTAGCCCCATCCCCACCGCAGCACACCGATGGGACGCGCCCCTCGCCCGGGGCGCGCCCCATCGGCGCGTTCAGATCATGCGGGGCGCGATGGGCCCGGTTTGGGAGCCTCCGGGCCTGTCGGGCGCCCAGCGGGCCCGGCCCAACGGCCGTCTGCCCGGCAGGCGCGCCGGCCCACCGGGCTTCAGCCCAACCGGACTTCGAACAACCGAAACCCGGCCCGGCAAACCTCAACCCAACGACCCGGGCCCGGCGGACCTCAGCCCACCGGGCCTCAACCCAACTGCCCCAGCCCAGCGGGCATCAGACCGGCCGGTCTCAACCCAACTGCCTCAGCCCGGCAGGCATCAGGCCAACAGGGCATCAGGCCAACAGGTCTCAGCCCAGCGGGACGCCGTTCAGCGGGAGGCCGTGGGTGGGGAGGCCCGTCTGGGAGAGGGGGAGGCCGCCCAGGAGGCCCGCGACGGGGGCGGTGGGGCCGTCGGAGAGGACCTTCTCCGCGGCCGGCTGCACGGCGGAGAGGCCGCCGGCGAGCGCGGGCTGCGCCTGGCTCAGCGCCTGGCCGGCGCCGGGGAGCGCCTTGGTGACGTTCTCCGCGGGCAGCGTGTGGGTCACGGCGCCCAGGGCCTGGGTGGCGTCCGGGACCGCCGGAGCCGCGCTCGCGGCACCCGCGCCTACGGCGGCGAAGGCGGCACCGAGGGCGGCGACACCGAGGGTCTTGGCAGCAGACTGCTTCATGGTGAATGCGTCCTTGAATGGGATGACGGGGGATGTGAGCGGTCCAAGACCGTAAACACGCGAAGGCATCCGCCGCAAACATCGAAATGCGGACGGATTGTGAAAGCCCGTCCGCATCTCCCGTGTCCCGAGTGGTGCTTGTCAGTCCGCTTCGGGCGTAGAACCGCTGGTGGAGGCCGTCTGACGGAACAGCCATTCGGATTTGAGTTCCGCATATCCGGGCTTGATCACGTCATTGATCATGGCCAGTCGTTCATCGAAAGGAATGAATGCTGACTTCATAGCATTGACGGAGAACCATTGCATGTCGTCGAGCGAATAACCGAACGCCTCGACAAGGTGCTCGAATTCGCTGCTCATGCTGGTGTGGGACATCAGCCGGTTGTCCGTGTTGACCGTGGCCCGGAAGTGCAGTCGGCGCAGCAGGCCGATGGGGTGCTCGGCGTAGGAGTCGGCGGCGCCGGTCTGGAGGTTGGAGCTGGGGCAGAGTTCCAGCGGGACGCGCTTGTCGCGGACGTAGGAGGCGAGCCGCCCCAGTTCCACCGAGCCGTCCTCCTTCACCTGGATGTCGTCGATGATGCGCACCCCGTGCCCGAGCCGGTCGGCCCCGCACCACTGCAACGCCTGCCAGATGGACGGCAGTCCGAACGCCTCGCCCGCGTGGATGGTGAAGTGGTTGTTCTCGCGCTTGAGGTACTCGAAGGCGTCGAGGTGCCGGGTGGGCGGGAACCCGGCCTCCGCGCCCGCGATGTCGAAGCCGACGACGCCCAGGTCGCGGTAGCGGTTGGCGAGTTCGGCGATCTCCAGGGCGCGGGCGGCGTGCCGCATCGCGGTGAGGAGCGCCCCGACGCGGATCCGCCGCCCGTTCTCGCGGGCCAGCGACTCCCCTTGCCGGAAGCCCTCGTTGACGGCCTCGACGACCTCTTCGAGGCTGAGCCCGCCGTCGAGGTGCTGCTCGGGCGCGTACCGCACCTCGGCGTACACGACACCGTCCTCGGCGAGGTCCTCCGCGCATTCGCGGGCGACCCGGATCAGCGCGTCCCGGGTCTGCATCACGGCGACGGTGTGCGAGAAGGTCTCCAAGTACCGTTCCAGGGAACCGGAGTCGGCGGCCTCGGCGAACCACACGCCGAGTTTGTCCGGGTCGGTCTCGGGGAGCTGGGTGTATCCGGCGTCGCGCGCGAGTTCGACGATCGTCCCCGGGCGGAGGCCGCCGTCGAGGTGGTCGTGCAGCAGAACCTTCGGCGCCCGGCGGATCTGGTCCGAGCTCGGGATGTTCGTGGTCTGGCTCGTCATTTCCGCACTCTAACTCCTACGCGCGTAGATCGCCCGTAGCGCGAATCCGTCGATACGCAACGGTGACCGCGCGGAAGGATGGCGTACACGCCCACTTCTGACACTGTTCTGTCATGGCACAGCAAGCGACACCGGTTCGGACGGCCCGGCTGGGGAGAGCACTCGGTCCCGAACCGACCTCGGTGAGCGGCGTGGTGCTGCTGCTCCCCGGCGGCGAGGAGGTCTCCGCCCGCAGGCCGTCCCCTCTCATGGCGACAGCGTCCGTACGCGCGTTGGGGCGCCGGCTGGCCCGGGCGGGCGCCGCCGAGGGCCTGGCCGCGCATGTCGTCCACTACCGCTGCCGCGGCTGGAACGGCAGCGAGGCGCATCTCGCGCACGACGCCACCTGGGCGGTGGACGAGGTCGTACGACGCTACGGGGACGTGCCGGTGTGTCTGGCCGGGGTCGACATGGGCGGGCGGGCCGCGCTGCGCTCCGCCGGGCACGAGGCGGTCAACTCCGTGGTGGCGCTGGCCCCTTGGCTGCCCGAGCAGGACGTGGCCGCGTCACCCGAACCGGTGAGGCAGCTGGTGGGCCGGCGGGTGCTCATCGTGCACGGCACGAACGACGAACGCACCGATCCCGAACTGTCGTTCCGGCTGGCGGCCCGGGCGAAGAAGGCGAACCGGGACGTGTGCCGGTTCGAAGTCCACTCCGACGGACACGCGTTGCACCAGCACCGCCAGGAAGTCCACGCGCTGACCGAGGACTTCGTGCTGGGGGCGTTGTTCGGGCGGTCGTTCTCCCGGCCGGTCGAGGACGCGCTGCACGCTCCGCCGCCGTTGGGGCTGAGGATGCCGTTGGCCGCGGGGTTCGGGCGGTCGCTGCGCAGGGGGTGAGGGTCCGCCGACCCGTCAACAGCCCTTCCGCTGCGGCTAGTCGGGCAGCAGGTGCCCTCTCCTCGACAGGAGGAACCGCTTGAAGGCCGCCACCGGGGGTGTGTCCGGGCGGCCGTCCAGCCAGGCCACGCCGATCTCCCGTACCGCCTTGGGTGCGGTGACGGTCAGTTCGGCGACTCCCGGGCGGGGCACGGCCGGTGGCGGGAGCAGGGCCACTCCAAGACCCGCCGCCACCAGGCCCCGCAGCGTCTCCGCCTCTTCGCCCTCGAAGGCGATCTTCGGGCGGAAGCCGGCCTCCGCGCAGACGTCGTCGGTGATGCGGCGCAGACCGTAGCCCGGTTCCAGGGTCACGAAGGTCTCCTCGGCGGCCTCCGCGAGGCGGATCCGGCGGCGCGCGGCCAGGCGGTGGTCGGCGGGGACGACGAGGCGGAGCTTCTGCACGTCGAGGCGGTGGGCCACGACGTCGGGGGCGTCGAGGGTCGGGGCGGTCAGCAGGCACAGGTCCAGTTCGCCCGCGCGCAGCCGCTCCAGCATCGCCTCGCCGTAGTTCTGGACGAGGCTGAAGCGGACCCGGGGGTGGTCGGCGCGGAAGGCGCGGATGAGTTCGGGGACGGTCTCCGAGCCGAGGGTGTGCAGGAAGCCGAAGGCGACCTTGCCGGTGCTGGGGTCGGCGTCGGCGCGGACCTCGTCGGCGGCCTTGCCGATCTCGGCGAGGGCGCGTTCGACGGAGGCGAGGAAGGTGCGGCCGGCGGGGGTCAACGACACCGTGCGGCCCCGGCGGGCGAACAGGTCGACGCCCAGGTCCTGTTCGAGGCGGACCATCGCCCGCGACAGGGTGGACTGCGGGACCTGCATCTCCTGCGCGGCCCGGGTGACGTGCTCGGTGCGGGCGACGCCGGCGAAGTACGCGAGGCGGGGCGCGAGCAGCGCGACGATGTCTTCTGTGTCACCGGACGGTGACAGGTGAGCCGGTGAGCTGTACTGATGCGCCATGGGAACGATTATGGCGTTTCCGTGCATTGGACGGATCAGCGGGAACGTCCGTAGCTTCGAAGCATGTCTCCCGCCGATACCGGGGCGTCCACCGTCGTGGCCGCCACCGTCCCCGCTCCCGCCGCCTCCTCCCCCGCCGCCGCGGGCGACTCACGGCTGACGCCGGGCGGTCCCGGCTATCGCCGGATGAGCTTCGCGCTCTTCCTCGCGGGTGTGGCGACCTTCGCGCTGCTGTACTCCACACAGGCCCTGCTGCCGCTGATCTCCGGCGAGTTCGGGGTGGCGGCGGGCGCGGCGAGCTGGACGGTGGCGGCGGCGACCGGCGGACTCGCGCTGTTCGTCCTGCCGATGAGCGCGCTGTCGGAGCGCTTCGGACGCCGTACGGTCATGACCGCGTCGCTGGCGGTCGCGGTGGGCATCGGGGTCCTGGTGCCGTTCGCCCCCTCGCTGGGCGCGCTGGTGGTGCTGCGGTTCCTCCAGGGCGCCGCGCTGGCCGGGCTGCCCGCGTCGGCGACGGCGTATCTGGCGGAGGAGGTCCGGCCGAAGGCGCTGGTCACGGCGATCGGCCTGTTCGTGGCGGGCAACAGCGTCGGCGGGATGAGCGGCCGGGTCATCACCGGCTGGGTCGCGCAGGAGTGGGGCTGGCGGGTCGCCGTAGGCGTGATCGGTCTGCTCGCGGTCGGCTGCGCGGTCGCCTTCCGGCTGCTCCTGCCCGCCCCGCGGCACTTCACGCCGGGCTCGCTGCGCCCGCGGGTCCTGGCCCGCACGGTCCGCGCCCACCTCGCGAACCCGCTGCTGTGCCGGCTGTACGCGATCGGCGCCCTGTTCATGACGGTCTTCGGCGGCGTCTACACGGTGATCGGCTACCGCCTCACCGAGGCCCCCTTCTCGCTCCCCCAGGGCATCGTCGGCTCGATCTTCCTGGTGTATCTGGTGGGTACCGTGTCGGCGTCCACGGCCGGGCGGCTGGTGGGCCGGCTGGGGCGGCGCGGGGCCCTGTACCTGGCGGGCGGCACCACGGCCACCGGTCTGCTGGTCTCCCTCGCCGACTCGCTGCCCCTGGTGCTGCTGGGCCTGGTGCTGATCACGGCGGGCTTCTTCGCGGGGCACGCGGTCGCGTCCTCGGCGGTCAGCAAGACGGCGACGACGGGCCGCGCGCAGGCCTCCGCCCTCTACCAGTCCGCGTACTACATCGGGTCCAGCACCGGCAGTACGGTCGGCGCGCTGGCGTTCCACGCGGGCGGCTGGGCGGGGACGGTCGGCGTGGGCGTGCTGGCGGTAGTCGGTGTCGTGACGATCACCGTGCTGGGGTCGCGGGCGGCGCGCGTGGAGCGGGCCCTCACCCCCGCCTGACCTGCACGTTCACCGACTCCGGGCGCCATTGTCAGTGGGCTGCGGTAGCTTCCGGAGTGTGGCGCAAGGACGCGCACGACGGGAACGGCCACAGGGGTGGGTGGGCGAGACGATGACCGACAGCACCGCGACGACGACAGACCTCGACATCAGACTGGAGAAACACCGCGTCGAGCTGACCGGGTACTGCTACCGCATGCTCGGCTCCTCCTTCGAGGCCGAGGACGCGGTGCAGGACACGATGGTCCGCGCCTGGCGGAGCTACGACAAGTTCGAGGGGCGCTCCAGTCTGCGGTCCTGGCTCTACCGGATCGCGACCAACGTCTGCCTGGACATGCTGTCCGCGGGCAACAAGCGGGCGCGGCCCGTCGACCTCAGCGACTCCACCCCGCTCGCCCAGGCCGCGCTGTCGCCCCGGCCCGACAACACCTGGCTGGAGCCGATGCCGGACGCGCGCGTGCTGCCCACGGTCGCCGACCCGGCGGAGGCCGCCGTCGCCAAGGAGTCGGTGCGGCTCGCGTTCATGGCCGCCCTGCAACAACTGCCGCCGAAACAAAGGGCGGTGCTGATCCTGCGCGAGGTGCTGGCCTGGCGGGCGAACGAGGTCGCCGAACTGCTCGGCACCTCGGTCGCCTCGGTCAACAGCGCGCTCCAGCGGGCCCGCGCCACCCTCGCCGAGCGGGACGAGAAGGCGGCCGACGCGGCTGTCTCCGACCCGCTCGACGAGGAGCAGAAGAAGCTCCTGGAGCGGTATGTCGCGGCCTTCGAGGGCTACGACATGGCGGCCCTGACGGCGCTGCTGCACGAGGACGCCATCATGACGATGCCGCCGTTCGACCTGTGGCTGACCGGCCACGACGACATCACGGGCTTCATGACGACGATCGGCGCCGCCTGCGAGGGCTCCCGCCTGGTCCCGGTGGAGGTGAACGGCCTGCCGGGCTTCGCCCAGTACAAGCCGGACCCGGAGGCGGGCGGTTTCAGCCCCTGGTCGGTGCAGGTCCTGGAGATCTCAGACGGCAGGCTCACCGGGTTCCACTTCTTCCTGGACACCCAGCGCTGGTTCCCGCTCTTCGACCTGCCCCTCCACCTCGAAGCGGAGCCCGACCAGATCGAGGAGGGCGCGTAGTCCGGGGGCGGGCCCGCGCAGCCTGATCCGGCCGCCGGCCCGCCGCGCGGTCAGTTCGAGGCGGGCCAGCAGCTCGACGGTCGCCAGCCCCGGCGGTCCGGGCCCCACGCTCTCCACCCGGACGGGTACGACCCCGGCACGGCCCGCCGCCAGCCGCAGCCGTACCTCGTCGCACAGCCGCGCCACCTCGTCACGGGTGACGGGGCGGTCCGGCACGAGTACAGCGGGTGTCATGGCGTCCACGATCGGTAGACCGGGCGGGCGGTCGTAACTCATCGGGGGGCCACCGCCCAGGACTCGGGGGTCACCGCCCAGGACTCGGGGGCCACCGCCTAAGTTGGCTGTATGCCCCACGGATCAGCCCCGCCCCGGATACCCGACGCCCTCGTGCGCGCCGCTGCCGTCGAGGAGGCGCCGTGCAGGGGGTGTTGACCGGGTTCGCGGTCATCGGGGTCGTCATCGCCGTCGGCTATCTGCTGGGCGTGCGCGGCTCCCTCGGTGAGAACGGCCGGGACGTGCTGACCCGGCTGGCGTTCAACGTGGCGTCCCCGGCGCTGCTGTTCACCACCCTCGCGCGGGCCGACCTCTCGGTGGTGTTCTCCAGCTGGCTGCTGGTGACCGTGCTGAGCACGGCGGCGGTGGCGGGCGTGTTCGTGGCGGTGGGGGTGGCCCGCGGCTGGGGGGTGGGCCGTACGACGATCGGCGCGCTCTGTTCCGGCTACGTCAACTCCGGCAACCTCGGCATCCCGATCTCGGTGTACGTCCTGGGCAACGCCTCGCTGGTGGCGCCGGTGATGCTGTTCCAGCTCGTCGTGGTCAGCCCCCTCGCGCTCACGATCCTCGACCTGTCGGACCGGGGCGAGAAGGGCCCCCGGTGGCTGCGGCTGCTCACCCCCGTGCGCAACCCGATCGCGGTCGGCTCGCTGGCCGGGGTCGCGGTGGCGGCGGCCGGAGTGCGGCTCCCGGGACCGGTGATGGACCCGCTCACCCTGATCGGCAACATGGCGGTACCGGCCGTCCTGCTCGGCTTCGGCATCTCGCTGCGCGGGAGCGCGCTGCCCGCGCGGGGTGCCGAGCGGTGGCCGGTCCTGCTGTCGGTCGCCCTGAAGTCGGTGGGACAACCCGCCGTCGCCTGGGGGCTGGCCGTCGGGGTGTTCGGACTGCGCGGGGCCGCGCTGCTCGACGTGGTGGTGACATCGGCGCTGCCCGGCGCGCAGAACCTGTACACGTACGCGAGCCGCTATCGGGTGGGCGAGGTGCTGGCCCGGGACTCGATCCTGCTGTCGACGATCCTGTCGGTGCCGGTGCTGGTGGTGATCGCGGCGCTGCTCGGGTGAGCCGGGCGGCAAGCACCGTAGGACGAAAAGCCGTTGGCCGGGCGGGGTGGCCGCTGTTACCTTGCCGGAGGCCGTGCGAGAGAACGAGGAGGTGGTACCCGTGGACACAACGACGACATGGGTGCTCTCCTGCGGGGTCACGGTCGGGCGGTAGGTCGTCCGGGAGCGCCGTACACAGCTCTCCCGAAAGGCACGACCATGGACACGACCCTGCGCTTCACCTCCGAGCGGCGCCTCGACGACGGCGTCCTGGAACGCGAGTTCACCCTCGGCGAGATCCCCGGCACCCTGTGGACGCCCGACTCCACCGCGCCGGCCCCGCTGATCCTCATCGCCCACAACAACGGCCTGCCCAAGGCGCAGCCCCGGCTGATCGCGCGGGCCCGGGCCACCGCGGCGGCCGGTTACGCGGCGGTCAGCATCGACGCCGCGGGCTGCGGCGACCGGCCCCGTTCCGCCGCCGACGCACAGTTGCGCGCCGATCTCGGCCGGGCGATGCGGGCCGGCGATCCGACCGACGAGATCTTCGAGTCCCTGGTGGGCCCGCTGGTCGAGAAGGCGGCCCCGGAGTGGCTGACCACGCTCGACGCCGTCCTCGCGCTGCCCGAGGTCGGCGGCCCGGTCGGCTACTCGGGGTGGATGGCCCTCGGCATCCGCCTCGCGGTGACCGAGCCGCAGATCGCGGCGGCCGGATTCTTCGCCGGGGGCTATGTGCCCCGCGCCCAGCGCGCGGAGGCCGAGCGGGTCGCCGTCCCGCTGCTGCTCCTGCTCCAGTGGGACGACGAAGGAAACCCCCGCCGGCGGGCCCTGGACCTGTTCGAGGCCTTCGGCACCCGGGAGAAGACCCTGCACGCCAACATGGGCGGGCACACGGGCACTCCGTGGTTCGAGGCGGAGGACGCCTTCCGGTTCTACGGCAGGCATCTGAAGAAGTAGGCGGCCGGGCGCCGAGCAAGCGGGAGGGGCCGGGACGTTACGTCCCGGCCCCTCCCCCGCTTCCGGCCCGGCTCAGGCGATGCGCTCCAGCACCACCGGCGAAGGCGTGAACGCCGTGTCCTGGGCGCCGATGTCGTACGAGCCCTCGACCGCCTCCAGCGCGTACGCGAAGCGCTCGGGGGTGTCGGTGTGCAGGGTCAGCAGGGGCTGGCCCGCCGTCACCACGTCGCCCGGCTTGGCGTGCATCTCCACTCCCGCGCCCGCCTGCACCGGGTCCTCCTTGCGGGCACGCCCCGCGCCCAGGCGCCAGGCGGCGATGCCGATGTCGTAGGCGTCGAGGCGGGTCAGGACACCGGACGTCGGGGCCGTCACGACCTGGCGCTCGCGGGCCACCGGCAGTTCGGCGTCCGGGTCGCCGCCCTGGGCCGCGATCATCCGGCGCCAGACGTCCATCGCCGAGCCGTCGGCCAGGGCCTTCGCCGGGTCGGCGTCCTTGACGCCGGCCGCGTCGAGCATCTCGCGGGCCAGCGCGACGGTCAGCTCCACGACGTCGGAGGGGCCGCCACCCGCCAACACCTCGACGGATTCCCGGACTTCGAGGGCGTTGCCCGCCGTCAGGCCGAGAGGAGTCGACATGTCCGTCAGGAGCGCGACCGTCCGCACGCCGTGGTCGGTGCCCAACCCGACCATCGTGGACGCCAGTTCACGCGCGTCCTCGATCGTCTTCATGAACGCGCCGGTGCCGACCTTGACGTCCAGGACCAGGGAGCCGGTGCCCTCGGCGATCTTCTTCGACATGATGGACGAGGCGATCAGCGGGATCGCCTCCACCGTGCCGGTGACGTCACGCAGGGCGTACAGCTTCTTGTCCGCGGGGGCCAGGCCGTCGCCCGCCGCGCAGATGACCGCTCCGGTGCCCTCCAGGACCGACAGCATCTCCTCGTTGGAGAGCAGCGCGCGCCAGCCGGGGATCGACTCCAGCTTGTCGAGGGTGCCGCCGGTGTGGCCCAGGCCGCGGCCGGAGAGCTGCGGGACGGCCGCGCCGCAGGCAGCGACCAGGGGGGCCAGCGGGAGGGTGATCTTGTCGCCGACACCGCCCGTGGAGTGCTTGTCGGCGGTCGGGCGGGAGAGCGAGGAGAAGTCCATGCGCTCGCCCGAGGCGATCATCGCGGCGGTCCAGCGGGCGATCTCGGAACGGTTCATGCCGTTGAGGAGGATCGCCATGTTGAGGGCGGCCATCTGGTAGTCGGCCACCTCGCCGCGGGTGTACGCGTCGATGACCCAGTCGATCTGCTCGTCGCTCAGTTCACCGCGGTCCCGCTTGGTGCGGATGACGGAGATGGCGTCCATCGAGACTTGCGCCATGGCTTGGCTTTCCTTCCAGAACGTTCGGAACACGCACGGCCCCGCCGAGTGAGCCGATGGTCGACTCAGCGGGGCCGCACGGGAGTTACTTGGTGAGGTGGTCCGGCCCGAAGGCCTGCGGGAGCATCTCCGAGAGCGGCAGGACGCCCGCCGGTGTCTCCACCAGCAGACCGGGACCGCCGAACTCGTACAGCAGCTGACGGCAGCGACCGCACGGGACGAGGATGTCGCCCTTGCCGTCGACGCAGGTGAAGTGGGTCAGCCGGCCGCCGCCGGTGCGCTGGAGTTCGGACACGAGCCCGCACTCCGCGCACAGGCCGAGGCCGTACGACGCGTTCTCCACGTTGCAGCCGGAGACCGTGCGCCCGTCGTCGACCCGGGCGGCGACCCCGACCGGGTAGCCCGAGTACGGCGCGTAGGCGTGGGACATCGCCTCCCGCGCCTCGGTGCGCAGTTCGTCCCAGTCGACGGCCAACTCGGCGGCGGGCGCGGTCACTTGCCCTGTCCCTTCCGGTACGGCAGGCCGTCCGCCTTCGGCATCCGCAGATGCTGTGCGGACAGCGAGAGGACCAGCAGGGTGACGATGTACGGGCTGGCGCCGACCAGTTGGGTCGGGACCTGGTCGGTGGTGGCGTACCAGACGAACATCAGGGCCGCGACGACGGCGGTGAGGCCGGCCGGGACGTAGCGCTTCTTCCAGACCAGGTAGCCGACGCCGGCCACCAGCAGGAAGCCGAGCAGCAGGATCAGCGCGTGCACGTTGGTGGCACCGCCGCGCAGGTTGAGGCTGTCGGTGTAGCCGAACAGGCCCGCGCCGAGGGCGAGTCCGCCCGGCATCCAGTTGCCGAAGATCATCGAGGCGAGGCCGATGTAGCCCCGGCCGCCGGTCTGGCCGTCGAGGTAGACGTTCGAGGCGACGATCGACAGGAAGGCGCCGCCGAGGCCGGCGAAGCCGCCGGAGATGATCACGGCGAGGTACTTGTACTTGTAGACGTTGACGCCGAGGGACTCGGCGGCCACCGGGTTCTCGCCGCAGGAGCGCAGCCGCAGGCCGAAGGCGGTGCGCCACAGGACCCACCAGGTGGCGGGGACGAGGGCGACCGCGACGACGGTGAGCGGCGACAGGTTGGTGACCAGACCGCCGATGAGACCGGCGATGTCGGAGATCAGGAACCAGTGCTTGCCGTTGAGCGTGTCCAGCCAGCCGGAGAGGCCCGGGATGTCGAAGTTGCCGAGCGAGTCGATGGGCGGGGACTGCTTGGCGGAGCCCTCGGAGGTGTTGGCGAAGGTGAACTTCGACAGATAGCGGGTGACACCGAGCGCCAGGATGTTGATGGCGACACCGGAGACGATGTGGTTGACGTTGAACGTCACGGTGGCGACGGCGTGCAGGACGGCGCCGAGGCAGCCGCCGAGGATGCCGAAGACGACACCGGTCCACGGGCCCCACTGGTAGCCGGCCCAGGCGCCGAACCAGGTGCCGAGGATCATCATGCCTTCGAGGCCGATGTTGACGACGCCCGCGCGCTCGGCCCACAGACCGCCGAGACCGGCGAGGCCGATCGGTACGGCGGCGCGCAGGGCGGTGGACATCTGGCCGGTGGAGGTGATGCCGTCGGCGCCGGTGATGAGGCGGACGACCGAGGTGAGGATCAGCGCGCCCGCGATGATCAGCAGGAGCACGGGGAGGGAGAATCGGCGTCCGCCCTTGCCGGGCTGCTTCGCCTGCGGCTTGGCGATGGTCGCGGTACTCATCGGGCCGCCACCTCCTTCTTCTCGGAGTTGTTCCGGGCGGCGGCGGCGAGTTCGGCGCCGACGCGGCTCTGCTGGCGGCGCAGGCCCCAGGTGCGGACGACCTCGTAGGAGATGACGACCGCGAACACGATCAGGCCCTGCATGATCGTCGCGATCTCCTTCTCGTACGCCACCGGGGTCGCGTAGTCGAGGGCGGGCGAGGCCTTGTCGAGGAAGGCCCACAGAAGGGCGGCCAGTGCGATGCCGCCGGGGTTGTTGCGGCCCAGGAGGGCGATGCCGATGGCGGTGAAGCCGAGGCCCTCGGGGAAGGTGAGGCTGTAGGTGTGGCTGTCGCCGAGCAGCAGCGGCAGTCCGGCGAGACCGGCGACACCGCCGGAGATCAGCATCGCGGTGAGCGTCATGCGCTTGGCGTCGACGCCGGAGGCGGCTGCCGCCGTCTCGGACTCGCCGGTGGCGCGCAGGTCGAAGCCGAAGCGGGTGCGGTTGAGGACGAGCCAGTACAGGACGCCCATGATCACCGCGAGGAAGACCAGGCCGTAGATCTCGCCGGTGTCCGCGCCCATGTCGATGCCGGGGATCCAGCCGGACTTCTTCATGATGCCGGTCGTCATGTTGTTGCCGACCTGGACGCCCCACGTGTCGGTCTGCGTGAGGTAGAGGATCAGGCTGGTCGCGATGGCGTTCAGCATGATCGTGGCGACGACCTCGCTGACCCCGCGGGTGACCTTGAGGACACCCGCGATACCGGCCCAGAAGGCGCCGGTGAGGACCGCGACGAGCAGCAGCAGCGGCACCTGGAGGACGGCCGGGAGGCCGACGTGCGCGCCGACGACCGCGGTCATCACGGCGCCGAGCCGGTACTGGCCGTCGACACCGATGTTGAACAGGTTCATCCGGAAGCCGAGGGCGACCGCCAGGGCGGCGATGTAGTACATCGACGCCTGGTTGATGATCAGCACCTGGACGTCCGAGTACCCGATCTGCTGGAGCATCAGGTGGTACGGCTCGATCGGGTTCTTGCCCGAGGCGAGCAGCACGACCGAGGTCAGCAGGATCGCCGCGACAAGCGCCATGACCGGGCCGGCCACGGCGAGGAGCAGCCGCTCCTTGTCGAACTTCTTCATCGGGCCTCGTCCTCCGGGGCGGCGGTGTCGTCCGTGCTCTCAGCGCGCTCAGCGCTCTCTACGGTGCTCTCCGCGCCGTCCGCCGCTTCCTCGACGTGTTCGAGGTGACCGGAGGCGGCGCCGGTCATGGCCGAGCCGAGTTCCTCGGGGGTGACGGTGGCCGGGTCGGCGTCGGCGACCAGCCTGCCGTCGTAGATCACGCGCAGGGTGTCCGACAGGCCGATCAGCTCGTCGAGGTCGGCGGAGATCAGCAGGACGGCGAGGCCCTCGCGGCGGGCGGCGCGGATCTGGTCCCAGATCGCGGCCTGCGCGCCGACGTCCACACCGCGGGTGGGGTGGGCGGCGATCAGGAACTTCGGCTTGTGGCTCATCTCTCGGCCGACGATCAGCTTCTGCTGGTTGCCGCCGGAGAGGGAGGCGGCGGTGACGTCGATGCCGGGGGTGCGGACGTCGTACTCCTCGACGATCCGGCGGGTGTCCTCCTGGGCGCCCTTGATGTCGAGCCAGACACCCTTCGCGTTGGGGCGCTCGGTGACATGGCCGAGGATGCGGTTCTCCCACAGCGGGGCTTCCAGCAGGAGGCCGTGGCGGTGGCGGTCCTCGGGGATGTAGCCGATGCCGTGTTCGCGGCGGCGGCGGGTGGCCCAGGGGGTGATGTCGTCGCCGAGGAAGCCGATGGTGCCGGAGTCGGCGTTCTTCAGGCCGATCAACGCGTCGATCAGCTCGGTCTGGCCGTTGCCCTCGACGCCGGCGATGCCCATGACCTCACCGGCGTGGATGGTGAAGGTGACGTCGTCCAGGACGCGCTTGGCGGCGCCGCCCGCGACGGCCGCGTCGCCGAGGAGTCCGCCCGCGGTGGGCTCGGACTCGGCGCCCAGGGAGGCGCCGGCGGCGTACACGGTGAGGTTGCTGACCTCGATGACGGGCTGGTCGGTGACGGTCGACTCGGCGGTCTCGGGGGTGGGGAGTTCGCTGCCGACCATCATCTCGGCGAGCTGCCGGGAGGTCGTCTCGGCGGGGACGGCGGTGCCGACGGTGGTGCCGCGCCGGATGACGGTGATCTCGTCGGCGACGGACAGCACCTCGCCCAGCTTGTGCGAGATGAAGATGACGGCGAGGCCCTCGGACTTCAGCTCGCGCAGGTTGCTGAAGAGGGCGTCGACCTCCTGCGGGACCAGGACGGCGGTGGGCTCGTCGAGGATCAGGGTGCGGGCGCCGCGGTAGAGGACCTTCAGGATCTCCACGCGCTGGCGCTCGGCGACACCGAGGCTCTCGACCAGGACGTCCGGGCGGACGCTGAGGCCGTAGCGGTCGGAGATCTCCTTGATCTTCTTGCGGGCGCCGCCGCCGATGCCGTAGAGCTTCTCGCTGCCCAGGACGACGTTCTCCAGGACGGTGAGGTTGTCGGCGAGCATGAAGTGCTGGTGGACCATGCCGATGCCGCGGGCGATGGCGTCGGCGGGCGACGAGAAGGCGACCTGCTCGCCGTCGACGGCGATGGTGCCCTCGTCCGGCTTCTGCATGCCGTAGAGGATCTTCATCAGGGTCGACTTGCCGGCGCCGTTCTCGCCGACGAGGGCGTGCACGGTGCCTTTTCGGACAGTGAGGTGGATGTCGTGGTTGGCCACGACCCCGGGGAAGCGCTTGGTGATCCCGGCCAGCTCGACCGCGGTCGACTGTGCGGTGAGCGGAGGGCTGCTGGACGCGTCGATGGCGAACTCTCCTCGTGGAAAGGGGCCTCTCTACGCGCGTAGCGCCCCTGCTTTAAATAGTGCCCGGACCTGACCGGCTCTGTTTGACATCCGATCCGTTCCGAGCATTCTGCCGCGAGAACGGGGCGCGAAGAGACATGCTCCCCGCACCCCGTTCCGTGGCCGTAACGCTGCCATTACAGCGCTCTTTTGGCCATGGTCGTAACTGGCCTACGAGCCTCGGATCAAGAGGTCTTGACCGTGATCGAGCCGCTCTTGATGCCGTCCTCGGCCTTCTTGAGGGCGGCCTGGAGGGTGGCGTTGTTCTTGAAGACCGGGTTGGAGTCGGCCAGGCCGACGCCGCCGTTGCTCAGCGAGCCGCGGATCTCGCCGCTGAGCGGCTTCTTGTCCTTGATGACCGACTTGGCGAGGTCGTAGACCGCGCCCTGCACGTTCTTCAGCGCCGAGGTGAGGATGTACGGCTTGTAGGCGGCGAGGGCCTTCTGGTTGTACTGGTCGGAGTCGACACCGATCGCCCACACCTTGTGCGCGGCGGCGGCCTTGATGACGCCCTGGCCGGAGAGGCCCGCGGCGGCGTAGACGACGTCCGCGCCGGCCTCGATCTGGCCCTCGGCGGCGGCCTCGCCCTTGTCGGGGCTGGAGAAGCCGCCCTCCTCGGCGGTCTGGGTCAGGTACTGCGACTTGACCTTGACGCCCTTCTTGGTGTCCGCGACACCCTGCGCGAAGCCCGCCTCGAACTTGTGGATCAGCGGGACGTCCACGCCGCCGATGAAGCCGACGGTGTTGGTCTTCGTGGTGAGCGCGGCGGTGACGCCGGCCAGGTAGGAGGACTGCTCCTCGTGGAAGACCATGTCGGCGACGTTGTCGGCCTTGATGGTGTTGTCGTCGATGATGCCGAAGGTGATCTTCGGGAACTTCGCGGCGGCTTCCTTGACGGCGGGCGCGTAGGCGAAGCCGACACCGATGACCGGGTTGTAGCCGGCGCGGGCCAGCGTCTCCAGACGCTGCGTCTTGTCCGCGTCGGACTCGCCGTCCTGCGGCTCCACGTCCCGGCCGCCGACGCCGAAGTCCTTCTCGGCCTTCTGGAAACCGGCGTACGCGGCGTCGTTGAAGGACTGGTCGCCCTTGCCGCCGACGTCGTAGGCGAGGCCAATACCCTTGGAGGAGCCGCTGCTGCTACTGCTGCTGGCGGACGAGCTGGACGAGCTGCCGCAGGCGGAGACGGTGACGGCAAGTGCTGCGGTTGCAACGCCTGCAACGGCGATACGGGACACCCGGCGCATGGAACGAGACTCCTTCGTGCAAGCGCCCCAACCAGGCGCTGGTTCCGTCGCAGAGTAACGCGCGTAGACAGGCGGGAGAACCCCAACTTGCCAGAGCGTTATCCGACCGTTTTGAACCTTTGCCAAACACCAAGCACCCGGATGGCGGAGCGGGCGAACGGGAGCCGAGGAAACGGAGAACCGGACCCGGAGAACGCGGGGAGCCCCGGGACCGTCTCGGTCCCGGGGCTCCCCGTGTCGGCGTCAGGAGGGCGCTGTCACCCTCACTTGGTCGTGGTGGCGACCGTGACCTTGCCGTCGATGATGTCCTGCTTGGCCTTGTCCACCGCGGCCACGGCGGCGGTCATGGCCTTGTACTTCGGGTTGGTGTCGGAGAAGCCGACCCCGTCGTTGTCGAGGCCGTAGCGGATCACGCCGGTCTTGGGCTTGCCCTCGTACACGGACTTCACCAGGTCGTAGACCGCGCCGCCGACGTTCTTCAGGGCCGAGCCCAGAATCGAGTCCTTGTACTTGGCGAGCGCCTTCTGCTGGTACTGGTCGGAGTCCACTCCGATGGCCCACACACCCTTGGCGGAGGCCTCGGAGATGACGCCCTGGCCGGAGAGACCGGCGGCGGCGTAGATGACGTCCGCGCCCGCCTCGATCTGGCCGCTGGCCGCGTCCTTGCCCTTGTCGGGGCTGGAGAAGCCGCCCTCGGCCGCGGTCTGGGTCAGATACTGCGACTCGATCTTGATGCTGGGGTTGACCGACTTGGCGCCCTGGTCGAACCCGGCCTCGAACTTGTGGATCAGCGGGACGTCGACGCCGCCGATGAAGCCGATGTGGTTCTTCTTGGTCGCCTTGGCCGCGGCCACGCCCGCCAGGTACGAGGACTGCTCCTCGTGGAAGACGAGGTCGGCCACGTTGGCGGCCTTGTCCTGCTCGTCGTCGATGATGCCGAACGTGATGTTCGGGAACTTCGCGGCGGCCTCCTTGACGGCGGGCGCGTAGGCGAAGCCGACCCCGATGACCGGGTTGTAGCCGGCCTGGGCCAGCTGCTCCAGGCGCTGCACCTTGTCCGCGTCGGACTCGCCGTCCTGCGGCTCGATGTCGCGGCCGGAGATGCCGAAGTCCTTCTCGGCCTTCTGGAAACCGGCGTAGGCCGCGTCGTTGAAGGACTGGTCGCCCTTGCCGCCGACGTCGTAGGCGAGGCCGATGCCCTTGCCGGTGTACTTGCCGGACGAGGACGACGAACTGTCGCTGGCCTTGTTGGCATCCTTGCTGGAGCTACCGCAGGCGGTAGCCGCGAGGGCGATGACCGTGACGGCCACCGCGGCTTGGGAGAACTTCGTCCTCCGAGATGTATGACGCACAGCAAGCACTCCTTCGTCCTCACGGCACCGTCACCGGACCGCTTCCCCAACGCGCCGCCTCTGGTGGCGATTTCCGCGCACAGTAACGCGCGTAGACGAGGAGGGGAACGGGGTTTCTCCTTGCCGTTACCGGATCGTGCCGCCGCCGCGTTACGTTCCCGCGCCGGTGGTTACACCCGGGTGACACAAGGGGACGTAGGGGTACCGAACGGGCATCCCCACGCCCCCGTCCCGGTCAGAGCGCCGCGTCGATCAGCGCGGCGGCGGTGAACAGCTCCACGCCGGCCGTGATCGCGGACTCGTCGGCGTCGAAATCGCCCTGGTGGAGGTCCCGTACGGTCCGCTCCCCCGGCCGCCGCACGCCCAGCCGGGCCATGGCACCCGGCACACGCTCCAGATACCAGGAGAAGTCCTCGCCGCCCAGGCTCTGTTCGGTGCCCTCGACGGAGAGCGGGCCGCGGCGCGCGACCATGGCGTCCCGCAACAGCTCGGTGACCAGCGGGTCGTTGACCACGGGCGGCACCCCGCGCACGTACTCGATCACGGACTTGGCCCGGTGCAGCCCGGCGACCTCGTCGATCGCCGCGTGCACGATGTCGGGCGCCTGCCGCCAGGCGTCGAGATCGAGACACCGTACGGTGCCCGACAGCTCGGCGTGCTGCGGAATGACGTTGGGGGCGTGACCGGACTCGATCCTGCCCCAGGTCACGGACACCCCGCTCCGCGCGTCCATCCGGCGGGCGACGAGCGCGGGCACGTCGGTGGCGACCCGGGCGGCGGCGGTGACGAGGTCGGTGGTGAGATGCGGCCGGGCGGTGTGCCCGCCGGGCCCGTCGAGGGAGACCTCAAGCCGGTCGCAGGCGGAGGTGATCGGCCCCACCCGCAGCCCGATCTTCCCGCTGTCCACCTTGGGGTCGCAGTGCACGGCGATGATCCGCCCCACCCCGTCCAGCACCCCGCACTCGATGGCGTCGGCCGCCCCGCCGGGCAGCACCTCCTCGGCGGGCTGGAAGAGCAGCCGCACCGCCCTCGGCAGCAGCCCCCGCTCGTGCAGCGCGGCGAGCACGAGCCCCGCGCCCAGCACCACGGTGGTGTGCACGTCGTGCCCACAGGCGTGGGCGCGGTCGGGCACGGTGGAGCGGTACGCGCAGTCACTCTTCGTGTCCGGGATGGGCAGGGCGTCGATGTCGGCGCGCAGCGCGAGCATGGGCGCGCCGTTGTCGCGCGGCCCGATGTCACAGACGAGCCCGGTCCCGATGGCGAGGACCCGCGGCTGGAGACCGGCCTGCTCCAGTCGGGACTTGATCGCCGCGGTGGTCCGGAACTCCTGGTTGCCCAGCTCGGGATGCATGTGCAAGTCCCGGCGGAACGCGACGAGTTCGGCCCGCAGGGCCTCCGGCAGGGTGCCGGGAAGCACGTTCCCGGCAGACCCGACGGACTCGCCCTCGGACTCCGCGTCGGATCCTGCGTCGGATCCCGCGCCGGACTCTGCCTCGGACTCTGGTGACATCAATTGCTTCACCCTCTGAAGGGTAGGGCGCCCGGGTGGTCAACTGACCCTCGATCAACAAAAGTTCAACCCGTTAGACGAAGAAAATCTGACCGCCGGCCGCATAGCTGCTAGCTGAGATGGGTAAGCTCTCTGCCTCTTCTGGGATACCACGCCTCCCCACAGTCCAGCGTGCACCGTCCGCATCGCGGAATCGTCACTGCCGCGCGGCGCTACGGCTACGCAGCGTGTCCGGCCCGGACCCTGGTCGGACCTTGGTCGGATGCCGGTCGGATGCCGGTCGGATGCCGGTCGGCTCCTGGCGGGAAGCGCACCCTCGGGCCGCACACCGTTGCTAGGGTCCGCCGACGTGAGCGACCCGGACTTCCTCCAGGCAACCCGTTCCTCCTACGACACGATCGCCCCCGCGTACAGCGCGGAACACCCCGACGGCCTCGGCGAGGGCCCCGTCGAGGGGGCGCTGCTGACCGCCTTCGCGGAACTCGTCCGCACAGCGCCGGGCGAGGCGTCGGTGGCCGACGTGGGCAGCGGCCCCGGCTACGTCACAGCCCGCCTGAACGCCCTCGGCCTCCAGGCCTACGGCATCGACATCTCCCCGCACATGGTGGCCCTGGCCCGCGAGGCACATCCGGGCCTCCGCTTCGAGGTGGGCTCGATGACGTCTCTGGACGTGGCCGACGGCACCTTGGGCGGGATCATCGCCCTGTACTCGACGATCCACGTCCCGGACGCCCACCTCCCCGGAGTCTTCGCGGAGTTCCACCGGGTGCTGCGGGCGGGGGGCTATGTGCTGCTCGCCTTTCAGGCGTCGGAGGGCGAGCAGATTCATATGGCGGAGCGGTATGGGCAGGAGATCTCGCTCGACTATTACTTCCGTACGCCGGCGAAGGTTTGCGAGGTCCTCGCGGGCACGGGCTTCAGCTTGTACGCACAGGCTCGGGTCGAGGCGCAGGGGGAGCGGAAGTGGGGGCGGGCGTTCGTCCTGGCTCAGAAGGTTCAGAAGGTCGGGTAGGGGGTGGTTTTCAGGGCTGTGACGAAGGCGGAGAAGGGAGTTGGGCGGAGGGTGAGGGTGGCGCGGGCCGGGGATATGCGGGTGGGGGTGGTGGCGATCTCCACGCACGAGTTGCCGTCACCGCCTCCGGAGTAGGACGACTTCCGCCACGTGCCGAGGCTGTTCATGGGATGCCTCACAGCTCCTTCGCCAGTCCATGTGCGCTGCCCCTCAGGGCCTGCACGAAGGTGGAGAAAGCTCCGGCCGGGAGGGTGAGGGTGACGCCGGTCGGGGTCTTGGAGTCACGTATCGCCACGCGTGTGAGGTCACTCGCAATCTCCACGCACGAGTTGCCGTCACCGGCACCGGAGTAGGACGACTTCCGCCAGGTACCGGAGATGGCCATACGGTGCCTCACAACTCTCGCGTCAACTCGTGGGCACCGTCTTTCAGGGCTTCGATGAACGCGACGAAGGATCCTGTCGGGAAGGTGAGAGTGGCGCGACCTGGGGTCTTCGAATCACGGATGGCCATCCGGGAACGCCGGTTGGCGATCTCCACACAGGCGTTGCCTTCGCCGCCGCCGGAGTAGGACGACTTTCGCCAGGTGTCGGGGGTGCTCATAGCTGGCTTCACAGCTCCTTCGCCAGTTTGTGGATGAAGTCACGTGAACGTTCGGGTTCGAGTGACACCCCTTCCACTCTACGGAAGAGCGTTCGAAAGCGGGCGAGTTGGGCATGCGCGTCAACGAAGACCGTGCCGTGAGGTCCATCGCGCACCACAGTGTCCAGCGCAGGGATGGAGCCACCCGCGTACACCATCGCGCTTCCGGCACCGGCGAACCCGTCCACTTGGAACGGGATGACGCGCACGGTGACTTGGTCGACTTCCGAGAGCTCCAGGATGCGCGCGAGCTGTGTCCGTGCTGCCGCACGATCGCCAACCCTGATGCGCAGCGCGGCCTCATGGATCACGGCCTCGTAAGGAATGGGGCCAGGGTGTTCGATGACGACCCTTCGCATCATCCGGTGCTCCACCCAGCATTCCACCTCGCTGTCCGGGAACTCCGGGTTCATGTAGGAGAACAGGGCTCGCGCATACTCCCCGGTCTGCAGCAGGCCCGGAACGTGGAGGAAGTCGACGTCCCAGCGATAGCCAGCGTGGTGCTCCAACTCGGCCAGATCCAGGAACGTCATGGGCAGGCGCCCTCGATACTCCTCCCACCAGCCGCGGATCCGATCCGTCGCCATGGCCACCAGCGCCGAGACCAACTCCTCGTCCGCGCAGGCGTAATGAGCCGCCATCCGCCGCAGCCGCTCCTCGCTCACCCCCGCGATCCCGGATTCGATCTGGCTCATCTGAACGGAGTTCACACCGAGCAGACTGGCCGCCTCGGTCGCCTTGAGCCCTGCGGATTCCCGCAGCTTCCGCAGTTCAACTCCCAGACGCACCTGACGCGCCGTGGGCTGCCGTCTGGGTGGCATGGTTTCCTCCCCCGCGTTCACCAGCCCTGGTGGGGCTACTCGTTCGGGGTCAGATTACGCGATCACCTTGCGAGGGAATAAATCTATGACCTACCGTCAGTGACGCAACGTGCACCGTGCGGAAGTGCACCACCCCGTCCCGCCATGACGGCCGCGGCAAGCCACCGCACGCGAACTCCCCACCACCCGAACAGAGTTGCCCCATGCCCGAAACCAGGACCGGCGTCGAACCCTGGGAGTACTCCCTCTCCATCCCCAACGACCCCCGCTCCGTCACGATCAGTCGCCGCACCCTCCGTCTCATCCTCACGATGCACGGCCTCATCACCCTCGTCGACACCGCCGAACTCCTGGCAACGGAGCTGGTGGGCAACGCCGTACGCCACACGGAAGGTCCCACCGCGCTGCGCATCGCCTGGGCTCCACACACCCTTCGCATCGGCGCCTGGGACGCGAACCCCGAACCCCCGGAACCACACGGCGAGTTGACCACGCTCACCGACCGGGAGGACGGACGCGGCCTCGCTCTCGTCCAGGCCTGCGCCGATCTCTGGGGCTGGCAGCCGCTGTCCAGGAACGGTCACCGGGGCAAGTACGTCTGGTGCGAGCTGGGCAGCGCGGCCTGAACGATCCTTCGCCCCTCGAAAGGGTGAACGCATCCAAATCGGCTCGACACCCCGGCCCTTGATCAACCTAGGTTGCGCACATGGTCACATCAACCCACGAGGGCATGCACCGGATCTTCCAGGAGCGGCCCGAGATCCTGGCTCCGGTGTTCGAGGTACTGGAGGTCCCGTTATCCGGGAAGGCGACCGTGGACGCCGTCACCACGGACGTGACGGAGACCCGGCCACTGGAACGCCGCGTGGACACAGTCCTGCGCGTCGCCCAGTCCAACGGCGAGGACTTCCTGCTCGCCATCGAGGCGCAGTCGGACAAGAAGGAAGCCAAGGCCGCGAGTTGGGCGTACTACATCGCCTTCCTCCAGGCCAAGTACCACCTCCCCGTACTGCTTCTCGTGGTCTGCCAGGACCGGGCCACAGCGAAGTGGGCGGTCGGCCCCTTCAAGTGCGGCACTCGTGAATGGACAGCTCAGCGGACGTACCCGCTGGTCGCCGGCCCGGACAACCTCCCGGTGATCACCGACATCAGAACGGTCGCGAACAAGCTCGCCCTGGCCGTCCTCTCCGCCGTGGCCCACGCCCGCAACCCGAAGTGCGCCGCCATACTGGAGGCGATCGGCACCGTCCTCCAAGACCTCCAGGAAACGGACCCCGAGACCGTCGGCTACTTCGCCGAGTTCCTGGAAATCAATCTGGGTAACACCCCAGCCGGAAAGAAATGGCAGGAAATCATGTCGTTCGTCATCTACTTCCCCGGCCGGGGGACGGTCCGCGAGAGGGCCTACCTGGAGGGCAAAACGGAAGGCAAGGCCGAGGGCAAGGCCGAAGGCAAAGCTCGTGGTCAGGCAGCCGGCGAAGCCAAGGGCGTTCTGCTCGTGCTGGAAGTACGCGGCATCCCCGTACCGGACAGCGTGCGCGAGCGCATCACCACCTGCACCGATCTCGACCGCATGGACACCTGGTTGGAGCGTTCTCGCACGGTCGAGCGGGCGGAGGACCTGTTCGCCGAGGACCCGGAGTCTCCGGAAACTGGACCCGAGACTGCCTGAACGACGAACAGCACCGGGATCGGCACCGCCGAATCACTCGCGGCGGCTCAGTCACCCGGCCGCCCGTACTCCGCCCGCGGCCCACTGAGCCGCTCGGCGACGACCGCGAGCCAGCCGCTGGGTGAGTAGGGCGCCGGTGGGTCGACCTCCATGCCCAACTCGGCGACACCCAAGGCATAGTCCGACTCATCCAGATCCAGGGCCAGCAGCTCGCGCAACTCCCCCACCACCCGGGCCACCACGTGCGGGTCCGTGCCCGCCCGGTAGTCGTCCACGGCCCCGTCGTGATCGTCGAACTCGTCCGGCATGTCCTGCGAGAACCAGCCGCCGAGGAACTGACCGAGTTCGGGGAAGCGGGCGTGCCATTCCCAGTGGGTGGTGGGGGTGGCCGGGGGTGGGACGTCGCCGTCTTCGACGCTCTGCTTGAGGTGGTCGGCGAGGCAGTACAGCCACTGCTGGACCTCCGCCTCGGGGAGCCCGATGTCCGGGATCGCGTAGAACTCACCCAGGCGCAGCCGGAGTCGACCCGGAGGATTGTCGGCGTACTCCCTCAACTGCCGTTCCGCGACGGCGAGGGCCCATGGTCGGCTGTGCCAGGTGTGGCGGAGGTAGGCGGTCAGGGCGTGGCTGGGCTTGTCCGGGGTGTCGTCGGCCGGCTGTCCGGCGTAGGCGCGGATCACCTGGTCCAACTCGCCGTAGCGGCGGTCGTGTTCGAGGGGGGTCAGGGGCACGGTGGCAGGCCTTCCGCGGGTAGCTAGAGGTAGATCGGGAAGGTGGCGTGGACGGCGAAACCGTGCGGGCGTGACCCGTCCCGCTTCAGGATCACCCGGGCCGCGCGGACGTCCACCGGCTCCCGTCCCGCCAGCATCATCGCCTGGAGCAGGACCCGCCCGACCGGCTCCTCACGGGAGGGCCAGGACGCCTCGATGGTCAGGCGGGGGCGGGTGGATCGGGCGAGCCAGCGGTGGATGACCTGTTCGTTGGCGGTGACCGTCTGTTGGGTGGCCCATTGGGCGGTCTCGTGGTCGGGGTAGGTGGCCGAACGGGCTGGGTACGCGGTCATGAATGCTCTCGCTGCATGTGCTCGTTGATGGTGTCGATGACTTCCTGCAGACGGCTGCGGGTCGCCCAGGACAATCGCTCGCGCAGCGCGTCCGGACCTGGAAACAGGGTGAGGGCGCGCTGTGCCTCAGTGGTGTAGGAAGCGGCACGTTCATGGCAATAGGGGTGTTCGTCCGTCACCACGGAACCCACGACATCCGTGAATGTTCGGTCCGCTTCATCGGCAAGGATCGCATCCAGCCCAAACAGATGAGGAAACGTCTGCAAGAACTCCCAGCCCCCCATGGGGAGTTGCCAATACTCCGGCACCCCCTGCCGGTCGAGCGTCCGGACAATTTCAGCAAGCATGCGCAGATACTCCGCCGGCTCCACATCTCCGCAGGCCCGTTTCATCTTCTCCAGAAAATTCGACGGAAGCGATTCAAGGCCGGTGTTGATTTCGACGTGGTCGGCGGCGGCATCGAGAACGCCGGTGGCCACGTACACCGAGCAGTTCCAGTTCGCGCTCCAATTTCCGCCTACGACTCGGATGTACCGTCGGATCTCATCGTCCAGCGACAGCTTTCCCCGGGATTCCTGGACCGCGATCGCGATGTCGAGGAGCCGGATCACCGGGCCGTCCGAAAGAAGCGAAGGCGGGAGTGACTGCACGCTGATCACCTGTCTTATGGCCCCTTGTGAGGCATGGCTGTGAGAACGATGAAGGGCGGCTCCAGGCCCACCTTGTAGATCAGGCGGACCTGCACCCACTCCGCGTCCGTAGCTGCCGCCTGCATACCGTCGTTATCATAGTCGTCGCGCGAGACGCTGCGCCCGACGGACTGACCGGGGAATTCCTTGTAGAGCGGGGGCTGGAGTTCCGATTTATTCGGGTCGTAGTTCGGATTATTCTTGATCTTCTTCTTGACGCTTTCAATCCACTTGTCGACCCGGTCCGCGTTGTCAATGTCCTCGATGGTCGCAGTGGTAAATCTCTGGGCGGAATCGAGACTCTCGAACGCCGACGCCGCCGGAGCGCTGCTCTGGTCCCGCAATCGCATTCTCAGCTGGTCGTCGGTGAGACCGACGTGCTTGTCGATGACGTGACTGCCGTACAAGCCCTCCTGACTCGCCAAGTCCAGCGGAAAGTACATGTTTTCCGGATCCTGCCCCGGAACCGTGAAGTGGTGCTCTTCTCTGAACTCGTTCAGCGATCGCGCGCCGAACGCCTCAGCACGTGCCTCTTCCGCAGCGTACGTAGGCACGCTGCGTCTGGCCTCCTCCAGGGCGGGCTTGAGCTTGGTCAGGTCGGTGGCGTGGTCGTGTATCTCCTGGTTGTAGGAATCAACGGCGTGGTTCAAGCGGCCCGTGTCGATGTTGGAGATGAACTCCGCTGCGAGTTCGGGGAGTTCGCCGACTTTCTCCAGGGCGTCCAGGACACCCTTCACGGCGAAGGTCTTCGTCGCGGCGTCCTTGTAGACGTCGGTGATCGTCGACCTGATCCTCGTGACCTCCGCGCTGACGCCGTCGCTCGCCGCCGCGATGTCGCGCGCGGTGTCCTGGAGGACGTCCAGCGCGGGCTGTCGGCCGTCGCTGTGGGCCCACTTGTAGCCGTCGCGCTCCTTGCCCCAGGCCGTCGTGCCCCAGATCGCGGAGCAGAACTGCTTCATCGCGCTCTGCCACTCGTCGTTCCCCGGCGAGGGATTCGTGATGTACGCGATGGCGTCGTCGAACGTGCCGGCCGACGCCTTGGCGTCCTTGGCCGCCGTTCGCCAAGCCTGCGCGATCCTGGGAAGGCTGACGTCGTCGCCGCCCGGCGTGATGTCGGCGACCTTCCCGTGCTGCAACGCGTATTTGAGGACAGGGCGCAGGATGTGGTCGCCGACCCAGCTCAGTGCGCCGGAGACCTCGTCGATGACCGCGTTGCCCCAGCCGTCGTCGACGGCACCGCCGCCCCAGCCCAGTTCGGCGACCGGGCCGCCCGCGCCGGCCTTCTTCAAAACGGCGGGTGGGCTCTTCCTCACCACCGCCGGGGTCAGGATGTTGGTCGCGTGCTCGGCTTCCGCGTAGTTGTTCGCGGTGACCGTGAGGCCGACAGCGGCGCCCCCGACGCCTTGTGTCGCCGCGTCCCAGACATCCAGGAACAGGGCCGCGACCTCGGCGTACGCCCTCGCGAAGGCCTCCGGGCCGGTGCCACAGCCCACCGCGTGTTCGTATCCGTCGAGGGTGTCGACCAGGCTCTTGGCCCGGTCCGCGAAGTCGTACTGGGCGTTGCGCAGCATGAAGGAGGCGTAGTACACGTGCGGCGGCCGGACGTCGAAGCCGGTGACCACGCTGCTGCCGGGTGCCGCGGGTTTCATCGCGGCCAGTTCGTCGGAGCGCTGCTGGCGCGCCGAGACCGTGTCCTGCTGCGAGATGTCCTTGCCCTGCGGGTCCTGAAGAGTTCCGGGAGACGGGGCCGGGGTCGGGGCCGGGACCGGGGTGGGCCCGGAGCCGGAGCCGGATGTCGGCGCGGGCGTCGGCGCTGGCGTCGCCATCAAGCCGCCCCCCAGCCCCGCAACACCGCCCGATGCGCCGCCGCGTAGTTCGCGTGACCGGTGGTGACGTACGCGTGCAGCCACCGCTGGGCTGCCTGGAGGTCCTGGGCCGAGTGGTCCCACTCGTCGAGCTTCTCGACGAAGACCTCGCGGGCCTCGCCCTTCCAGGACAGGACGACCGGTTCGGCGCGGTCGTAGAGGTCGTCGAGTCTGGTGTTGAGCTGTTTGAGGATGTCCTCCAGTTCGGCGGCGAGGTCGTGGAGGGTGGCGAAGGAGACGGCTATGTGGTCGTCGTCGGCGGAAGGCCCGGTCGGCATGATCCCCCTGGATACCGGTCGGCAACTACGGCTGGATGGACGTGTCCGACGGCTCGTTCGGAAGGAGTCGAGGCTGTTGCGCGGCGGTGCCGTTGTCCCGGCAGCCGAAGCCTCGTCGGGCGCCTGCGAGTGCCGTCGAGCGATCTGATCTTACGAGACATGACAAGAGTGGGGGTCGACCGGCCACCCGGCGAACCCCTGCTCCGCTCCCGACGCCGCCCCGACAGCGCTCCGGCACCGCCCCTACGTCGCTCCTACGCAGCCCCTACGCCGCCGTGACCGCCGACAACCTGTGCACGTCCTTCGCCGTCCCCGTGACCCCCGACAGGAACCCCTGTGCCCGTGGCGACGCGTTCTCCGTCAGCCATGTCGGGTCGATGTCGCAGACCGCTACGCGGACCTCCGTGCCGACCAGGGCAAGTGGCAGGGTGTGGACGACAGTTGAGGGGAAGCTCAGGATCGTGCGGCCGATCGGGCCTCGGCGGGCGATCAGTTCGAGAGGGAGGTCCGGGCGGACGATCTCCAGGCCCGTCTCGACCGCCAGGCGGTGGAGTTTCTCCGTCGACTCGCGGCGGTGGGCGAAGTAACGCGTCGCGCCGTGGGTCTTGGCGAGCGCGGTGACCGCCTCCAGGTAGCGGTCGGCGTCGACAACTCCCGTTTCGACCAGGGATGTTCCGACCATGTCGGCGCCCTTGGTGATGCGGGGCGGGCCGAAGGTGGCGCGGGTCCACGCGAACTCGTTCGCGGTGATCGTGACGCCCTCGGGCGGGGAATCGATCGGCATGGAGGAGAAGATCTCCACCCGGCGGCGGGTGCCCGGCGTCAGGCGGCGGCGGGCCGCGGAGGACACCGGGGCGAAGATCAGGTCGCGGGGGCCCTGCCGGCCGCCCTTGCGGTGCCAGCGCACCAGGC
The DNA here is from genome assembly GCF_044768565.1 of Streptomyces sp. NPDC091280. NCBI lineage: Bacteria > Bacillati > Actinomycetota > Actinomycetes > Kitasatosporales > Streptomycetaceae > Streptomyces > Streptomyces sp. NPDC091280. The sequence continues at coordinate 619,757 of NZ_JBIVUZ010000001.1, forward strand.
GTTCTCCGCTGGCCAGTTGGGCGACGAACTCCATCGTCGCCGTACCGTCGTCGACGACCACCAGGTCACGTGCGCTGGTGATCGTCAGGAGGAGTTGTACGTAGCGGGAGAACGGGTCTCCCATGACGATCCGGTCCGCCCTGCGCAGCAGCCGGGTCAGGCCGCCGACGGTCTGGAAGGGAGCCGCGGGTCCGCCCCGCGCCTCCTCCCAGCGCACGGTGTGGCCCTCGTCGCGGGCCAGTTCGGCCATGCGGCGCAACTGGCCGCGGGTCATCGGGTCGGTCGGGGACAGGACCACGAGGGTGAGCCCCCCGCCGGGTGCCTCCTCGGCCCTGGGCGCACGCAGGTGCGCCCACTCCAGCACGTTCAGCAGCTGTACCGGACTCTCCACGAACGCGAGAGTGTGGGGGGTGAGGCCGGCGGTGCCGGCGCGAGGGCTCATTGTCGTACGACCGTCCCGTGACCGTAAGTGGGGCTTGATGACTCAGCTCACATTCAGACCGAGACCGGCTCGCCCGCCGCGGCGGCGATCTCCGCCTCGGCGACCACGCCGTTGACGCGGCGCAGCTTCTTCATCGGGCCGAGCTCCGACTCGTAGACCTTCTTGACGCCGTCGCCGAGGGAGGCCTCGATGGTGCGGATGTCGCGGACCAGGCGGGTCAGGCCCTGCGGCTCGACGGAGGCGGCCTGGTCCGAGCCCCACATGGCGCGGTCGAGGGTGATGTGGCGCTCGACGAAGGTGGCGCCGAGGGCGACCGCGGCGAGGGTGGTCTGGAGGCCCGTCTCGTGGCCGGAGTAGCCGATCGGCACGTTCGGGTACTCGGCCTGGAGGGTGTTGATGACGCGGAGGTTGAGCTCCTCGGCCTGCGCGGGGTAGGTCGAAGTGGCGTGGCACATCAGGATGTTGTCCGAGCCGAGGACCTCGACCGCGTGGCGGATCTGCTTCGGGGTGGACATGCCGGTGGAGAGGATGACCGTGCGGCCGGTCGCGCGGAGGGCACGCAGCAGCTCGTCGTCCGTGAGGGACGCGGAGGCGACCTTGTGGGCGGGGACGTCGAACTTCTCCAGGAAGGCGACGGCCTCGGTGTCCCACGGGGAGGCGAACCAGTCGATGTTCTTGCTCTTGGCGTACTCGTCGATCTGGCGGTACTCGTCCTCGCCGAACTCCACGCGGTGGCGGTAGTCGATGTAGGTCATACGGCCCCAGGGGGTGTCCCGCTCGATGTCCCACTGGTCGCGCGGGGTGCAGATCTCCGGGGTGCGCTTCTGGAACTTGACGGCGTCGCAGCCGGCTTCGGCGGCGGCGTCGATCAGCTTGAAGGCGTTCTCCAGCTCACCGTTGTGGTTGATGCCGATCTCGCCGACGACGTAGACGGGGTGGCCGGGGCCGGCGGTCTTCGAACCGAACTGGCGCAGACGGGAGTTGATGCTCATGACAGCGGGTTTCCTTACTTGGTGAGGGAATCGAGAGAGGGGCCGAGGATCCAGCTGGCGATCTCTCGGACAGCGCCGTCGCCGCCGGGCACGGTGGTGACCGCGCGTGCGGCGCCGCGTACGACGTCGTGGGCGCTCGCGACCGCCACGGGCCAGCCCACGAGGGCGAAGCACGGGAGGTCGTTGACGTCGTTGCCGACGTAGAGCACGCGCTCCGGCGCGATGCCCTGCTCCTCGCACCACTGCTTGAGTGCGAGGTCCTTCCGGTCGATGCCGTGCAGCACGGGGAGTTTCAACTTCCGTGCGCGGGCGGCCACTACCGGGTTCTGCTCCGAGGACAGGATGAGCATCTTCAGGCCGCTCCTGCGCAGCGCCGCGATGCCGAGCCCGTCTCCGCGGTGTACGGAGACGAACTCCCTTCCCTCGGAATCGATCAGCACCCTGTCGTCGGTCTGGGTGCCGTCGAAGTCGAGTACGACCGCGTCGATGTCGTCGGCGGTCGGGAGCGAGCCGGGGCGGTCCGCGTCGAAGAGCGGGGCCAACGCCCGTGCCCGCGCGAGCTCGTGGGGGTCGTCGATCTCCAACACCCGTGCGGGGTCGGTCCGGACGAGTTCGGTGCGGCCGAAGAAGCGGTGGCCGGCCTTGCGGAAGCCGGCCGCGTCCATGCCGTAGACGGCGCCGGTCTCCAGGAAGTCCTGGGGGCGGTCCTGGCGGCGCGGGCGGAAGGACTTGTCGTGGTTGACGCCGTAACCGCCGCTGGTGACAGGGGGGTTGGCGACCTTGGTGGCGCCGCCGACCTGGCCGGTGGCGGTCGGCTCGACGACCGCCGTCGCCTCGTCGTCGGCGTCGCGCCACACGAAGCCGTGGAAGGGGGCCACCGTGTGCGCGGTGTCGGCGCCGTTCGCGACGATCGCGTTGACGATGCCGTCGACATCCTCGCGGACGATGAAGGGGCTGGTGCACTGCACCAGCAGGACGACGTCCACGGGCGCGCCGTGCAGGGCCTCGTGGGCGTCCATCGCGTGCAGGACGGCGGCCTCGGAGGTGGCCGTGTCGCCGGCGATGGCGGCCGGGCGCAGGACGATCTCGGCGCCGGCCTGGCGGGCGGCGGCGGCGATGGCCTGGTCGTCGGTGGAGACCACGACGTCCGTGACCAGTCGGCTGGCGCGGCACTCGCGCACCGCGCGGGCCACCAGCGGCACTCCGCCGACCGGCGCGAGGTTCTTGGCGGGGACGCCCTTGGAGCCGCCGCGCGCGGGGATCACCGCGAGCACCCGGCGCACCGAAGCGCCTTGGCCCGCTTGCGGGTTGGACATGGGCTCTACTCCTTGAGCGGGAATCCTGACGTTCACAGCTCCCCCATCCGGCGGATGACGGGCGCCACGCGCTGCACGCCGTGGCGGTAGGCGCCGCGGGCGGCCCGGCGGACGATCTGCCGGACGGGTCCGGGCGCCCGGTCCGCGGCCGGGGCGCCGGGCAGCGGGGTGCCGTCCGGGCCGAGGTGGTGGCGGGCGAGGATGCCGGGCAGATAGCCGGGGGCGGTCTCGGGGGTGTAGTAGGGGGTGAGGGCGGGCATGTCGGCGGCGGCCAGCAGCTTGGCGATGCGCTCGCGGGCCGCGTCGAAGGCCGTCTCGTACGACCCGCCCCCGACGCCGTCGCCGGCCATGACGCCCTGTCGGGCCACCCACCCGGCGTCCGGCACCGGCTCGTACCCGGCGTCCAGTTGCTCCCAGGAGGCGAGGCACCCGGAGCCCACGAAGTGGTGGTTGCCGAGGCCCTCGCGGATGCCGAGGTCGGTCAGCACGACGGTGGGGATACGGCGGTGCAGGGACTCCAGGGCGGCCGTGGAGCTGATGGTCACCAGGAGGTCGGTGCGGTCGAGGACTTCGCCCATGTGCCCGTACACCAGGCGGAAGTTGGCGGGCAGGTCCTTGCCCTGGACCAGCTTCTGGTAGGGCAACTCCTCGATGTGCGTGGTGTGTTCGCCGGGCTTGGAGCGCAGCTTGAGCAGCACCTCGCGGTGCGGGTGCAGCCGGGCGTGCCGGATCGCCCGGTCGAGCAGGTAGGCGCGGTCGCGGCGGTTGTCGGGCACCGAGGGCTGCACCGCGAACACCACGGTGTACGGGTCCTGCCGGCCGGTGTAGGTGTCCCCGCCGAGGAACGGCAGGGCGACCTCGGTGACCGCCGAGGAGTCGGCGCCGACGCCGTCGTAGACCTCGCGGAAACGGTCCGCGTCCTGGCGGGAGTTGGCGAGCACGAGGTCCGCGCCGTGCCGCAGCAGCAGGCCGTCCGCGAGCTTCTCGTAGACGACTCCGACATAGCCGGTGACGACGACGGGCCGCTCGGCGCGTCCGTGCCAGGTCCGTGCCAGACCGTGCAGCATCGCCTGGACCCCGCCGCCGACGAGGGAGAGGACGAGGATGTCGTACTGGTCCTCGGGGCTCCGCTCCATCGCGCGCAGGAACTCGACGGCGGTCACCTCGCGGAGGGAGTCCGCGGTGACGCCGACTTCCTTCAGCTGGCGGGCTGTCGGGGTGGCACGACCCCGCAGGAGGTATCCGTCCAGAGAGATGTCCGAATTCGGCGGAGCGATGCGATTCGCGGTGAGCGAACCCCATTTCCACCGGGTGTCGGAATCCGCGAGGACGGCGACTCGCAGGGTCTGCGTTGCACTTGCTGGCACACCGAAGACGCTAGGAAGCCATTCCGTTGCTCGGCCCAACCCGAGGGCAACAAACGGTTAACAGCACAACGCCGAATGGCGAACCGGCACAGGAACGGGCCTGAATAAAACCCGGTACACAGGTTCGCCATGTTTCGTTCACCCAAAATCAAGGTGACAGTAAAGACGGATGCCGGGCTGCCGCCTAACGTCGCTCCCGTGGTCAAGCTCTCCGTCATCGTGCCGTTCTACAACGTGCAGCAATACGCGCCAGACACCCTCAGGAGTCTGCGCGCGAACGCGCGCGCGGACTTCGAATTCATTCTCGTCGACGACTGCTCGCGCGACGGGACACCCGACATTCTCGCGCGCGCGGAGCGCGAGTTGCCAGGCGCGGTGTATGTCAGACACGAGAAGAACGGAGGACTGGCGACCGCGCGCAACACCGGGATCGACAAGGCCCGGGGGGAGTACCTGACGTTCCTCGACGGGGACGACTGGCTCGCCCCCGGCTACTTCCCCCAACTGGTGCACGCCATCGAGGAGTTGGGCTGCGACTTCGTGCGCACGGACCATGTCCAGTGCACCGCGCGGGCCCGCACGATCCAGCGGATGCCGCACGGCAGGCGCGGGGTCGTGATGAATCCGCGCGAGGCGATCCTGCCCGCCGACCGGTCCACCTCCGTCGACTACGCCTACGCCTGGGCCGGGGTCTACCACCGCCGGCTGGTCGACCGCGGACTGCTCCACTTCACCGACGGGCTGCGCACGGCCGAGGACCGGCCGTGGATCTGGAAGCTGCACCGGGAGGCGGAGTCGTTCGCCGCGGTGAGCCTGCTCGGGGTCTTCTACCGGCGCGGGGTCGCCTCCTCCCTGACGCAGATCGGGGATGTCCGCCAGCTCGACTTCATCCGCGCGTTCGACCAGGTCATCGAGGAGACCGCCCAGGACCGGGACGCGGACAAACTGCTCCCCAAGGCCGTCCGTACATACTGCGCAATCATTTCCCATCATCTGGGATCCATCGAAAGGTTCGAGCCCGCGGTGGCGAGAAAACTGAAGTCGATGAGCGCCGTCGCCCTGCGACGCATGCCACAGGACGTGGTGGACGAGGCGCTCGACTCCATGGACATCCAGCGCGCGACGAGGCTGCGCCGACTGCGCCGCCGTCCCGCCGCCGCGGGGGCCGCCGCGTGAGGACCCAGATCTTCCTGGCGTCGACGCTGTACGGCACCGCCACGCTGGCCGCCGCCCTCGACTCCGACTGCTTCCGCCCCGCCGACCGGCGCATCCTCCTGGTCTGCAACAACGCGGCGACCCCCGAGACCACCCCGGGACTGGACGAGGCCCCCGGCTTCGAGCGGCTGCGCGAGCGCTTCGACGACCTGCTGTCGTGGAACGAGACCATCTCCCCCTTCCACCCCGGCGGTTGGGCCCCCCGCCCGGACGACGTCCCGCTGTGGGAGCGCCATCTGCGGCTGCTGTGGAACCTCGGCGACGACGACGTGGAGCTGATCGTCGAGTCGATCCAGGTCAACCCGGCGCTCGGCGTCTGCCAGATCTTCACCGGCGCCCCCGTCACCGTCTACGCCGACGGCCTGATGAGCTACGGCCCGACCCGCAACAAGATCGACCCGCTGGTCGGCACCCGGGTGGACCGGCTGCTCCACCTCGACCTGGTCCCGGACCTCACCCCGCTGCTGCTCACCGAGTTCGGCGTGCCGCCGGAGATCGTCCCGACCGACGCCTTCGTCAAGGTGCTGGCCGAACTCGGCGACACCGCAGACGAGTTGCCCCCGCTGCCCGACCAACCCGCCCTGCTGCTGGGCCAGTACCTCTCCGCGCTCGACATCCTCACCGCCGAGGAGGAAGAGGACCTGCACGTCCGGATGCTCAAGGGCGTGGTCCAACTCGGCCACACGCGCGTGGTGTTCAAGCCGCACCCCTCGGCACCGGCCCGCTGGTCGCGCGCGCTGGAGCTGGAGGCGGAGAAGCTCGGCGTCGACCTCACGGTCCTCGACACCCCGGTCCTCGCCGAGGTGCTCTACCAGCGGCTGCGGCCCGCCCTGGTCGTCGGCTGCTTCTCCACCGCGCTGCTCACCGCGAGCGCGCTGTACGGCCTGCCGGTCGCCCGCACCGGCACGTCGACGCTGCTGGACCGGCTGACGCCGTACGAGAACAGCAACCGGGTGCCGGTGACGATCGTCGACGCGCTGGTGCCCGAGCTGACGAACCGCGCGGCGGTCACCGACCAGCGCGAGGGCATGGCCGTCGCGGTGCTCAACGAGCTTGTGCGGGCGGTCGGTTACGCGATGCAGCCGAAGATCTACCCGAACCTGCGCCCGGCCGCCGAGGCCTATCTGACCCGGCGGCTCGACGGGCACAGCTGGCGCTACTTCAAGCGCAAGCGCCTCACCTCGCTGGCGCTGCCCGGCGCGGTACCGGCCCAGCTCGCGTTCATCCCGCGCAACGCGACCGTGCGCCGGGTGGCCCGCCGCGCCCGCCTGCTGAAGCGGGGCGTGAGCCGCTGACGCGGGGGCCCTACGGCACGACGGCGGGCCGGCTCCTCGGGGGGTCGGCCCGCCGTCGTGCCGTAGGCCCTACACGCCCGTCGTGGCGGGGACGCGACAAGGTTGGGTACGGGCAGGCGAAGCCTGGATGAACGGCCGCGGACGGGGTGACGAAGGGTCGCGGCGAGCGCGCAAACCCGCCCGGATGTCGGACTAGTGTGCTGTGATCCAGCTGAGTCAGACCGAGGGGAACCTTGTGATCGACACGCCCGCGGACACGCGGGAGAACCCGACGGCCACCGTGGTCCGCGCCGAACTGCCGCCGACCACCGAGGAGCTGCCGCCGGCCGAGCCGCCGCAGCCCCCCAAACGCCGGGAGACCCGCCTCCGCGCCCTGGACGGGCTGCGCCTGATCGCCGCGCTGATGGTGGCGGCCTACCACTACGGCGGCCGTGACGGCGAGGTCGTCCAGGCGTGGGGCACCTCGCCCAGACACCAGTTCCCCACCCTGCACACGCTGTTCTCGTACGGCTGCCTGGGTGTGCAGGTGTTCTTCGTGATCAGCGGCTTCGTCATCTGCATGAGCGGCTGGGGCCGCCCGCTGCGCTCCTTCTTCGCCTCCCGCGCCTCCCGGCTGCTGCCCGCGTACTGGGCGGCGATCCTCATCATCACCGGCGTCTTCGCGCTGCCGATGGTGGCGTACAAGGCCGCCGCGCCGAGCGACGTCCTGGTCAACCTGACGATGCTGCAAATGCCGTTGGGTGTCGACCGGGTGCTCGGGGTGTGCTGGACGCTGTGGGCGGAGATCCGCTTCTACGCCCTGTTCGCCCTGTGCGTCGTGCTGCCCGGCGCGAACCGGCGGCGCGTGATCATGTTCTGCGCGGGCTGGACGCTCGCGGCGGCGATCACCCAGGGCGCCAAGTCGCCGCTGCTGGACATCGTCCTGATGCCGGAGTACGCGCCGTACTTCATCGGCGGCGTCGGCCTCTACCTCGTGCACCGCGACCGCAAGGACGCGTACGCGTGGGGCATCGTCGCCGTCAGCTGGCTGATCGGCCAGCACTACGCGGTGGCCCGGCTGTGGCACACGCCCAACGACACGGCCTTCTCCAACCGTTCCGCCTGGGGAATCATCCTGGTCGTCACCTTCGGCTATGTCGCGGTCGCCGCCATCGCCCTGGGCTGGATGCGCTGGGCGAACTGGCGCTGGCTGACGGTCGCGGGCGCGCTGACATATCCGTTCTATCTCGTTCACGAACATCTGGGCTGGGTCGTGATAAAGGCCTACCACCGGTCGCTGGGAATTCCGTCGTACGCGACCATCGTGCTCACCGTCTTCACCATGCTGCTGCTCGCGTACGCGCTGAACCGCGTGGTCGAGAACCGGCTGACACCGAAGCTGCGCACGCTGCTGTCGACACCGCGCGGCTGACCGCCCGCGGAATGCCGCGCGAAATGCCGCGTGGAAACGAAAAGGGGCGCCCGAGAATTCCGGGCGCCCCTTCCGCGCCTCCGCACAACGGGCGTACAGGAATTGGCCCGGCGTTCACCTGAAGGCCCGTTTGGGCGGGCGCCGCTGGGCAGATGCTGGGGTGTCCCGCACGGGCTCAACCAGGCGAGCCCGTCCCTGCCAGGGAGTGTTCTCCACGATGACCCCCGTACCAGGCACGATACGACCGCCCCGCCGGCTCGACGACGTACCCGGCTGGTTCCCCGTTCTCGACCAGGTGCTCTTCGAATGGTTCCTGGACCGGCAGGAAGCCGCGGGGACGAAGGGCGATCTGCTGGAGGTCGGGGTGTACATGGGCAAGAGCGCGATCTGCCTCGGCCGGCACAGCGGGGACGGTGAGCGCTTCACGGTCTGCGACCTCTTCGAGGGCGACGCCCAGGACGACGCCAACCAGGCCGAGTCGACGAAGTCGTACAGCGCGCTGACGCAGCGGGTCTTCGAGGAGAACTACCTCGCCTTCCACGACACCCTGCCCCGGGTCCTGAAGGGCCCCAGCAGCATCGTGCCGGAGGAGGTCGCCCCGGCCAGCTGCCGCTTCGTCCACATAGACGCCTCGCACCTGTACGAGCACGTCCGCGACGACATCGGCGCGGCCCGCGAGACGCTGCTGCCCGGCGGGATCGTGGTCCTGGACGACTTCCGCTCCGAACACACGCCCGGCGTCTCCGTGGCCGTCTGGGAGGCGGTGCTCACCAGGGGCCTGCGCCCGATCTGCCTGAGCACCCAGAAGCTCTACGGCACCTGGGAGGACCCGGGCCCGGTGCAGGACGAACTGCTGGCGATGGTGCGCGGGCGCGAGGACTGCGACCTCAGCGTCCAGCAGGCCGCCGGCCACCGCATCATCCGCCTGAAGTCCAGGAAGGGCATGCAGGCACCCCCCTTCCCCCCGTCCCGCTACGCGCACCGCACGGCACAGACCACGTCCGGTCGCCCCCGCGCCACACCCCCGCCCCGCCACCACGCAGCAGCCCGGGCCCGCCGCTTCGCCGCCGACCTCCTGCCACCCATCCTCACCCGCACCATCCGCAACAGCCTCAGCCGCTCCTGAACCGCGCCTCGATACCCGCCAGCACCAGGTCCAGCCCCTCCTCGAAATGCCGGCCGCAGCACAGGAAGGGCACACAGACGCCCCCGTCCCGCCTCGCGGGGTACGGACCGGCACGGACCACGTCCGGGCGCTCGCGGACCACGCCCCCGATCCGCCGCGACACGACACGTCTCGCCCCGCGCCCGCCGCTTCCCCGCCGATCCCCTCCCGTCGATCCCCTCCCGCCCATCCTCACCCGCGCCATCCGCAACGGCCTCAGCCGCTCCTGAACCGGGCCTCGATACCCGCGAGCACCAGGTCGAGTCCCTCCTCGAAGTGGCGGCCGTAGTCCTGGAAGATCTCCGCGCCCGCCGCGGCCGACAGGGGGAAGTCGGCCAGCCGGCGGGCGCGTTCGTCCGTGCTGTAGCCCTCGCGGCGTTCGTCCGGGAGTGGCTGGACGCCCTGTTCCTCGCTGACGAAGCCGATCGTGTAGAGGTACGACGTGGAGGTCGCGCGGACCGCCTGGGCGAGGGTGAATCCGGCCTGGGTGAAGACGCGCAGGGTGTCCTCCATCTGCACGGCGTGCAGGGTGCCGGTGAAGCGTGAGCCGCTGAAGACCTTGGCGCCGTCGCGGTAGCAGAGCAGTGCGGCGCGCAGTCCGCGGTTGGACTTCAGCAGCCGTTCCTGCCAGGTGTCCTCGGGTGCCGGCGGGGCGTCGGCGACCATCCGGCGGTACATCTCCGTCGCCATCTCGTCGAGCAGCGCCTGCTTGTCCTTGAAGTGCCAGTACAGGGCGGGCGCCTTGACGCCCAGTTCCTTGGCGATGGCGCGCAGGGACAGCCCGTCGAGGCCGGCCTCGTTCAGCACCTTCAGGGCGGTGTCGGCGACCCGTTTGCGGTCCAGGGGGATGCGTCGTTCCGTACTCACGCTCGACAGCTTGACAGCTTAACGGTGTTAAGGGCACCCTGCTGTCCATCGCCACTTAACAGCGTTAAGGAGATGAGGATCATGACAACCCACACCGATGTACTGATCGTCGGCGCCGGCCCCACCGGCCTCGCCCTCGGCATCGACCTGGCCCGGCGCGGAGTGGACGCGCTGGTCGTGGAGAAGGCGGACGCGCTGTTCCCCGGCTCACGCGGCAAGGGCATCCAGCCGCGCACGCTGGAGGTCTTCGACGACCTCGGCGTGATCGACGCGATCCTCGCGCAGGGCGGCGCCTACCCGGTCGGCGCCGTCTGGAAGGACGGCCGCAAGGTCGGCGAGCACCGGATGTTCGAGCCGTCCGAGACCGACCCCGACACCCCGTACGGCGCCCCGTGGATGGTGCCGCAGTGGCGCACCCAGGAGATCCTGTCCGCGCGGCTGGCTGAGCTGGGCGCGACGGTGGCCTTCGGCCGCGAGGTCACCGGCCTCGCCCAGGACCGGGACGGCGTGACCGTCGAGTTCGCCTCCGGCGGGCCGGTCCGCGCCCGGTACGTGGTGGCCGCCGACGGCGGTCGCTCCGTCGTCCGGCGGACCCTGGGGATCGGCATGACCGGCGAGACCGTCGACCCGAACCCGATGCTGGTGGCCGACGTCCGGATCACCGGCCTCGACCGCGACAACGTGCACGTCTTCCCACCGCACGGGGACACCGGCTTCCTCGCGGTGTTCCCGCTGGCCGGCACCGAGGACTTCCAGGTCGTCGCCCAGTTCCCGGAGGGCACCGCCATAGACCTCACGCTCGACGGCATCCGCGAGACCGTGGCCGCCCGCACCCACCTCGCCCCCGAGGCCGTGACCGAACTCCGCTGGGCCTCCGACTTCCGGCCGCGCGCCGCGCTCGCCGACCGCTTCCGCGCCGGGCGGGTCTTCCTCGCCGGGGACGCGGCCCACGTCCACTCGCCGGCCGGCGGCCAGGGCCTCAACACCAGCGTCCAGGACGCCTACAACCTCGGCTGGAAGCTCGGCGCGGTACTGCGCGAGGGCGCCCCCGAGTCGCTGCTCGACACCTACGAGGAGGAGCGGCTGCCCAACGCGGCCGACATGCTCGGCGTCTCCACCGGGGTCCACCGGGGCGAGGTGCGGCGCGGCCGGGCCACCCAGCAGCTCGGCCTCGGCTACCGGAACGGCTCGCTCTCGGTGGACACCCGCACGGGCCTGCCCGAGGACGCGCTCCGGGCGGGCGACCGCGCCCCGGACCGTACGCTCGACGGCGTCCGCCTCTTCGACGCCTTCCGCGGCCCGCACTGGACCCTGCTGGCCCTGGACACCAAGCCCCCGGCGGCCGTCCCCGCCGCGGTCCCCGTCGTGGCGGGCCCGGCCGTCGAGACGTACGGCACGGGCCTCTTCCTGATCCGCCCCGACGGCTACGTCGGCTGGGCGGGCAGCACGCAGGACGGCCTCGCGCGGTACGCGGACCGGCTGGGCCTCGGCTAGATCCGGCTGGATCCGGTTAGATCCGGTCAGACCGAGCTGGCCAGCGACAGCTTCACCGCGAAGCCCAGGAACAGCGCGCCCGCCGCCGAGGTCGCCCCCGCCGCGAGCCGCCTGCGCCGCCGGAAGGCCGACGCCAGCCGGGTCCCGCCGAAGATCAGCGCACTGAGGTAGAGGAAGCTCGCCAGCTGCGCGAAGGCGCCGAGCACGACGAACGACAGCGCCGGATAGGCGTACCCCGGGTCGACGAACTGCACGAAGAAGGCGACGAAAAACAGAATCGCCTTCGGGTTGAAGAGACTCACGACGAAGGCACGCCGGTACGGCCGCTCGTCGGCGACCTCCGCGGCGGGAGCCGCCGTCATGGCCGCCCGCTCCTTCCGGGTCCGCCACATCGCCCACGCGGCCCGCAGCATGCCGAACGCCAGCCAGGTCAGATACCCGGCCCCCGCGTACTTCACGATCCCGAACAGCACGGCGTTGGCCTGCAACAACGAGGCGACCCCGGCGGCGGAGAGCGTCATCAGCACGGTGTCCCCGCACCACACACCGGCGGCGGCGGTGTACCCGTCCCGGGTCCCGCGCCGAGCGGCGACCGAGAGGACGTACAGCGAGTTGGGGCCGGGCAGCAGAACGATCAGGACCAGGCCGGCGAGGTAGGTGGGGAGGTCTATGACACCGAACATGAGCACGAGTGTGCCACGGGGGCGGGGCTGTGGGCCCTCGCCGTCGGGGAGGAGGTCCACGGGGAGATCGAGCGGGCCGGACCGCGGCTCGCGTGCCGTGGTGGGCACCTCCGGTCGCCACACGATGCCGCGCCGTTCGCGGTCCGTCGTCCGGGGGTACGTGTCCGGGTGACACCGGTGAGACGGCGGGGGTCCGGGATGCGTACTACGGGTATGGGGAGAGCGATCGTCGCCACGGCGGCCCTGTCCGCCCTGCTGGCGGTGTCCGGCTGCACGGTGGAGGGCACGGACGCGGACGGCAGACACCATCTGCCGGTGCGCATCGAACTGCCGGGCGCCAAGGCCAGTCCCTCGGCCACGCCGAGCACACCCGGTCCCACCCGCGCCGCGAACGTCCTGTGGTCGCGCGGCGACAGCGGCTCGGGCGTGCGGGAACTACAGGCGCGGCTGCGGCAGGTCGACTGGCTCTTCGACGGGCCGACCGGGACCTACGACGACCTCACCGAGCAGGCCGTCGCCGGTTTCCAGGGCAAGCGCGGGCTGCCGAGGACCGGCGCGACCGACCAGGTCACCTGGCGGCGGCTGCTGGGCATGACGCACGAGCCCGGCAAGTGGGACCTGTATCTGATGGGCGGCCAGCCGGCCGGCCCGCCCGACCCGCGCTGTCTGACCGGCCGGGTGCTGTGCATCGACAAGACGACCCGCACCCTGCGCTGGATGATCGACGGCCGGACGGTGTCGACGATGTCGGTCCGGTTCGGCGCGCAGTACACCCCGACCCGCGACGGCGTCTTCCACGTCTACTGGAAGGCACGGGACTGGGTGTCCACGCTGTACCACTCCCCCATGCCGTACGCGATGTTCTTCAGCGGCGGCCAGGCGGTGCACTACTCCTACGACTTCTCGGCCCGGGGTTACGCGGGCGGCTCGCACGGCTGCGTCAACGTACGGGACGAGGCGGCGATCGAGAGTCTGTTCGCGCAGGTGCGGACCGGCGACAAGGTCGTCGTCCACGAGTGAGGTGTGCGGGGCGCGGGCGGGACCGGGGGAACGTGTCCCGCCCGCGCCGAGTGCACGAGCCGTAGGTACGGGGGGAACCCCGGCTCTGTGCGACGGCCGATGACCAGTCGGCTCACTCAGTACTGCGCCACGGGGGCCGAAAACGTCACACCCCGCGCGAAAAAAGTTCCGAGCCGGGCGAATGCGCAGGTCAGAGGGTGCTGTACGTCGGTGCGGGCGTCGGTGTCCCGGTGGCCGCGGTGGTGTGCGCGGGGGCGGCCGGGGTCTGCCGGGCGAGCGGGGTGAAGGCGGAGGGGCGGGGGGTGGCGATCACGCCGTTGCCGTTGTGGCCGCCGCCACCGCCGCCGCTGTTTCCGCCGCCCGCGTTGCCGCCGCCCGGGGCGATCGGGGCCATGTCCCCGTTCCCCTCGCCGTCACCGCCCTGGCCGCCGCCCTGGTCGCCCGCGTCGCCCTGTCCGCCGCCGGGGCCGTTCTGGTCGCCGCCCTGGGAGCCGCCGCTCTTGCCGTCGCCGCCCTGGGTGCCGCCGGTCTTCTTGAGCACGCCCTGGCAGTACGTCCACACATGGGAGGTGCCGCCCGCCGCGCCCTCCAGGGTGCGCTTGCGGCCGGGTGCCAGGGACTTGCCGTCGCGCACGGCACGGCAGGACGAGGCGACCGCGTTCCACCAGCCGCCGGAGTGCGCGGACTCGTCGTCGCCGGTGCCGGGGGCGGGGGTGCGGTCCGTGCCGCCGCCGGCCGCCTCGCCGGAGGAGTCGTCGGAGCCGGCCGTGCCGTCGCCCGCCGAGGGGGTGCCGGAGCCGGGGGTGTCGCTGGGCGAGGGCGGGACGAGCGGGTGGTCCGGGGTCGCGGCGGCGGAGAGCGAGGCGGCGGGCGCCGGGTCGTCGAACGGCGACGGCAGGACTCCGGTACCGGCCGCGGCGGCGACCCCGCCGGCCAGTCCGACGGCGAGCGCGGCGGTCAGCGCGAACCGCGCGGATGTGCCGAGCCGCGGTTCGCGTACGGTCCCCTCGGGCCGTCCGAGCCGGATCAGCCCGGCGTCGGAGGGGTGCGCGCGGCCGGGCCCGCCGAGGGCGGTCCGTTCCGCGTCGGCGTCCGCGCGCGCGGCCCGGAACGCGGCCAACGCGGCTTCCTCGCCCGGGAGTTCGGCCTTGGCGGAGGTGGGTTCCACGGACAGCGCGCCGAGGGTCCTGGCGAGCCGTTCGGCCTGGTCGCGGGCGGCCGGGTCGACGGCTTCGAGGGACTCGCCGCGCAGCAGGAGTTCAGCGGTTTCGCGGTCCAGCCATCGGCCGGGGGTCCGGGGGGTGTCCCCCGGCACAGCGGAGCGCTCGTCGGCCATCACATGTCCTTCTGCGTCCGCGTGCGCGTATGCGTCACAGTGGCGGACGTCACCGCGTGGTCGCGCGGTTCTCGCTGGGGCGGCAGGGCGTCGAGGGCCGCGGCCGTTTCCGGGTCGCCGCCGAGCAGTTCGGCGAGGCGTTTCAGACCGCGGTGCGCGGCCGTGCGGACGGCGCCGGGCCGCTTGCCGAGGGTCTCCGCGGCGGTCTTGGCGTCGAGGCCCATCACCACCCGCAGGACGACGGCCTCGGCCTGGTCCTGCGGGAGCTGGGCGATGAGGGAGAGAGTGCGGTCGGTGGCCAGCGCCTCGATGGCCTCGTCGGCCGTGTCGGACTCGGCGGCGCGGCCGGCCAGCTCGGTCTCGTCGCCGCCGATCGCGGGCCGGCGCCCGCGCATCCGTATGTGGTCCAGGGCGCGGTTGCGCGCGATGCGGGCCGCCCAGCCCCGGAAGCGGTCCGCGTCCCCGCTGAAACGGTCCAGGTCACGGGCTATCTGGAGCCAGGCCTCGGACGCGACGTCCTCGGCGTCGGGTTCGCCGACGAGCGTCCGTACGTATCCGAGCAGCCGTGGGTGCACCGTGCGGTACACAGTCCGGAACGCGGTCTCGTCCCCGTCCTGTGCCGCAAGCACCGCGGCGGTCAGCTCCGCGTCGTCCCCCAGCACGTGGTCCCTCGAATTTTGTCGGTCGCCGCCGTCCGGCGCGAAAGGCACGTTACGACCTGAAACCGCTGCTCGTCCATGTCCGTACAACCCGCAACTACCTGCTCGGGACCCGCGGTGTGACAGAAAACGCACTCCTGACGCTGTAGAGAGTACGGGCCGCCGCGCGGCCCGTGCCGCGCGACGGCCGGGGCCTCTCCTGTGGGGGGTGGCGGCCCCGGCCGTTGCCGCGACGGCATCTCGTCGGCACGGTGGCTGTCGACCTCCGCGCATCCGCGGTCTCCCGGTTCGCATCGCGCACGGCCTATGTACGGCGCGCGTGACCGGTGGCGGGCTCACCCGAACAGCGCGGCGGACAGGCGGTGCGGAGACCGCGCGGGCAGTCTGGCCTCGAACGCTGCGCCGGGGACCGCTCCGATCCGACCTCTCTGCGGCTTCGCCACGCCCCGCCGTACCTGCGGATCACCCAGGAGACGCCCCATGTCCACGATCGCACCGTCCGAGCTCCGCTTCCCGGTCGGGCCGCCGTTGTCCTTCGCCGAGTTGGAGCGGGCCGCCGAGGGCCCGTTGCGTCTCGTGGTGGAGCCTGAGGTACGGCAACGCGTCGCCGGCTGCCATGAGTTCGCCCTGCGCCGGATGGCCGACGGGCGTCCGGTGTACGGGGCGACGACCGGCTTCGGGCCGCTGGTCACCTTCCCCGGGCGGTCGAAGGCGGCCGACCAGTGCGCCAACGTGCTGGCCCATCTGACCGCGGGCCAGGGTCCCGATCTGGACCCGGGTGTCGTGCGGGCCACGATGCTGGTGCGGCTGAGGTCCCTGTGCAAGGGGCACTCCGGGGTGTCGCTCGACGTCGTCGACGCCCTGACCGCCGCGCTGGGCACCGGGTTCGCCCCGGCGGTGCCCCGGTTGGGCTCGCTGGGCGCCAGCGGGGATCTCGTCCCGTTGGCGTATGTCGCCCGGGCGCTGAGCGGGGAGGGCCGCGCGTATGTCGACGGCCGTGTCATGTCCGCGGCCGACGCGCTGGCCGAGTGCGGTCTGGCGCCGGTCGCCCTCGACGGGCGGGACGCTCTCGCCCTCGTCAACGGCACGTCCCTGACGGCCGCGGCGGCGGCTCTCGCCTCGGCGTCGCTCGCCCGGTCCCGGACCGTCGCCGTCCTGCTCTCCGCCGCCCTCATCGACGTCCTGGGCGCGGCGCCGGACTTCCTCGCACCGGAGCTCCTGGACGCCTTCGGCCACCCCGGGACGGTGCAGGTGGGCCGGGAACTGCGGCGCGGGCTGGCGGGCCTGGCCCCGTCCGGCACCCGGCCGCTCCAGGAGCCGTACAGCGTGCGTTGCACCCCGCAGCTCATCGGGGCGGCCGGGGCCGCGCTCGACCACGCCCGCGAGGTGGTCCACCACGATCTGGACTCCGTCAGCGACAACCCGCTGTTCTTCCCCGACCGGGACCTGGTGGCGCACGGCGGAAACTTCTTCGGCCAGCCCGCCGCCTTCGCCGCCGATCAACTCACCCTGGTCGCGACCCAGTTGGGCAATCTGGCGGAACGTCAGCTCGGCCTGCTGATCGACCCGCACCGCAACGGGGGCCTGCCGCCCATGCTGTCCCCCGATCCCGGACGTCAACACGCCCTCCAGGGCGTGCAGATCGCCGCCACCGCCGTCGTCGCGACGATGCGGCGCGCCGCCCACCCCGCGTCCGTGCAGAGTCTGCCCACCAATCTGCACAACCAGGACGTGATCCCCTTCGGCACCCAGGCCGCCCTCAACGCCCTTGACACGGCACGCCTGTTGCGCCTGCTGCACGGCTCCCTCGGCGTCGCCCTGCGCCAGGCCGCCCACCTCACCCCCCGCACCCTGACGCCCGGCACCGCGGCGCTCGTCGGCCGACTCGCCGAAGTCTGTGCCCCCGTCGAGCAGGACCGCCCGCTGGACGAGGAGATCCGCCGGGCGGCCGACGTCCTGGACCGGTCGGCCCGGCGCGCCTGACCGGGGTCCCCGGCACCGCCGGTCGGCCCCTCCATGCCCCCCACCGCTGTCCCCACCGGAGCACGGCATGCCCCAACTCACCACCACACCCTGCTGTCCCACCGCCACGGGCCCCACTCCCCGCGGTCTGGTCGAGCCCCTCGCCCTCCCCGAACCGGGCACCCGACCGGACCCGTGCCCCGGAGGCGGCCGTCAACGACCGCCCCGCTGCGGGCAGTTCCTCGAAACCGACCTGGGCCTGATACGAGCGGCGGCCGGCGGAGCGCGTCCCGTCGCCCTCCTCGCCCCCGAGGATCCCCGCCGACGCGCCCGCTACCGCTGGGCCGTGGGCCATCACGCGGCCTTCGCCGTATGGCAGCAGCTGCGGCACGCCCTGGAGTCGACGCTCACGGGACCCGAACCGCCGACGGCCGCGATCCGCGCCGCCGCCGGGCTGTACGACCTCTACTCCGTGCTGTTCCTGTACGCGGGCAGTTGCTCGGCCCAGCAGTACGCGGCCACCGTCCGGCCCGACATGACGGACCATCACCCGGCGTTCAGCGGTGAGTGGGCCCCGGACCACGAAGCGATCCCGTCCTTGCTGAAGCGTGTACGGGCCGCCCTGCCGGACACCGCCGCCTTGCCGCTGACCGGCGCCGTCAGGCTCAACCACCGGATCCACATGAGCGTCGCCCGCAAGCTCGTCCCGGACGGCGCGTCCCTGCTCCAGCAGGCCGGCCGGCCACCGGGACGCGGCCCGTCACCGGCCGAACGCGACCTCTACGACGCCTACTTCGCCGTACGAAGACAACGCGTGTGCACCTCGGCCTTCGCCTCCCAGCTCGTGCGCCGACTGGCCCAGGTGCTCTGCGACATCGCCGTGCACGGCCTGCCCGGCTCCCCCGCCCGGCCCGGCCACGCGGAGGACATCGAGGCCCTCCGGCTCCGAGCCCCCGAGCTGCTGCGCCGGCTGGCCGAGGACACGGCGGCCGGCCTGCCGCCCCGAACGGAAGGACTCCTGTGAACCACCCGACCACCACCACCGACCGCGTCAAGAGTCTCGCCATGAGCCCCGGCCTCTACGACTACCTGCTCGCGCAGGCCGAACCGCCCGACCCCGTCCAGCAGCAACTCCTGGACACCACGCGGGCCTTGGGCGGTGTCGCGGAGATGCAGATCCCGCACGAGCAGAGCGTGTTCCTCAGCCTGCTCACCCGGATCAGCGGCGCCCGGACCGTCGTCGAGGTGGGCACCTTCACCGGGTACTCGACCCTGGCCTTCGCCCGCGCGCTGCCCCCGGGCGGCACCGTCATCACCTGCGACGTGTCCGCCGAGTGGACGGACGTCGCCCGCCGGGCCTGGCAGGCCGCAGGCGTCGCCGACCGCGTCGAGCTACGGCTCGGCCCCGCCCAGGACACACTGCGCCGGCTCCCCGAGGAGCCCTGGATCGACCTGGTCTTCCTCGACGCGGACAAGCCCGGCTACCGGACCTACTGGGACCTCCTGGTGCCCCGCGTCCGGCCCGGCGGCCTCCTGCTCTGCGACAACGTCCTGTACGGGGGCGAGGCGGCCGATCCCGGGCGCACCGGGAACGCGGACGCAATCCACCGCTTCAACCAGCACGTACGCGCCGACTCCCGGGTGGAATCCGTCCTCCTGCCCGTCGCCGACGGCCTGACCCTCGCCCGCAAACTCCCCGCGCCACCCGTGCCACCCACGGAGTCCCGGTCCGGGGCCACCCCATGACAACCGCCAGGACCCCGGAACCAGGGGTGCTCGCCGACGCCGTCCGGCCCGCGCCGGGCGGCGGGACCCGCCGGCCGGACGCGGGCGCGCTGGCCGGCCGTACGGTCCTCATCACCGGTGCGAGCCGCGGCCTGGGGCGTTTCTTCGCGGACGTCTGCGCCGGAGCCGGCGCCCGCCTCGTCCTGACCGCACGCTCCTCCCGGCCGCTGCTGGACGCGGCGGACGAACTGCGGGCGCGCGACACCGAGGTGCTCGCGGTACCGGCCGACGTCACCGACCCCCGTGCCATGTCCCGAGCCGTCGAACGCGCCGTAGCCGCGTACGGCGCGGTCGACGTCCTGGTCAACAACGCGGGCGTCCCCGGCCCGCTCGGCCCGCTGTGGGAGACCGATCCGGACCAGTGGTGGCACACCCTGGACACCAACGTCCGGGGCACGGTACGGGCCTGCCAGGCCGTGCTGCCCGGCATGCTGAGCGGGCGGGGCGGACGGATCGTCAACATCGTCAGCGAGGCGGGGCACCACCGCTGGCCGCACGCCTCCGCCTACTCGGTCTCCAAGGCGGCCGTCATCAAACTCACCGAGAACCTCGCGGCGGAACTGCGGCCCCACCCCGTGAGCGTCTTCGCGTTCCACCCCGGTCTGCTCGACCTCGGCATCACCCGCAGCCACCTGGCCCGCCATCCGACGGGCGACCGCTGGACCGACATGGTGGGCGACTGGCTCGTCGACCAGCGGGACTCGGGACGCTTCGCCGCACCCGGGGACACGGCCCGCATGCTGCTGCGCCTCGCCTCCGGGGAGGCCGACCGGTACTCCGGGCGCTATCTCACCCCGGACACGGCGATCGGCGACACCCATGACGGCCACGCGCAGGGCCGTTGACGACGAGAGGCGGCCCGATGTCCCTGCCCCGGTTCACCGCGGACCGACCCACCCGAGCGGGCTTCCTCACCTCGGCGTTCCTGGCGCTCGGGGAGCGCGCGACGGACCCCGCGGACCTGTACTTCGGACTCCACCTGCGCCTGCACGGACCACCGCCCGATCTGCTCGCCCTGCGCGCGCTCGTCGCCGAGCGGGCGGCGCGCGTCCCCCTCCTCACCCACCGGCTCACGGTGCGCCCCGACGGCCCGTGGTGGGAACCCGATCCGCTGTTCGACGCGGCCCACCACGTCCACCAGCTGCCCGACGGCGACCTCGCTCCCCGTTCCGCGCAGAGCCTGCTCAGCACCCCGCCCGACGACAACCGGCCCCGGTGGGGGCTGTGGTTGCAGCGCGGCGACGCCCGGGACTGGGCTCTGTGCTACCTGGTCCACCACGCCGTCCAGGACGCCACCTCGATGCTGCACACCTTGCGCGCCCTGTTCGAGCACGTCCCCCACGCGCCCTTCCCGACCGGGCCCGCTCCGGCGAACAGCACACCGCGCGGCACGCGAACCGTCCGGAGCCTGATGCCGCTGCTCCCCGGCGTCCTCGGCACGTATCTCCCTCGGAAGCGGTGGAACCAGCCCCGGCAGAACGACGGCGCCCTCCCGGTCCTGGCGCACTCCGCGGTCGGGCTGACCGTGCTGCGCGCCTCCGCCCGGGCCACCGGCACGACGGTCAACGACGTCCACCTCGCCGCCATGGCGACCGCTGTCGGCGACTGGAACCCGGACCCGCACCCGGCCGGACCGTGGTGGCGGCGCGGCCCGCACGTCCTCGTGCCCGTCAGCACCAGGCTTCCCGAGGACCGCGAGGACCTCGCGCCCGACCGCGGCAACCGCATCGGGCTCCTCAGAACGCGCATCCCCTGTACGGCTTCGGACCGACGGCGCCTCAGCCGCCGCCGCGTCGCGCTGCGGGCGCTCACGGAACACACCCCGCCACGGCTCGCGGCCTGGATCCTCGGGCGCGTGACCGATCCCTCCGGGGTCGCCCTCACCGCCTCCCACATCCGCGTCGACGAACCGCTGACCGTCCTCGGCTCCCGGGTCACCGACACGACGGCCATCCCCTGGCTGCCGCCCGGCCACGGCTGTTTCACCTTCCTGGTCACCTATGACGGGACCGCCAGACTCTCCGCCCTCACCCGTACGGCGAACCCGAACCCGCGGCGCCTCACCGGGCTCTGGTCCCTCGCGCTCCGGTCCGCCGCACCTTCGCGCCGTACGGACGACGGGGATCGACACCTCAGCGTGGAGTGACTTCGGTCACACCTTGAGGTCCTCGCGCTCCCGCCGGGCGGAGCCGGCCCGGCGCCGACCGATGGCACACAGCGGGGGCGAAACGTTCATTCAAGCGCGGACCTCGGCCGTTCGAAAGTTCCGCCCGCGCGCGCGACGAAGACGACGGCCGTCCCACCGGTCGAACACCACGAGACGGCCAATACCCCTTATCCAGAAGGCGTGTTAACTCCGTGAAACCCGATGGAGTGACCTCCGGAACCCACGGTTGACGGTGATAGCATTCCGCCGTCTGCGACCTTGATCCACATTTGGTCAGGCCTCGGGTCTGAACGCGGCCACCCCACCGCGTCGATCAGTCATGCAGTCCCCTGGACGGGTTGCGGATCCTTGCAAGGCGTACCCCCGATGACGCCTGCGTGCCACGCGCCGGGAAAGGTTTCCATGACTCAAGACGTGCTTCTCTGGTGCCTGGTTGCGATAGCGGTGACAGCCGTAGCCGCAGTCGTGGCACTCGTGCTCCGCAGCAGAGCCCTGGGGCGGAGGAAGAAGGAGTCCGAGGCCGCGCTGGAGGCGCGACTGCGGTACGCCCAAGGTGAACTCGACCGCGCCCAGGCCGCCTTGACCACCCTGCGCGACGAGCAGGACGGTGTCATCCGCGAGGCCGAGCAGGCCGCCGAGGAGAACACCAAGTCGGTCCTCAAGGGCGCCGCCCGCTTCCTCCAGAGCCTCGCCGCCGAGCAGACCACGCTGCTGGACGGCGTCCAGCGCGAGTACGGCGGCCACGCGGTCCTCACCGACCTGATGGACATCACCCACGCCAACGCCCAGATGGCCCGCAAGGCGCAGGGCATCGCCGTCATGTGCGGCGCGCCGCTGGGCCGCCGCAACCAGCCCGCCAGCGTCTACGACGTCGTCCGCAGCGCGCAGAGCCAGATCCGCAACTTCCAGCGGGTCGAGATCATGCAGCCCAGCGGTATCGCGCTGAAGGCCTCCGCGGTCGCGCCGGTCGCCCTGGCGGTGGCCGAACTCCTCGACAACGCGGCCAGTTTCTCCCAGGCGGACGCCCCCATCGAGGTCACCTTCCGGCAGGCGCAGAAGAACCTGTGCATCGTCATCGACGACGCCGGCGTCGGCATGGGCGACGAGGACCGGCAGCGGGCCAGCGCCCTGCTGTCCGGCGAGGGCCTGCCCCGGCTGTCCCAGCTGGGCACGCAGCCGAAGTTCGGCTTCCCCGTCATCGGTCTGATCGCCCGTCAGCACGGCTTCACGGTGGACGTCACCGGTGTCTCCCGCTACGGCGGTGTACGGGCCGTCGTGCTACTGCCCGAGGAGCTGTGGACCATGGAGGAGACCCTGCCGCCGGCCACCGAGGCGCCCGTGAGCACCATCCGGCCGATGGAGACCGGGCGGACGGCGCGCACCGCGGGCGGCCTGCCCAAGCGCGGCTCGCGGATGTCGCCCACCGGTGTCGGCACCGGCGGGGAGCAGGCGCCCCGGCGCGGTTCCCGGCGCGGCACCGGCAGCCTGGCCGCCCTGCAGCGCGGTACGCAGTCCGCGCGCGACACGGCCTCCTTCGACATCCAGACGCCCGGAGGGTCCGAAAACGCATGAGTACAGCAGACCTGTCCTGGATGGTCCAGGACATCGTGGACAACGTGCCGAGAGCACGGCACGCCGTGGTGCTGTCCGCGGACGGTGTACCGCGCGGGTCCACGGACGACCTGACCGGCCAGGACGTGCGGACCATCTCCGCGGCCATGGCGGGGATGCAGTCGCTCAGCCGGGCCACCGCGCACTTCGCCGGACTGGCGCCGAGCCGGAACTGGATCCAGACGGTCATCGAGTTCCAGCACGGCTGGGTGTTCCTGATCGGGGCCGGGCAGGGTGCCTACCTGGCCGCCGCCGCGGAGCCCGACGTGGACATGGAGCAGCTGTCGTTCCGGATGAACCGGCTGGTCTCCCGGCTGGGCAACAACCTCACGGTCCCGGCGCGGGTGACCGGCGGCGAGGCGACCCAGGCCGTCGACGGCGCCGGAGCGCCGCTGGAGGGCGGGGGCAGCGGGGTCTTCCTGCTCGCGGAGCTGGACAAGGCGGTGGCGTCGGTGCCGGGCGCGCTGCACGCGCTGCTGCTCGGCGCGGACGGGCTGCCGCGCGGGTCGAGTTCGGGGATCGGCCGGAACCTCGCGGACACCATCTCGGCCGCCATGACGGGCATCCACGCCTACAGCCGGGCGACCGCGCCGTTCGCGGGCGGTCAGCAGGACGACGAATGGCTGCAGACGGTCATCGAGTTCGAGCACGGCTGGGTGTTCCTGATCGCCGCCGGCGAGGGCGCGTTCCTCGCGGCTGCGGCCGAACACGGCTGTGACATCGAGGAGTTCACCGTACGCCTGGGCGACACGATGCCGGCACTGGCCGGCGGGTCGGGCGCCCGGGGAGGAAGGACGGGCGATGCGTGACGAACTGGAAGGCGACGAGCTGGAACTGACGGCCCCATTAGTCCCACTCTTCGTCATCGCGCAGGGTCGCGCGCTGCCGCGGGAGAGCGAGTACGAGCACACCACGATCATCACGGCCCAGGACGGTGCCGTGGCCGCGGCCCGCACGATGGCCCCCGAGGCCCGTACGGTCATGGATCTGATCGCGGACGGGTTCCTCTCGGTCGCCGAGGTCGCCGCGCACACCCGGCTGCCCCTGGGCATCGTGCGCATCCTGCTGGCGCAGATGGCCGAGGACGGCCTGATCCATGTGCGCAATCCGGTGCCCCATGCCGAACGCCACGATCCCGTCCTGCTGACCGCCGTGCTCGACGGCCTGATGCGAATTCGAACCGGAGCGTAGTCCCGTGTATCTGGATCCCGACGTCTCCCGTTCCGTGAAGATCCTGGTCGTGGGCCACTTCGCGGTCGGGAAGACCACGTACATCGGCAGTGTCTCCGAGATCGAACCGCTCCAGACCGAGGAGGAGATCACCGAGGCCAGCGAGGGTCTCGACGACCTCTCCGAGACGCCGGACAAGACGACCACGACCGTGGCGATGGACTTCGGGCGGCTCACCCTCGGCGAGGACCTGGTCCTCTACATCTTCGGCACGCCCGGGCAGGAACGGTTCAAACAGATGTGGGAGGGGCTGTCCCGGGGAGCGCTGGGCGCGCTCGTCCTGGCGGACCCCGAGCGGCTGGAGGAGACGTTCCCCGTCCTCGACCTGGTCGAGGCGTTCGGACTGCCCTACGTCATCGGCGTCAACACGTTCGAGGGGAAGCACCAGTTCCCGCTCTCCGAGGTGTGCGAGGCGCTCAACATCTCCGAGGAGACCCCGGTCATCCACTGCGACGTGCGTGACCAGGACTCCTCGATGCAGGCACTCATCACGCTCGTGAAGCACCTCTTGTCCTCACTCGGCTAGGAGCCAGCGCATGCAACAGCCCTTCGACCCGGCCGGGGCCCCGGCCGGCTGCCCCGCACACGGCAACGTCCCGCTGTACGGGTCCGACTTCGGCTCCGACCCCGAGAACATGTACGCGCAGCTGCGCACGCTGGGGCCCAGCGCCCCGGTCGACATCGCACCGGACGTCGAGGTCGAGCTGGTGACCAGTTACGACGCCAGTCTGTACATCCTCCAGAACCCGACCCTGTTCGTGCGCGACTCGCGCCGCTGGAACGCCCTGAACAACGGGGAGATACCGGCGGACAGCCCGGCGCTGCCCATGATGGGCTACCGGCCCAACGCCCTGTTCAGCGACGGCGCGGCGCACGCGCGGCTGCGGCAGGCGGTCACGGACAGTCTCGCGACCGTCGACCAGAGCCGGATCGTCCGGCTGACGCAGCAGTCGGCCGACTACCTGATCAGCCAGTTCAGCTCCGAGGCCATGGGGCAGGCGGAGCTGATGTCCGCCTACGCGCAGCCGCTCCCGCTGCTGGTCTTCGGTGAACTGTTCGGCTGCCCGCCCGAGTTGGGCGACCGGGTGATCGCCGGCATCACGGGCATCTTCCAGGGCACCCCGGGTGCCGACGAGACGCTGGGCGGCGCGCTCGCCGAGCTGATCGCGCTCAAGCGCCGGCAGCCCGGCGAGGACCTCACCACCCGGCTGATGGTGCACTCGTCCCGGCTGACCGACGAGGAGGTGCTGCACCAGCTGGTGACCCTGCTCTCCGGCGGGACCGCGCCCCTGACGGCCTCGATCGGCACCAGTGCCGCGCTGTACCTCAGCGACGACTGGCCGAGCGGTCTGCCGGTCGAGGACGCGGTCGTGAAGACCCTGTGGAACTACGCGCCGATCGCCAACTACGCGGCCCACTACCCCACCCAGGACGTCGAGTTGGGCGAGCGGACGCTGCACGCGGGCGACCCGGTGCTGATCTCGTTCGCCGCCGCCAACAACGACCCGAAGCTGACCGCGCACCGCGAACAGCTCAGCTCCAAGGCCCACTTGGCCTTCGGCGCGGGTCCGCACGCGTGCCCGGCGAAGGACCCGGCGTTCATGATCGCGGCGACGGCCGTCGAGTCCCTGCTGAACCGGCTGCCCGACGTCGAGATGCGCGTCCCGTTCAAGGAGCTGGCCTGGGTGCCGGCGCCGTGGAGCCGCCAGCTGGTGACCGTGCCGATCCGGTACACGCCCCGTACGGTGCCGTCCGCGGCCACGCCCCGTCCGGCCCGGCCGGCCACCACCGCCCAGGCCGTGCCGTCGGCCGCCGCCATGCCGCAGCCGGCCGCGTTCAGCCGGCCGTCGCACGCCGCTCCGAAGCCCAAGGGCGGAATGTTCAGCCGCTTCCGGGCCTGGGTGAATGGCGAGTGATGTAAGTAACCCTATGAAAGCACTGCGTTATTGGATGATTCAAACATCCCACGGGTACGAATGGCGGCTGGCAGAAAGGAGCCACCATCGTGGGAAGCGTCACGACTCCGTCCACGGACCGTCGGGCCACCGTCTCCCTGTTCTCCCGTCTTCGGACGGCCGACGGACAGGCCGATCCCTTCCCCATCTACGCAGAACTCAGGGCGCGCGGCACGGTCAGCCGCGCGCCCTGGGGCGGTCACCTCGTGACCGGCTACGGCACCTGCGACCAGGTACTGCGCAATGGCGTGTGGCTCGAACCGGACACCGAATGGCGCGCACGGCAGGGCGAGCGCACCCGCTGGAGCGCCCCCTCCTCGCGTGAGATCAGCCGAACCATGCCGGCGCTCAACCCCCCGGAGCACACCCGGGTGCGCCGGTCGGCCGGCTCCTTCGACCGCACCACGATCGAGCAGATCGGCCATCGGGTGAGCCGGGTCGTCGACCGGCTGCTCGACACCTTGCAGGAGCATCTGCACGCGGGCGAGGCCGACTTCTCGGCCCTCGTGAGCGAGGAACTCCCGGTCGCCACCATCGGCGACTGGCTCGGGCTGCCCGGCGCGGACTGGCCCCGGCTGCGGGAACTCACCCATGACCAGGTCTTCACCCAGGAGTTGCTGCCGAACGCCAGCCAACTGGCCCGTTCCGACGCGGCCATGGTGGAACTGCGCGCCTACTTCCTGGAGTTGATCCGCGATCGGCGCGCACACCCCGGGGACGATCCCGTCTCCCGGTGGATCCGCACCTGGGACGAGCTCGAACCGGACCGGGACAAGGCCGACGAGGCCGTCTACTTCCTCGCCCTGTTCGTCCTGCTGGCCGCCCTGGAGACGACCTCGACACTGCTGTCGACGACGACTCTCCTGCTGGTGGAGGACCCCGGCCGCTGGGACCAGCTCGCCGAACACCCCGACCTGGTACCCGCGTTCGTGGAGGAGACACTTCGCTACGACCCTCCCACCCACGTCATCAGCCGGGTCGCCTCCGAGGACTGCCTCCTGGAGGGCACCGAGGTGAAGGCGGGGGAGATGGCGCACCTCATGGTGGGCGCCGCCCAGCGCGATCCCACCCGGTTCACCGACGCCGACTCCTTCGCGCCCCGGCGCAAGGCGACCCATCTGGCCTTCAGTGGCGGCATCCACTACTGCCTGGGCGCACCGCTGGCCCGGCTTGAGGCACAGACCCTGCTCAGCCGCATGATCGCCCGACTGCCGAGACTCACCCTGGTCCGCCGCCCCGCGCGGGCGCCCCGGGTGGCGTTCAGGCGACTCCTGAACCTGGACGTTTCACTGACATGAACCCGCCAATCACTTCCAGCCAGGCGGGGCCCGCCGCCCTTCCCGACACCGCGCCTCCCGACACCGCGCCACCCGGCGCCGTGAGCCTCACCCGGACCGGTTCCGTCCTCCACGTACGGCTCAACCCCACCGCCCAGGACGACGACGTCCTGGACACCGCCGTTCTGGACGCGCTCATCGCCGTGCTCGACGGCCTCCACGAACAGCCCGACATCCAGATCCTGGTGCTCTCCTCCCTCGGCAAGGACTTCTGCCTGGGAGCGGACCGCCAGGAGTACCAGGAGGCCCTGGCCGACGACCCGACCGGAACCACGCTACGGCTCGCCGCGGACAAGGCCCACCGGCTGTGCCAGGCGCTGGAGAACACCCACGCCGTCACCATCGCCCGGCTGCACGGCGGGGTGGTCGGGGCCGGCCTCGCGCTCGCCGTGCACTGCGATCTGCGCGCGGGAGCGGACACCTGCCGTTTCCGCATGCCCGAGGTCGGCCTCGGACTCGCACCGGCCTGGGGCGGCGCCATGGGACGTCTCATCGCCGAGGCCGGCGCCGCCAGGATCCGCGAACTCATGCTCACCTGTGACGAGTTCGACGCCTCCACCGCCCAGCGGCTCGGGCTCCTCCACAAGGTCGCACCCCTCGACCGGCTGGACGAGGCCGTCACCGCCTGGACCAGACCGCTCGCCCGGCGCTCCCCGCAGGCGCTGGTCCTGACGAAACGCATGCTCGCCGGGTACGCGCGCGCCGCCCGCACCAGCGACACCGCCCTGCTCGACTCCCACCTGCTGGCCGCGCAGCTCGCCCGGCCCCGCTGAGCGAGAGCGCGAGAGAGCGGGAGAGCGGGAGGCGCGTGCCGGACGGGGGCGGCACGCGCCCGCGCGCAGTCGGCGCGTCGTGTTCAACTGCCGTGTTCGGGTGCCGTGTTCAACTGCCGTGTCGAGCGACGCACCCCGGCTCAGCCCACCCCTGGGCGCCAGTCGTCCTCGCGCCGCGGGCTCGTCGCGTGCGTGCCGGAGTCCCTGGCCCGGCGGAACGCGGCCACCGCCCGGCGCTCCGCCTCGTCGTCCACGGCCGCCTCGCGCAGCGCGGCGCCCAGCAGGGCCGGGAGGCCGTCGCCGTTCCGCTGCTCAGTCATCTCCGTGTCCATCCGTCGGCGAACCCTCGTCCGACTCCCCCAGCGTCCCGGTACCGGCATCCGTCACACCCTCGCCGGCGAGTTCGCGGGCCAGTCGCTTCAGCCCACGGTAGGCCGCCGTACGGACCGCGCCCGGACGTTTGCCCAGGACGCGCGCGGCGGCGGGGCCGTCCAGTCCTACGACGACGCGGAGCAGGACCGCCTCCGCCTGGTCGCGGGGCAGGCCGCGGACCAGGTCGAGGGCGTGTTCGGTGGAGAGGGACTCCAGTGCCTGGTCATGGGTGCTGTGCGGACCGGGGAGTTCGAACACGTCCTGTTCCAGCGTCGCGGACCGGGGCCGTACCCGCTGTCTGCGGAGGTGGTCCAGGGCCCGGTGCCGGGCGATGGTCGCCGTCCAGCCGCGGAAGCCCGCGCCGTCGCCCCGGAACCGGCCGAGGTCGCGGGCGATCTCCAGCCAGGCGTCGGCCGCCACGTCCTCGGCCTCGTCGCCGACCAGCCCGCGCAGATAGCCGAGCAGTCCGGGCTGCACGATCCGGTACGCGATCGCGAAGGCCCCGTCGTCGCCCTCCTGGGCGCGCGCGACAGCGGCACCCAGTTCCCCGTCGCGCGCGTGCCCACGGCGCGGCTCGCCTGTCTGGCCCAAGGACTGTCCTCGTCCGTACGCTTCACGTGACGTACCGCTGCGCGTACCGGGTTCGCGAAGGATCCGTACCGGGCGCGGCGGTCCCCCGCACCCCCATGGCCATCAGCGCCGGGCCTCACAGAAGTGTCACAGCGCCCCGCCACGGGGTACGGCTCCTCGGAGCCGTCGTCCTAAAGCGTTGTGTCCACCGGCTGTTGGGGCGTCTCGGCGGGCACCGCGCCCGGTGCGGGCACGCGGTCCGTGTTCACCAGGACGCCCGCGATGAGCGCGGCCAGCAGCAGTGAGGCCATCGCCCACCAGGTGGCGACGTTGAAGCCGTGCACCGCGGCCTTGGCCTCCAGGAGCGGCTTGTCGACGCCCGGTCCCGCGTGGGCGGTGGCGTAGCGCGTGGTGACCGTGGCGGCGATCGTGTTGAGGAGGGCCGTACCGATCGAACCGCCCACCTGCTGTGCGGTGTTGAAGGTCGCGGAGGCCGCGCCGGAGTCGCGCGGGGCGACGCCACCGGTGGCCAGGGACACCGAGGTCATCATCGCCGTACCCATGCCGAGGCCGAGCATCAGCATGCCGGGCAGGACGTACTTGGTGTACGCGGGCTCCACGCCGACCTGGGCGATCAGCGCGAGCGCGCCCGCCGCGACCAGCAGGCCGGGGACGATCAGGGTGCGGGGCGGGACCCGGTACACCAGCCGGGCCGCGATCTGCGTCGAGCCGGTGATCATGCCGACGGTGATGGGGAGATAGGCGACACCGGTCTTGACCGGCGAATAGCCGAGGACACGCTGCATGTAGTACGTGAGGAAGAGGAACACGCCGAACATGCCGATGGTGACGAACAGGATGGTGAGGAAGGCCCCGATACGCTGACGGTCCTTCACCACCGTCATCGGCAGCAGCGGGACCCGCGCGCGGGTCTGCCAGAGCCCGAACGCGAGGAGCAGGACGACACCGGCGGCGAGCAGCCCGAGGACGAGTCCGTCGCCCCAACTCCGCGACTCCGCCTCGGAGAAGCCGTAGACGAGGGTGAGCATCCCGGTCGAGCCGAGCAGTGCGCCGGGGATGTCGAGGTGGGCCTCCGGGTGCCGGGAGCTGTCGCTGAGCAGGACCCAGGCGCCGGCGAACGCGACCAGCGCGATGGGCACGTTGACGTAGAGGCACCAGCGCCAGTCCAGGTACTGGGTGAGGAAGCCGCCGGCGAGGAGGCCGACCGCCGCGCCCGCGCCGACGATCGCGCCGAACACGCCGAAGGCCTTGCCGCGGTCCTTCGGGTCGGTGAACGTCGTCGTGAGCAGCGAGAGCGCGGAGGGGGCGAGCAGCGCGGCGAAGACGCCCTGCAACGCGCGGGCGCCGAACAGCATGCCCTGGTTGGCCGCGGCGCCGCCGAGCGCGGACGCAGCGGCGAAGCCGATCAGGCCGATCATGAAGGTGTTCTTGCGGCCGGCGAGGTCGGAGACCCGGCCGCCGAGCAGCAGCAGCCCGCCGAAGGCGAGGGTGTAGGCGGTGATGACCCACTGCCGGTTGCCGTCCGACATGCCCAGGTCGGTCTGGGCGGACGGCAGTGCGATGTTGACGATCGTCATGTCGAGGACGACCATCAACTGCGCGAGCGCGATGACGACCAGCGCCCACCAACGACGGTTGTCGGCCATGTGCCCTCCCCGGTCCGGCAGTTGCCCTCATCGTCCTCCCGGACCTGCCGGTTGGGAACGCAAGCGTCTCCAATTACACCGATTTTGCCGAGGCCCCGCCCCGCCGCCCGGCCAACCCCCTTACCGGGACGCCCCGTTCAGCGCGTCCCGGCACAGCAACCGCAGCGAACCGTGCCCGCCGAAACACCGCCGCGCCTCGTCGACGGGATCCCACAGGCGACCGTCCGGGGTCCGCAGCCAGTGCTCGCCGCCGCTCGTCCACCACTCGGCGCCGGTCTGCCACGCGATCACCTCGCCGGCGTAGGCGCCGAATACGCGCAGCTCGCTCCGCACGGCGGCGTACGGCGTGCCCTCCCGGCGGATCTCCTCGATCATCCGGTCGACGCGCCACAGGCTGTGTGCCGAGTAGTCGAGGCGCACCCGGGCGCCCTCGCGCATCGTCGCCACCGCGTCCGCGGCCCATCGCATCGGCTGCGCGGCGGCCCTGGGCCGGGACCCTTGTCTCATCCGTTCTGTCGTCACCCCACCAGGAGAAGCACGGCGGGACGCCCTCGCGGCACCCCGATCCGGACATTCCGCCGGACCGGCGCAGGACCGCCCCACACTCACCGCACGACGCTCACGGACCGGCCGGAAACGGGCCTGCCCTCAGCACCGGCCGCGGGCCCGGCGCGACACCACCGCGCGCAGCACCCGGCGGCCCTCCGTCGACACGGCCAGGGCCTGGCGGATGCCGCCCGGGGCGGCGCCGGAGAGGAGTTCGAGCACGGTGACCTGGCGGCGCAGTTCGGCGCCGACGAGCGGCGAGACACCGTCCGTGCGGCCGGCCCGGCGGGCGTCGACCGGGGAGCCGTCGTCGGCCGGGTCGAGGAGCTGGTGGACGCGGAGCGAGGCGACGGAGCAGGTGTCCGCCCACGCCCGCGCCGACGGGTCGGCCGGTACGTCCGGGGCGGTGTCGAGCATCCGCCGGGCCAGCGGCGCGGCCAGGTCCTCGCCGGGTTCCTCGAAGAGCGCGGGCAGTTCGGCGCGCGCCTTCTCCAGCCGCTCGCCCCACTCCCGCGCCGCGGCGCCGTCCGCGAGCGCGGCCCACAACGGCCGCAGCACCTCGTCGCCGCCGCCCAGCAGCGGCACGCACCGATCCAAACAAGCCAGCCCACTGACGGCCAGTGCGCGTTCGTCGGCCTGAGCGATCAGTTCCACCAGACTCATCCGAACCTCCCTCGGCGGGGCCCCTCCCCTTTGGGGCCCGCGTCTCCCCTGACTGCGTGCTCCACCACGGGAGTGTCACACGGGACGAGCCCGGTCAGGTCGGGAAAGCGGAAGAAGAGCTTTTCGGCCAACATGCCCCACAGCGCGCAGCTCCGGGGCCGTCCCCGCCGCCCTCCCTCAACCCACCTTGTCCGCAAGGGACTTGAACTGGGCCCAAGTCAGCGCCGGGGTCCCCGGGTCCCACAGTTTCTGGACGGTGGCCCGCAGCGGCATCCGGATCCCGGCCGCGACCTGCGCCTGCGTCTGCGAGCCGGCGAGGTCGCACCAGACCGCGAACGAGCCGCCGAGGATCTGCGCGTCGTACTTCGCCGGGACGGCCTGCGTGCCGCGCAGCACGCGCGGGGTCCACTGCTCGTAGATCCGCCGCCCGGTCGGATAGACGAAGGTCTGCGGCTCACCGAGGACGTAGTACAGGTACTCGTCGTTGTAGTTGAGCACTTCCCGCCCCGCGGCGAGATAGCTGACGGGCTGCCGGGCGCCGATCTCCTTGCCCGTCCAGTACGCCACCTGGAGGTCCTTGGCCGCCTGCACGGACGTCCCCGCGAAGAAGCCGTCGTTCCACACCCGCATCGTCCGGTCGTGGTTGCGGACGGTGTCGGCGCGGTCGTTGAGCCAGCCGGTGGTGAGGTCGGCGACGGTGCCGCCGGAGCCGTAGGCCTTGGTCGCGGCGGCGGCCAACTGCGGGAACGAGGCCTGGGGGTCGGCGACGGTGAGCGCCTGGTACTCGTCGCCGCCGAGGTGCCACTGGTCGCCGGGGAACAACCCGGCGTATTCGTCGAGGAGTTCGTCGACGATCGCGGCGGACGCGTCCTTGGAGATGTCGATGGCCCCCCGCGTGGCGACACCGGACGCGTTGCGCAGCTGGAGATCGGGGTGCGCGGCGATGACCGCGCCGAGATGCCCCGGAGAGTCGATCTCGGGCACGACGGTGATGTGCCGGGCGGCGGCGAGTTCGACGATCGCCTTCACCTGCGCCTTGGTGAGATGGTCCTTGGAGACGACCTCGGGATGGCTGGTGGACTCGATCCGGAAGCCCTGGTCGTCGGAGAAGTGCAGCCCCAGTTCGTTGAACTTCAGGTCGCCCAACTCCCGTACCCGGTCCTCGATCCAGGACGCGGTGAACGGCTTGCGCGCGATGTCCAGCATGAACCCCCGCCGCGGCTTGGCCGGTTGGTCGTGCACGACGCCCTCCGGCGCCGAACCGCCGCCGTGCACCTCCTGCTTGAGCGTCCGGGTGCCGTAGAACACCCCCGCGTCCGAGGGCCCGCTGATGGTGACCCGGCCACCGCGCACGGTCATCGCGTACGACTCCGGGTTCGCGCCCTCGTCGTCGTTCAGCGCCAGCCGTACGTCCCCGGCGCGCACGTCACCCGCCTCGCCCGCGTACGTCAGGCCCAGTTCGCCGGCGATCAGCCGCCCCTCGTCGACGAGGTCGGCGTCGTCCACCACGACCCGCTCCCCCTTGACGGGACGCCAGCCGGGGCCGCGCGCGGGAGTGTGCGAGCGCACGGCGGGAATCGTGCGGGGGGTCCGCGACAGCGGATAGACGCGGGTCGGGCTCGGGGTGGGCGCGGGGGTGCGGGAGGCGGTGGCCCGCGAGGACGCGGTGGTGCCGTCGGCGGGACTCAGCGCGGCGCCCACCGGGCTCCCGTCGCCCCCGGAGGAGGTCCACAGCCCGAGGCCGACCCCGCCCGCGACCACGGCGGTGGCCGCGGCGACCGCGATCAGCCCCCGCTTGCGGTTCCGCTCCACCTGCTTCGCCGACGCGCGGCGCCTGTGCTGGCTCACGGCGCCAACCTACGGCCCCGGGCGGATCGCGAGTGTCCACCACGCGTTCCGAAACTCTCCCTTCCGGGTGAAATTCGGGCATGCGTCGGACACCTCATGACCACTCCCGATAACGTGGTGACGCACCTCTCACCGCATCCCCTGCCGCACCATCCGTGACGCGAGGATCCACCCTGCCTGCGCACCGCCTCCCCCACCTTCCCGGCCGACTGGTCATACCGGCGCTGCCCGAGCAGTCCCGCACCCCGCCGTCCCCGCAAGCGCTGGCCGCGTTCAACTCGGCACCGCCCGAGGACGCCCGCCGCACCCTCCTGGCCTGCCTCCACAGCCACCGCTGGTCCCGCCGCCTCACCGACCACCGCCCCTACCCCGACCTGGACGCCCTGCTCGCCGCGTCCGACGAGGCGGCGTACGACCTCACGGCGGGCGACCTGGCGGAGGCGCTGGCGGGCGAGTCGCTCCCCGTCCTCCCCGACGACACCTACGAGGCCGCCCACATGGCCCTCGACGCGGCCCACGCGGCCTACGAGGCCCGCTTCGGCCATGTGTTCGTCATCTGCGCGGACGGGATCGCCCCGGACGAGGTACTGGACCACGTACTGGCGGGCATCCGGTCCCGGCTGGCGAACGAACCGGAGGAGGAACGGGTGGTGGTGGCGGAGGAACTGCGGCTGCTGGCGCGGGGGCGGCTCGCCGGGCACTTCTGAGCGCGCCCGGAACTAGCCCATACGCGCCCCTTTGGGTGCCAGTTTGATCACACAAGCAGGCCCGCCGTAAGACCCGCGTCAGCGCCTGGTTACGATGCTGAGGGCCGGAGGACCGTACCCGGCCGGGCCCGACCGACAGAGAAGCCGGCGCGGCCCTACATCCCCGCTCCCGGAGGGCTTCCGTGCCGGCTGGAACGCTGTACCGCGGCCGGGAAGGAATGTGGTCCTGGGTGGCTCATCGAGTCACCGGCGTCCTCATCTTCTTCTTCCTGTTCGTACACGTGCTGGACACCGCTCTTGTGCGTGTCTCCCCCGAGGACTACGACAAGGTCGTAGCCACCTACAAGACGCCGATCGTCGCACTGCTGGAGTACGGCCTCGTCGCCGCGATCCTCTTCCACGCCCTCAACGGCCTGCGCGTCATCGCCGTCGACTTCTGGTCGAAGGGCCCGCGCTACCAGAAGCAGATGCTCTGGTCCGTCGTCGGCCTGTGGGTCGTGCTCATGCTCGGGGCGATCTACCCCGTGCTCGGCCACGCCGCTCGTGTTCTCTTCGGGAGCTGACACAGATGTCCACGACTGAAACCGCGGCGTCGGGCATCGGCCCGGTGGAGAGCGCGGCCGTCTACACCGTAGACAACCCCGCGCCCCTCATCGAGGCCCCCCGCAAGCGCACCAAGAAGACCCCGAAGTCGACCCGGGGCAATTTCGAGATGTACGGCTGGCTCTTCATGCGCCTGTCGGGCGTCGTGCTGGTCGTCCTGGTCCTCGGCCACCTGCTGATCCAGCTCGTCCTCGACGGCGGTGTCTCCAAGATCGGCTTCGCCTTCGTGGCCGGCCGCTGGGCCTCGCCGTTCTGGCAGGTCTGGGACCTGCTGATGCTCTGGCTCGCGATGCTGCACGGCGCGAACGGCCTGCGCACGGTCATCAACGACTACGCGGAGCGCGCGAACACCCGGCTGTGGCTCAAGGGCCTGCTCTACACCGCCACGGTGTTCACCATCCTGCTGGGCACGCTGGTGATCTTCACCTTCGACCCGAACATCCGCTAGGCCACCGGGCTGAGGGACTGAGGAATTCCTGATGAAGATCCACAAATACGACACCGTCATCGTCGGCGCCGGCGGCGCCGGTATGCGCGCCGCGATCGAGTCGACGAAGCGCAGCCGCACCGCCGTCCTGACGAAGCTCTACCCCACCCGCTCCCACACGGGCGCCGCGCAGGGCGGTATGGCCGCCGCGCTCGCCAACGTGGAGGAGGACAACTGGGAGTGGCACACCTTCGACACGATCAAGGGCGGTGACTACCTGGTCGACCAGGACGCCGCCGAGATCCTGGCGAAGGAGGCCATCGACTCCGTCCTCGACCTGGAGAAGATGGGCCTGCCGTTCAACCGCACCCCGGACGGCACGATCGACCAGCGCCGCTTCGGCGGTCACAGCCGCAACCACGGCGAGGCCCCGGTCCGCCGGTCCTGCTACGCGGCCGACCGCACCGGCCACATGATCCTCCAGACGCTGTACCAGAACTGCGTGAAGGAGGGCGTGGAGTTCTTCAACGAGTTCTACGTCCTCGACCAGCTGATCGCCGACGTCGACGGCGTCAAGACCTCGGTCGGCGTGGTCGCGTACGAGCTGGCGACCGGTGAGATCCAC
Organism: Streptomyces sp. NPDC091280; assembly: GCF_044768565.1. Taxonomy (NCBI): domain Bacteria; kingdom Bacillati; phylum Actinomycetota; class Actinomycetes; order Kitasatosporales; family Streptomycetaceae; genus Streptomyces; species Streptomyces sp. NPDC091280. The sequence continues at coordinate 655,867 of NZ_JBIVUZ010000001.1, forward strand.
GTCTTCCAGGCGAAGGCCGTGATCTACGCGTCCGGCGGCTGCGGCAAGTTCTTCAAGGTGACGTCGAACGCCCACACCCTGACCGGTGACGGCCAGGCCGCCGTGTACCGGCGCGGGCTGCCGCTGGAGGACATGGAGTTCTTCCAGTTCCACCCGACCGGCATCTGGCGCATGGGCATCCTGCTGACGGAGGGCGCCCGCGGTGAGGGCGGCATCCTCCGCAACAAGGACGGCGAGCGCTTCATGGAGAAGTACGCGCCGGTCATGAAGGACCTCGCGTCCCGTGACGTCGTCTCGCGCTCCATCTACACGGAGATCCGCGAGGGCCGCGGCTGCGGTCCCGAGGGCGACCACGTCTACCTCGACCTCACCCACCTCCCGCCGGAGCAGCTCGACGCGAAGCTCCCGGACATCACCGAGTTCGCGCGCACCTACCTGGGCATCGAGCCGTACACGGACCCGATCCCGATCCAGCCCACCGCGCACTACGCGATGGGCGGCATCCCGACGAACGTCGAGGGTGAGGTCCTCACCGACAACACCACCGTCGTCCCGGGCCTGTACGCGGCCGGCGAGGTCGCGTGCGTGTCGGTGCACGGCGCCAACCGCCTGGGCACCAACTCCCTCCTGGACATCAACGTGTTCGGGCGCCGGGCGGGCATCGCGGCGGCGGAGTACTCGCAGAAGGCGTCCTACGTCGAGCTGCCCGAGGACCCCGCGCAGCAGGTCATCGACCAGGTCGAGCACCTGCGCAACTCCACCGGCACCGAGCGCGTGGCGGTGCTGCGGCGCGAGTTGCAGGAGACCATGGACGCGAACGTCATGGTCTTCCGCACCGAGCAGACCATCAAGACGGCGGTCGAGAAGATCGCGGAGCTGCGCGAGCGCTACAAGAACGTGTCGATCCAGGACAAGGGCAAGCGGTTCAACACCGACCTGCTGGAAGCGATCGAGCTCGGCAACCTGCTGGACCTCGCCGAGGTCATGGCGGTCTCCGCCCTCGCCCGCAAGGAGTCGCGCGGCGGTCACTACCGCGAGGACTACCCCAACCGCGACGACATCAACTTCATGCGCCACACCATGGCGTACCGCGAGGTCGGCGACGACGGCACCGAGTCCATCCGTCTCGACTACAAGCCGGTCGTCCAGACCCGCTACCAGCCGATGGAGCGTAAGTACTGATGGCAACTCCTGTTCTGGACAAGGAAGAAGCGGCCGGCCAGCCCGAGCCCGGCTTCGCCGACTCCCCCTACATCACGGTCACCTTCCGGGTCCGCCGCTTCAACTCCGAGGTCTCGGCCGAGGCGACGTGGGAAGACTTCCAGCTGGAGATCGACCCCAAGGAGCGCGTCCTCGACGGTCTCCACAAGATCAAGTGGGACATCGACGGCACGCTGACCTTCCGCCGCTCGTGCGCGCACGGCATCTGCGGTTCGGACGCGATGCGGATCAACGGCAAGAACCGTCTCGCCTGCAAGACCCTGATCAAGGACCTCAACCCCGAGAAGCCGATCACGATCGAGCCGATCAAGGGTCTGACGGTCCTGAAGGACCTGGTCGTCGACATGGACCCGTTCTTCCAGGCGTACCGCGACGTCATGCCCTTCCTCATCACGAAGGACACGAACGAGCCGACGCGTGAACGGCTCCAGTCGGCGGAGGACCGCGAGCGCTTCGACGACACCACGAAGTGCATCCTGTGCGCCGCGTGCACGTCCTCGTGCCCGGTCTTCTGGAACGACGGCCAGTACTTCGGCCCGGCCGCCATCGTCAACGCGCACCGCTTCATCTTCGACTCGCGCGACGAGGCCGGCGAGCAGCGCCTGGAGATCCTCAACGACCGTGACGGCGTGTGGCGTTGCCGCACGACCTTCAACTGCACGGACGCCTGCCCGCGCGGCATCGAGGTCACGAAGGCGATCCAGGAAGTGAAGCGGGCACTGATCACGCGCCGCTTCTGACGTCCTTCCCCGCACGTCTCCGTACGTCCGCGTACGTCCCCGAGGGCCCCGTTCCTGTTCCGGAACGGGGCCCTCGGCCGTGCCGGCGGCACGCGTCCCCGGACACCCTGGGGCGCCCGGGTCCAGGGTCTTCCCCGGGCCCCTCCCTGGCGACGCCGTACCCGGCGCGCTGCCAACGTTGCGGTCCCAGGCCCTGGTTCGGGGGTCTGGACAGGTCGCGTCGGCGCACTGCCGGGAGGGGCTGGTCTCATGCAGCCGTACGAAGAGGAATACGGAAGGCGTTACCGGGAGGAGGAGGAAGAGGAGTTCGGTGGTGAGGAGCGCCGCGAGGAGCGGGTGGCCGAGTCGCTGGAGAGCCCCTTCGACGAGGAGGAGGAAGTCCAGCTGGCCACCGAGCTGTTGGGGGTCACCTCCGAGGAGGAGCTGGAACAGTTCCTGGGCAACTGGCTGAGGGCCGCCGCGCGGAAGGCCGGGGGCATCCTGCGGTCCTCGGTCGGCAAGCCGCTCGGCGGGATCCTCAAGAACGTCGCCAAGCAGGCGCTGCCGGCCATCGGGGGCGCCCTCGGGACGGCGATCGGCGGCCCCGGCATCGGCACCGCGATCGGCGCCAAGGCGGGCGATCTGGTGAGCAACCTGTTCGAGGTCGAGGGCGAGGGCATCGACCACGAGGAGTACGAGTTCGAGACCGCCCGGCGGTTCGTCGCGCTGAGCGGTGCCGCCGCGCGGAACGCGGCGTTCGGCTCACGCCGGTTGGCTCCCCGGGCCCTGGCGCAGCAGGCCGTCCACTCCGCCGCCCGCCGCTACGCGCCGGGAGTGGCCCGGCGCTTCCGGTCCTTCGCCCTGCCGGCTCCTTGGTACTGGCCCGGCCCCGTGCCCGCGTTCGTCGAGGACCCGGCTCCGGTACCGGGCGCTCCCGCCGTCAAGGAGGAGTGGGGCGGCCACGAGGAAGGGCGCGAGGAACGGCGCGAAGAGCGGCGCGAGTTCGGTGAGCGGCGCGCCGAGGAGGAAGCGGAGGAGTGGGAGCGCGCCGAGGAGGAACGCGCCGAGGAGGAGCGCCGCGCCCGGGAGGAGGGCTGGGGCCACGAGGAGCGGAGGCACCGCGACGGCCATCACGAAGGCCACCACGAAGGCCGTCACGAAAGCCACTACGAGGGCCGCCACGAGGCTCACCACGAAGGCCATCACGACGGTCACCACAACGGCCGTGCCCGGTCCGGGCGTTGGGTCCGGCAGGGCCGCAAGATCGTCATCATGGGGGCCTGACCGCCATGGACCTGCGGCCGGCAGCCACCGCGCTGCTCGAAGGCGAGGCCCGCGCGCTGCTGACCCGGCTGAACCGGGTCGAGCCGTTCGCACTGCACGAGACCATGGTGCCTGCCGCCGCACCGTCCGCCGCCGCCCGGAGCGCGATCGAGCGCTTCCTCATGGAGGGCCGCAGCAGGCTCCGGCACCGGGTCGGCGCGTATCTGGAGTGGCTGCGCGGACCGGGCGCCGACCGGGACCCCGAGTGGCAGCAGCACCAGTTCTCCTTGCTGCGCTGGGAGTTCAACTCCGTGCTGAGCCACTTCGACGTCTTCTCGGAAGCCGTCACCCAGCGCAGCGAGCACGACGTCGGGGTGCAGCTCGCCGGCCTGGACGTCGCGGCCGTGGACGCGCTCACCACCCCGGGCACCCCGCTCGCCGACCCGCCGCCCGTCGTCTGCTACCTCGCCCGTGGTCCGGGCGGCGCGATCCGCCGGGTGCACACCCGCATCCCCGGCGGCGGACGCAGCCCGGTCGCGCTGATCCGGATCCCGCGCGAACGCATGGTGGGCTACGGCATCGGCTCGTCCCTGGTCCACGAGGTCGGACACCAGGCGGTGGCCCAGCTCGGGCTCCTGGGCTCACTGCGCCCGGTCCTCTACGACATCGAGCGGCACGCGGCCACGGCCGCCGAGCGGTCGGCGTTCCGCTACTGGGGGCTGACCCTCTCCGAAGTGCTGGCGGATCTCTTCGCCGTGGGGAAGCTCGGCATCGGCGGCACCCTGGGCCTGATGGCCGTGGTGAGCCTCCCGCGCCGGCTGGTGCTCGCGCCGGCTCTCGACGACCCGCACCCGTTCCCGTACATCAGGGTCCGGCTCAGCTGCGCCATGGGCGACGCCCTGTACCCGCATCCGCAGTGGCGGCGGCTGAGCGCGCTGTGGGCGGCGCTCTACCCGCCGCGGCGCGCCCCGCGCGAACTGCGCGAGCTGACCGTGCTCCTCGAACGGTCGCTGCCCCGCTTCGTCCGTCTGCTGGTCACCCACCGCCCGCCCGCGCTGAGCGGCGCCCGCCTGGCCGACCTGATGCCCCGCTCCAGCCGCGCGCCCGCGCTGCTGCTGACCCGCTACCGGAGTTGGGCGCGCGACCCCCGGTCGCTGCGCACGGCCCCGCCCACCCTCGTCCTGGCGGTCCTGGGCCAGGCGAGAGCCGCGTCGCTGATCACACCCGAGGAGGAGAGCCGTCTGCTGGGCGAGCAGCTCACCCACTGGGCGCTCACCAGCTCCCTGCACAGCGCGGCCGCAGAAACCCGACAACCCATCACCGCGAGCGCGGCGAACCGCACCCGTTGAGGAGGCCGTCATGGCCACGATCGAAGTACGGCCCCACCACATCCAACAGGGCGGACGCGTCTCCCTGTTCGCCACATCCACCCACCCGGAACCCACCGTCACCTGGGAGGTCCTCGGCTTCGGCCCCCTGCCGGGCGACCCCCAGGACCCGGCCCGCGCCGTCTGGGACGTCCCCGACGACCAGCGGCCCGGCGCCTACACCGCCCGCGTGACCTTCCGCGGCCCCGGTGTCGCCGACGACGTGGCGACGGCCGACCTCACCGTGCAGGTGCGGCCGATCGCCGCCGGCGACAGCATCAACGTCCAGCTGCGCAGGGCGAGTTCGGACCCCACGGACGACCAGGCCCTGTGGACGGCGATCCGCCGCTCCACCGACCGGATCTCGTTCAACGAGTACAGCGCGTTCATCGACCCGATCATGTGCAACGTCGCCCCGCTGCCCGGCGCCCGCGAGCCCCGCAGGTCGATCGGCCCGCGCGCCCTGCCGTTCCCCGGTGTGGACGCGTACCGGCTGCTGAAGGTCGCCACCGAGGTGTTCCTGATCGTGCGCTGCGGGGTCCTGGTCGACGGCGACGACCTGACGTCGCCGTTCGAGGGGGTCGACCTGGAGGAGGAGCGGCGCCGCTACGGCGAGTCGGGCGACGTGGACGGCGACGCCTTCGGGCGCGCGATCCAGCAGCGCTGGCTGCGCTACATCTCGGCCCACTCGCCGGGTGAACGCCGTCCGGACGAACAGGACTTGGCGCTGCTGCCCTACCTCGGGGTGATCCGGCTGAAGCTGGGCGAGCTGGCGATCACGGACGCGGACAAGTTCGGCGTGGAGTGCTTCGGCATCCTGCGCGACAAGCTGACGTTCCCCTGCTTCCTGGAACTGATCTGGTCGTACTGGCACGAGGAAGGCATGCTGGTCCGCTCGACCGAGGCCATCGCCGCCCGCTTCCAGAACGTGCACGGCCCCGGCGACTACGACCCGCTGGCCCATGTCGACATCGATCCGCTGCGTGCCCTCAGCCAGTTGATGTGGGGCTATGTGCAGGACGAGCAGAACCGGCTGTCGCCGCTGCGCCGGGCCTACGAGTACGACCACCAGTACGGGGTGACCCAACTGGCGCCCGGCGGACCGCCGATCAGGTCGGTGGACAGCCGTCCGCGTTTCCTGGAGGCCTTCCACACCCTGCTGAGCCTGACGAACGTCTTCTTCCGCGAGGACGACGACACCACGGTCATCGCGGACGGCTTCCCGATCCTCAACGCGCTCAAGGACGTCCATCTGCTGCTGACCGAGGGGCAGCACAACCAGTACGGCGACCTGCCCTGGACCGCCCGCCAGGAGATGCTGATGGAGGAATGGCTGCTGGCCCGCCCGGAGATGCGGGAGTTCCTGCCCGGCCGCACGATGGTCGCCTACCCCGAGCAGTGGATGGACCGCGTCGACACCATGAAGCGGCTCCAGGGCTGGACCCCGGACACCGTCATCCACTTCCGCGACCTCGGCCGGTTCGGCGAGCAACTGCTCCTGTCGATCCGCTACGGCAACTGGAACGCGGTCAACGACCGTACCCAGGCGGCGAACTGGGCCCGCTACTGGCGCTCGGAGATCCAGGGGTACCTGCACTCGTACCGCTCGGTGACCGGGGTCGACCTCGGTCTTGAGCGCACGGACGGGCGCGTCGACGCGACCATGCCCGCCGTGCATCTGCGCCGCAGGCTGCTGGAGCGGCAGGGCCGGCCCGCCGTGGGCGCGGGCGCCGACCGGCGGGGTGCGCGGCAGCTGGGCGGGGCCGAGCCCAGGGCGCAGCTGCCGCGGGCCGCCCGGAGCCCGCAGGAGCTGCCGCGCGGCAGGCAGCCCGAGCGGCGCCCGGCCGGACTGCCGCCGGGCCGGTCCGGGGCGGTCCGGCACGGCCGTCCGGAAGGGGAGTGAGGTCATGCCGACGACCTCGACCGCCGGCCGGGGCCCCGCGTCCGTCGCGCCGGTCGCCGCCCCCGCGCGGCTCGGTGTGCTGAGCGCGCAGGGCAAGGCGCCGTACCGGTTCACCGCCGAGGACGCCGAGTGGACCGCGCGGTTCGTCATCGGGGAGTCGGGCGGCCGGGACGATCCGGACAGCCACGCGGTCGTCTGGGCGATGTTCAACCGGTACGCGCTGCTCACCCGCCCCTACTACCGGACGTTCAACGCCTTTCTGCGGGCCTACTCGACGCCGTTGCAGCCGGTCCTCAAGAGCTGGGGGGCGAGCCGGCGGAACATGGACCGGGCCGACTTCGTCCGCACCGGCGGCACCTTCGGACCGCCCGCCCCGCCCGGCATCCCGCGCGGTCAGCGCCGTGCCTACCTGGACCTCCAGCGGCGGCCGTGGGCCCAACTGCCGTCCTCGGCACGGTCGGTGGCCCTGCGGGCGCTCGGCGGGGCGGTCGCCAACCCGATCGGGAACGCGACGGAGTTCGGTTCCACGTACGTCTACTTCCACGACGCGAACCGCAGGTATCCGAACCCCGACGAGTGGCGGCGCTTCACCGAGCGGTACGCCGAGCGGATGGGCTGGAAGTGGATCGGGCCGGTGCCGGGGCTGGACCAGAACACGAACACGTTCTTCGTCCAGCGCAGGCTCGCCGCGCTGCCCGTCCCGGCGGTGCGCGTCCTGGCGGGATGAGCCCCCGGGCCCGGCCGGCCGGACCGCTCAACGGCACGCGCGTTGAACCGACTTGACGGGGCGGGCAGCATGGCCCCGCGAACACCGACGCAACTACGGGGGTAGACGTCGACATGCCGGTGAACACATTGTCGTGCCCTGCGCAGCGACCGGCCGACGCCGGGGAGGTGCCCTTCCTCGGCCGGGGGCCCCACCTCACGGCGATGGAGGACCGGCTGCGGGAGGCCCGTTCGGGCGCCTCGCGTCTGGTCGTCGTCGAGGGCCCGCCGGGCATCGGGAAGACGGCCCTGGTCCGCCGCTTCCTGCGCACGGCGGAGCGGGTCCGGGTGCTGGAGGCCAGCGGCGCCGAGAACGAGACGGCGCTGTCCTACGGCGTACTCGCCCAGCTGCTGAGCGGGACCTCGGTGGGCGAGGACCTGCCGGGGCCGGGGGACGAGCCCGGCGCGGTCGGGGCGCGGCTGCTCGCCCTCACCCGCCGCATCCCCGGGGACACCGTCGTCGTCCTCGTCATCGACGACGCCCACTGGGCGGACGCCCCGTCGCTGGACGCGCTCACCTTCGTGCTGCGCCGGCTGCCGCGCGAGCCGGTGCTGACCGTGCTGGCCGTCCACGGGCCGGCCGAGGCCCGACTCCCCAAGGGGCTGGGGAAGTTGCTGGCCGACGAGGAGACCCTGCGCGTCGCGCTCGACGGCCTGAGCGCCGAGCAGACCGGCGCGCTGTGCGAGCGGCTGCTGCCCGCGGGCCTGCCGCCGCAGGCCGTCGGCAGACTGCACGCCCACACCCGGGGCAATCCGCTGCATCTGCGCGCCCTGCTCCGCGAGGTGACGCCGAAGGCCCTGGCCGCCGCCGACTCCCCGCTGCCCGCGCCCCGTTCGTACCAGTCCCTGGTCCGGGACCGCCTCGCCCACTGCGATCCACCGGCCCGGGAGCTGGTGGCCGCGGCCAGTGTGCTGGGGCTGCGCGCGCCGCTGCACCGGGTGGCGCAGCTGGCCGGTCTGGAGAACCCGCTGCCCGCCGTCGAACAGGCCGTGGGACAGGGGCTGTTGGAGGAGTGCCCGACGGGCGGCCCGCCCGAGCTGGCCTTCCCGCAGCCGCTGGTCCGGGCCGCCGTCTACCACCAGTTGGGGCCGGCCCGGCGGGCCGCGCTGCACACCGGGGTGGTGCGGGCCAGCAAGGACACCGCGAACCGCACCTGGCACCAGCTGCTCGCGGGCCGCGGCCCGGATCCGGCGCTCGTCGCCGACCTCGCCGCGGGCGCCCGCCGGCAGGCCGCCGCGGGTGACTGGTCACGGGCCGCGTCGATGGCGGCGCACGCCTCCCGGATGGCGGCGACCCGGCCCGAACGGGAGCGGCTGACCGTGGAGGCGGCGGACGCGCTGCTGTGCGACGGGCGGGTGGAGGAGGCCACCGACCTGGTGCGGGCGCTGCCCGGCGACAGCGCCCGGGCCGCCCACCGCTACGCGCACGGCCAGCTCGCGTTCGCCCGGGGCGAGACGCCCAGCGCCCGGCTGCTCCTCGACGACGCGTGGCGGCACTGCGACCCCGCCCTGGACCCGGAGCTGGCCCGGCGCATCGCGGAACGCCTCGCCCTGCTCGGCCTCGTCCAGGGCGAGGCGACGGCCGCCGTGCGGTGGGCGCGGCGGGCCGGGAACCTGCCGCCCGTGCCGTTCACCGGCGGACTGCTGCGCTACGCCCAACTGGCCGCGCTGGGCCTGACGGGCGCCGCCGAGGAGGGCGTCGCGCGGGCGGCCGGGCTGCCGGAGTCGGTGCTCGTCCGGTCCGGTGACGTGGACGTGCTGCTGGGCCGCAGTGCGCTGCGGCTGGACCGCGACGACCTGGAGGGCAGCCGGGCGGACCTGCGTTCGGCGGCGCCGCTGTGCCGGAGCGGTCCCGCGCCGCTGCGCGCGACGGCCCAGCTCCTGCTGGGCGAGACCGAACTCCGGCTCGGGAACTGGGACATGGCCCTGCGCGAACTCGAATCCGCCGCTACGACCGCTGCCGTCGGCGGCCTCGCCTGGCTGGCGCCGGTCGCCTGCGCGGACCTCGCCGGGGCGCTCGCGCTGCGCGGCCGGACCGAGCAGGCCGCCGCGTACCTGGCGAAGGCACGGGCCGGCGGCGGACACGGCCACACCGCGGCGGCCTTCGCCCATGTGGCGAGGGCGCGGGCCCGGGCGGCGGCGGCGCGGGGCGCGCAGGACGAGGTGGCGGGCGCGCTGCTGCCGCTGCTGGAACGGGAGCCGGTGGCGCGGACGCCCGTGGCACCGTGGTGCGATCTGCTGGTGGACGCGCTGACCGCGCTCGGGGAGCACCGGCAGGCCGAGCGGATCCTGGACGGCCTCGACGCGCCCGCCGCGCACCGGGGCCGGCACTCCCGGCTGGCGGCGGCGGCCCGGGCGCGCGGCACGCTGCTGGCGGCGCGGCGGTCGCCGGCCGCGGCGGAGTCGTCGTTCCGCACGGCACTGGCCCACGCGGAGCAGGTCCCGGACCCTTTCGAGCGGGCCCGCGTGCAGCTCGCCCACGGCGCGTTCCTGCGCCGCGCGGGCCGGCGCACCGACGCGGCCGGCCAACTCCGCGCCGCCCTGCGCACGTTCACCGACCTGGGCGCCACCCCGAACGCGACCCTCTGCGAACGAGAACTGTCCGCCACCGTCGGATCGACCGCCGCCGACTCCCCCCTCACACCCCAGGAACTGTCGATCGCCCGCCTGGCCACCTCCGGCCTGACCAACCGCCAGATAGCCCGCCACCTGGTACTCAGCGTCAAGACGGTCGAGTTCCACCTCAGCCACACCTACACCAAGCTGGGCATCAACTCCCGCATGGGCCTGCTGGACAAGCTGCCGCAGCGACCATGAGGTTCGCCTCAACGAGTGATCACATCGTCGGCCCGCGGTCGCCTCTCGACGGCATTCGTCCCCGTCCACCTAATCTGACGGAATGTCAGACGAAGAGTCGTACGAACTGCTCGGTTTCGACAACGTGCTCCTCCCCGTAGGGGATCTCGCCGAGGCGGTTCCCTTCTACGAACGTGCGGGGTTCACCGTGGGGTTCCGGCTCGACGAGGCCGGGATCGCGATTCTGAAGGTGGGGGGCGAGACGCCCGGGGTGCTGCTGCGGCAGGAGGAGGGGCTCGGGCACCGGCCGCCGCCGTGGCCCTCGCCCCGGGTGTGGCTGGAGGTCCCGGACGCGCGGCGGGCCGCGCGACACCTCACCGGCATCGGCGTCGAACTGCTGGACGCGCCCCTGTCCGTGGCCACCGGGTGGACCGTCGAGATCGCCGACCCCTGGGGCAACGTCATCGGGTTCACGGACTACACGAAGCGGCCGGAGCTGGCCCGGCGGGTGTGACGCAGATCCCGGCACAGGCGAGTTGAACACGTTCAAAAATGCTTCTACAGTCTCCCCTGTCAGCATTTTTGAACGCGTTCAAGAAGGGGGAGGCGCATGGACCGCACGGTCATCGCCTACGTCATCTACCTCGCCGTCAGCATCGGACTCACCGTCTGGGTGGCCCGCACGCTCAGCCGCAACGGGCGGATCTTCCTGGCCGACGTCCTGAAGGGCAACGAGAAGCTCGCGGACGCCGTGAACCACCTCCTGGTGGTCGGCTTCTACCTCGTCAACCTCGGGTTCGTCGCCCTGTACCTCAGCGGCGACGGAACCATCGACGACACCCGGGGCATCTTCGAGGCCCTGTCGACCAAGGTGGGCGTGGTGCTCCTGGTGCTCGGGGTGATGCACCTGGGCAACGTGTACGTGCTCAACAAGATCCGGCGGCGCGGGGTCCTGGAGCGGGAGCAGGTGCCGCCCGTCGCGCCGCAGGACTGGGTCGGGGCGTGAGGACCGTGGCGGCCCCCTCGGCGGACCGGGCGGTCCCGGTCCGCCGGCTCACCGTCCTGTACGACGCCGACTGCTCCCTGTGCGCCTTCCTGCGCGACTGGCTCGTACGGCAGCCGCAGCTGGTGCCCCTGGAGCTGGTGCCGGCGTCCTCCGAGGAGGCACGGCGGCGCTTCCCCGGCCTCGATCACCGGGCCACCCTTGAGGAGATCACCGTCGTCGGCGACTCCGGGCAGGTCTACCGGGGCCCCGCCGCGTGGATCGTCACCCTGTGGGCGCTGCGCGAACACCGGCCGCTGGCACACCGGCTGAGCACCCCGGCCGGGGCGAGGATCGCCAAGGGCGCCGTGCTGGCCGCCGCGAAGTGGCGTGGGGCGCAGCAGGGCAGCGGCCGGTGGGGCGGCGGTGTGTACGGGCGGACCGACGGGTGGACGTACGACCCGGCCGGCGGCTGGTCGTACACCGGGCCGGGCTGCGACAACGGCACCTGCGCCAGTGGCTAGGCTCTGGTTCCGTGCCCGCGAACAACGACGGCCCCGACGAGGGCGCGACCCCCAGCAAGTCCGAGCAGACCCGCTCGCTCATCCTGGAGACGGCCATGCGGCTCTTCCAGGAGCACGGCTACGACCGGACGACGATGCGGGCCATCGCCAAGGAGGCGGGCGTCTCGGTCGGCAACGCCTACTACTACTTCGCCGGCAAGGAGCACCTGATCCAGGGCTTCTACGACCGTATCGCCGAGGAGCACCGGCTCGCGGTCCGCGAGGTGCTGGACCGGGAGACCGACCTGGAGGCGCGGCTCGCGGGCGTGCTGCGGGTGTGGCTGGACATCGCGACGCCCTACCACGAGTTCGCGGTGCAGTTCTTCAAGAACGCCGCCGACCCGGACAGCCCGCTCAGCCCGTTCTCCCCGGAGAGCGAGCACGCGCGCGTGCAGGCCATCGACGTCCACAGGGAGGTGCTCTCGGGGGCGAAGACCAAGGTGGCGCCCGAACTGCGGGACGTGCTGCCCGAGTTGATGTGGCTCTCGCAGATGGGGCTCGTCCTGTACTGGGTGTTCGACCGGACCGAGGGACGGGAGCGCAGCTACCGGCTCGCCGAGCGCGGCGCCCGTCTCACCGCGCGCGGCGTCTCCCTGGCGCGCTTCCGGGTGCTGCGCCCGCTCGTCCTTGAGGTGCACGAGCTGTTCACGGACTTCCTGCCGGGCATGACCCACGCGCTGCCCGACCCGGCACGGAAGAAGCGGGGGGAGCAGCGGGAGCGCGGGGCGTCCGCCGACGTCAGCGACGACGGCGGACGCCCCTGAGCGGCCGGGTCAGTTGACGGCGTCGACCTCGCCCTCGGCCAGCTCGACGTCGTAGACCAGCGGGTCGTCCGTCACGGCCACCTGCCGGGCGACCGAGCCGTAGGAGGGTGCCGTCGTCGCCAGGAGGTAGCTCCCCGGTGCCGGGGCCGAGACGATGTACGAGCCGTCCGCCAAGGACTCGACGCGGTCCAGTTCGCGTCCCCCGGTCGTCCGCAGGGTGACGGACGCGCCCTCCACGGGCTCGCCCTCGGTCGTACGGACGAAACCGTGGACGGCCGACGCCGGGCCCTCCACGACGGCCTGCGCGGGCTCCTCGGCGGGTTCCACCGCGAGGTGCGGCAGGCTCTTGTCGAGCCAGGCCGGGAGCCACCAGTTGGAGTCGCCGAGCAGGTGCATCGCGGCCGGGACCAGGGCCGTCCGCAGGATGAACGCGTCGAGGGCGACCGCGGCGGCCAGGCCGACGCCCGCCGTCGCCGCGCCCGTGTTGCCGCTCAGGACGAAGGCCAGGAAGACGCAGACCATGATGAGGGCGGCGGAGTTGATGACGCGGCTGGTCTCCGCGAGACCGACGCGGACCGCGCGGGCGTTGTCCCGGGTGTGGACCCACTCCTCGTGCATCCGGCTCACCAGGAACACCTGGTAGTCCATGGAGAGGCCGAAGAGCAGGGACAGCATGATGACCGGCAGGAAGGCGTTGATCGGGCCCTCCTTGCCGAGGCCCAGCAGGTCCAGGCCCCAGCCCCACTGGAAGATCGCCACCAGGACACCGAAGGAGGCCGCCGCCGCGATGAGGTTCATCAGGGCGGCCGTCAGCGGCACGACCAGGGAGCGGAACGCGAGCAGGAGCAGCAGGAAGCTCAGGCCGATGATCGTCGCGACGAACAGCGGGAGGCGGTCCCCGGTGACGGACGCGAAGTCCTTGGAGATCGCCGTCACCCCGCCGACGTGACCGGTCGCGCCGGCCCCGGGTATCACCTTGTCCCGCAGGGTGTCGATCAGGTCGTCGGTCTGCACGGACTGCGGTGAGGCCTTCGGGACGACCTGGATCACCGTCACCCCGCCCGTGGGCGGCAGCGCGGCGACCCGGGCCACGTCCTCGGTCGCCTGGATGTCCTTGACCAGGGTGGCCGTGTCACCGCTCGAAGTGACCACCTGGAGGGGGCCGTTGAAGCCGGGTCCGAAACCGTCGGCCAGGAGGTCGTAGGCCTTCCTGGTGGTCGTCGAGGCGTTGTCGTTGCCCTGGTCGGTGGCGCCCAGGCGCAGCGACAGCACGGGGAGGGCGAGGACGGCCATGACGACGACGGCGAGGGCGGCGATCCGGCGCGGGCGCTTCTGCACGGCGGCCGACCAGCGGACCGCGAGGTTGTCGGCGCGCTCCGGCTCGGGACCGGTCGCGGCCAGCCTGCGGCGCTGCTTGCGGCTGAGCACACGCGGGCCGAGGAAGCCGAGCAGCGCGGGCAGCAGGGTGGTCGCCGCGAGGACGCTCAGGACGACCGTGAGGGAGGTGCCGATGACGACGCCGTCCAGGAAGCGCAGGTTCGTGACCAGCATGCCGGCGAGCGCGATGCACACCGTGCCGCCCGCGAACAGCACCGCGCGGCCGGAGGTGTTGAGGGCGACGACCGCCGACTCCTCGGGATCCATGCCCCGTTGGAGGCCGCGCCGGTGCCGGGTGACGATGAACAGGGCGTAGTCGATGCCGACGCCGAGGCCGATCAGGGTGGCCAGCAGGGGCGCCAGGTCGGGGATGTCGGTGGTGTGGCTGAGCAGCTGGGTGGAGAACAGGCCGGTGCCGACGCCGAAGATCGCGACGCCGATCGGCAGCAGGGCGGCGTAGAACGAGCCGAAGGCCAGGAACAGGACGATCGCCGCCGCGAGGATGCCGACGCCCTCGGCGATGCCGCCGGGCGGCTCCTCGACCCGCTGGACGGCCTGGCCGCCCAGTTCGACGTGCAGGCCGGCGCGCCGGGCGTCCTGCGCGGTGTCGACGACCTTCTGGACGAGGTCCTTGGGGACGGCGTTCGCCTGCTCGGCGAAGGTGATCTGCGCGTAGGCGATCGTCCCGTCGGAGCTGATCTGGGCCGCGCCGCGGGCCCCGGAGTAGGGGCCGGTGACCTCGCCGACACCCTTCATGGCTGCGATCCGGTCCAGGGCGGGCTGGATACGGGTCTGTACCGACGGGTCCTTCACCGAGCCCGAGTCGACCTTCCAGACCACCGTGTCGGTGTCGCCCGAGCTGTTCGGGAACGCCTTCTGCATCAGGTCGTACGCGCTCTTGGAGTCCGTGTCCGGGAGGGAGAAGACGTTCGCGTAGTCCGTCCCCGCCGTCGTCGCCGAGAAGCCGAGGCCGAACAGTGCCCCCACCCACAGCAACAGGACCACCAGCCGGTGCCGATAGCACCACCGTGCCAATGCCGCCACGCTCAACACTCCTTACGCAAAACCGAGTTGACTCGGTCGATCGGTCGGATGGTCCCCCAGGTCCTGGGCTACACAATTGGCGCCGGCACGCGCGCGTGGACACGTCCTGGCCATGACTCTCAAGGAACTCCAAAGACCGGACGGCCCCGATGTCAGTGGTGCCGCCGATACTGGGGGCATGACGGCTCCAGGAACCGTGCTGGTGGTGGAGGACGAACCGAGCATCGCCGACGTCCTCGCCATCGCGCTGCGCTACCACCGCTTCGAGGTCATGACCGCGGGCACGGTCCGCGAGGCGCTCGCGCTGGCCGAGCGCACCCGCCCGGACTGCGCGCTGCTCGACGTGATGCTCCCGGACGGCGACGGCCGCGCGCTCGGGCGGGAACTGCGCGCCCGCAGGCCCGACCTGGCCCTCGTCTTCCTCACCGCGCGGGACGCGCCCGCCGAGATCGTCGGCGCCCTCGGCTTCGGCGACGACTACATCACCAAGCCCTTCGACATCGACGTGGTCGTCGCCCGCATCACCGCCGTCCTGCGCCGCACCCGCCCCGCCGACGTCCTCCCCCAGCGCCCGCCGCTGCGCTACGGCGACCTGGAGCTGGACGAGACGACGTACTCGGTGCACCGCGAGGGCCGCTCGGTCGAGCTGACCCCCACCGAGTACGCGCTGCTGCGCTTCCTGGTGCGCAACGGCGGCCGGATCGTGCCCAAGGAGCAACTGCTGCGCCATGTCTGGCAGTACGAGCACACCCCGCCGGAGTCAACCGTCGTCGAGACCTACATCAGCTATCTGCGCCGCAAACTCGACACCCTGGGGGCACCGGTGATCACCACCCGGCGGGGCGTCGGATACGGGCTCGCATGAGGATCCGGCTGCCGAACTGCGAGCGCGGCATCCACTCGCTGCGCGCCAAGCTGACCCTGGCCAACCTCGCGCTGCTCGCCCTGGGCATCGTCATGGCCACCGCCGTCAGCCTGATGGGCATGCGGCACTACCTGCTCGCCCAGGTCGACGCCGAACTCACCAAGTCCCGTGACTCGCTGAGCAGTTCGCAGCTCACCATGCGGCAGATCAACGTACTGAGCTCACTGGCCGGCATCGGCGACCGGATGGTGCCCCAGCAGCAGCCCGGCTCCCCGAAACCCGACACGGTGTTCGCGGCGGTCGACCGCCGGGGCAGGGTGCTCACCATCGCCGGCTACGCCCCCACGGCGGCGCAGCGGGCGCTCGCCGACGCCTTCGGCGACCCGGCCGCGCTCACCAAGGACCGCGCGCCGCGCGACATCTCGCTGCGCGGCGACTCCTACCGGGCGACCGGGACCCGGCTCAGCGACGGCACGTACATCCTGATCGCCGCCTCCACCGGCGGCCTGCACCACGGCATGGCCAAGGCGCTCAAGCTGGACCTCGCCTTCGGCAGTCTGCTGCTGGTGCTGCTCGCCACGCTCACCATGGTCAGCGTGCGGCGGCGGCTGCGGCCCCTGGAGGACATGGTGGAGACCTCGACGGCCATCGCCGAGGGCGATCTGACCCGGCGGGTGCCCTCCAGCCACCATCCGACCCAGGAGGTCGAGCAGCTGCGGGTCGCCCTCAACTCCATGCTCCACCAGGTGGAGTCGGCGTACCGCACGCGCGAGCGCACGGCGGCCCAGCTGCGCCGTTTCGTCGCCGACGCCTCGCACGAACTGCGCACCCCGCTGGCGGCGATACGCGGCTACCTCCAGCTCTACGACAAGGGCATGCTGACCGAGCCCGACGAGCGCAGACGGGCCTGGGACCGGATGAACGCGGAGGCCGACCGCATGGGCCGCCTCGTCGACGAACTCCTCACCCTGGCCCGCCTGGACCAGCGGCCCGAACTGCGCATCCGGAACGTCGACGTGAGCCGGCTGGTGCGCGACGCCGCCGAGGACCTGCGGGTGCAGCAGCCGGAGCGGCCGGTCACGGTCGGCGCCGACGGCTCCCTGCTGGTGCGCGCCGACGAGTCGGGCCTGCGCCAGATACTCGGCAACCTGGTGACCAACGTCCGCACCCACACGCCCGCCGACGTGCCCGTGCGGCTCGGTGTGGAGCGCGAGGACGGAATCGTGCGGCTGTGCGTCGCGGACGAGGGCCCGGGGCTCGAAGAGGACGACGCGGCCCGTATGTTCGACCGCTTCTTCCGGGCGGGCGGCGGCGCGGGCAGCGGCCTGGGGCTGGCGATCGTGCAGGGCGTGGTGCGGGCGCACGGCGGGGACGTGGCGGTACGGACGGCACCGGGCGAGGGCCTCGCGGTCACGGTGACCCTGCCGACCCGGGCGCCGGTGCCGTCGTAGGACGTCAGGAGCGGTTGTACGGCGTCGGGGGCCGTCGGCTCAGATCCAGTCCAGGGCCCACAGCCGGAACACGCCGGTGCCGTCCGTGAGATAGGAGATGCCGCCGACGTCCTCGCTGCTCACGACGTACTCCTTGCGCTGCCACAGCGGGATCAGCGGGACGTCCTGGGCCACGTCCACCTGGAGGTCGCGGAAGTCGTCGTCGACGCGGCTGCGGTCGGCGAACTGCTGGCTGTTGAGGATCAGCTGATCGACGATCTTGTTGCTGTAGCCGGTGTTCATGGTGGAGCCGGTGCCGACCAGCGGGGAGCCGAAGGTGTCCGGGTCGGGGTAGTCGGCGACCCAGCCGACCGCCCACGCGTCCAGCTTGCCGGTGGCCCAGCGCTTCTGGAAGTCCGTCCACTCGTAGCCCTTGACGTCCACCTTGAACAGGCCGCCCGCCTCCAGTTGCTTCTTCAGCTCGGCGGCCTCCTCGGCGCCGGAGCCGTGCCCGATGCCGTAGCCGTAGGTGAAGTGGACCGGGACGGAGACGCCGGCCTCTTCGAGGAGTGCCTTGGCCTTGCTGACGCTCTCCGTGGGATAGGCGTCGAAGAACGACGTCGTGTGGCCGACGATGCCCGCCGGGATCAGCGAGTACAGCGGGTCCACGGTGCCGTCGTAGACCGTGGCGGCCAGCTCGTCGCGGTTGACCAGCCAGGCCATCGCGCGCCGGACCAGGACGTCGTGCAGGGGCGTGCCCTTACGGGTGTTGAGGTACAGGTTGCGGGTCTCGGAACTGTCGGCCTCCGACACCCGCTGGTTCGGGTCGCTGGCGGAGAGCCCGGAGAGCATCTTCGGCGGCAGCTGCCGGGTGGCGACCTGCACCTGCTTCGCCCGGTACGCCTTCTGGAGCGCGTCCGAGTCGGCGTAGTACCGCAGCTCGATCGGGCTCCCGGTGTTCTTGACCGCGCCCTTGTAGTGGCTGTTGGGCTTCAGTACGGCCTGCTTGCCCTTCGTATACGTCGACAGGGTGTACGGGCCGGTGCCGTCGACCTGGAACCCGTTGCGCGGGGCGTCCTTCGGGTACTTGGTGCTGTCGACGATCGCACCGGCCCCGGTGGCCACCTTGAACGGGAACGTGGCGTCCGGCGACGACAGGTGGAAGGTGACCGTCATCCCGGAGGCGGTGACCGAACCGAGGGTGGAGAGCAGCGAGGAGGGACCGACGTCGGAGTTGATCTTCTTGACCCGGTCGAAGGAGTACTTCACGTCCTGCGCGGTCATCGTCCGCCCGCTCGGGAAGGTGAGCCCGTCGCGCACCACACAGCGGTACGTCCTGAGCCCGCCGCCCACGAAGCCGCAGCTCTTGGCCGCGTCCGGGACGGGTGACGTGCCGCCCGAGTCGAATGTCATCAGCGTCTGGAAGACATTGCTGTACAACGCCCAGGAACCCGCGTCGTAGGCGGCGGCCGGGTCGAGCGAGGTGACGGCGTCCGTCGTCCCCACCGTGATCGTCCTGTCCTTGTTCCCGTCCGACGGCAGCAACTGCCAGCCGCCCACTCCCACGGCCGCCAGAACCAGCAGCGTCGCGAGAATCCGTATGCGAACCGACCGCATCGGTGTGCCCTCCCCAGAACCCTCCCGGGTTCCTGCGCATCTGCCACTCCCCTAGTGGCGCGGATCACCTAACCACAGGAGTTTCATCCGGGGGAAGAGGGTTCTGGCGAGATGAGAAAGAACTTACCGACGGGTTTCGACCGCCCGTTTCACCGACGTTTCCCGGCCAACCCGCGGAACTGCCCCGACCGGGCAACTAGGCCTGTTTCGAAGCCAGTTCGACGACGGTGATGTCGGACGGCGCGCCCACCCGGGTCGGCGGTCCCCAGGCACCCGCGCCCCGGCTGACGTACAGCTCGGTGTCCCCGTAACGCTCCAGGCCCGCGACCGTCGGATTGGCCGCCGCCGCGATGAAGTTGCCGGGCCACAGCTGTCCGCCGTGGGTGTGCCCGGAGAGCTGGAGGTCGACGCCGTGCCGGACCGCCTGGTGGATCTGGGCGGGCTGGTGCGCGAGCAGCACGCACGCGCGCGTGGTGTCCCGGTCCCCGAGCGCCTTCTCGAAATCGGGCCCCTGCCCCTCGCTCTCGCCCTGGAGGTCGTTGACCCCGGCGAGGTCGAAACCGGGCAGTTCCGTCCGGGCGTTCTCCAGGGGGTGGATCCCGAGCCGGCGGACCTCTTCCAGCCACTGTTCGGCGCCGGAGAAGTACTCGTGGTTCCCGGTGACGAAGAAGTTCCCGAACCGTGCCCGCAGTCCCGCCAGGGGTGCCGCCGCCGGGCCCAGGTTCTTGACGCTGCCGTCGACGAGGTCGCCCACGACCGCGATCAGATCGGGCTGCGTCGAGTTGATCGTGTCGACGACCTTCTGCGCGAACCCCCGCCCCAGGACCGGCCCCAGGTGGATGTCGCTGACGACCGCGATCCTGAACCCGTGCGCGGACCGCGGCAGTTTGGCCAGCGGCACGGTGACCCGCCGTACGCCCGGCCCGCGCAGGACGCCGTAGGTGCCGTAGCCGACGGTCCCCGCGGCGGCAGCGGCGGCGGCGCCCCCGACGACCCGGGAGACGAACAGCCGGCGGGAGGGCACGCTCCGCGGCTCCTCCGGGGCCGCGGTCACGGGCTCCTCCGGGGCCGGGACGGTCGCGGGCTCCGCCACCGGCGTCACGGCCCGCCCGCGCCGTTCGAGGAACCGGCGCAGCAGCGGCCGTAGGACCTCTCCGGCGAGGACGGCCAGCAGGAGGTAGATCGCCAGGGCCATCCACAGGAAGCCGGGCCAGCCCAGGGCGCGCTGGAGCCAGAAGGGCGCGCCGCCGCGTTCGGCGGCGAGGGCCGCGATCATCAGGACCGGGCCGGCGGTCAGCACCACCGTGCCGGTGATCCGGGCCGGGCCCCACGCGCGCGTGGTGTCGCGGACCAGGCGGCGCCAGACGTACCAGTGCGCGCCGCCCAGGACCGCGACCGCGACCAGGGCGGCGAGGGCGACGACGACGATGGCCACTTCGCTATGACGTCTCGCGCAGTGCGCGCAGTCCACGCAACCCGAGGCCCCCGATGACCGTCCCCAATACGAAGGACACGACGGCCAGGGTCAGATGGACCCAGAAGTACGCCGTCGGCCGGCCGTCGTCGAAGGCCAGTCCGCTGCCGTCCGCGACGAGATTCTTGACGAAAGTGATCCAGATGACCCAGCTCCACACCCCGAAGGCGAGCAGGAACCAGGAGACGCGGCGGCTGAGCTTCATGAGTCCAGTATCGCGGCCGGTGTCCGGGGCCCGTGTCCGGGGTGGGGCCGGTGACGGGACTTCGGTTCCCCGGGCCTGTACGTTCTCGTGCGTGCCCGCTCCACAGCAGACCATCAGGCGATCCCTGCTGGTGCTCTCCGCCGCCCTGTCGTCCCTCGCGCTCACCGCGCCGCTCGCCCTCGCGGCCCCGAGTCCGACCCCCACTCCGAGCGCCACGACGACCGCGTCGGCGAGTCCTACGGCCACTCCCCCGGCGCACATGTCGTCGGTGGGCGGCACCCGGCTCGCGCGGCCCGGCACGCAGGTCAATCAGGCCGCCGGGGTCCCGGTGCTGCCCAAGGACCTCACCGCGCGGTCGTGGATCGTGACCGACGCCGAGTCCGGCGACGTCCTGGCCGCGCACAACGCGCACTGGCGGCTGCCCCCGGCGAGCACCCTGAAGATGCTGTTCGCGGACACCGTGCTGCCGAAGTTCCCGAAGACGACCGAGCACAAGGTCGTCCCGTCCGACCTGGCCGGGATGGGCGAGGGGTCCAGCCTGGTCGGGATAAAGGAGGGCGAGAGCTACACGGTCCGCGACCTGTGGCTCGGGGTGTTCCTGCGCTCCGGCAACGACGCCGTGCACGTCCTGTCCCACATGAACGGCGGCGTCGGCAAGACCGTCGCCGACATGAACGCGCACGCCCAGGACCTCCAGGCGCTGGACACGCGCGTGGTGACTCCGGACGGCTACGACGAGCCGGGGCAGGTCTCCTCCGCGTACGACCTGACGCTGTTCGCGCGCAGCGGGCTCCAGAAGAAGGACTTCCGGGAGTACTGCTCGACGGTGAGCGTGAAGTTCCCGGGCGCGACCACCAAGGAGAAGGGCAAGTCGGTCCGCGGGACCTTCGAGATCCGCAACACCAACCGGCTGCTGAGCGGCGACTCGGACGTCTCGGTGTACCCGGGCATCGCCGGGGTCAAGAACGGCAACACCACCAACGCGGGCGCCACCTTCACCGGGGTCGCCGAACGCGGCGGCAAGGTGCTGCTGGTGACGGTCATGAACCCGGAGAAGGACGAGCACAACGAGGTCTACAAGGAGGCCGCCAAGATCCTCGACTGGGGCTTCCAGGCGGCCGGCAAGGTGCGGCCGGTGGGTGAGCTGGTCGCGCCGAGGAACGTGGCGCAGGCGAGCGCGCAGCCGGGCGCGACGGCCGACGCGCAGGCGGGCGGCGACACCTCGGGCACGCAGCCGGCCGCGTCCGCCACGCCCCTGGCCGCCGAGGAGGACGGTTCGGGCGGGGTGGGGATCGCGCTGGCGATCGTCGGCGGGCTGCTGGTGCTGCTGGCCGGCGGTGTCTTCCTGGTCAACCGGCGCTGGCCGCTGCCGGATCTGGTCCGTCGTCGCCCGCGTCCCTGACCTTCGGGTTCTGGGCCGCCTCGGCCGGGACGTAGTCGTCGTCCTCGCCCGGGCGGCTCGGGGTGGCCGTCCAGGCCGCGCAGAACAGGACGAGTTTCGACGTGAAGTTCATCCACAGCAGCAGGGCCACGGGGACGCCGAACGCGCCGTACATGCTCTTCGCGGCCACGCCCTGGATGTAGCCGCTGAGGAGCAGCTTCAGCAGTTCGAAGCCGACCGCGCCGATCAGCGCGGCCACGGTGAGGCGGCGGCGCGGGGGCTCGACGCCGGGCAGCAGGGTCAGGACGTACAGCAGGAGCAGGAAGTCGGCGAGTACGGCGACGGCGAACGCGGCGGCCCGCAGCAGGATGCCGCCCCAGCCGCCCTGGGCGATGCCCAGCTCCCCGTTGATCCAGTCGACCAGCGCGGAGGCGACGGTGGAGACGGCGATCGTCGCGAGGACCGCGCCGCCCAGGCCGATCAGCACCCCGGTGTCGATGAGCTTGCGCAGCAGCGGGTTCTCGTCGCGGTCGGGCAGCTCCCACACCGCGCGCAGGCACTCCCGCATCGAGCCGACCCAGCCGATGCCGGTGAACAGCAGGACGGCACCGGCGATGAGGCCGACGGTGCCCGCGTTGTCGACCAGGGAACCGATGTTCAGCTGGTCGGAGATGCCGGGGACCTGCTCGGCGATCTTGTCCTGGAGTTCGTGCTGCTGGTCGGTGCTCAGGGTGGCGGCGGCGATGGCGGCGGCCACGGTCAGCAGCGGGAACAGCGCGATGAAGCTGATGAAGGTCATGGCGGCGGCGAGCTGCGACCACTTCACCCGGTCCAGGCGCTCGTACGACCGCCACGCGTGCGTGGCCGTCAGGCGCGCCGTCAGCGGCCCGACGAAGGGGAGCTTCTTCAGCCAGTCCATGATCCGATTCTGCCCTCGTCCGCCGACACCGATGTGCGGGTACCCCGTAAACACGCGGGTGGCGCCCCCTGGCACGGCATCCGATTAATCGCCCATTTCAGGGAGGCCGCGAACGCCGCACGACGAACCGCCCATAAGCGGGCGATACGGTCACGGGCATGCGTCCTCCACAGTCCCTCCTCGTCCTCGGCGGTACGTCCCGGATCGCACTGGCCACCGCCCGCCGGCTGATCGCCCGCCGCACCCGCACCGTGTGGCTCGCGGGCCGCCCCTCCCCCGCGCTGGAGAGCGCCGCCGCGGAACTGCGCGCCCTGGGGGCCGAGGTCCGCACCGTCGACTTCGACGCGCTGGACCCCGCCTCCCACGAGACCGTGCTCGGCAAGGTGTTCGCGGAGGGCCCCGTCGACATGGTGCTGCTCGCCTTCGGCACCCTCGGCGACCAGGCCCGCGACGAGCGCGATCCGGCCGCCGCGGTGCGGGTCGCGCACACGAACTACACCGGCGCCGTCTCCTCCGGCCTGATCAGCGCGCGGGCGCTCCAGGCCCAGGGCCACGGCTCCCTGGTGGTGCTCTCCTCGGTGGCCGGCGAACGGGCCCGCCGCGCGAACTTCATCTACGGCTCCAGCAAGGCCGGCCTCGACACCTTCGCGCAGGGCCTGGGCGACGCGCTGCACGGCACGGGCGTGCACGTCATGGTCGTACGCCCGGGTCTCGTCCGCTCGCGCACCATGGCCGACCCGAGGGCCGCCTCCCTCACCACGACCCCCGAAGCGGTCGCCACGGCCATCGAACTCGGCCTGCGCAGAGGCTCGGAGACGGTCTGGGTCCCGGGAGCACTGCGCGTGGTGACGTCGGCGCTGCGGCACCTGCCGCGCGGGCTGTTCAGACGGCTGGCGGTGTGAGCGGACTCAGTGGCTGGGGATCGTCCCACGATCCGTACGGGCCGCCTGGGGCGGTACGACGGAGCCGCCGAAGGTGAACTCGCGGAGCTTGCGCCAGATGTCGTCGGCGCCCTGCTCGTAGAGCGCGAAGCCGGTGCAGGACCACTCGGCGCGGTAGTCGGCGAGCGCTTCGAAGGCGCGGTCCATCGACGCCTCGTCGATGCCGTGCGCCACGGTGACGTGCGGGTGGTACGGGAAGTGCAGCTCGCGCGCCATCGGCCCGGAGGCGGCGCGGATCTGCTGCTGAAGCCAGGTGCAGGCGGAGACGCCCTCGGCCACCCGGACGTAGACGACCGGGGAGAGCGGCCGGAACGTGCCGGTGCCGGACAGCCGCATCGGGAAGGGGCGCCCGGCGGCGGCTACCGACATGAGATGGTCCTCGACCTCGGACAGCCGCGCGGCCTCCACCTCGGTGGGCGGCAACAGCGTGACGTGCGTGGGGATGCCGTGCGCAGCGGCGTCGCCGAAGCCCGCGCGCCGCTCCTGGAGCAGGCTGCCGTGAGGCTCCGGGACCGCGATCGACACACCGATCGTTACGGTCCCCACGTCGTCTCCTGTCGTCCTGTCGGTGGTCGTGCTGGTGCTGTCCGGTGGTCCCGATGCCGAGCGGGGCGGCCACGCGCGCGGCCACCCGGCTATCGACTGTACGGCCACAGCGGAGTTGTGGGCAGGCGCAACCGTAGTGATGTGCAGCGCTCTGTCCAGTGGTACGGGGTCGGTACCCGGCCGGTGCCCGGGTGCGGTCGTGCGCCTCAGTGCTTGGCGGGCAGGAAGCCGACCCGGTCGTAGGCCTGGGCGAGGGTCTCGGCGGCGACGGCCCGCGCCTTCTCCGCACCCTTGGCGAGGATCGCGTCCAGCGTCTCCGGGTCGTCCAGATACTGCTGGGTGCGCTCCCGGAACGGCGTCACGAACTCGACCATCACATCGGCGAGGTCCGTCTTGAGCGCGCCGTACATCTTGCCCTCGTACGCCCGCTCCAGCTCGGCGACCGGTGTGCCGGTGAGGGTGGAGTGGATGGTGAGGAGGTTGGAGACGCCCGGCTTGTTCACCGCGTCGTAGCGGATCACGGTCTCCGTGTCGGTGACCGCGCTCCTGACCTTCTTCGCGGTCGCCTTCGGGTCGTCGAGCAGATTGATCAGGCCCTTCGGCGTGGACGCCGACTTGCTCATCTTGATCGACGGGTCCTGAAGGTCGTAGATCTTCGCCGTCTCCTTGAGGATGTACGGCTTGGGGATCGTGAAGGTCTCGCCGAAGCGGCCGTTGAAGCGCTCGGCGAGGTCGCGGGTCAGCTCGATGTGCTGGCGCTGGTCCTCGCCGACCGGGACCTCGTTCGCCTGGTAGAGCAGGATGTCGGCGACCTGGAGGATCGGGTACGTGAAGAGGCCGACGGAGGCGCGGTCCGCGCCCTGCTTGGCCGACTTGTCCTTGAACTGGGTCATCCGGCTGGCCTCGCCGAACCCGGTCAGGCAGTTCATGACCCAGGCCAGCTGGGCGTGCTCGGGGACATGGCTCTGGACGAAGAGCGTGCAGTGGTCCGGGTCCAGGCCGGCGGCGAGCAACTGGGCCGCGGCCAGCCGGGTGTTGGCCCGCAGGTCCGCCGGGTCCTGCGGGACCGTGATCGCGTGCAGGTCCACGACCATGTAGAACGCGTCGTGGGACTCCTGGAGCGCCACCCACTGGCGGACGGCGCCGAGGTAGTTGCCGAGGTGGAACGAGCCTGCGGTGGGCTGGATTCCGGAGAGCACGCGGGGTCGGTCTGAGGCCATGCGGACCATTGTCTCAGAGAGCTCGGGTGGGTTCGGTGCATGGGGAACCGCGGGCCGGTGGGGGCTTGGCGCGCCCCGCGCCGGAGCCGCAAATGAATGCGGCCCCGCGCCCCTGAAAGCAGGTCGGCTCAGCCCAAGTCGATCTCCGGGTACAGCGGGAAGCCCGCTACCAGGTCCGTCGCGCGCTGCGCGATCTCCGCGGAGACCTTCTCGTCGAGGACGTGGGAGGCCTTCGAGGGGGCGCCCGACTTCGTCGTGCCCGGCTCGGCGGTGGTCAGGACGCGGTCGATGAGGGCGGCGACCTCGTCCATCTCGGCGGTGCCCAGGCCGCGCGTGGTCAGCGCCGGGGTGCCGATGCGGATGCCGGAGGTGTACCAGGCGCCGTTCGGGTCGGCCGGGATCGCGTTGCGGTTGGTGACGATGCCGGAGTCGAGGAGGGCGGTCTCGGCCTGGCGGCCGGTGAGGCCGTAGGAGGACTCGACGTCGATCAGGTTGAGGTGGTTGTCGGTGCCGCCCGTGACCAGGGTGGCGCCCCGGCGCATCAGGCCGTCGGCCAGCGCGCGGGAGTTGTCGACGATGCGCTGCGCGTAGTCCTGGAAGGCGGGCCGGCGGGCCTCGGCGAGGGCGACGGCCTTGGCGGCCATGACGTGCGGGAGCGGGCCGCCGAGGACCATCGGGCAGCCGCGGTCGACCTGGTCCTTGAGGGAGTCGTCGCACAGGACCATGCCGCCGCGCGGGCCGCGCAGCGACTTGTGGGTGGTGGTGGTGACGATCTGGGCGTGCGGGACCGGGTCGAAGTCGCCGGTGAGGACCTTGCCCGCGACCAGGCCGGCGAAGTGCGCCATGTCGACCATCAGGGTCGCGCCGACCTCGTCGGCGATCTCGCGCATGAGGCGGAAGTTCACCAGGCGGGGGTAGGCGGAGTAGCCGGCCACGATGATCAGCGGCTTGAAGTCGCGGGCCGAGGCGCGCAGGGCGTCGTAGTCGATGAGGCCGGTCGCCGGGTCGGTGCCGTAGGAGCGCTGGTCGAACATCTTGCCGGAGATGTTCGGGCGGAAGCCGTGGGTGAGGTGGCCGCCCGCGTCCAGGGACATGCCGAGCATGCGCTGGTTGCCGAAGGCCTGGCGGAGTTCGGCCCAGTCGGCGTCGGAGAGGTCGTTGACCTGGCGGACGCCCGCCTTGGCGAGGGCGGGGACCTCGACGCGGTCGGCGAGGACCGACCAGAAGGCGACGAGGTTGGCGTCGATGCCGGAGTGCGGCTGGACGTAGGCGTGCCGGGCGCCGAAGAGTTCGCGGGCGTGCTCGGCGGCGAGGCCCTCGACGGTGTCGACGTTGCGGCAGCCGGCGTAGAAGCGGCGGCCGATCGTGCCCTCGGCGTACTTGTCGCTGAACCAGTTGCCCATGGCCAGGAGGGTGGCCGGGGAGGCGTAGTTCTCGGAGGCGATCAGCTTGAGCATCTCGCGCTGGTCGGCGACCTCCTGGCCGATGGCGTCGGCGACGCGCGGCTCGACGGCGCGGATCACGTCGAGGGCGGCGCGGTAGGCGGTGGACTCGTTCGAGAGGGGCGCGGAATTGTCGGGCATGGGGACCTCCGGACGTGGCGTTCGGCGTTCACGGTACGGCCCAGGCGCACGGCACAGATCGCAGCTCGGACCGCTCCCCGATGGTCGGTCCCATCCCAGCGCGCCAGTCACGGCCCGCCGGTCAGCCTACCGGGCGGGCCGGACGGGACGGCTCGGGCGTCCAGCATCTGGAGTTCGGTGAGAGTCCCCGCGCGGGGGGTCTCGGCGATCTCCGCTCCCCTAGAGTCCCTTTCGTGCTCTTGGGAATGGTGTGCGCGCTCGGCGCGGCGATCTGCTTCGGTACGGCGACGGTCCTCCAGGCGGTCGCCGCGCGGGCGGCGACGACGGGTGGGGGCGGGGACGCGGCGCTGCTGCTGCGGGCGCTGCGGCAGTGGCGGTATCTGGCGGGGCTGGGGCTGGACGGACTGGGGTTCGTGTTCCAGATCGCGGCGCTGCGGTCGCTGCCCATCTACGCGGTCGGGGCGGCCCTGGCGTCGAGCCTCGCGGTGACGGCGGTGGTGGCCGCGCGGCTGCTGAAGGTGCGGCTCAGCGGGATGGAGTGGGCGGCCGTCGGCGTGGTGTGCGCGGGGCTCGCGATGCTGGGGCTGGCGTCGGGCGCGGAGGGGGACCGGGCCGGGTCCACGGCCTTGAAGTGGGCGATGCTGGGGACGGCCGGTGCGGTGCTGCTGCTCGGGCTGGTCGGCGGGCGGCTGCCGGAGCGGGGGCGGGCGTTGACGCTGGGGCTCGGTGCCGGGTTCGGGTTCGGGGTGGTCGAGGTGGCGGTCCGGCTGATCGACTCGCTCGCGCCGTCGACGCTGTTCGGCAATCCGGCGACGTACGCGCTGCTGGTGGGGGGCGGCGCCGCGTTCCTGCTGCTGACGACGGCTCTTCAGCGGGGGTCGGTCACGACGGCGACGGCGGGGCTGGTGATCGGGGAGACGATCGGTCCGGCGGCGGTGGGCGTGGTGTGGCTCGGGGACCGTACCCGGGACGGGCTGGAGTGGCTGGCGGTGCTGGGGTTCCTGGTGGCGGTGGCGGGCGCGTTGGCGCTGGCGCGGTTCGGCGAGGCGCCGGCCTCCGGCGGTGGAGCGGGTGACAGGGCGGGTGACGGTGCGGGTGAGTTGGTGTGACCGTCCCTGGGGGCTGCGCCCCCAGACCCCGCTTCGGCCCTGAAGGGGCCTCGTCCTCAAACGCCGGACGGGCTGCTTGTCGCCCGCCTGGGTCAAGCACGTACTCCCCTCAAGGAAGCACCCTGCACAGCGCCTCCAGCGCCCCCGGCCAGGTGTGGTCGGACGGTGTGCCGTAGCCGACCGGCAGGGCGTCCAGCGGGGCGGCGAGGGCGTGTTCGTGGCGGTAGGTGGACAGGGAGTGGAGGGCCAGGCCCTGCCAGGCGGCGGCCTGGACCACCGTCTGTTCGGTGCCGGGCGGGAGGGTGAGGACGGCGTGGAGGCCGGCCGCGATGCCGGTGACGTGGACGGCGGGGGCGTGCCGGGCGAGGGCCTCGATCAGGGTGTCGCGGCGACGGCGGTAGCGCAGCCGGGTGGCGCGGACATGGCGGTCGTAGGCGCCGGAGGTGATGAACTCCGCGAGGGTCAGCTGGTCCAGGACGCCGCAGGTGTCGATGCCGCCCTTCACCTCGGCGACCTCCTCCGCGAGTGCCGGGGGCAGGACCATCCAGGCCAGGCGGAGGCCGGGGGCGAGGGACTTGCTGGCGGTGCCGAGGTAGACGACGTGGTGGGGGTCGAGGCCCTGGAGGGCGCCGATGGGCTGGCGGTCGTAGCGGAACTCGCCGTCGTAGTCGTCCTCCAGGACCAGGCCTCCGGTGCGGCGGGCCCAGTCGACGACGGCGGAGCGGCGGTCGTGGCGGAGCGGGACACCCATCGGGAACTGGTGGGCGGGGGTGAGCAGGACGGCCGACTCGTCCGTCAACCGCCCCGGGTCCGTGCCCCGTTCGTCGAAGGGGAGCGGGCGGGTGCGCAGGCCGGCCCCGGCGAGGATCGTCCAGTGCGCGGGCAGGCCGTAGGACTCCACGGCGACGGTGCGGGCGCCGCGGGCCCGCAGCGCGGCGCCGATCAGCCGCAGGCCGTGGGAGATGCCCGCGCTGATCAGGATGTGCTCGGGGTCGGCGCGGACGCCTCGGGCGCGGGCGAGGTAGCCGGCGAGGGCGGTGCGCAGTTCGGCACGGCCGCGGGGTTCGCCGTAGCCGAGGGCCTGGTGCGGGGCGGCGGTGAAGGCGCGGCGGGCGGCCTTGAGCCACTCGGTGCGGGGGAAGGCGGCGAGGTCGGGGGTGCCGGGGACGAGGTCGTAGGCGGGGCGGGTGCTCGGGCGGCGGGGCGGGGTGGTGTCGGTGGGCGGGACGACGGCGCGGTCGGCGACGCGGGTGCCGGAACCCTGGCGGGCGGTGAGCCAGCCCTCGGCGACCAGGTCGGCGTAGGCGTCGGCGACCGTGTTGCGGGCGATGCCGAGGTCGGCGGCTAGGGAGCGGGAGGAGGGCAGCCGGGTGCCGGGGGTGAGGCGGCCGGTGCGGACCGCGTCGCGCAGCGCGTCCGTCAGGCCGCGGCGGACGCCGGTGCTGGTGGCGGCGGGTTCGAGGTGCAGGTCGACGCCCAGAGTGGCCCATGATTTCGCCATGGAAATGGACCATACCCCTGGGCTGCCTCGCTTCTAGGGTCGGGACATGACCACAGCACGAGAAGCTCCTTACGCCCCCGAGCACCAGCCCCGCCTGCACTGGGCCGAGCACGCCCCCGAGGTCTACAAGGCGATGGTCCGGCTCGACGCCGCCGCCCGGCAGGGGCTCGACCCGAAGCTGCTGGAACTGGTGAAGATCCGCGCCTCACAGCT
The DNA here is from genome assembly GCF_044768565.1 of Streptomyces sp. NPDC091280. NCBI lineage: Bacteria > Bacillati > Actinomycetota > Actinomycetes > Kitasatosporales > Streptomycetaceae > Streptomyces > Streptomyces sp. NPDC091280. Next base: position 685,635 of record NZ_JBIVUZ010000001.1, read on the forward strand.
CAACCACTGCGCGTTCTGCCTCGACATGCACACCAAGGACGCGCTCGCGGCGGGCGAGAGCGTGGAGCGGATCGTCCAGCTCGGCGCGTGGGAGGAGTCGCGGCACTTCTACACCGAGAAGGAGCTCGCGGCGATCGAGCTGACCGAGGCCGTCACCGTCCTCACGGACGGCTTCGTGCCGGACGAGGTGTACGAGCGGGCCGCCGCGCGGTTCGAGGAGGCCGAGCTGACCCGGCTGATCGCCGCGATCACGGTGATCAACGCGTGGAACCGGTTCGGGGTGAGCACCCGGATGGTGCCGGGGCACTACCGGCCGGGACAGCACAAGTGACCGTGCGGACAAGGGAGTTGAGCCGTGGGAGGCGTTGAGCTGTTCCGGAGTCTGCACCGGCGGCGGCTTCCCGGGGACCCGCTGGTGCTGCCGGGGCCCTGGGACGCGGCGAGTGCCCGGGTGTTCGTGGACGCCGGGTTCCCGGCGCTGGCCACGCCCAGTGCCGGGGTGGCCGCCGCGCTGGGGTACGCGGACGGGGCGACTCCGGCGGACGAGATGTTCGCGGCCGTCGCGCGGATCGCGGCGGCGGTGGACGTGCCGGTGTCGGCGGACGTCGAGGGCGGATACGGGCTCGCGCCGAAGGAGCTGGTGGAACGGCTGCTGGAGGCGGGGGTGGTCGGGTGCAACCTGGAGGACTCCGAGGGGGGTGTGCTGAAGGACCCCCGGCGGCACGCCGACTGGCTCGCCGAGGTGCGGTCGGCGGCGGCGGGCCGGCTGTTCGTCAACGCGCGGGTCGACACCTTCGAGTACGGCGACGGCGATCCCGGACAGGCCATCGAGCGGGCCGCGTTGTACGTCGCGGCGGGTGCCGACTGCGTGTATCCGATCGGGGCTCCGGCGGACGTGCTGCCGTTGCTGCGGGCCGGCATCCAGGGGCCGGTCAACGCGTTCGCGCGGCTGGACGGCAAGGGCCCCCCGCCCACCGCACTCGGTGAACTCGGGGCCACGCGCGTCACGTTCGGAGCCGGGCTCCAGCGGTGGGCGGCACTCGCGCTGTCCGGGATGGCGGGCGAGCTGCGGCGGTGAGCGGGGTCAGGACAGCCATGCCTTCCAGGTGGCGGGGTGGCTGTCCACCCACTTCTTCGCCGCGTCGGCCGGGGACAGCTTCTGGTCGGCGATCATCAGGGAGACCTCGTTCTGGTCCTCGGTCGTCCACCGGAACTTCTTGAGGAAGGCCGCCGCCTTGCCGCCGTGCCGCGCGAAATCCGTGTTGAGGTACTTCTCCAGCGGGGTGTGCGGGTAGGCGCAGGCGACCTTGGCCGGGTCGGCGTCGCAACCCTCCTTGTGGGCGGGGAGTTTCACCTCGGTCATCGGGACTTTCTTGAACAGCCACTGGGGTGCGTACCAGTAGGTGAGGAAGGGCTTCTTCTCCTTGGCGAACTGCTTGATCTGGGTGATCTGCGCGGCCTCCGAACCGGCGAACACCACTTGGTAGTTCAGCTTCAGGTTGCTCACCAGGGCCTTGTCGTTGGTGACGTAGGAGGGCGAACCGTCCATCAGCTGGCCCTTGTCGCCGCTCTCGGCGGTGCGGAAGAGGGACGAGTAGTCGTTCAGGTTCTTCCAGTTCGTGATGTCGGGGTGTTGCTTCACCAGGTACGTCGGGACGTACCAGCCGATGTGGCCGGTCACGCCCAGGCCGCCCGCGCGGGTGATCGTCTTCTTGTCGTCGACGTAGCGCTTCTCTTGGTCGGGGTGACCCCAGTCCTCCAGGATCGCGTCGACGCGGCCCTGGCTGAGCGCGTCCCAGGCGGGGACCTCGTCAACCTGGACGGTGTCGACGCGATAGCCGAGCTTGTGCTCCAACAGGTATTGCGCGACAGCCACGTTGGCCTGCGCGCCCACCCAGGACTGCACGGAGAGGGTCACGGATTTCGCGCCCTGGGTGCCCGCGAAGGGCGAGGCCTGCTTGGTCATGTCGGCGGCGCCGCAGCCGGTCACCAGGACCAGCGACGCGAGCGACGCCATGGCAGTGGTCGTACGGACGCGCATGTCAGGCTCCCTTCTTCGCGCGGCGTTCGGTCGGCTGGGTCACGCGGTCGAGCATCAGGCCGAGGCAGACGATCGCGGCGCCCGCGACCAGGCCCGTCGCCAGGTCGCCCTGCGCCAGGCCGAACACGGCGTCGTAGCCGAGCGCGCCGCCGCCGACCAGGCCGCCGATGATGACGACGGCGAGGACGAGGACCACGCCCTGGTTGACGGCGAGGAGCAACGCCGGGCGGGCGAGCGGGAGTTGGATCTGCCGCAGCTGCTGGGCGCCGGTCGCGCCGAGCGAGCGGGCCGACTCCAGGGCGGCCGGGTCGACCTCGCGCAGGCCCTGGGCGGTGATGCGGACGACGGCGGGCAGGGCGTAGACGACCGCCGCCGCGACGGCGGGGGCGCGGCCCACGCCGAACAGGGCGACGACCGGGATCAGGTACACGAACTGCGGCATCGTCTGGCAGACGTCGAGGACGGGGCGCAGGGCGCGTTCGCAGCGGTCGCTGCGGGCGGCGGCGATGCCCGTCGCGAAGCCGAGGACGAGGGTGACGGCCACGGCCGCCAGCACCTGCGACAGCGTGTCCAGCGACGGCTTCCACACGCCCAGCACGCCGATCGCGGCCATGGCGAGGACGGCGGTGAGCGCGGTGCGCCAGGTGCCGATCACCCAGGCGAGGGCGGCGACGATCAGCAGCACCGACCACCACGGCAGCCACTGGAGGCCGTCGCGCACGGGGTCCAGGACCCAGGTGGTGAAGTGCCCGGCCCAGTCGGCGGTGCCGCCGAGGTAGGGGACGCCGGAGTAGAGGTGGGCGGTCATCCAGTCGACGACGCGGTTGACCGGTCCGGCGATGTCCAGGGTCCGGCCGGAGGGCCAGTCCACGGCGCCGGCGAGCCGGGCGGCCAGCGCCACGGCGACGGTGGCGCCGAGCGCGTACAGCCACCGGCGCGGGTGCGAGGCCGTGGGTTCGCCGCTCTGCTCCCCCGCCGCCGCCGTGACCCGGTCGAGTACGACGGCCAGGAGCACGATCGGGATGCCGGCGGCCAGGGCCGCGCCCACGTCCACGGACGCGAGGGCCTGGTAGACGCGGTCGCCGAGGCCTCCGGCGCCGATGACGGAGGCGATGACGGCCATGGAGAGGGCCATCATGATCGTCTGGTTGAGGCCGAGGAGCAGTTGCTTGCGGGCCAGCGGGAGCCGGGCGGTCAACAGGCGTTGGCGTCCGGTGGCGCCCAGGGACTCGACGGCCTCCAGGACCTCCGGGTCGGCCTCGCGCAGGCCCAGCGCGGTGAGGCGGGCCATGGGCGGGGCCGCGTAGACGACCGTGGCGAGGACGGCGGCGGGGACACCGATGCCGAAGACCAGGACGACGGGCAGGAGGTAGGCGAAGGCCGGGAGCACCTGCATGGTGTCCAGGACCGGGCGCAGCGCGCGGTCGGTCCGCGCGGAGAGGCCGCCGGCCAGGCCGAGCAGCGCGCCCACGATCACCGAGGTGAGGACCGCGACCACCATGAGGGCGAGGGTCTGCATGGTCGGCACCCACATGCCGAGCAGCCCGCAGGCGAGGAAGGCGGCACCGGTACCGGCCGCGAGCCGTACGCCGGCCACCCGCCAGGCGACCAGCGCGCCGAGCGCGGTCACGCCCGCCCAGCCGGCCGCGAGCAGCACCAGGTACACGGCGCGCACGGACAGTACGACGGCGTTGCTGACGTAGCCGAAGAAGTAGAGGAACAGCGGGGAGCTGTCGCGGTTGTCGATGATCCAGTCGTTGGCCCGGCCCAGCGGTCCGGACAGGTCGACGGTGAGGGCGCCGGGCCAACTGCCGCTGGACCAGTGGGCGTCGGCGAGCGGCACCAGGACGGCGGCGGCGAGCGCGAGCAGCAGGAGCTTGGACGCGGCGCGGTGCCGGAGGACTCCGGGCAGGGCCGGGCGCGGGAGGGACGCGGTGACCGTGGCCATCAGACCGCCTCCTTCCTGGGCTCCGTTCCCGCGACGACACCGAGGAGCGTTTCGTGGTCGACGACTCCGAGGCAGTGGCCGTCCGCCACGACACAGGCGGGTCTGCCGGTGCGCGCGACGACCTCGATCGCCTCGGTGACGAGTGCGCCGGGGGCGAGCGTGCCCGGATGCTCCGCCGCGCCGCACCCCCCGGGGCGCATCGCGGTGCGGACCGTCATGACGTCGGCGCGCGGCACGTCCCGTACGAACTCGCGGACGTAGTCGTCGGCGGGGGAACCGACGATCTCCTCGGGGGTGCCGAGCTGGACGATGCGGCCGTCGCGCATCAGGGCGATGCGGTCGCCGAGCTTCAACGCCTCGTTCAGGTCATGGGTGATGAAGACCATCGTGCGGCCCTCCTCGCGGTGCAGCCGGACGACCTCCTCCTGCATGTCGCGCCGGATCAGCGGGTCGAGCGCGCTGAACGGCTCGTCGAACAGGAGGACTTGCGGGTCCACCGCCAACGCCCTTGCCAGGCCGACGCGTTGGCGCTGACCGCCGGAGAGCTGGCCGGGGCGGCGCTGTTCCATGCCCTCCAGGCCGACCTTGGTGACCACCTCGGCGGCCCGGCGGCGGCGCTCGGCCTTGCCGACGCCCTGGATTTCGAGGCCGTAGGCGACGTTGTCGAGGACCGTGCGGTGCGGCAGGAGGCCGAAGTGCTGGAAGACCATCGCGGCGCGGTGGCGGCGGAGTTCGCGCAGCCGGGCCCGGTCCATGGCGCGGACGTCCTCGCCGTCGATGGCGATGGCGCCGGCCGTGGGTTCGATGAGGCGGGTGAGGCAGCGCACCAGCGTGGACTTGCCGGAGCCGGACAGGCCCATCACCACGAAGACCTCGCCCTTGCGGACGTCGAAGGAGACGTCGCGGACGGCGGCGGTGCAGCCGGTGCGGGTGCGCAGCCCGGCGGCGTCGAGGGCGGCGAGTTCCGGATCGGCGGGAACCTGCTCGGACTTGGGGCCGAAGACCTTCCACAGGCCGTCGACGGAGAAGACGGGACCGCTCGTGGCGGCGGAGGCGCTCATCACGCACCGCCCCCGATCAGCTCGACGGCCCGCTCGCCGACCATGAGCACCCCGATCATCGGGTTCACGGCGGGCATGGTCGGGAAGACGGAGGCGTCGGCGATCCGCAGGCCGTCGAGGCCGCGGACCCTCAACTCGGGGTCGACCACGGCCAGTTCGTCCGCCTCGGCGCCCATGCGGCAGGTGCCGGCCGGGTGGTAGACGGTGTGGGCGGCCTTGCGGGCGTACTCGCTCAGCTCGGCGTCGCCCAGGATCTCCGGGCCGGGGGCCACTTCGCGCTTGAGCCAGCCGGCGAGGGGTTCGGTGCGGGCGATCTCGCGGGCGATGCGGATGCCGTCGACGAGGGTGCGGCCGTCGTAGTCGTCCTCGTCGGTGAAGTAGCGGAAGTCCAGGGCGGGTTTGACGGCGGGGTCGGCGCTCTCCAGGTACAGGCGCCCCCGGCTCTTCGGCTTGGGGATGTTCGGGGTCATCGAGACGCCGAACTCGGGGCGTTCGTAGCCGAGCCGCTCGGGGTTGTCGGTGAAGGGGACCTGGTAGAAGTGGAACATCAGGTCGGGGCCGGGGTGTTCGGGGTCGCGGCGCACGAACAGGCCGGCGTCGGAGTCCATCGCGGAGTTCTCCGGGATCGGCCCGTCGGTCTCCCAGACGATCACCGACTCGGGGTGGTCGAGGAGGTTCTCGCCGACGCCCGGGAGGTCGTGGGCGACGGGGATGCCAAGGGCTTCGAGGTCGGCGCGCGGGCCGATGCCCGAGTGCAGGAGCAGCCGCGGGGAGTCGACGGCGCCGGCGCACAGCACGACCTCGCGGCGGGCGCGGATCAGCAGTTCCTCGCCGTCCTCGGTACGGACGTGCACGCCCTCGGCGCGGGTGCCGGCCAGCTCCAGGCGGTACGCCCAGGTCTCCAGGAGGATCGTCAGGTTGGGGCGCTCGTCCATCACCGGGTGCAGATAGGCGACGGAGGCGCTGGACCGCTTGTTGTCCTCGGGGTGGTAGGCGAGGTCGAAGAAGCCGACGCCCTCGGTGAAGGGCGCCTTGTTGAAGCCCTCGACGCGCGGGACGGCGAGCGCCTCCTGGGCCGCGTCGACGAAGTCGCGGGCGACGGCGTTCCGGTCCTTCTCGTCGACGGGGACGATGTTGTTGAGGAGGCGGGCGTAGTACGCCTCCATCGAGATCGCGCCCCAGCCCTTGGCACCGGCCGCCTCCCACTCGTCCCAGTCGGACGGCAGCGGCTTGAACGCGATGAGCGTGTTGTGCGAGGAGCAGCCGCCGAGGACGCGGGCGCGGCTGTGCCGGATGTGGGAGTTGCCGCGCGGCTGTTCGGTGGTGGGGTAGTCGTAGTCCAGCTCGCCGCCGAGGAGGCCCGTCCAGCGGCGCAGGGTCAGTACGTCCTCGCGGCCGACGTCGCTGGGGCCGCCCTCGATGACGGCGACGGTGACGTCGGGGTTCTCGGTGAGGCGGGAGGCGATGACGGAGCCTGCGGTGCCGCCGCCGATGACGACATAGTCGTACATGTGCTCGTTCTGGGGCATGGGGGTACTCACTCCTGTCGTGAAGGATCGGGGCGGGGGGCTCAGCCCGCGAACCAGCGCACCGGCTTCGGTGCCAGGTTCTGGTAGACGTGCTTGGCCTCGCGGTACTCGGCCAGCCCGGCGGGGCCGAGTTCCCGGCCCACCCCGCTCCTGCCGAAGCCGCCCCACTCCGCCTGCGGGAGGTAGGGGTGGAAGTCGTTGATCCAGACGGTGCCGTGCCGCAGGCGTCCGGCGACGCGGCGGGCGCGGCCCGCGTCGGCGGTCCAGACGGCGCCCGCGAGGCCGTACTCGGTGTCGTTGGCGAGCGCGACCGCTTCGTCCTCGGTGCGGAAGGTCTCGACGGTGAGGACCGGCCCGAAGACCTCCTCGCGTACGACGGTCATCTCGCGGTGGCACTGGTCGAGGACGGTCGGCTCGTAGAAGTAGCCGGTGGCGGGGAGCGTCGCGGAGGGCTCGGGGCGCCGGCCGCCGGAGCGCAGCACCGCGCCCTCGGCGAGGGCGGCGGCGACGTACGACTCGGTCTTCTCGCGCTGCGGCGCGGAGACGAGCGGGCCGCACTCGACGCCGTCCTCGGTGCCCCGGCCGAGCCTGATCCTGCCTGCCCGGCGGGCGAGTTCGGCGACGAAGCGCTCGCGGACGGACTCCTCGACGATGAGCCGGCTGCCCGCCGAGCAGACCTGGCCGCTGTGGATGAAGGCCGCGTTGAGGGCCTGGTCGACGGCGGTGTCGAAGCCCTCCTCGGTGGCGCAGGCGTCGGCGAAGACGACGTTGGGGTTCTTGCCGCCGAGTTCGAGGGCGACCTTCTTCACGGTGACGGCGGCGGCCCGGGCGACCTTGGTGCCGCTGACGAGGCCGCCGGTGAAGGAGACGAGGTCGACGTCGGGGTGCTCGGCGAGGCGGGCGCCGACCGTGTGGCCCGGCCCGGTGACGATGTTGGCGACCCCGGCGGGCAGCCCCGCCTCGACGAGCAGGTCGATCAGGGCGATCGTCGTCAGCGGGGTGAGCTCGCTGGGCTTGACGACGAAGGTGTTGCCGGCCGCGAGGGCGGGCGCGATCTTCCAACTCGCCTGGAGGAGCGGGTAGTTCCAGGGGGTGATCAGCGCGCAGACGCCGACCGGCTCGTGCACGACGACGCTGTGGACGTCGGGGGTGCCCGCGTCGACGACCCGGCCGGGGGCCTCGGCGGCGACGAGGTCGGCGAAGTAGCGGAAGGCGTCGGCGACGCAGTCGATGTCGACCCGGCCCTCCTCGACGGTCTTGCCCGCGTCCCGGCTCTCCAGCAGGCCGAGGTCCTCGCGGTCGCGCACCAACAGGTCGGCGACGCGGCGCAGCAGGGCGGCGCGCTCGGTGACGGGGGTGCGCGGCCAGGCGCCCGCACCCCCGTCGAAGGCGGCGCGGGCGGCGGCGACCGCCAGGTCGGTGTCCTTCCCGTCGCCCTCCGCGACCACGGCGAACGGCACCGCGTCGGCGGGGTCGATGATCTCGCGGGTGGCTCCGGAGACCGCTTCCAGCCACTCCCCGCCCGCGTGAATGGTCTTCCCCGCCCGCTGTTCCGTCTTGTCCTTGTCGGCCATGATCGGTGTTGCCTTCCGTTCCTGTTCAGTGCCCCGGCGCCTGCCCGGACCGCTCGTATGCATGCGCGTTCGACGGCCGGAAGTGGGCGGGATCACCCCGATGGACACCCACGACTCCTTTGACTAAAGTCAAAGAAATATGGAACCAGTATCGGCGGCGGACATCGCCGCCCTCCGCCGCTTCAACCGCTACTTCACCCGCCGCATCGGCGCCCTCGACGACCACTACCTCGGCCAGGACCGCCCGCTCGGCGAGGCCCGGCTGCTCTTCGAGATCGGCGATGGCCTCCCGCTGCGCGAACTGCGCGGCCGGCTCGCCCTGGACGCCGGCTACCTCAGCCGGATGGCGAAGGCGCTGGAGGCGCAGGGCCTGGTCCGGCTGACCGTGCCCGCGCACGACACCCGGCTGCGCCTGATCGAACTCACCCCGGCCGGCCGGATCGAGGTCGAGGAGCAACACCGCCGCGCCGACGCCCTCGCCGCCGGTCTCCTCGACACCCTCACCGCACCCCAACGCACCGAACTGACCCGGGCGTTGGCGACCACCCAGCGCCTGCTGCGGCTGGCCGGCATCACGGTCGCCCTGGTGGACGGCGCCGCCGAGGACGCCCGCGCCTGCCTCGACGCCTACGCCGCCGACATCGACACCCGCTTCCCCGAGGGCTTCGACAAGACCGATCTCGTACGGCCGGAGGAGGTCACCGGCGACGCGGGCGCGTTCTTCGTCGCGTACGAGGAGGGACGGCCGGTCGCGTGCGGGGCGCTGCGGACCCTGGAACCCGGCATCGGCGAGATCCGGCACGTCTGGGTCCACCCCGACGCCCGCCGCCTGGGCCTGGCCCGCCGCATCCTGACCGAACTCGAACACGCCGCCGCGGCCCACGACTTCACCGTCGTACGCCTCGACACGCACGCGACGCTCACCGAGGCGCAGGCGATGTACCGGGCGTGCGGGTACACGGAGATCCCGGCCTACGTCGACCATGTCTACGCGTCCCACTGGTTCGAGAAACGACTGCCGGACGCCCACTGACCCGCCTCCCTCCTCACGCGCACTATCGCGTCCTGCGCGGAACGCGTACTATCGCGTCGTCCGGTCCCGCCCGAACGCCGACTTCCTCCATGTGCCGTCCAGTTGAGGAGCCCCCGTGCCCACCGCCCTCCTGAACCCCGTCCTCGACCTGCTGACCCTCCGCGGCACGGTGACCGCCGCCGAACCGATCACCGCCCGGATGCGCCGGCTGCGCGTCGAGGGCGACGGGCTCGCCGGGCTCGACGTCCGGCCCGGCCAGCAGGTACGGGTCCTGGTCGGCGGTCTGACCCTGCGCACGTACTCGGTGTGGCGCCACGACCCGTCCGGCGCCGTCGAGTTGTGCGTGCTGGACCACTCCGAAGGGGGACCCGGGGCCAGTTGGGGCAGGAGCGTCCGCGTCGGCGACCAGGTGCGGCTGCGCAGGCCCGAGGGCACCTTCACCCTCCGCCCCGAGGCCGCCCACCATGTCTTCGCCGGCGAGGAGACCGCCTCCGTCGCCTTCGGCGCGATGCTGGCCGCGCTGCCCGAGGGGGCGCGGATCTCCGGCGCCGTAGAGACGGAATCGGCGGCGGACCGGCTGCCGCTCGCCCACGCCGACCGCCTCGACTGGCTGACCAGGGGCGGGACTTCACTCCCGGACGCGGTGCGGCGGCTCGCCCCCGAGCCGGGCGGGATCGCCTATGTCGCCGGGGAGGCCCGGACCGTGCAGGCCGTACGGCAGGTGCTCGTACGGGACTTGGGCTGGGAGCGGCGGTCGGTGCTCACCAAGCCGTTCTGGGCACCGGGCAAGCGGGGGCTTGAGTAGCGGGTACTGCGGTGGCGGGGGCCGGCGCGGTGTCTCCCGCCGGTCAGCAGCGGGCGCCCGCCGGGCAGAAGGAGGCCACCGCCTCGGTGAGCGGGCCCCTGACGAGAGACGGGGACACGGACTCCGGGCCGCTGGCGTGGATCGCGTAGAGCGAACCGTCCGCCGCCGTGAAGCGGTGGTCGATCACCCGGCGGGCACCCCGGTCCGGGTCGTCGTAGCGGTAGGCGAGTTCGGCCCAGGTGGCGCCCGAGGCACGGCCGAGGACCCGGTAGCCGGGCTGTCGGGCGAAGCCGTAGCCCCGGGCGTACTCGGCGAGGTCCAGGGACGCGGCCGGGGAGGTCTCGGAGACACGGAAGATCTGGAGGTGCCGGGTGCCGTCCGGGGAGTCGTAGGAGACCACCGGGGCCTTGACGCCCTGCCGTTGGGCGCGGGTCCAGCCACGGGGGATCTCGACGGTGTAGCCGGTGGGGTCCTTGGTCGTGCGGTAGGCGGAGCGGGTCGCGGAGACCTGGTCCTGAGCGGCGGTGCGGTGCTGGGTGACGTACCAGAAGCCGCCGCCGGCGCCCGCGCCCAGGACCACCGTGGCGGTGAGCACGAGCACGACCCGCCAGACGCGACGGCCGGGGACCGGCACGGGAACCGGAGCGGGGGCGGACGGTGACACCCACAGCGGCGGCGGGACCGGCGAGGTCTGGGTCTCCGCGGTCGACCACGCCGACCAGACCGCCTGCCCGCTCTCCTCGCTCGGCCCGCGCCGCGCCCCGAAGTCGTCCCAACCGCTCATCGCGAAACCCCCGAATCGCCGCGCCACGCACTGCTTCAGAAGTTAGCGGCGGAAAAGGGGACGGACCCCGCTCCGGCGGAGACCGGAACAGGGCCCGTGCAAGCCCGTGACAGAGCCGTGGCGAACGGCCCCTCGGGGTGGCTCAGATGAGGCCGAGCGAGCGGACCGCCTCGCGCTCCTCCTCCAGTTCCTTCACCGACGCGTCGATGCGGGCGCGGGAGAACTCGTTGATGTCCAGGCCCTGGACGATCTCGTAGACGCCGTCCTTCGTGGTGACCGGGAAGGAGGAGATGAGGCCCTCCGGGACGCCGTAGGAACCGTCCGAGGGGATGCCCATGGAGGTCCAGTCGCCGTCCGCCGTGCCGTTGACCCAGGTGTGGACGTGGTCGATGGCGGCGTTCGCGGCGGAGGCCGCGGACGAGGCACCGCGGGCCTCGATGATCGCGGCGCCGCGCTTGGCGACGGTCGGGATGAAGTCCTCGGCGAGCCACTGCTCGTCGTTCACGGTCTCGGCGGCGTTCTTGCCCGCGACCGTGGCGTGGAAGATGTCCGGGTACTGGGTGGCCGAGTGGTTGCCCCAGATGGTCAGGCGCTTGATGTCGGCGACCGTGGTGCCCGTCTTCTTCGCGAGCTGGGTCAGCGCGCGGTTGTGGTCCAGGCGGGTCATCGCGGTGAAGCGGTCGGCCGGTACGTCCGGGGCGGCGGCCTGCGCGATGAGCGCGTTGGTGTTGGCCGGGTTGCCGACGACGAGGACCTTGATGTCGTCCGCCGCGTTGTCGTTGATGGCCTTGCCCTGCGGCTTGAAGATGCCGCCGTTGGCGGAGAGCAGGTCGCCGCGCTCCATGCCCTTGGTGCGGGGGCGGGCGCCGACGAGGAGGGCGACGTTGGTGCCGGCGAAGGCGACGTTCGGGTCGTCCGTGATGTCGATGCCCTGGAGGAGCGGGAAGGCGCAGTCGTCGAGCTCCATGGCCGTGCCCTCGGCGGCCTTGAGCGCCGGGGTGATCTCCAGGAGACGCAGCTTGACCGGCACGTCCGCGCCGAGCAGCTGGCCGGAGGCGATGCGGAAGAGCAGGGCGTAACCGATCTGGCCGGCCGCGCCGGTGACGGTGACGTTCACGGGAGTGCGGGTCATGGCGTTCTCCGTTATGACAGCTGGCGGTGGGGCGACACTGCCCCGGGGTGCGGGACGTACAAATGATCGATCTCTTGGCATCAAGAGATCCACCGGTCAGGCTATCGCGCATCCGGGATCGCGGGCTGCCGGGTCCGTGTGGCCCACCCCACAGCGCCCGGACCGGGACGCGTCGGGACACGGAAAAGGCGGCCGTCCGGCTCGGGAGAGGAACACCGGACGACCGCCGTGGGGGGTACCGGAGCTCCGGACTCCCGTGGGGGTGATGACCGCCTGCCCCGATCCGGGGCGGGCATTCCCCACGTTCACCGAATCCCCACATACCCGCCCTGGGCCGTGTCCGCGAAGTCCCGTCGTCCGCCCGGAGGTCGGGCCTCGCGGCGTCCGGTGCGTGCGCCGGGGGTCCCCCCGGCCGGAGGCAGGGGGAGTGCCGCCCGGAAGCCCTCGTACTGGGCGTACTCGGGCTTTCGGGCGGTGCGGCGAGCGTGCGTGCGTGCCGGGCGTCGCGAGGCAGGCGGGACTTCGCGGACACGGCGACACCGCGACACGGCCTAGGTCGTGCACCCCTTCTGTCCGGACGCCAGCGTCACGCAGGCCTTCGCCGCGCTCGCGTCCTTCACCGCCACCATCGGGGTGTAGGCGATGGAGTCACCGGCCGCCGTGATGCTGTCGGCCTCCTTGGCCGTGCCCGCGCTCACCTGGACGGAGTCGCCCTGGACACCCGTGGTGATCCGGCCCCAGGCGGCCCCGCAGGTCCTGCTGTAGCGGACCTCGACGACGGTCGTGCCCACGGTCGCGGTCTTCACGGTCGTCGCCGCGCCCGCGTCCGTCGTGCAGCCCATGGCCTCGGCGTCCTTGCCGGTGCAGCCGGCGCCCACGCACTTCACCCCGGCCGGCAGATCGGGGTCCGCGCTCGGCGACGGCGAGGCCGAGGCGGGCGGGGCGCTCGCGGTCCTGTCCCCGCCGCTGTGGCGGGTGAACAGGAACACGGCCCCGATCACGACCAGCATCCCGACGACCCCGGTCCCGAACATCAGCAACCGCCGCCTGGCCCCGGCCAGTCCGTCCGGCGGCCCCGGCCGGGGCGCCCGCGGCAACTCCGCGTGCGGCACCTCCGTATACGGCACGTCCGCGTGCGGCACCGGGGCCTCCGGCACCCGCCCGGCCCCCGGCCGTACAGCCGCGCCACCGGCCCCGGCCCCTGCTCCCGGACCCGGTCCCAGTCCCGAATACCCGGCCAGCCCCCACGAGTTGCCGACCTTCGAAGCGCCTTCCCGTACGTCGGACCCGGGCGCCGCCGGCTGCGGCGGCACGGTCGGGGAGACCCCCGCCGGGCCCGCGATCCCCGGAGTCGCGGCGACCCTGCCGCCCTTGCGGGAGGCTTTGCCGCCCTCGGTCTTCTGGGCCGGGGGCGCCCCCGACTCGCCGAGCGCGGCCCGCGCCTGGGAGATCCGCACCGCCTCCATGGTCATGTCGTGCCGCATCTCCGAACGGCTCCAGGCCCGTTCGGCCAGCTCCCACATCGTGGTCAGATGCACGGGATGGGTGCCGGTGACCTCCGCGAGGGCGACGATCGCGCCCTTCGGCGCGAGGAGCCGGCCGTTGAGATAGCGGTCCCAGGACGTCTTGCTGTAGCCCGTGCGGTCGGCCACCGCCGCGACGCTCAGGCCGCTGCGCTCCACGAGCCGGCGCAACTGGCCCGCGAACTCCTTGACCTGCGGATCGAGTTCATCCGGCAAGGCCCTCCAACGAGGCATTGCGTTCCCCCCTCTGCCCTGAATTGCCCACGCTAACGCGGTTGTTGGTCGAGTTCGTTGCATATCCGCAAACTTGTCAATACATCGACACACCGGACACATAACGGTGTTCACCCGAGCGCAACGACTCCCGCGACAGTCATGAGAAGCATCAGAACCAGCAGCACCAGCGCGTACCGGAGCAGCCGTCCGCCGGGCCCGCCGTCCCCCTTCCCGGGCGGGGTGTCCCACCAGGGCAGGGTCGGATCGTCCCGGTACTCGTCGCCGCCCGCCGCCGGCTCCGGGACGGCGACCGGTCGGGGCCAGGCCTGGACCGCCAACTCCCAGCGCACACCGATGCGTTCGGGATCGACGCCGGCGACCCGGCACAGCGCGACCACGGCCTGCCGGGGCGGGGGCTGGGTCGCGTTGAGATAGCGGTGCCAGGAGGACTTGCTGTACGCGGTGCGCGCGCCGAGCGCGACCAGGCTCAGCCCGGTGCGGTCCTTGAGGAGGCGCAACTGCTCCACGAAGTGCCGTACCTCCGCCGGGAGATCGTCCGGCAGCGGCTGCCAGCCGCTCATCGCACCCCCACCGCCCACCGCTCGCACGGCCCACTTGCCCGTTCCGAGCGAAATGACGACGTGGGAAGAGGAACGGTTCCCTCGTCGCGGCGCCGTGCGGACCGCGTAGCGAAACGGTCACCTCCCTGCCACAGCGCGCCGACAGCCGTTGAACAGCCCGCGCACAGCGGGGCACGCTGAGACGCAGACGGCGGCGCGTCCCTGCTCGGGGGAGGGGACGGGCCGCCGTCGTGCGTCGTGAACAGGCCTGCTGTCAGCTGGTGTTGACCGTGTAGTGCAGCGTGTCCTTGAGGAACGGGATCACCAGCCACGGCTTGGGCTGCGCCATCATCGCCAGCAGGACGATCGCGAGGCCGAGCACGCAGTAGGTGACGACGTCGGTGAAGCGGGAGCGGACGGCGAGCATGCCGACGTCCGGCACCACCCAGCGCAGGACGGCACCGGCCAGCAGGGCGGCGCCGATGAGCAGGGTGCCGTAGCGGAAGACGTCGAAGGCGGTCAGCAGGAGGCCGAGGCCGACCGTGCCGAGCACCGCGAGGATCGGCCACTGGCGGGCCGGGGCCGGGGCGGCGCCGGACGCGGCCCGGCCGCCGCCCTCGGGGCGGGCGGTGTCCCGGGTGAAGAGCGGGAAGCGGCGGGTGGTGCGGCGCGGGGTGCCGTCCGCGTCGGGGGCGCTGACGGGGTCCGTCACCTCGATGTCGTCCACGGCGTCGGTGCCCCTGCCCGCCGGCCCCTTGCGCTCAGGCGACACTGCGCTCCGCCGCCTCGACCACGTTGACGAGCAGCTGGGCACGGGTCATCGGGCCGACTCCGCCGGGGTTCGGGGAGATCCAGCCGGCCACCTCGGCGACGCCCGGGTGGACGTCCCCCACGATCTTGCCGTCGGCGTTGCGGGAGACCCCGACGTCGAGGACGGCGGCGCCCGGCTTCACGTCCTCGGGCCGGACCAGGTGGGCGGAACCGGCGGCGGCGACGATGATGTCGGCGCGCTTGAGGTGGGCGGAGAGGTCGCGGGTGCCGGTGTGGCACTGGGTCACCGTCGCGTTCTCGCTGCGCCGGGTGAGCAGGAGGGGCATCGGGCGGCCGATGGTGACACCGCGTCCCACGACCACGACCTCGGCGCCCTTGATCTCCACGCCGTGGCGGCGCAGCAGGGTCAGCACGCCGTTCGGCGTGCAGGGCAGCGGGGCGGGCTCGTTCAGGACCAGCCGGCCGAGGTTCATCGGGTGGAGGCCGTCGGCGTCCTTGTCGGGGTCCATGAGTTCGAGGATGCGGTTCTCGTCGATGCCCTTGGGGAGCGGCAGTTGGACGATGTAGCCGGTGCAGGCCGGGTCCTCGTTGAGTTCCCGGACGACCGCCTCGATCTCCTCCTGGGTGGCGGTGGCGGGCAGTTCGCGCTGGATGGAGGCGATGCCCACCTGGGCGCAGTCGCGGTGCTTGCCCGCGACGTACTTCTGGCTGCCGGGGTCGTCCCCGACCAGGATCGTGCCGAGGCCGGGCGTGACGCCCTTCTCCTTCAGCGCCGCCACGCGGGCGGTCAGATCGGACTTGATCGCGGCTGCGGTGGCCTTGCCATCGAGAATCTGGGCGGTCATGACGCCATTCTCGCGGATGACGCCCTCCGGGTTCCAATCCAGGTACACCCCCGGGGTATCACCATGATCACTGATGTTGCACTTACACAACGCCTTTGGAATGCCGCTGGACAAAAACTCGTCACGAAGAGAACGATGAACACGCTGCATTGCGGTGTGTGTTGGGGGGGGGCAAACCGCTCATGTTGTGACGTACCTCCGCGCAATCCGCATCGTCCCCGCATTGCCAACGGAGGAAAACCCGCCATGAGTTACGACCCCAACAACCCGTACGGGCAGCAGCCGCCGCAAACCCCTCCGCCGGGCTACGGCCAGCCCCAGGGCCAGCCGGGCTACGGCTACCCGCAGGGAGCGCCCCAGGGCGTCCCGCCGCAGGGATACGGCTACCCGCAGCAGCCGGGCTATCCGCAGCAGCCGGGTTACCCCGGCGCGCAGGCCCCCGAGGGCTACGCGAACGTGCCCGGTCTCGGTGTCGTCGAGGTCGGCACCTACGGCGCCCGGTTCGGCGCCCGCCTGCTCGACATGGTCTTCGCGTACATAGTGGTGATCATCCTCAACCTGGTGATCTTCGGCGCCGCCTTCGGCACCGGCACCAAGAGCAGCGGCGTCGCCATCGGCGCCCTCCTCGGCGCCGCGCTGCTGTCCGCCCTGACGTTCATCCTCTACGACGTGATCTTCGTGTCGACGCTCGGCAGCACGCCCGGCAAGATGATCCTCGGCATGAAGATCGTCAGCTCCCGCACCGGCCAGAAGCCCGGCTTCGGCTCGGCGCTGGTCCGCTGGGGCTTCCCCATCGGCCTCGGCTACATCACGTGCTTCCTCGGGTACGTCCTCATCGTGATCTCGCCGTTCTTCGACAACACCGGGCAGCTGCGCGGCTGGCACGACAAGGCGGCCAACACCCTGGTCATCAAGGGCTGACCACCGGCCCGTAAAAGCCCGGAAGGCCGCGCACCTCCAGAGGTGCGCGGCCTTCCGCATGCCCGTGGCCCGTCAGTGGAAGAAGTGGCGCGTCCCCGTGAAGTACATCGTGACGCCGGCCTTCTGCGCGGCCTCGACCACCAGCTCGTCGCGGACCGAACCGCCCGGCTGGACAACGGCCTTGACGCCTGCCTCGGTGAGGATCTCCAGCCCGTCCGGGAACGGGAAGAAGGCGTCCGAGGCGGCGTAGGAACCCTGGGCGCGCTCGGCGCCCGCCCGCTCGACCGCCAGCTTCGCGGAGTCCACCCGGTTGACCTGGCCCATGCCGACGCCGACCGAGGCGCCGTCCTTGGCCAGCAGGATCGCGTTGGACTTCACCGCGCGGCAGGCCTTCCACGCGAAGGCGAGGTCGGCCAGCTCCGCCGCGGACAGCGCCTCGCCGGTCGCCAGCGTCCAGTTCGCCGGGTCGTCGCCGTCGGCCTGGAGCCGGTCGGTGACCTGGAGCAGCGCCCCGCCGTCGATCGCCTTGAACTCGACCGCGTTCGCCGGGGCGCCCGGGGCCTTCAGCACCCGGATGTTCTTCTTCTTGGCGAGGGCCTCCAGCGCGCCCTCCTCGTAGTCCGGCGCGACGATGACCTCGGTGAAGATCTCGGCGACCTGCTCGGCCAGCTCCTTGCTGACCGGCCGGTTGACGGCGATCACCCCGCCGAACGCCGACAGCGGGTCACAGGCGTGCGCCTTGCGGTGCGCCTCGGCCACGTCCGAACCGACCGCGATACCGCAGGGGTTGGCGTGCTTGATGATCGCGACACAGGGCTCGGCGTGGTCGTAGGCGGCACGGCGCGCGGCATCCGTGTCCGTGTAGTTGTTGTACGACATCTCCTTGCCGTGCAGCTGCTCGGCCTTGGCGAGACCGCCGCCCGAGGCGTCGACGTAGAGCGCGGCCGGCTGGTGCGGGTTCTCGCCGTAGCGCAGGGTGCTCTCGCGCTCCCAGGTGCCGCCCAGGAAGTCGGGGAACCGCGACTCGTCGACCGGCGCGTAGGCGCTCGCGAACCAGCTCGCCACCGCCACGTCGTAGGACGCCGTGTGCTGGAAGGCCTCCGCGGCGAGCCGCTTGCGGGTGGTGAGGTCGAAGCCGCCGTTCTGTACGGCGTTCAGGACGTCGGCGTAGCGCGCGGGGCTGGTGACGACCGCGACCGAGGGGTGGTTCTTGGCGGCGGCGCGGACCATGGAGGGGCCGCCGATGTCGATCTGCTCGACGCACTCGTCGGGGGACGCGCCCGAGGCGACGGTCTCCCGGAAGGGGTAGAGGTTGACGACCACCAGGTCGAAGGGGGCCACGCCCAGCTCGTCGAGCTGCTGCCGGTGGCTCTCCAGCCGCAGGTCGGCGAGGATGCCCGCGTGCACCTTCGGGTGCAGGGTCTTGACCCGGCCGTCCAGGCACTCGGGGAAGCCGGTCAGCTCCTCGACCTTGGTGACGGGGACGCCGGCGGCGGCGATACGGGCGGCGGTGGAGCCCGTCGAGACGAGTTCGACGCCCGCCTCGTGCAGGCCGCGTGCCAGCTCTTCGAGGCCGGTCTTGTCGTAGACGCTGACGAGCGCCCGTCGGATGGCTCGCTTGTTGCTCTCGGCGGTCACTGGATAACTACCTTTCGTCCCTCGATGCGATAGCCGTTGCGGGCCAGCCGCCCCACGACATCGACGAGCAGCCTTCGCTCGACTTCCTTGATGCGCTCGTGCAGAGCGCTCTCGTCGTCCTCGTCCCGGATCTCGACCACGCCCTGAGCGATGATCGGTCCGGTGTCGACGCCGTCGTCGACGAAGTGGACGGTGCAGCCGGTGACCCGGGCGCCGTACGCGAGCGCGTCCCGTACGCCGTGGGCCCCCGGAAAACTGGGCAGCAGCGCGGGGTGCGTGTTCACGACCCGGCCGCCGAAGCGGGCGAGGAACTCCTTGCCCACGATCTTCATGAACCCGGCCGACACGATCAGGTCGGGCTCGTACGCCCCGGTCGCCGCCGCGAGGGCCGCGTCCCACTCCTCGCGGCTCGCGAAGTCCTTCACCCTGCACACGAAGGTGGGCAGTCCGGCGCGCTCGGCACGGGCCAGGCCCTCGATGCCCTCGCGGTCCGCGCCCACGGCGACGATCTCGGCTCCGTACGCCGCGTCGCCCTCGGCCGCGATGGCGTCGAGGAGCGCCTGGAGATTCGTACCGGAACCGGAGACCAGCACGACAAGGCGCTTGGCCACGGGCTTGGCGGCCACGGTGGGGCCCTTTCTCGGGGGAGCGGGGTACGGGTGGCCGGCCCGTCTCGTGCATTCATACGAATGCATCGCGCCCCGGGATACGGGGAAGTCTACGAAGCGGCCGACCGTCAGCAACGATACCGGCACACCGGACAGCCCCCACGGGACGGGGGCGTGGCCGGAAGGTAGCGTCTGCGGAGAGCGGGTTCGGGAACGCCGTTGTGGTGCGAGGCGTTCACGAAGTGACAGCTCGTGTCGGAAAGACGTGACCAACGACGACGCAACCGACGAAGACACAGTCGACAAAGACGTATCCACCAAGGGGAAGACGCTCACTTGATGCCGGACCGCAGTCTGCGACTCCTCACGTTCCCCCCGCAGTCCTTGCAGGGAGGGGAGCGCGGCACCGTGCTGCTCCGGGAGCGGCCCTCGTCGCCGCCCGACGCGCCCTCCGAGGGGCAGAGCGGCGCGGGTCAGGACGACAACCCGTTCGCCCCGCCGCCCGAGGGCACCCCGGACCGGCCGTGGCAGCCCCGCCGCCCGGAGGGCCGCGGCGGTGACGACTCCTCGCAGGGCGACGGCGGCCGTTCGCCGTGGGGCAGCCAGTGGAGCGACCGGCAGCCCGGCCGGTCCCAGGGCGGCTTCGGCGACCGGCTCGGCGGACAGGGCGGCCCCGGCGGCGGCCCCGAGGGCCCGAGCGGCCCCGGTTCCGGACCCGGCATGCGCTGGGACCCGACCGACCCGGCCCAGCGCCGCGCCCGGTACGCCCTGCTGAGCGGCATGTGGGCGTTCTTCTTCGCCCTCTTCAGCTGGCCGTACGTGGCCCTGCTGCTCGGCGCGCTGGCCCTGTACTGGGGCGGCAGCGCGCTGCGCGCCAAGCCCCGCGGCACCGACCCGGACACCCCGGCCGCCCCCGAGGCGGCGGGCCGCCCGCAGACGACGGCGGCGGTGAGCGGCCTGGTCACCGCGTCCCTCGCCATCGCCCTGGTCGCCGCGATGTTCGTCGCGCAGCTGGCCTACAAGGACTTCTACACCTGCACGAACGACGCGCTCACGAACGAGGCGAAGCAGTCCTGCAACCAGCTGCTGCCGAAGGACCTGCGGGGCTTGCTGGGGACCGCCAACTGACCTTCCTCACCGGATCATTCGGTCCCCGGCGACTCGGGGGACTCCGAGGCCTTCGGGGTCTCCGGGGTCTCCGGGGAGTCCTGGGGCGCCGGGAACTCCTCCGGCTCGGGCCGAGTCGACGCCTCCCTCAGGACCGCCCAGCGGGCCTCGCGGGAGGCGTCGTCGTACCAGGGCGTGGGTGAGGGCTCCGGCGGGACGTCGACCGGCAGGAAGTCGTAGGGGTCGAAGGTCGGGTCGTGGTCGTAGGCGATGTACGGCTGGTCGACGGCGGCCGGGACCGGGACGGGGACGGGGGGCGGGACCGCGAGGGGGGTCTTCTTCGGCCCGCGAGTGAACCGGCGTCGGCCGACCGTGAGCAGGTCGCGGAACCGGCGTCGGGGTGTGGCGTCCGGCGCCGGCCCGGCCGCACCGTCCCGGGGCTTCGCGATCGTCGGCGTCGGGACCCTGGGTTCCCGCAGTCGCCAGGCCCGCAGCCCCGTCGCCGTGGGGACGGCCACCACCGCGAGCCACGCCAGCGCCGCTCCCCCGGTCTGCCACCACACCGGCCCGAACCGGGCCAGCGCCGCACCCCCGAGCGGACCGCCCGACAACTCCGCCAGCAGCGCCAGCGCCATGGCGCACAGGGCGGCGGCGAGCAGCGCGGTGGCGGCGGTACGGCCCTGCGGCCAGGGTGCCGCCGGACCACCGGTGCCTCCCGGTGTCGTCAACCGGCCCTCGCCGTCGCCCCGTTGTCCCACCGCGACCCGCGCCACGAACCACCCGACCGTCCCCCCGGCGACCAGCGGCACCAGTACCGCCAGCCAGTTCAGCGGGGTTCCGGTGCCCGCGTCCGGGACCGCCGCGAGCAGCGGGAACGGCGGAAGCAGCGGGGCCGGGGCCGAGTTGAGGGGGTCCACCGTGTGGTGGGTGCCGAGCGCGAAGCCGGGGCCGAGGGCGTAGGCCGCCGACCAGACCGCCGCGTTCGGGACCAGCGCGAGACAGAGCAGCAGCACGGCGAACCGGCCCGACAGCGCCTCCGTCAGCCGTAGGAACGAGGCCTGGGCCGCGCCCCCGTGCCACACCAGGGAGGCCGTCAGCAGCAGCGCGCCGCCGCCGACGAACACCGCCGTGCCGATGCCCGCGGCGCGCGCGGCGGTGCCGATCCGGGCTCGGGACGCGCGGGCCTCCGGGCCGAGGACGAGCCGCCGCAGCCCGGCCGGCAGCAGGACCAGCACGCTCAGCACGGGTTCACGCGGGCGCCCGTACGCCGTCCACACACCGGAACCGGCGGCGCCCGCCGCGAGCAGCGGCAGGCAGACCGCCGTCCAGCTCCAGGAGGGGGAGAGTTCGCCGCCGGACGCGTAGAGCGCGGCGGTGGCGCCGACCGCGAGGTAGCCGAGGGCGACGCCGGTCCAGGCGGTGCGGGCCGGGACCGGCGGGATGTCGGTCTCCTCGTCCGCGCCGCCCAGCACGGCGTCCCGGGCCGCCCGGTGCAGCAGCCAGACCGGCAGCACGAGGAGGAGCAGCGGGGTCACGCCCACGGGGGCGGGGATCCCGGAAAGAGTGTCGGTGCGGACCAGTTCGACGCCGTGCGCGAGCAGCCAGAGCGCGGCGGCCATGTGCAGGGCGCCGCCGGGTCCGCTGTCGGGGTACGGCGAGCTGATCCACAGCACCGTCACGAGCACGGCGAACGAACCGAGCCCGAGCCCCGCCGCGACGGCGCCACCCAAGAGGCTGGCGGCCAGTCCGGGGGATCGGTCGCGCATCCGGGTGAGGAGGGGCGACAACGACGGTCGGCGGTGGGTCATCGGCATCACGACCGCCATGCTCCCAACGACACGCGCTTTCTCGTCGTAACAGGCGAACCTCCGAAGTGTCGCTCAATATACATTTATGTACTTTTTCGTACGAAGGGGCACCCGGTGACGCAGACCCCTGCAACCCCGCTCCCGCCGCCCAAGGAACGCCGACGCCTGCGCGAGGCCGCGTCGCTGACGCAGGCTCAGCTCGCCACGCGGGTCGGCGTCAGCCGCGAGACGGTGCGCGCGTGGGAGACCGGCCGCACCACACCGCGCGGCCGGAAACGGGAGGCGTACGCGAAACTGCTCGACGACCTGGCCGCGAACACCCCCACACCAGAAGAAGCAGAAGCAGACACAGACGCAGACGCAAAGGCAGAGGTGGAGGTGGAGGTGAAGGTGGACGCAGTCGAGGTGGGGACGGCCGTGCCGGAGGCCCAACCGGAGCCGCGGCACGCCGACATCGTCGTGGTCGAGATCCCCGTACCGCACACGGACCCGCCGCAGGCTCCGGCGCCGGCTCCGGTGCCCGCCCCCCTGACGCCCGCTCAGGCCTTCGACGCGCTCTACGCGTTCTGCGCGCCCTCCCTCGTCCGGCAGACCTATCTGCTGACCGGGCGGCGCGAGTTGGCGCGGGAGTCGGTGGAGCGCGCCTTCCAGACCGCCTGGCAGCGCTGGCCCGAGGTGGCGGTCGACCGCGACCCGGCCGGCTGGGTGCGTTCGGCCGCGTACGAGTACGCGCTCTCCCCCTGGCACCGCTTCCGCCCTCGATACCGCCACCCGGAGCCCCCGCCCCCGGCCCCCGCCGACCGCGCCCTGCTCACCGCACTCCTCGAACTCCCCCCGTCGTACCGCCGCACACTGCTGCTCTACGACGGTGTCGGGCTCGGTCTCGCGGAGACGGCGGCGGAGACGGAGGCGAGCACACCGGCCGCGGCGAACCGGCTGCTGCACGCCCGCGAGGCGCTGGCCGCGCGGCTGCCGGACCTCTCGGACCCGGCCGAGCTGCACCGGCGGCTGACCGAACTGGCCTCCACGGGGCGTCTGCACGCGGCCAAGCCGCCGATCGTACGGTTCGTCGGCGAACGCCGGACCCTGTTCTGGACCCGGGCGGCGATCGCGTTCACCGTCACCATCATCGGCGCGACGACGCTGACGCTGCGCACGGCACCGACGCACTACGAGCCGCCGGTGCCCTTGGGCCAGCGGATCGAAGGGGTGCCGGCGCGGGTGGTGCAGGGGGCGCTGTCGGAGGAGCAGGTGGCGCTGCGGAACCGTCTGCGGACCGGGATGACGAACGGACCGGAGCGGTTGGTGCCGCTGAGCCGGTAGTTCGCGTCAGCAGTTCACGTCGGTGGTTCGAGTCGGTCGGCTGTCGGTGGTTCGAGTCGGTCGGCTGCGGGCCGGAGTTCCCGCTGACGCGCCGATGGGCCCGCCCCCACAAGGGGAACGGGCCCATCGGCGTTCAGCGGAGAGACTCAGCCGGCGAGGATCTCGCGGGCGAGCTTCGCCGTCTCGGTCGGCGTCTTGCCGACCTTGACGCCGGCGGCCTCAAGGGCCTCCTTCTTCGCGGCGGCCGTGCCGGAGGAACCGGAGACGATGGCACCGGCGTGGCCCATCGTCTTGCCCTCGGGCGCGGTGAAGCCCGCGACGTAACCGACGACCGGCTTGGTGACGTTCTTCGCGATGAAGTCCGCCGCGCGCTCCTCGGCGTCGCCGCCGATCTCACCGATCATCACGATCAGGTCGGTGTCGGGGTCGGCCTCGAACGCGGCGAGCGCGTCGATGTGCGTCGTACCGATGACCGGGTCGCCACCGATGCCGACCGCGGACGAGAAGCCGATGTCACGCAGCTCGTACATCATCTGGTAGGTCAGCGTGCCGGACTTCGAGACCAGGCCGATACGGCCCGGCTTCGTGATGTCGCCCGGGATGATGCCGGCGTTCGACTGACCGGGGGTGATCAGACCCGGGCAGTTCGGGCCGATGATGCGCGTCTTGTTGCCCTTGGCGACCGCGTACGCGTAGAACGCGGCCGAGTCGTGGACGGCGATGCCCTCGGTGATGACGACCGCGAGCGGGATCTCCGCGTCGATCGCCTCGACCACGGCGGCCTTGGAGAAGGCCGGCGGTACGAAGAGGACGGATACGTTCGCGCCCGTCTTCTCGATCGCCTCGGCGACCGTGCCGAAGACCGGGATCTCGGTGCCGTCGACGTCGACGGACGTGCCGGCCTTACGGGGGTTGACGCCACCGACGATGTTGGTGCCGTCGGCCAGCATGAGCTTGGTGTGCTTCATGCCCGTGGAGCCGGTCATGCCCTGGACGATGACCTTGCTGTCCTTGGTGAGGAAGATAGCCATGGCTGTTTTGTCCCTCGTCCCTTACTTCGCAGCCGCGAGCTCGGCGGCCTTGTCGGCCGCGCCGTCCATGGTGTCCACGCGCTGGACCAGCGGGTGGTTGGCGTCGGAGAGGATCTTGCGACCCAGCTCGGCGTTGTTGCCGTCGAGACGGACGACGAGGGGCTTGGTGACTTCCTCGCCCTTGTCCGCGAGCAGCTGAAGCGCCTGCACGATGCCGTTGGCGACCTCGTCGCACGCGGTGATGCCGCCGAAGACGTTGACGAAGACCGACTTGACGTCGGGGTCGCCCAGGATGATCTCCAGGCCGTTCGCCATCACGGCCGCGGACGCGCCGCCGCCGATGTCGAGGAAGTTGGCGGGCTTCACGCCGCCGTGGTTCTCACCGGCGTACGCGACGACGTCGAGGGTGCTCATGACGAGACCCGCGCCGTTGCCGATGATGCCGACCTCGCCGTCGAGCTTGACGTAGTTGAGGTTCTTCGCCTTGGCGGCGGCCTCAAGCGGGTTGGCGGAGTCGTGGTCGATCAGCGCCTCGTGCTCCGGCTGGCGGAACTCGGCGTTCTCGTCCAGCGAGACCTTGCCGTCGAGGGCGATGACCTTGCCGGAGGCGACCTTGGCGAGCGGGTTGACCTCGACGAGGAGGGCGTCCTCCTTGACGAAGGTGTTCCACAGGGTCACCAGGATCTCGGCGACCTGCTCGGCGACGTCGGCCGGGAACTTCGCCTGCGCGACGATCTCCCGGGCCTTCTCGATCGAGACGCCCTCGTTGGCGTCGACCGGGACCTTCGCGAGCGCCTCGGGGTTCTCCTCCGCGACGACCTCGATCTCCACGCCGCCCTGGACGGACGCCATGGCGAGGAAGGTGCGGTTGGTGCGGTCGAGGAGGAAGGAGACGTAGTACTCCTCGACGATCTCGGGCGCGGTCTCGGCGATCATCACCTTGTGGACCGTGTGGCCCTTGATGTCCATGCCGAGGATGTCCGTCGCGCGGGCGACGGCCTCGTCCGGGGTGGCGGCGAGCTTCACGCCACCCGCCTTGCCACGGCCGCCGACCTTCACCTGCGCCTTGACGACGGACTTGCCACCGAGCCGCTCGGTGGCTGCGCGGGCCGCCTCAGGCGTGTCGATGACTTCACCGGCCAGCACCGGTACATCGTGCTTGGCGAAGAGGTCCCTCGCCTGATACTCGAACAGGTCCACGCGCTTCCGTCCTCAGTGATATCGCGGTTCGTTGGATGCGTGGGCGTGCCGCGAAGGGCAACGTGACGTCCGCTGTCACAAGGGAGGCGCACACGGTGACCGAGCGCGCGGCATGTCCGTCTCGCAGGTTATCGCTGGTTGCGGAGGGCCTCTAAATCGAGGGTCACACCTGAGCGGTGATACCTGTCACATGATGCCGGGATCGGTGACACGGAGTGCCGCGAACGGGACCCGCAGGCGGGTTCCGCGAACGGGTTCCGCGGACCGATTCTCCGGGCGGGGTCCCCACCGGGTTGGGGCTGGCCCGGCGGGGACCCCTACCGCGAGACGCGCCCCCGGACGGACCGACGGCATTCGGCCGTCCGGGGTCACCGCCTCACGGAGTCTGTTACTCCCAGCGCCGGACGGCCCGGGCACGGACGACGTGGGCGGCACGCACATCGTGTACGTCACGCACATCGCGTGCGGCCCGGGCGGCCCGTGCGCCCTGGATGGCCGCGGCGGCCCTGACCCGGGACCCTCGCGGGACGGAGACCACGGCATCGACGAGACGTCGTCGGACCTCGGCCGGAGTGATGTCGGTGCTCGTGCTCGTGCTCATGTTGTTGCTCATGGGTACGTCGGTTCCTCAGGCGTTCCAGAAAGGGAGACATGGCGACTTTCCGGGCAGACCAACTGCCGGAAGGACTCCCCTAGCCCGGGAAAACGGGAACGTCCCGGTACCTGTCCCGGGTCTCCCCCGCGTCCGCCCTCTCGGCAGCACCGCGCACGAACCGCACGGCCACCCTCGCGCCCGACGTCACGGCCTGCGCGTCACAGTGCCGCGCCCCACCGCCGTCCACCGCCTGCTGATCACGCGGACCACCGCCCGGGTCCCCGCCGGGCGCCCGGTGGGCGGGCACGTGCCGGACGACCGGAGCATGACCCACCCCCGCCCGCCCTACGGCGCCGAGCGCGTCCGCAGCGTCGACGACCCGCGGCCCGTACGCCACGCCTGCCCCTACGGCGGCCTTGGCGGTCCCCGCCTTCGAACGATGCCCACCGCCCGAACGCCCCGGAGCCGACCGGACCGGCGTCGATGCCGACGCCGGAACCGTCACCGGCGCGGTGTGCGCCGGCGGCTCCTGGCCCGGAACCACCGGCTGCCTCGGCACTTCGGGGACCGAGGGCAGAGAAGGCAGGGTGGGCAGCACAGGCAGCGTGGGCAGTGCGGGCGCCTCGGCCAACACCTCGGTCACCGTCTTCGTCACCAAGTCACCCACGGGCCGGACGACCCGCTCCACGGTGTCCGCGACCGGATCGAGACCAGGGACTTGAATCGGAACAGGAACTGGAGCCCGAACATGAACCGGAGCCGGAATCCGAACCGGCTTCACCACGGAGGCCGCCGAAGCCGCCGCCGAAGCCAGCACCGGGACCCCGGGCTGCCGGCCCGGCGCCCCGTCCGCCGCCCGCGCCTGCCCTCCGCAGACGAGGGCGAGCACGAACAACCCGCCCACCAGCACGGCGAGTTGAAGAGCACGCCGCCCGACCGCCGTACGCATCACGCGCGGGGCGGCACCGGACGGTACGGCAGGGCAGATCATGAGGTGACGATCCTTGCACGGGCGCCTCGGGGACGCACAACCCCCCTGTCCCACGCGCCCGTTCATCACCACCGGTACCGGTTCGTCAGGCGGTGTCCGGTATCGGCAACGGCCGCTTCTCGATCGCCGCGGCCATCACCTCCGGGAACAGATCGGGTGTGCACGCGAACGCCGGCGCCCCCAACGCGCCCAGCGCGGCGGCGTGTTCGCGGTCGTAGGCCGGCGCCCCCTCGTCGGACAGCGCGAGCAGTGTCACGAACTGCACCCCCGACGCCCGCATCGCCGCGACCCGCTTGAGCATCTCGTTGCGTATGCCTCCCTCGTAGAGGTCGCTGATCAGCACGACCACCGTCTCGGCGGGCCGGGTGATCTGCGACTGGCAGTACGCGAGCGCCCTGTTGATGTCCGTACCGCCGCCGAGCTGGGTCCCGAAGAGCACGTCCACCGGGTCGTCGAGCTGGTCGGTGAGGTCGACGACCGCGGTGTCGAAGACCACGAGCCGGGTGTCGATGGAGCGCATGGACGCGAGCACCGCTCCGAACACGGAGGCGTAGACGACGGACGCGGCCATCGACCCGGACTGGTCGATGCAGAGGATCACCTCCTTCTTCACGGACTGGGAGGCACGCCCGTAGCCGATCAGCCGCTCCGGCACGACCGTCCGGTAGTCGGGCAGGTAGTGCTTGAGGTTGGCCGCGATCGTGCGGTTCCAGTCGATGTCGTGGTGGCGCGGCCGGTTGATACGGGCACTGCGGTCCAGGGCCCCGGTGAGAGTGGCCCGGGTACGGGTGGCGAGCCGCTTCTCCAGGTCCTCGACCACCTTGCGCACCACCGCCCGTGCCGTCTCCTTGGTGGTCTCGGGCATCGCCTTGTTGAGGGAGAGCAGCGTGCCGACCAGGTGCACATCGGCCTCCACCGCCTCCAGCATCTCCGGTTCGAGCAGCAGCGCGGACAGCCCGAGCCGGTCGATGGCGTCCCGCTGCATGACCTGGACGACGGAGGAGGGGAAGTACGTCCGGATGTCCCCGAGCCACCGCGCGACAGAAGGCGCCGACGCCCCCAGCCCCGCCGAACGGTCCTTCCCCGCCCGCCCCTTGTCCCCCCTGCCGTACAACGCGGCCAGCGTCCCGTCCATCGCGGCGTCCTGCCCGGACAGCGCGCACCCGGTCCCATCGGCCGCGTCACCCCCGAGCACAAGCCGCCACCGCCGCAGCCGCTCCGCGCCGGCGCCTCCGGTACCGGCATCGGTATCGGTATCGGTCGTGGTCGTGGTCGTCCCAGCCGCACCACCGGTCGCCATCACGCGCGTACCCCCGCCCGCAGCCCCTCCCACAAGGGCACGACCCGCGCGACGGTCGCGGGACGGTCCTCGGCCCGACGCCCCCCGCCACCCGGCGCGGTCCGGCGCCCGGCAGCCCCCGCCTGCGCCCTCTCCCCCGGCCTCCGCGTGCCCTGCTTGCCCTGCTTGACCTGCTTGACCTGCTTGACCTGCTTGCCGCCGCTCGTCGTCATCCCGCCACCCCCACAAGCTCGTTGTCGTCGTTCCCCATCACGTCGTCCAGCCCCAGCAGCAACCGCAGCACCGGCACCACCGCGTCCGCCCGCCCCGCGTCCAGCTCCGCTCCGAACCCGGACATCCCGACCGCCGCCGCCACCGACCCCGCCCGCTTCCCGGGACCGCGCCGCACGAGTTCGCCGAGTGTTCTGCGTACCCCCGACTCGTACGCCGAGAACGTGCGCCGCAGCAGCGGCAGTACGTCCGTGAACGCCTCCGCCGACACCCCGGTCAGCCAGGTGTCCACCAGCCCGAGCAGTCGCTCGTCGTGCACGAGGAGCAGCCCGCCCCCGCCACCGACGAAGCCCTCGATCCAGGCCGCCGCGTCCGCCGGTGGTGTGCCGGGCGAGAGCACCAGCCCCATCAGCCGGGCCGCCTCGTCCGGCCCCAACTCCCCGCCGTCCAGCAGCAGTCGTACGGCACGCCCGCGGATGACGCCCGGCACGGTGTCCCGCGCGGAGAGCGTCCGGAGCACCGCTCGCCAGCGGCCACCCAGGTCCGGGGCCTCGGCGCCGGCCTCCCCGAGCAGTGCCACCGCCCCGTGCACCGCGTCCACATGGCGGCGCATCTCCTCGGCCGCTTCCGTGTCGAGGACCGTGCAGGCCGGGGGCAGGCCGACGAATATCCGCTCGGCGAGGCCTGCGGCGACCTCCGTCAGCGCTCCGGTGTCGGTGTCGCGCACGTCTCCGTAGCGCAGTGAACGGACCAGAGCAGGGAGCGCCTGGGCGAGATGGCCGACGTCCGTGTCGAGTGCGGCGCGGTCGGCGAGGGTCCGCATCACCACGGGGAGCGCGTCCGGCAGTTCGGCCAGCAGGCAGTGCTCGGCGAGGGCGGTGATGTCGGCGAGGCTCTGTGCCCCTACGGTGTCCGCCTCCGCCTTGGCGTTCGCCGCGGCGAGCACCGTGGTGCCCCAGACGCCCGCCTCGGCGACCCGCACGGCCAACTCCGGTTCCCAGCGCAGCCGCCACGTCTCACGGAACGTGCCCGTGCTCCCCCGCGAGGCGGTCGGCTCACCCCACGCGATGCCCAGCAGCCGCAGCCGGTGGAGCAGTCTGCTGCGCGCCGCGTCGGTCTCCTTGCGCAGGTCGAGCTCCAACTCCCGCTCCAGCGCCTCCGGTTTGATCCGCAGTCTGCGCTGCTGCCGGTCGAGGTCGCGCTGCAACGGCACCGCCGGGGCGCCCGGCGGCACCTCGCCCAGCACATCCCCGACGACGAGCCGGTCCCGCACGAGGGACAGCGGGACGTCCGAGCCCTCGCACATCACCGCGCGCACCGCGTCGGTGGTCTCACCGAGCCCCGGCAGCGGCCGGCCGCGCATCACCGCGAGGGTCTCGGCCAGCCGTACCGCCTCGATGACATGGGCCGAGGAGACGATCCGGTCCTCCTCCCGCAGCAGCCCCGCGACCTTCGTCATCCAGCGCTCGACCGGCCGGTCCGGCGCCGCGAACAGATGGCCGTACCAGCCCGGCGAGTCGATGCCCGCGCCATAGCCTCCGGCCCGGGACAGCCGGCGGTGCGTCCACGGCACCCAGGTCAGCTCGGCCTTGACCTTGGGCAGCCCCTTCAGCAGTGCGCGGTCCCCCGCGACGGTGCTCCGCCGCCGCAGCGCGGGCACATGCCAGGCCCCGCACACCACGGCCACACCGCCCTCGAACTCCTGCTGCGCCGCCCGCACTTGGAGCCGCATGTACGCCTCGCGCGCCAGGTCCCGGTCGTGTCCGCCGGGCCCGTACGTCTCGCGCAGCGCCTCCATGGCCTCCTCCAGCGCGGTGAACGGCGCGTACGGGTCGCGTTCCCCCGCACCCCGGTGCTCGACGACGTCCTCCCACCAGCGCTCGGGGTCGTCGTACCCCGCGGTCTCGGCGAGCACGGCGAGGGGATCGACGCGGATGTCCGGGCCGGAGGGCGCGTCGGGGGCGGGCGGGGCCGTGGGCGGATCCGGCTGCCGCTCCTCCCCCATCGGCTCGTCCTTCGTCGGCTCGTCCTTCGTCGGCTCCTTGTCCGTCCGCCCCTCCCCCGCCGACCCGTTCTCGGCATCCGGGGTGTCCTCCGCCGCCCTCCCCCACGCCAGCGTGTGCACGGCCGGAAGGTCGATGAAACGGGCCGGTACGCCGTGCTCCAGGGCCCAGCGGATCGCGACCCATTCCGGGGAGAACTCGGCCAGCGGCCAGAAGGCCGAGCGGCCCGGCTCGTCCACGGCGTGGGCGAGGAGCGCGACCGGCGGTCGCATGTCCTCGTCGGCGGCCAGCGGAATCAGCGCGTCGGCCTCGGGCGGCCCCTCGATCAGTACGACCCGCGGCCGGGCCGCCGCCAGCGCCGCCCGCACGGCCCGCGCCGAACCGGGCCCGTGGTGCCGCACCCCGAGCAGCAGCGGTCCGGCACCCGGACCACCGACCTCCTCGGCACCCCGCCCCCTGGACCGGCTCACGCGCTCACCTCCCGGCAGGCCCGGTAGAAGTCCTTCCAGCCGTCGCGCTCCCGGACGACCGCTTCCAGGTACTCCTGCCAGATGACCCGGTCGGCCGCCGGGTCGCGGACGACGGCGCCGAGGATGCCCGCGGCGACATCGCTCGGCCGCAGCAGCCCGTCACCGAAGTGGGCCGCCAGGGCGAGCCCGTTGGTGACGACGGAGATCGCCTCGGCCGTCGACAGCGTGCCGCTGGGCGACTTCAGCTTGGTCCGCCCGTCCGCGGTGATCCCGTCGCGCAGTTCGCGGAAGACGGTCACCACCCGGCGGATCTCGTCGACCCCTTCGGGGACCGCGGGCAGGTCGAGCGAGCGGCCGATCTGGTCGACGCGGCGGGAGACGATGTCGACCTCGGCGTCCGCGCTCTCCGGCAGGGGCAGCACCACCGTGTTGAAACGGCGGCGCAAGGCGCTGGAGAGGTCGTTGACTCCGCGGTCGCGGTCGTTGGCCGTGGCGATCAGGTTGAAGCCGCGGACGGCCTGCGTCTCCTGCCCCAACTCCGGTATCGGCAGCGTCTTCTCGGACAGGATCGTGATCAGCGAGTCCTGTACGTCGGCCGGGATCCGGGTCAGTTCTTCGACCCGCGCGGTCATCCCCTCCGCCATGGCCCGCATGACGGGGCTGGGCACCAGGGCGTCGCGGCTCGGGCCGTTGGCGAGCAACTGCGCGTAGTTCCAGCCGTAGCGGATCGCCTCCTCCGGGGTGCCGGCGGTGCCCTGGACGAGGAGCGTCGAGTCGCCGCTGACCGCTGCCGCGAGGTGTTCGGAGACCCAGGTCTTGGCGGTGCCGGGCACGCCGAGCAGGAGCAGGGCGCGGTCGGTGGCGAGGGTGGTGACGGCGACCTCGACGATGCGGCGCGGGCCGACGTACTTCGGCGTGATCACCGTGCCGTCCGGCAGGACGCCGCCGAGCAGATAGGTGGCGACCGCCCACGGCGACATCTTCCAGCGGACCGGGCGCGGCCGGTCGTCCTGCGCGGCGAGCGCGGCGAGTTCGTCGGCGAAGGCGTCCTCGGCGTGCGGACGCAGCGCCTCCGGCCGCTCGGCCGACTGCTGCTCACTCGCCTGCGCGTTCATGGATTCTGCGGACACAGTCATGGCTGAGGCCCCCTCCAGCTCGGCCGGTTCGGATCTGGTGTCCACCGTGCACCACGCCACTGACAATCCGTTCCGACCTGCGGAAACGTGCTGGCGGAGGCATCCGCCGAACCGCTCGCGGGCCGATTGTCAGTGCCGGGATCTACCTTCGATGTCATGACTCAGCAGGGGGTGCGCTGGACGGCTGATCAGGTGCTCGCACTGGCGCCTGACGCAGCGTCACGCAAGGCGGGAAGCAAGCTCGGGGCGGCGGGGCCGTGGTCCGAGGCGGGGAGTTCCGACGAGGGGACGGTGTGGGGGCTGTGCAAGGGCAGTGGCAGCAAGCCGTATCAGACGGTCGTCGACATCGCGGAGGCCGCGGGGCCGGCGTACAAGTGCAGTTGTCCGAGCCGCAAGTTCCCGTGCAAGCACGCGCTGGGACTGCTGCTGCTGTGGGCGGGCGAGGACGGCGCGGTACCGGCGGGGCAGGCGCCGGACTGGGCCGAGCAGTGGCTGGCGGGGCGGCGGAAGCGGACGGAGGACAAACGGGCGGCGGAGGCGTCCGGTTCCCCGGCCACCGCTGATCCCGAGGCGGCGCGGCGCAGGGCGGAGCGCCGGGCCGAGCGGATCACCGCGGGCGCGGGCGAGTTGGAGCAGCGGCTGACGGACCTGCTGCGCACCGGGCTGGCCGCCGCCGAGCAGGCGGGGTACGGGCTGTGGGAGGAGACCGCGGCCCGCATGGTCGACGCGCAGGCTCCCGGACTGGCCGCGCGGGCGCGGGAGTTGGGGGCGATCCCGTCCTCGGGACCGGGCTGGCCCGTGCGGTTGCTGGAGGAGTGCGCGCTGCTCCACCTCCTCGACCGGGCGTGGCTGCGCCGCGAGGGGCTGCCGGACGGTCTGGCGGCCACGGTCCGCTCCCGTGTCGGCCTGCCCGGTTCGGCGGACGGCCCGCCGGTGCGGGACAGTTGGCTGGTTCTGGCCCAGTACGACACGGCGGACGCGAAGCTGACGACGCGCCGGATATGGCTGCACGGCACGGTGTCGGACCGTACGAGCCTGCTCCTGTCGTACGGTGCGGCGGGCCGTGCTCCGGAGTTGGCGCTGCCGGTCGGGCTGGCCCTGGAGGCGGAGGTGTCCGCGTTCCCCGGTGCCGGGCAGCTCCGGGCGGCCCTGGGCGAGCAGTTCGCACCGCCCGGACCGACGACGGCTCGGCCGCGAGGTGTGACGACCGCGCAGGCCGCGGCCCGTTACGGCGCGGCGCTGCGTGACGACCCGTGGCTGGACGCGGTCCCGGTGACCCTGGACCGGGTCGTGCCGACCCCGGACGGCGACTCCTGGCAACTGGCGGACGCGGACGAGGAGTTGGCACTGCCTCTCACTGCCGCCGCCTGTTCCCGGCCCGGCCTGTGGCGGCTCGTCGCGCTCTCCGGGGGCGCCCCGGTCAAGGTCTTCGGCGAACTGGGCCACCGGGGCTTCACCCCGCTGACGGCCTGGCCGGAGGCGGCGGGAGAGCCGGTGTCCCTGTGCTGAGCACACCCACCCACTCGACGGAAAGGCACCGCATGAACAGCACCTCCGCCGCGGGCGACTGGGAGGAACTGGTCACCACCGCGCTCCTCGGCACGGACCGCCGTACGCCCGCGGGGTGCGCGCCGGGCCGGGACGCGCCCGTGGCGCTGCTGGACGCGGCGGCCGTGGCGACCGTGCGGCGGCGGGCGGGGCTCCGTCCGGCGCGGGCGGCCGGACGACCGGAGCCGGCCGTGCCCGACACGCGTCCGGCGCTGCCCGTCGCGGCGGCCCGCCGGCTGGTCATGCTGCTGACCGACCGTCCCGGCACGGGCGGCGGCGGACGCCGGGGCACCTCGCCCGATCTCATGGAGTTGCTGCCCCAGTGGCTCGCGGCGGCCAACGCGCGCGGTTTCGGCGCCCCCGTCGAGGTGCTGCCCGCGCTGCTGGACGCGGCCCGGGGGCGTACGGATCTGCGGCCGGCGGCGCTGGAGTTCGCGGGCCCGCGCGCGTTGTGGCTGGCCCGGCTGAACCCGGACTGGCGGTTCGCGCTGCGCGCCACCCCGGGCGGCGGTGCTGCCCTGCCCGACCTCGACGACCCGGACCAGGTCCGACAGCTCTGGCAGGAGGGCCTGTTCGCCGAACGTGTCGCCCTGCTCGCGGCGATACGCGCGCACCGCCCCTCGGCCGCGAGGGACCTGCTCGTCACCACCTGGGCGACGGAGCGGGCGGAGGACCGGCTGATGTTCCTCGACTCGCTGCGCACGGGGCTCACGGCCGGGGACGAGCCCTTCCTGGAGCAGGCGTTGGCCGACCGGAGCCGCAACGTACGGGCCACGGCGGCGGAGTTGCTGTCGGCGCTCCCCGACTCTGCGCTCGCCGCGCGGATGGCGGTCCGGGCGACGGCCTGCGTGGCGGTGGACCGTACGCGCGAGGAACCCGGCCTGGTCGTGGAGGCGCCGCACGAGTGCGACCCGGGTATGGAGCGGGACGGTGTGATCGCCAAGGCTCCGGCGGGGCGCGGTGAACGCTCTTGGTGGCTCGGCCAGTTGGTGGAGGCGACCCCGCTCGGGACCTGGGAGCGGCGGCTCGGCGGACGTACGCCCGGGGACATCGTGGCGCTTCCGGTGGCGGACGACTGGCGGAGCGAGCTGCACGCCGCGTGGTGCCGGGCGGCGGTACGGCAGCGGAACGCCGCATGGTCCCGGGCCCTGCTCGGGTCGCCGTCCGCGCCCGAGGCGGGAGGGCCGGGGGCGGTGTCGCTGGCCGAGCGCGCCAAGCTGCTCGGCACGCTGCGCGGGGACGAACGCGCCGAGTGGGTGGCCGGGTTCATCGCGGCGCAGGGGTTGTCCGAGGCGTTCCAGCTGCTCGGGGTGTGTGCGGTGCCATGGGCCGCGCCGCTGGGGCGGGCGGTGGTGGACGCGCTGAACATCGCGCGGGACGCGGGGAGTTACCCATGGAGCTTCAGCGGGGTGATGGGGCTGGCCGAGCGGTGCCTCGACCCGGCCGAGGCGGGCCGGCTCGACGGTCTGCTCGCGGTGCCGGACGAGTCGGAGGACGCGGCACCGGGAGCGGGGGGTTATTGGGCGGAGGCGTTCCAGCGACTCGTGACGACCCTGCGGTTGCGGGCCGCGATGGCACGGGAGTTGGCGGGGCCGTGACGCCGACTCCCGCTCGCCGCAGGCCTACGCGCCGGCCGGCTGGCGCACGTTCTCCCGCACCCAGTCCACGATCGACTGTGTGGTCGCCCCGGGGGTGAAGATCTCCGCGACGCCCTTCTCCTTGAGGGGGGCGATGTCCTCCTCGGGGATGATGCCGCCGCCGAACACGAGGATGTCCTCCGCCTCGCGCTGCCGCAGCAACTCGATCACGGCGGCGAAGAGCGTGTTGTGGGCGCCGGAGAGGATGGAGAGGCCGATCGCGTCGGCGTCCTCCTGGATCGCGGTGTCGACGATCTGCTCGGGGGTCTGGTGCAGGCCGGTGTAGATGACCTCCATACCGGCGTCGCGCAGCGCCCGCGCGATCACCTTGGCCCCGCGGTCATGGCCGTCGAGCCCCGGCTTGGCCACCACCACGCGGATCGGACCGGCTGCCACACCCATCACTGCCTCCATGAAGCGCTCGCGTTCATCCCTACCGGCGGGTACCGCGGCACCCGCTCCGGCGCGGGGAGTGAACGAACGTTATCTCCAGCATCCCGCAACCGGCAGTTTCGCGGTGGATACCGAGGGGGAAATCACACGATGGGACACGTTCACCGCGCAGCGTTCCAGCGGGAACAAGCGCACCGGGAGCCGCAACGAGGTCGCCGCACCACCGCGCCGCAGGCCGCGCGCCGTGGTGGTGCGGCGCATCGGCGCAGGCACGAAGGGCACGCAGGGCAGGTGCGCCACGCCCGCTCCGCGCGTACCCCTCGCGCGACCGCCGGTGATCCTCGCGGCGGCCTCCCACGAGGGCACACGGGGGACGGAGCTGTCGTTCCGTGTGCCGACAGGAGGTCGGCCATGAAGGTCACCAGGGCGGTGCAGCCCTTTCTCCCCCTCTGTCAGCGCCTTCTGCCCAGCAGGCTGGCGGGGCTCTCCATGGCCCTCCTGAAAGCAACGGCCCTGGAGATCGCGATCCTCGCGGGCCACCTTCTCCTCTATCCGTCCGGCATCACCCAGGAACGCAGGCTGCCGCTTCCTCCGGCCCCCTCCCCGGAGGACGCGGCACCGCTGCCGACCGAGGCGAGGCCCCCGGTGGTGCTGCTGCACGGGTTCATCGACAACCGCTCGGTGTTCGTGCTGCTGCGCCGGGCCCTGGCCCAGCACGGCCGCAGGCCGGTCGAATCGCTCAACTACTCGCCGCTGACCTGCGACATCCGTACCGCGGCCGAGCTGCTCGGCCGGCATGTCGAGGAGATCTGCGAGCGCACGGGCAGTGAGCGGGTGGACATCGTCGGGCACAGTCTGGGCGGGCTGATCGCCCGCTACTACGCACAGCGGCTCGGCGGTGACCTGCGGGTCCGCACACTGGTGACGCTCGGGACCCCGCACTCGGGCACCGCCGTGGTCCCGCTGGCCGACGCGCATCCGATCGTCC
The DNA here is from genome assembly GCF_044768565.1 of Streptomyces sp. NPDC091280. Taxonomy (NCBI): domain Bacteria; kingdom Bacillati; phylum Actinomycetota; class Actinomycetes; order Kitasatosporales; family Streptomycetaceae; genus Streptomyces; species Streptomyces sp. NPDC091280. The sequence goes on from NZ_JBIVUZ010000001.1 coordinate 722,364, forward strand.
GCCAGATGCGGCCGGGCTCGGCGGTCATCGAGGAGCTGCGCCTGCCCGCCCCCGGCTGCCGCACGCGCTTCGTCTGTTTCTGGAGCGACCTCGACCACCTGATGGAGCCGCTGGAGACCGCCCGCCTCGACCATCCCGATCTGATCACTGAGAACGTGCAGGTCAGCGGTATCGGCCATCTCGCGCTGCCGGTGCACCCGGCCGTCGCGACGGGAATCTGCCAGGCGCTCGACACACCGCAGACGGAAGCTCCGGCCACGACCGCCCGCGCGGGCGGTCTGACGGTGGCCTGATGCCGACCCGACAGGTGGCCCGACGGATGGCCTCACAGGCGCCCTGACGGCGGCCCGATCGTCGGCGCCCGGACGTCTCGCACAGGGCGCCGACAGCCGCGGAACAGCCTCCGACCTCGAACGCTATTCGAACACCAGGCCAAACCCGTGCCCGCCGTCCCCCGAAACACGGCCGAATGCCCGTTTCCGGCGGACGCGAAACCTGAGGAAGATTGTCGGGCCCGCGTACCGCCGGGTACAGTCGCCGCACTGCTCTGGCAGCCCCTGTTGTCGAGGCGAATAGAGAAGTTGGTGAACGACCGTCACCCGTCGGGGATCATGACCACCCCGGCTCCGGCTTCCGATGCCACCTCGGCGCAGTACGCGTCGTACGGCGGACAGGACGCTCAGTACGGTGACTTCACCACGTACGGCGACCACTCCGCCACGGGTTTCCACCCGGGCGCGGACAGCGAGCACAGCACCGCGAGTTTCGCCACCGATCCCCTCTTCGGCGACATGCAGGGCCACGGCACCGGTTCGCACACCACGGGCGCCTACGACTCCTCGGGCTGGTCCACGGGTGCCCAGCACGCCCTGAACTACGACCCGTACGCGGCCCAGCACCACGCCGCCTACGACACGGGCGCCTACGAGACCACCGCCTGGTCGGCCGACTACCAGCAGCTGTCCGCGATCCCGCCGCAGACCTCCGCGCAGGACATCAGCGGCCAGTGGGACGCCGCCGCCTGGCTCCAGCCGGACCGGTCGGCCCACTCCGCCGCCCCCGCCGACCCGACCCAGCAGTGGGAATGGGGCACGCAGGCCTTCGACACGGGCGCCTACGACGCCACGCAGTGGAACGCCGACGGCAGCCCCGCCGACGCGACCACCGCCTTCGAGCAGCCGTCGTACGACACGACGCACGAGGGTTCGTACGACGGCACGCACGAGGGCACCTACGACGAACCCGCCCCGGAAGACGGCGAGTTGACCGCCACCGGTGAGATGCCCGCCCTCGACGAGGACGGGTCGGACCCGGACGGTCCCGAGGCACGGCACGAACTCCTCGAAGACCAGGAGGAGTTCACCCCGGCCCCGGCGACCGCCTCGCGAGCCGCCGGCCGTGGCGGGAGCCGTTCCCGGCGCCGTACGCCTCCGAAGCGGTCCAAGCTGATCACGATCGCCGTGCCGTCCGCGTGTGTGATGGGGGTGGCGGGGATCGCCGCCGCGTCCGTCGGCACCCTGTCCGGCGGCAGCGACACGACGGCGTCCGCCTCCGACGCGACCACGGTGAAGCCGTCCGTCGCGAACAACAAGCTGGACGCGCAGATCAAGAGCCTGTCGGCCGGTGCCGACGACTTCGCCGACCGGGCCAGCCGTACGCAGGAACGCATCGACCTCAAGGCCCAGCAGGAGGCCGAGCAGAAGAAGGCGGCGGCGGAGGCGGCCCGCAAGGAGCGGCTGCGCCCCAAGTACGTGCTGCCGGTGACGCAGAAGGGCCTCAGCGCCTACTTCGGCCAGGCGGGCGTCAACTGGATGTCCGTGCACACCGGCATCGACTTCCCCGTCTCGTACGGCACGACGGTGATGGCCGCGACCGACGGCGTCGTCAGCACGAAGTGGAACAGCGCCTACGGCAACATGCTGATCCTCACGGAGAAGGACGGCACCCAGACCTGGTACTGCCACCTCTCCAGCTACCGCGTCGCCTCGGGCACGACGGTGAAGGCCGGCGACCCGATCGCGTACTCCGGGAACTCGGGCAACTCCACCGGTCCGCACCTGCACTTCGAGGTGCGCCCGGCGGGCGGAGCGGCCATCGACCCGCTCCCGTGGCTTCGCAGCCACGGGCTCGACCCGACGTAACTCCCCTTCCTCCTACAGCTTTTCGACCGGCGCGTACCGCAGCAGCAGGCGCTTCGGCTTGGCCTCTCCGAAGTCGACCGTCGCCTCCGCGTTCGCCCCCGTGCCCTTCACGCCGACCACTGTGCCGAGTCCGAACTGGTCGTGCGTGACCCGGTCGCCGACGGCCAGGGACACCACCGGCTTCTCCGAGGTCCGGCGGGTGGCGAAGCCCGACGCGCCCGACGCCGACGAGCGCGAGCGGGTCGAGGACAGCGAGGCCGCGATGCCCGAGGCCGGACCCGTGGACGGCGGGGCCGCCATGGCACCGGTCCGCTTCCACTCCACGTGCGCCGCCGGGATCTCCTCAAGGAAGCGCGAGGGCGGGTTGTACGACGGCTGTCCCCAGGCGCTGCGCAGCGAGGAGCGGGTGAGGTACAGGCGCTCCCGCGCGCGGGTGATGCCGACGTAGGCGAGGCGCCGCTCCTCCTCCAGTTCCTTGGTCTGGCCGAGGGCGCGCATGTGCGGGAAGACGCCGTCCTCCATGCCGGTGAGGAAGACGACCGGGAACTCAAGTCCCTTGGCGGTGTGCAGAGTCATGAGGGTGATGACTCCGGAGCCGTCCTCGCCCTCGTCGGGGATCTGGTCCGAGTCGGCGACCAGGGCCACCCGCTCCAGGAAGGCGGCGAGTCCCACGGGGGTCTCGCTCTCGCCGTCGCCCGCGCCGCTCTCCTGCTCGAACTCCAGGGCCACGGCGGCGAGTTCCTGGAGGTTCTCGATGCGGGTCTCGTCCTGCGGGTCGGTGGAGGCCTGCAACTCGGCGAGATAGCCGGTGCGTTCGAGGATCGCCTCCAGGACCGTCGCCGGTCCGGCACCGGACTCGACGATCGTACGGAGGTCCTCCATCAGCGTGTTGAACTTCTTGACGGCGTTCGTCGACCGCGCGGCCATGCCGTAGGCCTCGTCGACGCGCTTCAGCGCCTGCGGGAAGCTGATCTTCTCGCGCTGCGAGAGGGCGTCGATCATCGCCTCGGCGCGCTCCCCGATGCCGCGCTTGGGGACGTTGAGGATGCGGCGCAGCGGGACCGTGTCCTCCGGGTTGGCCAGGACGCGGAGGTAGGCCAGGACGTCCCGGACCTCCTTGCGCTCGTAGAAGCGGACGCCGCCGACGACCTTGTAGGGCAGGCCGACGCGGATGAAGATCTCCTCGAAGACACGGGACTGGGCGTTCGTCCGGTAGAAGACGGCGACGTCCGAGGCCTTGGCCTCGCCCGCGTCGGTGAGACGGTCTATCTCCTCGGCGACGAACTGCGCCTCGTCGTGCTCGGTGTCGGCGACATAGCCGGTGATCTGCGCGCCGGCGCCCGCGTTGGTCCACAGGTTCTTGGGGCGGCGGGACTCGTTGCGCTCGATGACCGCGTTGGCGGCGGAGAGGATCGTCTGGGTGGAGCGGTAGTTCTGCTCCAGGAGGATCGTCGTCGCGTTCGGGTAGTCCTCCTCGAACTGGAGGATGTTGCGGATCGTCGCGCCCCGGAAGGCGTAGATCGACTGGTCGGCGTCGCCCACCACGCACAACTCGGCCGGGGGCAGGTCGTGTTCGGCGGGCGGTACGTCCTCGTCGTGCGCGCCCGTCCCGACCAGCTCGCGCACCAGCGCGTACTGCGCGTGGTTGGTGTCCTGGTACTCGTCGACCATGACGTGCCGGAAGCGGCGGCGGTAGTGCTCGGCGACGTCCGGGAAGGCGCGCAGCAGGTTGACCGTGGTCATGATCAGGTCGTCGAAGTCGAGGGCGTTGGCCTCGCGCAGCCGCGACTGGTACATCGCGTAGGCCTGGGCGAGGGTCTTCTCGAAGCCGTCGGCAGCCTGGGCGGCGAAGTCCTCCTCGTCGATCAGCTCGTTCTTCAGGTTCGAGATCTTGGCGCTGAAGGACTTCGGCGGGAACTTCTTGGGGTCGAGGTCCAGGTCGCGGCAGACCAGGGCCATGAGGCGCTTGGAGTCGGCGGCGTCGTAGATCGAGAACGAGGAGGTGAAGCCGAGCTTCTTCGACTCGCGGCGCAGGATGCGGACGCACGCGCTGTGGAAGGTCATCACCCACATCGCGTTGGCGCGCGGGCCGACGAGCTGCTCGACGCGCTCCTTCATCTCGCCCGCGGCCTTGTTGGTGAAGGTGATCGCGAGGATCTGGCCGGGGTGCACATGGCGCTCGCCGAGGAGGTGGGCGATGCGGTGGGTGAGCACGCGGGTCTTGCCGGAGCCCGCGCCGGCCACGATGAGCAGCGGGGTGCCGGAGTGGACGACGGCCGCGCGCTGGTTCTCGTTCAGCCCGTCCAGGAGGGCCGCCGGGTCGACCGCGGGGCGCGGGGCGCCGTCCCGGTAGTAGGCGTCTCTGCTCGCGGGCATGTCGAACTTCCCGCCGAACAGGTCGTCCGGGACCGGCTCCGGTCCGTGCTCGTCCTCGGGCGGTGGCGGGGGCTCTTCCTCGTGGGCCCGAGGGGCCTTGAGATCCGCCAGGAAGCTGTCGTCAAAGAGGCTGCTCATCGCCCTCCGAGTTTAGGGCGCGCCACTGACAACGGGTCGCCACCCCGAGAACTCGGGAAAATTCACGGTCCACAACCATCCCGTCACGATCAGCGACGACCGCTCCCGCGCATGACCGAGGTCACGCGAACCTATCGGGCATTTCGGCCGCCAACCTTCACACAAGACACACACGTTGGTTAGCGTTCGATCAAGCTCCGTGACCCCACCGACCCGGAAGGAGTCGCCCCTTGGCCTCGTCGCACCGCAAGCCGCGTTCCGCCGGCTCGCGCATCGCAGGCATATGGACCCCCGCCGACGACGGCGGCGACCGGAACCCCGGAGAGGTCGAGCGGAAGATCGACGACCTCTACCGCCGGGCGGACTCGGCGGCCGAGGAGCACGGCACCCCCAAGCGCACACTGAAGTTCAACTCCGCGCGGAAGAAGCCGGGTTCCTTCACCGCCACCCCGGACGACCATTACGACCACGCCCAGTTGATGAGCCGGCTGACCGCCCGCCAGAAGGACGCGGTCGCCGCGCACCTCAGGCAGCGCTCCACGGCGGCGGCGAGGCCGCAGGAGTCGGCGGCGGGCGGCCGGGTCCCCGACGGGACGCCGAGCGACCTGAGGACGGCCAAGGCCACCGTCCAGAAGAAGCTCGCCACCGCACACGCGCTGCTGTCCCAACCGGCCACGCCCACAAGGGGGCAGGAGGCCGCCGCACTCGCGAAGCAGGCCATCGCCTTCGCCCGCGCCCAGATCGGCAAGCCGTACGTCGTGGGTGCCGCGGGACCGGGCTCCTACGACTGCTCGGGCCTCACCCAGGCCGCCTGGAAGGCCGCCGGAGTCACCCTCCCGCGCGCGACCGGCGAGCAGGCGACCGCCGGCCCGGCGGTCCCCCTGGCCGACGCGCAACCCGGCGACCTGGTCTTCTTCCACGACGACGTCAGCCACGTCGGTGTCTACGTCGGCGACGGCCTGATGATCCACGCCCCGAAGCCCGGCGCCTACGTCCGCGAGGAGTCGATCCACTTCGAGAGCACGGCGACCGTCCACAGCGTGGTGCGGCCGGCCTGAGCCGAATCGGCCGGCCTGAGCGGAATCGGTCGGCACGCGCGCGTGCGGGCGGCGTCGGCGTTCTCGACAGCCACGCGCGCGTGGAGGTGCTTTTGAGGTCCACGCGCGCGTGCCCCGGTGTCGCCGCCGGAACGGCTCCCTAGCATCGGAACCATGTCCGGTACCGGTATCTCCCGCTTCCGCGCCTGGTGGGCGCAGCGTCCGCCGGCGGCCGGGGCCGTCGTGATGGCGACCGGCATCGTCTCGGTCGGCCTGCGTCTCACCGGGTACGAGGTGCTGTCCCGTATCGCCTTCGCGCTGGCCTGCGCCTTCTGGCTGGGGCTGGCCGTGGACTTCGCCGTACGGCTGCTGTGGGACCGGCGGCGGTGGCTCACGGAGGCGGGGACGCCCGGTGCGCTGACCGCCGTGGCCGCGACCGCCGTGCTCGGCACCCGGTTCTCGATCGCGGGGTGGCAGACCGTGGCCGAGGCGCTGCTCGCGCTCGCCGCGGTGCTGTGGCCGGGGCTGCTCGTGCGGGTCCTGGGGAACTGGCGGGGGCGCATGCCCGGGACGGTGTTCCTGGGCTGTGTGGCCACGCAGTCGCTGGCGGTGCTGGGGGCCACGGTCGCGGCGGCCGGGTCGGTGGCCTGGCTCGCCCACACGGCGTTGGTGCTGTTCTGGTCCGGGCTGGTCCTCTACGGGTTCGCGCTGGCCCGTTTCGAGTGGCGGCAGATCGTCGTCGGGGCCGGTGACCACTGGATCGTCGGCGGCGCGCTGGCCGTCTCGGCGCTGGCCGGGTCGAAGCTGATCGTCGCCGACAGCGCCCGCCTGTATCTGTGGAACTCCGACGACCGGGGCGTCCTGCGGGCCGTGACCGTGGCGCTGCTGGTGCTGGACGTGGCCTGGTGCGTGGTGCTGCTGGCCGCCGAGATCGGCCGGCCCCGGCCGCGCTTCGACCTGCGCCGCTGGTCGACGGTGTTCCCGCTCGGGATGACGGCGGCGACCGTCCTGTCCGTGGGCACCGCCGTGGACGCCCCGTGGCTCAGGACGCCGGGGCAGGTGGTGCTGTGGATCGCGGTGGCGGCCTGGCTGGTGGTGGCGGCCGGGACGGTCCGGTTCTACTTCACCGCCGCCTCCGGGGTCACGTCCACAGGACCGCGATGAAGATGTTGACCATGGTGAGGCCGCCCACCAGCGCGAACTGGTTCTTGTCGACGCTCTCCTCGTCCCGCTTCACATAGACGAGTCCCAGGATCACGACCAGCAGCGCGAGCTTGACGCCGATCTTGATGTTGTTGACGTGCTGGTCGTCGGCCTGGTTGAGGCCGACCAGGATCGCGCCGGTGACCAGCATGGTCAGCGCGCCGTGCAGCATGCCGGGGACGAAGCGGGCCGTGCCCTGGCCCATCGCCTTCAGCTGGGTGAGGAAACCGCCGAGCAGCGCCGCGATGCCGATGATGTGCAGGCCGACGAAGAGATGGATGAGTACGTCCATGGCTCCGGAGCCTATGCAGGGGCCTGGGACGGGCCGACACCGGGCCGCCCTACGACTCGTACGACCGTGCATATATGCGGCCCATAGCACCGTGTCACCCCGTGTCGCGCCGGAACCGCCGCATCGGTCAGCGCGCCGCGCGAAGGCGGTGGCCCCGGGCCGGAATCGCAGTCACCCACCGTCAATCGGCGATCACCTCATGTCATTTCCGGACATGCGTTACCGGGCCGTCACCATCAGGTTTAGCGTCCTCCACCAGGTGACCGGCTCCCCACCGCCGCCCGGACCAGGGGCGGCAGTCGGACACCACCGCCGAGAAGGTCCGGCGGCGGTCCGCTCCCCCTGTGCGGGCCGCCGCCGGACGCGCAACCGGCCGCTCCCCCGGCGGTCGTACGAAAGGACGTGCAGTCCACGTGGCAGCGCACCGCAAGCCCCGACAGCGCTCGCTCAGCGGCCATACGGCCCGCACCGCCGCCACGATCGCCCTCGCGGGCGCGGCGACGGCGACCGGCTTCGACGGGACCTCGCAGGCCGAGCCGCAACTGACTCCGACACAGGTCAAGGCCAAGGTGGACAAGCTGTACCAGGAGGCGGAGGTCGCCACCGAGAAGTACGACGGCGCCAAGGAGAAGGCGGACGCGGCCGAGAAGCGGCTCAACACCCTGCGGGACGAGGCGGCGCGCAGGACGGAGAAGCTCAACTCGGCCCGGGACGCGCTCGGTTACGTGGCCGCCGCCCAGTACCGCAGCGGTGGCATCGACCCCGCGGTGCAGCTCATGCTCTCGAACAATCCCGAACGCTTCCTGGACGGCGCCGAGTTCGCCGACCGGGTGGGCCACCGGCAGACGGCGGCCGTCACCCTCGTACGCCAACAGCTGCGGGAGATCGAGCAGTTGCGCGGCGCCGCGCACATCGAGCTGACCTCGCTGAAGTCACGGCAGGCGGAACTCGGCCGGCAGAAGAAGACCATCAACGGAAAGCTGGACCAGGCACGGCGGCTGCTGTCCGCGCTGCCCCCGCAGCAGCGGGCTCAGGTCGAGCAGACCGCGGGCACCTCGGGGCGCGCGTCCCGGTCGGCGACCACGGCCCGGGACGCGCTGCACGCGCCCGGCTCCGCCGCCGCGGCGGCCGACGCCCCCGACTCCCGCGCGGCGGCGGCCGTCGCCTACGCCTACCGCAAGCTCGGCAGCCCCTACGTGTGGGGCGCGACCGGACCCGACGCCTTCGACTGCTCGGGCCTCGTCCAGGCCGCCTACAACTCCGCCGGAGTCGCGCTGCCCCGCACGACCTACGCCCAGATCAACGCCGGCCGGCGGGTCTCCCGGGACGAACTGCGCCCCGGCGACCTGGTGTTCTTCTACTCGGGCATCAGCCATGTCGGCATCTACGTAGGCGACGGCCAGATGATCCACGCCCCGAACCCGACCGCTCCGGTGCGGCTGGCGCCGATCGACCAGATGCCGTTCGCGGGGGCGACCCGGGTGGTGTGAACTCCCTTACGGGTCACACCAGTCGGCGGGCCGTCGCCCAGCGGGTCAGCTCGTGCCGGTTCGACAGCTGGAGCTTGCGCAGCACCGCCGAGACATGGGACTCGACCGTCTTCACCGAGATGAACAGCTGCTTGGCGATCTCCTTGTAGGCGTAGCCGCGCGCGATCAGGCGCAGCACCTCGCGCTCGCGCTGGGTGAGACGGTCGAGGTCCTCGTCGACCGGCGGGGCGTCGGTCGACGCGAAGGCGTCGAGGACGAACCCGGCCAGCCTCGGGGAGAAGACCGCGTCGCCCTCCTGGACCCGGAAGACGGAGTTGACGAGGTCGGTGCCGGTGATCGTCTTGGTGACGTAGCCGCGGGCACCGCCGCGGATCACCCCGATCACGTCCTCCGCCGCGTCCGACACCGACAGCGCGAGAAAGCGCACGGGCTGCTCGGCGTCGCTCATCAACGGGGCGCAGCGGCGCAGGACTTCGACCCCGCCGCCGCCCGGGAGGTGGACGTCGAGGAGGACCACCTCGGGGCGGGTCGCGGTGATGACCGTGACCGCCTGGTCGACGTCCGCGGCCTCACCGACCACCTCGACACCGGTCTCCTCGGTGCGGCCGATCTCCGCCTGGACCCCCGTACGGAACATGCGGTGGTCGTCGACGAGGACCACCCGCACGTGACGCCCGCCCGCGCTCGTGCCGGTCGGCTCCACAGGCTCGTTCGTCTCGGTCGCGTCGCTCATGACGTCTTCTCCGCCCTCTCCATCTCCAGCTCGACCTCGGTACCACCGTCCGGCACCGCGCGCAGCCGTGCCGTACCGCCGTGTCGCTCCATGCGGCCGATGATCGATTCTCTGACGCCCATGCGGTCGGCGGGTATCGAGTCGAGGTCGAAGCCCGGTCCGCGGTCACGGACGGACACGAAGACCTTCTTCCCCTCCACCTCGGCGTAGACCTGCACGGCGCCGCCCTCGCCACCGTACTTGGCCGCGTTCACCATCGCTTCGCGCGCGGCCTGCATCTGGGCGCCGATTCTCTCGTCGAGCGGGCAGTCGCCGACGACGACCACCTCGATGGGGACGCCGTGCTTGTCCTCGACCTCGGCCGCGCTGCGCCGGACCGCCTCGGCGAGGGTGTCGGGTTCGTCGGCCTCCTCCTTGCCGGTGCCCTCCGGTTTGTAGAGCCAGGCGCGCAGGTCGCGCTCCTGGGCGCGGGCCAGCCGGCGCACCTCGTTCGGGCTGTCCGCGTTGCGCTGGATCAGGGTCAGGGTGTGCAGCACGGAGTCGTGCACATGGGCGGCGACCTCGGCGCGCTCCTGGGCGCGGATGCGCATCAGGCGCTCCTCGGAGAGGTCCTGGGTCATCCGCACGAGGTAGGGGCCGGCGAGCAGGGTGATGCCGACGAGGACCGCGAGGGCCGCCTGGAGCACCGACCCCAGGTGGGCGGCGGAGCCCTGGAGCACGAAGATCGCGGTGGCGCCGGCGGTGACCAGCAGGACGCCGCCGCCCGCGCGCAGCAGGCTGAGCGTACGGCGCCGGCCGCCGACCTCGGCCCAGCGGGCGCGGCGCGCGTTGTCCGCCTGGCGCCAGACGAGGGCGACGCCCGCGCCGACGAGGACGGTCGGGAAGAGATAGGCCTTGGCTCCGTCGCCCAGATTCACGTTGCCGACGAAGACCAGCGCCACGACGACCATGAGGAGCAGGGCGACGATCTGGCCCTTGTCCGGCTTGCGGGCGACGAGTCTGCGGCGGCCGTCCGGCGAGGTCTCGGTGGAGACCAGGGACGGGGGCCGCTGGCCGGCGACACCGCCGACGCCGAGCGGTACGAAGAACCAGAACGAGGCGTAGAGCAGCGCGCCGAGTCCGTCCGCGAGGAACAGCCCCACGAACACCAGGCGCACCCAGATCACCGGCAGGCCGAGATGCCCGGCGAGCCCCCGCGCCACTCCGCCGAGCCAGCGTCCGTCGCTGCTGCGGTAGAGCTTGCGCGGGGGCCGCGGGTCCTCGACTGGCACTGCTGCGGCGTCCGGCATGCCATCGATGTTCACACGCCCCGCCGCCCGGAGCATCAGGGTCGGCCCCCGAGACTCCCCTGATCTTCGAAAACGACGTGTCTCAGGGGCCTTTCGCGGTGTCGGGGTCGGGGTCGAACACTACCCCGGTCCCTGTCAGGGCGGATCTCAGGGTTCGGCCAGGGTCGTCCCGACTGCCATCGGCGCCTCGCGCCGGGCAGCATGGACGCATGACAGATCACGAGCGCGCCGCGACGGGTCAGGGACCCGGCTCCGGCCCGGGCCCGGCAGCGGGCGGCGGGCCCGAGGACGCCGTGCCCGCCGCGGGTGCCGCGTCGCCGGGTGCCGCGCCCGGCGGCACCATGACGGCCGCGCACCGGTTCCGGCGGGACCGGCGGTCCAAGGTGCTCGCGGGGGTGTGCGCGGGGCTCGGGCGGCAGTGCGACATGGACCCGGTGATCTTCCGGATCACGCTCGCGGTGCTCTCGGCGACGGGCGGCATCGGCCTCATCTTCTACGGCTTCGCCTGGCTCTTCGTCCCGTACGACGACGAGGAGGAGAACGAGGTCCGCAAGCTCTTCACCGGCCGCGTAGACGGCCAGGCCCTGGCCGCCGTGCTGTTCGCGCTGGTCGGCTGCGGTGTGTTCCTGTCGATGCTGAGCAACGGCAGTGTGCTCACCTTCGCCGTCGTCCTCTCCCTCCTGCTGGCCGGCGCGGGGTACTGGTCGCAGCAGCGCGGCGCCCCCGACCCCGACCCGCTGGCCGCGCAGGCCGTCGCCGACGCCCCGCCGGAGGCCCAGGCACCGCCGGTGCCCGCCTCCTACCCGTCCTGGTGGCGCGACCCGATCGTCAAGGACGGCACCCACGTCGGTGGCACCGGATATCTGTGGGGCCCCGGCGACTCCCGTGCGCGCGACATCACGGACGCGGTCCACATCAGTCTCGGCCCCTCCTATCCGCACTGGCCCGCGGATCTGCGGACCGCGCGGCCGGCCGTCCCCAAGCCGCGCGGCCCGCGCTGGATCGGCGGCTGGGTCTTCCTGTTCGCCCTGCTCGCGGGCGCCCTCGGCACCGCCGCGAAATGGGACGACCAGGCACTCGGCACCAGCCTTCAGACGGGCCTGGCCTGCGCGCTCGTCGTCTTCGGAGTGGGGATCGCGGTCAGCGCGTTCACGGGGCGTACAGGGGCGGGCTCGGTGTTCCTCGCGATCGTCACGGCAGGTCTGCTCGCCGCCTCGGCGGCCCTGCCCAAGGACCTCACCACCCACTGGGAGCACCTGACCTGGCAGCCCGCCGCGGTGACCCAGGTACAGCCGAAGTACGACCTGGGCAACGGCGTGGGAACCCTCGATCTGACCCGGCTGCGGCTGGCCGACGGACAGACGGTGACGACGCACGCCGAAGTGGGCATCGGCCAGTTGAAGGTGATCGTGCCGTCGGACGCGACGGTGAGACTGACCGTGGACGTGGGCGTCGGGGACATCCAGTTGCCCGGTGACGACAAGAAGGACGTGGACGTGGAACCGGGCAAGCACCAGCAGGTCACCCTGACCCCGGCGACGGGCGTCAAGAGCACCGGCACGCTGGACCTGGACCTCCGGGTCGGCGTCGGACAGGCGGAGGTCAGCCGTGCCGCGTCATGAGTTCCAGCCCGGGAAGCTGGTCATCGGTCTCTTCCTCGTCGCCGCGGGCGTGGCCTACGCCGGGGACGCGGGCGGGCTGTGGGTGACCGAGTGGTTCACGGCGATCCCCCTGGTCGTGGTCGGCCTGCTGCTGGCCGGTGTGGTGGCGGGGGTCAACGGGGCGGTCCGCAGACGACGCAGGGCCGGCCGTACGGGCACGGCCGACCCCGGTCCTGAGATATCCGGCTGAGGGCCGACTACCGGTAGCCGCCCGCCCGTTGCCTTCGCCTCGCGCGTAGCGCCGCGTCCAGGGAGAACACGGAGGCGCCCGCGAGGACGAGGGGCAGCCAGGCCATCAGATAGGCGAGGTCGTTGCCGTAGTAGTAGGGGTCGGACTGCCAGCTGACGGTCAGCCACAGGCTGAGGGAGATCAGCGCGCCGCCGAGTGCGGCGATGCGGGCCAGCAGACCGATCAAGGTGCCGATGCCCACGGCGAGTTCACCGAAGGCGATGGCGTAGCCGAAACCGACGGGGCTCTTCAGGGACAGGTCGACCAGGGCCGGGATCGCGGACGAGTCGCGGACCGCGCGCATCGTCTCGCCGACCGAGCCCGCGCCGGACGCCTTCAGGAAGGCGCTGTCGGTGAGTTTGTCCAGGCCCGCGTAGATGAAAGTGACGCCCAGGAAGACGCGCAGTGGGAGGAGGGCGTATCGGGTGGCGGTGTCCCGCCAGCTCCGGTCGCCGTCGAGGTACGGGGTTTGCGTATCCATTCGAGTGCCGTGAGTCATCGCCCTTAGCCGCCTCTCGCCCGCCGTTGACCCCTCAACAGACCATACGTACGAAAAGGGGGACCCGCTCAACCATGCTTCGGACAGTTTTTCGGAATGGGGCCGCCTTCGGGCGGTGGTCGGCCAGGTTCGTCGGCCATGCGGATGTGAGCCCGGATCTGCCGCACGGAGCGCCCGGGGACTTCGGCGACGGCCGCCCGCGCGTCGTCGCCGAACCGGACCAGGCGGCCCGGGTGACGAACCCGGTGGCCTGGGTGGCGGACCCGCTGGCCTGGGTGGCAGGGCGCGGTCACGGCGAGGGGCGGGGAGCCGTCCGGGTGGGGCTCGGCCAGGCCTACGCACGACTCCCGGTCGACCGGGCCGCCCGCTCGGTCGCCGGACTCCCGCCCGGACTGCCCGTGAGGGTCGGCCGGGAGGACCGAGCGGACCGGTCGGACCGGTCGGACCGGTCGGACCGGTCGGACCGGTCGGACCGGTCGGACGTCGTCACCCGTGGGTGGGGTCAGTCGGCCACGTCGACGACGCAGGTGTTCGTCTCGACGCCCGCCGCGGTCACGACCTGTACCTCCACCCGTCCGGGTTCGACGTCCACGGGGACCGGGACGGTCAGGAGGGTGTCCGTCGGGTTGGAGAAACCGCCGGTGACCGGGACGAGCGGGACATGGACGTTGACCGGGCCGATGCGCACGACCATGCGGGAGAGCCGGTCCGCGGTCCGGGCGCCCGGGGGCACGAAGCCCGCGCCGCGGATCTCGATGTCGTCGCCGGTGCGGATGGGGGCGTCGAGGTCGCCCGCCTCACGTGCCCGCACCACGGAGAGGATGACCGGACGGCCGCCCTCCGCGTACTTGCCGGCCAGGTACGTCGCGGCGGAGATGAGGACGACCACCGCCAACCCCCAGGGCAGGTCCGGGAGTTGGTCGGGGCGGCGGGCGAGTCGCACGGCCGCGAAGACCAGGGCGACAGCGCTGATCACGACGTACTGGATGTCGGCGAAGGTGCCGCGTCCCGCGTCGTCGGTGAGGAGGTCGGCCGCGCGCGGGCGGTCGGCGGGGATCTTCTGGAGGCGCTGGCCGAGGACCCGCAGGCCGACGACCCGGCGGACCAGGACGGCGATGGCGCTGACCACGGCGAGGACGGTCACCACCCCGGCGCCGCGGGCGAGTTCGAGGCCGGAGATGAGGGCGTCGCGTTCGGCGTGGTCGGAGGCGGCGGCGAGGCGGCCGGCCAGGACCAGCACCGCGTACGCGACGAACAGCACCCAGGACACGGCCACCGCGCGGGAGGTCGACAGCCGGTTGTCCTCACCGATGACCGGGGCCAGCGCCCCGCCGCGCGCCCGGTGGAACCAGGAGGCGGCGCTCAGCGCGCCCGCGACCACCAGCGCGGCCAGCGCTCCGGCCGTGCGGGCCGCCGTCCAGCCCGCGCCGATCGCGGTGAACGACTGCACCAGGAGCAGTACGACGAAGCCGCCCCACACGGCGAGTGCCGTGCGGTGCCACAGGCGCGCCAGCCAGGCGCCGCCCTCGGCCCGGCCGCGTTCGGCGACGTCGTCGGCGGACTGGGTCAGCTCGTCCGAGACCCACTGCCGGGAGGCGGACGCCGAGTGCGCCACCGCCGCGGGCAGGCCCTCCCCGGCCGCGAAGCCGTCCCGCTTGACCAGGAACGCGGCGACCGCGCGCCGATGCCCCTCGCGTGCTCCGTGCGGGCAGTCCCCGCAGGTGCAGCCGCCTCCGTGGGCACCGATGTGCTCGCCGCCCTGTCTCGCCTCCTGCACCGCCACGCCCGATGCCCGCCTTCCCCACCGTTGTCCGACACAACTCCCGCACGACAAGAGCGGATTGTGCCCTACGGGACACGGCTCGCGTCCGGCAGGTCTGGTCAGCGCGGGTGAAGTGGGCGCCGCCGTGTTGACCCGGCTGCGAGAATTTCCGTATGGCCGAGATCATCCAGCGCGACGGGACCTGGGCCTTCGACGGCACAACGGTCAGGATCACACCGGGACTTCACCGCTCCGTGCCCCTGTTCCGGCAGACCTACGGCGAGATCGCGGTACCCCTCGAAGCGGTCGCGGGCATCGTCTACGAGCCGGAACGCAAGCGCGGCCGGTTGCGGTTGAGGCTGCGCGAGGGGGCCGATCCGCTGTTGCAGGCGACGGGCGGGCGGCTGCCGGACGCGGCGGATCCGTACCGGCTGATCGTGGACATCGACCGGTCCGGGGTCGCGGAGTACGTGGCGGAGGAGATCCGGCACGCGCTGCTCCTGGACCAGATCCCCAAGGAACCGACCAAGGCCTATCTGCTGCCGGGTCCGCCGGTCCCGGTCTCGGTCCGGTCCTCCGACGGCACGGTGTCCTTCGACGGCGCCCAGGTGCGGATCGACTGGGCGGACACCTCGGAGCGAGTGAAGCGGGCGACCGGGCCGCGGATAGTCGCGGTGGGCGATCTGGTGCAGGTGGAGTGGCTGCCCAACTCCGGTTACGAGGACGGGTTCATGCGGTTCGTGACCCGGGAGACGGTGTTCTCCAAGCTGCCGCCGGAGAAGGATCCCTACGCCCTGGACCTGTGGGGCAGCACCCGCCGTGATCTGCTCACCGCGCTGGTGGCGACGGCGGTGACCGCGCGGCTGCCGCATCCGTCGGTCCGGGAGCGGGAGAACGGCGAGTTCGCGGACCGTCCGCGGCGGGCGGCGAGTGTTCCTCCCCCGGCCGACCATCACGACGTACTGCTGCGCAGGCTGCGGGAGTTGGGCGAGCTGCACCGGGAAGGGGTGCTCACGGACGAGGAGTTCAGGATGACCAAGGCGGCCGTGCTGCGGGGCTTCAGCTGAGGAGGTCCGGTTCGTTGCGGCTGATGTCCTGCCACAGGGGCTGGTAGTTGATCCACGCGACGAGGTCTCCGCCGGTCTGTTCGCGGGTGGCGACGGCGAGTTTGTGGTCGATGAGGAGGGGGCGGCCGGCGGCCTTGGCGAGGAGTTGCACTTGGCAGGAGCGTTCCATGGACACGAACCACCAGGCCGCCGCGTCCACCGAGTCGCCCACGGTCAGCAGGCCGTGGTTGCGCAGCACGAGTGCCTTGCGGGAGCCCAGCGCGGTGGCGATCCGCTTGCCCTCCTCGGTGTCGACGGAGACCCCGCTGTAGGCGTCGTAGAGCGCGTGGTCCTCGTAGAAGGCGCAGCTCTCCTGGCTGATCGGGTCGAGGAAGTCGCCGAGGGCGGAGAGGGCGCGGCCGTGCACGGAGTGGCAGTGGGCGACGGCGACGACGTCCGGGCGGGCGGCGTGGACCTGGGAGTGGACGGTGAAGGCGGCCTGGTTGACGTGGTGGTGGCCCTGGAGGACCTGGCCCTCGGAGTTGGCGAGCACCAGGTCGCTGACGGTGACGTGCCGGAAGGGCATGCCGAAGGGGTTGACCCAGAAGCAGTCGGTGAACTCGGGGTCGCGGGCGGTGATGTGCCCCGAGACCCCGTCCTCGAAGCCGAGCCGGCCGAACAGGCGCAGGGCACCGGCGAGCCGTTCCTTGCGGTGCCGGCGTTCGTCCTCGACCGACTCGTGCATCGGCGGCATGGCGAACCGCAGCCGGTCGGTGGGCAGGGGGGAGGGCGGCGTCGGCCCGTGCATCGGTCCTCCAGCACTGGGTTTGTTGTAAGGGCGAGAAGTTACCGCCGGTCGGTCGAAAAGGGCAGTGCAGGGCCGTAAAGAGGACAGAGGTTGTCGGTTATCGGCGGAACACTCGCCGTATGACAGCGAACTGGGCCACTTTCACCGCCGCCGAACCCGACCTCGCCGCGACCGTCGAGGCGCGGTTCGGTGCCTTCACGCACCACACGCTCGCGACGCTGCGGGCGGACGGGTCGCCGCGCACGAGCGGGCTCGAAGTCCGTTTCCTGAACGGCGAGTTGTGGCTCGGGATGATGCCGGACTCGTTCAAGGCGCTGGATCTGCGGCGCGATCCGCGCTTCGCGCTCCAGGCGAATCCGGGGGCGGGGACGGAGATGGGCGGCGGGGACGTGCGGGTCGCCGGGCGGGCGGTGGAGGTGACGGACGCCGGGGTGAAGGGGGCATACAGCGAAGAGGTGGAACCGCCGGAGCCGTTCCACCTCTTCCGCACCGAGTTGACCGAGGTCGTGCGGACCTACGTCGAGGACGAGACGTATCTCGTCGTGCGGGTCTGGAAGCCCGGAGAGCCGGTGCGGACCCTCAGGCGGACCTGATCGCGGGCCGGTGGGACTACTCCCACTCGATGGTCCCCGGGGGCTTCGAGGTGATGTCGAGGACGACGCGGTTGACGTCGGCGACCTCGTTGGTGATGCGGGTGGAGATCTTCGCGAGGACGTCGTACGGCAGGCGGGACCAGTCGGCCGTCATGGCGTCCTCGGAGGAGACCGGGCGCAGCACGATCGGGTGGCCGTAGGTGCGGCCGTCGCCCTGGACGCCGACGCTGCGGACGTCGGCGAGGAGGACCACCGGGCACTGCCAGATGTCGCGGTCGAGGCCGGCCGCGGTCAGTTCCTCGCGGGCGATGGCGTCGGCGTCGCGGAGCAGGTCGAGGCGGTCCTTGGTGACCTCGCCGACGATGCGGATGCCGAGGCCGGGGCCGGGGAAGGGCTGGCGCTGGACGATCTCGTCCGGCAGGCCCAGTTCCTGGCCGACCATGCGGACCTCGTCCTTGAAGAGCTTGCGCAGCGGTTCGACCAGCTCGAATTCGAGGTCTTCGGGGAGGCCGCCGACGTTGTGGTGGGACTTGATGTTGGCCGTGCCGGTGCCACCGCCGGACTCCACGACGTCCGGGTAGAGCGTGCCCTGCACGAGGAAGGCGACCTCGGGGCCCTCGTCCGCGATGATGTCCGCCTGCGCCTGCTCGAAGACGCGGATGAACTCGCGGCCGATGATCTTCCGCTTCTGCTCCGGGTCGGAGACCCCGGCGAGCGCGGTGAGGAAGCGCTCCTCCGCGTCGACCACGACGAGCTTGACGCCGGTCGCGGCCACGAAGTCCTTCTCGACCTGCTCGGTCTCGCCCTTGCGCATCAGCCCGTGGTCGACGTAGACGCAGGTCAGCTGGTCGCCGATGGCACGCGCGACGAGGGCGGCGGCCACGGCGGAGTCGACGCCGCCGGACAGGCCGCAGATGGCGCGCTTGTCGCCGACCTGCTCGCGGATCGCGGCGACCTGCTCGTCGATCACGTTGCCGGTGGTCCAGGACGGGGTCAGGCCCGCGCCCCGGTACAGGAAGTGCTCCAGGACCTGCTGGCCGTGCGTGGAGTGCATGACCTCGGGGTGGTACTGGACGCCGTAGAGCTTCTTCTCGTCGTTCTCGAAGGCGGCGACCGGGACGACGTCCGTGGACGCGGTGACCGTGAAGCCCTCCGGGGCGGCGGAGCAGGCGTCGCCGTGGGACATCCAGACGGACTGCTCGTCCGGGGTGCCCTCGAAGAGGGTCGAGGACGAACGGGAGACGTGCAGGGGGGTGCGGCCGTACTCGCGGGCGCCCGTGTTGTCGACGGTGCCGCCGAGGGTCGTCGCCATCAGCTGGAAGCCGTAGCACATGCCGAAGACCGGGACGCCGGCGTCGAAGAGTTCGCGGTCGAGGCGGGGGGCGCCCTCCGCGTAGACCGACGAGGGGCCGCCGGAGAGGATGATCGCCGCCGGGTTCTTGGCGAGCATCTCGGCGACCGGCATGGTGCTCGGCACGATCTCGCTGTAGACCCGGGCCTCGCGGACGCGGCGGGCGATGAGCTGGGCGTACTGCGCGCCGAAGTCGACGACCAGGACGGTGTCGGGGGCGGGGGTCGCTGCTGACACGGGGGCCTTCCGGCGGTTGGGCGGGGTTCTGGTCACCGATTCTAACGGGGTCGGCGCCGGACACCCGGTCGTCCCGGAGGCTCCGCCCCCGGACACCCGGACACCCGGACCCGCGGACCCGCGGACCCGCAGACCCCCGAACCCCGAACCCCCGAACCCCGAACCCCCGAACCCCGAACCCCCGAACCCCCGGCCCCCGGGCCCCCGGCCCCTTTGCCCACCCGCCACCCGACCCGGTCGGCCGAGAAGGCGCTGTGGCATACTCGCCGCATGCGCAAGACCGCGACCTTCCGATTTACCTATGGCACCGGGCCCACCGGCTGCCATGGTCGTGCTGCTTGAGCATCTGACAAGCGACTTCCCCAGGCGCCCCGGGCCGACAAGGTCCGGGGCGCCTGTGTTTTCCGGACCGCGTCGATCCGGGGCACCCCTCACCTCACCTCATCTCGCCTCACTTCACTTCACCGAGGAGCCCCGCATGACCGCCACCACTCCCGAGCGGACCATCGCCGACGCCCGTGAGCGCATCGACGCTCTCGACGACCGGATCATCGGGCTGATCCAGGAACGGATCGCCGTCTCCGCCGTCGTGCAGGAGACCCGGATCGCCTCCGGCGGGCGGCGGGTGAACCTGTCCCGGGAGAACGAGATCCTCGGCCGCTACCGGGACGCGCTCGGCAAGCCCGGCACCTCGCTGGCGATGACGCTGCTCGAACTGTCCCGGGGGCGGATCTGAGTTCGAGCGCCGTCTCACCCGTACGGCGCGTGACCGGCCGTGAACGGCTTCGTTGGTGGTGGTGTCCGTGCCAGCCAGGGGCGGGCCCGAAAGAACCACGCGTGGCTCGCTGGGGCGATGAGACGTACGGATCGTGCCGTGCGTCGTGGGACCTCGCTCCAGGGTCGTGACCGGACGGCAGGGGACAGCAGCCCGGTCACCCAAGAGAACGGTCGGCTCCGGGGACGCCCGGGGCCGCCCGGCGGAAACTGCAAAAATGCACAAAGCCGGATCGAACGGTTGCGGTGGCCGTCTCCATCCAGCACGATGCGTAGAAACCCCCCGAGCGTCCCGCCGAGCCCCAAGTCCCAAAGCAGTCAACCGCATTGCGGTACACCGTCCCACTGCCAAAGGTCGAGACCAAGCGCGCGCCCCGTGTGCGCCGGGGCGCCGACCGGGGGCACTCGAAACAACTTGAGACCAGCGGCGCAACCCCCCGGCGCCGCTCCCAGGCACCGGCGCTGCCCTGACGTCGGTGCTGACGGAGAAGGGCCCCGCGGCTCCGTCCCGCGGGGCCCTTCGCTTGCCCGGCACACACCATCCACCCACGACCGGGGCTAGGTCCGGCTCACCGTCCCGCACGTGCCCTGGCCCTTGCCGATGTCGCGGCTGCGGTCGTACGGGTCCGTCGTCGGGCCCGAGGGGGTCGCGCCGGTGGGCGACGACGTCGCGTCGGAGTCGAACTGCGGGTGCAGATAGCCGTCGTAGACATCGCAGGCCGAGTTGCCGAAGTCCGCGTTGTTGAGGGTGAGGGACAGCAGGCCGGGGGTGACCTGGTAGCGGGCGGGGTCGAGGATCTCCAGGTCGATCACCCGGCGGACGATGGTGCGGGCGACCTCGGTGGAGCCGCCGGTCCGGACCAGCGGGTAGACGAAGGTGTAGTCGGAGTGGATCGTGACGCCCCCGCTGGAGTCCTTGGCGAAGGTGATGCGTCCGCGCGTCTTCACCACCTTGCCGACCAGCCGTACTTCCTTGGGGTTGAAGCGGCTGAACAGCAGCGTGGGGTCGTCTGTCTTGCTCGGGGCGGTCAGGGAGGTGTTCAACTCGCTGAGCACCTTGGGCTGCTTGGGGTCGAGGACCGCGAGCGCGGCGGACGGGCGCCCGCCGCCGATCGTCTTCGGGTCGAGGTTGGCGGCGACGAGCAGGATCTTCGTCTGCTGGAGGGCGAGTTCGACCCGGTCCTTGGAGATCGTGCCCACGGCCGTGGCCTTCGGCAGGATGATGCCGGCCGCGCCGTCGGCCCAGTTCAGGGCGGGTGAACCGGCGAACGGCCGGTCCAGGGTGGGCGTTTGGGGGTTCACGGTGGAGGGCGCGGCGGTCGGGGCGGCGGTCTCCGGCGCGAGCGGGGAGGCCGAGTCGGAGTGGCCCTTGCCGAAGGGGTCGCCGGGCAGCAGCGAGGGCCGCATCGCGACCACGGCGAGCGGGACACCGAGCACGGCCCACAGGCGGCGTCTGCGCCGGGACCGCCCGTTCATCTCCTGCCAGGCGGGACCGGTCCGCCAGCCCTCGGGCTGCTCGGACCGCTTCAGACGTTCGGTGACCTCGCGGGCGCGCGCGGAGGGTTCCTTCTGTGCGGAGGCCCGGATGTCCCGCTCCGTGTCACGGGCGAACTTGTCCCAGACGTCGTCGGGGATCTCCGGGGTCGAGGACGGTTCCTCTGACGGTTTGTCGGACACCTGGTAGTTGTAGGCGCCCGAAAGCGTGTTCACAAGAAGAACCCGGGTGTGACTCAGCCCACAAACAGTGATGTGACTCAGCCCACATAAGAATTCGGTGAGGATTCGCACAACCTTTCACGGGCTTCCCAGGTCACACCTGCAAGAACAAGGGCCACACCCGCGCCCCACACGCGGAGCCCTCCGCCCAGCGCGCCGTACTGTCGCGGCGCTCCGGACTTCCTGAGGACTTCATGAAGCTTCGCCGTGTCATGGCCACGATCGCCGCGACGGCCGCCATCGCTCCGCTCGCCCTGCTGTCGGCGCCGGCCGCGTTCGCCGAGGACGGCGCGCCGGACACGTCGTCCAGCAGCCCGGCGGCCGAGGAGAGCAGCCCCGCCGCCGACGCGAGCAGCCCCGCGGCCGACGACAGCTCCCCCGCGGCGGACACGAGCAGCCCGGCGGCCGACACCAGCAGCCCCGCCGCCGACACCAGCTCGCCGGCCGCGAGCACGAGCAGCCCCGCCGCGTCCGGCACCCCGAGCGGCAGCGCCTCGGCGAGCCCCTCCGCGTCGCCGAGCAAGCCGTCCGACTTCGACCCGTACGAGGACTGCACGTCGTTCGACCTGGACGAGAAGCTGACCGCGTCGCTCACCGGGCTGCCGAACAAGATCGTCGCCGGTTCCGGCTGGCACAACTTCAAGTTCGTGGTGAAGAACGCCTCGGACAAGGACCTTCAGAACGTCTGGATCAACGCGCTCACCGAGTACAGCGACGATGTGAACGACGACGCGTCGCTGCTGCTGGACCTCGCCGACATCCAGCTGAAGCAGGACGGCAAGTGGACCGACTCCTACCAGCAGACCGTCGGCAGCGGCCATGACAAGATCACGCTGTCCGGCAGCGTCGTCGCGGTCCTGCCCACCCTGGAGAAGCACTCCTCGACCACGCTCGACCTGCGCGTGAAGATCAAGTCCACGGCCCCCGCGGGCTCGTCGTTCGCGCTGAGCCAGGCGGTGTACGCGGGCCAGGACGACGACTGCTACGTCAACGGCGACTACTACGAGTTCTCCGTGCTCGCCGCGGGCAGCGGCAAGCCGGGCGACGTCGGCGAGGCCAAGCCGACCGGCCAGAAGCCCAGCGGGACCGACGAGGACCTGAAGCCGCAGGGCTCGGTCAACGAGGCCACCGGCAACCTCGCCGAGACCGGCTCCAGCTCCGCCCTGCCGGTGATCGGCCTCGTCGGCGGCGCGGCCGTCGTCGCGGGTGCCGCCGCCGTGGTCATGGTGCGCCGCCGCAAGACCGGAGAGAGCGCGTAACCCGTAGCTCGCCCGACAAAGGACCTGCGCTCGGAGGGGGGCGCAGGTCCTTTCGTTCTACGGCTTCGGCGGCACCGTCGGCATCCCCAGGAACGGCAGCCTCAGCGCGCCGAACGCGCCCTCGGGGACGGCCGGTCGACGCGGCGCCACCGCTTTCAGCCGTTCGTACGACGCCCCTTGGCGCGGACGCGGGTCCGGCTCGCCCTTGTTGGGCCAGTACGACATCGCGCGCTCGGCCTGCGCGGTGATGGTGAGCGACGGATTGACCCCGAGGTTCGCCGAGACGGCCGCGCCGTCGACCACCGAGATGCCGGGATGGCCGTAGAGGCGGTGGTACGGGTCGATCACGCCGCTCTCGCGGGAGGCGCCGATGGGGCAGCCGCCGAGGAAGTGGGCGGTGAGAGGGGTGCCCATCAGTTCGCCGACGTTCGAGCCCGCGAAGCCGTTGATCTCGGCGGCGATGGCGGTCGCGGCCTCCGAAGCCGCCCTGATCTGAAGGGGGTTGGGGGCGCCGTGCCCCTGACGGGCCGTCAACAGCCCTTTCCCCACGCCGTCCTGCTTCAGATACGTCGTCAGGGAGTTGTCCAGCGACTGCATCACCAGGCCGATGATGGTCCGTTCCGACCAGTGGCGGTTGGAGAGGGACCGCAGCACCAGGAGCGGGTGGCGGGCCGCGTTCGCCAGCCAGGCCAGCACCCTCGACGAGCCCTCCGCGTAAGGGACTTGGAGGATGGAGAGGCCGCCCATCGAGTTGGAGCCCTTGCCGTAGCGGACCGGTTCGATGTGGGTGTTCTCGTCGGGGTGGATCGAGGAGGTGATGGCGACTCCGCGCGTGAAGTCGGCCTTCGCGCTGCCGGTCGCCCTGCGGTAGCGGCGGTCGCTCGTCTGCGCGCCGACCAGCGCCTCCGAGTTGGTGCGGGTGAGTTCGCCCAACTTCTCCGACAGGTAGGGCAGTTGGCCGCCCGCCTTCATGCGGTGCAGGAGGGTCTGGGTGCCGTAGGTGCCGGCCGCGAGGACGACCCGGCGGGCCTTGAACACACGGCCCTTCGACGACTTCCGCGCGTCCGTGGGCAGGGTCGCCACCGCGTAGCCGCCCTGCGAGTCGTCCGTGACCGACACGACCGTCGTCATCGGGTGGACCTCGGCGCCCGCCTTCTCGGCGAGGTGGAGGTAGTTCTCGTTAAGGGTGTTCTTCGCGCCATGCCGGCAGCCCGTCATGCACTCGCCGCACTCGGTGCAGGCGCTGCGGTCCGGGCCCGCGCCGCCGAAGTACGGGTCGGCGACCCGCTCGCCGGGCCTGGCCTTCGCGGTGCCGTCGGCGTCCTCGCCGTCGCCGAAGAAGACGCCCACCGGGGCCATGTGGAAGGTGTCACCGACGCCCATCCGCTGCGCGGCGGCCTTCAGATGGACGTCGGACGGGGTCGTCGTCGGATTCAGCCGTACGCCGAGCATGCGGCGGGCCTGGTCGTAGTACGGGCCCAACTCCTCCTGCCAGTCCGTGATGTCACGCCACTGGGGATCCTCGAAGAACGGCTTGGGCGGGACGTAGAGGGTGTTGGCGTAGTTCAGGGAGCCGCCGCCCACGCCCGCGCCGGCCAGGACCATCACATTGCCCAGCAGATGGATGCGCTGGAGGCCGTAGAGGTTGAGCCGGGGAGCCCAGAGGTAGTTCTTCAGGTCCCAGGAGTTCCTGGGGAGGGACTCCCGGGTGAAGCGGCGGCCGGCCTCCAGGACACCTACGCGGTAGCCCTTCTCCGTCAGGCGCAGGGCGGTTACGGAACCACCGAAGCCCGAGCCGACGACGATGACGTCGTAGTCGTAGGTGTCCTGTGACACGTGCTCTCCTCGTCGAGAACCAGGGACCGGTCAAGTACGGGCCGGACAAGTACGGCCCGGATACCGCTACTTGAGGCGCAGGGCCTTCATCACCCGGAGGCTGCGGCTCATGAACTGGGCGTACGCCTCGTCGGTCATCCCCAGCGAGGGCGCCATCGGCAGCAGCCGCTGCTGCGCGACCGTCTGGGCCTCCGTGTACTTGAGGATGCCCTCGGAGCCGTGGCGGCGGCCGAGGCCGGAGTCCTTCATGCCGCCCATGGGGGACTGCACGCTGCCGTAGGCGGGGGCGTAGCCCTCGTTGACGTTGACGGTGCCGGTGCGCAGCCGGGCGGCGACGGCATGGCCACGGCGGCCGTCCTTCGTCCAGACCGAGGAATTGAGGCCGTAGGACGTGGAGTTGGCCGCTTCCACCGCCTCGTCCTCGGTCCTGAAGCGGTAGACGGAGACGACCGGGCCGAAGGTCTCCTCGCCGCACACCGACATGGGGGCCTCGACGCCGTCGAGGATAGTCGGTTCGAAGAAGTAGGGGCCGATGTCGGGGCGGGCGACACCGCCCGCGAGCACCTTGGCACCCTTGGCGACGGCCTCCTCCACGTGACGCGTCACCGTCTCCAACTGCCGCTCCCCCACCAGCGATCCCATGTCCGCGCCGTACGCCAGGGAGGTGCCCAGGCGCATGGCCTTGGTGCGGGCGGCGAAGCGCTCCAGGAAGGCGTCGGCGATCGACTCGTGGACGTACAACCGCTCGATGGAGATGCAGAGTTGGCCGGCGGAGGAGAAGCAGGCGCGGACCGCGCCCGCCGCCGCCTTGTCGAGGTCGGCGTCCTCCAGCACCAACATGGCGTTCTTTCCGCCGAGTTCGAGGGAGACGCCGACCAGCCGGGCCGCCGCGCCCTGCGCGACCTCGCGCCCGGTGCGGGTGGAGCCGGTGAAGGAGACGTAGTCGGCGTGCCGGACGACCTCGGGGCCGACGACCGGGCCCTCGCCGAGGACGACCTGGAAGACGTCGGCGGGCAGCCCGGCCTCGATGAGCAGGTCCCGGGCCCACAGCGCCGTGAGGCAGGTCTCCGTGTCCGGCTTCATCACCACCGCGTTGCCCGCGACGAAGGCCGGGAGGGCGTCGCCGACGGAGAGTTCGAGCGGGTAGTTCCAGGGGGCGATCTGGCCCACCACCCCACGCGGGTGGCGGAGTTCGGTGACCTTGGTGAGGGTCGGGACGGCGCCGGTGTGCCGCTTCGGCCTGAGATAGGCGGGGGCCTTGCGGCCGTAGTGGCGGGCCGCGACGGCGACGGCCTGCACCTCCTCGTGCGCGTGCAGCCGCGCCTTGCCGGTCTCCAGCTGGATCAGGTCGAGGACCTCGGCCTGGCGGGCGAGGACGAGGTCGTGGAAGCGGAGCAGGACGGCGGCGCGCTGCCGTACCGGGGTCCGCTCCCACAGCGCCTGGGCGGCGCGGGCCGCGTCGAAGGCCTTCGCCACGTCCTCGGGGGTGGACTCGGGCAGGTCGGCGAGCTTCTCGCCGGTGAACGGCGTGTGGTTGGCGGTCCGCCCGGAACCGGCCACCCCCTTCGTGAGCTGGGCGACCAGCTCCGGGGTGACCACATCGGCGGCGGTACGGGCGCCTGTGGGGGCCGGTGCGAGGGGGTTCGTGCCGGTCGTCGTTTCCGTACCGGTCTTTTCCGGGGCCTGCGAGTCCGTCATGTGCGGCAGAGTATGCCGCCGCGGAGGGTTTGGGTACCCGTCGGTAATCGGGATTCACCAGGCGCTCACACCGCGCCAGCGATCACTGGCAACGA
Source organism: Streptomyces sp. NPDC091280 (assembly GCF_044768565.1). Taxonomy (NCBI): domain Bacteria; kingdom Bacillati; phylum Actinomycetota; class Actinomycetes; order Kitasatosporales; family Streptomycetaceae; genus Streptomyces; species Streptomyces sp. NPDC091280. The sequence continues at coordinate 748,627 of NZ_JBIVUZ010000001.1, forward strand.
ATGCGCTGATCAGGGCGTTGTGCGGGGATGATCACCGGCCGGTCGCCGCCGGATCAGTTTTCCGGGAGGGTGAGCCTGGCGCGGGCGCCCTTGAAGAGCGCGGTGCCCTTCTTCTCCGCCGGTGTGCCCTTGGGCATGTCCACGCGCAACTCGTACATGCGCCGGTCGGCGGTGCGGACGACCAGGGCCATCGTGCGGGTGGGGACGCCGGACTGCGTGTAGGTGATGTCGGCGAGGGCCGCGTCCTTGTTCGCGCGGAAACTGGTGCGCGTGTACCGCGAGTCGGCCGTGCCCCGGCCCAGCGCGCGCGCTTCGGCGAGCGCCGACTCGGCCGCCGCGTCCCATTCGGTGAGACGGACACGGAGGGCGCCGGTGCCGTAGACGACGGTACGGGTGCCTGCCGCCGCGTCGGACCGGAGCAGGCGGTACGGGGGCGGGAGGTAGAGGACCGCGCGCATGCCCGCGCGGCGGTGGGCGGTCCAGGTGTCCTTGTCGAGGACGTGCTCAAGAACGGTGCCGACGACCAGACCCACGAGGAGGAGCGCGCCGACGGAGACGAGGGTGAGGAGGAGGGGGCGGCGGGGGCGGCGGGGGCGGGAGCGGGGTTTGGGCCTCAGGCTGGGCCTGGGGGTGGCTTCGGGTGCGGTGGGCGCCGCTGTCGGCTCCGGGATCGGGTCGACGTCCGTGTTCTGTACGGCAGTTGTCGGCTCCACCGATACGTCCCTCCCCTCGGCCACCGCCTCCAGTACCGCGTCGGCTTCCTCCGCCGTCGGCCGCTGCTGCGGGTCGCGGGCCAGCATCCGGACAATCAGCGGTCCGAGGGGCCCGGGTCGGCTCGGGCGGTTCGCCGGCCAGGATCGCGCCGAGGGTGGACTCCACTGTCGCCCGGCGGAAAGGCGACGCCCCTTCGACGGCCGCGTACAGGAGGACGCCGAGGGACCACAGGTCGGAGGCGGGGCCGGCGCCGGTGCCGGACATGCGCTCGGGGGCGACGAATTCGAGCGAGCCGACGAACTCGCCGCTGGCGGTGAGGGATTCCTCGCCCTGGATGTGCGCGATGCCGAAGTCGGTGAGGACGACCCGGTCGCGGGGGCCGAGCAGGACGTTGGCCGGTTTCACGTCACGGTGCACGATCCCCACGGCGTGCGCGGCGCACAGGGCGCCGAGGACGGCGTGCCCGACACGCGCGGTCTCGGCGGGGGTCAGACGTCCGCGCCCGAGCCGGTCGTGCAGGGACTCGCCGCGCACCAACTCCATGACGATCCAGGGGAGTTCCTCCTCGATGACGACATCGTGGATGACCACGGCGCACGGGTGGTCGACCCGGGCGGCGGCGCGGGCCTCGCGGTAGAGCCGGTGGGCGGCGCGCTGGAACTCCTCGTCCTGCGGGTCGCCGGGCAACCGCGGTTGTTTGACGGCGACTTCGCGGTCCACGAGTTCGTCGAAGGCCCGCCACACGGTGCCCATGCCGCCGGAGCCGATGCGTTCGAGCAGCCGGTAACGACCGCCGACCAGACGTCCGTCGCGCACCTGTTCGCCGACTTCGCTCATGCCCCATCAGTACCGTGCCGGATACGGACTTGTCGACGCGCCCCGGGCTCGGGAATCCGGGCTCAGGAATCCGGGTCCTCGTACTGCTCCGCGAGCCGGAGTCCGAGGTCGGATTCCCATTCCAGGGCCCACCGCCGCAGTCGCCCGGTCTCCGCCGCGTCGAGGCCGTGCGCCGCGAACTCCTCGTCGCTCACCCAGACCACGCCCTCCAGCCGGTCCCGCAGGCCGAAGAGGTCGAACTCCCGCCCGGCGGCCCGCAGTCCGAGCTCTTCGAGTTCGACGACGGAGAAGTGTCGGCAGGCCGCGCGCACGGCGATCACGTCCTGCGGCAGACCCCGGTCCGCGAGCGCGCGCACGCTCGCGACCGCCAGGTCCACGTGACCCGTCGCGTCCGGCACACCCACCGCCGACTCCCCTTCCACCGACTTCCCCTCCGCCAACTCCCCTTCTACGCCGGTACGAACGTGTCCAGCGCGACGTCGAAGTACTCCTTCGCCTCCCGCACCTTCCCGACCGGCGCCGACACCCACACGTCGTACATCCGGCCGCCCTGCTCCCAGCACAGGTCGTAGGTGTGCCGGGGGCCCTCCGCCGTGCTGAAGCCGTTCCAGGTGAACTCCCAGAGCGCGGCGGGATATCCGTAGTGGGTGGTGTCGGTGACCTTGCCGTCGTGGTAACCGGGGTTCGTGGACGCCCCGTCGGCCGCCGCGCTCTTCATCACCGCGAGCGGGCCGCCCGCCTCCGGGTCGGCCATCTTGATGCCGAGCCGGAAGGTCTCCCCCGGCGACATGTAGAAGATCCGCTCGCCCTGCGGGACGCGCACGAAGTCCTCCGGTACGGCGAGCACGAAGCCGTCCGGGTCGTGGGCCACGCGGTAACCGGAGGGCGCGGTGGGGCTGTTGACGCTCTTCGAGGGCGAAGGCGACGGCGAAGACGTGGGCGTCGATGACGGTGACGGTGACCGTGTGGTCGGACGAGTGGGTGACGGGGACGTCGTACCGCCGCTCGTGGACGTCAGTGGCGCCGAACTCACCGGCGGGGCGGCCCCCTTGTCGTCGCCGCGCATCAGCAGCGCCGCCGCCGACACCCCCGCCCCGGCCATCGCCGCGACCAGCAGCGCGGCCACCAGGACACCTCGGGTGGAACGCCGAGGGGGCGGCACCTCCGTGTCGGCGGGTGTGGGCGTCGGCACCGACGGCCTCGGAGGCGCCAACTCCCTTAGCGGAACGTCCTGTTGGGTCGGTGTGTAGCCGGGCGCGGGGTGCGCCGCCGCCCGCCCGTCACCGGCCGGCGGCTTCGGCGCGTGCCCCGTGCCCACCTGCGGAGTGCGGCCCGTCTTCAGGAAGGCGCGCAGCATCCGTTCCGCCTCGGCCGCCCCCAGCCGCCGGTCCGGGTCGCGTTCGAGCAGGCCCCGTACCACGGGCAGCAGCGGCCGGGCCTCCTCCGGCGGCCGGATCTCGTCGAAGACGACCGCGTGCAGGATGCCGCCCAACGAGTCGCGCCGGAACGGCGATTCACCGCTCAGCACCGTGCACAGCAGCGCGCCCAGGGACCACAGGTCGGAGGCGGGACCCGTCCGCGCGCCGGACATCCGCTCCGGCGCGGTGTACTCGGGCGAGCCGACGAACGCGCCGTTCTCGGTGAGCGTCGTGGCGCCCGCGACCTGCGCGATACCGAAGTCGGTCAGGACGACCCGGGCGAAGGCGGCCGGGTCCGGATCGGAGGTGCCGGTGTCCAGCAGCACGTTCGCCGGTTTGATGTCCCGGTGCAGGACGCCCGCCGCGTGCGCCGTGCGCAGCGCGCCGAGGAGCGCGACACCGATCCGGGCGGCCTCTGCCGCCTCGACCGGGCCGTGCGCGGAGATGCGGTCGGCGAGCGAACCGCCGTCGATCAACTCCATGACGATGTACGGCCGTTCGTCCTGCTCGACGACGTCGTGCACGACGATGACGTGCGGATGCCGCAACTGCGCGACCGCCCGCGCCTCGCGCAGCGTCCGGTCGCGCTGCTGCCGGGCCTCCTCCTCGGAGAGGGAGTCGTCCTGGGCGATCTCCTTGACGGCCACCTGGCGGCCCAGCAGTTGGTCGGTCGCCCGCCACACGACGCCCATGCCACCGCGTCCGAGCCGCTTCTCCAGTCGGTAACGCCCGGCGATCACCCGGACGTTGTCCCCCTCGGTCCCCATGCGCACCATCATGACGTAACCGGAAGCGGTCAGCCCGAGTCCGGACTCCAGCTCTGGAGGACCGACTTGAACTGCTTGCTCGTCTTCGCCCAGTCGGCGGCCGGCGAGGACATGTAGATCGCGTACTCGATCCCGTCCCGGGAGGTGTACGTCTCCTCGATGGCGCGCCGCGGCCCCGGGAAGGGTGTGTCCTTGGCCTGCGCGGTCCAGGTGTAGTCCCACAGGGAGCCCGGACGGTCGCGGAACGTGTTCGCCTCCAGGGTCACCCGCTGGTAGTCGACCAGCCGCTCCAACTGGACTTCCAGGTCGAGCTGGTGGGCGTTCGGGGTGGGGAAGTCCGGCGAGGAGTCGATGGCGATGCGGACGAAGTGCTCCCCGTCGTCGGGCGTGTAGTCGACCTGCCTGATACCGCCGGAGTCGCTGTACTCCTTCCGCGCCCAGCCCTTGGGGAGCGAGATGTCGAAGCCCCAAGGGTCGTGCCGGACCTGCCAGTTGGCGGAATCCGAACTCTCCGGCGAGGCCGTGGCACTGTGCGAGACCGAGGTGCCCGGGGTGGTGCCCTGGGCCTGGTCGCGGTCCTCGTTCCACTTCTGGAGGCCCAGCGCCGTACCGCCGCCGACGAGTGCGGCGAGGACGACCACCAGGACGACGGAACGGAACCGGCGGCGCTTGGGCGGAGCCGGCGCGACGGTACCGGTACCCGCGAGGGAGATGGCGGGCGTCCGCTGCTGGTACGTGGCTCCCGTCGCCGACGGGTACGGCGTCGTGCCGTTGCCGGAGTACGCGGTCGCACCGGTGGCGGAGTACGGGGTCGCGCCGGTGCCGGGCGTGTCCGAGCCGAGGCTCTCCGCGCGCGAGCCCACCCGCTGGGTCGGCAGCCACTCCTGCGCCGACCGGGGCCGTCGTCCCTCGGCGGCCTCCGCGAGCATCTGCTCGGTCTGGTCCGCGTCCGGCCGCAGTTCCGGGTCCTTGTTGAGCAGCGCGGTGATGACGGGCGCGAGCGCACCGGCGTACCGCAGTTCGCCGGCCTCCTCCTCGACGACGGCCTGCATGGTGGACAGCGGCGAGGTGCGGCGGAACGGCGACCGGCCCTCGACGGCCGTGTAGAGCGTGGCGCCCAGCGCCCACAGGTCGGAGGAGGGCCCGGGATCGGCGCCGCGGACCCGCTCGGGAGCGAGGTAGTCGACGGACCCGACGACCTCGCCGGTCCGGGTGATGGTGCTGTCGCCCTCGATCTGCGCGATGCCGAAGTCGGTGAGCAGCACCCGCCCGTCCTGCCCGAGCAGGACGTTGCCCGGCTTGACGTCACGGTGCAGGACACCGGCGGCGTGCGCGGCCCGCAGGGCGCGCAGCACCCACATGCCGATGCGCGCGGCCTCGGCCGGCTCGATCCGGCCCTGCTCCTTGACCGCGTCGGCCAGCGAGTTGCCCTCGACCAGCTCCATGACGATCCACGGGCGGCCGTCGTGTTCGAGGACGTCGTGCACGGTGACGACGGCGGAGTGGTTGATGCGCGCGGCGGCGCGCGCCTCGGCGCGGGTACGCGCCAGCAGTCTCGGCTGGTCGCTCTCGGACACGTACAGCGCGGCCGTCAACTCCTTGATGGCGACGGCCCGGTGCAGCACCTCGTCGTGCGCACGCCACACCCGGCCCATGCCGCCGCTGCCGATCGATTCGGCCAGTCGATAGCGCCCCGCGAGGAGCAGGCCCTGCATCTGATTCACGTTGCCCCGCAATGCTCTTGACAGGCTCAGCGTAAGGACCGGCCCTCCGACAGGGAACCAGCGGGGTACCAAGGAGACCGCACTGTGACGGTTGTCGCTTCTGCGTCCGAACGGGAACCGTCCGGCCCCGGCGCGCCGCCTTTTCGGGTCATCCGGTGTACTGGTAGGTCGACGACGCCTGCTCGTACAACCGTGTCACCTCGTCCCGTTGGGCCTCCGGGCCACGCACCTGGACGATGTGGTAGCGGCCGTCGATGAGGAACACCATGTTGCGGACGAAGAGGTCGCCGCCCTGGCTGTCCGTCCAGGTGAACTGCCCCTCGGCCATGGTCCGTCCGCCGACCGTGATGGTCCGCAGGCCGGTGGCCGTGGCCCAGCTGGAGTCGCGGTAGGGCTGCAACTCGCGTTCCGTGTCCCGCTGGTAGACCATCGGGTCGCTGCCGTACTTCGACGCGCTGTCCCGTCCCGCCACCACGATCAGCTCGAAGTCGCCGTGCGAGTACACCACTTGGCCGCTGCCGTTCTTCGGGGTGCGGGTCCAGCCCTTGGCGACGGCGACCTGGAAGCCCACGGAGTCCGTGCGCAGCACGAACCCTGCGGCCACGGTCGCGCCGGTCTGCGTCCCGGTCGAACCGGCCGACTGGGACGGCGTGTTGGAGCCGGAGCCGGTGCCCGAGCCGGAGGCATCGGGTGAGGTCTGGTCGGGCTGCGGCCGGCTGCTCGCCGGGGCCGAGGACTGACCGGGCGCCGGACTGACGTCCCCCGCCGCTCCCGTCCTGTCCCCCTGCCCGGCGCCGGTGTCCTCCCCGGCCTTGGGCAGGAAGAGCATGGCGTACGCGACGGCACCGGCCAGCAGCAGGAATATGAGCACCAGCAGGGTCCGGCCGAGGCGCCGGGGCGAGCCCCCGACCTCCTCCTTGGCCCGCTTGTGCCGGCCGTGCGGACTGGTCGCGGGCAGCCCGGCCCGCCGCCTGCGCACCAACTCGCCGCGCCGCCGCACGATCGGCAGCCGCCTCGGGTCGGTCGGCGGAGTGGCGACCACATGGGCACCGGCCTCGGGCTCGGGCGCCGAGCGCACCAACGACCGCAGCCAGCCCCGCAGTTCCTCGAAGTCCAGCCGCTCGGTCGGGTCCTGCCTCAGCAACGACTCCACGACCGGCCGCAGCGGCCCGCACTCCTCGGCGAAGGCAGGCGGCTCCGCGCACACCAGCTGCACCAGCTCGGCGGTCGCCTCCTCCGGATAAGGAGCGTGCCCCTGTACGGCCCGGAAGAGCAGCGCGCCGAGCGCCCACAGGTCGGTGGCCGGTCCGATCGGCGCGGCCAACTGCCAGTTCTCGTGCACCGGTACGGCCTGCTCCGGCGCCCACCGCTCGGTCACGGGTCCCACCACGGTCATCCGCACCTGCCGGGCCCGCTCGGCCGCCAACGCGGTCGCGGGCCCACGCCGGACGGACGCACCGGCGGCGGCCAACTCGTCCCAACGCGCGGGAGTTTGGGACTGCGGCGCCAATTGCGGCTGAGACTGCGGCTGCGGCTGCGCATAGGGCTGCGGTGCGGGTACAGGTGCGGGGCTCGCGGTGGGAGGGGCGGGTTTGTCGAGGCGCGGAGCCGAAGTGCCCGTACCGGTGAACCTGTCCGCCGGCGTCGGCGCACCCGGCCGCGGCACGGCGCCGTGCCAGGAGGTGTTGCGGACGCCGTAGGGGTCGGCTATCTGCCCGGGCGGCGTACCACCGCCCGCGTGCTCCACTCCGCTGCCACTACCACCACCGCTGCCACCGGCATACGGCAGTGGCGCAGGCGGCAGTGCGGCCGAACCGCCGGGCTGCGTACGGCCGTTCTCGCCCTCGGCCGTGGGGCGGGCGCCGGGCAGTGCGGGCCGTCCGGGCTGCTGGGCCTCCTGCACCCGGGCGGCGGCACGCGCTCCCGCCCGGTACGCGGCGATGGCACCGGCCCGCGCGGCCCTGACGTCACCGCCCGTGTCCGCTTCCCTGCGGGCCAACGCGGCGGACGCCCCGCTCCCGCCACCGCCCTCCGCGCCGACTCCGGGCAGCCCGCCGGCAGCCCTGGCTTCGATGGCGGCCCGCCGAGCGGCCTCGGGATCGAAACCGGCGGGGCCGACGGCAGGGTTCGCAGCACTGGGGGCGGTCGGAACGGCCGGAACACCGGGCGCACCAGGCCCTTCACCGCGGGCTACGGCACCGGCGGCGCCCGTCGCGCCCCCGAATCCGATGGCGGCACCACGGGCAGGAGCCGTAGAGGCAGCCGATGCCGGAGGACCCGAGGACCCCGCGAAGCCCGTAGGAATCGGGGCGGCGGAACCGGTGGGAAGTCGGGGAGTCGAAGGTGCTGGAGCGCCGCCCCCGCTGCCCGCACCGCCCCCGCCGTGCGGGCCAGGGTGTGCGCTGCCGTTCTCGGCGGTCTCGCCGTCCTGCGGGGGGACCGGGTCGTAGCCGCAGAGTGCTTCCTCCGCCGCGCCGACCGCGAGGCCGGTCAGCATCACTCGGCCGTCGTCGCAGACCAGTACCGTGCGCGCGGTGATGTTCCGGTGCACCCAGCCGTGGGCGTGCAGCACCCGCAGCGCCATGAGCACGTCGGAGGCGACCTCGGCCGCCCGGTACGGCGACATCGGCTTCTCGGCGAGGAGTGCGGCAAGCGGCTGGGCGGACACCAGTTCGCTCACTATCCACAGCGAGCCGCCTTCGGCGAACACGTCGAAGACCTGGTCCAGCCGGGGGTGGTCGGGGATCCGCGCGGCGGCCTGCGCGGCCTCGACGGCGCGCCGTACCGCCGGATCGGTGGGCCGTCGCGTGGCGGTGCGCGCCGCGGCCGGCCGTCGTGCGCCCCGGTCGCGCGCGGTGAACCCGTCGGGCAGCCCGTCCTCGCCGAGCACCTCCGCCTCGACGACCTCGGGCAACGGCACCTGGCGCACCAGGACTTCCTGTCCGCTGTACGTGTCGAAGGCCCGGGTCTCGCTGAGTTCGTACTCGTCGGAGGGGGGCAGCGGCAACCGGTAGCGGTCGGCGAGCACCCGACCCGCATAGTCGTCCACGTTGCCTCCCCCGGCCGTCCGGTTGGTCAATTCCGTTCGCCTTGCGCCCCGTTCCGCCTACCCGCATACCTGGATGCGTACGGTCCGCAACCACTCACGATACGTGCCGGAGGCAACCCGCAAAGAGGGGTTGACGGATCTGGCACGCCAAACCCGGACCCACCCGCCTCACGACTTCGGCTCGAACGTCTTCGTCAGCGTCGTCCAGGTGTCCTGACGCAGCTCACTGTCCCAATTCGCGGCTTTCGCCGTGTACATGAGCGCGTAGCCGAAGCCATTGGCGACGAACCCGCGGTCGATGGTCCGGTACTTCGTCCCGCCGTCCGTGTAGGTGAACTCCCAGTCCGCCGTGTTCCAGCCCCGGTAGTCCACCTTCTCTATGCGGATCCGCGTGTACCCGGAGCGCGTCATGTACCGCTCCTGGTTCTTCCAGTCCGCCACCGGGTCGTTCTTGGGCGAAGTGGTCCAGGCGATCAGCAGCTTCTGCCCGTCGGGGCCGACCAGCCGGACTCCGGCGGAGTCCGTCGACCGGTACGACCATCCGGCGGGCAGGCCTATGGAGAACCCCTGGCTCCCCTTGTACGTCTTCACGACCGCGGCACCGTCCGAGGAGCCGTCGGTCTCGGCACCGCTGCCGCCGGACGCGCTCGTACCGGTGGACGTCGACGTGTCGTCCGAGGCCGACGCGGTCGACGAGGAGTCGGTCTGCGCACCGCCCGTGCCCGCCTTGTCGCCGTCGTCCTTCTTGGTGTCGGTTCCGCCGCTCGCACTCGCGCTCGCGCTGGCGACCGCCTTGCCGCCGCTGTCCTTCTTCGAGCCCTTCGAGCCGCTGTCGTCACCGCCACCGAGCGTGAGCGCCAGCACGACACCGACCACCGCGAGCACGACCACCACCGCGATGATCACCAAGGTCCGCCTCGGCACCACATCGGTGATCGGCGCCCTCGGCACGGGCCGCGGCGGCAGATCCGGCGGAGTCATCACGGGCCACCCGGAACTCCGCCCGCCCGAACCGGCGTTGACCCCCCGCGCACCCACTTCATGGGTCGCGGCGGAATCCTTGACCCCGGTGTCCCCCCGCCCCGGCTCCCGCAGCCCGGAGACCTGCGCACCCGACGCCTTGACACCCGAAGCCTGCACACCCAGGTCACGCGTACCGGCGTCCGACGCGTCGGCCTTCGCCGCCGAACCTGACGCGGCACCCGAACCGGCCGACGTCCCGGACCGGGTCACCGCACCGGAAGCTCCCCCGGACCGAGCCGAAGGCACCCCAGGGGTCCGAGACCCGGCAGCCGCGGCGGCAGCACCCGAGCCACCGGCCGCACCCTTCGCATCACCGGAGTCACCGGACTTACCGGCCTCCGAAGTACCGGCAACAGCCGCAGCGCCATCACCGCTCGCACTTGAGCCGCGCGAGCCACCAGGTCCAGCGGCAGCGGGAGTTGCCCCCGCACCAGAACCGGAACTCGAACCAGAACCAGAACCAGTACCTGTGGCCGCCGAACCCGGAGTCGTGGCCGAACCCGTACCGACCGCAGCAGCAGCCGCGCTACCCGCCCCCGCAGCCTTCCGCATCGACCGAAACGCCCCGCGCAGGCGCTCGGCGCCCGCCGAACTCCCGCCGCTCTTCCTGCCACCGGACTCGGCCGACCCCGATCCCGATCCCGATCCCGACCCAGGCCCCGGCTGCGCGGGCAACGGCACCACCGTCGTCGCGTCCACCGGAGGTACCGGCTCCGGCTCGGGCGCGTGGATCACCGCGTTGAGCATCGCCCGCGCACCGGCGTCGTCGAGCCGCTGGACCGGGTCCTTGTTCAGCAGGCCGTAGATGACGTCCTTCAACGGCCCGGCGTTCTTCGGCTCCTCCAACGGCTCGGTCATCACCGCGGTGAGCGTGGCGATCGCGGAACCCTTGTCGTAGGGGGGTGCGCCCTCGACCGCCGCGTACAGCAGGCCGCCGAGCGACCACATGTCGGCCGCCGGGCCCGGCTTGTGCCCGCGCGCCCGCTCCGGGGAGATGTACGAGGGCGCGCCGACGAGCATGCCGGTGGAGGTGATCGACGGGTCTCCCTCGACCTGTGCGATACCGAAGTCGGTGAGCACGACCCGGCCGTCCTCGGCGATCAGCACGTTCGACGGCTTCACGTCGCGGTGCAGGATGCCCTCGCGGTGCGCGGACCGCAGGACGTCGAGTATCGCGAGCCCGACCTCCGCGGCGCGGCGCGGTTCGAGCAGGCCGTCCTCGCGGATGGCCTCGGCGAGCGACTTGCCCTCGACCAACTCCATGACGATCCACGGCCGGTCGTCCTCGTCGACCACGTCGAAGACCGTCACCGCGCTGGTGTTGCGGATTCGCGCGATGGCCTTGGCCTCGCGCAGCGTCCGTGTGATCAGCCGCCGTTTCTCGTCCTCGTCGATGCTGGACGGGAACCGCAGCTCCTTGACGGCGACCGTCCGGCCCAGGGTTTCGTCCTCGGCACGCCACACCGTGCCCATGCCTCCGCGGCCGAGCACTTCTCCCAACCGGTACCGCCCGGCGAGAAGACGCTCGTTCTTGTCCTGACGAGTGTCCTGACGGGATGTCCCCGCCCGCTCCGCCTCCGACATGCGTCCCCTCATGCAACCCGCCCTGACAGAGCCTCCATTGTCCCCCACCGAACAAGTGCCCAACGCCCAGGGGGCCTCTCGTGGCGCACGCCCCGCGCATCAGGTCGGACATCCTGCGCAGGTCACACAGCCAAGGGGGGCAGGATGACCGTCGAGAACGGAGGTTCGCGATGCCCATCCCTCGGACACTGCTGGCCATTCCGGTGTCCCTGGCGCTCCTCTGCCTGTCCCCGGCGGCCTCCCGGGCAGGTGCCACAGCGACCCCGAGCGCCCTGGTCCCCCTGCTGGTCAGCAGGGGCAGAGCACCCGGCGCGGCGCTCCTGGCCGCCGACGGGACAGGCCTCCGTTACACGCAGGCCGGAACGGGTGTCAGCCGTGCCGACCACTTCCGCGCGGGCAGCATCACGAAGACCTTCATCGCGACGGTCGTCCTCCAACTGGCCGTGGAACACCGGCTGTCGCTGTCCGACCCGGTGGAGCGGTACCTGCCGGGCCTGGTGCGCGGGGCGGGCAACGACGGGCGCGCGCTGACCCTGCGTTCCCTGCTCACCCACACCAGCGGCCTGTACGACTTCACCGAGGCCACCGGGGGCACGATCCCCGTGTCACCGCTCGAGGCCGTCCGTATCGCGCTCACCCACCCTCCGGCCGATCGAGGCCGCTTCTCCTACTCGAACACCAACTACGTGCTGCTCGGCCTGGTGATCCGGCGGGTCACCGGCCGCTCGTACGCCACCGAGGCCGAGCGCCGCATCATCGCTCCGCTGCGTCTGACGGGCACCTCCTTCCCGGGCTCCCGCACCACTCTTCCCGCGCCGCACGGCCGCGCCTACGCGACCGACGGCTCCGACGTCACCGATCTCGACCCGCAGGTGGCCGGCGCCGCGGGCGAGCTGGTGACCACGCTCGCCGATCTGGACCGCTTCTACTCGGCCCTGCTCGGCGGCGCGCTACTGCCCCCGCGCCAACTGCGCGAGATGCTCAACACCCGTACCGCACACGGCTCGTACGGCATGGGGCTGTTTCCGGTGAGGCTGCCGTGCGGCACCACGGTGTGGGGGCACAACGGCCGGATCTCGGGCAGCTACGTGCGCACCGCAGCCACCGTCGACGGCCGTCATGTCCTCACCTTCCGGGTGAACACGAGCGAGATCGCGGACCCCGGTCTCGAACCTGCCCTGCTCGCCGCCGAGTTCTGCCCCCGCACCTCGTAGAACGGCCGGGTTCCGGACAAAGATCCCGGCTCACGACACTCGTTCGAGTGAAGCCGCCGTCGAGTGGATCAGCGGTGCGCGCCCTAGCAGAGTCCGCGCCGGGCGGAGTCCGCGCCAGGCCGAGTCCCCGGCGGAGTCCCCGCAGAGTCCCGGTCGCGCTGAGCCGCCCTCAGTCGCCTTCGGTCGGCACGATGTCCGGCGCGCCCAACCGCGCCGCGTCCGCCGTCAGGTCGTCGGGCTGGCGCTGCGACTCGCGCTCGGCCTCCACCCGCTTCTCGTAGTGCTCGACCTCGCGCTCGATCTGGTCCTTGTCCCAGCCGAGCACCGGTGCCATCAGCTCGGCGGCCTCGCGGGCGCTGCGGGTGCCCCGGTCGAAGGTCTCGATGGAGATGCGGGTGCGGCGGGTCAGCACGTCGTCCAGGTGCCGGGCGCCCTCGTGCGAGGCGGCGTAGACGACCTCGGCGCGCAGATAGTCGTCGGCGGCCTGGAGGGGTTCGCCCAGTGTCGGGTCCTTGGCGATGAGGTCGAGGACCTCCTCCGCCATGGTCCCGAAACGGTTCAGCAAGTGTTCGACGCGCACCACGTGGATGCCGGTCCGTGCGGCGATCCGCGCTCGCGCGTTCCACAGCGCGCGATAGCCCTCGGCGCCGAGCAGCGGCACGTCCTCGGTGACGCATTCGGCGACGCGCATGTCGAGCCCGTGCACCGCCTCGTCCACCGCGTCCTTGGCCATCACCCGGTACGTCGTGTACTTGCCGCCCGCCACGACGACGAGCCCCGGCACCGGATGCGCCACGGTGTGCTCGCGCGACAGCTTGCTGGTGGCGTCCGACTCGCCGGCCAGCAGGGGCCGCAGCCCCGCGTACACGCCCTGGACGTCGTCTCTGGTCAGCGGTACCGCGAGGACCGAGTTCACATGCTCCAGGAGGTAGTCGATGTCGGCGCTGGAGGCGGCCGGGTGGGCCTTGTCGAGGTCCCAGTCGGTGTCGGTGGTGCCGACGATCCAGTGCCGGCCCCAGGGGATGACGAAGAGCACGGACTTCTCGGTGCGCAGGATCAGTCCGCTGCTGGAGTTGATGCGGTCCTTGGGGACGACCAGGTGGATGCCCTTGGAGGCGCGGACGTGGAACTGGCCGCGCTCGCCGACCATGGCCTGCGTGTCGTCGGTCCACACGCCCGTGGCGTTCACGATCTGCTTGGCGCGGATCTCGTACTCGCCGCCCGCCTCGACGTCCTCCACCTTGGCGCCGACCACCCGCTCGCCCTCGCGCAGGAACCCGGTCACACGCGCGCGGTTGGCGACCTTCGCGCCGTACGACGACGCCGTGCGCACCAGGGTGGCCACATAGCGGGCGTCGTCCATCTGGGCGTCGTAGTACTGGAGGGCGCCCACCAGGGCGTCCTTCTTCAAGGCGGGGGCCACGCGCAGGGCGTGACGGCGGCTCAGGTGGCGGTGGGTGGGCAGGCCGCGTCCGTGGCCGCGGGCCATCGACATGCCGTCGTAGAGCGCGACGCCGGAGCCGGCGTACAGGCGCTCCCAGCCCTTGTGCTGGAGGGGGTACAGGAACGGCACCGGCTTCACCAGGTGCGGGGCGAGCCGCTCCAGGAGCAGTCCGCGTTCCTTGAGGGCCTCGCGGACGAGGGCGAAGTCGAGCATCTCCAGGTAGCGCAGGCCGCCGTGGATGAGCTTGCTCGACCTGCTCGATGTGCCGGACGCCCAGTCGCGCGCCTCGACCAGTCCGGTGGACAGACCGCGTGTCACGGCGTCCAGGGCGGTGCCCGCGCCGACCACGCCTCCGCCCACGACGAGCACGTCCAGTTCGCGCTCGGCCATTCCCGCCAGTGCCTCGGCCCGCTGCGCCGGACCCAGTGTCGCTGTCCTCACCGCTGCCTCCCGCTATCGGTAGCGCCGGCCGCACCCGTTCGGCGAAGCCCGGTTCGTATCCCTCCTGCCCAAATTCTGACCGGGTTGCCCGACTTCAGCCACCACTCGCCCCCAGCCTGTGGACAACAATCACAGGACTGCCGAAAAACACAGCCGTCCAATCCCGCATAACGGTCATATTTACTCCTAGTCTGACATTGCGCTCGCTCGTTCTGTCCACAGGGCTTGCGCACCTGTCCCGCTTCGGTTACTGGGAAGGACGGCCCACGCCATGCCCGCAGATCTCGCCGTCATCGGACTCGGTCCTCTCGGCCTGCCCCTGGCCCAGGCCGCTGTCGCCGCCGGTATCGCCACGGTCGGCTTCAAGACCGGCCCCGAGGCCGGCTCCCTCAGCCCCGCCGAACTGCGCCGGATGCTCTCGGGGGGCTTCCGGACGGCCACGAACCCCGCCGAACTCGGCCGGGTACGCACCGCCGTGATCTGCGCGCCGACGCCCCCCGACGCCGACGGCGGCCTCGACCTCGGCCAGGTGGAGACGGCCGCCCGCGCCCTCGCCGCGCATCTGCGCCCGCACACCACGGTGATCCTGGAGTCACCGGTGCACCCCGGCACCACCGAGGACTTTCTCCGCCCCCTCCTCGAAGAGGGATCCGGCCTCCGCGCGGGCCGCGACTTCCACCTCGCCCACTCCCCCAGCCGCGTCGACCCCGGCAACCGCGACTTCACCCCCGCCAACACCCCCAAGGTGATCGGCGGCCTGACCCCGGCCTGCACCGAGTCCGCGGCCGCCTTCTACGGCCGGCTCACCGACAAGGTGGTACGCGCGCGTGGCCTGCGCGAAGCGGAGACCGTGCAGCTCCTGGAGACCAACTTCCGGCACGTCAACATCGCCCTCGTCAACGAAATGGCCGTCCTGTGCCACGACTTGGGCGTCGACCTCTGGGACGTCATCCGCTGCGCGGAGACCAAGCCGTTCGGCTTCCAGGCCTTCCGCCCCGGCCCGGGCGTCGGCGGCCACGCCGTCCCCCAGGGCCTGACGGCACCCGGGGGCCGCCCGCTCCGCATGGTCGAACTCGCCCAGCAGGTCAACAACCAGATGCCCCGTTACGTCATCCAGCGCGCCGCCACGCTCCTCAACGAGCACGGCAAGTCCGCGCGCGGGGCCCGTGTCCTCCTCCTGGGCGTCACCTACAAGGCCGACCTCGCCGACCAACAGGCCACTCCCGCCCAGGAGATCGCGATCCGGCTCATGGAACTCGGCGCCTCCGTCAGCTACCACGACCCCCACATCCCCTCCTGGAGCGTCCTGGGCCGCCCGGTCCCCCGCGCGGACTCCCTCTACGAGGCGGCGGCCGACGCCGACCTGACGATCCTGCTCCAGCAGCACCGGACGTACGACCTCCAAGGCCTGTCCGTGAAGGCCCAGTTGCTCCTGGACACGCGCGGGGCCACGCCGACCGGGGCCGCACACCGACTCTGAGCACGAAAACGACTGGTCACAGGGTCACGTCGACCTGCTAATCTCCCCTCACTCGTCGCACAGCCGTCTCATTTCCGTGCGCGCGCATCTCCGCTTCACCTTTCTCGTCTTCGTATCCCGTGGGGGGATTTCTGTCATGAGCCAGTCAGCCACGCCACCGCAGCCACAGCCTCAGCCCGAGGTCCAGGCCCAGCCCGAGACTGAGGCCCAGGCCCAGGCCCAGCCGCAGCAGCCCGCGCCGCCGCAGCCGCAGCCGGTCGACGGCAACCCGTACGCCCAGCAGCCCGGCGCGGTACCGCCGCCGCCCCCGGCTCCGTACGCGCCGCCCGCTCCCCCGAGGAACAACATCGCGCTCGGTCTAGTGACCGCTGTAGTCGCCGCGCTGGTCGCCGCCGGGATCTACGGCGTCGTCATCGGCACCACCAAGCACGAGATCGGCTGGGCGGCGGTCGGCGTCGGCTTCGTGATCGGCCTGGCCGCGGGCAGGCTCGGCGGGCGCAACCCCGCGCTGCCCGTGGTCAGCGCCGTGCTGGCCCTGGGCGCGGTCTACCTCGGCCAGCTGGTCGGCGAGGCGATGATCGGCGCGGACGAGCTGGGCGTGAACTTCAGCAAGGTGTTCTTCGACCACTTCGACGTGGTCCAGGACGCCTGGAAGGCCGACGCCGACCCGATCACCTTCCTCTTCTTCGCCATCGCCGCGTTCGCCGCGTTCTCGGGGGCCAAGAAGGCGGCGCTCTGATCCCGGCGCGCGGGTTGCGCAGGGGGCGCTCGGGGCGGGGTGTGCGTCGGGGGCTGGTGGCGTGTGACTTTCGGCGCCGGTACCGTGAGAAGCAGGTGGAGCCCACCGCAGGGCTAACTGCGGTGAGCTCCTGAAAAGTGAACGGAGTGTCCACCCCTAGTTGGTATAGGGGTGGCCGCTCACTTTCCGCCGTGAATCCACAAGATGCACCTCCTCCGGAACTTCACCAGCCGAAGCCAGGTTCGGTCCCAAGAGGTGGGCTTGCGGTGGCGACCCATGGGCGCCCCCTTCCACGAGGCCGCCCATTAGCCCGGTAGGCGGTTCGTCTGGAATTCGGGCCGGGCCCCGAGAGCCCGGGTCCGGAACGATTTCCGTGGAAGGGGGCACCCCGCACAACTGGGGCGCCGATCACGGACGTTACCGCCCCGACCCGCCCCACCAGCGAACTTTCGCCCCGAACGCAACCGTGCGCCCCCTCTCTCCAACTCACGCCCCGCCAGCCCCACTTGGGCACACGAAAAGGCCCGGACCGCTCGGGTCCGGGCCCTTCGAGGCGTCGTAGGGCTGACTGGGGCTACCGCTTGTGCTGGGAGTCCGCGACCGTGACCTCGACGCGCTGGAACTCCTTCAGTTCGCTGTAACCCGTCGTCGCCATCGCGCGGCGCAGCGCGCCGAAGATGTTCATCGAGCCGTCCGGGACGTGCGACGGGCCGGTGAGGATCTCCTCGATCGTGCCGACCGTGCCGAGGTCGACCTTCTTGCCGCGCGGGAGTTCCTCGTTGACCGCTTCCATGCCCCAGTGGTGGCCCTTGCCGGGGCCGTCCGTGGCGCGGGCCAGCGGGGAGCCCATCATGACCGCGTCGGCGCCGCAGGCGACGGCCTTGGGGAGGTCGCCGGACCAGCCGACACCGCCGTCGGCGATGACGTGCACGTACCGGCCGCCGGACTCGTCCATGTAGTCGCGGCGGGCGGCGGCCACGTCCGCGACCGCCGTCGCCATCGGGACCTGGATGCCCAGGACGTTGCGCGTGGTGTGCGCGGCGCCGCCGCCGAAGCCGACCAGGACACCGGCCGCGCCCGTGCGCATCAGGTGCAGGGCCGCCGTGTAGGTGGCGCAGCCGCCGACGATGACCGGGACGTCGAGTTCGTAGATGAACTGCTTCAGGTTCAGCGGCTCGTGCGAACCGGACACGTGCTCGGCGGAGACCGTCGTACCGCGGATGACGAAGATGTCCACGCCCGCGTCGACGACGGCCTTGGAGAACTGGGCCGTGCGCTGCGGGGAGAGCGCGGCGGCGGTGACCACGCCCGAGTCGCGCACCTCCTTGATGCGCCGGCCGATCAGCTCCTCCTTGATGGGAGCCGCGTAGATCTCCTGGAGGCGGCGGGTCGCGGCGTCCGCGTCCAGCTCGGTGATCTCGTCGAGCAGGGACTGCGGGTCCTCGTAGCGGGTCCAGAGTCCTTCGAGGTTGAGCACGCCGAGGCCGCCGAGCTCGCCGATGCGGATCGCGGTGGCCGGGGAGACGACCGAGTCCATGGGGGCGGCCAGGAAGGGCAGTTCGAAGCGGTAGGCGTCGATCTGCCAGGCGATCGAGACCTCCTTCGGGTCCCGCGTACGGCGGCTGGGGACGACGGCGATGTCGTCGAAGGCGTACGCCCTGCGCCCGCGCTTGCCGCGCCCGATCTCGATCTCAGTCACGTCTGTGGCCTTTCCTTCTGCGTCTCAGCGTCTTCCAGTATCGCCGACGGGTACGACAAGGGCGGCCCCGGATGCTCCGGAGCCGCCCTCGACCCGCTTCACGCGCGCGTGGCGCTCACTTGCTGCGGCTGTAGTTCGGTGCCTCGACCGTCATCTGGATGTCGTGCGGGTGGCTCTCCTTGAGGCCCGCGGACGTGATGCGGACGAAGCGGCCCTTGGTCTCCATCTCCTCGATGGTGGCCGCGCCCACATAGCCCATGGTCTGGCGCAGGCCGCCGACGAGCTGGTGCAGCACGTTGGCCAACGGGCCGCGGTAGGGCACCTGGCCCTCGATGCCCTCGGGGACGAGCTTGTCGTCGGAGGCGACCTCGGCCTGGAAGTAGCGGTCCTTGGAGTACGACCGGCCCTGGCCGCGGGACTGCATCGCGCCGAGCGAGCCCATGCCGCGGTAGGACTTGAACTGCTTGCCGTTGATGAACTGGAGCTCGCCCGGGGACTCCTCGCAGCCCGCGAGGAGGCTGCCGAGCATCACCGTGTCGGCGCCGGCGGCGAGCGCCTTGCCGATGTCGCCGGAGTACTGGAGGCCGCCGTCGCCGATGAGCGGGACGCCGGCCGCGCGGGCGGCGAGGGAGGCTTCGTAGATGGCGGTGACCTGCGGGACGCCGATGCCGGCGACCACGCGGGTGGTGCAGATGGAGCCGGGGCCGACGCCGACCTTGATGCCGTCGACACCCGCGTCGACCAGGGCCTGGGCGCCGTCGCGGGTCGCCACATTGCCGCCGATCACGTCGACGCCGACGCTCGACTTGATCTTCGACATCCAGCTGAGGGCGTTGCTGTTGTGGCCGTGCGAGGTGTCGACGACCAGGAAGTCCACGCCGGCCTCGGCGAGGGCCTGGGCGCGGTCGAGCGCCTCGGGGCTGGCGCCGACGGCGGCGCCGACGATGAGGCGGCCCTCGGCGTCCTTGGCGGCGTGCGGGTACTGCTCGGCCTTGACGAAGTCCTTGACCGTGATGAGGCCCTTGAGGACGCCGGCCTCGTCGACCAGGGGAAGCTTCTCGATCTTGTGGCGACGCAGCAGCTGCATGGCGTCGGCGCCGGTGATGCCGACCTTGCCGGTGACCAGGGGCATCGGGGTCATGACCTCGCGCACCTGACGGGAGCGGTCGGTCTCGAAGGCCATGTCGCGGTTGGTGACGATGCCGAGCAGCTTCTTGTTGCCGTCGGTGACCGGGACGCCGCTGATGCGGAACTTGGCGCACAGGGCGTCGGCCTCGGCGAGCGTGGCGTCCGGGTGCACGGTGATCGGGTCGGTGACCATGCCGGACTCGGAGCGCTTCACGAGGTCGACCTGGTTGACCTGGTCCTCGACGGACAGGTTGCGGTGCAGGACGCCGACGCCGCCCTGGCGGGCCATCGCGATGGCCATCCGGGACTCGGTCACCTTGTCCATCGCCGCGGAGAGCAGCGGGATGTTGACCCGGACGTTGCGCGAGATGCGGGACGAGGTGTCGACCGCGTTCGGGAGCACCTCGGACGCGCCCGGCAGCAGCAGCACGTCGTCGTAGGTCAGCCCCAGTGTCGCGAATTTGGCGGGCACTCCGTCGACGTTTGCAGTCATGACACCTTCCCCAATGGCCTTGATCGGTGCGGATGTCCATGCTAACGGGAAGCAGGGGCCGCGAATTCCATGATTCGACGGCTACGGCCGACTCCGGGCTTCGTATGTTCGTACGGAACCGGGCGCCCGGCTGTTCAAAAAAGGTGTCGCGCGTACCGGTGTTACTGCTCGGCCAGGGCCCGCAGACGGCTCAGCGCACGGTGCTGGGCGACCCGGACCGCGCCGGGTGACATTCCCAACATCTGGCCGGTCTCCTCGGCCGTCAGGCCCACGGCGATGCGCAGCAGGAGCAGTTCGCGCTGGTTCTCCGGGAGGTTGGCCATGAGTTTCTTGGCCCATTCGGCGTCACTGCTGAGCAGGGCGCGCTCCTCGGGTCCGAGGGAGTCGTCCGGGCGCTCGGGCATCTCGTCGGACGGCACCGCCGTGGAACCCGGGTGGCGCATCGCGGCGCGCTGGAGGTCGGCGACCTTGTGGGCGGCGATGGCGAAGACGAAGGCCTCGAAGGGGCGGCCGGTGTCCTTGTAGCGCGGGAGGGCGAGGAGGACGGCCACGCAGACCTCCTGGGCGAGGTCCTCCACGAAGTGGCGTGCGTCGCCCGGGAGTCGGGACAACCTGGTGCGGCAGTAGCGCAGGGCCAGTGGGTGTACGTGGGCGAGCAGGTCGTGCGTGGCCTGCTCGTCTCCGTCGACCGCGCGAAGGACGAGTCCACCAATCGCCCCTTGGGCACTGGCCCCCTCGTCGTCACGCATCGGTCCATGGTGCCTTGCGGCCGTGTGGTCCGTGGCACCGCGTCCGTTGTTGTGCACCGAAGCGTTATGAGCAGGTGCGCCGGAACTCATCTCCTGCGCCCTCCCCTCCCGCTCGACCGACTCGTCCCCGAGGAACTCCACATCTCAAGGATGCGGCATCCGCGGCGAAACGAGCAGCGGGCGCCCGGCGGGCCCCGTCACCCTCCCCGCCCGCCCGCAGACAGGCGGGGATTCCCGTACCCCCGCTACAACCCACTGACCTGGCCCTAACGGACCAGACCCCAGCGGAAACCGAGCGCCACGGCGTGCGCCCGGTCCGAGGCGCCGAGTTTCTTGAAGAGCCGCCGGGCGTGGGTCTTGACGGTGTCCTCGGAGAGGAACAGCTCACGGCCGATCTCCGCGTTGGAGCGGCCGTGGCTCATGCCTTCGAGGACCTGGATCTCGCGTGCGGTGAGCGTCGGCGCGGCGCCCATCTCGGCGGACCGCAGCCGGCGCGGGGCCAGTCGCCAGGTCGGGTCGGCGAGGGCCTGGGTGACCGTGGCCCGCAGTTCGGCGCGCGAGGCGTCCTTGTGCAGATAGCCGCGGGCGCCGGCCGCGACCGCGAGGGCCACGCCGTCCAGGTCTTCGGCGACGGTGAGCATGATGATGCGGGCGCCCGGGTCGGCGGAGAGCAGCCGCCGCACGGTCTCGACACCGCCGAGTCCGGGCATGCGGACGTCCATCAGGATGAGGTCCGAGCGGTCGGCGCCCCAGCGGCGGAGGACTTCCTCCCCGTTGGCCGCGGTCGTCACGCGCTCGACACCGGGCACGGTCGCGACCGCGCGGCGGAGCGCCTCTCGGGCAAGCGGGGAGTCGTCACAGACGAGGACGGATGTCATGGCCGCCCTCCGCAGCTGATGCGCGTCACCTTGAGCCTCCAGGCTGGTACGAAATCGTCACCTGTGCGGTCGACCGTCTCGGACGCCTGCCCGAGCACTTGTGTTTGCAACCGCCTCGCACTCTCAACGACGGTCACTCGAAAGAGTTACGGGGCCGTGTGTCGTCTTCGGCACTCTACGTGAGGGTGCGGACACGGCGGAGGGATGCGCGGCCGACCCTCAAGCTTTCATCACAACCAGTGCCCCATTCAGCCCTATTTCTTCCCTTTTCATGGTGTCTAAGGCTAGATTCGCAATGAGTCATATTTTCATCTCCTTAGATCGTAGTTGTACGGTCGTGGACACCGTATCCGCCCATAACGGCTACAAGGGGTCACGCAATGGCAGATTTCTCCCGCCTTCCCGGACCGAACGCGGACCTGTGGGACTGGCAGCTCCTGGCTGCCTGCCGAGGGGTCGACAGCTCGCTCTTCTTTCATCCCGAGGGCGAGCGCGGTGCGGCACGAAGCGCTCGTGAGAACTCGGCCAAGGAGGTCTGCATGAGGTGCCCGGTCCGCGCACAGTGCGCGGCGCACGCGCTGGCGGTGCGCGAGCCGTACGGCGTCTGGGGCGGCCTCACCGAGGACGAGCGCGAAGAACTGATGGGACGGGCCCGCAACCGGCTGGTGTCGGCCTCGGCCAGCGGTGGGGACACCGTCTCGAACACCTGAAGGAACGTTTCTGCAAGGAGACCGCAAGACGACCGCAAGGACGGGCACGCGCACGCGTGCCCCTTACTTTTCGCGGCCCGCCGTGGCCCCCACTTTTGGCGGCCCGCCGTGCCCCCTACTTCTGGCGGCCCGCCGTGGCCGCCCGCGCCAGCTGGTCCAGCGTCGCCGCCACCGCGGGCACGCGTGCCAGGTCGGGCAGGGTCAGCGCGACGATCTCCCGCCGCACCGCCGGTTCCAGGGTCACCGTCCGCGCGCCCCGGGGCCGTACGGACTCGATGGCGAGCTGGGGCAGGACGGCGACGCCCAGGCCCGCGCTCACCAGGCCGACGACCGCCGGATAGTCGTCGGTCGCGAAGTCGATGCGCGGGGTGAAGCCCGCCTTCTCGCACACCTCGACCAACTGGCCGCGGCAGCGCGGGCAGCCGGCGATCCAGGGGTCGGCGGCGAGGTCCGCGATGGCGACCGACCGCACGCGCGCGTGGCGGTGCTTTTCCGGGACCAGGGCCACCAGGCGGTCGCGGAGCAGCGGTCGTACCACCAGGTCGGACCAGTCCTCCGCGCCCGCCGCCGTCTCGTAGCGGAAGGCGAGGGCGATGTCGCAGTCGCCCTCCCTGAGGAGGTCGACGGAGTTCGGCGGCTCGGCCTCCTCCAGGAAGACGCGGGTGCCGGGGTGGGCGGCGCGCAGGGCGGCGAGGGCCGTGGGGACGAGGGTCGAGCTGCCGCTCGGGAAGGAGACCAGCCGGACCCGGCCGGCCCGCAGGCCCGCGATGGCGGCGACCTCCTCCTCGGCGGCGGTCAGCCCGGCGAGGATGCCGGCCGCGTGCCGGACCAGGGCCTCGCCCGCCTGGGTCAGGCGCATCTCACGGCCGGTGCGGATCAGCAGCGGGGTGCCGATCGAGGTCTCCAGGGCCTTCATCTGCTGGCTCACGGCGGGCTGGGTGCAGCCCAGTTCGCGGCCGGCCGCCGAGAAGGAGCCGGTGGCGGCGACGGCGCGCAGCACACGGAGATGTCGGGCCTCGATCATCCGCCGAGCATAAGCCGACCTTGGGTGTACGGGGGAATAATCCGCCGCGGCTTTGGGGCGCTCTCGCCTACCGTGACCTCATGAAGCTTCTCTCGCTGAACCTGGGCCGCGCCACGGCCGTGCCGTACACGGACCAGCCGGACGGCGTGACGGGGATCGACAAGCGGCCGACCGACGGGCCCGTCCGGGTGAGCGCGCCCGGTCCCAAGGGGGTCGCGGGCAGCGGTCTCGCCGGGGACGCCGTGTGCCATCTGCGCCATCACGGCGGCGACGACCAGGCGGTGTACGCGGTCGCGCGCGAGGATCTCGACGACTGGGAGCGGGAGTTGGGGCACCCGCTGGCCAACGGCTCCTTCGGGGAGAACCTGACGACCCTGGGCCTTGACGTGTCCGGCGCGCGGATCGGGGAGCGGTGGCGGATCGGGGCCGAGGTGGTCCTGGAAGTCACCTCCGGGCGGATTCCGTGCCGCACCTTCCAGGACCATCTGGGCGAACGCGGGTGGGTGAAACGGTTCACCTTGAAGGGTGCGCCGGGAGCCTATCTGCGGGTGATCGAACCCGGTGAGATCCGGGCGGGGGACGCGATCGAGATCGTGCACCGGCCCGGTCACGAGGTGACGGTGGCCCTTCAGTTCCGGGCCGTGACGACCGAGCGGGCGCTGCTGCCGCGGCTGCTCCCGGCGGGCGAGGCGCTGCATCCGGAGGCTCTCGCGCAGGCCCGGAAGTATGTCGCGGAGCACACCGGCTGACCTGCCGTCACGGCCTGTTCGACGCTTTGTTCGACACGTGTTCGTCACGGATCGGGAGGGCCTGTGCAGAGATCCGGCCCGATCGCCCGGGGTCACTAATCTTGCGCCATGACAACGGCATTGATTACGGGATCGACCGCGGGGATCGGTGCCGCGTTCGCGCGGCGGCTCGCGGCGGACGGACACAACCTCGTGCTGGTGGCGCGGAACACCGCGCGGCTCGGCGAGCAGGCGACCGAACTGCACGACCGGCACGGCATCGAGGCGGAGGTGCTGACCGCCGACCTCGCCACCGACGAGGGCATCGAGACGGTCGCAGCCCGGCTCTCCGACCGCAAGAACCCGGTCGACCTGCTGGTCAACAACGCCGGCTTCGGCAACAAGGGCCGCTATCTCGACGTACCGATGGCGGACGAGCTGAGGATGCTGAAGGTGCACTGCGAGGCGGTGCTGCGGCTGACCGGCGCGGCGACCGAGGCGATGCGCGAGCGCGGGCGCGGCGGGGTCGTCAATGTGGCGTCGGTGGCGGCCTTCGTACCGCGCGGGACGTACGGCGCGTCGAAGGCGTGGGTGGTGCAGTTCACGCAGGGGGCGGCCAAGGACCTGGCCGGGACGGGCGTACGGCTGATGGCGCTGGCGCCCGGTTTCGTGCGGACCGAGTTCCACGAGCGGGCCGGGATGGGCACGGACAACATCCCGAACTGGATGTGGCTGGACGCGGACAAGCTGGTCGCGGCGGCGCTCACGGATCTGGCGCGCGGCAAGTCGCTGTCGATCCCCGACCCGCGCTACAAGGCGCTGATGGGCCTGGTGAAGGTCACTCCGCAGGCGGTGCTCGGCGGGATCACGTCGAAGACCGGGCGGAAGTACGGGCCGCGGTGACGGCAGCCGCCCTGGCGACGGTGACAGCGGCACGAAGGCCCGGCTCCCCCAGAGGGGTGCCGGGCCTTCGGTCTGTCACAGGTCCTGCTACGGGTTCACCGACTCGCGTCAGTGGGAGTGGCCGTGGCCGTGACCGGCGGCGGCGGGCTCCTCCTCTTCCTTCTTCTCGACGACCAGGGTCTCGGTCGTGAGGAGGAGGGAGGCGATGGAGGCGGCGTTCTCCAGGGCGGAGCGGGTGACCTTGACCGGGTCGATGACACCGGCCTTGACCAGGTCGCCGTACTCGCCGGTCGCGGCGTTGAAGCCCTGGCCGGGCTCCAGGTCGGCGACCTTGGAGGTGATGACGTAGCCCTCAAGGCCGGCGTTCTCGGCGATCCAGCGCAGCGGCTCGACGACCGCGCGGCGCACGACCGCGACACCGGTGGCCTCGTCGCCGGTCTTGTCGAGGTTGCCCTCGAGGACCTTGGCGGCGTGGACCAGAGCGGAGCCACCACCGGAGACGATGCCCTCCTCGACCGCGGCGCGGGTCGCGGAGATGGCGTCCTCCAGACGGTGCTTCTTCTCCTTCAGCTCCACCTCGGTGGCGGCGCCGACCTTGATCACGCACACGCCGCCGGCCAGCTTCGCGAGGCGCTCCTGGAGCTTCTCGCGGTCCCAGTCGGAGTCCGTGTTCTCGATCTCGGCCTTGATCTGGTTGACGCGGCCCGCGACCTCGGAGGCGTCGCCGGCACCGTCGACGACGGTCGTGTCGTCCTTGGTGACGGTCACGCGACGGGCGGAGCCGAGCACGTCCAGGCCGACCTGGTCGAGCTTGAGGCCGACCTCCTCGGCGATGACCTGACCGCCGGTGAGGGTGGCGAGGTCGCCGAGCATCGCCTTGCGGCGGTCGCCGAAGCCGGGGGCCTTGACCGCGACCGCGTTGAACGTGCCGCGGATCTTGTTCACGACCAGGGTCGACAGGGCCTCGCCCTCGACGTCCTCGGCGATGATCAGCAGCGGCTTGGAGGCGTTGGCCTGGATGACCTTCTCCAGCAGCGGCAGCAGGTCCTGGATGGAGCTGATCTTGCCCTGGTGGATGAGGATGTACGGGTCTTCGAGGACCGCTTCCATCCGCTCCTGGTCCGTCACGAAGTACGGCGACAGGTAGCCCTTGTCGAAGGCCATGCCCTCGGTGAAGTCCAGCTCCAGACCGAAGGTGTTGGACTCCTCGACGGTGATGACACCGTCCTTGCCGACCTTGTCCATCGCCTCGGCGATGAGCTCGCCGACCTGGCTGTCCTGGGCGGACAGGCCGGCGACGGCCGCGATGTCGGCCTTGTCGTCGATCGGGCGCGCGGTGGCCAGCAGCTCCTCGGACACGGCCTTGACGGCGGCGTCGATGCCCTTCTTCAGGGCGGCCGGGGAGGCACCGGCGGCGACGTTGCGCAGGCCCTCGCGGACGAGCGCCTGGGCGAGCACGGTGGCGGTGGTGGTGCCGTCACCCGCGATGTCGTTGGTCTTGGTCGCCACCTCCTTCACCAGCTGGGCGCCGAGGTTCTCGTACGGGTCGTCGAGCTCGACCTCGCGGGCGATGGTGACACCGTCGTTGGTGATGGTGGGGGCGCCGAACTTCTTGTCGATGACGACGTTGCGGCCCTTGGGGCCGATCGTCACCTTCACCGTGTCGGCAAGCTTGTTGACGCCGCGCTCAAGGGCGCGACGGGCGTCCTCGTCGAACTTCAGGATCTTCGCCATGGGAGCGGTTCAGCCCTCTCGGAAAACGTGGGTGAAACGAACCGCGCCCCCGACGCCCGGCTTCATAAGGTCGCGGGGGCCAGGGGCGCAGCTCACATACTGAATGTGCTTCAGTCACATACTGAATGTGCTTCAGACGGTGCTTGAAGCGAATTACTTCTCGATGATCGCGAGCACGTCGCGGGCCGAGAGGACGAGGTACTCCTCGCCGCTGTACTTCACTTCGGTGCCGCCGTACTTGCTGTACAGCACGATGTCGCCGGTCTTGACGTCGAGCGGCAGGCGCTCGCCGTTCTCGAAGCGGCCCGGGCCCACGGCGAGGACGACGCCCTCCTGGGGCTTCTCCTTCGCGGTGTCCGGAATGACCAGGCCGGAGGCCGTGGTCTGCTCGGCGTCGAGCGGCTGGACCACGATGCGGTCCTCAAGCGGCTTGATGGCAACCTTGGAGCTGGCGGTCGTCACGATCCGACCTCCCCCTTCGGAGATCTCACGGGGTTAACTGTCTGAGGTGGCGACCAGGTGGATCCGTCGTCGCGGGTGCCGGACCTGCCCGTCGCTATTGGCACTCTCCAGGGGGGAGTGCCAGGTCTGAGACTATGACTGCGATTAGCACTCGGTCAAGCGGAGTGCCAATGCCCGCGGCGCTTGAGCGGATTTTTCACCACCGTCGGCCGTGGCTGCCGCCCCTGGGGCTGCGCCCCCGGACCCCCCGATCGGCCTGGACGGCCTCGTCCTCAAACGCCGGACGGGCTGATCGTGCCGACCGGCGCCGGGCAGTTGCCGTGAGCCACCGGCGCGGCAGAGGTGGTCCTCAGAGATAGCCCTCAGAGATAGTCCTCCAGGCGCCCCACCGTCAGGCCGCGCTCCTGGATGCCCCGGAGCAGTCGGGCCGTCGTGCCGGTCGGGGTGATGCGGACGATGTCGCCGGGGACGAGGCGGTGGGCGCCCCGGGCGTAGGTGAGGGTTCCGGTGGTGGTGGAGGCGCGCCACAGGACCAGGGCGGAGATGCCGCAGTCGGCGGCGGCCCGGCGGGTCGTCGTGTCGTACGTGCCGTCGGGGGGCCGGAGCAGGCGGGGCCGGGGGTGGGCCAAGTGGCCGCAGATCCGGGTGCGTTGGGCGTCGTAGGGCAGGCCCGCGACGGGGCGGTGGTCCTGGGGCGTGCCGAACTCGGTGACGGGCAGGCGCAGTTCGCGGACCATGTCGGCGAAGCCCGGGTCCGGGCGGGCGCCCGTGCCGTGGTCGTAGGTCAGGAAGACGACCCTGTCGCGGGTGCGGACGTGGTCCACGACGGGTGGCAGGCCGGGGCCGGCGGAGCGGGCGGGAGGTCCCGGGGAGGGTTTCGGGGCCGGGGCCATGGGGGCCGTCAAACCCCAGTGGCGGTACGGCTGTTCGGGGGCCGGGCCGTGCGGGTGGACGCGCTGGGCGGCCTTCTTGCCGAGCCGTTCGATGGGGTCGACGGACTGGGCGCAGCCGGTGAGGAGGGTGGCCGCCAGGGCGACGGCCACCGGTACCCGGAACCTCACAGGTAGTCCTCAAGGCGCGCCACCGCGTAGCCCTCGGCCGTGACCTTGCCGAGGAAGCGGCGCATGTCGTCGACCATCGTGCCCTTCCATTCGTCTCGGCCCCTGAAGTGGGTCAGGACGATGTCCCCGGGGTGCAGTTCCTGGTCGTCCTCGCGGTACTCCCAGTGGTCGACGAAGACCTCCTCGTCCCAGATCGGGGCGTACTTGATGCCGCAGGACTTGGCGGCGACGAGGGTGTCGTGGTTGTAGTTCCCGTACGGCGGCCGGAAGACGGTGGGGGCCTTGCCGAACTGCTTCTTCATGATGTCCTGCATGCCGCAGATCTCGCGCTTCTGCTCGGCGTAGGACAGGCCGGGCAGGTAGGGGTGCGTGAGGGTGTGGTTGTTGATCGTGTGCCCCTGGGCCTGCATCTTCCTGAAGTAGCCGTAGTCGTCCTTGACGAGGTAGTTGCTGAGGAAGGCCGTGTACGGGATCTTCAGCTCGTCCATCATCCGCAGGAACGCCGGGTCCTTGTTCTCGCCGTCGTCGATCGTGAGGAAGACGATCTTCTGCTTGGTGGGGATCGTCGTGAAGACCGGCGGGAGGTTCAGCTCCTCCTGGTCGTCCACCTCGAAGCCCTTGCGCGCGGTGATCTCCGGCTTGTGCGCGGGCGCCGGCGGGGCCTGGAGCGGCACCTTCGCCAGTCCCCAGCGCTTCGCCGCGGCGACCCGGGCGGTGTGGGCGGCGCGCAGCCTGGTGGCGTAGGAGTCGAGCGCGCGGGCGGGGGGCGCGTGCAGGGGCCGCGCGCCGTGCGCCGGGGGCGCGGGGTGCGCGGTCGCACCCGAATCGGACTGGCCGCAGCCGGAGGCGAGAGCGGCGAGCGCGAGGGCGGCGAGCGCGGCGCGGACGCCCGGCTTCCACCCCCGCCCGCCCGTCCGCTCCCCCATGCGCTCACACGTCCGATTGATGTCATTTTGTACGACTACTCGCATGGGGTGGGATCTTTTCAGGCCCCGGCCCCGATCCCGTGCCGACACCGCCGACACACCGCCACCGGAGGCAGACCGTCCACCGACTGGCCCACAATGTCCCGGTGAACGACCCCGTACTCGCCTTCGCCGCCCTGCTCACCCCCGAGGGCCGTGCCCTCCTCGACGAGGTCGCGGGCACCGACCCGGCCAAGGAGCTCGCCGTCGCGACCCGGCTGCGCCGCGAGCACCCCGCCGACCTCGTCTCGGCGGCCCTCGGCCAGGCCCGGCTGCGGCAGCGGGCGGCGGCGAAGTTCCCGTCCGAGGACGCCTCCCGCATGTTCTTCACCCCGAACGGCTTCGAACAGTCCACCCGCGCCACGGTCGCCGCCCACCGCGCCGGACGCCTGCGCGAACTGGGCGTGGGCTCCGTCGCCGACCTGTGCTGCGGCATCGGCGGCGACGCCGTCGCGCTGGCGCGGGCCGGGGTACGGGTGCTGGCCGTGGACCGCGATCCCCTGACGGTCGCGGTGGCCCGCGCGAACGCGGAGGCGCTGGGCCTCGCCGACCTCATCGAGGTGCGCGAGGCGGACGTCACGGACGTCGACACGTCCGGGTACGACGCCGTGTTCGTCGACCCCGCGCGACGCGGCGGCCGGGGCCGCGTCTTCGACCCCGAGGCCTACTCGCCCCCGCTCTCCTGGGCCGTCCGCGCCGCTACGGCGGCTCCGCTCGCCGCGCTGAAGATCGCGCCGGGTGTGCCGCACGAGGCGATCCCGGAGACGGCCGGGGCGGAGTGGATCTCGGACGGCGGGGACGTGAAGGAGGCGGTGCTGTGGTTCGGGACCGGGGTGCGGCCGGGGTCGGTGCGGGCAACGCTCCTGCCCGGCCCGCGAGTTCTGCACGGCCGCGGCCTGCCCGACCCCGAAGTCCGTTCCGTGGGGCGGTACTTGTACGAGCCCGACGGTGCCGTCATCCGCGCCCACCTCGTCGCCGAGGTGGCCCAGGAGGTCGGGGGCGGCCTCGTCGACGAGACCATCGCCTACGTCACGGCGGACGAACTCCGGCCCACCGTGTACGCCTCCGCCTACGAGATCACCGACCGACTCCCCTTCGGCGTCAAGAAGTTGAAGGCCCTGCTGCGGGAGCGCGAGGTGGGCGTGCTCACCGTGAAGAAGCGCGGTTCGGCCGTCGAACCGGAGGAACTGCGCAAGAAGGTGAAGCCCCAGGGCCCCAACTCCGCGACGGTGTTCCTGACTCGGGTGGCGGGGGCACCGACGATGCTGATCGGCCGGCCGGTCTAGGGCCTGTCCGCGAAGTCCCGTCGCCCGCCCGGAGGTCGGGCGTCGCGAGGCGGGCGGGACTTCGCGGACCGGGCACGGTCTAGGACCCGTCCGCCTCCTCGGCTCTGCGCAGCAGGAGTTGGCGTTCGCGTTCGTTGCGGGCGAGGGCAGCGGCCCGTGCGAACTCCGTTCTCGCCTCCGCCGTGCGGCCGAGGCGGGCGAGGAGGTCGCCTCGGACGCTGGGCAGCAAGTGGTAGTCGCGCAGGGCGGGTTCGGCGGCGAGGGTGTCGACGATCTCCAGGGCCGGGGCCGGGCCGTCCGCCATCGAGACCGCCACCGCGCGGTTCAACTCGACCACGGGGGACGGGGACCGGGCGGCGAGCAGACCGTACAGGGTCGCGATCGTCGGCCAGTCGGTCTCGTCGTAGGTGTAGGCGTGGGCGTGGCAGGCGGCGATGGCGGCCTGGAGGGCGTAGCGGCCGGGGGCGCCGGTGGAGACGGCGTCCGCGCGGCCGAGGGCGGTGATGCCCCGGGCGATGAGCAGGCGGTTCCAGCGGCGGCGGTTCTGGTCCCTGAGGAGGACGGGGTCGCCGTTCGGGGCGGTGCGGGCGGCCGAGCGGGCGGCCTGGAACTCCAACAGGGCGGCCAGGGCGTGGACTTCGGGTTCCTTCGGCATCAGGCCGGACAGGAGGCGGGCCAGCCGCAGGGCGTCCTCGCAGAGGCCGGGGCGGAGCCAGTCGTCGCCCGCCGTCGCCGCGTAGCCCTCGTTGAAGATCAGGTAGATGACGTCGAGGACGGAGCCGAGGCGGGCCTCGCGGTCGGGGCCGTAGGGGACCTCGAAGGCCACGTTCTTCGTCGCGAGGGTGCGTTTGGCGCGGACGATGCGCTGGGCGATCGTCGGCTCGGGGGCGAGGAAGGCGCGGGCGATCTCGGGGGTGGTCAGGCCGCCGAGGAGGCGCAGGGTGAGGGCGGTGCGGGCCTCGGGGGACAGCACCGGGTGGCAGGTGGTGAAGACGAGGCGCAGCAGGTCGTCGTCGATGTCGTCGGGGGCCGGGGGCTCCTCGGGCGGGGCGGTGGTCTCCAGGGTGCGGCCGATCTCCTGGAGCTTGCGGGCGTAGTTCTCCCGGCGCCGGACCAGGTCGACGGCGCGGTGCCGGGCGGTGGCCATGAGCCAGGCGCCCGGGTTGTCGGGGACGCCGTCCCTCGGCCACTGTTCGAGCGCGGCGACCAGCGCGTCCTGGGCCAGTTCCTCGGCGATGCCGACGTCGCGCACCGTGCGGGCGACGGCGGCGATGATCCGCGGCGACTCGATGCGGAAGACGGTCTCCAGGGCGGTCACGGGCGAGGCGGTGGGTTGTGCTTGCGGTTCCACAACCCACCATCGAACACCTCCGGTGCCCGCGGGCCAAGGAATGCTCAGCCCTCCGCGATCTCCCGCACCTCGCAGGTCACCGTCCAGAACTCCTCGTGGACCTTCAGGAACCGCTTGGTCCACTCGATCGCCTCGGCCATGTCCTTGCACTGCATGAGCGCGTAGCCGCCGACGACCTCCTTGGACTCGGTGAAGGGGCCGTCGGTGACGGAGATCCGGCCGCCCTCCCAGTGGACGCGGGCGCCCTGCGCGCTCGGGGTGAGGCCCGCGGTGTCGAGCATCACCCCGGCCTTGGTGATCTCCTCGATCAGCTCGCCCATCCGCTGCATCAGTTCGGGGCTGGGGCCCTCGGCGGGGGCGGTCTTCTCGTCGATCTGCACGAGGGAGAGGTAACGGGGCATGGTGACTCCTCGGACGGGACACGGGCCGGGTCCTTCCCGGCCTTTCAACCATGCGTCGAACGGGGGTCCGCCGGATCGACACACTCGCCGGAATTCCCCGAAGATTTTTTTCCGGTGCCCTGTTTCCGCAGGTCAGGCCGCTCAGCCCAGCGACTTCCACAGATCACTCGCCGCCGGTTCCTTCGCGATCACCCGGTTGGGGTCGGACGGAGCCGTGACGACCGGCATCGTGATCGTCTTCACCGCGTCGGCCGACAGTCCCTTCAGGCTCTCGCCGAAACTGATCAGTTCGCTGAGGGAGTCGAGGCCGGTGTCGGTGGTGAGGCTGTCGGTGACCGCGTCGGTGACCTCGTAGAGCTTGGTGGGGTCGGTGAGCAAGTCGTGGGTGGAGATCTGGGTCAACAGCGCCTTCACGAGCATCTGTTGGAGGCCTATGCGGCCGAGGTCGCTGCCGTCGCCTATGCCGTGCCGGGTGCGGGCGAGGGCCAGCGCCTGCTTGCCGTTGAGGTGGTGGGTGCCCTTCTTCAGGTGCAGGTGGCTGTCGTCGTCGTCGATGTCCTGGGTGGTGGTGACGGTGACGCCGCCGAGCGCGTCGACCAGCTTCGCGAAGCCCGCGAAGTCGATCTCTATGTAGTGGTCCATGCGGACGCCCGTGATCGACTCGACCGTCTTGACCGCGCAGACCGGGCCGCCCACCGAGTACGCGCTGTTGAACATCGCGTTGTACGCCACGGAGGTCGAGCCGCCCGACTTCAGCGGGCAGGACGGCCGGGTGACGAGGGTGTCGCGCGGGATGCTGACGATCGTGGCCTTCTTGCGGCCCGCGTCGAGGTGCACGACCATCGCCGTGTCGGAGCGGGCGCCGGAGCTGTCGCCGCCGCCGAGCGCCTTGTTCGCCTTGCCGCTGCGCGAGTCCGAGCCGAGGACCAGGATGTTCAGCGAGCCGGTCGGCACGGGGGTGGCGGACGCGGAGGCGGACGCCGAGGGGGTGGTCACCGCCTTGGCGGGGCGGTCGGTGCCGAGCGCGCTGTCGATGTCGACGCTCTTGATGTTGTCGTTGAGGTGCCAGTAGGCCCAGCCCGCCGTGGCGACCCCCAGGACGAGGGCGCCGGCCAGAGCGAGGCCGGCGATCTTCAGCACCCTCGACCGCCGGCCCACTCGTCTGTCCCCGTCGGCGTTCTCGTTGTCCGTCACGGGGAGGAACGTAAGTCCGAATTATTAGGAGAAAGTTAGGGGAGGCGTCCTGGCTCGGTTTTCTGCGGAAAAACTCACGGTTCTCAGTCCCGCCTCACGCCTCCCGGCGTCCTCATCCCAAGGTCACCACCGGTACCGGGTTGCTGCCGCTCCAGGACGCGTTGAACCCGAACGTCACCGAGCCGCCGTCCGGCACCGTCCCGTTGTAGCTCGCGTTGGCGCAGCTCACGGCCGCCCCGGACTGGGTGCACGTGGCGTTCCAGGCCTGTGTGATCCGCTGCCCCGCGCCGTAAGTCCAGCTCGCGTTCCAGGACGACAGCGCGGCCCCGGCGCAGGTGATCGTCACCTGCCCGGTGAACCCGGTGTTCCACTGGCTCGTCACGCCGTACATCGCCGAGCACGCCCCGGTCGGCGGGGTCGTGGTCGTACCGCCGAGTGCCTCCGCAATGCCGTAGTACGCCGGTTTCGGCGCGTAGTTCTCGTCGTACGGGGTCGCCGCGCCGTAGCCCGGGAAGGTGCTCGGCACCCAGGAGTCGGAGTCGGTGAAGCCCCAGACGGTGATGTTCACGCAGCGCGCGACGGCGGCGCAGGCGGCGACCACGCTCTTGAAGTCGGCCTTCTGCTGGGCGAGCTTGGCGCTGTCGGCCGGGAGTGCCATGCGTACGTCGAGTTCGGTGATCGCGACGTCCACGCCCAGGTCGGCGAAGCGCTGGATGTTCTGCTGGAGGGTGGCGGGGACCTGGCCGAGGATCAGATGGGCCTGGAGGCCGACGCCGTCGATCGGGACGCCCGCCGCCTTGAGGGACTTGACCAGGTCGTAGAGGGCGGTGGACTTCGCGTTGACGCCCTCGACGTTGTAGTCGTTGATGTACAGCTTGGCCGCCGGGTCGGCCGCGTGGGCCCAGGTCAGCGCCTGGGCTATGTAGTCGGCGCCGAGGCCGTTGTACCAGAGCGTCGAGCGGTAGCTGCCGTCCTCGTTGAAGGGTTCGTTGACGACGTCCCAGGCGGCGATCTCGCCCTTGTAGCGGCCGACTTCGGTGTTGATGTGGTTCTGGAGCAGGCTGCTCAGCTGTGCGGAGGTCCAGGTGCCGTTGGTCAGCCAGCTCGGGTTCTGACTGTGCCAGACCAGGGTGTGGCCGCGCACCTGCTGGCCGTGGGCCTGCGCGAAGGCGACGATCTGGTCCGCCTCCGACCAGTTGAAGCTGCCCTGCGTGGGCTCCACGGTCCCCCACTTCATGGCGTTGCCGGGGGTGAGCGAGCTGAACTGCGTGCCCGCGATGTCGCCGTAGGCGCCGGTGAGTTTGGAGCCGGTGACCGCGGTGCCGACGACTTTGCCCTTCGCGGCGGCGAGGTCGCGCAGCGGGGTGTCGGCGGCCTGTGCGGCGGGGGCGGTGAAGAGCATGACGGCGCCGGTGACCAGGGCCGCCAGGGACAAGCCGGTTCTCAGAGATCTCATGCGGATGCCTCCGAAAGTTTCGGTTGTGCAACCGATTGGCTTCGGAGGAGTGTGGGGCGGCTCACCCCACTCGTCAAGACGTCAGCTTCCGGCCACCGCGCTCACCCGGCGACCGGCGGAGCCGTACTGCTGCGCACCACCAGGCTCGTCGCCAGCTCCACCCGCCGCGCCGCCGAGGACTCCTCCTCGCGTGCGAGGTCGAGCACCAGCCTGGCCGCCGCCTCGGCCATCTCGGTGAGGGGCTGTCGTACGGTCGTCAGCGGCGGCCCGACCCAGCGGGCGACCGGGAGGTCGTCGAAGCCGACCACGCTCAGGTCCTCCGGGACGCGCAGCCCCAGTTCGCGCGCGGCCTCGTACAGGCCGAGCGCCTGGAGGTCGTTGCCGGCGAAGACGGCCGTGGGCCGGTCCGGGCGGCGCAGCAGGTCGAGGCCCAGCCGGTAGCCGGCCTCGTGGTGGAAGTCGCCGGTGACGACGAGCGAGCCGTCGACCGGCAGTCCGGCCGTCTCCAGGGCGGCCCGGTAGCCGTCGACGCGGGCGCGGCTGCACATCATCCGGGAGGGTCCGCTGATCGCGCCGATCCGGGTGTGGCCGAGTTCGACCAGGTGCCGGGTGGCGGCGAGCCCGCCCTGCCAGTTGGTGGCGCCGATCGACGGCACGTCGGCGCCGGGGTCACCGGCCGGGTCCATCACCACGAACGGGATGGACCGGCTGGTCAGCAGCGCGCGCTGCGACTCGTCGAGCCCGGACAGCACGAGGATCACACCGTGCGGGCGGCGGGCGGCGACCTGGTCGGCCCAGGTCCGGCCGGGGGTGAGCCGCCCCGCGCTCTCGCTCAGCACCACGCTCAGCCCGGCTTCCCGCGCCACGTTCTCCACACCCCGGATGACCTCCAGCGCCCAGGCGCTCTCCAGTTCGTGGAAGACCAGGTCGATCAGCGGGGAGCGGGTCGCCTCGGCGCGGCGGCGCCGGTAGCCGTGGACGCGGAGCAGGTCCTCGACGCGGGTGCGAGTCGCGGGCGCCACATCGGCACGGCCGTTGAGGACCTTCGAAACAGTCGGAGCCGACACTCCCGCCTCGCGGGCGATCTCGGCGAGCGTCGCGGTCTGCGTCGATCGACCTGTCCTCTGGCTTTCAGCGGAATCCGGGGCAGTCATGGCGGCGATCGTATCCCTGCGCGACCCCTTGACGAACCTTTTCACGCGCCTTACGTTCCCGGAACATTCGTAGAACGGCTCGAAACATTCGCACGAGAGGTGCTGTCTGTGCTGTTTATGGATCCCCACACGTCCGACGGCGGGCGTACGTTCAGCAGGCGCTGGGTGCTCGGCGCCGGTGCCACCACCCTGCTCACGACCGGCCTCACGGCCTGCGGCTCCAGTGACGGCACCGGCGGCAGCGGTACGGTCACCGCCTTCGTCTACGGCGACGACGCGACGAAGGTCCAGGTCAAGGCCGTCACCCGGTTCAACGCCTCGGCGGCGGCCAAGAAGGCCAAGGGAAAGATCAAGCTGGAGAAGGTGCCCGGCACCGACTACCCGGCCAAGCTGCGCACCGCGATGGGCTCGCCGAACGCGCCGGACGTCTTCTTCAACTGGGGCGGCGGCTCGATCAAGGCGTACCAGGAGGCGGGCCAGCTGGTCGACCTCACCGACACCATCAAGTCCGACCCGGTCCTCAAGGACGGCTTCCTGCCCTCGGTGCTCGCGGCGGGCGCGCTCAAGGGCAAGAACTACGGCATACCGATGCGCGGCATGCAGCCCGTGATCCTCTTCTACAACAAGTCGGTCTTCGCCGCGCAGAAGCTCCAACCGCCCACCACCTGGACCGAGTTGCTCGGCATCAACAAGAAGCTGAAGACCGCGGGCATCACACCGTTCGCGCTCGGCGGCGCCGACATCTGGCCCGAGCTGATGTGGCTGGAGTACCTGGTCGACCGGATCGGCGGCCCCGACGTCTTCGACCGGATCAAGAACGGCGACGCGTCCGGCTGGGGCGATCCGGCCGTCCTCAAGGCCGCCGAGACGGTCAGGCAGCTCATCGACGACGGCGCCTTCGGCAAGGGCTTCAGCTCGGTGTCGTACGTCAACGGGGGCGCCCCGGCGGTGTTCGCCAAGGGCAAGGCGGCGATGCACCTGATGGGGTCGTGGGAGTACTCGACACAGCTCGGCAAGTTCCCCGACTTCGCCAAGAACGACCTGGGCTGGGCCGCGTTCCCGAAGTACGAGGGCGGTGCGGGCGACATCCGCAACGTGGTCGGCAACCCCACCAACTACTGGTCCGTGAACACCCGTACGGGCAACAAGGACGCGGCCATCGCGTTCCTCCGCGACTGCGCCTCGGAGGCGTACGCGAAGGACCTGGTCGCCAACGGCGACATCCCGACCACCTCGAACGCGGAGCAGCTGCTCGACTCCTCCCCCAACCCCGAGTTCGCCAAGTTCCAGTACCAACTGGTGCGGCAGGCAACGGCGTTCACACTCAGCTGGGACCAGGCGGTGGATCCGGACGTGTCCACACCGATGCTGACGGAGATCAACAAGCTGTTCGTGGGCAAGAGTTCACCGAGCCAGTTCGTGTCCGCGCTCAAGGCGCTCAAGTGACCCAGAGCGCGGCGGCGAGGTCCGGCCGGCCGCACGCGGTGTGGGCCATCCCGGGTGTCCTGTTCTTCGCCTTCTTCGCGGTGGCCCCCATGCTCCTGGCCGTCTACCTCTCCTTCACCACGTGGAACGGCCTCGGCGACCCCAGGCCCGTCGGCCTCGCCAACTGGACGAAGCTCCTGCACGACGACCGGCTCACCCAATCCCTCACCGTCACCGTCCTGTTGACGGTGACGAGCTGGGCGTTCCAGACGCTGGTGTCGCTGCTGCTCGGGGTCTGGGCGGCGGGACGCCAGCGCAACCGGGCCGTCCTGTCCGCGATCTTCTTCGTGCCGTTCCTGCTGTCCTCGACGGCCATCGCGCTGCTCTTCTACGCGCTGCTCGACCCGAACTTCGGCGTCATCCACCAGGACACGCTGGGCTCGACGAGCGGCGCGTTCCTCGCGATCGTGTTCGTCGGGGGCTGGCAGTTCATCCCCTTCCACACGCTGATCTACCAGGGCGGGGCCCGCCAGATCCCCGAAGTCCTCTACCAGGCGGCGGCGATCGACGGCGCGGGCCGCTACCGCCAGTTCTTCTCGATCACCCTGCCCCAGCTCCGCAACACGGCGACGACGTCCAGCGTGCTGATGATCGTCGGCTCGCTCACCTACTTCGAGACCGTCCTGATCCTCACCCAGGGCGGCCCCGGCACGGACACGGCGATCCTGCCGTACCTGATGTACGAGGCCGGCTTCAAGAGCTACGACTTCGGCTACGCGAGCGCGATAGCGACCTTCCTGGTCGTGGCCGCCACCGCGCTCTCCCTGGTCCTGGTCCGGCTCACCGGCTTCGGCGCCATGCGCAGTACCCGCGAAGGGATGTGACGGAGTGTCACACGACACCTTGCCGCGTCCGGCGAGGACGGCCGAGGAGCCCGTGCCTCCCCCGCGCACCCGAAGGCACCGCCACTGGAGCCGACGTCCCAACCCGCTGGCCGGCCTCGGCTCGCTGGTCTGGCTCGCGGTCGTCGTCGTCCCGATCTACGCGATGATCTCGGCCTCGCTCACCCGCCAGGACAAGGCCCTCGGCAACAACGCCCTGAAACCGCCCACCGATCCGACCCTCGCCAACTACAACACCGTCCTGCACAACGGCTTCGGCCACTTCCTCGCCAACACGGCACTGGTCGCGGCGGCGGTCGTGGCCATCGTGCTCGTGCTGTGCGTACCGCTCGCCTACGTCGCCGTCCGCACCCGCACGATCTGGTCCGGCGCGGCCTTCCGCCTGTTCCTGCTGGGAGTCGCCATCCCGGCCCAGGCGGTGGTGGTCCCCCTGTACCTGATGATCGCCAAACTCGACCTGTACGACAGCCTGTTGGCGGTCGTCCTGCCCACCGCGGCCTTCGCGATGCCGGTCTCCGTACTGATCCTGACCGGCACCCTGCGGGACATCTCGGAGGACCTGTACGAGGCGATGGCCCTGGACGGCGCCTCGGCGACCCGGATGCTGTTCCAGCTGGTCGTCCCGCTGGCCAGGGGCGGTATCAGCACCGTCGTCATCTACACGGCGCTCCAGGCCTGGAACGGCTTCCTCTTCCCGCTGATCTTCACCCAGTCCGACGGCCCCCGGGTCCTGACCCTCGGACTGTTCAACTACGTCAGCCAGTTCGGCGTGAACATCCCCGCGCTGCTCGCCTCGGTCGTCCTCTCCGGCATCCCGATCTTCGCCGTCTACCTGGTGGCCCGGCGCGCCCTGGTCGGCGGTCTGATGGGCGTGGGCGGCAAGTGATCCCGGCGGCCCGGAAGCAGCCCAACGCCTTTTCTCTGACAGGAGTTTCATGACCACCGCCCCCTGGCGCGACCCCGCCCTGCCCGCCGCCGCCCGCGTCGACGACCTGCTCGCCCGCATGACCCTCCAGGAGAAGACCGCCCAGCTGTACGGCGTGTGGGTCGGCGCCGACACGGACGGCGACGGAGTCGCCCCGCTCCAGCGGGAGATGACCTCCGACTACGACTGGGACGAGCTGATCACCCACGGCCTGGGGCAGTTGACCCGTTCCTTCGGCACCGCCCCGGTGGACCCGGAGCTGGGCGCGCGGGCGCTGGCCCGCGCGCAGCGCCGGATCGCCGCGGCCGGCCGGTTCGGCATCCCGGCCGTCGCCCACGAGGAGTGCCTGGCCGGGTTCACCGCGTGGGGCGCGACGGCGTATCCGGTGCCGCTGGCCTGGGGCGCGAGCTTCGACCCGGCGCTGGTGGAGGAGATGGCCCGGCGCATCGGCGCCGACCTGCGCGCGGCCGGTGTCCACCAGGGCCTGGCCCCCGTCCTGGACGTCGTCCGCGACCCGCGCTGGGGACGGGTCGAGGAGACGATCGGCGAGGACCCGTACCTGGTCGGCACGATCGGTGCCGCGTATGTGCGGGGCCTGGAGTCGGCCGGGGTGGTGGCGACGCTGAAGCACTTCGCCGGGTACGCGTCCTCGGTGGGCGCGCGGAACCTGGCGCCGGTGCGGGCCGGGGTGCGGGAGTTCGCGGACGTGACCTTGCCGCCGTTCGAGATGGCGCTGCGGGAGGGCGGCGCGCGGTCGGTGATGGCGGCGTACAACGAGACGGACGGCGTCCCGGCCTCCGCGGACCCCGCACTCCTGACCCAACTCCTGCGCGAGGAATGGGGGTTCACCGGGACGGTGGTCGCCGACTACTTCGGCATCGGCTTCCTGGAGACGCTGCACCGGGTGGCGGGCAGCCCGGCGGAGGCGGCGCACGCGGCGCTGGCGGCGGGGATCGACGTGGAGCTGCCGACGCTGAAGTGCTACGGGAAGCCCTTGGTGGAGGCGGTGCGGGCGGGGGAGGTCCCCGAGGCGCTGATCGACCGGGCCGCGCGCCGAGTGCTGTTGCAGAAGTGCGAGTTGGGGCTGCTGGACGAGGACTGGTCACCGGAGCCGACCGCCCCGATCGACCTCGACTCGGCGGCGAACCGCACCCTTGCCCGCCAACTGGCGGAGAAGTCGGTGGTGTTGCTGGACAACCCGGACGGCCTGCTGCCGCTCGCCCCCGACGCCCGCATCGCGGTGGTGGGCCCGAGGGCGGCGGACGCGCTGGCCATGCTGGGCTGCTACTCCTTCCCGTCCCACGTGGGGGTCCTCCACCCCGAGGTGCCGATGGGCATCGGGATCCCCACGCTTCTGGAGTCGCTGCGGGCCGAACTCCCGGACGCCAAGGTGACGTTCGCGGAGGGCTGCGACGTGTCGGGACCGGACCGGGCCGGTTTCACGGAGGCGGTCGCGCGCGCGTCCGAGTCGGACGTGTGCGTGGCGGTGCTCGGCGACCGGGCCGGCCTGTTCGGACGCGGCACCTCGGGCGAGGGCTGCGATGTCGCCGACCTCCAACTCCCCGGCGTACAAGCAGAGTTGCTGGACGCACTGGTGTCGACCGGCGTCCCGGTGGTACTGGTCCTGCTCACCGGCCGCCCCTACGCGCTGGGCCGCTGGCACGGCCGGCTGGGCGCGGTGGTCCAGGCGTTCTTCCCGGGGGAGGAGGGCGGCCCGGCGGTGGCGGGAGTGCTGTCGGGCCGCGTCAACCCCTCCGGCCGCCTCCCGGTGAGCGTCCCGCGCATGCCGGGCGGCCAGCCGTGGACGTATCTCCAGCCCCCCTTGGGCCTGGCCGACGAGGTCAGCAGCCTCGACCCGACCCCGCTGTACCCCTTCGGCCACGGCCGCTCGTACACATGCTTCACGTGGGAGACGACCCAGTCACCGGAACCCGTGATCGACACGGACGGTTCCTACGACGTGACGGTCACCGTCCGCAACACGGGCGACCGCGCCGGCACGGAGGTCGTCCAGCTCTACCTGCACGACCCGGTGGCCTCGGTGACCCGCCCCGACGTCCGCCTGATCGCCTACCAGCGCCTGGAGTTGACCCCCGGCGAGGCCTCCCGCGTCACCTTCCGCTTCCACCCGGACCTGTCCGCGTTCACCGACCGCTCGGGACGCCGGGTGGTCGAACCGGGGGCACTGGAACTCCGGTTGGCGGCGTCGAGCGCGGACGTACGACACACCACCCGCCTCCAACTGACGGGACCTGTACGGGTACTTGGAGCCGGACGGCGGTTGTCGTGCGGGGCGGAGGTGTCGGGGGTGGGGTGACACCGGGCGCGGGTCAGACCTTGATCACCTGGACACCGGCACCGCAGAGGTCCCGGAGGTCCTCGGGGTCAGAGGTCAGCACGGTGACGGGAGCGGGCGAAGCGAGCGCCGTCGCGGCAACGATCGCGTCAAGGGCGTACTTGTTCCCGTGCAGACCGGTCGCGGCGAGGAGCCTGCTCGCGTGGCGGGCGATCGCCTCACCGGGCGGGACGACGTTGACCCGCGAGACGGCGTGGTCGAAGCGTGCCTGTTGCGTCCTGGGGTCACGGGCCTCGACGAGGGTCACGGAACTGACGACCACACGGATGTCCTCGGCCTCGGCCGCGACGAGCCACTCGGTGAGTTCCGGAGTGCGCCGGACGAGTTTGGACAGGCCCTCGCAGTCGAGGACGAGCGTGCCGCTCACGCGGCGTCGGCGGAACCGGCCGAGCCGCCCCGCAGGACGGCCCGCTTGGCCTCGACCGCGGTCGGGTCGGCCGGACCGTGCACGGCCTCGGCGTCCTCGATCAGTTCCCGCAGCCGGTCCCGCTCCAGTTGGCGCTGGATGAGCGCTTCGACATAGGCGGACATACCTCGATTGCCGGTGCGCGCCTTGAGGGCGGCGATGGTGCCTTCGTGGAGCGACACCGACACCGGACGGACGGGACCTTCGCCGGGCGCGGGAGACTCAGCCATGAACCCAGTTCAACAAAACTCTTGTTATTCACCCACCGACTCGAACCGCCACCGATGCACCGCCCGCATGACCAACTCCCCCTCCGGCTCGGGGAGTTCGGGCAGCTCGGCGTCGTAGGCCGCGTCCCACCACGTGATGACGAGGACGCGGTCCTGGGGGGCGCGGAGGAACTCCCGGCGCAGGGGTTCGGACGGCAGGCGTTGCGCGCGGGCCCAGGCGAGCAGGTCGGCGCCCCGGCCCTCGGCCGCCCTCGCCTCCCACATCAGGGCGACCGTCACGAGTACAGGTTCTTCCCGCTGACCTCGTGCACGTGGTCGTGGTCGTGGCTGTGGCCGGGGACGTGCGGGTCCGTCACCGGGAGGGACGAGTCCGCCGAGAGGTCCCAGTCCGAGGGGGCGCGGTCGCGGGCCACCATCTCCGCGCCGAGGGCGGCGACCATCGCGCCGTTGTCCGTGCACAGCTTGGGGCGCGGCACGCGGAGGCGGATACCGCCGGCCTCGCAGCGCTCCTGGGCCAGAGCCCGCAGGCGGGAGTTGGCGGCGACCCCGCCGCCGATCATCAGGTGGTCGACACCCTCGTCCTTGCAGGCCCGTACGGCCTTGCGGGTCAGGACGTCGACGACCGCCTCCTGGAAGGACGCCGACACATCGCGCAC
The DNA here is from genome assembly GCF_044768565.1 of Streptomyces sp. NPDC091280. Classification (NCBI taxonomy): domain Bacteria; kingdom Bacillati; phylum Actinomycetota; class Actinomycetes; order Kitasatosporales; family Streptomycetaceae; genus Streptomyces; species Streptomyces sp. NPDC091280. The sequence continues at coordinate 791,337 of NZ_JBIVUZ010000001.1, forward strand.
CGGCACGTCCTCCCCCGCCGCCCGCTTCGCCTCGATCCAGCGCGCCACGGACGTCTTCAGCCCGGAGAAGGAGAAGTCGTACGCCGGGTCGCGCGGCCCGGTCAGTCCGCGCGGGAAGGCGATCGCGGTGGGGTCGCCCTCCTTCGCGTACCGGTCGATGACCGGGCCGCCCGGGAAGCCGAGGTTCAGGACCCGCGCGATCTTGTCGAAGGCCTCGCCCGCCGCGTCGTCGATCGTCGCGCCGAGCGGTCGTACGTCCGAGGTGATGTCCGAGGAGAGGAGCAGCGAGGAGTGGCCGCCGGACACCAGCAGGGCCATCGTCGGCTCCGGGAGCGCGCCGTGCTCCAGCTGGTCGACGCAGATGTGGGAGGCGAGGTGGTTGACGCCGTAGAGCGGCTTGCCCAGCGCGTAGGCGTAGGCCTTCGCCGCCGAGACGCCGACCAGGAGCGCGCCCGCGAGGCCGGGGCCCGCCGTGACCGCGATGCCGTCGAGGTCGCTCGCGCTCACGCCCGCGTCCTTCAGGGCGCGCCGGATCGTCGGGACCATCGCCTCCAGGTGGGCGCGGGAGGCCACCTCCGGTACGACCCCGCCGAAGCGGGCGTGTTCGTCGACGCTGGACGCGACCGCGTCGGCGAGCAGGGTGTGGCCGCGGACGATGCCGACGCCGGTCTCGTCGCAGGAGGTCTCGATGCCGAGGACGAGGGGTTCGTCAGCCATTGATCTCGGTTCCTTGTACGGAAGACGACCCCGCGGCGGAACTGCCGTCGGGATCTGTGGTCAGGCGCATCACCAGGGCGTCGACGTTGCCCGGCTGGTAGTAGCCGCGCCGGAAGCCGATGGGCTCGAAGCCGAAGCGCTCGTAGAGCTTCTGCGCGCGGACGTTGTCGACCCGGCATTCGAGCATGATCTCGGAGCACTCGAACTCGCTCGCCGCGCCCAGGAGTTCGGTGAGCAGGGTGGCGCCGAGGCCGGTGCCCCAGTGGTCGCGGGCGACGGCGATGGTCTGGACGTCGGCCGTGGCGGGGCCGCTGTCGGACGCGGTGCCGGTGGTGGCGAGGCCCGCGTAGCCGATGATCCGGACACCGCCCTCGTCCTGGTCGTCGGTCACCTCGGCCACCAGGTAGCGGCGGGTCGCCTCGGCGCCGCGCGCATGGGCCAGTTCGGACCAGAACATGCCCCGGGACCAGGCGTCCTCGGGGAAGAGGTCCTTCTCCAGCTCCAGCACGGGATCGATGTCCCACCAGCGCATCTCGCGCAGCCGGGGGCTCGTGGATTCGGTCACTTGGGGGTGACCACCTTGTAGTTCTTGGGGACCTGGGCGTCGGGTCGGCGCAGGTAGAGCGGGCGGGGCGCGGGGAGTTCGACGCCCGCCGCGAGTCGCTCGGCGGCCAGGGCGGCGAGCGCGGCGGCGGACACGTGCTCGGGCTCGTGCGCGGACGGGAAGGTGTCCGGGTAGAGCAGGGCGCCCGCGCCGACCGCGGGCAGTCCCGCGATCTCGTCGGCGAGGTCGGCGGGCCGGTCCACGGCCGGGTCGGTGACCCGGGTGCGGGAGTCGGCGTAGCGCGCCCAGTAGACCTCCTTGCGGCGCGCGTCGGTGGCCACGACGAAGGGGCCGTCGAGGTCGGCGGCGTAGGCGAGGCCGTCCAGCGTGCACACTCCGTGCACGGGCACGCCGAGCGCGAGGCCGAACGTGTCGGCGGTCATCAGGCCGACGCGCAGCCCGGTGTAGGGGCCGGGGCCGGTGCCGACGACGACAGCGGTGACGGCGTCGAGCCTGCGCCCCGCGTCGGCCAGCACACGGTCGACGGCCGGAAGCAGCAGCTCACCGTGGCGGCGCGCGTCCACCTGACTCGACGAGGCGATGACGGCCTCGCCGTCGTGCAGGGCGACGGTGACGGCGGGGGTGGCGGTATCCAGAGCGAGCAAGAGCACGCAAACAGCCTACGGCTCCGACGCCCCGGGCACGGCCGCCCCGGTCGGCCCGGCCCGACTGCTACCGTCACCTACGGTCACCACACTTACTGGACATACAAGACACGGAGGTGGGCGCCGATGGCCGGCAGCAGCTCGGGAATCGTGGCCGGGCTCACCGTGGCGGCCGTCGCCACGGTCGGTTTCCTCGCCTATCAGGCGTCGGCGAGCGTCCCCGCCGGGCTCGGGACCTCGGCCCGCGCGAGCGCCCCGCCGGCGGTGGCCACCTCGAAGGCGCCCCGCGACAAGAAGAACCCCGCCGCGCTGCCCACGGGCTCCGGCCGGGGCGAGCGGGTCGTGTACTCGCTGGACGACGACCGGGTGTGGCTGGTCGCCGACAACAACAGGGTCAACCGGACGTTCAAGGTCACCCCCGGGACGGTGGACCCGGCCCTGGGCTCCTACTGGGTCACGTCCCGCTCGAACGCGGTCACCGGCACCGACGGCACCCCCATCCAGCACGTCGTCCGCTTCACCGGCACGAACGGCGTCGCGATCGGCTTCAGCTCGGCGGTCGGCGGCGCGACCCAGGAGCCCGACCCCACGGTGAAGTCCGGCGGCATCCGCGAGTCGGTCGAGGACGGCACGGCGATGTGGCAGTTCGCGACGATCGGGCAGTCGGTGGTGGTGATCCACTAGGGCGTGGCGGTCCGGCGACGGTCCCTGCGCACGCTGCGGGCCCTGCGCACACTGCGGGCCCTGGGCACACTGCGCGCGGCCGGTCGCGTGCTACGCGGCTTCGCGTGACTCGGCCGGTGCGGTCTCCGGGGCGCGCGGCGGTGTCGAGACGGCCCTCGCCGCGGCGCCGGCCGCCAGCAACTCCCGCATGGACACCGCGGCGAACGCGTACGGCCGCGGGCGGTCCTGGTTCTCTGAGGCCGACGAAGCCGGCGTGGACGCCATGGACGCCTCCTGGGACCTGGGGGCGGACGTAGTTAGGTAGACCTAACTACGAACGGGATACCATGTGACCACGCGCGGGACCCGAAACGCAACATCTTGCCGACACCTTGTCGGAACCTGACCGACCGTACGGCCCGGCCGCACCGCCCGGTCGTAGCGCCCGGTCAGCCGCCGAGGACGCCGAGTTCCACTCCGGACCAGCGCTCGCCGAGCCCGGTGACGGTGACGTGGCGTACCTCGTCCGTGGTGTCCCCGACCGCGCGGTGGATGACGACGGACAGCCGGTCGTCGGTCAGTTCCTCGACCTTGCCCTCGCCCCACTCCACGACGATCACCGACTCCGGCAGCGAGACGTCGAGGTCGAGGTCCTCCATGTCGTCGAGCCCACCGGCCAGCCGGTACGCGTCGACGTGGACCAGCGGCGGCCCGTCGCCGAGCGAGGGGTGCACACGGGCGATGACGAACGTCGGCGAGGTGACCGCGCCGCGCACCCCGAGCCCCTCCCCCAGGCCCCGGGTCAGCGTCGTCTTGCCGGCGCCGAGCTCCCCGGTGAGCATCACGAGGTCGCCCGCGCGCAGCAGCTTGGCCAGCCGGCGGCCCAACTCCCCCATCTGGTCGGGGGAGTTGACGGTGATCGAGACGGACAGGGGCTCAGCCGCGCTGTGCGGTGCTGCTGGTGCTTCCATAGCCGCTTACGGTAGCCCCTGCGGGCACGGCCCCCGCGCGGGTGAGCAGGTCGGCGAGGCGGTCGGTGACGACCTCCGGGTGCTCCAGCATGACCAGGTGTCCGGCGTCCGGTACGAGCACCAGCTCCGCGTCCGGCAGCTGGTCGGCGATGGCCTCGCTGTGCTCACTGGGGGTGACGAGATCACCGATCCCGGCCAGCACGAGCACGGGCATGTCCTTGAAGAGTTTGAGGGCCGCCGTCTTCTCGTGGTCGGTGAACGCCGGATAGAACTCGGCGACCACGTCGATGGGCGTGCCCTCGATCAGCCGCTCCGCGAACCGCGCGACCGCCGGATCGACGTCCCGCGACGCGAACGAGTACCGCTTGATGATCCCGGCGAACAGATCGGCGGTGGCCCGCCGCCCCCGCTCCACCAGCGCGGCCTGCTGACCGAGCGCCTTCAGCACACCGGGCAGCACCCGCCGTACCGCGTTGACCCCGGCGACCGGCAGGCCGAAGCTGACCTCGCCCATCCGCCCGGCGGACGTACCGACGAAGGCCGTGGCCACGACCCGGTCGCGGATCAGCTCCGGGTACTGGTCGGCGAACGCCATCACCGTCATGCCGCCCATGGAGTGGCCCACGAGCACGATCGGCCCCTCGGGCACGGCCGCGTCGAGCACGGCTCTCAGATCGCGGCCCAACTGGTCGATGGTGACCGGCATGCCGTCCTCCAGCTGCGCCACCCCGCGCGCGGACCGGCCGTGACTGCGCTGGTCCCAGTACACGGTCCGTACGACCCCGCGCAGGGCCGCCCGCTGGAAGTGCCAGGCGTCCTGGTTGAGGCAGTAGCCGTGACTGAAGACGACGGTGACCGGGGCCGGTGTCTTGCGTCCGAAGAGCCGGCGGCGCCTGGGGGTGACGGCGGCGATCTCGGGCTCGATGTCGTCGACCTCGTAGTACAGCTCGGTGCCGTCCTCCGCGCGGGCCGTGCCGGGGACGCCGCGCAGCGAGCCGTACGGTCCCGTGGAGTCGAGTGCCAGCCGCGCCCGCTCGCGCATGCTGCGCCCGACCGTCATCCGCTCTATGGCGACACCGGCCGCGGCACCGGCGGCGATCACGCCTATCGCGGCGCCCGCGATCCCGGTCACCTTGCGCCAGTTGCCCGTCGCCCCCGTGGCGGCGGAGGCGACCGCGGCGACCGCCTCCGCACTGCTCTCGCTCACGTGCCGCTCCTCTTCCCGTCCCGGTCCCGCGCTGCGTCGTCTGCCTCATACCCAGGGACGACCCGATCGACGAGGGCGGCCTCGTCGTCCACCGGGACGTCCTCATCGACGCCGTCCTCATCGACGTAGACGCGCGGAACGCGTGTTCCGATGCGGGTCACGATCTCGTAGGCGATGGTCCCGGCCGCCTGCGCCCAGTCCTCGGCGGTGGGCTCGCCGCGGTCCCCGGGGCCGAAGAGGATCGCCTCCGCCCCGGCCTCCGGCTCGTCCCCGCCGAGGTCCACGACGAACTGGTCCATGGCGACCCGGCCCGCGACCGTGCGCCACTTGCCGCCGACCAGCACCGGGCCGGTGCCGGAGGCGTGCCGGGGGATGCCGTCCGCGTAGCCGACGGGGATGAGGCCGAGGGTCGTCGTGCCCGGGGTGACGTAGTGGTGGCCGTAGCTGACGCCGTGCCCGCCCGGCACCTGCTTCACCAGGGCCACGGACGCCTTCAGGGTCATCACCGGCCGCAGCCCGAAGTCGGCCGGGGAACCCTGCTCCGGGATGGGCGAGACGCCGTAGACGGCGATGCCTGTGCGGACGAGGTCGAAGTGGGAGTCGGGGCGGGTGAGGGTGGCGGGCGAGTTGGCGATGTGCCGGACCTCGGGCCGTACGCCCTGGTCCTCGGCGTACGCGACCATCTCGCGGAAGAGGGCGAGTTGGGCGTCCACGGAGGGATGTCCGGGTTCGTCCGCGCAGGCGAGGTGCGACCAGAGGCCGGTGACGCGGAGCAGGCCCTCGGCCTCCGCGCGCAGGGCCTCGCGCACGAGTTCGGCCCAGTCGGCGCCGGGCTGGCAGCCGTTGCGGCCCAGTCCGGTGTCGGCCTTGAGCTGCACGCGCGCGGGGAGGCCGCTTTCGCGGGCGGCGGCCACGACCTCGCGCAGCGCCCACATGTCGCTGAGCGACAGGTCGAGGTCGGCCTCGATGGCCTCGCGCCAGGGCCCGCCGGGTGTCCAGAGCCAGCACATGATCCGCACCCCGGCCGGCAGCCCGGCGCGGGCCCGCAGGTCGAGGGCCTCCTCGGGGGTGGCCGTACCGAGCCAGGTCGCCCCGGCCTCGACGGCCGCGCGGGCGCACGGCAGGGCGCCGTGGCCGTACGCCTCGGACTTGACGACGGCCATGACGGCGGCGCCCGGCGCGAGGGCGCGCAGGGCCCGCACATTGGCCCGCAGGGCGCCCAGGTCGATCTCGGCGCGGGCGCGCAGGGGCGCGGTCGGCACAGTTGCTGTCTCGTTCATGACGCCCCCAGTCTCTCAGAGGGGACTGACAGTCCCGCAGGCCCGGCTAGTTCCCGGGCCGGTGGCCCCAGACGTAGACGCGGTCGCCCTTCTTGAGGACGTTCCACAGTTTGCGGGCGTCGGCCAGCCGGAGGTTGACGCAGCCCCAGGAGCCGGTGGTGGTGTAGATGCTGCCGTAGACGGCGTGGAAGGCGATGCCGCCGTCGAAGAACTGGGCATACGGCATCGGGCTGTTGTAGAGCGTCGACCAGTGGTTCTTGTGCTTCCAGTAGATCTTGTGCCAGCCGCCCCGGGTGACGTGCCCGGTACGTCCGCTGCGCATCGGCACCGGCCCGAAGACGACCTTCTTGCCCTTCTGCACCCAGGTGAGCTGCCGGTCGAGATCGACACAGGCGACCCGGTACGCGCGGACGGGGCACTTGCCCGCCGCGTTCGGGTTGTTCTTCGCGGCGAGGAGCTGCATCCGCGCCCAGGTCACGGGTCCGGCGAAGCCGATCGCGGGCTTGATGCCCTGCTTCTTCTGGAAGGCCTTGATGGCCGCGCAGTCGGCGGCCGACTGCCGGCCGTCCACCTTCAGCCGCAGCCACCGCTCCACGCCCCGCTGGTAGGGCCCGGTCTGTTTGCTGCACGAGACCTTCGCCACGGCGTCCCCGATCGGCACGTACTCGACGAGCGCGTACGTCCCCGCCGCCGCGTCCCTCGGCTCGACCCGGTCCTCCTCCGGGGTGGGTGTGTACACCTTCGGTACGAGGGCCTGGTCGGGCGTGTCGATCTGCCAGGGCTGATACGGCCCCGGAGGCACCCCCGGCACGAGCTCGCTCTCGCCGGGTCCGGCCGCCGGCGGCACCGGCCCGTCGGCGGCGGCGGTCGTGGCCCCGAACGGGAGGGCGATCACCGCGGTGAGCAGCACCGCGATGCTTCTGTGCGCGATTCGTGTACTGATCATGCGATCAGAGAAACGTGACGCCCGGTCGGTGGGCGGGTGCCGCGCGGAGGGGTCACTCTTATTGACGAGTGGGGAGAGTGGGGTGGGAGCGGTGGGCGCGGTCCGCGCGGGACGGGTTCAGTCCCTCACGTCCCGCCACGCCGTCCGTACGGCCTCCGCGACGTCGTGTGCTCCCGCCGGTGCCCCGTCCGCCGCCAGGCGTCCCGCGAGGCCGTGCAGGTACGCGCCCGCGCTGCCCGCGTCGAACGCCGTCAGGCCCGCCGCCAGCAGTGAGCCCGCGAGGCCCGACAGGACGTCGCCGCTGCCCGCGGTGGCCAGCCAGGCGGTGCCCGTCGGATTGACCCGCACCGCGCCGCCCCCGGAGTCGGCGACCAGTGTCGTCGAGCCCTTGAGGAGCACGGTCGCCCCGTAGCGGCGCGCCAACTCCCGCGCGGAGGTGAGACGGGCCGCCTCGACCTCGGCGCGCGGTACTCCGAGCAGCGCGGCGGCCTCGCCCGCGTGCGGGGTCATCAGCGTCGGCGCCCTGCGGGCCCGTACGGCGTCCGGATCCGCCAGCCGCAGGCCGTCCGCGTCGATGAGCACCGGCACGTCGGCCGCCACCACCTCCGCCACGGTCGCCGCGTCGTCGCCCGCACCCGGCCCGACGACCCAGGCCTGCACCCGGCCCGCCTCGGCCGGTCCCCGGTCCGACACCAGGGCCTCGGGGAACCGCGCGATCACCGCGTCCGCGGCCGGACCGACGTACCGTACGGCCCCGGCCCCGCCCCGCAGCGCTCCGGCGACGGCGAGCACGGCCGCGCCCGGGTAGCGGCCGGACCCGGCGGCGATGCCCACCACCCCGCGCCGGTACTTGTCGCTCTCGGCGCCCGGCACGGGCAGCAGCACCGCTACGTCGGCGTGTTGCAGGGCCTCCAGTTCGGGTTCGGGGGGCAGTTCGGCGCCGAGTCCGATGTCGACGAGCCGTACGGAACCGGCGTACCCGCGCGCGGGGTCGATCAGCAGCCCGGGTTTGTGGGTGCCGAAGGTGACGGTGAGGTCGGCCCGGACCGCCGCGCCCCGTACCTCGCCCGTGTCCGCCTCGACGCCGCTGGGCAGGTCCACGGCGACGACGGCACCCCGGGAGTCCCCGGCGAGGGTCGCGAGCCGCGCGGCGTCCGGGCGCAGTCCGCCCCGGCCGCCGATCCCGACGATCCCGTCGAGGACCAGATCGGCGCGCAGGACCGGCCCTTGGGCATTGTCCGGCGACACGGTTCGGCCGCCCGCGCGGAGCAGCGCCACGAGCCCGCGCGCGTGGGTGCGGTCGGGGGCGAGCAACACCGCCGTGACGGCCGCGCCGCGCCGGGCCAGCCGGGCGCCCGCGTAGAGCGCGTCGCCGCCGTTGTCCCCGCTGCCGACCAGCAGCGCGACCCGGCTGCCGTAGACCCGGCCCGTCAACTGGGCGCAGGCGACGGCCAGTCCGGCCGCCGCGCGCTGCATGAGCGCGCCGTCAGGCAGCCGTGCCATCAGCCGCCGTTCGGCCGCCCTCACCGTCTCCACGCTGTACGCAGTACGCATGCGGTCGAGTCTGCCCCGGGGGGTGCAGGGAACGCACGCGGGGGCTCACGGTTCCCCGCCCCCGTCACCCCTCCGCGATCACCACCGCCGAGGCCACCCCCGCGTCATGGCTCAACGACACGTGCCAGGAGCGGACGCCCAGTTCGGCGGCGCGGGCCGCGACCGTGCCCGTCACGCGCAGGCGGGGCTGTCCGCTGTCCTCGACGTAGATCTCGGCGTCCGTCCACAGGAGCCCGGCCGGGGCGCCCAGTGCCTTCGCGAGGGCCTCCTTCGCGGCGAAGCGGGCGGCGAGGGAGGCGGGTCCGCGGCGTTCCCCGCTCGGCAGCAGCAACTCGCTGTCCAGGAACAGGCGTCGGGCCATCCCGGGTGTGCGCGCCAGCGACGCCGCGAACCGGTCGATCTCGGCCACGTCGATACCAACCCCGATGATGCTCATGGCGAGCACCCTACGGCCGTGTCCGCGCGGGCCACGGACACGGCCGGGAGGCTTCGGCGCCCTTGCCGCGCGGATCAGGCGGCGTCGAGGGCCGCGGTGATCTTGCGGATCATCTCGTTCATGACGGGCCCGGGTTCGCCCTTGACGCCCCGTACGGCCTCTTCCACGGCGACCAGGACGGTGGAGCGGAAGTTGTCGGCCTCGGCCGGGTCCTGTTCCCTGAGGAGCGCCGTGGTCGCGGTCAGGGCGGGCAGCACCCGGTCGGCGATCTCGGCCGCGGACCTGCCGTCCAGGCCCTCGGTCTTCGACTTCTCGGCGAGGACGTGGCCGACCCGGCCGGTCGCCGAGGACAGCGCGATGCTGCCCCGGGTGGCGATCCGGTGCGGCGATCCGGTGGCACCGGCGGCGACCAGCAGCGACACGGCGCCGAACGCGGCGGTGCGCAGGGTGGCCTTGTCCTTGTCGGTGAGGGTGAGTTCGATGGCCATGGTGGTGTGCTCCTCGGACGGGAGTGGGCGGGCGTCTGTTGTGGAACAGAGCCTGCGCCCGGCCGGTTTCACCACGGCCTCAGCCTGCTTTCAGCGGGCCCGCCGCCCTCAGAGCGTCCGGATTCCGCGCCGCCACACTCCGCTGACCAGCGGCACGCCCGGCCGGTAGGCCAGGTGCACATGGCTGGGCGCGTCCAGCAGGATCAGGTCGGCGCGGGCGCCGGGCGCGATCCGGCCCACGTCCTCGCGCCGCAGGGCCGCCGCTCCGCCCGCCGTGGCCGACCACACCGCCTCGTCCGGGGTCATGCCCATGTCCCGCACCGCCAGCGCGATGCAGAACGGCACCGAGGAGGTGAACGACGAGCCCGGGTTGCAGTCGGTGGACAGCGCGACCGTGACCCCCGCGTCCAGGAGCCGGCGCGCGTCCGGCCACTGGGCCCGGGTCGAGAACTCGGCGCCGGGCAGCAGGGTCGCGACGGTACGGCCGCTCGCCAGCGCGTCGACGTCCGCGTCCGTGAGGTGGGTGCAGTGGTCGGCGCTGGCCGCGTCCAGTTCCACGGCGAGCTGGACGCCGGGGCCGTAGGAGAGCTGGTTGGCGTGGATGCGCGGGCGCAGGCCCTTCGCCTTGCCTGCGGTCAGGATCGCCCGCGCCTGGTCGCCGTCGAAGGCGCCCTTCTCGCAGAACACGTCGATCCAACGGGCGTACGGGGCGCAGGCGTCGAGCATCTCGCCGGTGACGAGCGACACGTACGCGGCGGGGTCGTCGGCGCGGTCGGGCGCGACGATGTGCGCGCCGAGGTAGGTCACCTCGTCGGTGTGCGCGGCGGCGATCCGCAGGGCGCGGGACTCGTCGGCGACCGTCAGGCCGTAGCCGGACTTGGTCTCGAAGGTGGTCGTGCCCTGGCGCAGGGCCTCGTCGAGGTAGCGGGTGAGGTTGGCCTCCAGCTCCGCGTCGCTCGCGGCGCGGGTGGCCGCGACCGTCGTGCGGATGCCGCCCGCGCTGTAGGCCCGCCCGGACATCCGGGCGTTGAACTCCTGCGTGCGGTCGCCCGCGAAGACGAGGTGCGAGTGCGAGTCGACGAAGCCGGGCAGGACCGCTCTCCCACCTGCGTCGACCCGATTGTCAGTGGCGGGTGCTTTGCTTGATTCACCGGTCCACACGACGTGGTCGCCGTCGATGACGACGGCCGCGTCCTGGACCAGACCGAGGGGCGAACCATCACCGAGGGAGGGGTCGTTGGTGACGAGTGTGGCGATGTTGGTGATGACGGTGCTGCTGCTCATCGTGTCCTCGTGGGTGGTGGTCAGGCCCGCAGGGCTTCGACTGCGCGCGCGAGCGCTTGCGGCACATCCGGGACGAGCGCGTGCGCCCCGTCGCGTACGACGTGTCGCCCGCCCACGACGGTGTGCCGTACGTCGGCCGCCGTCGCCGCGAATACGGCGGTCTCGGCGCCGAGCCTGGGCACCGGCCCCGCTGTTCTGACGGAGTCGAGCGCGATCGTCGTGAAGTCGGCGAGGGCGCCTTCCGTGAGGCTGCCCGCCTCGTCCCAGCCGAGGGCCGCGTGGCCGTCGGCGGAGGCCGCGCGGAGCAGGGCCGCCGCTGTCCAGTGGCCCCGGGTGCGGGTGCGCAGGCGCTCGTTCAGCTCCATCGCGCGGGCCTCTTCGAGCAGGTCGATGACGGCGTGGCTGTCGGAGCCGAGGGAGAGCGGGGAGCCGGCCCGCTGGAGGGCGACCGCGGGGCCGATGCCGTCCGCGAGGTCGCGTTCGGTCGTCGGGCACATGCAGGTGCCCGTGCCGGTCGAGCCGAGCAGCGCGATGTCCTCGTCGGTGAGGTGGGTGTTGTGGACGCCCGTGGTGCGCGGGCCCAACACCCCGTGTTCGGCGAGGAGTTGGGTGGGCGTCAGGTCGTGGGCGGCGCGGCAGGCGTCGTTCTCGGCGGTCTGCTCGGACAGATGGACGTGGAGCGGGGCCCGCCGCTCCTGGGCCCACTGGGCCACGGTCGCCAACTCGCCGGCGGGCACGGCCCGTACGGAGTGGACGGCGGCGCCGATCCGCGCGTGATCCCGTTCCTTGAGAAGTGAAGAGCGTTCGGCCCAGGCCTCCGCGCTGCCGTCGGAGAAGCGGAGCTGGTGGTGGTTGGGGGGCTGTCCGAAGCCGGAGGAGAGGTAGGCGGTGTCGAGGAGGGTGATGCGGATGCCGGCTTCGGAGGCGGCGGCGAGGAGGGCCTCACCCATCGCGTTGGGGTCGGCGTAGCGGGTGCCGCCGTGGGCGTGGTGCACGTAGTGGAACTCGCCGACCGCCGTGATCCCGGCGAGCGCCATCTCGGCGTACACCGCGCGGGCCAGTGCGTGGTAGGTGTCCGGGGTGAGCCGGTCGGCGAAGGAGTACATGAGCTCCCGCCAGGTCCAGAAGGTGCCGGAGCCGACCTGGACGGTGCCGCGCAGGGCGCGGTGGAAGGCGTGGCTGTGGGCGTTGGCGAGCCCGGGGAGGGTGAGTCCGCGCAGGATCTCGGCCCCGGGGGGCGGGCCCTCCACGCCCGTGCGGACGGCCGCGATCCGTCCGTCGCCCACCTCCAGGGCGACGCCCGGCTCGACGTTGGTGTCGAGCCAGGCGTGTTCCAGCCAGTACGTCCGCGTGTCGGGGTGCGTCACCTGCGGGCCAGCCCTTCCAGTACGTCGGCGAGTGCGGTCACCCCGGCCACGCAGTCGTCCTCGGCCGCGAACTCGGCCGGGGAGTGCGAGACGCCCGTGGGGTTGCGCACGAACAGCATGGCGGTCGGGATGCTCCCGGAGAGGATTCCGGCGTCGTGTCCGGCGCCGGTGCCCAGGACGGGGACCTTGAGGTCGGTGTCCTTGCCCAGGACGCGGGCGAGTTCGTCGCGCAGGGCGTGGTCGAACTCGACGACGGGGGTGAAGGACTCCCGGACGACGTCGAGGTCGACGCCGTGCGCCTCGGCGTACTCGCGGGCCGCCTTCTCGACGCCGGTGACCACCGTGTCCAGGGTGTCCTGGTCGGCGGCGCGGGAGTCGAGCCAGCCGCGCACCAGGGAGGGGATGGCGTTGACGCCGTTCGGCTCGACGGCGATCTTCCCGAACGTGGCGACGGCACCGGCGAGTTGGGCCTCGCGGCGGGCGGCGAGCACGGTCTCGGCGTACGACAGCATGGGGTCGCGCCGGTCCACCAGGCGGGTGGTGCCGGCGTGGTTGGCCTCGCCCCGGAAGTCGAACCGCCACCGGCCGTGCGGCCAGATGGCGCTGGCGATGCCGACCCGGTCGCCGGACAGGTCCAGCGCGCGGCCCTGTTCGACGTGGAGTTCGACGAACGCGCCGATGCGGGCGAGCCGTTCGGGGTCGGGGCCGATGGCGTCGGCGTCGTAGCCCGCCGCGGCCATGGCCTGCGGCAGTGTGATCCCGTCGCCGTCCGTCAGGCGGTGCGCCTGCTCGACGGTGAGCTGCCCGGCAGCCAGCCGCGAGCCGACGCAGGCGAGCCCGAAGCGCGCGCCTTCCTCGTCGCCGAAGTTGACGATGGCGAGCGGCTTGCCGAACTCGACGCCCCTGCCGCGCAGTTCGTCGAGCGCGGCGAACGACGACACGACACCGAGGGGTCCGTCGAAGGCCCCGCCGTCCGGCACCGAGTCGAGATGCGACCCGGTGACGACGGCGTCCCCGGCGGCGGGGTCGCCGAGCCAGGCCCACTGGTTGCCGTTGCGGTCGAGTTCGTAGGTCAGGCCGCGGGCCCGGGCCTGCTCCTCGAACCAGGCCCGGCATGCGGCGTCGGCGTCCGTCCAGGCGAACCGGCGGTAGCCGCCGGAGTCGGGGTGCCGGCCGATGGGGAGCAGGTCGCGCCACATCGAGTGGAAGGAATCACCGGCCGGCGCGGCCGGCGCCCGGTTCCCCGTCCCCGTCCCCGTCCCCGTCCCGGTCGCCGTCGGAAAGTCGCCGCGCCGCTCGTCTCCCGGAAGGGTCACGCGTCGTCACCCTCGCGCATCGGCACCCGCACGCCGCGCTCGTCGGCGACCCGCTCCGCGATGTCGTAGCCCGCGTCGACGTGGCGGATGACGCCCATGCCCGGGTCGTTGGTCAGGACGCGGCGGATCTTCTCGCCGGCGAGCTTGGTGCCGTCGGCCACCGAGACCTGGCCGGCGTGGATGGAGCGGCCCATGCCGACACCGCCGCCGTGGTGGAGGGAGACCCAGGAGGCGCCGGAGGCGACGTTGACCATGGCGTTCAGCAGCGGCCAGTCGGCGATGGCGTCGGAGCCGTCGAGCATGGCCTCGGTCTCGCGGTAGGGGGAGGCGACGGAGCCGCAGTCGAGGTGGTCGCGGCCGATGGCCAGGGGCGCCACCAACTCGCCGCTCGCCACCATGTCGTTGAAGCGCTCGCCGGCCTTGTCGCGCTCGCCGTAGCCGAGCCAGCAGATGCGGGCGGGCAGGCCCTGGAAGTGGACGCGTTCACCGGCCAGCTTGATCCAGCGGTGCAGGGACTCGTTCTCCGGGAAGAGGTCGAGGATCGCCTTGTCGGTCTTGGCGATGTCGGAGGCCTCGCCGGACAGGGCGGCCCAGCGGAAGGGGCCCTTGCCCTCGGAGAAGAGCGGGCGGATGTAGGCGGGGACGAAGCCGGGGAAGGCGAACGCCCGCTCGTATCCGGCGAGTTGGGCCTCGCCGCGGATCGAGTTGCCGTAGTCGAAGACCTCGGCGCCGGCGTCCATGAAGCCGACCATGGCCTCGACGTGCTTGGCCATGGACTCACGGGCGCGGGTGGTGAAGCCCGCCGGGTCCTTGGCGGCCTCGTCGGCCATGTCCTCGAAGGCGATGCCCACGGGGAGGTAGGCCAGCGGGTCGTGGGCCGAGGTCTGGTCGGTGACGATGTCGATGGGGGCGCCCTCGGCGAGCATCTGCGGGAGCAGTTCGGCGGCGTTGCCCAGCAGGCCGATGGAGAGCGGGCGGCGGGCGTCGCGGGCCTCGACGGCGAGCTGGAGGGCGTGCGCGAGGGAGTCGGCGCGGACGTCGAGGTAGCGGTGCTCGATGCGGCGCTCGATGGCGCGCGGGTCGACGTCGATGCAGATCGCGACGCCGTCGTTCATGGTGACCGCGAGGGGCTGGGCGCCGCCCATGCCGCCGAGGCCGGCGGTGAGGGTGATGGTCCCGGCGAGGGTGCCGTTGAACTTCTTGGCGGCGACGGCGGCGAAGGTCTCGTAGGTGCCCTGGAGGATGCCCTGGGTGCCGATGTAGATCCACGAACCGGCGGTCATCTGGCCGTACATGGTGAGGCCGAGGGCCTCAAGGCGGCGGAACTCCTCCCAGTTGGCCCAGTCGCCGACGAGGTTGGAGTTGGCGATGAGGACGCGCGGGGCCCACTCGTGGGTCTGCATGACGCCGACCGGGCGGCCGGACTGGACGAGCATCGTCTCGTCCTGCTTGAGGGTGCGCAGGGTGCGGACCATGGCGTCGTAGGAGCGCCAGTCGCGGGCGGCCTTGCCGGTGCCGCCGTAGACGACGAGCTTGTCGGGGTGTTCGGCGACCTCGGGGTCCAGGTTGTTCTGCAGCATCCGCAGGGCGGCTTCCTGCTGCCATCCCAGGGCGCTCAGTTCCGTACCGCGCGGTGCTCGTACGGGGCGGGGTCCTGACATGGTCTGCCTCCTAGCGGACTGCTCTCAGCGGATCTGTGTACGCGTCTCTGCCGCGGTTCCACCGCGGTTGTTCACTGCGATTCTTACTGCGGTTATTCACATCCTGGCGCTCTGAATAGAACTAGTCAATACATGGCGGCGCCGATGTGGGCGGCCTCGGGATGTTTGGCTGGATGTGACGAGCACGGGCAACGACACGACGGGGGACACGGTGAACGACGTACACCAGGGTCACACGGACGGCGCCGAGCGGGCGGCGCGGCGGGACCGGGCGGTGCGGGCCGCCCTCGAACAGGGGCTGCTGGGACCGGAGTCGCCCATCGCCGCGCTGCTGGACGTCACCGGGATCCGGGAGTCGGCGGCAGCGCTGCGGGCGGCGTTCGACGCGGTGACGGCGCCGGGGACACCGGTGCTGCACGCGTTCGCGGTGAAGGCGAACCCGATGGTGGCGGTGGTGCGGCTGCTGCGCGAGGAGGGCATCGGCGCGGAGGTGGCGAGCCCCGGCGAACTGGCGCTGGCGCGGGCGGCGGGCGTACGGCCGGAGCGGACCGTGTTCGACGCGCCGGCGAAGACACCGGCGGAGCTGCGCGAGGCGCTGGCGCTGGGGATCGCGGTGAACGTCGACAACCCGCAGGAACTGGCGCGGATCGACGGGCTGATGAGGTCGGCGGACAGTCGTTCGCCGGTCGGGATCCGGGTCAACCCGCAGATCGGCGCCGGGTCGATCGCCGCGCTCTCCACGGCGACGGCGACCTCGAAGTTCGGGGTGGCACTGCGGGACGAGGGGGCGCGCGAGTGGGTGGTGCGGGCGTTCGCCGAGCGGCCGTGGCTGACCCGGCTGCACGCGCACACCGGGTCGCAGGGCATCCCGCCGGAGCTGCTGGCGCGGGGCGTCGCGGAGACGTACACGCTGGCGGAGGAGATCAACGGGCGGCTCGGGCGCCGGCAGATCGACACGCTCGACATCGGCGGCGGGCTGGGGGTGGCCTTCGACGCGGACGCGACGAGTCCGACGTACGCGCAGTACGCGCGGCTGCTCAAGGAGACCGTGCCGGGGCTGTTCGACGGGCGGTACGGGCTGGTGACCGAGTTCGGGCGGTCGCTGCTGGCCAAGCAGGGGACGGTGGTGGCCCGGGTCGAGTACACGAAGAGCGCCGGCGGGCGGCCGATCGCGGTCACCCACGCGGGGGTGCAGGTGGCGCCCCGGACGGTGTACGCGCCGCGGTCGTGGCCACTGCGGGTCGCCGCCTACGACGCGAAGGGGCGGCCCAAGTCGGGGGCCGCGGTGGTGCAGGACGTCGCCGGTCCGGCCTGTTTCGCGGGTGATCTGCTGGCGGAGGGCTGCGCGCTGCCGCTCCTTGAGCAGGGCGACCATGTGGCGGCGCTGGACACCGGGGCGTACTACTTCACGGCCCACTACGCCTACAACTCCCTTGCCAGGCCCGGCATTTACGGCTTCGTGCCGGACGGTTCGGGAGGTGTGGCGTTCGCGACCGTGCGGCAGCCGCAGACGATGGCGGAGATCGTGGCCGAATCCGGAGGGGCGCACGCCGCCGCGCTCACCACCCTTCACGCACCCGGGCGCCATTGACGCACCCCCGTGACCATGGGGTTGAACTGGTGGGGAAACGGGGTCAGTTGACCCACCTTAGTCACTCGGGGCATGTTCCACCGGAAAATGCCGGATCCCTCACCCCTCGGCCACACGGTGCGTAGCTTCGTGGTCACTCAGCCGAACCGCAGGCGGGAGGGGAGCCACGGTGCCCGGAATCGACGAGTGCTTACTGGAGGCGATGCGGCTGCCCGGTGCCCGGGGCGCCGCCCTGGTCGACTGGA
Source organism: Streptomyces sp. NPDC091280 (assembly GCF_044768565.1). NCBI lineage: Bacteria > Bacillati > Actinomycetota > Actinomycetes > Kitasatosporales > Streptomycetaceae > Streptomyces > Streptomyces sp. NPDC091280. The sequence goes on from NZ_JBIVUZ010000001.1 coordinate 808,272, forward strand.
CCAGCGGGCTGGCCCTGGGCGTCGTGGGAGAGTCGCCCGGCGGCGACCAGGAGGCCAGCGCGGCGGAGGCCGCGGAACTGGCGCGGCTGGCGGCCGAGCACCGGGCGTTCGCGTCCGAGGCGCAGGACGGGGAGGAGGCCGACGATCCTCCGCTGGAGGATCTGATCGTCAGCAACCGGGACAGCTATCACGTCCTGCGGTTCGTGCGGACGTCGTTCGACAGCAGTGTGTTCCTGCATCTGTGGCTGGCCCGCGCGGAGGGCAATCTCGCGCTGGCCCGGATCCGCCTCGGCGAGATGGCGGGACGGCTGGTGCTGGGATGACCGCGCTCAGGACCACGCCGACCACCCCGCCGCCCCGGCTGCCGGTACGGGACAAGGCCGCCGCGATCGACCGGGCCTGGGGCGGGGTCTCGCCGATGCTGACCCGGCTCGCGACCGAGGAGGCCACCGGCGTCCTCGTCCGCGAGCGCGGCAGTCTGCATCTCGTCGCGGGCCGGGTGGTGCACGCCGAGAGCCCCTCCGCTCCCGGACTCGACCTGCTCCTCACCGCGCACGGCACCCTGCGCGCCGAGGCCTGGCAGGCCGCGACCGACGCGACCGACGACCGGCACGACACCACCCGGCTGCTGCTGGACGGCGGCCTGATCGGCGCGGGCGCGCTGGAACTGTGCCAGCTCGGGGCGCTGTACGACGCGGCGTACTTCGTGCTCGCGCCGAGCAGCACCCCGGGGCGTTTCCGGTACGGGGTCACGCATCCGCTGGGTTCCGTGCGGCCGGTTCCGGTGGCCGCACTGGAGCGCGAGACGCTGCGCCGCCGCGAACTGCTGCACCGCGTCTGGCCGGACGCGGCGACGGACGGCGCGCCGCTGGTGCGGACCGACCCCGTCGCGCCCCCGCCGGTCACCCCCCGGCAGGCCGCCGTACTGGCGTGGGTGGACGGGGTGCGGACGGCGCCGGAGATCGCGCGGCTGCTGGGCCGGCGGGCCTACCCCACGCTGCTGGACGTCCGGCGGCTGGTGTCGGCGGGGCTCGTCTCGCCCCGGCCGCCCGCGCCGCCCGCCGTCATGCCGCCGCCCGACGTCACCGACCCCGACATCACATTGCTGAAGAGGCTCAGGGATGCGCTGGAGGCCCTTTGAGTGGCAGCGAGCACGCGCCGAGAGGAGAGAGCCGATGGCCGCCGAGGCCGAAGTCCTGGACGAGCTGCGGCGGTTGAGAGCCCGGGTGCCGCAGCTGACGGGGGCGCTCGCGGCGGGTGTCGACGGTCTCGTGCTGGCCCAGGACACCCCGGGCGTCGAGCCGGAGCGGGTCGCGGCGCTGACCGTGACGGCGCTCGGCGTGGCCGTACGGATGGCGGACGCGACCGGGCAGGGCGACTTCCGCGAGCTGCTGGTGCGCGGGGTCTACGGCTATGTCGTGACCTGCGCGGCGGGCCGGGGCGCCGTGCTGACCGTGCTCGCGCAGGACAGCGTGAACGTCGGCCGGCTGCTGCTGGAGAGCCGCCGCTCGGGGGCCCGGATCGGGGAACTGGTCGACGCCGAGGCGGCGGCGACGACCGAGGCGGCGGAGCGGGCCGACGCGGCGCCGGTCAAGGAGCCCACCAGAGCCACCACCGCACGACCGAGAACAGCGCGCGCACCACGCACCACCGCAACGACCAACGCGCGCACCACCACGGAAAGTTGAACGGACCCAAGGGAGCACTGTCATGGCCAACACCGAAACCTCGCTCAAAGAGGCGCTGACCTCCATCGAGGGCGCGACCGGCGTCGCGCTCGTCGACTACACCAGCGGTATGGCGCTCGGCACGATGGGCGGCAGCAAGACCTTCGACCTCGGCGTCGCCGCCGCAGGCAACACCGACGTGGTGCGCGCCAAGATGCGCACCATGGAGCACCTCGGCCTGAAGGGCGAGATCGAGGACATCCTGATCACCCTCTCCAGCCAGTACCACCTGATCCGGCTGATCAAGGGCCGCGGCGGCAACGGGCTGTTCCTGTACCTGGTGCTGGACGCCGGCCGCAGCAACCTGGCGATGGCCCGCCACCAGCTGAAGCGGATCGAGGCCGATCTGGAGGTCTGAAGACCGGGTCAGGAGACCGGTCAGACGTAGACGTCGCCGCGGCGGCGCGCCCCGCCCGGGGTGGCGTCGCCCGCGGCGATACCGGTGGAGCGGTAGCCCTTGACGGACTTCCCGGCGGGGGCACCGCCCCGCCCGTCCAGCCAGTCCACGCGGATCCACAGCAAGACGTCCTCGGCCCGTTCCCGGCGCCCCAGCCAGGCGGCCTTCAGCCGCAGGCCGGTGCCGGCCCCGGCGAGCAGCATGCCGCCCGCCGCCGGGACGGCGAACCCGCTGCCCAGCGCGAGCGCGAAGGCGAGGACGAGCCACCAGCGGTGCGCGCGGCGCCAGTTGCGCACCGACACCGCGCGGTCCTGGAGCACGTCGTGCTTGCCGGCCCGGGCGGCGCCACGGGCGAGGGCTATGTAGCGCCGACGGCGCACGTACGACACGACGGCCGCCGCGAGGATGAACAGGGCGGCCCCCGCCATCACCCCGATCCGGCGCCCGGTGATGCCCGACGGCAGCACTCCGACGCCCGCGGCCAGCACCCCGAACCACCACAGCGGGGCGGCTCCGGCCCGTACGACGACGGCCACTCGGGCCAGTCCCTGGACTCTGCGATCTCCGCGATCTCCGCGTGCCACGTCCTGCCTCCTGGTCGTCCCGGCACAGTTGTGTCGGGCCGGGAGACTAGTGAGCGAACGTGAGACGAGTCTGAGAACGGGCTATTTCGCCCGCACCCGGATGCCACCCCCGCCCCGGGTCAGGAGGGCGTGTCCAGGCGCTCGGTGAGTTCGCCGGCGGCCCAGCGGGCCCACTGCTCGGCGGTCTCGGAACCCCGCAGGCCGTATTCGAGCATGAGCCAGCCGCAGATCTGGACGGGGTCGCCCACCCACTCCGCGTTGTCGAGGATGGCCTGCATCGCGGTGAGCCGCTGGTGGTTGTGGTCGGCGAACTTCTCCAGGTACGCGGCGCCCTCGCCGCGGTCGAGGGTCCACAGGAAGAAGACGCGGAGCAGGGCCGCGCTGCGGAAGGCGAGGTCGACGTCGGATTCGGTGAGCCAGCGGCGCAGTTCGGCGCGGCCCGCGTCGGTGATGCCGTACTCGCGGCGCTGGCGGGCGCCGGTGCCGGTGATCTCGATCAGCCCGTTCTCGTCGAGCTTGGCCAGCTCGCTGTAGACCTGGCTCTTCTGGGCGGGCCACACGGCCGACAGCCCCTCGTCGAACCGCTTGAGCAGGTCGTAGCCGCTGGCGGGCTGCTCGGAGAGGAGCCCGAGGAGGGCGTGGGGCAGGCTCATGACCTCACCCTACCGTCCGGACTTTCACTAACCATGACTGGACGGTCGAGAGTTGGACGGTCATAATCCAACCGTCCAACATTGGACTCCCCGGTACGGCTGCTCTTGGACTCGTGGAGGAAAACACCGGTGAACTACGTCCGCGGTTTCGCACCCTGGCTGTGTTACGCGGCCCTGAGCCCGGTCGACTGGCGACTGGGCACGGGCGCCGCCGCACTGGCCGCGCTCTGGTTGCTCGCAGGGCAGCTCCGCGCCCGGAGCGTCGATCTGCTGGGCGCCGCCACCTGCGCCTTCTTCGTGGTCATGGCCGTCGTCGCGCTGGCGGACCCGGCGTCGGGACTGCGGCACTGGATCTGCGCGCTGGCGAACGCCACCCTGGCGGCCACCGCCCTGGCCTCCCTCGCCGTGCGCCGCCCCTTCACGCTGGCCTTCGCCCGCGCGGAGGTGGCACCGGAGTTCTGGCACTCGCCGCGCTTCATCCGGGTCAACATGGTCCTGACGACCATATGGGCGTCCGCGTTCGCGCTCGGCGCGCTCGCCTGCGCCCTCGTGGTCGGCTACGACCACTCCGCGACGGCGCCGCTGGTCGCCGCCCAGGTGCTGGCGTTCGTCGTCCCGTTCGTCCTCTCCGGCCGTTACGCGGCCCGGGCCAAGGCCGCCGCCGCGAACGCGACCGCGGCCGGACAGGCCATCGCATGAGCGCCCCCGACACGACGACCGAACCGACCGGATCAACCGGGTCGGCCGGGTCGGCCGGGTCGGCCGAGCCGTCCGAACCCACCAGACCCGCCGAGCCGGCCGGGCGGATCGAACCGGCGAGTCCGGAGCGGCTGATCTACTTCTCGGACGCGGTGGTGGCCATCGCCATCACCCTGCTGGCCCTCGAACTGCCGGTCCCGGGCGCGGACGCGCACGGCGACGCGGGCGTGCGGCACTTCCTGCGCGAGCACCTGACGGAGTACGTCGCGTTCCTGGTCAGCTTCGCGGCCATCGCCATGCAGTGGATGCTGCACCAGCGCGTGTTCCGGTACGTGAGGGGCCTGTCCGGCGGGGCCATCCGCTGGAACCTGCTGTGGCTGCTGCTGATCGTCGTCACACCGTTCACCACGAAACTGCTGACCAGCGAGGCGGACGCGTTCCGGACCCAGTTCATCGTGTACGCGGCCGGCCAGGCCCTGACCGGCCTGTGCTTCAGACTGACCGTCGCGGATCTGCGCCAGTCCGGGCTGCTGCGCCAGGACGCCCCGCGCGAGGTGATCGCGGAGACCCTGGCGTGGGTGGACGCGACGATCGTGACGTTCGCCGTCTCGATCCCCGTCGCCCTGGTCACGCACTGGGCGTCCCTGTGCTGGGCGCTGCTGCCGGTGGCGCAGAAGCTCCTGCGCCGCGTCACCTCCTGACGCGAAGGGGCCGCCCGGCCACCACGCCCCGGGCGGCCCCGACACCGAACAGCACGTCCGCACAAGGCACTTGACGCCCGTCCTTTCACGCCTGCCAGGTCACGGTCACGCCCGTCACTCCACGAACAGCCCCCGTGCCGCCGCCCGCGCGTCGAACTCCTCCAGCCGGGCCTGCGCGTCCGGCAGGTCGTCGCACATCGCCTCAAGGAGGACCCGCCCCAGCAGCATCGGCGCGCACGCCGTGTCGAAGGCGAGCCCGGTGCCGACGGCGGCCGGGATCAGCAGGTCGGACACCTTGGCGACGGGCGCGAACGCCGAGTCCGCGACGGTGACGACGGTCAGGCCCGCCTCCCGCGCGTACGCCAGGGTGTCGACGACCTCGCGCGGATGCCGGGGCAGCGCGAAGCAGAGCAGAGCGGTGGCACCGGCCCGGACGGCCGCGTCGATGCGGTCGTGGATCATCGTGCCGCCCTCGTTGAGCAGCCGTACGTCCGGGTGCACCTTGGCGGCGAAGTACGCGAAGCCGTACGCCTGGGAGGCCGCCGCGCGCAGTCCGAGGACGGGCAGCGGGCGCGAGGCGGCGAGCAGCCGGCCCGCCTTGGCGACCGGGCGGGGATCGGCCAGTATCTCGGAGAGGTGCCTGAGGTTCTCGATCTCGGCCTCTACGGCCTGCTGGTACTCGTTGTACGACGCCGTGTCCGGGGCCGACTCGGCGGGCGCGACCTCGCGGAGGTGCTTGCGCAGCGCCGGGTAGCCGTCGAAGCCGAGCGCGACCGCGAAGCGGGTCACGGAGGGCTGGCTGACGCCGGCGAGTTCGGCGAGTTCCACACTGGACAGGAACGGCACCTCCGCCGCGCGCCGCACCATGCTGTGGGCGATGCGCCGCTGGGTCGGGGTGAGCCGGTGCCCCTCGAAGAGCGTCTGCAACCGTGCGGCCGGGCTGTCGATCGCACCCGTACTCGTGTCCAAGGTCCCCTCCAGGATCGCGTCCACCGTCTCGTCCAGACTCCCATCCACGGTCATGCCGTGTTCCCCCTCCAGATCTCGGTGAACCGGTCCAGCAGTCCGGCCGCCGCCGTCACGTCGTCCGTGAGCGGCCGGTCCGCCGGGTCGTCGTCGAGCACCGCCTCGGCGAGTTCCAGCGCGCGCCCGACCGGCAGTTCCGGGTCGGGCCGCAGGTCGCGCTGGCGCAACGCCCGTACGGCGGCGACGAGTTCGCAGCCGACGACGAGACGGTACGCGCGGCAGGCGCGCAGTGTCTGACGGGCGGCGAGCGAGGCGAAGCTGGCCTGTTCCTCGACGCCCCGGGAGAGTACAGCGTGCCCGAGCGAGGCGGGAGCGGAGAACGCGCGCAGGTCGCCGAGGGCCGCCGCGGCGGCGTACTCCAGGATCATCACGCCGGAGGAGGCGGGTTCGCTGTCGGCGAGGAAGGGCCTGAGGCGGGTGAACGCGGGCTCGTTGAGGGAGGAGAGCCGCGAGGTCGACAGCCGGGCCACCTGGGTCAGCGCGAGCCTGAAGTGGTCCAGGGCGAGGACGAGTTGGGCCTGGTAGAAGCCGCCGTGGTGGTAGGCGGTCATGTCCTCGGCGGAGATGAAGGGGTTCTCGGCGGCCGCGTTGATCTCGATCGCGAGCACCTCCTCCAGCGCGTCCGCCGCGTCGTGCGCGGGCCCGTGGATCTGCGGCAGGCACCGGAAGCCGTACGGGTCCTGGATGCGCCCGAGCGGAGGGGTGGGCCGGTCGGCGGCACCGATCAACTCCCGCATCCGGCGGGCGACTTCGACCGAGCCCCGGTGCGGGCGGTGGGCGTGCACGGGCGCGGCGAACGGCTCGTGCGACCCGTCCACGGCGAGCAGCGACAGGGCCCCGACGACCTGCGTGGCACCGATCAGTCCGCGCAGTTCGTGCAGCGCGAGCGCGGCCTGTCCGAGGGTGAGGGCGTTGCTGCTGATGAGCGCCAACGCGTCGTTGTTGTCGAGGGGTTGGGGCTCGGGGACGCCGGCCGCGTCCCGGTCCGTCCCCCGCCAGGGCCGCTCCCCGACCAGGGCCAGTCCCACCTGGGCGAGTGCGGCGATGTCCCCGGTGCCCACCGAACCGAACTCGTTGACGGCCGGATGCACCCCGCTCTCCAGGGCCTCGCACAGGGCGGTGACGACGGTCGGGCGCAGGCCGGCGCCGCCGGCGAGGAGCTGGTTCGCGCGGACGGCGAGCATGGCGCGGACCTCGCGGGCCGGGAGTTCGTCGCCGATCGCGCCGGCGTGGCTGCGGAGCAGGCGCAGGCCGTGTTCTGCCGCCGCCTCGGTGGGCACGTCCTCGTTCCGGTTGGCGCCGACGCCGGTCGAGCGGCCGTAGACGCGGCCGGTCGCGGCGATCTGGCGGGCCGCGTCCCAGGACTCGGTGGCGCGCTTCATGGCGTCGGTGCCGGGAACCGGCCGCGCGTCCCCGTCGGCGAGCCGGACGACGTCGGCGACCCCGAAGCCGACCCCGTCGAGGACGACGAGATCGGAGCTCCCGGACACCATGGCATCGGCGGCGTCCACGATCCGAGACGACATAAGGCCCAAACTCCCCTCAATCAGGACACTGGATCTTGCCTACCGGGCATCCGTTACCTCGGATTAACGCGGAGACATTGACAAACTATTCAGACACCGAGAACTCTGCATGACGTTATACAGCCGGGCAAGGGACAACTCATGATCCAGTTCGACGCGGTCCACAAGCGCTTCCCCAACGGCACGACAGCAGTTCACGACCTCTCCCTGGAGATGCCGGAAGGCGGGGTCACCGTACTGGTCGGTTCCTCCGGTTGCGGCAAGACGACCACCCTTCGGATGATCAACCGGATGATCGACCCGACCTCGGGCGTCATCAAGGTCGGCGGCAAGGACGTCACCCAGCAGGACGCCGCCGAACTGCGCCGCTCCATCGGGTACGTCATCCAGCAGTCGGGGCTCTTCCCGCACCGCACGGTCCTCGACAACATCGCCACCGTGCCGCTCCTGCTGGGCCACGGCCGGAAGAAGGCCAGGGCCCGCGCGGCCGAGCTGCTGGAGACCGTCGGCCTGGCCGCCGACGCCGGCAAGCGGTACCCGCACCAGCTCTCCGGCGGCCAGCAGCAGCGCGTCGGCGTGGCCCGCGCGCTCGCCGCCGACCCGCCCGTCCTGCTGATGGACGAGCCCTTCGGCGCCGTGGACCCGGTGGTCCGCACTCAGCTCCAGGACGAACTCCTGCGCCTCCAGAAGGAGTTGAACAAGACCATCGTCTTCGTCACGCACGACATCGACGAGGCCGTACGGCTCGGCGACAAGATCGCGATCTTCCGCACCGGCGGCCACCTCGTCCAGTGCGCGGCGCCCGCCGAACTCCTCGCCCGTCCGGCCGACGACTTCGTCGCCGACTTCCTCGGCGCCGAGCGCGGTCTCAAGCTGCTCTCCCTGACCACCCTCGCGGACGTCCCGCAGGGCCCGGCCCCCCAGGGCACCGCCTGGACCCTGGTCCTGGACGAGGCCCGCAAGCCCCTCCACTGGGCGTCCGAGAACACCGAGATCCCCGTACGACCGCTCACGGACGGCGACTCGCTGCTCGCCGCCCTCAACGAGTCCGTCGCCTCCCCCAACGGCCTGATCGTCCGCGTGGACGCGGCCGGTGTCCTCACCGGGGTCTCCTCCCGCGACGACATCCACACCCACGCGGGCCAGGCGCACGCCGAAGCGCGGGTGGCGGCATGAGCGTCGACTGGTCGTGGATCGGCGACCACACCGACGACCTGACCAGCCTCACGTTCTCGCACCTCCAGGCCGCGCTGACCGCCGTCTTCTTCGGCCTGGTCATCTCGCTCCCGCTGGCGGTCCTGGCCCACCGGGTCCGCCCGCTCCGAGGCTTCCTGCTCGGCCTCTCGAACGTGCTGTTCACGATCCCCTCGATCGCGATCTTCGTCCTCCTCCTCCCCATCAGCGGCCTGACCCGCACCACGACCGTGATCGGCCTGACGGTCTACACGCTGGTCGTGCTGCTGCGGAACACGGTCGAGGGGCTCGACTCGGTCCCCGCGAAGACGAAGGAGGCGGCGAAGGCGATGGGCACGCGCCCGCTGCGCACGCTCCTCACCGTCGAACTCCCCCTCGCGCTCCCGGTGATCATGGCGGGCGTCCGCATCGCCACGGTCATGTCGATCTCCCTGGTCTCCGTGGCGACCTACATCGGCGACGGCGGCCTCGGCCAGCTCTTCACCGACGGCTTCCAGCGGGACTTCCCGACCCCGGTGATCGTGGGCGTGGTCCTCACCCTGCTGCTCGCCGTGGTCGCGGACGCGGCCCTGGTCGCCCTCCAGTACGTACTCACCCCGTGGAAGAGGCGGCGAGCCTGATGTACGAACTCTTCAAGAACCTCGCCAAGTGGCTGACCAGCGGCTCCCAGTGGGCCGGTTCGGACGGCATCGCGCACCGCCTCGCCGAGCACCTCCAGTACTCGCTGCTGGCCACTCTCATCGCGGCCGTGATCGGCCTCCCGCTGGGCCTGCTGATCGGGCACACCGGCAAGGGCGCGTTCCTCGCGATCAACCTGGCCTCCTTCGGCCGCGCGCTGCCGACCGTGGGTCTGGTCGTCCTGGTCTTCCTCGCCAGCGGCCTGTCGATGTGGCCGGTGTACATCGCGCTGGTCGCCCTCGCGGTCCCGTCCATCGTGACGAACACCTACGCCGGGATGACCGCCGTCGACCCGGACGTGAAGGACGCGGCACGCGGCCAGGGCATGCGCGGCCACCAGGTCCTGTTCCAGGTCGAGTTGCCCCTCGCGCTCCCCCTGATCATGACCGGCCTGCGGCTCGCCCTGATCCAGGTGGTGGCCACGGCCACGATCGCCGCGTACGTGTCTTTCGGCGGGCTGGGCCGGTACGTGTTCGACGGGCTCGCCCAACGGGATCTGGTCCAAGTGCTCGGCGGGGCGGTGCTTGTGGCTGTCGTCGCCATCGTGCTGGACCTGGGCCTGTCGGCCCTTCAGCGATACCTCTTCCGCCACCGCACGGCGTGAGTCCTCCGGTGGATTGCCGCTTTTCGTCTGCGGCTTCGTCGTGGCTGGTCGCGCAGTTCCCCGCGCCCCTTGGGGCGCGCTGAATCTGAAGGAACTTGAAATGAACCGTCGTACCCTTCTCGGCGCCCTCGCCGGAACGGCCGTCGCCGTGCCTGTCCTGTCCTCGTGTTCGAGTGGGGTCACCTCGCTCGACGGCGGGGGATCGGCGGGCGGTGGCAGCGCCTCCAGCAAGAACGGCGTCACCATCGGCACCGCCAACTTCACCGAGAACCAGGTGCTGGGCTACCTCTACGCCGCCGTCCTGGAGACGGCCGGAGTGAAGGTCAAGGTCCGCCCCAACCTCGGCACCCGCGAGATCGTCTTCCCCGCCCTCAAGAGCGGTGACATCGACCTCCTCCCCGAGTACCAGGGCTCGCTGCTCACCTACCTCCAGCCCAAGTCCATGGTCGCGGAGGCGGGCGAGATGCAGAACGCCCTCACCCTCGCCCTCCCCGCCGGCCTCCAGGTCCTGCCCTACGGCATCGCGGAGGACGCGGACTGCTTCGCCGTCACCCGCGCGACCGCGAAGAAGTACGGCCTGACCTCGCTGGCCGACCTGGCGAAGTACAACGGCAAGCTGACGCTGGGCGCCTCCGCCGAGGTGAAGACCCGTCAGGTGGGCGTCGTAGGACTGAAAGACGTGTACGGCGTGGAGTTCAAGGAGTTCAAGTCCCTTGATTCCGACGGGCCGTTGGTGAAGGGCGCGCTGAAGAAGGGCGATGTGGACGTGGCGAACCTGTTCACCACCGACACCGACATCAAGGCCAACGACTGGGTCGTGCTGACCGACCCCAAGACCCTGATCCCCAGCCAGCACATCGTCCCGCTCATCGCCGACCGCGTCGCCGACTCCACGGTCCGCAAGGCACTGGCCCGGCTCGGCAATCTGCTCACCACGGCCCAGCTCACCGAGTTGAACCGCCAGGTGGACAAGGACAAGAAGGACCCGGAGGACGTGGCGAACGCGTACGCGAAGCAGCACGGGCTGAAGAAGTAATGCCCGGTCGATGATCTGACGACGAATCACCCAAGCGTCATTAAATCGACACTCTGGGTAACTGCTCGCATGCGTAGGGTGATTACACCCCCACCACCTGAGGAAACGCATGGCCTCGAACCGCACGGCCTTTCCGACGGCCACCGCACCCGCAGCCCTCACCGAACTGCTGGACGGCAACCGGCGTTACGCCACCGGCCACTCCCGTCACCGGCCGGCCGCCGCACAGCACCCGTTCGCGGTGATCGTCGGCTGCGTCGACTGCCGGGTACCGCCCGAGCTGGTCTTCGACCAGGGCCTCGGCGACCTGCTGTGCACCAGGACGGCGGGCGAGGTCCTGGACGAGGCGGTGCTCGCGGCCGTCCAGTACGGCGTCGAGGAACTGGGCATCCCCCTGGTGCTGGTGCTCGGCCATGAGCGCTGCGGGGCGGTGGCGGCGACCCTCGCCCACCTGGAGACCGGCGCTCCCGTGCCCGGCCATCTCGCCCTGCTGGTGGACGAGATCGCCCCGGCCGCGCACCGCACCCGCGCGCTGCCCGGCGACTGGGCCGAGCACACGATGTGCGCCCACACGGCCTGGGTCAGGGACGCGATCCGCGCCGACCCCGCGTTCGCGTCGGCGCACATCGCGGCGGGACGCTTCGACCTCGGCACAAAACTCGTCTCCCTGCTGCCCTGACCCGCGCGCCCCGCTCCCGGTGAACCCGACCCCGAACAGGGGGGCTATCCCCAGTGCAGCGGGCGTGCCGTCTCCCTACTCTGAGGCGCATGACGGGAATGGACTCGCACGACACCGAACTCAAGAAGGAACTCAACGCCACCCTGCAAGCACGCAGGGAGCTGGGCGACGAGTACGAGTCGGCGCTGGTCGACTCGTTCCTGGAGAAGGTCGACCAGCGCATCGACGGCGCGGTGGAGCGCCGGGTGCGGCGGCAGATGGCCGAGCAGCAGATGGTGGTCGCGCGCGGCTCGCGGGGCCCGAAGCCCACCGACTCCTGGGGCGAGCGCTTCGGCTTCGGCATCGTCTCGATGGTGCTGGCGATCCCGCTCTCCGCGATCGGCGGGGGCATCGCCCACCTCCCCGGCCTTCTGGTGGCCTGGGTCGGCATCGTCGGCGTCAACACCGTCCAGGCCGCCCGCACCAACCCGGGACTGTTCGGCGGACGACACCACAAGTCCCCCTCGCAGGACAGCGAGTGGGAGGACTGAGCACTGCTCGTAGAAAAACGAGGGGGCGGACGACTGGCCCCATGAGTGGTCCTACGACTGGAAAAGCTATGCGCGGGGACCGCCGCACCCCCCGTTGACGGGAGGGCGGGACGACGGCGGTCCCCGCGAGGGACGCGGGCCGGGTCAGGGCCAGGCTGGCGCGTCCTGGGCGTCGGTGGAGGTCCGGGAGCCGCTCCGGAGGTCCGTGACGCCGTTTTTGTGTCGGCGAGGCGGGGAGCCGCTCCCGCCCTGCCGACACCCACTAATCTGCCGTACCCGTGTTAAGCGGGTGCTGCGTGGACGTGACGCGCTCGTACCACTTCCGCGAAGTCCACCGATTCGGTGGGCGACCGCAAAGTCGCCGCCGACACGGCCCGTTCACCGGACGTTCGCTACTGCTTCCCGCCCTTGGCGAGGAAGGACAGCAGGTCCTGCCGGCTGATGACCCCGGTCGGCTTGCCCTCGACCAGGACGATCGCCGCGTCGGCCGCGCCGAGCACGGACATCAGGTCGCCCACCGGCTCACCGGAACCGACCTGCGGCAGCGGCGCCGACATGTGCTTCTCCAGCGGGTCGGAGAGCGAGGCCCGCTGGGCGAACAGCGCGTCCAGCAGCTCGCGTTCGACGACCGAGCCGACGACCTCGGCCGCCATGACGTCCGGGTGACCGGCGCCCGGCTTCACGATCGGCATCTGCGAGACGCCGTACTCGCGCAGCACCTCGATGGCCTCGCCGACGGTCTCGTCCGGGTGCATGTGCACGAGGGAGGGGATGGCGCCGTGCACCTTGTCGTTGAGGACGTCGGCGACGCGGGCGCTGGGGCCCTCGTCCTCCAGGAAGCCGTAGTCGGCCATCCACTCGTCGTTGAAGATCTTGGAGAGGTAGCCGCGCCCGCTGTCGGGGAGCAGGACGACGACGACGTCGTCCGGGCCGAGCCGCTCGGCGACCCGCAGCGCGGCGACGACGGCCATCCCGCACGAGCCGCCCACCAGCAGCCCCTCCTCCTTGGCGAGGCGGCGGGTCATCTGGAAGGAGTCCTTGTCGGACACGGGGACGATCTCGTCCGCGACCGTGCGGTCGTAGGCCGTCGGCCAGAAGTCCTCACCGACGCCCTCGACGAGATACGGCCGCCCGGAGCCGCCGGAGTAGACGGAGCCCTCGGGGTCGGCGCCGACGACCTGCACCCGGCCCTCGCTGGCGTCCTTGAGGTAGCGCCCGGTGCCGGAGATGGTGCCGCCGGTGCCGACGCCCGCCACGAAGTGGGTGATCCTCCCCTCGGTCTGCTCCCACAGCTCGGGGCCGGTCGAGTGGTAGTGGGAGAGCGGGTTGTTCGGGTTGGAGTACTGGTCGGGCTTCCAGGCGCCCGGCGTCTCGCGGACCAGGCGGTCGGAGACGTTGTAGTACGAGTCCGGGTGCTCGGGATCCACGGCGGTGGGGCAGACGACCACTTCGGCGCCGTACGCGCGCAGCACGTTGATCTTGTCGGTGGACACCTTGTCGGGGCACACGAAGATGCAGTGGTACCCCTTCTGCTGCGCGACGATGGCCAGGCCGACGCCGGTGTTCCCGCTGGTCGGCTCGACGATGGTGCCGCCGGGCCGGAGCTCCCCGCTCTTCTCGGCCGCCTCGATCATACGCAGCGCGATGCGGTCCTTCACGCTGCCGCCGGGGTTGAAGTACTCCACCTTGGCGAGAACGGTCGCCTGGATACCCGCGGTCACGCTGTTGAGCCTCAGCAGCGGGGTGTTGCCGACGAGGCTGATCATCGAGTCGTGGAATTGCACCGTTGTCTCCGGTTGCTGCAAAAGAAGTGGTCGTGACTGGTCCCGTCAGCCTAAGGCCCATAAATGACGTTCACCGCCTGTTGAGATTGGGCCACCTGCTGTTCGGGGCAAGGAGTGGATGACGGCTCAGAGGAGGTGGCGGCGGCGTATGACGAAGATGTCGAGGGCGCGGGTGGCCCGCAGGATCGCGGCCGGTGCGGCGTACGGCGGTGGCGGGGTCGGGCTGGTGGGCGCGGCGGCCGTCGGCCTGGTGCTGGCCGAGGTGCGCTTCGTGAAACGGCACGTGGGCAACGGCGGCGCGCCGGGCAGCAACCATGTGCCGAGCGCCGACGGCCGCTACGGCCATGTCTACGAGACCCCGGGCGAACCCCCGCTGCGGCTGACCATGCTCGGCGACTCCACGGCCGCGGGCCAGGGGGTGCACCGGGCCGCGCAGACCCCGGGCGCGCTGCTGGCGTCCGGCCTCGCGGCGGTCTCGGAGCGGCCGGTCGAGCTGCGCAACGTGGCGCTCCCGGGCGCCCAGTCCGACGACCTGGACCGCCAGGTGGCCCTCGCCCTCGCGGACACCTCCCGGGTGCCGGACGTGTGCGTGATCATGATCGGCGCGAACGACGTCACCCACCGCATGCACCCGACCAGATCGGTCCGCCACCTCTCGGCGACGGTACGGCGGCTGCGGACGGCCGGTGCCGAGGTGGTCGTGGGCACCTGTCCCGACCTCGGGACGGTGGAGCAGGTCCAGCAGCCATTGCGCTGGCTGGCCCGCCGGGCCTCCCGGCAGCTGGCGGCGGCGCAGACGATCGGCACGGTCGAGCAGGGCGGGCGCACGGTGTCGCTGGGCGACCTGCTGGGCCCCGAGTTCGCGGCGAACCCGCGCGAGCTGTTCGGCCCGGACAACTTCCACCCCTCGACGGAGGGCTACGCGACGGCGGCGATGGCGGTGCTGCCGACCGTCTGCGCGGCCCTGGGCCTGTGGCCGGCCGAGGAGGACCGCCCGGACGTGTCCCGCCGCGAGGGCTTCCTGCCGGTGGCACGGGCGGCGGCGGAGGCCGCGGCGGAGCCGGGCACGGAGGTCACGGCGGCGATGCCGACCGGGCCGCGCGGGCCGTGGGCCCTGCTGAAGCGGCGGAAGCGGCGGCGGGTGCCCGAGCCGGAGATCGCTCCGGTACGGAGCGCCCACCCCTGACCCGGGGAGAGCGGGCACCGGGAAAAGCAAGCGCTTAGAAAACTGCGGCCAGGGTCACACAGCGATCCCCGTGACCTGTGCCATACGTACGGGTAACTTCCGAAGGAGACGTGCAGTCCCCCCGTACAAAACGCCAATGGAGCCGTGATGCCCGAAGCCGTCATCGTCTCGACCGCCCGCTCGCCCATCGGCCGCGCCGTCAAGGGCTCCCTCAAGGACCTGCGCCCCGACGACCTCACCGCCACGATCGTCCAGGCCGCCCTCGACAAGATCCCCGAGCTGGACCCGAAGCTCATCGAGGACCTGATGCTCGGCTGCGGCCTCCCCGGCGGCGAGCAGGGCTACAACCTCGGCCGGATCGTCGCCGTACAGCTGGGCATGGACCATCTGCCGGGCTGCACGATCACCCGTTACTGTTCCTCGTCCCTCCAGACCAGCCGGATGGCCCTGCACGCCATCAAGGCCGGCGAGGGCGACGTCTTCATCTCGGCCGGTGTCGAGACGGTGTCCCGTTACGTCAAGGGCAGCTCGGACGGCCTGCCGGACACCACCAACCCGATCTTCGCCGAGGCGCAGGCCCGCACCGCCGCCACCGCCGCGTCCGAGGGCTCCAGCTGGCACGACCCGCGCGAGGACGGCCTGCTGCCCGACCCGTACATCGCGATGGGCCAGACCGCGGAGAACCTCGCCCGGATCAAGGGCGTCACCCGCCAGGACATGGACGAGTTCGGCGTCCGCTCGCAGAACCTCGCCGAGGAAGCCATCAAGAACGGCTTCTGGGAGCGCGAGATCACCCCGGTCACGCTGCCCGACGGCACGGTCGTCAGCAAGGACGACGGGCCGCGCGCCGGCGTCACCCTGGAGGGCGTCTCCGGCCTCAAGCCGGTGTTCCGCCCCGACGGCCTGGTCACGGCCGGCAACTGCTGCCCGCTGAACGACGGCGCCGCCGCGGTCGTCATCATGAGCGACACCAAGGCCCGCGAGCTGGGCCTGACCCCGCTGGCCCGGATCGTGTCGACCGGTGTCTCCGGCCTCTCCCCCGAGATCATGGGCCTCGGCCCGGTCGAGGCGTCCAAGCAGGCGCTGGGCCGCGCGGGTCTGACCGTCGACGACATCGACCTGTTCGAGATCAACGAGGCGTTCGCCGCCCAGGTGATCCCGTCCTACCGCGACCTGAACATCCCGCTGGAGAAGCTGAACGTGAACGGCGGCGCCATCGCGGTCGGCCACCCCTTCGGCATGACCGGCGCCCGCATCACCGGCACGCTGATCAACTCGCTCCAGTTCCACGACAAGCAGTTCGGCCTGGAGACGATGTGCGTCGGCGGCGGCCAGGGCATGGCGATGGTCATCGAGCGCCTCAGCTGATCAACTGCCCGTAGCCGTACGGGAACTTTGCGTCACCCTCAGGCCCGGAACCCGGTAACCACCTGGGTTCCGGGCCGATTTGTGATCCAATCTCCCCCAGGATGTGACCTATCTCCCATCGAAGAGGGATTTCCCCAGGTCAGGACCGTTTCACCACCAAACATCGGGCCCAAAGTCCTGCCCGATTCGTGACGTTACGCACTGACAGCTGGTTAGTCCGCCCTTCAAGCTGATGTAGGAAGTCGGGGGTCGACTTTGAACCGGGAGTACGTCAGTGAGCGCCATGCCGATCGCTTTGCTGCTCACCACGGCCGCCACAGGCGCCGTGGGCGTCGCCGTCCTGCGCACCCTCTTGGTGCTCCGTCGACAGGTGGCGGACCTGCACACCGAACTGGCCGAGGGCCGGGCCGCCGCCGTACGGGCGCTCGTGCCCGCCGCCCGCAGTCATGCCGACACGGACGAGATACGCGCCGCCGTGGCCGAGGCACTGGCCGAGGAGCGGGAACGGGAGCTGGCCGAGGCGCGCGCCTTCTGGGCCGCCCAGGAGGCCCGCGACACCGAGGTGCCGACCCTGCTGGGTCTGCCCGACAGCGAGCTGTTCATGCCCCGCCAGAGCGACTTCGTGGGCCTTGAGCCGCTGGAGCCGGTGACCGAGCTGTCCGCGGACGCCGACGAGTTCGCCGGCGACTCCCCCGAACTGGCCGCGGCCCGTCGCCGCCACCCGTCCCACCCTGACTTCGTCCCCGCGCAGTCGCCGGTCTCGAACGACCACGAGCGCACGGTGGCGACGCTGGAGGAACTGGCCGAGTCCGCCGTCGAACTGGCCGACGTCCGCCCCGGTCCGCTCGGCACGCTCGACGTCTACGTCTTCGTCGACGGCACCACCCTCTGCATGACCCCGGGCCACCGCGAGACCGCGGAACGCCTGGCGGCGGCGCTCCGGTCCGGGGAGACCCCGTTCCTGCTGGGCGGCTCGGGAGTCTCGGGCGCGTACACGCTGACGTTCGCGTGCGGCCAGGAGAACGTGTACATCCTGGCGGACCGGGTCATAGCGTCCCTTTGATCGTCAGGGGTACGCCGGTCCGTTGTCGGGTGCGGGCCGGTGGGGGCCGGTCGCGCAGTTCCCCGCGCCCCTCAAAGACCTGGGCCCAGCGTGTCTTTAGGGGCGCGACCGGCCACGACGCACCGCAGGCCGCCAACGCCCCCTCAGACCGCCGCCTTCTTCTGCGCCTCCGCGACCAGCTCCAGCGCCCGCTCGACCTCGGCGTCGTTCTGAAGTACGACCGCCAAGTCGTGCACAGCGACGGTGATTTGGTCGGCCGCGGCGAACATCCCCGCGTCCGGCATCTCCCGGGCAGCGGCGCCCGGCTCCTCGACGGACTGCGCCCACAGGGACATCTGCCTGGCCAGCGCCAGCGCCTCCGCGGCAGCGCCTCGTTGCAAACGACTCTGCGGCGCGGCCCTGAGCCGGTCCGCGAAGTGATCCACCGCTTGAGTCAACCGCGTCGTATCCACCACGCCGCGAGACTACGCGTCGCACCCGGACTGTTGCCAACGGGCGAACGCTCAGGCACGGTGACCTGAAGGACCGGCTTACACCCCATGCGTCCGGAGGCGCCGATGTCCCAAGTGTTCTCCCAGGAGACCCACCAGAACATGCTCGCCCGCATCCCCCACTGCACCGGTCGTGAAGTGTCCGACTGGCTGCGCACCGTCGACGAAGGCCCCGCCCTCTTCCGCTTCGAGGAGAAGGTCAGCTGGCTCCGCGCCGAGCACGACCTCGCGTACGGCCACGCCAAGGCGATCATTCACGAGTACGACCTGAGGAGGGCCGCGCGCAAACTGCTCTAGGCGCGCACCACGGACACGACGAAGGGCCCCGGGACGAACCCGGGGCCCTTTCGCGCGATCGGCCAGCCGTCGATCGGCCGGCTGTCGGCTAGTCGTTGCTGTTGAGGATCGCGAGGATCCGCAGGAACTCCATGTAGATCCACACCAGCGTCAGGGTGAGACCGAAGGCGGCGAGCCAGGCCTCTTCCTTGGGGGCGCCGTACGCGATGCCGTCCTCGACCTGCTTGAAGTCCAGGGCCAGGAAGCAGGCACCGAGGATGATGCCGACGACGCCGAAGAAGATGCCGAGCGGGCCGCTGCGGAAGCCGAGGCCGTCACCGCCGCCGAACACGGCGAACAGCAGGTTCACCGCCATCAGCAGCACGAAGCCGAGCGCGGCGGCCATCACGAAGCCGTAGAAGCGGCGGTTGACGCGGATCCAGCCCGCGCGGTACGCGATGAGCACACCGGCGAAGACCGCCATCGTGCCGATCACAGCCTGCATGGCCGCGCCGCTCGCGATGCGGTTGTCGACGACGCTGGAGACGACGCCGAGGAAGACGCCTTCCAGGGCGGCGTACGACAGGATCAGCGCGGGGACCGGCTTGCGCTTGAAGGACTGGACGAACGCCAGCACCATCGCGATCAGCGCGGCGCCGATCCCGATGCCGTAGGAACGGCCGATGTTGGCGTCGTCGACCGGGAGCAGCGCCCAGGCGAGCGCGGCCGTGACGATCAGCGTGCCGAGGGTGGTACCGGTGCGCAGGACGACGTCGTCCATGGTCATCCGGCCGGTGGTGGCCGGGGCCTGGGGCGGTGCGCCCTGCTGGAGGTCCTGCTGGGCGTAGGGGTTCTGCGCATAGGGGTTGCCCTGGGCGTACGGGTTGCCCTGCGTGCCCACGGCGGGGCCCCCGGCCTGCGGCGCGGTGTTGAAGCCCGCGTAGCCGTTGTCGCGGCTGAACCCCCGTCGCGAGAAGACCGGGTTTCTGCTCCTCATTTCACTCCTCCATGGCCGCCTCGCGCGGCCTTGGCCTCAAGAGTAATAGGTAGGCAAAAGTTTGACCCTACCTCTTGGGGAGGATCTTCCCCTCGTCCTGCCACGGTACGCGGTGGACCGCACGCCCTGTGGACACTGGTACCAACCCGTGACGCCCGCCTTGGCAGGGTCTTATCCCTGTTCAGCTCCCTGTTCAGCCGGTTCCTCCAGGGGGAATCCGGTATAGGCCTCCGCGAGGTCCGTCTCGGCCGCCCGCGAGGACGCGATGCGCTCCAGCCGGGCCAGCTGGAGCCGCCCCTCGAAGGGGGTCGCGGCGGGCGCCGGGTGCAGGAGGCTCGTCATGTCGTAGGAGAACCGCTCGGCCTGCCACACCCGCCGCAGACAGGTCGCGGAGTACCCGTCGAGCAGTTCCTCGCCGCCCGTCCTCCTCTTGTACGTCAGTGCCCGCGCGAAGGTGACGACGTCGCCGACCGCGAGGTTGAGGCCCTTGGCCCCGGTCGGCGGCACGATGTGCGCGGCGTCGCCGGCCAGGAAGAGCCGGCCGTGGCGCATGGGTTCGTGGACGTAGGAGCGCATGGGGGTGACGGACTTCTGGGTGATGGGCCCGCGGTCGAGGGTCCAGCCGTCCGCCGTCTCGAACCGGCGCTCCAGTTCGTCCCAGATCGCGTCGTCGCTCCAGCTCTCGGCGTCGGCGCCCTCCGCCACCTGGAGGTAGAGACGGGAGACGGAGGGGGAGCGCATGGACAGCAGGGCGAAGCCGCGGTCGTGGCGGGCGTAGACGAGTTCGTCGTGCGAGGGCGCGACATCGGCGAGGATGCCGAGCCAGGCGTAGGGGTAGGACCGTTCGAAGACGCGGGTCAGTCCGGCGGGGACGGCGTTGCGGGCGATGCCCCAGAATCCGTCGCAGCCGACGACGTAGTCGCAGTCGAGGACGTCCTCGCGGCCGTGCTGCCGGAACCGGACGCGCGGGCGGTCGCTGTCCGCGCCCTCCACCGCGAGCGCCTCGGCCTCGAACAACAGCGGCCCGCCGTCCGCGAGTTGAAGGGCGATCAGGTCCTTGCACACCTCGGTCTGCGCGTACACCATGACGGACCGTCCGCCGGTGAGGGCCGGGAAGTCCACCCGGTGCCGCCTGCGGTCGAAGCGCAGCTCGATCCCGTCGTGCCGCAGCCCCTCCCGGTCCATCCGCTCCCCGGCCCCGGCCGCCCGCAGCACGTCGACGGTCCCCTGCTCCAGGATCCCGGCCCGCTGCCGGTGCTCGACGTACTCCCGGTCGTGGCTCTCCAGTACGACGGAGTCGATACCGGCGTTGTGCAGCAGTCGGGCGAGCAGGAGCCCGGCGGGGCCGGCTCCGATGATGCCGACGGTGGTACGCATCGGGGTCCCTTCGAGTGCGGTCTCGCTCGGTATGTTCGTGGAGTGAAATTTCCTTCACCTTGTTGGCCGCTTCAGTCTCCGACCGGCCGGGCCGGGCTGTCAACGGTTGGGGGGTGATCGGGGAACTCGGGCACGTCACGGCGACACACCGTCCCCACAAGTCACCGTAAGTGACCACGATAGTGCCCGGAGCCGGACTTGAACCGGCACGCCCGCGAAGGGGCAGCGAGGTTTAAGCTCGCCGTGTCTGCATTCCACCATCCGGGCAGGCCGTGGGCTCCGCATCGAGGTCACGAGCCTATCGGGGCGCGTCTCCCCAACAGCGGGCGGGCGTACCGATGTTGTCTTATTTTATTGATGTCTGAGGGTGCATCAGACCGCGGAAAGAGCCATCAGCACTTGCCAATAGCCTTGCGTGCGGTCTGGGGGCCTGTATGCGGAATGACGGAATTTCACCGCCCGAACGAGGGTGCTCCACCGGTTCTTGACCCGGCCCGGACCGGGGGCCGGCACGGGGCTCTGCGCGAAGTCCGGCTCGGGGTCCGGCTCGGGGGCGGTCCTCATCCCCAGGTATGACAGCGCGGGGTGCAGTCCGACTGAAGGCTGCCCCAGGAACCGGAACAGCGGGTGACTCCCCGGCGGGATACGGCCGCGAGGATGGGACGCGTCCCCAGCAACACCGTCGTCCCGACAGGAGTGCCTTCCGTGACCACCACCCCCATCGCCGACCGGGCCACCTCCGTGGCCGCGCGCGCCACGGATCTTTCCAAGATCTACGGACAGGGCGAGACCCAGGTGGTCGCCCTCGACCAGGTCTCGATCTCCTTCCGGCAGGCCGAGTTCACGGCGATCATGGGCCCCTCGGGGTCCGGCAAGTCCACCCTCATGCACTGCGTGGCCGGTCTGGACACCTTCTCGTCCGGTTCCGTGCGGATAGGCGACACCGAGCTGGGCTCGCTGAAGGACAAGCAGCTCACGAAGTTGCGCCGGGACAAGATCGGCTTCATCTTCCAGGCGTTCAACCTGCTGCCGACGCTGACCGCCCTGGAGAACATCACGCTCCCCATGGACATCGCGGGCCGCAAGCCGGACAAGGAGTGGCTGGACTCAGTGATCCGGATGATCGGGCTCTCCGACCGGCTCAAGCACCGGCCCGCGCAGCTCTCCGGCGGCCAGCAGCAACGCGTCGCCGTGGCACGGGCGTTGGCCTCCCGCCCCGACATCATCTTCGGCGACGAGCCGACCGGAAACCTCGACTCGCGCTCCGGCGCCGAGGTACTGGGCTTCCTGCGCAACTCCGTGCGGGAGCTGGGGCAGACGGTGGTCATGGTCACCCACGACCCGGTGGCCGCGGCCTACGCGGACCGGGTGGTCTTCCTCGCCGACGGACGCATCGTCGACGAGCTCTTCGAGCCGACGGCCGACTCCGTCCTCGACCGCATGAAGCGTTTCGACGCGAAGGGCCGTACCAGCTGATGTTCCGCACCGCTCTGCGCAACGTACTCGCGCACAAGGCCCGGCTCCTGATGACCGTGCTCGCCGTGATGCTCGGCGTCGCGTTCGTGTCGGGGACCCTGGTCTTCACCAACACCATCTCGAACGCCTTCCAGAACAGCTCGGCCAAGGGCTTCGACCAGGTCGACGTCGCCGTCAGGGCCAAGTACCAGGACAGCGCCGGCGACGCGGTCGGCAAGACGCCCGAGCTGACCCAGGCCATGCTGGACACCAGCGCCAACGTGCCCGGCGCCGCCTCCGCGACCGGGGTCGTCAACGGCTTCACCGCCATCGCCGACAAGAAGGGCAAGCTCATCGGCGGCGGCTTCCAGTCGGAGGGCGGCAACTACTGGGGGGACAAGGACGCCCGCTACCCCCTCAAGTCCGGTGCGGCGCCGCACGGTTCGGGTGAGGTCGCGATCGACTCCGAGACCGCGAAGCGGGCCGGCTACCGGGTCGGCGACACCGTGCGCCTCTCGGTCGACGGGCCGGTGCTGACGCCCAGGATCACCGGCATCTTCACCACCGACGACGGCAATGTCGCCGCCGGCGGCAGCCTCGCCCTCTTCGACACGGCCACCGCGCAGAAGCTGTTCGGCAAGGCGGGGACGTACGACGAGATCGACGTGAAGGCCAAGGCCGGAACCGGTCAGGCGGCGCTCAAGACGCAGCTCGACCAGGCCCTGCCCAAGGGCCTCACGGAGACCACCACCGCCAAGAAGCTCGCCGACGACCAGGCCGAGACGATCGCCTCCTCGATGAGCGGCCTGAAGTCCGGGCTGCTGGTCTTCGCGGGCATCGCCCTCTTCGTCGGTACGTTCATCATCGCCAACACCTTCACCATGCTGGTCGCCCAGCGCACCAAGGAGCTGGCCCTGCTGCGCGCGGTCGGCGCCTCGCGCCGCCAGGTCACGCGGTCGGTGCTGCTGGAGGCGTTCGTGGTCGGCGCGGTCGCCGCCGTGGCCGGTCTGCTGGCCGGTATCGGCATCGGCGCCGGGCTGCGCGCCATGATGGGCACGATCGGGGCGACCGTTCCGGACGGCCCGCTCGTCATCACCTCGAACACGGTGCTCAGCGCCCTCGCGGTCGGCATCCTCATCACGATGCTCGCCGCCTGGCTGCCCGGCCGCCGGGCCGCGAAGATCCCGCCGGTCGCCGCGATGAGCAGCGTGCACGCGCAGGCCACCACCAAGTCGCTGGTGCTGCGCAACACGCTGGGCGCGCTGTTCTCCGCGGCGGGCGTCGCGGTCGTCATCGCGGCCACCTCGATGAGCGGCTCGGACGGCCAGGCGCCCATGGGCATCGGCGCCGTGCTGCTGATCATCGGGGTGTTCATCCTGACCCCGCTGCTGTCCCGCCCGCTGATCGCGGCGGCGGCCCCGGTGCTGCGGATCTTCGGGATCTCCGGCAAGCTGGCCCGGCAGAACTCGGTGCGCAACCCGCGCCGTACGGCCGCCACCGCCTCCGCGCTGATGATCGGCCTCACCCTCATCACCGGGATGACGGTGATGGCCGGCAGCCTCCAGCAGGCGATCGACCGGATGGCCTCGTCGGCGATCAGCGCCGACTACATCGTCTCGATGGCGAACGGCAACGAACTCTCCGCCGACGTCGACAAGACCCTCACCACCACCTCCGGCGTCACGGCCACCAGCCCGCTGCGCAACGCCCCTTCGCGCATCGACGGCAAGAGCGAGTTCCTGACCGGGGTCAACGGCTCCGCGATCGGCAGGCTCACCGACCTCAAGGTCGACAGCGGCACCTTCAAGGTCAGCGGCACCCAGGTCGTGGTGGACGACGACACCGCCAAGTCCCATGACTGGAAGGCCGGTTCGACCTTCACCACGCACTACGAGGACGGCAAGTCACAGCAGCTCACCGTCTCCGCGGTCTACGAGGGCAACGCGCTGATCCGCGGCATCATGCTCGACAACGCGACGCTCTCCCCGCACCAGACCGACCCGGCCGACATGCAGATCCTGGTCAAGACCGCGGACGGCGCGTCGAGTTCGACCAAGGACCGGCTGGAGAAGGCCCTCGGCTCCAACCCGGCGGTCAAGGTCCAGGACAAGAAGGACCTCTCCGACAGCGTCGCGCAGGTCTTCACCCTGATCCTCAACATGGTCTACGGCCTGCTCGCCATGGCGGTGATCGTCGCGGTCCTCGGGGTCATCAACACGCTCGCGATGTCGGTGTTCGAGCGCTCGCAGGAGATCGGGATGCTGCGTGCGATCGGCCTGGACCGCAAGGGCATCAAGCGGATGGTCCGGCTGGAGTCCCTGGTCATCTCGCTCTTCGGCGGGGTGCTCGGCATCGGCCTGGGCGTCTTCTTCGGCTGGGCGGCCGGTGAGCTGATCGGCTCGAAGATGGCGACCTACGAACTGGTCCTCCCCTGGGCCCGGATGGCGCTGTTCCTGCTGCTGGCGGGCACGGTCGGGGTCCTGGCGGCCCTGTGGCCGGCCCGGCGGGCGGCGAAGCTGAACATGCTGTCGGCCATCAAGTCGGAGTAGCGGGACGGGAGTTGACAGAAGAGGCCAGGGGCCCGTTCCGGATTCGGAACGGGCCCCTGGCCATGTGCCGCGAAAGCGCGGTCAGTTCCAGGTGCGGGCGCGCAACGGCATTCCGGAGCGGCCCGGTTCGGGGGTCTTGACGGCCAGCACCTGGTTGACGCCTATGCGGTTGCGTTCGAAGCCGAGGGCGGAGGCCGCCATGTAGAGGCGCCACACCCGGGCCCGGCCGGCGCCGACCAGCCCGACCGCGCGCCGCCACTCGGCCTCCAGGTTGGCGACCCAGCGGCGCAGGGTGAGCGCGTAGTGCTCGCGGATCGCCTCGACGTCCCGCACCTCGAACCCGGCGTTCTCCAGCTGGGTCACGGTGGTGCCGATCGGGGCGAGTTCGCCGTCCGGGAAGACGTAGGCGTCGATGAACCCGTCGATGTCGTAGGCCGATTCGTCCTGCCAGGGGCGGCGGGCGATCTGGTGGTTGAGCAGCCGTCCGCCGGGTCCGAGCAGTGCGAAGAGGTCTCTCGCGTACTCCAAGTACCGTGCGGAGCCCACGTGTTCGGCCATGCCGACGGAGGAGACGGCGTCGTAGGGGCCGTCGGTGACGTCGCGGTAGTCCTGGACGCGGATCTCGACCCGGTCGGTGAGTCCCTCCTCGGCGACGCGCTTGCGGGCGTAGGCCGCCTGTTCCTGCGAGAGGGTCACGCCGACGACGCGCACGCCGTACTCGCGGGCCGCGTGGATCGCCATCGAGCCCCAGCCGCAGCCGACGTCCAGGAGTCGCTGACCGGGCGTCAACTCCAGCTTGCGGCAGATGAGTTCGAGCTTGTCGCGCTGCGCGTCCGCGAGTGTGCCGTCCGGGGAGTCCCAGTAGGCGCACGAGTAGACCATCGAGGGGCCGAGGACGATCTCGTAGAAGTCGTTGCCGACGTCGTAGTGGTGGGTGATGGCGCGTTTGTCGGTGCGCTTGGTGTGCAGGTGGGCGCGGCTGCGGCGGACCTCCTCCGGGGGCGGGGCGGGCGGCAGCGGGAGTCCGGCGAGCTTCACCAGTCCGCGGGCCGCCGAGCGCACCTCGGGGTCGCGCAGGGCCTGGGTGAGGGTGCGGGCGTCGGCGCCGCGCTCCCACACCAGGGAGGACATCGCGTCGAGGGCCGCGTAGAGGTCGCCCTCGATGTCGAGGTCCCCGGAGACCCAGGCCCGTGCCATGCCCAGTTCGCCGGGCTTCCACAGGAGGCGGCGCAGGGCCCGGCGATTGCGTACGACCAGGACCGGCGCGTCGGGCGGCCCGGCCTCGGAACCGTCCCAGGCGCGGACGCGCACCGGGACGGGGGTCCCCAGAAGCTGTTCGAAGAGGGATTTGAGCCGCAGCGCGGCATCAGCCATGGCGCACACCTCCGTGACGCGGATCCCGGAATTGTCCATCACTACGTAAACACCGGCCAGGCCCGCTCGCAGTCCTGCTTGAGCATTACGAGTAGGCAAAATAGGTGTATCGACCATGGAGGTGGGGCGGTCCGGGAACGCCGAAGGGGCCGCCCGCACCACGGATGGCGGATGGCCCCTTCGGGGGTGTCGCAGTACTTCAGCCGTGACCGCGGACGGTCAGGAGGCCTTGGCCTTCGCGTCGGCCTTGCCCGCGGCGGGCTCGGCGGCGACGGCCGGGGCGGGCGCCGGCTTGGCGGCCTCGTAGAACTCCTCGCGGGGGTTCTCCATGGCGCCGAGCGAGACGACCTCGCGCTTGAGGAACATCGCGAGCGTCCAGTCGGCGAAGACGCGGATCTTGCGGTTCCAGGTCGGCATCGCCAGACCGTGGTAGCCACGGTGCATGTACCAGGCGAGACGGCCCTTGACCTTGATCTTCATCTTGCCCATGACGATCATGGCGACGCCCTTGTGGAGGCCGAGGCCGGCCACGGCGCCCTTGTTGGCGTGCGAGTACTCCTTCTGCGGGAAGCCCCGCATGCCGGAGATCACGTTGTCGCCGAGGACCTTCGCCTGACGCAGCGCGTGCTGGGCGTTCGGCGGGCACCAGGCGTTCTCGACACCGGCCTTGCGGGCTGCGATGTCGGGCACCTGGGCGTTGTCGCCGGCGGTCCAGATGTAGTCGGTGCCGGTGACCTGGAGGGTCGGCTGCGCGTCGACGTGACCGCGCGGGCCGAGCGGGAGGCCGAAGCGGGAGAGAACGGGGTTCGGCTTGACGCCGGCCGTCCACACGATCGTGTTGGAGTCGACCTCAAGGCCGTTCTTCAGCACGACGTGACCGTCGACGCAGGAGTCCATCGAGGTCGAGAGGTAGATCTCGATCCCGCGGCTCTCCAGGTGCTCCTTGCCGTAGAGGCCGAGCTTGGGGCCGACCTCCGGGAGGATCTTGTCGGCGGCGTCGACGAGGACGAAGCGCATGTCCTCGCGGGAGACGTTGGTGTAGTACTTGGCCGCGTCCCGGGCCATGTCCTCGACCTCGCCGATGGTCTCCGCGCCGGCGAAGCCGCCGCCGACGAAGACGAAGGTGAGCGCCTTGCGGCGGATCTCCTCGTCGGTGGTGGAGTCGGCCTTGTCGAGCTGTTCGAGGACGTGGTTGCGCAGGCCGATGGACTCCTCGATGCCCTTCATGCCGATGCCCTGTTCGGCGAGGCCGGGGATCGGGAAGGTGCGGGAGACCGCGCCCATCGCGATGACGAGGTAGTCGAAGGGCAGCTCGTACGCCTCGCCCACGAGGGGGGCGATCGTGGCGACCTTGCGGTCCTGGTCGATGGTGGTGACCCGACCGGTGAGGACCTCCGCCTTGGGCAGGACGCGTCGCAGCGGGACGACGACGTGCCGAGGGGAGATGCTGCCGGCGGCGGCTTCGGGGAGGAAGGGCTGGTAGGTCATGTACGACCGGGGGTCGACGACCGTGACGGTCGCCTCGCCGTAGCGCATCTTCTTGAGAATGCGCCGAGCTGCGTACAGGCCTACGTACCCACCGCCTACTACGAGGATCCTGGGACGCTCCGTGGTGCTCATGCCATCGAGTATCCACCTGCCCCTGGGGGGTCGCTCGTGCGCCCCTTCACAAGCTTGCACAGGGGCTGTGTTATCCTCCGCGACCCACATGATCCAGGTCACCTCGCGCGAGGGGGACCACGGTGCGGTTCGCCCCATTGTCAAGGCCGCGTGAGCTGCTCCTCTACCCCGGCGGACCCCCTGGACCACACCTCCGTGACACCCTCACGAAACTCCCCCGAATCACTCCCGTACCACCCCGCCGAGCCTGCTCACGACCTCGCGCGGGCCCCGGACGGGCCAACCGGGCCGGTCCGGTCGTCCAACAGGACAGAATTCCTTGTGAAGAACTTCACGAACTTTCTTACGGACACGTTCCGGGCGGGGTGACGAGCGCCCCCTGCAACCGCTCATACGTTATATGGGCTGCTCAGGAGTTTAGTACCGGGCAGTAACAAATCGGGCCGGACGCGGTGGCCGATCACGGGGTCC
Source organism: Streptomyces sp. NPDC091280 (assembly GCF_044768565.1). Classification (NCBI taxonomy): domain Bacteria; kingdom Bacillati; phylum Actinomycetota; class Actinomycetes; order Kitasatosporales; family Streptomycetaceae; genus Streptomyces; species Streptomyces sp. NPDC091280. The sequence continues at coordinate 836,317 of NZ_JBIVUZ010000001.1, forward strand.
CGTCGGGAATGCGGTCGGCGCCGGCGCACGTTGAGGGCAGCGCCCGTACCCCCTCCCTCCGGGAAGAAGGCACGCCCATGACGTCCTCCCCGAACACCATGCGCGCCGTGCGGCTCTCCGGCCCCGGCCCCGTGGGCAACCTGCGGCTGACCGAACTCCCGCTGCCGCCGGAGCGGGAGGGATGGGTGCGGATCAGGGTCGAGGCCTTCGGGCTCAACCGGTCGGAACTGAAGCTGCGGCTGGGGGTGAGCGTGGGGGTCACTTTCCCCCGGGTGCCCGGTATCGAGGCCGCGGGGACCGTCGACGCGGCCCCGGCCGGGAGCGGGCTGGCGCCCGGACAGAAGGTCGTGGCGATGATGGGCGACATGGGACGCACCTACGACGGCGGCTACGCGGAGTACACCTCGGTGCCGCTGGCCCAGGTGATCCCCGTCGACACCGAACTGCCCTGGGAGGTGCTGGGCGCGCTGCCGGAGATGGTGCAGACCGCCCACGGCTCGCTCACCGTCGGCCTGGACCTGAGGCCCGGCCAGACGCTGCTGATCCGCGGCGGGACCTCCTCGGTCGGCCTGGCCGCCGCCGCGCTGGCCCGCCGGCACGGCGCGACGGTGCTGTCCACCACCCGCCGCCCCGACCGGCTCGCCTCGCTCACAGCGCACGGCGTCGACCACCCGCTGCTCGACACCGGTGAAGTCGCGCCCGCCGTACGGGAGTTGTACCCGGACGGCGTCGACGCGGCGCTCGACCTCGTCGGCGTCCCGACCCTCCCCGACACCCTGCGCACGGTCCGCGTGCACGGCACGGCCTGCTTCGGCGGGAGCCTCTCCAACCAGTGGACGGTGCGGGACTTCGCCCCGAACGAGTACCTCCCCCGGGGCGTCCGCCTGGCCGGCTACTTCGGCGACGCCTCCGACCTCCCCCGGGAGACCTTCCAGGAGATCCTCGACGCGGTCGCCGCCGGCCGACTCGCCTTCCCCTTGGACCGCGTGTACGACGGCCTGGAGCAAGTGCCGCAGGCCCACGAGGACATGGAGCACGACCGGGCGACGGGGAAGCTGGTGGTGCGGGTCCGGCACACCGACTAGCACTGAAGGACGAGCCGGACCCGGTCGAAGCGCCGGGTCGTGAGGTCCTCCGGGCGGATCAGCCAGTACAGGGTGCCCGTGTCGCCCCACGTCATCCCCGCGTCGTCGTCGCTGTCCAACTGGGCCAGCACGAGCCAGCGTTCGGCCTCGCGGTCCAGGAGCGGGTCGCCCCAGGGGCGGCCGGGGCCGAGTTCGGCGTCCGCGACCTCGTACTCCACCGGGCCCTGCACCGGGACGGCGTGGCCGCCGAGTTGATGGCCCGTACGGCTCCGAAGGCGGTCGAACGCCCGCCTGAACGACCGGAGTCGGGGTTCGGTCTCCCGTGGTCCGGGCCACGGACGGCCGTCACCGAGCAGGGCGGCCCGCGCCTGCGGCAGCCAGAGGTCGGGCGCGCTCGACTCCACCTCCGCGACCAGGTGAGTGCGCGGGTACGGCTCCAACTCCCTTGGTACGGGCGCCGGGTGGACCGGAGTACCGGCCGCGACGTGGAGCACCTGGGCCCCGGCCCACGACCCGCGGTCGTAGATCGAGTGGAACGTCCCCGCGCCGCCGGTGCCCTGATCGTCGTAGTGGAAGAAGAACAGCAGGGTGCCGTCGGGCGGGAATCCCGGGGGCAGGGCCTCGGGGGGCAGGGCCGCGCAGCGGACCGAGGCGACGAAGGACAGCGGGCCGCGGCCGGGCCAGGTCGGCCAGGCGGTGCCGAGCGGGAGGTCCGGTGTGCCGCCGAGGGTGGCGGCGGCCCGTTCCGGGTCCGGGGTCCGGCGCAGGCGGACGCACGGACGCAGAAGGGCCGTCCAGCGCTCGGCGAGCCCGGCGGGCAGGTGGTCGGCCGCGAGGCGGGCGTAGCGGTCGGCGGGGCGTTCGTCGGTCATGACGACCATGGTCGCGCCCGGCACCGACACAGCCGGGCCGGGCCGGCGTCTACTCCCCCGCTGCCTGGAAGGCGATGCCGTCGAGGATGTCGTGTTCGCTCACCACGACCTCGGTCGCGCCCGTGCGCTCCATGATCGCGAGGAGGACTAGGGTGCCCGCGCCGATGACGTCGACGCGGCCGGGGTGCATGGAGGGGATCGCGGCGCGTTCGGCGTGGGTGGAGTGGAGGAGGGACGTCGTGATCTCGCGGACGCGGTCGTAGGGGACGCGGGAGTGGTGGATGGCCGCCGTGTCGTACTCGGGGAGGTTCTGGGCGATGGCCGAGACCGTGGTGACGGAGCCGGCCAGGCCGACCAGGGTGCGGGCCTCGCGCAGCGGGACCGTCTCCTCGGCGAGGTCGAGTGCCGCCTCGATGTCCGCGCGCATCGCCGTGACCTGGTCCGGGGTGGGCGGGTCGGAGACCTTGCCGTCGTGGACGAGGTGGCGCTCGGTCATCCGGACGCAGCCGATGTCCACGGAGCGCGCGGCGCGGACCTGGTCGTCGCCGACCACGAACTCCGTGGAGCCGCCGCCGATGTCCACGACGAGATACGGCTTGGCGAGGTCGTCCCGGCCCGTGAGTTCCTTGGTAGCGCCGGTGAAGGAGAGCTCCGCCTCCTCGTCGCCGGTGACGACCTCGGGTTCGACGCCGAGGATGTCCAGGACGCCCCGCACGAAGTCGTCGCGGTTCGAGGCGTCGCGGGAGGCGGAGGTGGCGACGAAGCGGAGGCGTTCGGCGCCGAGTTCCTTGATGACCGCGGCGTACTCGCGGCAGGCCGCGAACGTGCGCTCCAGCGCCTCGGGGGCGAGCCGCCCGGTCTTGTCCACGCCCTGCCCGAGCCGGACGATCGTCATCCGCCGGTCCAGGTCGACGAGTTCGCCGGTCTCCGGGGTCACGTCGGCGACGAGGAGGCGGATCGAGTTCGTACCGCAGTCGATGGCGGCGACCCGGGTCACTGCTCGTCCTCCTTCGTGACGCTCACGCACGGGCCCTTCGCCCACCACTCCGGCAGCATCGCCAGGGCCTCGTCGCCCAGCGGGTTGACCCCCGGGCCCGCGGCCAGGGAGTGGCCCACCAGGACGTGCAGGCACTTCACCCGGTCCGGCATCCCGCCGGCGCTCGGGAATCCCTCCAGGACCTCGATGGCGTCGCGGCGGGCGATGTAGTCCTCGTGGGCGGCGCGGTACGCGGCGGCCAGTTCGGGGTCCGTCTCCAGCCGGGCCGTCATCTCCTTCATCACGCCGTTCGCCTCCAGCGTGCCGATCGCCGAGGCGGCCTTCGGGCACGTCAGGTAGTACGTCGTCGGGAAGGGCGTGCCGTCGGGGAGGCGGGGCGCCGTCTCCACCACGTCGGGCTGTCCGCACGGGCAGCGGTGCGCGATGGCGCGCAGGCCGCGCGGCGGACGCCCGAGCTGCTGCTTGAAGGCCTCGACATCCGCGTCGGTGGGCTCGGTGCGCGGAGTGGACGGCGGGGGCGTTTCCATGCCTGTACGGGAGTCTCTCTGAAGTGTCTGTCGGTGATGTCGTCGGTTCACTGGTCGGAGGCGTCGGACTTGTCGACGCCGTCCCAGACGTTCGCGTACCAGGGGCGGTCGGCCGCCCCCAGCTCGGCGCGCGACTGCTTGGCCGCGTCCGGGTCGATCACGATGTAGCCCGTCTCACCGGGCAGCACGTAGTGCAGCCGCTGCCGGATCTGCTGCTCCGCGTACGCGTCGTCCTGCCAGCGCGCCTTGAGGTCGCGCAGCTGCTCGACGCGCTGCCGGGCCTGCGCCTGCTGCCGCTCCAGGTCGGAGATCTCGGCGCGCTGGGAGACGTACTGCCTTATCGGGTAGGCGAGCGCCACGATCAGCGAGCAGAGCACCAGGGCGAGGAGGGCCGCCCGGCCGGTGAGCCGGGAGCGGCGGGCCTGCCGTTTGGTCTGGGAGCGGTAGACACGGGCCGCCGTCTGCTCGCCGAGCAGCTTGAGCCTGGTCGCGGTGGAGAACCGGTCCCGGTCCTTCACGGCCATGTCCCGCCTCCCCTTGCCTACGTGTTCATACGTGCGTACGTCCCCGCACACGGTACGGGACCGGGTGCGGGGACGTACGGACGACTGGCTAAGGCTTAGCCCGGTATGGGTCAGCCCTTGATGTTCAGCCCTTGAAGCGGGGGAACGCGCTGCGGCCCGCGTACTCGGCGGCGTCGTCGAGGATCTCCTCGATGCGCAGCAGCTGGTTGTACTTGGCGACGCGGTCCGAGCGGGCCGGGGCGCCGGTCTTGATCTGGCCGCAGTTCACCGCGACGGCGAGGTCGGCGATGGTGACGTCCTCGGTCTCGCCGGAGCGGTGGGACATCATGCACTTGAAGCCGTTGCGCTGGGCCATCTCGACGGCGTCCAGGGTCTCGGTCAGCGAGCCGATCTGGTTCACCTTGACGAGCAGGGCGTTGGCGGTGCCCTCCTCGATGCCGCGGGCGAGGCGCTCGGGGTTGGTGACGAAGAGGTCGTCGCCGACGATCTGGACCTTCTCGCCGATGCGGTCGGTGATGACCTTCCAGCCGGCCCAGTCGTCCTCGTACAGCGGGTCCTCGATGGAGACGAGCGGGTACGCGGAGACCAGCTCCTCGTAGTACTCGGTCATCTCGGCGGCCGAGCGGGACTTGCCCTCGAACTCGTACTTGCCGTCCTTGTAGAACTCGGACGCGGCGACGTCGAGCGCGAGCGCGATCTGCTCGCCGGGGACGTAACCGGCCTGCTTGATGGCCTCGATGATGAGGTCGAGGGCGGCGCGGTTGGACTCCAGGTTCGGGGCGAAGCCGCCCTCGTCGCCGAGGCCGGTGGACAGGCCCTTGGTCTTCAGCACCTTCTTGAGGGTGTGGTAGACCTCGGCGCCCCAGCGCAGCGCCTCGGAGAAGGACTCCGCGCCGATCGGGGCGATCATGAACTCCTGGATGTCCACGTTCGAGTCGGCGTGCGAGCCGCCGTTGAGGATGTTCATCATCGGAACGGGCAGCAGGTGCGCGTTCGGACCGCCGAGGTAGCGGAACAGCGGGAGGTCGCTGGCCTCGGAGGCGGCGTGCGCGACGGCGAGGGAGACGCCGAGGATGGCGTTGGCGCCGAGCGAGCCCTTGTTGTCGGTGGCGTCCAGGTCGAACATGGCCTGGTCGATCAGGCGCTGCTCGGTGGCGTCGTAGCCGACGAGCTCCGGGCCGATCTGCTCGATGACGGCGAGGACGGCCTTCTCGACGCCCTTGCCGCCGTAGCGGTTGGGGTCGCCGTCACGCAGCTCGATGGCTTCGAAGGCGCCCGTGGAGGCGCCGGACGGAACGGCGGCACGACCCGTGCTGCCGTCGTCGAGGCCGACCTCGACCTCGACCGTGGGGTTGCCTCGGGAGTCCAGGATTTCCCGGGCTACGACGACGTCGATGGACGGCACGAGCATCTCCTTCTTGGGATCTGACGCGGCTGCGGCACCACCGCAGCGGCTCTGCGAGACGAGCCTAACCGGCTCGGGGCGATTGGCCATCCGGTCGGCCGTCTGATGGACAGAACCGAGAGTAAATTGTTTCCGAACGGAACAAAGCGCTTCGCCAAAGGGCGCACAAAATCAGCGGGACGGCACAAAAAAGCCCCGCCCCGGTGCGTACGGGGGAACACGCACCGGAGCGGGGAGCCCGTGGGGGACGGGGGTGACCCTCACGAGGTCTCCATGGTGGAGTCCACGGATGTGAGGGCGCTGTGGTTCAGCTGAGAGCTACTTAAGGTGCAGCTGCTGACCCGGGTAGATGAAGTCGGCGTCGTCGATGATGCTCTTGTTCAGCTTGAACAGCTGCTGCCAGCCGCCCTTGACCTTGTGCTTCTCGGCGATGGAGCTGAGGGTGTCGCCCTTGACGACCTTGTACTCGCCGTCACCCTTCTTGACCTTCTTGCCGGTCGGGGTGGTGACGGTCTTCTTGACCGCGGGGCGCTCGGCGGAGCGGGAGGCGGTGGTGTCCGTGGTGGAGCGCTCGGTGGTGCTCTTCGAGGAGCTGGAGCCGCTCGACGAGCTGGAGCTGGAACCGGAGTACGCGGCGCTCGACAGGCCGGTGCCGCAGACGGGCCAGGCGCCCTTGCCCTGGGAGGCGAGGACCTTCTCGGCCACGGCTATCTGCTGCGACTTGGAGGCCTGGTTCGCGGTGGCGGCGTAGGCGGTGCCGCCGTACGCGGCCCACGTCGAGGCGGAGAACTGGAGACCGCCGTAGTAGCCGTTGCCGGTGTTGATGGACCAGTTGCCGCCGGACTCGCACTGGGCGACCGCGTCCCACTCGGAGGCGGTGGCGGCGGAGGCGCTGCCGGTCGCCATGAGCGGGGCGGCGATGGCGACACCGGTCACGCCGGCGAGCGTGGCGACACGAGTGGCCTTGGACGGACGGCGGTGCTTGCCCTTGCTGGAAAACAGCATGGAAGATCCCAATCCCCTCACCGACGCCTGCGAGGTGAGCTGTCGGGTTCGGGCCGTGTGAGTTGCCCGGCCGCGCACCTCCCGGTGCGCGACTTCACCCCAAGCCGGTTCCGGACGTCTCTCGACTCCCGGGCCCGGCACTTACCTTGGGTCCCCCGCTCCTGCCTACGGCGCTTGACGCGACGACTGTTCCCGGAGGCCGCTGGCAGGACTCGGCGTGTGCGGCAGCCGGGGCTCGTGGTGACGAGCGGCCTTGACCGTAGACAGGGAATCGGCGGAATTTCAAAGACGATCAGGGCTTCTGAGACTCATCCCACACTTTCACCAAACCGGACATTCGGCTCGAAGTGTGACGTGAACTCCCGCTGTTTTGCTGCTACTTTCCGCCCGTTTCGGCACTGACGTCCAGGGTCTGACCGGCGACGATCGCGCCCGGATCGGCGCCTATCACCTTTTTGTTCTCGGCGTACAGCGCGCGCCATCCGCCGTCGTAGCCAAGGGAGTCGGCGATGGAGGCGAGGGAGTCGCCGGCGCGGACGGTGTACGTCTTGGGCGTCGCGCTCTCGTCGACGCTCTCGTCGGCACTCGCGCCGCGGTGCTTGCCGGTGCTCTGCTGCTCGACGCCCGCGTCCGCCGAGTCGCCGAGCGCGCCGGTGTCGACGAGGCTCGACTTGCCCACCGCCTGGCCCGAGTTGCCCGATTCGTCGAATTTCGGCGATGCGGTGGCGGAGCTGTCATCCGTCGAAGAGGGGGTGGACTTGTCGGACTTGGCGGGGTTGTCCGTCGCGGAGGGGGTCGGGCTCTGCGTGTCACCGGTGGAGGAATCGGACGAATCGGAGGGAGTCGACTGCGTGTTGCTGGAGTCGGACAGCCCGAACGATCCGGAAGCGCCGGCGGAGTCGTCGGAGTCCGTCGAGCCCGAGGAGTCCGTCGCGCTGCTGGAGGGCGAGTCGCTCGCGAGGCCGGTGTCGACGTCGGTCGAACCCGAGGTCGTGGTGAGACCGGCGACCAGCGCGCAGGTGACCCACTCGGAGGTGCCCTTGGCGTCGAGGATCTTCTCGGCCACGGCTATCTGCTGGGAACGGCTGGCGAGGTCGGCGGTCGGCGCGTAGTCCTGCCCGCCGTACTTGTCCCAGTCGTCCTGGGTCACCTGCAACCCGCCGAAGTGGCCGTTGCCGCTGTTCTCGCTCCAGGAGCCGCCGGTCTCGCACTCGGCCACCTTGTCCCAGGTGGTGCCGTCGGCGGCGTTCGCGGCGGCGGCACCGAGAAGCGGGATGGCGATGGCGGAGCCGGTCACACCGGCCGCGACGAGGATCGCCGGAGCCTGGCGGGGGCGACGGTGACGACCGTTCCCGGAGAGCATGCGGAGGCCTTTCGCGTGACGGCGGGGGAACCGCGCGACGGGTGCTGCGGGGCGCCGCGCTGGTACGTGAACGTAGCCGCAGTCGATCACCAGTCACAAGTTAATGCCACGCAGATCACGTGAAGATCACAGAGTTGAGGAACTGTCACCTTCAGGTTTACGCGCCGAGATGCCCTGTTCGGTCCGGTTCTACGACGGTGTCGACGGGGTTGGTGCACCCGCTCCCGGCGTGAACTCCACGGGCAGCGTGCGCAGTCCACGCATGATGAGACCGCCGCGCCAGCGCAAGTCGGCCGGATCCACCGCCAGTTGAAGGTCCGGCAGACGGGTCAGGAGGGTACCGAGCGCGGTCTGTCCCTCCAGGCGGGCGAGCGGGGCGCCGAGGCAGTAGTGGATGCCGTGGCCGTAGCCGAGGTGTTGATTGTCACGCCGTCCCAGATCGAGGACGTCGGGGTCGGCGAACCGCTCCGGATCGCGGTCCGCGGCGGCCAGGACGACGAGGACGGGGTCGCCGGCCGCGATGTCCTGCCCGCCCAGGGTGATGGGGCGGGTGGCGAAGCGCCAGGTCGCCAGCTCCACCGGGCCGTCGTGGCGCAGCAGTTCCTCGACCCCGGTCTCCAGGAGGCCGTGCTCGCCGGCGGCGAGGGATCGCTCCAGACGCGCCCGCTGCTCGGGATGGGTCAGGAGCGCGTACGTGCCGTTGCCGATGAGGTTGACGGTCGTCTCGAACCCGGCGAACAGCAGGATGAAGGCCATCGCGGCGGCTTCGTTCTCGGTGAGGTGCTCGCCCTGGTCGGAGGCGCGGATGAGGGCGGAGATGAGGTCCTCTCCGGGGAGTGCCTCCGGGCTGTCGGCAAGGGCCGCGCGCTTGCGGTGGATGAGATCGGCGAGATAGCCGCGCATCTTCTTCACCGACCGCGCGACTCCGCCGCGCGGCCCGCCCCCGTGCCGGATCATCATGCCCGCCCAGTCCCGGAAGTCGTCCTGGTCCTCGCGGGGGACGCCGAGCAGGTCGCAGATGGCGTAGATGGGGAGCGGGAACGCGAAGTCGTGAATGAGGTCGGCGGAGCCCTCCGCGGCGAACCGGTCGATGAGGTGGTCCGTCAACTCCTGCACGCGGGGCGCGAATTCGGCGACCCGGCGGGGTGTGAACGCCTTGCTGACCAGCCGTCGCAGCCGCGTGTGGTCCGGCGGGTCGATGTTGAGCAGATGCGTCATCAACTCGGCCTTGCGCTCCCCCGGGATACCGGTCTTGCCCTTGGCGTGCGCCGGTTCGTCGTGATGCGCGGGGTTCTTCGACAGCCGCGGATCGGCGAGCGCGAGCTTGGCATCCGCGTACCGCGTGACCAACCAGGCCTCCACCCCGCTGGGCAACCGCGTCTTGTGCACGGGCGCGTGCTCACGGAGCCAGGCGTAGGCGGGGTAGGGGTTGGTGGCGAACTCCCAGGTGAAGAGTTCGGGGGCGGTCGTGGGGGCGGGGCTGCCGGGGTGCGGCCGGGTCGGCTGGTCTGTCACTCCTTGACGGTATCCGGGGTGGTGGTCGGGGCTCGGCGAGGGCCTGCTGCGCGGCGGGGTGGCCCATGTCGACGGCTTTGCGGAACCGGACCGTGGCCTCAGTCCGTGGCTTCAGTCCGTGGCCTCGGGCATCGCCTGGGCCCCACCCCCTACCCCCCTTCCTTGTCCTCCTTCTTCAGGCCCCTTCCTCAACCTCCCTGATGGCATCCCGGTAAGCCCGCCCCGCCGCTCGCAGCGCGGCCTCCGGGTCCACCCCGTCCGCCTCGGCGCGTACCGCCAGCGCGAGCAGTGCGTAACCGAGGTCGTCGTCCGCCTTCGGCAGCGGGACCTCAAGTCCCGCCGTCCGTACGCGCGATGCCAGTTTCGCCGCGAGGGCGAGGGCGGGCTGGCCGGTCGGGATGCCCTCGGTGACGGAGGTGCGCTGTTTCTCCATGGCCTTGGTGCGCAGCCAGTGCTCCTTGACCTCCTCCGGCGTCGACGCGGTCTCGTCGCCGAAGACGTGCGGGTGGCGGTGGATCAGCTTGGTGACGATGCCGGCGGCCACGTCGTCGATGTCGAAGGGGGTGTCGGGGTCGTCCTCGGCGATGCGGGCGTGGAAGACGACCTGGAGGAGCACGTCCCCCAACTCCTCGCGCAACTCGCCGCGGTCGCCCTCCTCGATCGCCTCGACGAGTTCGTACGCCTCCTCGATGCCGTACTTCGCCAGGCCCTTGTGGGTCTGCTGGGAGGACCACGGGCACTCGACGCGGATGCGGTCCATGACCTGGACGAGGTCGAGGAGGCGGGCGCCGGGCAGGTCGTAGGAGGCGGGGAGGAGTTCCAGCTCGGGCATCCGGACGCGGCCCGAACCGGCGAGGCGGGCGAGGCCGTCCGTCAGGGCCGGTTCGCCCTCGCCCGTGGCCACGATCACCACGGTGTGGCCGCCCGCGCAGGCGGCGACCAGTTCCTCGGCGGTCGGGGACGACTCGACGACAGCTATGCCGGCCTCGCTCAGATACGGCAGCTGCGGATGCGTACCGTCCGCGCACAGCACGCGGTCGGCGGTGCGCAGCGCCTCCCAGGCGGGCCAGGACAGCAGGCCGGGGGCGACCCGGTGGCTGGTGGTGAGCAGGACGATACGGCCGGGAGCGGGGGTGCTCCCGGGGGCGGGCGTGCTCTCGGGACCGGGGGTGGTTGCGTTCACCCACCGAACGTAACCCACGCCACCGACAGCCCCACGCGTCGTCCACAGGACACCGGCGGCCCCTCGGACGCGGGGCGCTCCGCGTCCGCCGTACCGTTACGCCGACTGCTGCGACTGCGCCGCCGTGACCTCGCGCACCCAGGGTGTCTTCGCGTCGACGCGGCTGCTCTTCTCGACGTCCCAGGTGCCGTAGCGCGGGTTGAGGTCGACGTGGAGTTCCTTGGACGCGGTCGACAGGGCCTTCCAGAAGGCGGGCTGGCTGGTGTCCGTGCCGAGCTTCGCGGCGAGTTTGCGGCCCTCGACCTGGAGGCGGAGGTTCTCGTCGAGGCGCTGCGGCGGGACGCCGTACTGGGCGAGCCAGGTCGCCTCCAGGGCCTTGGAGCCGCCCGCCTGCTGGGCGAGGGCGGCCCGCATGTCCTGGATGTCCTTGCGGGTGACGGTGACGTCGGCGTCCTGGGCCGCGCGGTGCACGACCTGGTCGAAGACCATCCCGTAGAGCGTCTCGCGGGTGAGGCCGCCGGTGGTGGCGATGGCCCGCGTGTACTGCGCCTGGTCCTGGACGGCCGCCCGTTGCGCCACGCGCACCTCGTTGACCCGGCTCTGCAACTGCGCGACGGTGATGCGCTGCCCGCCCACGACGGCCGCCGCGCCCGGATGCGCCTCGCTTCCGCAGGCGGTCAGGGCGGGGGCCGCGGCGGCGATCACGGCGGTGAGGACGAGCGCGGTGCGACGGCGGCGGTGCAAGGGAGCCTCCCGAGGAGATTGTGCGACGGTGCACAAAGTCTTGCGGTGATCGATGTTAGGCAGTGGGTCGCCTGTGGCCAACCCATTCGACCAACGATTCACCGGGACTTCGGGCACCGGCACGCGCGCGTGCGCTAGCGCTGCGCGTCCACCGCGCGTTCGACCGCGGCGGCGACTTCCTCGCGGAGGCCGTCGCCGGTCGCCACCCAGGACACGTTCGTGCCGCTCTTGCCCCCGTCGGCGGCGCCGACGAGCACGAAGCCGACCTTCGCGTACCGCTCCGTCGTCTCCTGTACGGCCTTCACCTCGGCGCCGCCCACCGCGAGGACGACCTCGCAGGAACTCTGGAGCATGGCGTTGAGGAAGGGGCGGGCGTTGGCGGTGCTCTGCTCGCCGGTCACCGAGGAGTAGGTCACGCGCGCGTGCGTCCTGAGCGAGGCGTCCTGCATGCCCCGCCAGACCGTGGCGGCGGGGCTCCCGCTGATCCCCCGGCGGTCGGTGAGCAGGCAGGCGTCGGTGTCGGTGTAGTGCCGGGCCCGGGTGGCGGGGATCGGCGGGCGGGTGTCGTGCCTGGAGAGGACGATCCCGGTCACTATCACCCCGAGCGCGACGGCGAGCGCCGTGGCGATCATGGCGATGGTGCGACCGCCGAGCGCCCGCAGCCCCTCCGCCATGGCCTGCCCCACACGCGTGAGCCGTCCCCCCTGGCCCCCCGCCCGTCCCCCCGCCGGAGCCGGACGCGCCTGCGTGACCTGCCGGACCTGCTTGCCCATGTACCGCTACTCCTCAGGCCGCTCGACGACCGGGCCACCCGTCGCCCGCCGCGGCCACGCCCGCCACGCGTGCGCGGAGGCGCCCGCCATGGAGAGCGTGACCAGTACCAGGTCCACGCCGAACAACGCCCCGTGCGTGTCGACCGGTGTCAGGGCGAGTTCGGTGATCCAGGCCGCGAGGACCGCGGTGAAGCCGGCGAAGGCCAGCCAGTCGGCCCGGGTGCGGCGGCGCAGGGCGAGGACGAGCGACGGGACGGGACAGAGCAGGCCCAGACTGACGACCGGCAGCGCGGCGAACCCCGCGCGCACGGCCGGTGTCCGCAGCACCGGTGCCGCGGACGCCCGCAGCAGCCTCACCATCTTCATCGCCCTCGCCCCCTCACTCCTGGCCCCCAACTCCTCAGCCCCACCCGTCAGCCCTCGTCCTTCGGTCACCGGACCTTCAGGGCTCCGTGGGGTCAGCCGGTGATGGCCACCGGCGCGTCCCACGCGTCGCGGTCCACGGTGATCGTGTAACCGCCGCGGGTCTCCTTGCTGTTGACCAGGTACTGGTGGGCGCGGCTGTGCCCGGTGAACTGCGTGGCGCCCCAGGGCCAGTCGGAGGTGGTCGTGTTGACCTTGTCCCACAGCGCGTACCAGAGGTTGCCCGGGAGGTCCGTCTTGCTGGACGCCGTCGCGATGGCCTTGGCGCTGGAGCTGGAGAAGCCGTAGAGGCCGCTGCGGTAGACCTTGGCGTGCAGTTCCTTGTCGAAGGCGCGCACATAGGTCAGTACGGCGTCGTTGCAGGACGTGTTCGTCGTGTCGTACGACTCCATGTCCAGGTAGACCGGGCTGCCGGCCTTGAAGCCGAGGGCCGCGGACTTGGCGACCGCGTCGTCGGCCTCGGACTTGCCGACGGCCGCGGCGGTGCTGGCGCTGATCTTCACCGAGCCGCCGGAGCCGCAGGACGGCTGCGAGCCGACGTAGAGCGGGATGAACTTCCAGCCGACCGTGGTGAGGGACTTGACCCAGGAGGCGGTGAGGTTGGGCTGGCTGCAACCGCGGTTCTTGCCGCCGATGTAGACGGCGGCGGCGCCGTAGAGGCCGCCGTGCCAGGCCTTCATCGCGGCGAGGGAGGGGGCGGCACAGGTGTCGAAGGCGCGGCCGGTGTAGGTCTTCTGCGCGGGCCAGGTCGTGGCGGCCATCGAGGTCTGCGCGGCGATACCGCCTCCGGCGACGACGGCCGCACCCGCGACGCCCCACGCGATGTATCTGCGCTTCTTCGACTGCCGGTGCTCGGACACGAAAAACCCCACCCCTGTTCATGACAAGCGGACGATCACGACGTCCGCCGGAAAGTTGTCGGCCCCCTGGGGGCCCCGGAAGCTGCGCGGGTCCGGCGCGGCGACGCCGTAGGACTACGGTCGTACGGCCCTGGTACGGAACTGTCCGTGCGCGCGCGGGACTTGGGACCCCAGCGAATCGCACAGTAATCGACGCCGCCCTTCGGCCTGGAAAACGAATCCTCTCGATCGCCACAAGATTCCCTCACGACACGGCAAAAACTCCCGTACCGGGGAACGCGGACCGGACAAACGCCGTACCAGGGCGCGGATGCGGCGGGCGTCCGCCGGAGCCGCGCGAGGGCCGACCCGGCCGTTCGTCCCCCGGGCGGCGGCCCGTGCCATAACCTTGGGCCGACCTTGGGGGGTTGACATGGCAAAACGGCTGGAAGCCGGCTGGGGACAGCGAATCGCCTGGGTGTTCCTCGCGTGGGCGTCGTGCGGCCTGCTGATGTGGGTGCCCTTCCTGTACGCGGCGATCCGCCGCGGGCAGGGTTCGGACTGGGGCGCGTTCGCGTCGTTCGTGCTCTACGAGTGCGTCACCCTGCCGTGGGCGGCGTCGGGCGGCAGCTCCAGCGGCGACCCGTTCCTCGGCCTCGCGGTCGTGGCGACCATGCTGATGGCCGCCGGACTGCTGCTGTTCGGGATGTTCGACAACCCGCCCCCGAAGCAGCAGCTGTACATGGGCATGCCGGTGCCCCCGCAGCAGGGCAACCCCTACCTGCGGTAGCCCACCGGCTCACGGCCTCACTGCCTCATTGGCTCACTGACTCACTGGCTCCCGGTGCGCCGCAGGATCCGTACCGCGGGCCAGACGATCAGTCCGGTGACGGCCCACAGGAAGCCGGAGAGGCCGAGCCATTCGCCGGTGCCGCTGTCGGGATCGCGGCCGAAGACCGTCATCGCGAGCGCGACGAACGCGAACAGCCCGCCCAGGAGGAAGAGGACGACGAGCGCGGCGGTCTGTCCGCCGGTGCGCCGGGCGGGCGCGGCGGCCGTGCTCTCGCCGACCGGTCGCGCGGGCGGCGCCTCCGCGCGCGGGGCGCTCCGCGGCGGCAACTCCACACGCGCGTGCGGCGGTACGGCCGCGTCGAGCGTCGCCATCGTGTGCGCGTCGACTCCGTAGAGCCCCGGTTCCACGGCGACGGCGAGACCGTCGGTCCCGATCAGCCGCCGCCCACCGTCGGGCCAGCTGAGCACGGCGGCGCAGGAACGGTACGGCACGGTCACCGCGAGGTCGGCGCCGTCGCGACCGCGCGCGGTGAGGCTGACCCCGTCGTCCCCGACCACCAGCGCGGACCCGTCCTTGGTGACCGCTTCGAAGCGTCGCCCGGTGACGGCGTACGGGGAACGCGTCGGCGCCTCCGCGTACCCGGCCCAGCCCGCGCCGTGCCCCGAGGGCACCTGGAGCAGGGCGGTACCGGCGGCCTCCAGGGCGACGGCGTGCAGCTGATGGAGCGTCACCGACCAAAGCTCGTGCCGCAGTTCGTCCAGAGTGGGCGACGGCCGTCCGGCGAGCAGGTCCTCCGCCGCGCCCGGCAGCCGTCGTACGGCCGCGTCGGCCGCCGTCAGTCCCGCGTCGGCGCGCGTGCGTACGGCGTCCAGGTCGGCCTGCGCGATCCGGCCGGCCTGGAGCGCGGCGAGGACGTCGACGAAGCCGCCGAGCACCGCGTCCTGCTTGGCGGGCAGGGCGTCGGCGAAGGCGGTGAGGAGGGCGTGGCCGTCGCGGCGGGAGGTGTAATCGGTGGCCGCGGTATAGGAGTTGCCGTCCTCCTGGCGCAGGGCGCGGGAGAGTTCGCGTTCCAGGACACCGGCGTAGAGGCGGGCGGCGGCGGTGTCGGTGACGACGGCGTCGAGCAGCACACCGCCCTGGCCGTCGGCGAAGTGGGCGGGGGTGGTGGGGAGCGCGGAGGTGACGGCGGGCAGCGGGTGGCGGGGGCCCGGGGGCAGTCGGAGCGCGAGCCCGGCGGGGAAGCGCTCGCCGGCGATCCACAGCACGGCGTTGCCGGCGGTGAACCAGGTCCGCGTCCAGTGCCGTACGTCCTCGGGACGCAGGTTCCTGACGCCCCACTCGGGGTAGCTGACCAGGCCGTAGCCCTGGGCGCCGTAGCGCCACAGCGGGAGTTGGCCGGGTTCGCGGCGGGACTCCTCCGTCCGCAGGATCTCCTTCTCCGTCTCCAGGCGCTCCATGGGGAGGTCGGCGAGGGAGGCGCAGACGCCGTGGAGGTAGGCGACGATCTCGTGTTCGGCGCCCTCCACGTGGAAGTGGGTGAAGGCGGCCTTGGTCGCGCCGTTGTAGTGGTAGTCGGTGAGACCGTGGCGGTGCAGGGCGAGGTGTTCGACGAGGTGGGTGACGCCGGCGCGGGCGAGGGTCTCGTCGGCGGTGCCGACGCGGAAGACGAGTCCGGCGCGCGGGGGCCCCGGGGCGTAGGCGAAGAGGGTGGGTATGCCGTCGACTTCGGTGCGGTGGATGGCGTTCGGGCCGGAGTCGGCGGCGGTGGCAGCGGATGCCGTGTTGGCGGTGGCGGTGGCGGTGGCGAACTGGCTGTGCTGAGCGGCCCGGTGGTCCTCGGGGCGCGTCCCCCGGTGGTCCTGGGGGTTCGTCCCCTGGTGGTCCTGGGGGTTCATCTTCGGCCTCTCAGAGCGGAGTTGGCGGTGTCGCGGTGCTGGACGTACGCCTCGGCGGGCTTGCCGAGGTAACTCCACGGATAGTCGGAGGCGAGGTTGCCGAGGGCCCGGAAGTGGGCGGCGGCCTGCGCGGTGTCGCCGATCAGCGAGAACAGCGCGGCGAAACACCCCTGGACGGTGACCCAGCCGTACGGTCGCGCGAAGCTCGGGTGGAACACGGACCGCCCGGCGGCCTCGACGAGTTCGGCGTGCACGTGCGGCTGCCGCAGGTACTCGGCGCGCTTGTCGTCGGCGCCGAGGTCGAGCCAGTGCTCGATGTGCGCCTCGGCCACCAGCCCGCCGTTCAACGCCCCTTCGGGCGCGGTCAGCAGACACTCGCGCGCGAACCCGTGGGCCTCGTCCCAACTGCCGCCCCACTTGGGGCACAACGTCTGGAGGAGACGGGCCTGCCCGGTGAAGTGGTGGGGGTGGTGGCGGGCGAGCCGGTGGTAACGGCGCCGGGTCTCGTTCTGCCCCAGCGACAGACCGCGAGCGGTGTTCAGCCGCTCGGCCCAGGCCGCGTCGTAGGAGGGGTCCAGTGCCGTGGCCCGGATGAGCTGCTGCTCCGCGTCCCTCAAGTGGGCGTGGAACGCGGTGAACTGGTCCCTGCTGACGTCCTTGGCCCGCGCCGCGGTCCGTATCCCCCACCCGACCTCGACGAGCCGCGCGCCGAGCACGGTGAGCGCGAGAACGTCGTGCGGTACGGCGGCCACCTGCTGCCGCAGCGCGTGCTCGACGCCGTCGACCTCGGCCAACACCCGTACGAAGAAGGCCCGGTCGGTACCGGGCGGCAGGCTGTCGTGGTACTGCCGGATCGCGGCCCAGTCGCCCACGGCGGCGGCCCGGCGCAGCCAGGCGACCTCCGGGAAGGCGGAGGCGAGTTCGAAATCGGGGCCGGGTGCGGGCCCTGGGACGGATGACATGCGGCGGATCCTAGGCGAGGCCTCTGACATCGAGGGGAGCGGGGAATGCGCAGGTCAGACATGGGTTGGACGTGACTGTCACTTGACTGTCCCCCGACCGCCCGTCCAACCTCCGTTCACCGAGGCCTCATAGCTTCCCCACTTTTCCGTACGTCTCCCGGGAGCCACCGCCCATGTCCCTGAACGCCCGCCGCAACCGCCAACTCCTCGAAGCGGCAGCCCCGTTGCTCCTCCAGGAAGAACGCGTCGAGTTCATGTCCCTGGCCGCGATCGGCTCGGTCTCCGTCCGCAAACAGGCCCTGACGGCCGCCGTGGTGGGGGTGTTGAGCGCGGGCACGGTGATGGCCACGGTCACTCCACGCCCCCTGTACATAGCCCTGACCGACCGGAGAGTCCTGTTCTTCGACGGCAACAGAGGCGGCAAACCAGGCAAGTTGGTACTGAACCTGCCGCGCCCGTACGTCTCGGCGGGCGGCTCGAAGAAGGCGTTCCTGGGCTTGCAGTTCACGACGCGGTTGTCGGTGACGGGGCAGGAACAGGAGCTGAAGGTGACGTTCCCGGTACAACACCGGGGGGACGGGCCGCGGTTCGTGGGGGCGTTGCCGGTTACGCGGTGAGTGGTTCGCATCGGGTGTGGTTGCGGCGGGCGCCGTGCCTGGGCGACGGCTGCCAGCCTGGGGGATCGGAGCGGGCCGGGACGAGCGCGAGCGCCGGCCCGCACTCGGGGTACGCGTGCGTGTCCGCGTCCGCGTCCGCAACGAGTTCCAACGGCCCTGCTGGGGGCGGAGGTTCGGGATCGGCGTCCCAGGCCCCGATCCGCAAGATCCCCGCTCTGGCCCCCACCCCCGCCTCCCAGCGGACGCGCAGCTCGACGGGCCCGTCCGTATGCCGTACGGCGTTGGAGACCAACTCGGCGGCGATGAGTTCGGCGGCGTCGACCAGGCCGATGAGTCCGTGGACGGTGAGGATGAGGCGGACGGTACGGCGGCTCACGGTGACGGCTCAGGGGTCGAGCTGCACAGGCTCCGCGAGGCGGCGGAACTCACCGCCGTCGATGCAGCGGCGCTACTCGGAACGGGTCGCGTGCAGATCAGCCACATCGAATCCGGAATCGTGGGCGTGAGTGAAGAACGAGTACGCCGCCTCGCATCCCACTACGCCTGTACGGACGCGGAGTTCACCGAGGCCCTGGTCGCGATGGCAACGGAGCGCACGCGGGGTTGGTGGGAGGAATACCGGGGCCTGCTGCCCACGTCGTTCCTCGACCTCGCCGAACTGGACCATCACGCCACGTTCTTGCACGAGGTGGCGATCCTGTACGTGCCGGGGTTGACGCAGACAGAGGACTACGCCCGCGCGGTGTTCTCCGCGAGGGTCCCGGAGCTCACCGACGAAGAGCTTGAGTTGCGCGTCCGACATCGCCTGCAACGCCAACAGATCACTGCCCCGTACGAGTTGGTGATCCACGAGTCGTCCCTGCGTATCAGGGTCAGCGACCGCGCGGCCTCCCGAGCCCAACTCACCAAGCTTCTCGGGCTCTCCGAAGCGGACAACATCACCATCCGTGTCATCCCGTTCGACTTGGACGGCTTCGCCCGGGCCGCCAGCGCGATGACGTACGCCGGCGGCTCCGTACCCAAACTGGACACAGTCGTACGCGACGTACCCCACGGCTCGGCCTTCATCGACTCCGAAGCACAACTCGGTGCCTTTCGAACGCGCTTCCGTAAGGTGGAAGCCGTGTCACTCGACCCCGATCGGTCGCGCGACTTCATCAACCGACTGGCGAAAGAGCTGTGAGACACCTCATGGACAACTGGCGGAAGTCGTCCCACTCGAGCCCGGACGACGGCAACAACTGCGTGGAGATCGCGACCACCCCCACCCACGTATCGATACGCGACTCGAAGGCACCGGCCGGGGCCACGCTCACCTTCCGCACTGGAGCCTTCGCCGCCCTCGTGCAAACCGTCAAGGCAGGCACGGCACACCCCCGGATCGCAGTCGGTGCCACCGTCACCATCACTGACGGCCCGTTCGTAACGCTTCAGGCGACGATCACGGAGATCGGCACCCCGACGTCGGGGGCCAAGGGTGTGATCGAACTGTTCGGACGCCCCTCCCCGGTCGAACTCACCATCACCGACACCTCGAACGAACGACGGGTGACAGCAGTTCAGGACCGCTCGCAGATCATCGCCAAGCACCAAGACGCCATCCGCCACTTCGGGGTCGTGGGACGCATCGTCTCCGGTAGAGACACAGGCCGGTACATCCGGGTCGACACCATGGCCGACCTCGACGAACCTGCTGGGGAACATACGGAGTCATTCGGCGTAATGATCCGCAGCGCGGACGACCCTCGCATGCAGATCCACTGCGTCGGAGAATGGGTAGAGGATTGGGCCGGTGTGGAGGAATCCTTCCGACTCGATGGCCGCCAAATCGACTGGAGTCAGTGAACGTAGTGCGGTGCCCCCCAGGCACTCCCTCGGCTCCTTGCCCTCGACGAAGGCCGACTGCGTCTCGTCGTAGAACGGGTGGTGGAAGGTCGTCGTCAGGTGCGCGCCCTGCGCAACCGGCGCCTCCCCGCCAACCTTGCCGCTGTGACCGGGCGTTACCGAGGACGCCGCCGCGACCGTCTCGGCCGCCGACACCTGATCAGCGCCGTGGTCGTGACTCGCGCCCAGCGCCCCCAGCACCGCAGCCGACGCCGCCAGGCCGAACGCCGCCTTGCGGGCGACCTTCTTGGCCAAGGACTTCGCACCGTCCTTCGCACCCTGCTTCGCAGCGGACTCCGCCGTCGCCCTGATCGTCAGGTCCACGAAGTCGTGGTCCGCGTGCGTCACGATCACCGCGGTGACCGTGTGGGCCTCCGTACCCGCAACCCCCGGGCAACTTCTCTTCTTGACCGCAGCGTTGCGGCTTCCAAGGCTCCAGAAAGGAGCCCATCAGGAATTCAACACAGCCAACGGAGAAGAGCTCACGTTCGGAGCCATTTATTCCGTTCGATCTGTCCGTATAGCGCCATTCGCATAATTCGCTAGGAAAGACTACCCCAGTCGATCACCGGATCTTCTACGAAATCCACTATAGGAGCTCTGTCAAGTCGCTGACCACTCACCTCACCTGGCACCCAGTCGATGCAGCCAGGACGGTCGCCGCTGTTCGAGAGGCAGAACTCGTCGAGCGCGGCAAGCACCCGATCGACTGGAATCGCACTAGCAGGGTCATGGAAGAGAGGGTAGCCCGGGTCTGATACAACGCATGGATCGACGGAAGGCGGGTGAGGATTATTGGAAATCCAAACGGATTCATACAGCTTGCCCACCCTTGAACTGTCGCCGTCGACAAACCAGATGAGGCCCCCATATCCCGTTCGCCTATTCACTGCTACACGCAGATGGTTATCAGCTACTCGATTTTCGTTGCTATGCCGCTCGTCCGCCATGGAAAACCATGCGTCACTTCCCGGGGTATAGCTCTTCCCCTCCCCATCTTCCCCGCGAAGGTTCTCCATGACGGTCGAAACTATGCGGGCTATCTCCTCCAACGTCTCGCCATAGACCCATTCACCATTGAAGAAAGCACTCAATATCATCGATACCACTAATTCCGAATGATCTGCAAGACTGCCCAGTGGAACATTGCCACGGAAAGGCCACCGTCGAAAAATTCGGGGTCACAAAAATTTGAGACCTGAGACGCTCCAACCTACTCATCGTCAAGTCAGCCAGCCCAGAAAAGCAAAAATTAAACCACTTGCCCTCTGCGCAGGTCTAGGATGTCAGGATTGCAAGCAACCAACTCTGCTTCAAATTTCGACCATCCAACTTCGATGCGCCTGCTCAATTCCCTGTCCCCAACAGGAATCAGCCACACAATTGCCGCGCGCCGACCTCCATCCAGAGGGAAAGAAGAGAAATCGTCCGGATAGTATACGGGCGGCATGGCATAGAGACCTACCATCTCACTCCCCGGAGCGATCGGCCCCGGCAGCCTGATGAAATCTCCTCTGAGCACTGCCTTCCCGCTTTGAATTGACCTGGAAGCGATATGTTCAAGGATTCCGGGCCACGGCCCGTGGCCAGACTCGCGAGGGTTTGGCTCACCATAAGAGCACGCCATCAATTCAATAGAGATTTCCTGCCCACCGTCGCGAACTCGCAAGGGAATTTGACTGAGACCGACCGTCGCATACGATGTGACATTCGAAAATTCACCATCACCGAACATGCAAACGGTAATTTCGTGATCGTCACGCAGTTCGTCAACCGCCCACCCTCCCTTCATCACGCCGAGGCAGCTCTCCAGGTGAACAAGGGCTGCACTCATAGTGAGATATCGTCCATTCCATTTCCGGATCATGGTGCAAGCGGTAAACTCCGCCCGAATACCCGTTGGCTATTTTGAGCTGCTTCCTCACCCGTGACATCGTCACGCCAGATCAGAACAACCAATTCCGCTTCGGATTTCGAGCACGTCTTCCAACTCGAACGAAAGAACAAGTCGTCCCGGCTCACCGTTGGGCGCCGTCTGCCGAGTCAGAAAAGCATGCCTTCGTCCGGCGAATCCTTGATCACGGCCTGCAAAGTGTCGGGGCTGTCCTGCGTTTGCACAGGAGCTCTGAGCGTTACCCCTTCTACATCCACATCAAGCTCGTCGGGAGCCGGCGTATACAACTCGATCCCATACCCGGTAAGTACGCATCCAGAGCCATCGAGACTGAATTCGATTGAATTTGAGCGCAATTCAGCCAGCACGTCACCGAACGGCCTCTGCAGGAGCTGAATACCCGAAAATGAAAGTTCAGATACAGCTGTCGCCTCGATGAAGTCCAGGCGGTCGCTCTTGTCAAAGTGCAGCATTAGCCCCCTCGAAGAGTAGTGGTCAATGAGGGAGTCATCAGGACTTCTTTTGAATGAGGAGAAGTTACCCAGCCTTTCGCGAACATCACTCCTGAACTCGCCAAAGTGGGCACGCTCAATCCCGACCCAGGGAATTACTTCATTCACAGGAACCTCCACGTCGATACGTGCAATCCGACAATCTGACGAGTGCGGGGTGACGGACCATACGCATCAATCTTCCACGGCGATATCGAACTAGAACAATGTCAACTGCACGTGAAGCATGCCGGGAACTCTCCTGAGCGCTTGATATCTAGCATTATTCGGCAGGTCGTCGATCATCTGTCCTATTGCATTGTTGTATTTACCGGGGAACCGATCAACAACGTCGTCGATGTCCATCTGCATGGCCTCGTCGGCACGTCCTTGACCTATTAGGCTGGCCTGCGCAGCCCGCCAGTTCTCCGGCCCGTCGCCTCGTCCCCAACTTGAGGTCGCAACATGGTCAACCTCATCCATCTGAATTGACGGTCCGTATCTCAACCCGAGAGGCGAACTCTGATTCGCCGGCATGTGGTTGATCTCGGTACCAGGGACATTCGTCTTCTTAAGTTTCCCTGTGACCGAATCAATGTCCTTTAGATCCTTGTACTGCGACGCACCTCTGTATTCATATCCTGGTGCGGCCTGACCACACTTGGCAACAGCGTTTGCATTGTGGACCAAAACCGGCGTGGTACCAGCCTCCACATAGTACGTGTGGAGACTTCCGATGGTCAGGTCGTACGTAGTGGTATTCGCATGAAACAGCCGAACACTCATAACCTCAGCGGTCCCGGTCGTAGTCCTGAGGACGTCGCCGACCTTCAATTCCTTGGCGTCGACGAACCCCGACTGGGTCTCATCGTAAAACGGGTGGTGGAAGGTCGTTGTCAGGTGTGCGCCCCGCGCGTCCGACCTGGTCCCGGCAGTCTTGCTGTTCTGGCCGAGTGGCGCCGGAGAGACCGCCGCCACCGTCTTGGCCACCGGCTCCTGACCGGAATCGTGACCGTGGCTCGCGCCCAGCGCTCCCAGTACCGCCGCCGATGCCGCCAGGCCGAACGCCGCCTTGCGGGCGACCTTCTTGGCCAGGGACTTGGTGGCGTTGTCCACGCCCTTCTTCGCGCCGGCCTTGGTAGCAGCCTTGATCGTCAGGTCCACGAAGTCGTGGTCCGTGTGCGTCACGATCACCGCCGTGACCTTGTGCGCCTCCGTACCGGCAACCCCAGGTACCGAGTTGGCGATCGTGTCACCCACCTTCACCTGGTCGATCGCCTTCGTCGAACCGTCGGCCATCAACACCCGCGTCGAACCGGTGAAGCTGTGCGGGATCGGGCAACTCGCGCCCTCGTCCTCGCCCGAGTGGGACTGAGACCGCGTCCCCGCCCCCTCAGACTCCGCCGCAGAAGCCGCCTCGTCCGTGGCATCCGCTGCCCCGGCCTCCCCGGCCTCCGTCGCGCCCTTGCCGAACAGGCCGCCGACGACCTCCATCGCCTTCGGTGCCGCCTTCGCCAGGACCTTGCCGCCCAGGGCGCCCAGGGCGCCGCCCAGGGCGCCCGTCGCCGCGCCCTCGATCGCCGAGCCCGCGAACGCTCCCGCGCTGCAGTCGCCGCCGCCGTTCTGGGCGCACTTGAAGCCCTGTTCGACCAGGGAACCCGCCGCGCCCGCCAGGGCCGCGCAGCCGATCGTGCCCACGCCCCATGTCGCCGCCTCGCAGCCCGCGAAGACCGCTGTCGACACGACGATCGACGTGATCGCCGCCGCGTGGTTCTTGACGAACTTCGCGGTGGTCTTCACCGCCTTGACCGTGGCGTGGTAGGCCGTCCGCGTCGCGTGGGCGACCGCCTTCGCCGCCTTCTTCACCTCGTGGGCGACCTTGTGGGCCGCGTGCTTCACGGCGTGGACCACGCGGTGGGCGACCTTCGACGCCTTGTGGTACGCCGTGTGCACCGCGTGAACTGCCGCGTGGTACACGCGTTTCACGTGTCTGACCGTGTAGTGGTAGACGCGCCGCGTCACCCGCACCGTCGCGCGGTAGACGTCCGCGACCTTGTGGACGACCTTGTGGGCCGCGTGCTTCACGGCGTGGACCACCTTGCGGGCCACGTGCTTCGCCGCGTGGTAGACGGCCTTCGCCGCGTGCTTGACCTTCTTGACCACGTGCTTGGCCTTCTTGAGGTCGCACGAGAAGCTCCACATGGAGCAGTGGCCGGACGGGTCCGTGCCCACCATCGGGTTGTCGTCGACGTAGGCGAAGGGGTTCGCCGCCACCGAGTCGGGGCTCGGGTCCAGGGACACGCTGTCCTTGTTCAGGAACTCGCCCGTGTTCGGGTTGTACCAGCGGGAGGCCGTGCCGACGTCGCCCGTGCCGGGTTCCGTCCAGCCCGACTGGAAGCCCAGGTGGCCGATCAGCGACAGCGTCGCCGTCACCTTGCCCAGGGGGTCGTACGTCGCCGAGCCGCTCAGACCCGTCGCGCCGGACGTGAACGTGCCCACCACGTCGTCGTGCAGGTCCGTCAGGGCCAGGGCACCGGCGGATGAGCCGGTTTGTTTGATGCCGACCAGGCCGCCGCCCGGGTCGTAGGTGTAGGCGTCGTCGCCGTCCGTCGCGATCGTGTTGTCCGCGCCCGAGTAGGCGAACGTCCGGGTCGACGACGCGGATGTGTTCGTGTCCGTGATGTTCCGGCCCAACGCGTCCAGCGTGTACGACTGCGGGCCGGCGACGATCTGGTCGCCGAACGCGTCCGTCTTCAACGCGGCCGTGCCGTTCGCCGTCGATGACTCCTGGGTCATCGTGCCGCGCGCCGAGTAGGAGTACGAGTTCGTGCCGTCCGACGTCAGCTGGTCCCGCGCGTCGTAGGTGTAGACGTCCGCGCCGACCCGCACCCGGTTGCCCGAGGCGTCGTACGCGTACGCCGTCGTCGCCGAGCCGTTGTTCCACGACGTCAGGCGGTCCGACCAGTCGTAGGTGTACGTGTTGGACGACGCGCCGGTCACGCCCGCCGTCGTCTTCGACGTCAGGTTGCCGTTGTCGTCGTAGCCGTAGGTGAAGCTCGACAGCGTGGTCGCGCCCTGCACCATGACGTCGCTCGACAGTTCGTGCGCGCTGTTGTAGCCGAACGTCCTCGTCTGGCCCGTACTGCCGTACTTGACCGTCTTCAGGTTGTTCAACTGGTCGTACGTGTACGAGAGATGGGTGCCGCTCGCCGCGTCGTCCAGGGAGGAGAGGCGGCCCGCCGTGTCGTAGCCGTACGACTGCGTGCCCGCCGCGTCCGCGCGGCTCAGCATCGAGCCGTCGTCGTTGTACGTGAAGCTCGACGAGCCCGCCGCACCCGAGGTGGACAGGAGGTCGCCGCGGTCGTCGTAGGTGAACGCGTCGTGCGTGGAGGCCTGGTGGTCCGCGGCGCCCACCGTGCCGGCCTCGTCGGTGTCCGCGGAGGTGACCCGGCCGTCCGCGTCGTAGGAGAAGCTGTGCTTCGCCGTGGCCGCTTCCGCGCCCGTGCCGGTCATCGTCTTGAGCTGGTCGTTGGCGTCGTACGTCATCGACGTCGTGACGCCGCCGGGCGCGGTGGCCGAGGTGACGTTGCCGTCCGCGTCGTAGGCGAAGGTCGTCGTGGAGTCGGCGGCCGAGGTGTACTGGCTCGTCGTCGGCTCGGTGACCGTCTCCTGCTGGCCCCAGGGGGTGTAGCCGTAGCGCCAGGAGTTGCCGCGGCCGTCCGTGAAGCGGGTGCGGTTGCCCGCCTGGTCGTAGCCGAAGGACGTGGTGATGGAGGTCGTCGCGTCGACCGGCTCCACCTGCTGGGTGATGGTGCCCGCCGCGTCGTACGTCCAGCGGGTGGTGTGCTGGTTGGCGTCGGTGGCCGCGGTCAGGTTGCCGTTGCCGTCGTACTGCTGCGAAGTGCCGTACAGGTACGTGCCGTTGGGGTCGTAGCTGCGGGTGGCCGTCGGGTCGTCGTCGACGTCGTAGTCGGTGGTCGTGTAACTGCCGTCCGCCAGCGTCGTCCTGGTGTTGTTGTCCTCGAAGTCGTAGGCGTAGGACGTGGAGTTGCCCGCGCCGTCCGTCGTCTTGGTGACGTCGCCCGCCCGGTTGTAGGTGTACGTCGACGTCACGCCGCCCGGGGTCGTCGTCGAGGAGACGTGGGCCCCGTAGGGGTTACCGGTGGTGACGGCGTAGGAGGTGGTCGAGGTCAGGGTGCGGGTGGAGGGGTAGCGCTCCAGGGTGGTGGCGGTGACCTGGCGGCCGAGGTAGTCGTAGGTCGCCTGGGCCTGGGCGCCCGTGCCGTCGGTCGCGGTGCGCTGCTCGCCGTTCGTGTCGTAGGTGGCGTGGGTCTTGGTGCCGTCCGGCTCGGTCACCTGGGCGAGGTCGCCGAGCTGGTCGTAGAGGTAGGAGGTGGTCCGGCCGCCCGGTGTCGTCTCGCCGGTCTGGTTGCCCTCGCTGTCGTACGTCCAGACGGTCGTGCCCGCGTCGGGGGTCGACGCCCCGGACGGGGTGTACGACGGGAGGGTCTCGCTGACCTTGTTGCCGTCGGCGTCGTAGGCCGTGGTGGTGACCAGGCCGTTCGGGTCCTTCTCGGCGACGGCCTCGCCGAAGGTGTTGAAGCCGCTGTAGGTGACCGGGCGGACCGTCACGGCGTTCGCGGCGATGCCGTCCGCCTCCGACTGGACGGCCGGGGCCGTGGTGACGGCGAGGTTGCCCGCCTCGTCGTAGGCGTAGTCGGTGGTGTTCTGCTCGGGGTCGGTCTCGGAGGTGGGCAGACCGCGTCGGTCGTACGTGTACTTGGTGGTCCGCTGGTCGGAGGAGCCGACCGTGCCGCCCGAACGGCCCTTGCCGTAGAGGGAGTTCACCTCGGTGGCCGACAGGGCCCGCTGGTAGGTCTGGGCGTTCTGGACCGAGCCGGCCACGACGTCCGAGACCGCGCCGCCGGCCAGTTTCGTGCCGCCGATCGAGAGCGGGCCGCTGCCGGTCCACGGGGTGGTGTCCGTGGCCGTGCCCGCGAGGGTGCCGTTGACGTAGAGCTTCATCGCGCCGGTCGACGCGTCGAAGGTGCCCACCAGGTGGGTCCAGGTGTTCAGCGTGGGCGCGGTGGTCGCCTTGGCGTCGTAGAAGGCGGCCGGGCTGCTCGCGTCCTCGCCGGCCACGTGGAAGCGGTAGGCGTTGTCCCCCTTCGAGTACTGGAGGTAGAAGGAGGGCCTGTTGGTGCCGCCCTGCGCGACGAACGTGCGGTAGGTCGAGGTGTCCGTCAGGTTCACCCACGCCGACACCGTGTAGGACGCGGACGTGTCGAGGACCGGGCCGTTCGTCGCGATCACGCTGCCGGTGCCGGTGGTCGTGCCGTCGAACTGGGCGCCGCCGCCCGAAAGCCAGGTCACTCCGGAACCGGCGGTCGCGGTGTTGCCCGTGCCGGAGGCGTCGGTGACGGATCGGCCGCTGGTCTGGTCGAGCTTCCACCAGCCCGCCGGGTGCCCGGAGGCGTCGCCGTACAGGGTCTCGCTGAGCAGATTGCCCATGTCGTCGTACGTGTGGGTGGTGGTGCGGTCGAAACCGGTCGCGTCGTGGTCGTTCTCCGACGCGATCTGGTCGTCCGGGGTGTACGACACGGACGTGACCCGGTCGACACCGGTCGGGTCGACGGTCGTCGACGTCGTGCGGCTGGAGGCGTCGACCGTGTACTGGGTGACGTTCTCGCCGTTGTCGGTCGTCTGCGTCAGCAGGTTGCCGGCCGCGTCGTAGGTGTCCGACTCCAGGGTGTAGCTGCTGGAGGCGTCGGAGCTGGTCTTCTTCACCGTCGCGGTGAGGCCGTCGTCGGTGTAGGTGTACGACGTCTTGTTGCCCATGGCGTCGGTGATCGAGGCCAGCCGCCCGGCCGGGTCGTAGGCGCGGGAGGACTCGACGAGCGAGGCGGCGGTCTGCGGGGAGACCGGGTCGCCCGTGTACATCAGGGACTGCGTGAGCAGGTTGCCGTTGTCGTCGTAGGTGTAGTCGGTCTCGTTGCCGGCGCTCGTCACCTCCGACTTCTTGTTGCCCGAGGTGTCGTACGCGTACGTCGTCGTGTTGCCGTACGACGCGCCCGCCGCGACGTTGGCGTCGGACTCGGTCAGCAGCCGGTCGTAGGCGTCGTAGGTCTGCGTCTCGGTGCGCGAGGTGTCGCCGCCCTGTCCGTCGGCGACGGTCTGGGAGAGGACGTCGCCGTCGTCGTCGTAGACCGTGCTGGAGACGGCGGTGTGGGTCGCGCCCTGCACGCGGTCGGTGATCTGGGGGTCGCTCTCGGTGGTGACCTGGCCGTTCTGGTCGTACGTGTAGCTGGTCGTGAGCCCGTTCGGGTAGGTGTCGGAGACGACCTTCTGGCTCAGGACCTGGCCCACGCCGTCGTAGGTGTACGACGTGACCAGGCCGATGGCGTCGGTGGTGGAGGCGACGTCGCCGTTGCTGAAGTACGCCACGGAGTTGACCGCGCCGCCGGGGCTGACCGTCCTGACCGGCAGGCCCTTGGGCACCACCCCGCCGCCGGTGGCCGGGTAGGTGCTGGTGCCGTCGCTGTAGACGGTGGTCGTGGCGCGGCCGGCCGGGAAGCCGGGGACGGCCGGGCCGGTGACCGCGGTCTGGTTGCCCGTCGAGTCGTAGGTGTACGACGTCAGATAGGTGGTGTCGGTCGCGGACGCGGAACGGCCGTCGCGCTCGGTCAGCAGCTGGTCGTTGCGCGGGTCGGCCGTGGTCAGCTGGGCGGTCGTGTCGTCCGGGTAGTACGTGTAGTACTCGGTGTCGCACTTGTTGGCGACCTGGTCCTGGCAGGACGTGGACGAGACGATGTTGCCGCGCACGTCGTGGCCGGTGGTGGTGACCGCGCCGTTGGGGTCGATGACCGTGTGCTCGAAGCCGGCCGTGTCGTAGCCGAAACTGGTCTTGTTGCCGAGGCCGTCGGTCTCGGTCAGGGCCCGGTTGCCGTTGGTGACGTCGTAGGTGTACGTCAGCGTGGACGTGGTCGGCGAGGTCACCTTGACCGTCTCGACCGGGAGCAGCCCGCTGGAGTTCTTGGCCGCCTCGACATGAGCCGCCACGTCCGCCGCGCTCAGCGCCGTGTGGTAGAAGGCCGCGTCGGCGATCGAACCGGTGAAGTGGCTGACGTCTCCCGGGGAGTCGAGCCAGCTCTTGGCGAAACCGGCGCCCAGATAGAGGTGGTTGTAGGTCTGGTCGGCGGGGGTGCCGGAGTAGCTGGACTGCTGGACGCCGTCCAGGTACAGGGTCTGGGTGGCGCCGGAGGCGGTGAGGGCCACATGGTGCCAGGCGTTGTCGGTGACCGTGCCGGTCGAGCCGAACGCCGTCGAACCGGAGCCGCTGCCCGAGTAGTAGTGGCCGTGCAGCTTGTTGTCGCTGCCGACGTACAGCAGGGGCGCCCAGCTGCCGGACGCGGCGGTCGCGCCGGAGATCACCGCCGACTGGGAGCCGACGATGACACCCTGCGAGGCGGTCTTGAACCAGAGCTCAAGAGTGCGGTCACTGGTGCCGAACTGCACGGACGTCGGCAGCTCGGTGTAGGACGAACTGCCGTCGTACGTCGTGGCCTTGGCGTCGGTGAACGGTCCGCTCGCGCCGAGCGTCACCCCGCTGTACGTGCCGTTGCCGCCGTGCACCTCGTTGAGGGCCGTGGTCGCGCCGGCCGCCTCGCCGAGCCGGTAGTAGCCGGCCGGTCCGCCGCCGAGGACCGCGCCCCGGTAGGTCTGGCTGGAGCCGGTGACGGTGGGCGCGGCGAGCTTCCAGACGCCGCCGTTCTCGTCGGTGAGCTGGGTGAGGGCCGTGGTCGCCGGGTCGTAGGTCATCGTCGCGAAGGCCTTGCCCGAGGGACGCTTCACGGAGGTGAGCAGGGACGCCGAGTGAGTGCCGTACTGGTAGAGGGCGTTGACGTCGGCGGCCACCAACGGCCGTCCGTACCAGGCCGCGTCGGCGATCGAACCGTTGAAGTAGGTCGCGTAGCCGGTGGCGTCGCTGCTGCTGGCGTGGTCCTCGTCGGGCCAACTCCCGCCCAGGAAGCCGGTGCCGAGGTAGTTGAAGACCTGGTTCTTGCCGAAGGCGACCGCGCTCTTGATGGAGACGGTGCCGGTGCGCGAGCCGACCTTCGTGTTGTCGAGGAACAGCGTCTGCGAGTTGCCGGCCGCGCTCAGCACCACGTGGTGCCACTTGCCGTCGGCCACGGACGCCGAGGACACGATCGGGTTGATGCCGCCGCTGTACCAGAACTCGGCGTTCAGCTTGCCGTCGGTGCCGACGTAGACGGACGGCGTGTAGAAGCCCGCGGCCTTCGCCGAACCGATCGGCTGGGAGGCGTACGAGTAGAGCACGCCCGGTCCGGCCGAGGTCTTGAACCACAGGGACAGCGCGCCCGAGTCGGTGTCGTTGCCGGTGTTCTTCGGCAGCGCGACGTCCGAGGTGCTGCCGTTGAAGGAGGCCGCGGTGGACGAGGAACCGGTGAGCGGCCCGGCCGCGCCCAGCGTCACGTTCTCGTAAGTCGCGTTCTTGGTGCCCTCGTTGGCGAGGACGGCGTCCTTGGCGGTGGTGCCGGAGCTCTCGGTGAGCGGCCAGGCCGCGCTCGGGTCGAGGTCGAGGGAGGCGTTCTGGTACTGCGAGCCGCTGGTGTAGCCGTACGTCGTGCACTTCGTCGCCGACAGGGGCGCGCACACGGTCGTCAACTGGTCGCCCGTGTAACCGTAGTTCCAGGTCAGCGCGGTCGACGCGGTGCCGGTGGTGACCGGGTCGGTGGTGACGGTCACGACGTGCGGGGAGAGGGGAGCGCTCGGTGCGGACCAGGTGAGGTTCAGGGCGCGGCCGGACACGTCGGACTTCATCTGCGTGACGTGGGTGCCGGTCCAGGTCAGCGTGATGGAACGGCCGTTGGCGTCCGTGACCGAGGTGAGCCCGTAGTTGCCCGTGGTCAGCAGGGTGGTGAAGGCGTAGACCGTGTCGTCCTTGTCGGTCAGGCTGTAACCGCCTGCGCTGACCGTGGCGAACGTGGCCCAGCGACCGGTGCCGGGCGCGAAGGTGCCGTCGCTGTTCTTGCCGTAGCCGACCTGCGAGCCGTCCGGATAGGTGACGTTGACACTGGTGACCGCGCCGGCCGCGCTGTACTGCTCGGTGGCCCGCGAGTCGAAGATCGACGACCAGCCGGAGCCGAAGGCCCCGGTCCAGCGGGGGTCACGGGAGTTGTAGTCGCGCTCGACGTCGAGGGACGGTCCCACGGTGGAGATCGAGGCGTCCGTGTCGGAGGTGGTGTAGTTGCCGATGGACGCGTCGAAGCCGTGGTCGCTGCTGTTCTGGGACAGCCCGGAGGTGATGGCCGGTTGGGGTACCTGGACGGACAACTCGTAGGGATCGGCGGGCGAGTAGAGCCCGGTCGTCGCGTCGTACGCCTGCACTTCCCAGGTGTAGTTCTTGCCCCAGGCGAGTTTCCCGGCCGGTACGGTCCAGTCGCCGGTGGAGACCAGGCCCGAGTCGGAGACCAGGGTGTTGTTGGCGTCGTAGACCTTGAACTGGTACTTGTTCGCGCTGCCGCTGGTGGAGTTGGCGCCGCCCGCCCAGGCGGTGAACTCGGGGGTGGTGGTGCCCACGACCGCGTTGTCGGCGGGGAACTGCTCGTAGAGCTGCGGGGCGGTGTTCCCGGTGTAGGTGACCGAGATGTACGGGCCCTTCCCGGCGTCGTTGAAGGAGCCGAACTGCTTCCAGTGCACGTTGTCGTTCGTGGCCGCGTAGACCGCGAGGCCGTTGTCGGCCGTCGTCCCGCTGAACCAGCCCTGGATCGCGGACGTCGTCAGCGGCACGCTCAGCCAGTCGCCGACGGTCCGGTCGGCGCCGGTGTTGGCGCAGGCGTTCGGGACGCTCGGGGTCAGGTTGCCGATGGAGGAGCCGTAGGTCGGCCCGGGGTAGGCGGTGACGCCCTCGGGTGTCCACGCCTGGGTGACCAGGGCGACGTCGAACTTCTCGGCGGTGCAGGTCGCGGCCCAGGTGTCGAACAGGTGCAGCGTCGCCGAGGTGACGGTCGTGCCGCTCGCGTCCCAGGCGGTGTCCCAGTGGTTGATGTAGCTCGCCGCGGAGTGCGTGCCCGAGTCGTACGAACCGACCTTGATCGTCTGCTCGTAGGAGTGGTCGCCCGTCGCGTCCGAGCCCGACTCGGCGTAGGTGGTGGTCCAGCCGTCGTCGACGGTCGGGTCGACGGTGACGGGGAAGACGCGGTGCGTGTCCTTCAGCCAGGTCTCGTCGAGGGTGATCTTCAGCGCGTAGCCGCCGCCGTCCCGCACGAGGGTCGTGGTGACGTCGTGGGTGGTGGTCGGGTCACCGGAGCGCGGGTCGACCTTCGAGTCGTAGGCGTACGACGAAGGGACGCGCTCCACGGTCTTCCCGGCGGCGTCGCGCAGGACGATCGAACCGTCCTTGTTCTGGACGGGGTTGAGGCCCTTGAGGCGGAGCGGGAAGGTCCAGGAGTCGCCGGCGTCCGCGGAGTGCAGGACGACCGCTTCCTTCACACCGGTGGCGGTGGGGGCGACCTGGAGATCGGTGTCGGTGAGGACACCCGGGTAGGTGACGCGCGAGCCGCCGTCGACGGCGCCCTTGACGGCCTGGGCGTTCTTCAGCCCGTAGGAGACGGTGTGCTGTGCGTCGGGGGCGAGGGAGACGAGCGTGGAGTCGTCGGCCTCGGCCGCGAAGTCGACGTCGACGGAGTTGGCCCTCTCGTGCCACCGCCCGTCCGGTCCGGCCCGCACGTCCACGTCGATGGGCGCCCATTTGCCCTTGCCCACCTGGTAGTTGACGGGCGTCGGCGAAATCTGTCTGGTGACCGAACCGTCGGCGTTGTCGAAGACGGTGTCGGTCCGGGAGGACTTGCCCGCGTCCCGCTTGCTCGTCCTCGCGTCGAAGCCGGCCTTGCCCGCGGCGCTCTTCCCGCGCTTCACCGACGCCGAGTGGGCGTGGTACGCGCCGAGTTCGCCCTTGCCCTTCCCCGGCTCACGGCCCGCGCCCCGGTGCGCCTCGGTGGCCGCGGCGGAGACCCGGTGCGACTTGCCGGCCGCCGTGCCCGACTTCTCCGACGGCAGCCGGCCCCAGTGCGGGTCCTTCAGCCAGGCGGTGAGCGAGGACAGGCTCGGCAACGAGACGTCCACGGCGTGCAGTTCGACCCCTTCGGCCATCGCCTGCTGCGTCGTCCACATGAGGGCCAGCGCGGTCAGCAGGAGCAGGGCGACACCGCGGCGGGCGCGCCGTGTGCGACGGGAGGGGCGAACACGGCGAGCGAGCCGGATACGCACGAGGGGGACTCCAACGGTCGACGGGCACGAAGCAGCCGCCGCGAGTCATCACCGCATCGATTGACCGGGTCCTGACAGGCAGCTACAGAAACGCACAGATCTTGCCCATCTCAAACAAAGACCCGACAGACCCCTGAAGGGATCATCGACCGATCTTGACCATTACCCGGTGAACGCGCCCCGAGTCACCCCTCATGCCCCTTTGCTCCTTGTGAACTCCTTTGCCAGTACAACGACTTGAGCAGAACAGATCGTCATCTCCCGTATGTGTACTTCACGGGAAAGGGCGTGCCCCGACGGGCACTCGTCTCACTTCGCGTGGAACCTCGACGGCGCGTTCGTCGGGTTCCCGCCGGACGGGAGCCGCTGGCCCGGACAGGCCGAGAGGACCTTCTTCATCGCGGCCTTCTCGGCGGCCGTGACCCACAGCTCGTACTTCTTCTTCACGGCGACCTGCGCGGCGACATACGTGCAGCGGTACGTCTTGTCCGGCGGCACCCAGGTCGCCGTGTCGCCGTCGCCCTTGCTGCGGTTGGCGCTCGCGCCGACCGTGAGGAGGTTGAGGGGATCGTTGGCGAGCGCTATGCGCTTGCTGGCGTCCCAGTACTTGGCGCCCTTCTGCCAGGCGTCGGACAGCGCGACGAGGTGGTCGATGTCGACGAGACTGGCCCCGCGACGGTAGATCACCTCCTTGCCGGAGTACGGGTCGGATTCGAGCACGCCGTACGACACCTTGCAGTCGCCGCCGGTGAACTTCACCTGCTTCAGGTCCCGTTTGAGGATGTCGTCCCTGGTGTCACAGCCGTTGGAGTCCGTGTCGGCCCAGGCGCTGCCGAACCGCTCGCGGGAGTAACCGGTCTTCGGCGCACGGCCCTTGACGGGCAGGGACTCGGCGGCGGTCAGGGCGGCACCTCCGCCGGTGCCTCCGCCGGAGTTCCCCGCGGAGTCCCCGCCGGCTGTCGCCTCGGGCCCGGAGGCCCCGGTGGTGTCCTTGCATCCGGCGACGGACAACATGATCAGGACGGCGACAGCCGCCCCACCCCTCAGACGCATCACGGTGCGCCCCTCCCCTGGTTCACCCGGCCCCCGCCCCGGCGGGGGCGGATATTGACCTGGTGCCCACGTTAGCGGCGCCGATGTCGTGAACATATGGGGCCCGGGGGCGCATGACGTGCAACTCGGACGCAATCGGCTCGACTTGACGGGCGTGGGCGCGCCCGCCTCGCACTACCTCCACACCCTTGACGGACCAGTTCAGTGCAGCGGCGACGGGACGAACGTGACCGTCGCCTCCGTGTCCCGGTCGACGGCCGGGGCGCAGACGGCGTTGGCGCTCGTGCAGGCGCCCGACCAGCCCTGGATGAGGTAGTCCGGGTCCGAGACGGCCGCGGTCAGTCGCTGGCCGCTGTCCACGATCCGGACCACGCACGGCTTGCTCTGGGTGGGGATGCTGATGTCGAGGTCGGCCTTCAGCTCGCAGACCTGCCCGGCCCGGTTGTCGGTGATCGTGACGGCGCGGTCGGCCGCCCCGGTGCTCGTGACCGTGAGGGACACGAAGCCCGTACCGGTCAGGGCGGCCCTGTACGACTTCCCTCCGGACATGATCGTGAGTTGATCGCTCGCGGGCCCGACGCGACCCGGCGAGAACTCGACCGACACCGTGCAGGTCGCCCTGGCCTCCAACCGGTCCGCGCAGGTGCCGTCCGCGTACGAGAAGCCGCTGTCGCCCGGGACGGTCGCGGAACCGAGGTCGATGGCCTTGTCGTTGGGGTTGGTGACGGTGAAGTCCACCACGGGCGCCTCGACGGACGGGAAGATGTGCGTCAGCCCGAACTCCTGTGCGCTGGGGGTGATTTCGGGCCCGGAGAGTGTGATGGGCGTCGTCCCGCCGTCGCCGCCCGCCGTTGTCTGACCCGTGGTGGTCTGACCGACCGTCGTCTGGCCGACCGTCGTCTGACCGGCCGCCGAGCCGCCGATGGCCCCTCCCCCTCCCACTCCCCCTGCCGAACCCGGACCCACCGGTGGCGACGAGCTGTGGCCGCCTCCCCCGCCCCCGAATCCCCCCAGGGCCTGCCCGATCGCCGTACCGACGACCAGTACCGCCACCACCGCCGCCACGGCCGTCAGCACCCGCCGCCAGGAACGCGGGTTCCCCGGCGGAGGTGGTGACGGTGGCGGCGGTGACGGCGGTGGTGGAGACGGTGACGGCGACGGGGGCGGCGGCACCGGTTCGAGCAGTGCCAGATTCGCCGCGGTGACCTCCGCGCCCGCCGTGTCCCCCAGCCGGGTCCGCAGGTCCAGGGCCCGTCGCAGCAGTCGGCGGGCCTCGTCCGTACGGCCGTGGAGGAGGTGCTGGACGCCCTGCTGGTGGCTGAAGTACGCCTCGGCCGCCCGGTCGCCGAGCCCCCGCGCGGCGGTGATCCCCTGTGCGAGGGCGTGCTGCCAGGCCTGCCAGTGGCTCTGGACGAACAGGACGCGTTCGACGGCGGTCACCAGCTGGGAGACGACCTCCCACTCGCGCCGCTCGGCCGCGATCCCGAGGAGGCTCAGCGCCGCCTCCACGGCTCCGCGCGCGTCCTCGCCGGTCGGGTCGCCGGAGGCGAGCCAGGTGACCAGCGAGCGCAGGACGGTGGCCAGTCCGATGTGGCGGTACAGGATCTGCCGGTACGACTCGCACTTGCAGACCGGCAGCCCGAAGCGGTCCTCGCGCCGCTCGGCCAGGCCGCTCGCGAACAGCGACTCGAAGGTCTCGCCGACAAACGCGATGTCGGCCATCTGCGCGAGCAGCCCGGCGGGCAGCAGCGCGCCGCCGAACAGGGTGAGCACCGCCAGCACCCGCTTGGCCTGGAGGCCCGCGGCCGAGATGCTCAGCTCGTCGAGGGTGTCCGGGTCGGACTCCGCGCGCCGGGCGAGGTCGGCGAAGGAACGCCCGTCGGACCGCACCAGCGCGCCGGCCTGCCGGAGATGCAGCGGCTGTCCGTCCACGGCGGCCACCAGCCGTCGTACGGCGGGCAGTTCGGCGGCCGTGACCGAGCGGCCCAGCTCCCGGGAGAGCAGGTCGACCGCCGCCTGTTCCGACAGGCCCGGCAGCGCGTACGAGGTCCCCAGCGCGCCCAGCACCGGGGCGGCGGCGCCGATCACCAGCGCGCAGCCCGGCAACACCCTTCTCAGGTCGGCGAGTTGATCCGGGCGGTAGGACACGTCGTCGAGTACGACGACTCCTGCGACATGTCCCAGCGCCTGGCCGCACTGCCGGGTGGTGAGGCGCCTGCCGTCCGGGAGGGGGTAGACGTAGAAGTGGCGCATCAAGTCCTGGAGCAGGTCCTCCGGTTCGGTGTCCGCCACCCGGACGTACGCTCCGCCCACGGCCGCGTCCCTGAGGAGGGTGGTCTTCCCCGCTCCGCAGGGGCCGGTGAACTCCACCGCCGCGCGCTCACGGACCGCCGCGCGCACGAGCCCGCGCTGCTCCTCCCGCCCCGCGACGAACGGCGGCGCGAGGCCGCCGGGACCGTGGGAACGCCGTGTCGGTCGTGGTTCGGTGCGCAGCGGGACGCGTGTGACGCGGGCGCCGTGCCGGTCGGTGAACGTGACGGCGAGACCGCCGAGGACGACACTGTTCATTCCTCCCCCTGGGAATGAACGGGGCACCTGACAGGCGCCGATGCGTCAACGATGGGGAGTGGGCGACACCCGTGTCAAGGCATCGCCCACACGGGCTACGACCCCAGGATCGTGGCCAGGAACTCACCGACCCAGCCCAGCAACTCCCGCCCCACCAGCGGCTTTCCGCCCACCCTGGACGTCTTGGGGCGCGGTACGAGCACCTGGTGCGCGGCCGGCTTGATGACGGTGCCGGGGTAGAGGCGCTTGAGGCGCAGTTCCTGGGACTCGCGCAACTCCACCGGGGCGAAGCGGATGTTGGTGCCCTGGAGGACGACCTCGCCGACGCCGCACGCGCGCGCGAGCATGCGCAGTCCGGCCACCAGGAGCAGGTTCTCCACCGGCTCGGGCAACTTGCCGTAGCGGTCCACGAGTTCCTCGCGTACGGCCTTGATGTCCTCCTCCGTGTTGGCGGAGGCGATCGACCGGTAGGCGGCCAGGCGCAGCCGCTCGCCGGGGGCGTAGTCGTGCGGGACGTGCGCGTCGACCGGGAGCTCGATCTTGACCTCCAGGGGCGGTTCCTCCTCGACCCCGCCCTCCAGGGACGCGCGGTAGTCGGCGACCGCCTCGCCGACCATGCGGACGTACAGGTCGAAGCCGACGCCCGCGATGTGGCCGGACTGCTCGCCGCCCAGGAGGTTGCCCGCTCCGCGGATCTCCAGGTCCTTCATCGCCACGTACATGCCCGCGCCCATCTCCGTGTGCTGGGCGATGGTGGCGAGGCGTTCGTGGGCCGTCTCCGTGAGGGGCTTCTCCGGGGGGTACAGGAAGTAGGCGTAGCCGCGCTCGCGGCCCCGGCCGACCCGGCCGCGCAGCTGGTGGAGCTGCGAGAGACCGAAGTTGTCGCCTCGTTCGACGATCAGCGTGTTCGCGTTGGAGATGTCGATGCCGGACTCGACGATCGTCGTCGACACCAGGACGTCGAACTTCTTCTCCCAGAAGTCGACGACGACCTGCTCCAGGGCCTGTTCCGACATCTGGCCGTGGGCGGTGGCGATGCGCGCCTCCGGGACGATCTCGCGCAGTCGTGCCGCCGCGCGGTCGATCGATTCCACCCGGTTGTGGATGTAGAAGACCTGGCCCTCGCGCAGGAGTTCACGGCGGATCGCGGCACCGATCTGCTTCTCCTCGTAGGGGCCCACGAACGTCAACACCGGGTGACGCTCCTCCGGGGGCGTCGTGATCGTCGACATCTCGCGGATGCCGGTGACCGCCATCTCCAGGGTTCTGGGGATCGGGGTGGCGGACATCGTCAGGACGTCGACGTTGGCGCGCAGCTTCTTCAGCTGCTCCTTGTGCTCGACGCCGAAGCGCTGCTCCTCGTCGACGATGACCAGGCCGAGGTCCTTGAACTTGGTCTCCGAGGAGAACAGGCGGTGGGTGCCGATGACGAGGTCCACGGAGCCCTCGCGCAGGCCCTCCAGGGTCGCCTTCGCCTCCGTGTCGGTCTGGAAGCGGCTCAGCGCCCGCACGTTGACCGGGAACTGCGAGTACCGCTCGGTGAACGTCCCGAAGTGCTGCTGCACCAGGAGGGTGGTCGGGACGAGGACGGCGACCTGCTTGCCGTCCTGCACGGCCTTGAAGGCGGCCCTGACCGCGATCTCCGTCTTGCCGTAGCCGACGTCGCCGCACACCAGCCGGTCCATCGGGACCGACTTCTCCATGTCGTCCTTGACCTCGGCGATGGTGGTCAGCTGGTCGGGGGTCTCCGCGTACGGGAAGGCGTCCTCCAGCTCGCGCTGCCAGGGGGTGTCCGCGCCGAACGCGTGCCCCGGGGCCGCCATCCGGGCCGAGTACAGCTTGATGAGGTCGGCCGCGATCTCCTTGACGGCCTTCTTGGCGCGCGCCTTGGTCTTCGTCCAGTCGGCGCCGCCCAGGCGGTGCAGGGTGGGGGCCTCGCCGCCGACGTACTTGGTGATCTGCTCCAGCTGGTCGGTGGGGATGTACAGCCGGTCGCCGGGCTGGCCGCGCTTGGCGGGGGCGTACTCGACGACCAGGTACTCGCGGGTGGCGCCCTGCACGGTGCGCTGCACCATCTCGATGTAGCGGCCCACACCGTGCTGCTCGTGGACGATGTAGTCGCCCGTCTCCAGGGTGAGCGGGTCGATGCTCTTGCGGCGGCGGGCCGGCATGCGGGCGCCGTCCTTGCCGGCGGCTTTCTGCCCGGAGAGGTCGGTCTCGGTGAGGACGGCGAGCTTGAGCGCGGTGTCGACGAACCCGTAGTCGATCGATCCGGTCGCGACGTGCACCACGGAGGGGGCGATCTCCCCGAGGTCCGGCTCCAGGCGGGCCGCCACGCCCTCGCCGCCCAGGACCTCGACGGTGCGGGCGGCGGGCCCGTGGGCCTCGGTCACGAAGACCGTGCGCCAGCCGTCCGCGAGCCAGCCCTTGGTGTCGGCGAGGGCCTTGGCGGTGTCGCCGCGGTAGGTCTCCGGGGCGTGCATCCCGAGCTTCAGGGTGTCCGTGTCGCCCGCCGCGTCGGCGGCGGACGTGAACGTCTCGTCCGCGGCGAACGGCGACACCGACCACCACATCATGTCCAGCTCGCGCGCCCGGTCCCGTACGTCCGCGATGGACCACAGGGAGGCCGCGTCCACGTCGATGGGCGCCTCGCCGCCGCCCGCCGTGGCCGCCCAGGAGGCCTGGAGGAACTCCTGCGAGGTGGCCACGAGGTCGGCGGCACGCGTGCGGACCCGCTCCGGATCGCAGACGACGGCCATCGCGCCCTTGGGGAGCACGTCCAG
The DNA here is from genome assembly GCF_044768565.1 of Streptomyces sp. NPDC091280. Taxonomy (NCBI): domain Bacteria; kingdom Bacillati; phylum Actinomycetota; class Actinomycetes; order Kitasatosporales; family Streptomycetaceae; genus Streptomyces; species Streptomyces sp. NPDC091280. The sequence goes on from NZ_JBIVUZ010000001.1 coordinate 875,801, forward strand.
CAGCAGTTCCATGTCGTCGACGAGCACCGGGGCGAGCGATTCCATGCCCTCCACGGCGATGCCCTCGGCGATCTTGCCGAGCAGCTCGCCCAGTTCGGGGTGCTGTTCGGCGAGGGCACGCGCGCGCGTGCGGACGCTTTCCGTCAACAGGAGTTCACGGCAGGGGGGTGCCCACAGGCCGTGTTCGGCGACCTCCAGGGAGCGCTGGTCGGCCACTTTGAAGTAGCGGATCTCCTCGACCTCGTCGCCCCAGAACTCGATGCGCAGGGGGTGTTCCTCGGTGGGCGGGAACACGTCCAGGATGCCGCCTCGTACGGCGAACTCGCCGCGTCGCTCGACGAGCTCCACGCGCGCGTACGCGGCGGCCCCGAGCGCGTCGACGACCGCGTTCAGGTCGGCCGACCCGCCGGACCGCAGGGCGACCGGCTCCAGGTCGCCGAGCCCCTTGACCTGCGGTTGCAGCACGGACCGCACCGGGGCCACGACGACGGAGACCGGGCCCGTCTCCGGGTCGTCGTCCCGGGGGTGGGCCAGGCGGCGCAGCACGGCGAGGCGACGGCCCACGGTGTCGCTGCGCGGGCTCAGCCGCTCGTGCGGGAGCGTCTCCCAGGAGGGGTACTCCACGACGCCGTCCGGGGGCAGCAGCGAGCGCAGGGCCGCCGCCAGGTCCTCCGCCTCGCGGCCCGTCGCGGTCACCGCGAGGACGGTGCGGCCGGCCTCGCGGGCGAGCGCGGCGACGGCGAAGGGGCGGGTCGCCGGGGGGCCGACCAGGTCGACGTGCATGCGGTTGCCGTCGGCCGCCGCGCGGGTCGCTTCCGCGAGGGCGGGGTCCTTGACTACGGCGTCGAGCAGACCGTGCAGACTCATGGAGGGGCGCTTCCGTCCGGGGGGTGGGCAACACGAAGGGCCCGACGCGGGTTGTGGTGGGCCGGGGGCTTCCAGCGTACGACGACGGTGACGCGACCGGGGTTGGTGCCGGTGTACCGGGCCCCCTTCGCCCCCCGACCGGAAAGTCGCCGTCGAAGGACGGCACAGGCCGCCGTCGACGCACGGCACGACAGCCCGGCGCCGAGAAGTCCCCCGTGACTTCTCGGCGCCGGGCCTCCCCGTGGGCGGTGGCTATTCGGTGGCGATGGCGTTGAGGACGTTCATCCGGCCCGCCCGGAACGCCGGGACGAGGGCGGCGAAGAGGCCCACGAAGGCCGAGCCGACGAAGACGGCGACGATCGTGCCCCAGGGGATCTCCAGGACCTTCAGGCCCTCCAGGGCGAGGAGCTGCTGGGCGGTCGCGCCCCAGCCCATCCCCAGGCCGAGGCCGAGCAGCGCTCCGAAGAGGGCGATCACGACCGACTCCATGCGGATCATCCGGCGGAGCTGCCTGCGGGACATGCCGATCGCTCGCATCAGACCGATCTCGCGGGTCCGTTCGACGACCGACAGGGCGAGGGTGTTCACGACGCCCAGGACCGCCACGATGATCGCCAGGGCCAGCAGGCCGTAGACCATGTTCAGGAGCTGGCCGATCTGGTCCTTCAGTTCCTGCTTGTAGTCGGTCTGGTCGCGCACCTGGTACTGCGGGTAGGGGGCCATGGCCTTCTTCAGGGCCGCGTACGCCTGCTTCTCCTGGCCGTCCTTGGCCTTGGCGAACATGATCTCGTTCGGCGGGATCTTGCTCGCGGGGACGTACTTCCGCATCGTGGCGATGCTGGTGTAGCGGGCGCCCTGGTCGATGGCGACGTCGTCGTCCGTGATGGCGGCGACCTTGAGCCTGGCCGTGGAGCCGCCCTTGAAGGCGACGGAGATGGTGTCGCCGACGTGGACGCCGTGCTTCTTGGCGTACTTGGAGCCGACCGACATGGCGTCGGTGCCGTAGGCGGCGGACAGGTCGCCGGCCGTGGTGGCGCGGCGCAGGTCCTGGGCGTAGGACGGGTCGGCGGCGGTGAGGCCGTCGGTGTCCTTCTGGCCGTCGGGCGAGGTGAGGGTGGCGTCGAGCACCTTGTAGCGGGTGACGTGGACGAGGTCGGGCGACTGTTCCATCGCCTTCTCGGCCTGCGGGACGATCCGCTGGTTGCCCTGGACGATGAAGTCGGCGCCCACGGACTTGTCCAGCTCGCTGGTGGCCGAGGCGACCATCGAGGAGCCGACCACGGAGAGGCAGGCGACGAGGGCGAGGCCGATCATCAGGGCCGCACCCGTGGCACCCGTACGCCTGGGGTTGCGGAGCGCGTTGCGTTCGGCCAGGCGCCCCACCGGGCCGAAGGCCCGCAGGAGGACGACGCTGATGACCCGGACGACCCCGTTGGCCAGCAGCGGGCCGATGATCACGAAGCCGATCAGCGACAGCACGACACCCGCGCCGAGGACCAGCGAACCGTCCGTGGCCTTCTTGGCGGTGGCCGCCGCGAACAGGGCGGCGGCACCCGCGCCGGTCAGCACCAGGCCGATCAGTGCCCGTACCCATCCGGCCTTGCCGTCGGCCGGGGTACCGGCGTCGCGCAGCGCGGCCATCGGGGAGACCTTGCCGGCCCGGCGGGCCGGGAGGTAGGCGGCGAGGACGGTGACGATCACGCCGAGGAGCAGGCCGAGCACGGGAGTGGTCCACTTGACCGTCAGGTCCCGGGTCGACAGGTCCATGCCCGCCGCGCCCATCAGCTTCATCAGGCCCACGGCGATGCCGACACCGGCGCCGACGCCGAGGACGGAGCCGATGATCCCGAGGAGGGTCGCCTCGACCAGCACCGAGCGGTTGACCTGCTTGCGGGAGGAGCCGATCGCCCTCATCAGGCCGATCTCGCGGGTCCGTTGGGCGACCAGCATCGAGAAGGTGTTGATGATCAGGAAGATGCCCACCAGGAACGCGATCCCGGCGAAGCCGAGCATGGCGTACTTGATGACGTTCATGAACTGGCCGACGCCCTGACGGTTCTCGTCGGCGTTCTCCTTGGCCGTCTGGATCTTGTACGTCCCCGTCGCGGCGAGGGTCTGCGCCACGTTCCGCTTGAGCTGATCGTCCGTCACCCCGCTCGCGGCGGTGACCCCGATCTGGGTGAACCGGCCGGTGGCACCCAGGAGTTCGCGCTGTGCGGTGGCGGTGTCGAAGTAGACGACGGCCGCACCGGGGTTGGTGACCTTGAAGGTGGCGATGCCGACGATCCGCGCGGTGAAGTCACCGGTCTGCGAGATGGTGCGCAGCGAGTCGCCCAGCTTCAGGTGGTGCTTGTCGGCGGTGTCGGCGTCGACCATGGTCTCGGTCGGGCCGCGAGGGGCGTGTCCGGAGGTGATCTCCATCGAACGCAGGTCGTTCTTCGTCCAGTTGCCCGCGATGGTGGGCGCGCCGGTCGAGGACCCCATGTTCTTGTCGGCACTGTTCACGACGGTGACGTTCATCGAACTGACGCCACCTTCGACCGACTTGACGCCCTGGGCCTTCGCGACCTGGGCGACCGCGGAGGCCGGCAGCGACTCGGGCAGTCCGTTCTGCGGGGTGCCGCCGTCCGCCTTGGCGGCCTTCGGCAGCACCGTGACGTCGGAGGCGGTGGCCGCGAAGAGCTTGTCGAAGGTGGTGTTCATCGTGTCGGTGAACACCAGCGTGCCGCACACGAACGCCACCGACAGCAGCACGGCTGTCGCCGAGAGCGCCATCCGCCCTTTGTGGGCGAAGAAGTTGCGCATCGAGGTCTTGAGGACGGTCATGACGTACGCCCCCGCGCGTCGAAGTCCTTCATGCGGTCGAGGACGGCGTCGGCGGTCGGCTTGAACATCTCGTCGACGATCCGGCCGTCCGCGAGATAGAGCACACGGTCCGCGTACGAGGCGGCGACCGGGTCGTGCGTGACCATCACGATGGTCTGCCCGAGGTCGTCCACGGAGCGGCGCAGGAAGCCCAACACCTCCGCTCCCGCACGGGAGTCGAGGTTTCCGGTCGGCTCGTCACCGAAGATGATCTCGGGCCGGGCCGCCAACGCCCGTGCCACGGCGACGCGTTGCTGCTGACCGCCGGAGAGCTGGTTGGGCCGGTGCTTGAGCCGGCTGGAGAGCCCGACCGTCTCCACGACCTGCGCGAGCCAGCCCTTGTCGGGCTTGCGGCCAGCTATGTCCATGGGGAGGGTGATGTTCTCCAGCGCGTTCAGCGTCGGCAGCAGGTTGAACGCCTGGAAGATGAAGCCGATCCGGTCCCGGCGCAGCTGCGTGAGCTTCTTGTCCTTGAGGCCGGTGATCTCGGTCTCGTCGAGGTAGATCTGCCCGGAGGTCACGGTGTCGAGCCCGGCGAGGCAGTGCATGAGGGTGGACTTGCCGGACCCCGAGGGGCCCATGATCGCGGTGAACTGGCCGCGGGCGATGTCCACGTCGACATGGTCGAGGGCGACGACGCGGGTCTCCCCGGCCCCGTAGGCCTTGACGACCTGCCGCGCCCGCGCGGCAACGGCCGTACGCCCTCCAGTGCCCCCGTGCCTGGGAATGGTCACAGCCGATGTCACGGTATGTCTCCTAAGTCGGTCGGTGGTGGAACGCGGGTCGTTCTCGTGTGGATGAGTCTGGCGGCGGGAGAGGGTCCGGCGCGCTGGTGCTCAGCGCAGTCTTTTCCTGGGGAAAACCCCACCCCGTCGGGTTCGGTGCGCCGCCCCCCAGCGGCATAAAGCCAGGTTAAGGACGCTCCCGGCGCATCTCCTCCTCCGACAGTACGAACCCGCCCCGGGCCGCAGTACGGAGGGACCCCTAGGGGATGTCCACCGCCGGGTGGAGAGGTACTCGGGGTCGCGTCCACCCTGCCGCCATGCGCGGGTCAAGTGGGAGAGTGTCGTACGGCAGATAGATGCAGGGGGAAGGAATCCGCGTGGGCGACACGAGACCCGCGATACGTCAGGCCGCACAAGGCACCGTGCCGGACAAGCGGGGCGCCGTCGTCGCGGCCCTCATGCTCGCGATGGCGCTGGCCGCCCTCGACTCCACCATCGTCTCCACGGCCGTACCGCAGATCGTCGGCGACCTCGGCGGCTTCTCCGTCTTCTCCTGGCTCTTCTCCGGCTATCTGCTCGCGGTGACCGTCACCCTCCCCGTCTACGGCAAGCTCTCCGACACCTTCGGCCGCAAACCGGTGCTGATCACGGGCGCGGCGGTCTTCCTCGCCGGTTCGCTGCTGTGCTCGGTGGCCTGGAGCATGGGCGCGCTGATCGCGTTCCGGGTCGTACAGGGCCTGGGCGGCGGGGCGTTGCAGGGCACGGTCCAGACACTCGCCGCCGACCTGTACCCGCTCAGCGAACGCCCCAAGATCCAGGCGAAGTTGTCCACGGTGTGGGCGGTGTCGGCGGTCGCGGGCCCGGGCGTCGGCGGACTGCTCGCGGCCTACGCCGGCTGGCGCTGGATCTTCCTCGTCAACCTCCCGGTCGGAGCGGTGGCGTTGTGGCTGATCGTCCGCCACCTCCACGAACCGCACCGCACCCGCGCCGCCCGCCCGCGCGTCGACTGGGCGGGCGCGCTGGCCGTGTTCGCGTGCGGCGGCGTCCTGATCACGGCACTGGTGCAGGGCGGGGTGGCCTGGCCCTGGCTGTCGGCACCGTCGATCGCCCTGTTCGGTACGGGACTTGCGCTGGCCGGCTCGGTGGTGGCCATCGAACGCCGGGCGGCGGAGCCGATCATCCCCGGGTGGGTGTGGCGCCGCCGTACGATCGCGGCCGTCAACCTGGCGCTGGGCGCACTGGGGTTGCTGATGGTGGCACCGAGCGTGTTCCTGCCGACCTACGCCCAGTCGGTGCTGGGCCTGGCCCCGGTGGCGGCCGGATTCGTGCTCTCCGTATGGACGTTGACCTGGCCGGTGTCGGCGGCGCTCAGCCAGCACGTGTACCGGCGGATCGGTTTCCGCAACACGGCGATGCTGGGCATCGGGACGGCGACCCTGATCCTGTTCGCGTTCCCGTTCCTCCCCTACCCCGGCTCGGCCTGGCAGCCGATGCTCCTGATGATGCTGCTCGGCGCGGCCCTAGGACTCTTCCAACTCCCCCTGATCGTGGGGGTGCAGTCGACGGTGGAGTGGGAGGAACGAGGAGTGACGACCGCGTCCGTCCTCTTCTGCCGCCAGACCGGCCAGACGATCGGAGCGTCGGTCTTCGGCGCGGTCGCCAACGGAGTGCTGGCCTCACGGCTGGGCGGGGCGAGCGATCTGGACTCGGTGACACGGGGGTTGGACGGCGGCGCGCTGCCGGAGGCCACACGGCGGGCCGTCGCGGACGCGGTGCACGCGGTGTACGTGGGCGCGGGGATCGCCGCCGCGGCGGCCTTCCTGGTGCTGCTGGTGCTGGCGCCTCGGCGGTTTCCGGTGTTGAAGGAGTGAGCTCGGGCCGTCCATCCGAACTCCGTTTCACGCGGGCGTAGTTCGGCCACGACCCCAAGCATGAACGCGGTGCGCAACGACTCACAACGCGCCCCGGAGCAAGGAAGCTCTGCGCCGACCCCCACCAACACCCGAGATCAACAAGCCGGTTGACCCCGCAAGCGCCCACCAACCACCCACCAACCGCCCAGTTCGCCGAAAAGCACCCACACCGCCCAACCGGCGAGTAACATGCGTGACCCGCTCCGCCCAACTCCTGCGGTCCGCCGCCACGGACCCGAGCCACGCAAGGAGCACGGGATGTCCTACGACCCGTACCCTCCGCATGATTCACATGACTCATCCGCCCCGCCCGCCCCGCACCCACCCCGCCTCACATACCCCTGGCAACCGCCGCCGCCCCCGCCCGAACGGCGGCGCCCGCCCCGGCGTCCCGCGCTCGGGAATCACCGGGATCTGCGGGTGCTGCGCGGTGCGTACCGGCGGCAGCGGCGCGTGGCGTCGCTGACCGCGCTCGGCTACTTCTGCCTGTTGCTGGCGCTGTCCGCGTTCGCGCCGCCGCTGATGTCGAGCACGGCCGTCGCCGGTGTGCCCGCCGGGCTGCTGCTCGCGCTGGCCCAACTGCCGGTCGCCTGGCTGGCGATGGCGCTCTACGAGCACACGGCCGCGCGCCGCGTGGACCCCCTCGCCGACCGCATCCGCAGACAGGCCGAACTCGACGCCAGACGGGAGGCGGCACGATGACCGGCTTCCACGACCCCGCGCCGCAGACCATGTCCCTCGTCGCCTTCACCACCGTCGCCACCCTCACGCTCCTGCTGTGCGTGATGACGGGACCCGACCGCGACGACCTCGACGAGTTCTACACGGGGTACGGATCGCTCTCGCCGCTGCGCAACGGGCTTGCCATAGCGGGTGATTACATCTCCGCGGCGAGTGTGCTGGGCACGAGCGGGGTGATCGCCCTGTACGGCTACGACGGGGTGGTGCTGGCGCTGAGCACGGCGCTGTCGTTGCTGCTGCTGATGTTCCTGCTGGCCGAACCGCTGCGCAACGCGGGCCGGTTCACGATGGGCGACGCGTTCGCCCGGCGGATGCCGGGGCGGGCCGTGCGGATCGTGGCGTGCGTCGTCACCATCATCGCGCTGCTGCCGCTGATGCTGGTCCAACTCGCGGGCGCGGGACAGCTGTTGGCGTTCATCCTCGGCTTCTCCAGCGACTCGTTGCAGACCGGCTGCATCATCGGCCTGGGCGCGCTGATGATCAGCTACGCGGCGATCGGCGGCATGAAGGGCACCGCGCTCATCCAGATCCTGAAGATCGTGATGCTGCTCGGTTCGGGCGCCGTGATCGCCGTACTGATACTGAACCGCTTCCACTGGGACCTGGGCGCCTTCTTCGACACGGCCGCACGGCAAAGCGGGATCGGGACCGACTTCCTGCGCTCCGGGGTCGAGTTCGCCGGCGGGCCGAGTCCCCGGCTGGACATGATCAGTTCGCAGCTGACCGTCGTCCTCGGGGGCGCCTGTCTGCCGCACATCACGATGCGCATGTACACCGCGTCCAGCGCCCGGCAGGTGCGCCGGTCGATGTCGTGGGCGGTGTCGGGCGTGGCGCTGTTCGTGGTGATCGTGACGGTCGTCGGGTTCGGCGCCACGGCGCTGCTCGGGCGGGCGGCGATCACGCGGGCCGATCCGCAGGGCAACACGGCGTATCTGCTGGGCTCCCGGGCGGTGTTCGGGGCGGACGTGTCGACGGCGGAGACCCTGCTGTTCACCACCGTCACCACCGCCGTGTTCCTGACCCTGCTCGCCTCGGTCGCCGGGATGATCCTCGCCTGCGCCAACTCCCTCGCCCACGACGTCTTCGCGACCCGCGTCGAACGGATGCCGGTCCGCCGGGAGATGACGCTGGCCCGCCGCTCGGCGCTGGCCGTGGGCGTCCCGGCCATCGCGCTGGCGACGCTGATCCAGCACCGGGGCCTGCAACCCCTGGTCACCCTGTCCTTCTGCCTGGGCGCCTCGGCCATAGCACCCGCCCTCGTCTACAGCCTCTTCTGGCGCCGCTACACCCGAACGGGCCTGCTCAGCACGCTCATCGGCGGCACGCTCAGTGTGCTGCTGCTGATGCCGGGCACCAATCTCGTCTCCGGCTCACCGGCCGCCGCGTTCCCGGGCGCCGACTTCAACTGGTTCCCGTTCACCACCACCGGGCTCGTCACCATCCCCCTCGGCTTCCTCTGCGGCTGGCTCGGCACGGTCGCCTCGGGCCGGAAGAAGGAGGAGGAACAGCGCAGACGCTACGAGTCGATGGAGGGCTGGATCCTGGCGGGCGCGGTACGCAGAGGCGAAGGATGAAAGGGATGAAAGAAGGGACGAAGGAAAGAACGAAGGCTCGCCCCGGCGCCTCTGTACACCCCTGTCACCCCTGTCACCCCTGCCCCCCTGTCACTCGGCCGGTGCCCGGCCGGTGAGGGCGGTCAGGCTGCTCCGGACATGGTCCATGTGCGCCTGCACGTCGTCCCATGTCTCGCCGTGCTCGCGCAGTACGCGCTCGGTGTCGCGGGCGATCCGGTCCGCCCGGACCCGGGCCTCGGCGACCACCTCGGCGGCGCGTTCCGCGGCCTCGTCCTGGCGGCGGCGGTCCGACAACTCGGCCTCGGCGTAGGCCTGTTCGGCTTCGGCGAGGGCCGCCTCGGCGCGGGCCACCCGCTCGGCGCACCGGGTGTCGAGCGCGGCCAGCCGTTCCTCCGCGGAGCGTTCCGCCTCGGCCCAGCGTTCGGCGTGCTCCTTGGCCTGCTCGTCCAGGAGACCGGCGGTGCGCTGGCGCACCTCGCGCAACGCGGCGAGCGCCTCCGTGCGCCCCTCCTTCACCTCGCGCCGGGCGCCGATCCGGAGGTCGTCGGCCTCGGCGCGGGCGGCGAGAAGCCGCTGCCGCGCGCGTTCCTCCACCTCGGCGCGGAGCGCGTCGGCGTGTTCGTGGGCCTCCTGGAGCACTCCGGCGGCGCGCGCCTCGGCCCGCGCGACCTCTTCGCGCGCCGACCCCCGCGCGGACTCCCGTACGGCGGCGGCCTCTTCCTCCGCCAGCCCGAACAGCCGTCGCGCCCGCTCGCCGAGCGTGTCGTACGACTGCGGGGCGAGCCGCGCCACCGTCTCCCGCAGCCGTTCGGCCTCGGCCTCCATGTCCCTGGCCAGCACGGTCAGCCGCGCGGCCCGCTCCCACGCGGCGTCCCGGTGCCGGGAGACCGCCGCCGCGTACGCGTCCACCTGGGCGGGGCGGTAGCCGCGCCCCCGTACTGCCACGAAGCCACGTGGCGACACCGATGCGCTGCTCATCCTGGAACCCCTCTCCACCCGACGGACACGAAATGATGATTTCGCGCATATCTTGATGGATGAGACATAAGGGTTCATAACGCGACACTCCGGGTGCGGGTCACGGGTGTGGCTCACGCAAAAAGGTCCGGACCCGGTCGACCGACCGAGCCCGGACCTTCCTCACCGCTACTTCTCCCGCCCCTCCCCGGCGGCCCTACGGCCTTCGGGGCGGGCCGGCGTCACAGCAACCCGTCCCACATCTGCTCCAGCAGGACCGACCACCAGCTCTCCGGCGAACCGAGCGCCGCCGGGTCCAGCGAGGCCAGTTGCGCCTGGAAGTCGACGGTCCAGCGGCCCGCCTGCTCCTGGTTGAGCCCGTACCGCAGCCGCCACATCCGGCCCAGCAGCGCGAGGCAGCGCGCGAACTCGGGCAGCCCCGTGTTCACGAACTGCGGCGGTACGGAAGCACCACCCGGCCCCGCCTCCACCGGCACCGCGACGATGTTCGCCGTGCCGTACTGGACGCAGATCGCCTTGCCGAAGTCGCTGCCCATGACGAGGTAGGAGCCCGCGTCGGCGGACGGCCGCACCCCGCGCTCCTGCGCGAGTTCGGCCAACGTCGGTACCGGGCGCCCGGGTTGGGCCTGCGCCCAGAAGAACGGGCCCATGTCCATCGGCAGTCCCGCCGCCACCAGCGTGTGCGCCACGACCGGCGGCACACCCTGCCGGGACACCGCCGCCTGCTCGAACCGGAACACTCCCGGCCCGAACGCGCCCGCCAGCTCCTGCGCGATGGCCTCCGGCGGCACCGGTGGCGTCGGCTGCACCGGCGGCAACGGCGCCCGCACCGGGGCGAGTCGGGCCGGCCCGTCCGCCACCTGGTGCAACTCGCCCTGATGCGCGATGAGTTCACGCATCCCCTGCTGCCGGCTCGCGTGATCCGTGCCGTACGGCGCGATGCTGGCGATGCGGGCCTGCGGCCACTGTTCGCGGATCATCCGCGCGCAGTACGCGCCCGGCAGCTCGCAGGACTCCAACTCCGTGTGCAGTTCCAGGACTTGGTCCGGCGGGATGTTCAGTCCGCGCAGCTCGTGGAAGATCTGCCACTCCGGGTGCGGGGTGCCCGGCGCGGACCGCCGGATCAGCTGCTGCTCGGACCCGTCCGGCGCGCGGTAGCGCAACACGGCCTGGTAGCCCGGCCCCACGGTCGGCTGCCCCTGCTGCGGATAGCCGTAGGCGGGCTGCTGCTGCCCGGGGAACGGCTGACCGCCCCCGGGAGCGGAGGGCGCCTGCGGCGGCGACATCGGCGGAGCACCCGGAGGCATCCCCGGGGCACCGGGCGCACCGGGCGCGCCCGGGAACTGCGGCGCCGGAGGAGCACCGGGCGCACCGGCCGGCGGCCCGGCCAACACGGTCTCCGCACGATGCACGGCACCCTGAGTACCACCACCCTGCGGGGCGGAGGGGCCGGGGGGACCGGGGGCGTACGGCGGCGGAGGCGCAGCGGGCGCACCCGCCCCACCGGGCACACCAGGAGCCCCGGGCGGCTTGGGCGCGCCCGGCCCCGCAGGCCCGCCCGGCCCGCCCTGACCGGGGTCGGCGAACATCGTGGCCGCATGGTGGACTCCCCCCGGAGGCTGCCCCCCGGGAGTGTTCGGCGCACCGGGCGGCCCCACAGGCCCCCCGTCCGGACCGAGCCCCGAAACCATCTGCGTCGCCACATACCCGGCCGCCGCCGGCGGAGGCGGGGGCGGCGACCCGGCAGGCGCACCGCCCGGTCGCGCGCCCGGCGTCCCCGGGGCGCCCGGCGGAGGCGGCGGGTTCGACCCACCGCCGCGTGCCCGCCGCGGCGGAGGTGCCGCCTTGCTGGTGGCCGCGTCGGCGATGTCCCCGGCGTTGGGCGCGAGCGCCGGCCCCGGCGGGTGGGGATACCCGTACGAAGCCGGCGCGGGCGCACCCCCAGGTCCGCCGCCCTGCACCGGCCCCGGCCCCGGCCCCGGCCCGTGTGAACTCTCGTCTCCAGCACCGACATTGGGATCGCCCATTGCCGATGCGACTGCTGTGGGCGGGAGTTGACTGCCGCCGGACATCAGTGCGGTGGCGGCGTCGGCCGGGGTCTCGTCATCCCGTTCCCGCAGGGGCGGTGCGAACACGGTCGCGGGCAGCGGTACCGAACGGTCCTCGCCGGCATCGGCGTTGGTGTCGGTACCCGCCCACGGCGTCGCACCGACCGGCGCATCGGGCGTACCCGGCGCATCGGCACCGCCACCGGCGTCCGGCCAGGCCGAAGCCGCCGGCACCCCGGCCTGCGTCTCGGGCAACGAACCCGAACCGGCCCCCACACGCGAGCCCGCCGACGGCCCCGCCGACGGCCCCGCCGACGGACTTGACGACGGACTTGACGACGGACCTGCCGACGACCCCGAAGGCGCCGGAGGAATCCCGATCTTGTCGGCCGCCTCCTGCAACCACTCCGGCGGACTCAGCAGGAACGACGTCTGGTTGAGGTCCACGCGCGCGGGAGCGGCCGGTACCGCGTCGGCGACCTCGTCGGGGCGGCCGTACTCCTCCTCGTAGCGGCGGATGATCTCACCGACCGGCAGCGCGGGCCACAGTGTGGCCTCGCCGCTGTCGCGGGCGAGGACGAGCCGCTGGCCGCCGCCGTCCGAGCGCGGGCCGTCGGCGCGGTCCTCGGCCCAGGCCACGAAGCCGAGTTCGAACTCCCGCACCCGCACCTCGCGGTGCTGGTACGAGGGCAGGTCCCCGTTGATCCATTCCTCGGCGCGCTCCTGCGCCTGTGCGAAAGTCACCATCGCTCAGTTCACTCCCCCACCGCGGCGGCCGAAGACACCGGTACCGATCGTGCGAACCCGCCGTCGACCATCAGGTTCGCCACCGTCTCCAACTCCGGTGGATTTCCGGCGAGTCGGCCCAGGAACTGGTCGAAGTCGCCCCCGGCGGGCAGCAGTAGCCGCTCCACGCGGTCGGCCGGTGCCCAGGACGGGTCGACGTCGCGGGCGTCGTCGTAGGCGCAGAACCACACCGAGCCGATCGCCTGGCCCTTGACCTTCACCACGAGCAGGCCGCCCTGGACGAAGCCGACGGCGAGGTAGTCCTTGGTGAGGTGGTCGCGCAGGCACTTGTTGACGTAGACGAGGTCGTTGACGGCCGCCTCGTCGCGGACCGTGAAGAACGGCTGGTCGATCAGGAGGCCCAACTCGGCGTCCAGCGCGGTGCCGACGGGCGCGCTGCCGCCGGCCGCCTTGAGGAAGGACCGGTAGGCGCCCGGGAGCCGGTAGCCGAGGTCCTCCTCGACACCCTGGACCTGCGCCTCGGTCACCGCGAGCGAGGACTTCGGCAGGCCGAAGTGCGCGGGGCGGGTCTCCTGGAGCGGGCGGGTGCCGCGCTTGCCGTGGTCGACGGCGGCCGTGGCGATCCCGCCGTGGTGCCGCAGCAGGGCCTTGACCTCGACGGGGACGAGTTCGAGGCGCCGGGTGCCGACCACGTGGTGCCAGGTCCAGCCGTGCGGGGTGGCGACCGCGGGCACCGTGTCCCACAGCTCGTGGCGGGTCGCGGCCAGGGCCGCGTTCGCGGACACGTAGTCCGTCAGGCGCAGTTCGTCGACGCCGAAGCCCTCCGGGGGTTCGGCGATCTCGGCCGCCGCGCGGGCGTACGGCGAGAAGTCGGGGTAGCCGCGCTCGTCCATCCGTACCCCTCTGGGGTGACGGGCCGCCCGGACCGGGTCCGGGAAGTGCACGACCTGCCCGGCGTAGGCCGCGTTCGGTGGCACGGCTCGCTGCCCGAGCCGACCTGTCGTCATGGCGGTTGCCCCCTGCGGCATTCAGTACGATTCACAGCGGCCGAATATCCAATTCGCCCCACTGTGCCCCGTATCGACTGTCTCGTCTTCTTGACGTCTTCGTTCGACTGTCTCCACGCGTCGACCGCGTGGATCGCGGTGCGGACAGCCTATGCGGTACGGCGGCACGGGTCACCGGCAGCGGTCACCGCCGCCCGTCACCGGACCTTCACTTCCGTGACCTGCCGTCACCCCGCCGTGACAGCCCGCCGACGCCCTGGCGTGTCGTACCGCCCCAGCTTCCGCACCAGCCACGGCATTTGGCACTCTGAGACCCGCCGGGGGATGCTCGGGAGGGGATGACGATCATGAACGCCACGCAGACGGGACCGCACACCGGGGCGCACACCGGGCCGTCCGGGGACCCCAGGGTCGGCTGGAGCGCCACCGAGGGACGGCATGTGCCGGCCCTCAACCACCGCCGTGACGGCATACTTCCGACCGTCGCCGCCGCCCTCTCCGTGCGCGGCGCGACCACTCTCACCGGCACCGCCGCGCGCGGCGACCAGCCGCCCGTGCTGCACCCGCTCGTGCAGGACTTCCTCGACACCCTCACCAGCGCCCAGCGCGACCGGTTCACCGGCCGCTGCGCGGAGGCGATCCTGATCTCCCGCCACATCGCCGCCGCAGACGCCGAGCGCAGCAGGCGCGCCGCGCGCAAGCCGATGACCAACGGCGAGGCCCGCAAGGCCCTCAAGCAGGCCAAGCTCACCGCCCGCCGCATCCGCGAGGACGGCGACCCCCTGCACGGCAGCTTCGCCGCCCCCTGCCGGGCCTGCGCGGCCCTGAGCGCCCACTTCGGCGTCCGAGTCGTAGACCCCACGCCGGAGACAGGCTGAACCCCACCACCACACACCCGCACCACGGCACGACCGCACAACCGTCCCTGACGCCGACGATCGAAGGGCAGATGCACCCCGACCGCCACTCGCACTCCTCCACGCGCTTCTCCGTACCCGTCGACGCCGCTCTGCGCGCCGCCGGCTGGCAGCCCGGCCGCTGGGACATAAAGCAGGCCGAGATCTGGGCGGACACCCTGCGCGACCACACCTCGCCCGCAGGCCACCAGCACGCCGTGTTCCCGGCGGCGGTGGAGGCCTGGGCCGAGTTCGGCGGCCTGCGCATCGCACCCACCGGCCCCGGCCGCCAGATCGCCCCCGCCGCACTCCACCTGGACCCGCTGCACGGCCTGCACATGGCCCGCACCCTGGGCGACCTGGGCCGAGCCCTCGACACGGACGTCAGCCCCCTGGGCGAGGAACCCGACACCCAGTCCCTGCTGGCCATCGACGCGGAGGGCCGCGTCTACGCCCTGGACCACACAGGCGACTGGTACCTGGGCGCGGACATCGACCAGGCCCTGACGTCCCTGGTCTCAGGCATGGAACCCCTACGCCTCACAGCAGGCTGACCCGAGCGGGACGACCGTAGAGCCGTAGAGCCACACGAACCGCACCCCACACGGACCGTCGGCCGAGTACGGCGGAAGCACCGGGCACGCCGGGACAGCCGAGTACGGCGAGAAGGGGTCGTGCCGGGGGGTGTCCGCCCGCAGCGGTTGGCGCGTCAACACCCTGACACTCTTGCGAGACCGATTCCGCGCCGTTCCGAGGACGGACACCCCCCGGCACGGCACCGACCCCCCACAAACGGCAGCCCGAGCCCCGGACCTCAGACAGCCGGAATGACGGCAGAGACCCGGAACCCCCCGGCATCCGTGGGCCCCGACACGAACACCCCGCCCAGCGCGAGAACCCGCTCCCGCATCCCGACCAGCCCGTTGCCACCCGAGGGCAACCGGGCAGCGGAGGCGGACGCCGGCTCCGGCGGCGGCTCGTTCTCGACCTGCATAGCGATCTCCGACACCCGGTGCGCGAGCCGTACATGCGTCTTCGCCCCGGCCGCGTGCTTGTGGACGTTGGTCAACGCCTCCTGCACCACCCGGTACGCGGTCTGCTCGATCTCGGCCGCGTACGACCGCGTCTCCCCCTCCACCGACAGATCCACGGCCATCCCGGCCGCCGCGGACTGCCCGAGCAACTCGTCCACGTCCGACAGACACGGCCCGTCGCCCACACCCTCCTCGTCCACGACGCGCGAGGCAGCCGCCGCAGCCGCAACCCCCACCGCGACCAACGGCACGGCGGCCCGCTCCCGGCCCCCCACCCCGTCCCCGCTCCGCAGCACCCCGAGCATCTCCCGCAACTCGGTCAGCGCCTGCCGCCCCATGTCCCCCACGAGGGCCGCGTTCTTGACGGCCTTCTCCGGATCCTTCCGCGCGACCGCCTGCAAGGCCGCCGCGTGCACGACCATCAGACTCACCCGGTGCGCCACGACGTCGTGCATCTCGCGCGCGATCCGGGTCCGCTCCTCGCCGCGCGCCCACTCGGCCCGCTCCTCGGCCCGCTCCGCGAGGAGCTGCAACTCCCGCTCCAGGCTGTCCGCGCGCTCCCGCAGGCTCTCCATCAGACGGCGCCGGGCGCCGACGTACATCCCGAGCAGGACGGGCGGCGCCGTCATCCCCACCGCGGTGGTGATGGAGGCGAACGGCACGAACCAGTCCCCGAGTTCCCAGGTCCCGCGCTGCGTGTCCTGCCGTACCCGCACGAACATGACGATCAGCATGCCGAGGAAGGACATCCCGGCCAGCGACCCGATGATCCGGCGCGGCAGCTCCGACGCGGCGAGGGTGTAGAGGCCGACGATCCCCATCAGGTAGCCCATCTGGGCCGGAGTGATGGCGATGGACACGAGGACGACCGCGATCGGCCACTTGCGCCGCACGATCAGCGTCGACCCGGCCAGCACGCCGAACACGACTCCCACGGCGGCCGGAACCCCCGCGTCGTGCGCGAACCGGACCCCCTCCGCCCCGCACTCCGCCGCGGAGCCGACGGCGAGCCCCAGGTCCAGCGCCGCGCTGCGCCACCTGGTCCACCACCACGGTCCTCCCCGGGCCGTGGCGTCCTCTTCCCCCGTCGTGGTCATGCCTCCAGCCTACGGGCGCCGGGCCCCGGTTTTCCGTCGAGTTTCGACGAGTTGCCTATACCACTGCGCGTAATCGAACAATGACGAAACCGATCACCGCCGACAAGTACCGATCATCGCCGCCAAGTACCGTCGCACGGAGGCCATCGCGTACGGCATAGTGTTGAGTGCCTGCTCGACAACCAGACCAGACATCTGGTTCGAGCGAGTTTGATCCCCCGTGGTGTAATTGGCAGCACCGTGGCTTTTGGTGCCATTTGTCCGGGTTCGAGTCCTGGCGGGGGAGCAACACCTTTCCCCAGCAACACACTTAGGGCCCTGACAGCACTGTCAGGGCCCACTCTCATGTCCCCCATGAAACGCCCCGGTATCCTGCGAATGTCCACCCCCCAGCATTCCGAAGCCGAAGGGCATACCCGTGAGCGCCATTCGCCCGGCAGCCGTCGTCGTACTCGCAGCGGGTGAGGGCACCCGTATGAAGTCGGCCACACCGAAGGTCCTGCACGAGATCTGTGGCCGCACCCTGGTCGGTCATGTGCTGGCCGCCGCCCGCGAGTTGGAGCCGGAGAACCTGGTCGTCGTCGTCGGGCACGCACGGGAGAAGGTCACCGCCCACCTCGGCGAGACCGACCCCGGTGTGCGCACCGCGGTCCAGGCGGAGCAGAACGGCACCGGGCACGCCGTACGGATGGCGCTGGAGGAGATCGGAACCGTCGACGGCACCGTCGTGGTCGTCTGCGGCGACACCCCCCTGCTGCGCGGCGCGACCCTGCGCGAACTCACCGCGAACCACACCACCGACGGCAACGCGGTGACCGTCCTGACCGCCGAGGTCCCGGACTCCACCGGCTACGGCCGGATCGTGCGCGACGGCGCCTCCGGCGCGGTGACCGCGATCGTCGAGCACAAGGACGCCTCCGACTCGCAGCGGGCGATCCGGGAGATCAACTCCGGGGTGTTCGCGTTCGACGGCCAGCTGCTCGCCGACGCCCTCGGCAAGGTGCGCACCGACAACAGCCAGGGCGAGGAGTACCTGACCGACGTCCTCGGCATCCTGCGCGAGGCCGGCCACCGGGTCGGCGCCTCGGTCGCGGGCGACCACCGCGAGATCGCCGGGATCAACAACCGTGTGCAGCTCGCCGAGGCGCGCCGCATCCTCAACGACCGGCTGCTGACCGAGGCGATGCTCGGCGGGGTCACCGTGGTCGACCCGGCGACGACGTGGATCGACGTGACCGTCACCTTCGGCCAGGACGCGACCGTCCAGCCCGGCACGCAGCTGCACGGCGGCACGCACATCGGCGAGGGTGCCGACGTCGGCCCCAACACCCGGCTGACGGACACCGTCGTGGAGGCCGGCGCCCGCGTCGACAACACGGTGGCCGTCAGCTCGCACATCGGCCCGGGGGCGAGCGTCGGGCCGTACGCCTATCTGCGTCCCGGTACCCGGCTGGGCGCGAAGGGCAAGATCGGGACGTACGTCGAGACGAAGAACGCGACGATCGGCGAGGGGACGAAGATCCCGCACCTCTCCTATGTGGGGGACGCGACGATCGGCGAGTACAGCAACATCGGTGCCGCCAGTGTGTTCGTCAACTACGACGGACAGGCGAAACATCACACCACCGTCGGGTCGCACTGCCGCACCGGGTCGGACAATATGTTTGTGGCACCTGTCACGGTCGGGGACGGCGCGTACACCGCCGCCGGGTCCGTGATCACGAAGGACGTACCGCCCGGTTCGCTGGCCGTGGCCCGTGGCCAGCAGCGGAATATCGAGGGCTGGGTGGCCCGCAAGCGGCCGGGAAGCGCGGCGGCGAAGGCCGCGGAAACCGCTTCCCGCCAGCACTCGAACGAAGACTGACCGGAAACGGGTGCGTGCAGGACGGCGTACCGTGATAAACGCACACCCAGTTGAATGACCTCTGAGGAGACAGTGCTGTGACCGGGATCAAGACGACCGGCGAGAAGAAGATGATGTTCTTCTCCGGCCGCGCCCACCCCGAGCTTGCCAAGGAGGTCGCCCAGCAGCTGGGTGTCGGGGTCGTCCCGACGAAGGCCTTCGACTTCGCGAACGGTGAGATCTACGTCCGCTTCGAGGAGTCGGTGCGCGGCGCGGACTGTTTCGTGATCCAGAGCCACACGGCTCCGATCAACCAGTGGATCATGGAACAACTCATCATGATCGACGCCCTCAAACGCGCGTCGGCCCGCTCCATCACGGTGATCGTGCCGTTCTACGGCTACGCCCGCCAGGACAAGAAGCACCGCGGCCGTGAGCCGATCTCGGCCCGGCTGATCGCCGACCTGATGAAGACGGCGGGTGCGCACCGCATCCTCACCGTCGACCTGCACACCGACCAGATCCAGGGCTTCTTCGACGGCCCCGTGGACCACCTCTTCGCCCTGCCGCTGCTGGCGGACTACGTGGGCTCCAAGGTCGACCGCAGCAAGCTCACCGTGGTCTCCCCGGACGCCGGCCGCGTGCGCGTGGCCGACCGCTGGTGCGACCGCCTCGGCGCGCCGCTGGCGATCGTGCACAAGCGGCGCGACAAGGACGTGGCGAACCAGGTGACCGTCCACGAGGTGGTCGGCGAGGTCAAGGGCCGCGTCTGCGTCCTGGTCGACGACATGATCGACACCGGCGGCACGATCTGCGCCGCCGCGGACGCCCTGTTCGCGCACGGCGCGGAGGACGTCATCGTGACGGCCACCCACGGTGTGCTCTCCGGCCCCGCGGCCGACCGTCTGAAGAACTCCCGGGTCAGCGAGTTCGTCCTCACCGACACCCTCCCCACCCCCGGTGAACTGGGCGCCGACCTCGACAAGATCACGGTCCTGTCGATCGCCCCGACCATCGCCAGCGCGGTCCGCGAGGTCTTCGAGGACGGCTCGGTGACGAGCCTCTTCGACGAGCACTGACCCCACGCGTCACGGATCGATCCGTAGATCGATTTCTGGTACGGCCTCCCCGCCGAGTAAGCTGCCCGAGTTGCTCGGCGAGGGAGGCCGTACCGCTTCGCAAGAAGTCCGTACGGCGGTCCGTTATCGACGCGCTCTTCGTAGCAGGCCGATGTTCGGCCGGGTGACCGCCCCCACCCCAATCTGTTCTACGAGGAGTGACCATGGCCGACGTCAAGCTCACCGCCGAGACCCGCACCGAGTTCGGCAAGGGTGCCGCCCGCCGTATCCGCCGTGAGAAGAAGGTTCCCGCGGTCGTCTACGGGCACGGCTCCGAGCCCGCCCACATCACCCTGCCGGGCCACGAGCTGCTGCTCGCCCTGCGCACCCCGAACGTCCTGCTCACCCTGGACATCGAGGGCAAGACCGAGCTGGCGATCCCGAAGGCCGTCCAGCGCGACGCCATCAAGGGCTTCCTTGAGCACGTCGACCTGCTCCTCGTGAAGCGCGGCGAGAAGGTCACCGTCGAGGTCCCGGTCCACACCGAGGGCGAGCTGGCCCCGGGCGCGTACCTCCTGGAGCACGTGCTGAGCACGCTGCCCGTCGAGGCCGAGGCCACCCACATCCCCGAGTCGGTCACCGTGTCCATCGCGGGCCTGGAGGCCGGTGCCTCCATCGTCGCCAAGGACATCCCGCTGCCCAAGGGCACCTCGCTGGCCGTCGACGAGGACGCGGTCGTCCTCCAGGTGCTGGCCGCCCAGGCGGAAGAGGCGCCCGCCGAGGGCGAGGCCGAGGCCACCGAGGCCTGATCCTCACCTTCACCGCTTGTGCCAGCCGCTGTTCCCGCCGGGGACAGCGGCTGGCTGCTGAGGGCCCGGGGAACCGCCCCGGGAGAACACAGCGAGGAGACATGGACGTGACGACCGACGCGAACGCCCCCTGGCTGATCGTGGGCCTCGGCAACCCCGGCCCCGAGTACGCGGCCAACCGGCACAACGTGGGCTTCATGGTGGCCGACCTGCTCGCCGAGCGGATCGGCGGGAAGTTCAAGCGGGCCGGCAAGGCACAGGCGCAGGTCCTGGAGGGCCGGATCGGCGCCCCGGGTCCGGCGAGCCGCCGGGTCGTGCTGGTGAAGCCGATGTCGTACATGAACCTGTCGGGCGGCCCGGTCAACGCGCTGCGCGACTTCTACAAGGTGCCCGTCGCGAACATCGTCGCGGTCCACGACGAGCTGGACATCGACTACGGCACCCTGCGCCTGAAGCTCGGCGGCGGGGACAACGGCCACAACGGGCTGAAGTCGATGACGAAGGCGATGGGCCCCGACTACCACCGGGTGCGGTTCGGCATCGGGCGCCCGCCGGGCCGGATGCAGGTGGCCGACTTCGTGCTGAAGGACTTCTCCTCCACGGAGCGCAAGGAACTCGACTTCCTCGTGGACCGCGCCACCGACTCGGTGGAGTGCCTGGTGAGCGAGGGCCTGGAGCGGGCGCAGAGCGCGTACAACTCCTGAGCCGTCCGACTTGCCCGGCTCATCCCGCTTGTCCCGTACCGGAGTTGACCGTGTGTGCGGGTATGGCCAATGATCCCCGCCATGAACTTCGGACGGCTCGCGGGGATGGGCACGGTCGCCGTGCTGATCCTGATCGCGGGGGTGTGGGGCTCCTGGCCCACCGCGCACAACGTGATGCTGACCAAGGGCCGCGAGCGCGGCACGGTCCGGATCACCGCGTGCGGCGACGACACCTGCACCGGCCCCTACACACCGGTGTCGGCCGGATCGAGCCCCCGCGCCGAGGTCGTCATCGCGCACACCGTGGCGGTGAAGAAGGGCAAGACGTACGACGTGATCGTGAAGCCCGGCACCGACGAGGTGATGCGCTCCGGTCCCGCAGGCGTCCTCTACGCCTGGGTCCCGCTCGGCGGCGCCCTTCTACTGGCCTCGGTGGTGGTGGCGGGCGGGCTGCGCCTGACCCGGGCCGCGTGGATACTGGCCGGCTCGGGGATCGCCCTGCTGACGGCGGCGTTCGTGGCGCTGTGACCAGCGCCTGAACGCCGCCGCACGCTCCTCGGTCAGCCGGTGTTGCGCAGGCCCGCCGCCACGCCGTTGACGGTGAGGAGCAGGGCCCGCGCGAGCAGCGGGTCGGGCTCGGCACCGGCCGCCGCCTCATCGCGCTGGCGCTTGAGGAGGGTCACCTGGAGGTAGGAGATCGGGTCCAGGTAGGCGTCGCGGATGGTGAACGTCTGCTTCAACACCGGGGTGGCGTCGAGGAGTTCGGCCTCGCCGGTGACGCGCAGGACCTCGCGGACGGTGAGTTCGTGCTCGGCCTCGATGTCGGCGAAGACGTGCTGGAGCTCGGCGGGGACGAGGGTCTCGACGTAGTGGCGGGCGATGCGCAGGTCGGTCTTCGCGAGGGTCATCTCGACGTTGGAGATGAAGTTCCGGAAGAAGTGCCACTGCTCGTGCATCTCGTCGAGCACGGTGTCGAGCCCGGCCTCGCGCAGCGCCTTCAGCCCCGAGCCCACACCGAACCAGCCGGGCACGATCTGCCGGGACTGGGTCCAGCCGAACACCCACGGGATGGCGCGCAGTCCGTCGAGCGAGACACCGGAGCCGGGACGGCGGGAGGGCCGCGAGCCCAGGTGCAGATCGGCGAGCTGGTCGACCGGCGTCGACGCGAGGAAGTACGTCGGCAGGTCCGGGTCCTCGACGAGCCTGCGGTACGCGGCGTGGGCCGCGTCGCTGACCACGTCCATGGCCGCGTCCCAGCGCGCGAGCGCCTCGTCGGACTGGCGCGGGGCGGTGTGCAGGGCGGAGGCCTGGAGGGTGGCGGCGACCGTCAGTTCCAGGTTCTCCCTGGCCAGTGACGGCACCAGGTACTTGTCGGAGATGACCTCGCCCTGCTCGGTCACCTTGATCTCGCCCTCCAGGGTGCCCCAGGGCTGGGCGAGGATCGCGTCGTGGGACGGACCGCCGCCGCGGCCGACGGTCCCGCCGCGGCCGTGGAAGAGCCGCAGCCGTACGCCGTAGCGGTGCGCCACGTCACGCAGCCGCCGCTGGGCGCGGTGGATCTCCCACTGCGAGGTCGTGATCCCGCCGAACTTCGAGGAGTCCGAGTACCCGAGCATGACCTCCTGGACGTCCCCGCGCAGCGCGACCAGCCGCCGGTAGGAGGGGTCGGAGAGCATGTCCTCCAGGATGGTGTCGGCGGCCTTGAGCTCGTCGGTGGTCTCCAGGAGCGGCACGATGCCGACCTTCGCCCAGCCGGCGTGCAGGTCGATCAGACCGGCCTCGCGGGCGAGCAGGGCGGCGGCGAACACGTCGTCGGCGCCCTGGCACATCGAGATGATGTACGACTCGATGACCTCGGGCCCGAACACGGCGAGGGCCTTCTTGACGGTCTCGAACACGCCGAGGGTCTTCTCGCCGGCCGCGTCGACAGGCGCCGGGGTGGGCGCGAGGGGCCTGCGCGACCGCAGTTCCTTGGCGAGCAGCTTGGCGCGGTACTCGCGGGGCATGTCCGCGTACCGCCAGGACTCCTCGCCGAGCCGGTCGAAGAGCTGGCCGAGCGCGTGGTGGTGGGCGTCCGCGTGCTCCCGTACGTCCATGGTGGCGAGCTGGAGGCCGAACGCGCCGAGCGTGCGGATCGTACGGTCCATGCGGCCGTCGGCGAAGAGGCCGCCGCGGTGGGCGCGCAGGGAGGTCTGGATCAGGGTGAGGTCGTGCAGCAGCTCGGCGGTGCCCAGGTAGTCGCGGCCGGGCTGGTGCGGGGTGTCCCTGGCCAGGCGGCTCTTGGTGTTCTCCAGCTTCTGCCGGACGCAGGTGGCCTTGAGCCGGTAGGGCTCCTCGGCGTTGAGCCGCTTGTAGCGGGGGCTGATCTCGGGCAGCAGCTCCAGGTCTGCCTGGAGGGACTCCAGCAGTTCGTCCGTCGCGCCCGTGTAGCGGATGGAGTTGGAGAGGAAGCCGCGCAGCTCGTCGATGGTCTCCAGGGCGTCGTTGATGCCGTGCTCGTGCTGGAGGATCAGGACGTCCCAGGTGACCTGGGGGGTGACGTTCGGGTTGCCGTCGCGGTCGCCGCCGATCCAGGTGCCGAAGGTGAGCGGGCGGGTGTCGTCGGGCAGCTTGACGCCGACGCGCTCCAGTTCGGCGGTGAGGTCTTCGAGGACGTCGCCGACCGCGCCGGCGTGCAGCTCGTCGAGGTAGTAGATGGCGTTGCGGGCCTCGTCGGCGGGCTCCGGCCGGACGACCCGGAGCTCGTCGGTCTGCCAGACCAGGTCGATGTTCTCGGCCAGCCGGGTGTCGTAGCGGCGGCGGTCGGACTCGATGACCGGGGTCTCCAGGAGCGTGGCGATGCGCCGGAGCTTGTTCAGCACCGAGCGCCGGGCCGCCTCCGTGGGATGCGCGGTGAAGACCGGGCGGACGTTCAGGTTCTTGACGGTCTCGCGCAGGTGGTCGGGGTCGGCGTCCTTGAGGCGGTCGGCGGTGCGGGCGAGGAGTCCGCCCTCGGCGGCCCGCCGGGCGCGCAGCTCACGGCCTCGGTGCACCTGTTCGGTGACGTTGGCCAGGTGGAAGTAGGTGGAGAAGGCGCGGACCAGCTTGGCGGCGGTCTCCAGTTCGGTGCCGCGCAGCAGCTCGGCGGCGGCCTCGCCGTCCTCCCGGGTGAGGCGGCGGACCTTCTCGACCAGTTCCAGCAGCTCGGGGCCCTCCTGGCGGACGAGGGTCTCGCCCAGCAGGTCGCCGAGGCGCCGGATGTCGGCGCGCAGCTCGTTGTTGGTCGTGGTGGCCTGGTCGTCGGCACTGCTCACAGGTGCGGCTCCTTGCAGTGTTTGAAGCTCGTCTGGAGGGGACCCGGAGGGCGGTCCCGCGGCGGCTGCCGCATACGGGACGGACATCCGGGAAGAAAACAGAGCGGACCGCGCTGTCCGACCGACACCAAGGATAGGTGTCCACTCTGACGCGCGGTCTCACGGGCTTCGTCCGCCGGTCGACACGCTGCCATACTTACGTCGCCGTAGGTTACGGAACCGTAGGGAAGTACATGCTGAACTGTTGCTGCCCGGCTCCCGCCGTCCGACGCTTCGCCTCCACCTCCGAACCCCACAGGGGACGCCCATGACCACGAGCTCCGATGTGATCGACGACGCCCCGCGGGCGAACGACGACGGCACTCCACTGCCCGCCGCCACCCTGGGCGGCGAGAAGAAGGGGTCGCTGGAGCAGCTCACCCTTCTCCTCTTCATCATCGTCCCGTTCCTGGCGCTGATCGCGGCCGTGCCGCTGGCCTGGAGCCGGGGCGGGGTGAGCTGGCTGGACCTCGGCCTGCTGGTGTTCTTCTACTACCTCGGCTGCCACGGCGTGACGATCGGCTACCACCGCTACTTCACCCACGGCTCCTTCAAGGCGAAGCGCCCGTTGCGGATCGCCGTCGCCATCGCCGGGTCGATGGCGGTGGAGGGGCCGCTGGTGCGCTGGGTGGCCGACCACCGCAGGCACCACAAGTTCTCCGACGCGGAGGGCGACCCGCATTCGCCGTGGCGCTACGGCGAGACGGTGCCGGCCCTCGTCAAGGGCCTGTGGTGGGCGCACATCGGATGGATGTTCGACGAGGAGCGCACCCCGCAGGACAAGTACGCGCCGGACCTGATCAAGGACCGGACGATCCGGGCGATCTCCCGCCAGTTCATCTTCTGGACGATGCTCTCGCTCGCGCTCCCGCCGCTGATCGGCGGGCTGGCGACGATGTCCTGGTGGGGCGCCTTCACCGGCTTCTTCTGGGGCTCGCTGGTGCGGGTGGCGCTGCTGCACCACGTCACCTGGTCGATCAACTCGATCTGCCACGCAGTCGGCAGCCGCCCCTTCAAGTCCCGGGACCGCTCGGGCAACGTGTGGTGGCTGGCGATCCTGTCCTGCGGCGAGTCCTGGCACAACCTGCACCACGCCGACCCGACGTCCGCGCGGCACGGTGTGATGCGCGGCCAGCTGGACTCCTCGGCGCGGATCATCCGCTGGTGCGAGCAGCTCGGCTGGGCCTACGACGTGCGCTGGCCGTCACGCTCGCGTATCGATTCACGCCGTATCCCCGCCGCGGAAGGCTCTCGGCCCCGGAAGGAGTCGGCGAAGGCGGCATGATTGACGCCGTGGCGACCGATCCCAGCAGCACCCCGAGCGACGAGAAGCCCCGGCGCGCGCGCCGCACCCGGATGACGGGAGCCGAACGCCGGGCCCAGCTGCTGGAAGTCGGTCGCACGCTCTTCGCCGCGAAGGGTTTCGAGGCCACCTCGGTGGAGGAGATCGCGGCGAAGGCCGGGGTCTCCAAGCCGGTGGTGTACGAGCACTTCGGCGGCAAGGAGGGCCTGTACGCGGTGGTCGTGGACCGCGAGATGCGCCGCCTGCTGGACATGGTGACCAGCTCCCTGACGGCCGGCCACCCCCGCGAACTCTGCGAGCAGGCAGCCTTCGCGCTCCTCGACTACATCGAGGAGTACACGGACGGCTTCCGCATCCTGGTCCGCGACTCCCCCATCCCCCAGTCCACCGGCTCCTTCGCGTCGCTGATCTCGGACATCGCGACGCAGGTCGAGGACATCCTGGGCCGCGAGTTCAAGAGCCGCGGCTTCGACGCCAAGCTCGCCCCGCTCTACGCCCAGGCCCTGGTGGGCATGGTCGCGCTGACCGGCCAGTGGTGGCTGGACGTCCGCCGTCCGAAGAAGGCGGAGGTGGCCGCGCACCTGGTCAATCTGGCCTGGCACGGGCTGGACGGGCTGGAGGCGAAGCCGCGGTTGATAGGGCACCGCAAGAGCTGAGCGCGCGGAAGGGGCCCCTGCCGAGAAGCAGGGGCCCCTTCGCTGTCGGTCGTCGTCCCTCGGCTCAGCGCTTGAACGCGTCCTTGGCCTTCTCCTTGGCCTGCCGGGCGTCACCCTTGGCCTTCTCGGCCCGCCCCTCGGCCTTCATCGTCTCGTTGCCGACGGCCCGGCCCACGGTCTCCTTGACCTTGCCCTTGACCTGTTCCTTCTTGGCCTTGGCCTTCTCGTCCTTCGCCACGTTCATCACTCCCGGTCGGATCGGAACTCGGTCACCACGCGGGTAGCCGCGATCCCGTCCGGCAAACGCGGTTCAGCCTTCCGGTTCCAGGAACTCCAGCCGGTTGCCCACCGGATCCTCCGAGTAGAAGCGCCGGTGCCCCGGCAGCTCCGCGTCCCAGACGACCTTCGCGCCACGGGCCGCCAGCCGGGCCGCGTACGCCTCGATGCCGGTGACGCGCAGCCCGGGATGGGCCTTGGCCGACGGGCGGAAGTCCTTCTCCGTCCCCAGGTGGAGCCGTACGGCCCCGGCCCCGAACCAGCAGCCGCCCCGCGCGGCCAGCGCCGGCGGCTTCGGGATCTCGGTCATGCCGAGGACGCCGACGTAGTAGGCGCGCAGCGCGTCCTCGGTCCCCTCCGGGGCCGCCAACTGCACGTGGTCCACGGCCGCGAGCACCGCTCACACCCCCTTTCGGGCCACCGCGAACAGCCGCCGGAACGGCAGCACCGTGCCGTACTCCGCCGCCGGATACGCCTCGCGGAGCAGGTCGCGGTACTCGGCGACGAACGCGTCCCGTGCCTCCGGGTCGTCGGCGAGGGCCGTGAGGACCGGGCGCAGTCCGGTGCCCTTGACCCAGTCGAGGACGGGGTCGGGGCCGGGCAGGACGTGCTGGTACGTCGTCTGCCAGACGTCCGCCGAGCAGCCGAGGCGGGCCAGCCGGTCGAGGTAGACGCCGGGCGCGTGCACGGAGTCCTCGCGCCGCAGGACCTCGCCGAGCCGGCTCTTCCAGCGGGCGGTGGCGGCGAGTTCGCGCATCAGGGCGTGCAGGGGCGCGTCGATGTTGTCCGGCACCTGGAAGGCGAGGGTGCCGGAGGGGAGGAGCGCGGAGACCCAGTCGCCGAAGCGGTCCAGGTGCCCCGGCACCCACTGGAGGGCCGCGTTCGACACGATCAGGTCGTACGGTTCGGCCGGCGTCCAGGTCGTGGCGTCCGCGTGGGCGAAGTCGAGGCTGCCGCCGCCGGCCGTGGGACCGGCGTAGGGCTCGGTCCTCGCGAGCATCTCGGGCGAGTTGTCGTAGCCGGTGACGCGGGCGGTGGGCCAGCGGTCGGCGAGGACGGCGGTGACGTTGCCGGGGCCGCAGCCGAGGTCGGCGATGCGCGGCGGGGCGGAGGGCAGGTCGGGGACGCGGGCGAGGAGGTCGGTGAAGGGGCGGGCGCGGTGGTCGGCGTGCCGCAGGTACTGGGCGGGGTCCCAAGTGGTCGTCATGACACCCACCCTCCACCCCATTTATCTCGACGTCAAGAGACTTTGATACGAGTTAGTTGATATCAAGAGACTTCACGTCGACACAACCACTACACTGATCGTCATGGAGGACGAGGTCGATCGGCTTGTCGCGGCGTGGCGCCGGGAGCGCCCGGACCTCGACGTGGAGCCGCTTGAGGTGCTCAGCCGGGTGAGCAGACTGGCCCGGCACCTGGACCGGGCCCGCAGGCTCGCGTTCGCCGAGCACAGCCTGGAGCCCTGGGAGTTCGACGTGCTGACGGCGCTGCGGCGCGCGGGCAGCCCCTACCAGCTCTCCCCCGGCCAGCTGCTGACACAGACCCTGGTCACGTCCGGCACGATGACGAACCGCATCGACCGGCTGGCGAAGAAGGGCCTGGTCGAACGGCTGCCCGACCCCAGCGACCGCCGGGGCGTCCTGGTCCGGCTCACCGAGGAGGGCCAGGACCGCGCGGACCAGGCCCTGGCCGGACTGCTGGCGCAGGAGCGCGCGATCCTCGCGGAACTCTCCCGCGCCCAGCGGGGCGAACTGGCGGGACTGCTACGCCAGTTGACCGCCCCGTTCGACAACATCCCCGGCTAGGTCGACGGGCCCGACACCGGCGCGCCGCGCCAGCGCGACCGCCGCCAGGGTCGAGTGCACCCCGAGCTTCCCGAGCACGTTCTGCATATGCGTCCGGACCGTGTGCGGGGACAGGAACAGCCGCTCGGCCACGGCCTTCCGCCCCAGACCGGCCACCATGCAGCGCAGCACCTCGCGCTCCCGCGGAGTCAGCGACTCCACCAGCCGCTCGCTCTCGGTGCGGTGCTTGCGCGCGGCCGTCAACTCCCGCAGGACCCCGGTCAGCAGGGCCGGCGGCAGATGCGTCTCGTCGCGCAGGACGCCTCGGATGACGGTCAGCAGCCTGGACAGCGAACAGTCCTTGGCGACCCAGCCCGAGGCCCCGGCCTGCAACGCCAGCGCGGCCCGGCGCGGATCGTCCTTCTCCGCCAGGACGACCATCCGTACGCTCGGCTGGGCGGAACGGACCCCGGCGACCAGGGAGATCCCGTCCACCAGCCCGTCCTCGTTGCCCGCCTGCACCGGCACGGCGGGCCGGATGCCCTGCACATTGCCGCCCAGGTCGGCGTCCACCAGCAGGACGTCGAATCTACGGCCCTCGGCGTTCGCGCGCTCCATGCTGCGCAGCGCGGCGGGACCACTCCCGGCCGCGGACACGTCGACATCGGGCTCGGCCGCCAGTGCCGCGGCGAGCGATTCGGCGAAGATGCGATGGTCGTCGACGACCAGGACTCGGATGCGAACCACGAAACCCCCTTCCCCAGGCTCCTGGTGGAGCAGGGGATACCTCATCGTCGGGAGACGAAGCGATGGCTGCGGGTACGACGCCCGGGAGCGGCCGAAGCCGCACGGCCGCCGCCGTGCAGAGACTGCTACCCCCACATCGGGCGTCGTACCCGACTTTGTCTCGCCCCCTGATCAGCACCGGCCCCCACCGGTGCTGTTCACAGCGTACGGCCGGGGCGCAGCAGCGGAACCCAATTTGCAGAACTGACTGTCCGGCACGTTTATGGTGAGCCGCATGTTTCGTATTGAGACGGAAGTCGACAGAGCGCGACGCGATCTGCTCCGCGCCCGGCTGCTCGAAACCAACACGACCGCGTCCCCGGTCCTCCGCGCCCTGCGCGGAACCCCTCGCGAACGCGAAGTTCCACTTCAGGTCTGGGCGTTGGACGACTCCGGTGACCTCGCGGGCGGAGCGGTCTGCCACACCTGGGCGGACTGGCTCCACGTGACGTATCTGTGGGTGGACGGCCGACACCGGGGGACGGGACTCGGCTCCCGGCTACTCGCGCGAGCGGAGCGCATCGCCCGCGAGGAGCGCGCCTGTGTGGCGGCCCGCCTGGAGACCTGGGACTTCCAAGCCCCGGACTTCTACAAGAAGCAGGGGTACGAGGTGGTGTGCGTGATCGCGGACTATCCGCCGGGGGTTACGGAGTACACGTTGACGAAGCGGCTTGGGTGAGGGGGCGGCCACCGCGCCGTGCGGCCGCCCTCGGCGTGCTCGGTGGCTCGCCTCAACCCGTACGCTCCGTCACCGGGTGCCTGTTGCCATGCTCTCGGGAACAATCCGGTGCAGGGGCGCCGTCAAGCCCAGCTCCCTTCTGGAAGGCACCAAGCACAGCGCAGCCGCCCATGACGATGGCCGCCACAGCACCCGCATCCGAGAAGGCTGAGCGGAATGCCTTCAGCCTGCGGGACAGACTTACACGGGGCTGGCGCGCTTGGGGACACCGTTCCCCGGGTCGTCCCGGTTCTTCAGAGCCTGCTGTCTGCCACCGGTGCAGAACGTCGCGCACCTTGGCCCGGCTGGGAACATTCCGCAGGCCAAGAGGCTCCGCGCCGACTTGGAGTGCTTGCCACACGGCCGCCTCGGCCTTGTACAGGAGGCCGTCCCACAAACGTTTCCGCTGCGAGCCCTGCCGCAGTGATCGCGCAGCTCTTATGACATCGGGAAAGACCGACTGGGCCCGTTCGAAATCAAGGTAGTACGGCAGATCCTTTTCCATACCCTTGGCCGCGGCCGGCACGGTCGACTCCATGGCTTCGGCCCATGAGTCGATCACGGCTTTGTGCTGCTTGTTCGGGTAGCGCATGCGGACCAGGTGGGTTGCCAGGTCGTAAAGAGGATCGCCGTACGTAGCAAGCTCCCAGTCGACAGCGATTACACGGGAGTCGGTCGTGAGGACAATGTTGTCGCGATGCAAGTCCCCGTGAAGCAAGCCGCAGGGACGGGGGGCCATGACCGGTGCCTTCTCGGCCATCTGGGCCAGCACGTCCTCCGGAACTCCCAGTTGGCTGAACAGGCCGCCGTACACAGACCAGCTGGGTCGGCGGATCTGACGGTCGGCCAACTGCGTAAGAGCGGCCAGGTAGCCCCGACTGTCCGAACCGTAACGAGGCCAGTCGTGAGGCAGCGCCGGTAGCTCTTTCCGGCCTAACGCAGCTGTCTGGGCGAGGATTTCGACCATGGCCGAGATCCACGACTGCTTCACGCGCTTCCCGTCCGGGCACACAGCGGACAGTGGCTCACCCTCCACGTAGCTGAGCACAGTCGCCGTGGCTGTACTGGCCAGGCATTGTGGAACGTTCGGCAGCACGCCTCTGAGCGAGCGCAACAGCTGGGCTTCGGACCACGTTCTGATCACTACCGGGACGGCGTCCGGTCTCGGAACGCGCACGAGCACGTGGGTGCCGGGTTCGCCCCCACAGAGTCGGGCCATGGTTTCGGTAAGAGGCAGCACATAGTTACGGTTGTGATGGCCGCGGCTCTTGGTGCCAATGTTCTGGGCCAGCCGCACGAACTCGTCGCCGGCATCGACTTCGATGGACACTTCACTCCTGGGAGACACCTGAAGCAGGGCGTGCTCCCGCAGGCTGCTCAAGGGTTGGAAAACCTCTGGAGCATAGTGTGAAGCAGGTGTTCGTGAGTGCATTTCGGCCACTCGTGATACCCGTGGGTGTCACACGGCGAGGTGCTCCCACAGCGAATCGAACCATTCCTGCTGGTCCCTCACCCAGGCGGCCTGGGTGTCGTCCACGCCCTCGCCCTTGTCGAAGTAGGTGCCGGTGGCGCCGACGCTCAGGATGTCGAGTGCCTCCACCTCCTCCGTCCCGCCCAACGGAATGCGCCGACGGACCAGCTTGTACATGGTCTGGAAGGCTTCCGTCTCGTTGAGCAGGAACAACTTGGACGTCGGCATCACGGGAACACGCCTGACCTCGAAGCCCACCTCCTGGACCGGGCTGTTGGCCCGGAGATTCCGGAGTGTGTCCTCCAGGGACGACAGACAGCGGTCGGAGATCACCGCCAGGCGCTCCACGACTCTCTTGTCATCCGGTGCGGCGATGTTCCGCGGGACCGGCATCGGCATCTCCCGGTCCGGAAGCAGCATGCGCAGCCTGATCCTTTCCGGCACGGGAGCCGAACCGGCAAGAATATCCACGGCCTGGACGCGGAGATGTACGTCGAGCGATTCGGACGTCAAACAGGAGACGTCAAGCCTTACTTCTGTTTGCGCGAAAGCCCGTTTGACGAACCAGTCCATTCCCACCCTCTGTATCCGGGCGGAAGCGGCTTCAGGTGCCTTGATGACGACGCGTGAACCGCTGCCCTGACGGGATACGATCCAGCCCTCCTCGCGCAGTTCTCGCAGAGCGCGCTGCACGGTGTCCCGGGAGACGTCGAGCGAGGTGGCCAGATCCCGCTGGGGCGGCAGCATGCCGCCCCCTGGGTACTCGTGGGCCAGGATGCGGCGACGCAGTTCGGTCAGAACCCTCTCGACCGCTCCGCCGACCTCGTCGCGTCCGCCGTCACTCACACAACGACCGTACCTCGCAAGGTCGGTGGCGAAAACCAGTTCCGGTCAGATTGGCGGACAGATTGAACTGGTGGTTACGGGATCAAGCAGTCCGGGGATACCAACCACGAGCCAATTTGGTCCAATTGGCCGACTTCACTGAATCGGACGGGGGTCCTGAATGATCACCCGGGATTTCGCAAGGTTAGTCGTCCAGGCTGTTCTCGATCAGCAGTCATGGACACCGTACGGCACCCCTGGTGCAGCACTTCTGATCCTGGCCTCCATCCTGATCGCCTCGCCGATGGCGCCGAAGCAGGGGAAGGCACCCGAAGAAGCGAAGGACGAGAAGGTCCACAAGGATGCGAAGGGGCGGCGGTCATCGCACCTGTGGTGGGTGGCACTGCTGCTCTTCCTGCTGGTGATTCATCCCTGAGACCTGAGCACGTCCCAGACCTCCTTGAGGGAGGGCACCATCCGCGACGGCTCCACTCCCGCCCGCCGGAACGCCCGAACCTTGGGGAGGTCGCACGCGTATCCCAGAAAGGGGATTCCAGCGGTCCGGGCCGCTTCGTAGTCCGTCGGCGCGTCGCCGAGCATCAGCGCCTCGGACGGTTCGGCGTCCATCGCGTCGAGCGCCAGCAGCAGGGAGTGCGGGTCCGGCTTCATCAGGTGGAGGTCGCGCGTACGCCCGTAGACGTGCGGAAAGAAGCCGTCGAGCCCCTTGGCTGCGAGGTAGGCGGTGGCCGCCCGGGCCGAGTTGTTGGTGCTGACGGCCAACTGGACGCCCAGGCCCGCCCAGGCCCGGATGACGTCCTCGGCGTGCGGGGTGTCACGAGCGGAGCCGACCGCTTTCAGTTCCTCGCCGGTCAGCCACTCCTCCAGTTTCACGACCTGGTCGGTGTCCGGATGCCGTTGGCCGATGCCGGCCAGCATGGCGTGCGGGTCCTTGCGTAAACGTTCCGCCATGGGCAGCAGTTCGAGCTGCTTGTCCTGTTCGAGTGAACTGACCAGTCTGTTGGCTATTTTGGGCGCGGAGTACCCCGCGAACAGCTGGCAGATCGGACCGTCCAGGTCCCACAGGACGTAGCGCACCGGGGAGATCAGTTTCCGGAGGTCGTCGGCCGAAGCCGTCTCCGGTTCGGTCGCAGGCGTATCAGGGGTCATCAGGAGAGTGTCAGGTTCCCGGCGACGCTTTCCCAGAGGGCAGCGAGCCGGGCCGACCCGAGTTCACCCCGTACGCACCGCGACCGGCCCCGCCGTCAGCCCACCCGCCGAGCCCCCGCAGAAGGCACCGCCGGGAACACCCGAGGTGCCGTATAGCCGGCGCCCGCGAACGCCTCCTCCACCGCCTTCGTCACCGTGTCCGTGTCCGAGGCCTCGACCAGGACGATCGCCGAGCCGCCGAAGCCGCCGCCCGTCATGCGGGCGCCCAGCGCGCCGGCGGTGACCGCCGTGTCGACCACGAGGTCCAACTCCGGGCAGGAGATGCGCAGATCGTCGCGGAGCGAGATGTGGCCCTCCGTCAGGACCGGGCCGATCGCCCGGACTTCGCCCGCGTCGAGGAGGGAGATGACCTGGTCGACCCGGTGGTCGTCGGAGACGACATGGCGCACGTAGCGGCGGACGCGTTCGTCCGTGAGGCGGGCCAGGGATGCGTCCAGGTCCTCGTACGCCACGTCCCGCAGGAAGGGCACGCCGAGTCGGCGGGCGCCCTCCTCGCAGCCCTCTCGGCGTTCCGCGTAGGCGCCGTCGCCGAGGGCGTGCTTGACCCTGGAGTCCACGACCAACAACGACAGACCCTCCGACGCCAGGTCGAAGGGGATCTGGCGGATCGACAGGTCCCGGCAGTCGAGGTGGAGCGCGTGGCCCTCCTCGGCGCAGGCCGAGGCCGTCTGGTCCATGATGCCGCAGGGGACGCCGACGAAGTCGTTCTCGGCGCGCTGCGAGAAGCGGGCCAACTCCGGTCCGGTCAGGCCCAGTTCGAAGAGGTCGTTCAGGGCCAGGGCGGTGACGACCTCCAGGGCGGCCGACGAGGACAGGCCCGCGCCCGTCGGGACCGTGGAGGAGAGGTGGATGTCCGCGCCGGTGATCTCGTGGCCCGCCTCGCGCAGCACCCACACCACGCCCGCCGGGTACGCGGCCCAGCTGGTGTTGGTGCGCGGGGCGAGTTCGGCCACGTGGAGTTCCACGACCGGGCCCTCGATGTCCGCCGAGTGGAGGCGCAGGACGCCGTCCGTGCGGCGCGAGACCGCCGCCACCGCCGTGTGCGGCAGGGCGAGCGGCATCACGAAGCCCTCGTTGAAGTCGGTGTACTCGCCGATCAGGTTGACCCGGCCCGGCGCGGCCCAGACGCCCTCGGGAGCGGTGCCGTACAGCTCCTCGAAGCCCTCAAGTACACCCACGTGTTCTCTCCTAACCCTTCGATACGTTCTGCGCGAACGCCCACGCGTCCGCGACGATGCCCGCGAGGTCCGCGCGGGTCGGGTTCCAGCCGAGGCGCTCCTTGGCGCGGTCCGCCGAGGCGACCAGGGTCGCCGGGTCGCCGCCGCGGCGCGGGGCGACGATCTCGGGGATCGGGTGCCCGGTGACCTGGCGGACCGTCTCGATGACCTGGCGGACGGAGAAGCCCTCGCCGTTGCCGAGGTTGCAGATCAGGTGTTCGCCGGGGGTGGCCGCCTTGAGCGCGAGCAGGTGCGCGTCGGCCAGGTCGGCGACGTGGATGTAGTCACGGACGCAGGTGCCGTCCGGCGTCGGGTAGTCGTCGCCGTAGACGGAGATCGCGTCGCGCCTGCCCTGGGCGACCTGGAGCACGAGCGGGATCAGGTGCGACTCCGGGTCGTGGCGCTCGCCGCAACTGCCGTACGCGCCCGCCACGTTGAAGTAGCGGAGGGAGACCGCGCCGAGGCCGTGGGCCGCCGCCTCGCTCGTGATCATGAAGTCGACCGACAGCTTCGAGGCGCCGTAGGGGTTGGTCGGGGAGGTGCGCGCGGTCTCGACGATCGGGACCTCCTCCGGCTCGCCGTAGGTGGCCGCCGTGGAGGAGAAGACCAGCTTGCGGACGCCGGCCTCGCGCATCGCGGCGAGCAGGGCCATCGAGCCGCCGACGTTGTTCTCCCAGTACTTCTCGGGCTTGACGACGGACTCGCCGACCTGGGAGAACGCGGCGAAGTGGAGCACGGCGTCGTAGGAGGGGTCCAGCCACTTGGCGGCGTCGCGGATGTCGCCCTCGACGAAGGTGGCACCCGCCGGGACGCCCTCGCGGAAACCCGTCGAGAGGTTGTCCAGGACGGTGACCTCGTGGCCCGCCTCCAGCAGATGCTGGGCGACCACGCTGCCGACGTAACCCGCCCCGCCCGTGACCAGGTACTTACCGCTCATCAACTCGCTACCTCTCGCAGTCGCTCGGCCGCGCGCTCCGGCGGCACGTCGTTGATGAACACGCTCATGCCGGACTCGGAACCCGCGAGGAACTTCAGCTTGCCGGAAGTGCGGCGGATGGTGAAAAGCTCAAGGTGGAGCGCGAAGTCGTCCCGGCTCACACCCTCGAACTCCTCCAGCGTGCCGAACGGCGCCTGGTGCCAGGCGGCGATGTACGGCGTCGGAGACTCACCCGCCCCTTCTTTCCCTCCATCCCGCTCATCGAAGATCCGGTCGAAGCGCCTCAAGAGTTCCAGATAGACCTTGGGGAACTCTGTGCGCGCGGCCTCGTCCAGGCCGAGCAGATCGGGCACGCGGCGCTTGGGGTACAGGTGGACCTCGTAGGGCCAGTGCGCGGAGTACGGCACGAAGGCCGCCCAGTGTTCACCCTCAAGGACGACCCGCTCACCGGCGAGTTCGCGCTCCAGGACGGAGTCGAAGAGGTTCTCCCCGCCGGTCGCCTCCTTGTGGGCCGCGAGCGAGCGCAGCATCAGCGCGGTGCGCGGGGTGGTGAAGGGGTAGGCGTAGATCTGGCCGTGGGGATGACCGAGGGTCACCCCGATCTCCTCGCCGCGGTTCTCGAAACAGAAGACCTGCTCCACGGAGGGAAGATGCGACAGCTCCGAGGTCCGGTCCGTCCACGCGTCGAGGACGAGGGCCGCCTGCTCCTCGGTCAGCGCGGCGAAGGACGCGTCGTGGTCGGAGGTGAAGCAGACCACCTCGCACCGGCCGGAGTCCCCG
This sequence comes from Streptomyces sp. NPDC091280, assembly GCF_044768565.1. NCBI lineage: Bacteria > Bacillati > Actinomycetota > Actinomycetes > Kitasatosporales > Streptomycetaceae > Streptomyces > Streptomyces sp. NPDC091280. Next base: position 912,022 of record NZ_JBIVUZ010000001.1, read on the forward strand.
GCCAGCGAGGGGAAACGGTTCTCGAACACGACGACGTCGTAGGAGGAGTCCGGGATCTCGCTGAGCCGGTCGCCCGTGGTCGGGCAGAGCGGGCACTGGTCGGCCGGCGGGTGGTAGGTGCGGCCCTGGCGGTGCGAGGCGATGGCCACGGAGTCGCCGAGCAGCACGTCCCGTCGTACCTCCGAAGTGGTGACCGTGCGCTCCAGCGGGCGGCGGTCCACCGCGTCGCGCACGGTGTCGTCCCGCAGGTCGTAGTAGATGAGCTCACGACCGTCGGCCAACCGGGTCGAGGTCTTCTTCACGCCGGGCTCTCCATCCGTACGTACATCCACGCCACATCCGGGCTTCACACAGAACTAAACACATCAAACCACCAATCCCCCCAGCCGTCACCATCAGAATCAAACAAAGAACACCAAACGAAGAACATCAAACCAAGGTGAGCGCTTGATGCAGACTCTGCAGCCCCCCACCTCACTCGCCGCCGGGCTCCGGCTCCCCACCAACGGGCTCGACTACACGATCCTGGCGATCTACTTCGCCGTCGTCCTCGGCATCGGACTGGCCGCCCGCAGATCGGTGCGGACCAGCCTCGACTTCTTCCTCTCCGGGCGTTCCCTGCCGGCCTGGATCACCGGTCTCGCCTTCATCTCGGCCAACCTCGCCGCCACCGAGATCCTCGGCATGGCCGCCAACAGCGCGCAATACGGCGCCTACACCGTGCACTGGTACTGGATCGGCGCCATCCCCGCCATGGTCTTCCTCGGCCTGGTGATGATGCCCTTCTACTACGGCTCGAAGGTGCGCTCGGTCCCCGAGTTCCTGCTGCTGCGCTTCGACAAGGCCGCGCACCTGCTGAGTTCGATCCTGTTCGCCTTCGCGGCCATCCTCATCGCGGGCGTCAACCTCTACGCCCTCGCGATCGTCGTCGAGGCCCTGCTGGGCTGGCCGCAGTGGGTGGCGATCGTCGTCGCCGGCGCCTTCGTGCTCGCGTACATCACCCTCGGCGGCCTCTCCTCCGCGATCTACAACGAGGTGCTCCAGTTCTTCGTGATCCTCGCGGCCCTCATCCCCATCTCCTACCTCGGCCTGAAGAAGGTCGGCGGCTGGGACGGCCTCACCCACAAGCTGGACGCGACCCACGGCCACGACTTCACCACCGCGTGGGGCGGCACCGGCATCGGCAGCGTCAACCCGCTGGGGGCGAACTGGCTGACCATCGTGCTCGGCCTCGGCTTCGTCCTCTCCTTCGGCTACTGGACGACGAACTTCGCGGAGGTGCAGCGCGCGCTGTCCGCGAAGAACCTGTCCGCCGCGCAGCGCACCCCGCTCATCGCCGCGTACCCGAAGGTCTTCATCGTGTTCCTGGTGATGATCCCGGGCCTGGTCGCCGCCGCCCTCGTCCCGAAGATCGGCACCGGCGGCTCGGACCTCCAGTACAACGACGCGATCCCGTACCTGATGCAGGAGCTGCTGCCCAACGGTGTCCTGGGCATCGCGGTGACCGGGCTGCTGGCGGCGTTCATGGCGGGCATGGCGGCCAATGTGTCGTCCTTCAACACGGTGTTCACCAACGACATCTGGGCGAAGTACGTCGTGCCGGACCGCGAGGACGAGTACTACGTCCGCTTCGGCCGCCTGATCACGGTGATCGGCGTGGCCGCCTCCGTCGGCACGGCCTTCCTGGCCTCGTCCTTCTCCAACATCATGAGCTACCTCCAGACGCTCTTCTCCTTCTTCAACGTGCCGATGTTCGTCGTCTTCATCGTCGGCATGTTCTGGAAGCGGGCCACCCCGAAGTCCGGCTTCTGGGGCCTGCTCGCGGGCACGGTCACGGCGATGCTGAACTACTTCTGGATCTACAAGCAGGGCATCGTCTCCATCCCCTCCGACCAGGGCGCCAACTTCGTCTCCGCCATCGCCGGGTTCGTCGCCGGTGCGGTCGTCATGTTCGCGGTGTCCCTCTTCACCCGCCCGAAGCCGGCCGAACAGCTGCGGGGCCTGGTCTACGGCACGACGTCCCCCGGCATGACCGAGGCGCCCGCCGCGGGCGACGACGCGTGGTACCGCCGGCCGGCACTGCTCGGCTGGGGCGCGGTGATCCTGGCGGCCGTCTGCTACATCCCGTTCTCGTTCTAGTCGCGGGAGGATTGAGGAACCATGTCTGAGAACTCCGAGCACGACGTCCAGCGCGCGGTCGCCGAACTGGAGGGCAGGTCGACGACCGCGTCCCGGCTGTTCGACCTACGGCTGATCATCGGCGGCCTGTTCGTCGTCTACGGCGTGATCGTCACGATCGCGGGCATCGACCCGTCGGACGCGTCGCTGGACAAGTCCGAGGGCGTCAACATCAACCTCTGGACCGGCATCGCGATGCTGCTCCTCGGCATCTTCTTCCTGGGATGGCTGAAGCTGCGCCCGACACCTCCGGTGGAGGCGGAGACGGAGACGGAGACGGAGACGAAGACCACGGAGGAGGAAGGGGCCTAGCCACAGGCCGCGTCCCGCGCCGACGTCTCACGTCTCCTGTCCCACCGTCGCGTTCACCGGTCCCGCCCGGTCCAGCAAGCCCGTGCGGGCGGCCAGGGCCGCCGCTTCCAGTCGTGAGCCGACGCCGAGTTTCATCAGGACCCGTTGGACGTGGGTGCGGGCCGTGGAGGGGGCTATGCCCATGCCGGCGGCGATCAGGCGGGTGTCCTCGCCGTCCGCGACCCGGACCAGGACCTCCACCTCCCTCGGGGTGAGCATCTGCAACAGCCGCTGGCCCTCGTCGTCCGGCTGGGCCGCCGGGTTGAGCAGTTCGCTGAAGGCGCCCTGGAGCAGCTGCGGCGCCACGGCCGCCTCGCCCGCCCGCGCTTTCATGATGGCGCGCTCCACGCCCTCTATGCGCTCGTCGTGCCGGACGTAGCCCGAGGCGCCGGCCGCGAAGGCCGCGGCGATGCCGCGGGGGCTCGGGACCGGGCCGAGGACCAGGACCGCCACCTGCGGGCGTTCCCGCTTGATCTTCACCACCGGGTCGAAGATGCCCGGCTCGGCCGGTGTCGCCGTACCGAGCAGGCACACCTCGGGCGCCCGGGTGATCACCAGTTCCGCCGCGCCCGCCGCGGGCGCCGCCGCGGCCAGCACCCGGTGTCCCCGCAGCTTCAGCGCCGAGGCCAGTGCCTCGGCGAGCAATCGGTGGTCGTCGACCACCATCAGCCGCACTCCCATCGAGCAACCCCCCAGTCCCCCCAATGGATGCCCACTATGGATGCCCACCGGTCCCCAAGAACAGAGGGCCCCCAGCACCCCCGTTCTTCATGCCCCCGGAAGCTACACGCTTGTTCGACGTTGCGCTGCCCCTACAGGAGAGAAGTGCCCCGGATCGACTGACTTTTTCGTATTCCGGGGCATTCACGGGTGATGAGGGTGGTGAGGAAAAGGTGTGAAGGGAGGGGTGGTTCAGCCTGTCGTGCCGAAGGCGATCGCCAGGTCCTTGTCGGCGCCGGAGGACGACGAGGGCTTGTCCGCGTAGACCGCCGACATGTAGAGGCGGCCCTGCCCGTAGAGGATCTCCGCGTAGTCGGGCAGGAAGCTGGTCTCGGTGTCCCGTACCGTCTCGGTGCTCGGGTTCTCCAGCAGCGTCGTCTCCTTGAAGGAGTTGCCGTCGATGCTGACGATCTGGCCGCCCTTGTCGTAGGGCGGGTACTTGTACGCGAGCACGTTGCTGCCGTCCATGCGCAGCGGGGTGATGGTGTAGCCGTCGCCCGCGTCGGCGCGCTGGCCGGTCTGCTTCCCGGTGCCGAGGTCGAAGGCGACGATCTCGTTGGTCTTGCTGTAGGAGTCGCCGGAGCCGTCGTGCTCCTCGGTCGGCACGTACAACCGGTCGTTGCCCACGGCGAGTTCGGTGCAGTACTCGACACGCGTGATGCCGTCGCAGCGGGCCGCGTACTGCTTGCCGGGCGCCGAGATGTGGGCGCGCAGCGCGCCCGTCTTGTTGTCGATGGAGAAGAAGTCGGAGATGCCGCTGCCGTCGCCCGCGCTGTCGCCGACGTCGGCCGCGACGACCAGCGGGTCGGTGGAGACGATGCTGGCGTACTCGATGCCCTCGGCCATCTTGTAGTCGGAGAGCACCTTCCCGGAGGTCGGGTCGATGGTCTGGATGTGCAGGGTGGGCGAGTCGTAGGTGCCGCACTTGCGCACCGCGACCAGCTTGGCGCCGCCGCCGTAACCGGCGTCGTAGCAGTCGCCGGTCTTCGGGCTCCACAGGACCTTGCCGGTGGCGAGGTCGAAGGCGGCGCCGCCGTCGGTGCTGCCGACCGCGACCGTGCCGCCGCTGACGGTGACGTTCTCGAAACTGATCGGCTGGTCACCGGATTCGGCGGTCTTCGTCCACAGCTTGGTGCCGGCGTTGAGATCGATCGCGGCAATCTGGCTGCATCCGCTGGAGGGCTTGGCCTTGGTCGGCATGGCGGGCTCGTAGAGGATCGCCGTCCGGCCGTCGGTGGTGGTGTGCTTCGTGGCCTGGCAGACCGGGCCGGGGAGCTTGATCGTCCACAGCTTGGCGCCGGTGTCGCGGTTGTAGCCGTCGACCTCTGCGGCCCCGCTCTTGGCGTACACCTTGTCGGTGAGCCAGGAGCCGGAGGTCACCATGGTGTCGCTGACCTTGGGCATCGGGACCTGGAAGAGGACCTTGGAGGCGGTGTCGGCGGGCACCTTCTCCTTGCCGCCCGAGGTCGTGCCGCCCTTGCCGTCCGAGGGGGTCGAATCGGCGGTGGTCTTCTTGTCGCCCGCCTTGTCGTCCTTGCCGGACGAGGACGAGTACCAGATCCCGCCGCCGACGATCAGCGCGATCACCACGACCGCGGCCGTGATGATCGCCGCGGACGCCCCGAACTTCCGTCCACCGCCGCCCGGTTGCCCCGGCTGCGGATGCAACGGCATGGTCGGCTGACCGGGCTGGGGCTGCCCCGGGTAGCCGTAACCGGGCTGCTGGCCATAGGGGTTGGGCTGCTGCCCGTACGGCTGCTGCGGGGACTGCGCGTACGGGTTGGGCTGCTGGCCGGGGTAGCCGTAGCCCGGCTGCTGGGGCGGGGGCGGGGGCGGCGGTGCCTGCGGGTAGCCGTAGCCCGGCGGGGGCGGGGGCTGCTGCGGGGGCTGGTCGGGGGGCGGGCCGAAGCCGCCCTGCTGCGGGGGCTGGTTCGGCGGGGGCGGGGGCGGCTGGGTCATGACGGGTACCTCGGGGACGGATCGGCGGAAGCGGACAGGACGGCGGAAGGCGTCACTTGCCGTAGGCGAGCATCAGCTTCTCCTTCGTCTTGTCGTTTCCGTTCAGCCGGGTCGAGGAGATGTAGAAGCGGCCGTCGACGTAGTCGATGTCCCGGGAGAAGAAGCTCGACTCGATGCGCGCGGTCCCGGCCGGCATCTGGAGCAGCTTCGTCGTGGTGTGCGAGGAGCCGGTCGTGGGGACGGACACGATCCGGCCGCCCGCGTCGTAGGCGGCCTCGACATAGGCGACGAGCTTGCCGCCCTCGGCCCTGACCGGTTGCATCGACTCGTCCGTGGGCGACTTGACGCGCCACTTCTCCTTGCCGGTGGCCAGGTCGATCGCGACGATCTGGTTGGGGCCGGTCGTCGCGTCGGTCGGGAGGTAGAGGGTGTCGGCGTCGACCGCGACACCCTGGCAGCCCTGGAGGTCGCGGTCGAGGATCGCCAGTCCGCAGGAGGGTGCGAAGGCGGCCTTGGAGTCGACCTGCGAGCGGACGGAACCGTCGCTCTTCAGCGTCGAGATGTTCCAGTGCTTGTGGTCCGAGTCGGTCATGTAGAGGACGACCGGGTCCACGGAGTACACCCGGGACACCGTCCACCCCTTGGGGATCGACTTGGTCCACTTGGCGCCGCCGGTCGCCGGGTCGAGCTCCTGCACCTCGTCGTGCGCGTTCGCGGAGCCCGCCCCGCAGGAGGAGACGGCGATCAGCCGGGTGCCGCCCGCGAACGCGGCCGGGAAGCAGGCCGCGCCGTACTTCTTCTTCTCGAAGAGCTGCTTGCCGGTGGCGAGGTCGTAGGCGACGCCCGACTGCGAGCGGCCCACCATCAGGGTCTTGCCGGTGATGGTCAGCCCGATGCTGAGCGCGCTGTCGAACAGGCCGCCGTCCGCGACGGTCGCGGTCCAGCCCTTGGCCCCGGTGTTCAGGTCGAGCTGCTGGAGGCGGTTGCACTTGGCGTTGTCGCTGACCCCGCTCTCGTAGGCCACCACGATCTTGTCGTCGGACGACTTCTGCGAGGTGACCGCGCAGATCTTCTGCGGGAAGGTGATCGTGGGCCAAGTCGGCTTGCCGTCGCCGACGTTGTAGGCGACGACCTCCTTGTACGCGGCCTTCACCGCCGTGCTGCCGGTGATCCACATGCCGGGGGCGTCGGCGCCGGAACCGGGCGCGTCGGGCGCCTCCTTGTACCAGAGCACCTTCGCCTCGCCGGACTTGCGGCCCTCGTTGAGGTTCTCGGAGTCCGTGCCGCCGTCGCCGCTGCCGTCGCCGGAGTCGACCGGGTCGTCCGAACCGCCGGTGGCGGACGGCTTCGCGGAGTCGCTCTGTTCCGCGACCGGCTTCTTGTCGTCACCGCCGCCGGTGACCGCCCACACCGTGCCGCCGACCACCAGCAGACCGGCGACCGCCGCAGCGATCAGAAGGGCCGGTCTGCCCTTGAACGGGCCGCGCCCGGACGGGGGTTGGGGCGGGGCGAACTGCGGGGGCGGGGGCGGCGGGTAGCCGTAACCGCCGTAGGGCGGCTGGGGTTGCTGGCCGTACGGCGGCTGCGGTTGTCCGCCGTAGGGGCCGGGCTGCTGGGTGTACGGTCCCGGCTGCTGCTGCGGGTAGCCGTAACCCGGCGTCGGGGAGACCGGCGGCCCGAAGCCGCCCGCCGGTGGCTGTGGCGGTTGGTTCGGCGGCGCTCCGTAACCACCGGACGGCGGCTGGTCGGGCGGCTGAGTCATCAGCGCTTCCCCCTCGTTCACTGATTTCTCGTACGGGTCGTTCAGTGCTTTGTTCGGTCGTCTGCTCAGTGGTCTGTTCAATGCTTTTCAGACAGCCTCAGACGGCCCTTTCTATCACTGAGCTGTCCATGCACAACGGGCCGGTTCGCCCCTGTACCCAAGGGAGAACCGGCCCGTGACAGCGCCGTTATGCGCCTTCACCCACCCTTCACGCGTCCTCGGCGAGTTCCAGCCAGCGCAGCTCCAGCTCCTCGCGCTCACCGCCCAAGTCGCGCAGCTGCGCGTCCAGTTCGGCCACTTTCGCGAAGTCCGTGGCGTTGTCGGCGATCTGCGCGTGCAGCTTGGCCTCCTTCTCGGAGACCTTGTCCAACTGCCGCTCGATCTTCTGGAGTTCCTTCTTCGCGGCCCGCTGGTCGGCGGCGCTCACTGCGGGCGCGGCCTTCTCCACCACGGGGGCGGCAGCGGCGGCGGCCTCCTCCATACGGTGGCGCCGCTCCAGGTACTCGTCGATGCCGCGCGGCAGCATCCGCAGGGTCGCGTCGCCGAGGAGGGCGTACACCTGGTCGGTGGTGCGCTCGACGAAGAACCGGTCGTGGGAGATCACGATCATCGACCCGGGCCAGCCGTCGAGGACGTCCTCCAGCTGGGTCAGCGTCTCGATGTCGAGGTCGTTGGTGGGCTCGTCGAGGAAGAGGACGTTGGGCTCGTCCATGAGGAGGCGGAGGAGTTGCAGCCGCCGCCGCTCACCACCGGAGAGGTCGCCGACCGGCGTCCACTGCTTCTCCTTGTTGAAGCCGAACGTCTCGCACAGCTGCCCTGCGGTCATCTCCCGCCCCTTGCCGAGGTCGACCCGCTCCCGCACCTGCTGCACGGCCTCCAACACCCGCAGCGTGGGCTTGAGTTCGGCGACCTCCTGGGAGAGGTAGGCGAGCTTGACGGTCTTCCCCACGACGACCTTTCCGGCCGCCGGCTGGGTCTCGCCGTCGCTGCGGGCCGCGTCCGCCAACGCCCGCAGCAGGGAGGTCTTCCCGGCGCCGTTGACCCCGACCAGGCCGACGCGGTCGCCGGGGCCGAGGTGCCAGGTGATGTGCTTCAGCAGGACTTTGGGCCCGGCCTGGACGGTCACGTCCTCCAGGTCGAAGACCGTACGGCCCAGGCGCGACGACGCGAACTTCATCAGCTCGCTGGTGTCGCGCGGCGGCGGCACGTCCGCGATCAGTTCGTTGGCGGCCTCGACCCGGAAGCGCGGCTTGGACGTACGGGCCGGGGCGCCCCGGCGCAGCCAGGCCAGCTCCTTGCGGACCAGGTTCTGCCGCTTGGTCTCCTCGGTGGCGGCGATGCGCTCGCGCTCGGCGCGGGCGAAGACGTAGTCGGAGTAGCCGCCCTCGTACTCGTAGACGTCACCCCGCTGCACGTCCCACATGCGGGTGCAGACCTGGTCCAGGAACCAGCGGTCGTGGGTCACGCAGACGAGCGCGGAGCGCCGCTCGCGCAGATGGCGGGCGAGCCAGGCGATGCCCTCGACGTCCAGGTGGTTGGTCGGCTCGTCGAGGACGACCAGGTCCTGCTCCTCGATGAGCAGCTTGGCGAGCGCGATACGGCGGCGTTCGCCACCGGAGAGCGGGCCGATCACGGTGTCAAGCCCCTGCGGGAAGCCCGGCAGGTCCAGGCCGCCGAAGAGTCCCGTCAGTACGTCGCGGATCTTGGCGTTGCCCGCCCACTCGTGGTCGGCCAGGTCCCGGATGACCTCGTGGCGGACGGTCGCCTCGGGGTCGAGGGAGTCGTGCTGGGTGAGGACTCCCAGCCGGAGTCCGCCGGAGTGGGTGACGCGGCCGGTGTCGGACTCCTCCAGCTTGGCGAGCATCCGGATCAGGGTGGTCTTGCCGTCTCCGTTGCGGCCCACGACCCCGATCCGGTCCCCTTCGGAGACACCGAGCGAGACACCGTCGAGCAGGGCACGGGTGCCGTACACCTTGCTGACGTTCTCGACATTGACCAGGTTGACGGCCATTTCTCTCCTGACAGGGGGGACGGTCAGCCCCCCAGCCTAATGCGCGCCGGGAGGCCGACGATCCGTGCAGGTCAGCGGGCCGCCGCTGCCCTCACCTCGGTCAGCAGGTCGTACATCGTCTGCCCGGGGCACTCCGTCGACAGCCAGTCGCGGTGACCGCTGACCGTCGTGACGTCCTTGGTGACGCCGTTGACCGGGTTGACGAAGGTGGTCCTCGCCTGCGGGTCGAGACCCTTGAAGCGGGCGATGACCTTGATCAGGCGGATCAGGGACGCCTTCGCGGCGGCCGTGGGCGGCTGGTCGGTGAGGGTGCCGAGGAGGGCGATGCCGAGGTTGCCGGAGTTGTAGCCCGCGGTGTGGAAGGCGGTGACCAGCTTGCCGTCGGCGTCGAAGGCGGGGACGCCGTCGTCGCCGGAGTAGCGGCCCTCGTAGACGACGCCGGCCTCGTCGATGAGGAAGTGGTAGCCGATGTCGCCCCAGTCGAGGGTGACCGCGTGGTACTCGTAGATGCCGCGGACGGTGGCGGCCGGGTCGGGGTCGGCGTTCGGGGTGTCCGTGTGGTGGACGGTGATCGTCTGCAACGGGTAGTACACCTCGGGCGAGTTGACCTTGCCGTCCTTGTACCGCTTGGACTCGTCGGCGCCCCAGGCCGGGCGCGAGAGGTAGCGGACGCCGCGGACGCGGGTGGGCTCGCTCGGCACGTGGAAGGTGCGGTCGGGGCCGTGCGTGCAGTCGATCGCGAGGGAGCGCACGTCGGTGGCTCCGTCCGGGGCCGTCAGCTCGTACGAGGTGGCGCCGCCCGAGGCCACCAGGGCCGTGCCGCCGTCGTCGACGGTCGCGCAGCCGCCGGTCAGCCGCTGGACGGCGCCGTCCCCGAAGCTGATGCCCGCGCCGGTCGCCGCGCCGGTCCAGCGGACGCCGACGTAGGACGCGGGGAAGGCGGTCGTGTCGGCGCCGGTGGCCGCGGCGGAGCGGGTGGCGGGGAAGGTCTCCGGCTCGGTGCCCGCCGGGGTGGCGCCGGTGCTCGCGGCGTCCGCGCCCGAGTCGGTGGCCGCGCCCGAGTCGGTGGCCGCGAAGACCACCGGGGTCAGGGTGGCTCCGGCGGCGACGGCTCCGGCGGCCCCGATCGCGCCGCGACGGGACAGGGACCGCTTGCGGCGGTGGGAGGACGGAGCGGGGTGGGGGGTCGGGGTGGGGGATTCGGACACGGACGTCGCCTTCCACGGTCGTTCACTCACGAGGCGTCGCACCACACGGGTCGCACGCGACGCCTGAATCTTCAAGTAAAACTAACCGCAAGGGCTTTCCCCCGCGTCCTCCCTCCGTACTACTTCGTGTGGAGATCGGGCGAAGATGTCGTACGACGACATGAACGCGTCGTACGACGGCATGAACACGGTGGGCGTCGGCCGCACGCGTCGCGTGGGTCAGGCGGGTCTTCCGGGGACCTGGGCGGTAGGTGCGGGCCGGTCGAGCACGGTCGCCCCCGCCGCCGGACCCGCCGCCGTGCGGACCGTCCGGCAGGTGCCGGACGCCGTCAGCGCGTCCGCCACCTTCGCGGCCGACCCGGGGTCGCGGGTGAGGAACGCCGTCGTCGGGCCCGAGCCGGAGACCAGCGCGGCGAGGGCGCCCGCGGCGCGGCCCGCGGCGAGGGTGTCGGCGAGTTCCGGGAAGAGCGAAAGGGCCGCGGGCTGAAGGTCGTTGGAGACGGCGGCGGCCAGCGCGTCCGGGTCGCCCTTCGCGAGCGCGGCCAGGAGCGGCTGCGAGGCGACCGGCTCGGGGATGTCGGTGCCCTCGCCCAGGCGGTCGAACTCGCGGAAGACCGCGGGGGTCGACAGCCCGCGCCCGGCCATCGCGAACACCCAGTGGAAGGCGCCCCCGACCTCCAGGGCCGTCAGCCGCTCCCCGCGCCCGACCCCCAGCGCCGCCCCGCCCACCAGGCTGAACGGCACATCGCTGCCCAACTCGGCGCAGATCTCCAGCAGTTCGGCCCGTGAGGCACCGGTGCCCCACAGCGCGTCGCAGGCCACCAGCGCGCCCGCGCCGTCCGCGCTGCCGCCCGCCATGCCGCCGGCCACGGGGATGTCCTTGGCGATGTGGATGTGCACGGCCGGGTCCCGCCCGTACCGTTCGGCGAGCGCTACGGCCGCCCGTGCCGCCAAGTTGGTGCGGTCCAGGGGGACTTGGGCCGCGTCCGGGCCCGTGCAGGTGACCCGGAGCCCGTCGGCCGGGGTCACGGTGACCTCGTCGTACAGACCGACCGCGAGGAAGACGTTGGCCAGGTCGTGGAAGCCGTCGGGGCGCGCGGCGCCGACCGCGAGTTGGACGTTGACCTTGGCGGGAACCCGTACCGTGACGCTCACTTACTCGGACTCTCCCTTGTCTTCCACCGTGTGTTCCGCCTTGTGTTCCGCGATGCGGGCGAACTCCTCGACCGTCAGCGACTCGCCGCGCGCCTGCGGGGACACCCCGGCCGCGACGAGCGCGGTCTCGGCCGCCGCCGCCGAGCCCGCCCAGCCGGCGAGGGCCGCCCGCAGTGTCTTGCGGCGCTGCGCGAAGGCCGCGTCGACCACGGCGAACACCTCGCGGCGGTCGGCGGTCGTCTTCGGCGGCTCCGCCCGGCGGGTGAGCGCCACGAGCCCGCTGTCCACGTTCGGCGCGGGCCAGAAGACGGTACGGCCGATGGAACCGGCCCGCTTGACGTCGGCGTACCAGTTCGCCTTCACGGACGGGACGCCGTACACCTTCGAACCGGGCGGTGCGGCGAGGCGGTCCGCGACCTCCGCCTGGACCATCACGAGGGTGCGCTCGATGGTCGGGAAGTGCTCCAGCATGTGCAGCAGGACCGGTACGGCCACGTTGTAGGGGAGGTTGGCGACCAGCGCGGTGGGGGGTGGGCCGGGGAGTTCGGTGACCTGCATCGCGTCGGAGTGGACGAGCGCGAAGCGGCCGGCCCGGTCGGGCATGCGGGCGGTCACCGTCGCCGGCAGCGCGCTCGCCAGGGTGTCGTCGATCTCCACGGCGGTCACGTGGGCGGCGGCTTCGAGCAGGGCGAGGGTGAGTGAGCCGAGGCCGGGGCCCACCTCCACGACCACGTCGTCGGGGCGGACGTCCGCGGTGCGGACGATGCGGCGGACCGTGTTCGCGTCGATCACGAAGTTCTGGCCGCGCTGCTTGGTGGGGCGTACGCCCAGGGCTGCGGCCAGTTCTCGGATGTCGGCGGGGCCCAGGAGGGCGTCGGGGTTGCTGCTCACGTACCTAGGTTACGGGGCGGTTCTTCGGCCGCCGCTCCCCCGCTGCGCCCCCTGTCCCCGTCCCCCCTCAACCGTGCAGCCGCGTCCCGCAGTGCGGCCACGGACTCGCGCCCCTGCGCACGTACAGCCGCTTCGCCCTGAACGTCTGTTCCTCCGCGCTCGCGTCCTGCGGGCGTCCGCTGCCGCCGAGGCTGTGCCAGGTGTGGGTGTCGAACTGGTAGAGGCCGCCGTAGGTGCCGGAGGGGTCGACCGCGCCGGGGCGGCCTCCGGACTCGCAGGTGGCGAGGCCGTGCCAGTCGAGCTGGTCGGCGCCCTGGACCGAGGTGGGCATCGCCTTGGTGCCGACCTTGACGAGCTGGGAGCGGGGTTCGCGGACCAGCTGCTCGTCGACGCGGCGGGGCTTCTCCTTGACGCCGTTGACCGTGCGCAGGGCGTAGGTGACGCGGCGCAGGCCCGGCCGGCCGGCGCGTTCGACGACCTCGGTGCCCTTGAACAGGGTGGGGTCGTCGGTGCGTTCCACCTTGAAGGGGATGGCCTCCTCGCGGACCTCGCGGGTGCCGGTGACCCGTAGGACCGTGATCGTCTGGCCGTCGCGCGGGAAGCTGTCGGGCGGGACCGAGGTGGTGTCCTCGCCGTGCAGGCCGATGCCGGCCTCGTGGACCGCCTCGCCGACCGTCGCCGCGTTGGTGCGGATCGTACGGGCGCGGCCGTCGGCCATGATCGTGACGGTGCGTTCGGTCCGTACGTCGAGGGCGAGTCCGGCGCGGCCGATGGGCTGGGAGCGGGAGGTCGAGAGGTAGGCGCCCTCCGCGCGTACGCCGAGCTGTTCGAGGGCGCCGTCGACCGTGCGGGCCGTGGTCCACACCTCGCGCCGGTGTCCGTCGACGGTGAGCCGCACGGGGCGGCCGTAGCGGACCGCGACCTCGTCGCCGCTGGCGAGGTCCGCGTCCGGGCCGGGCGCCACCACGTCGTGCTCGCCGACCTCGACGCCCTGCTGGGCGAGGAGTTCGGTGACGTCGTCGGCGAAGGTGTGCAGGGTGCGCGGCCTGCCGTCGACGGTCAGCTCGATCGCCTTGTCCTTGGCGACGAACGCGGTGGTGCCGCCGGCCAGGAAGGCGACGACCAGGGCCTGCGGGACCAGGCGGCGCACGGTGGCGGCGGTGGAGCCGGTGCGGTCGGCTCTTCGTCTGCGGTCCGCGCGGCCCGGCGCGACGGTGACCGCCTGGCGCGGGAACACGGGCTCCGGCGCCTCGTAGGCGGGCCGGTACGTGTCCTCGTACACCTGGGTCGCGTCGGTGTACCTGACGCCGTACCTGTCGGTGTGCTCGTCGGTGTGCTCGTCGGTGTAGACATCGGCGCGCACACCGCGGTCGTACGTCTCGTAGGTCTCGTGGTTGCTCACGCCGACACGCTCCAGAAGGCCAGACGGGTCCGGATCGGGCCCACAGAACCTAGCGGAGCGACGGTCACTCTCCAAAGCGACGCGACTACCCAGAGTCGTGTTCGACGGGTCGCGCGAGCCGCACGGGCGGGGTCGCGGAGCCGTCGTCGACGGGCGCGCGGAGGCTCAGTAGCCGAAGGCGCGGGCCGTGTTGGCGGCGAGGGCCGACGCCAAGGCGTCCTCGTCGATGCCCCGGACGGCCGCCATGGCGCGGACCGTGACCGGAATGAGATACGGCGCGTTCGGCCGTCCGCGGTACGGCGCCGGGGTGAGGAAGGGGGCGTCGGTCTCGACGAGGACCAGTTCGAGCGGGGCGACGGCGAGCGCGTCCCGAAGGTTCTGGGCGTTCTTGAACGTGACCGTGCCGGCGAACGACATGAAGTACCCGGCGCTCGCGCACAGTTCGGCCATCTCGGCGTCGCCGGAGTAGCAGTGGAAGACGGTCCGCTCGGGGGCGCCCTCCTCCTTGAGGACGCGCAGCACGTCGGCGTGGGCGTCGCGGTCGTGGATGACCAGGGCCTTGCCGTGCCGCTTGGCGATCTCGATGTGGGCGCGGAAGGACCGCTCCTGCGCGGCCTTGCCCTCGGGGCCGGTGCGGAAGTGGTCGAGGCCGGTCTCGCCGACGCCCTTGACGTGGGGCAGTCCGGCCAGCCGGTCGATCTCCGCCAGGGCCTCGTCCAGGGCGGAGTCGCCGCCGCCGGTGCGCGCGCCCTGCCTGGACCAGCCGTCGGGGTCGCCGTGCACGATGCGCGGCGCCTCGTTCGGGTGGAGGGCGACCGTCGCGTGGATCGCGTCGTGGCGGGCGGCCGTCTCGGCGGCCCAGCGCGAGCCCTTGACGTCGCAGCCGACCTGCACGAGCGTCGTGACCCCGACCGAGGCGGCCTTGGCGAGCGCCTGCTCCACCGTGCCGGACTGCATGTCGAGGTGGGTGTGGGAGTCGGCGACGGGCACCCGGAGGGGCTCCGGGAGCGGAGGCGCGCTCTTCTCGACGCGCTGGTCGGCGCTGTTCTCGACGCGCTTGTCGGCGCTCTTGTCGACGGTCTTGCCGACGGTCTTGTCGCTGGAGGCAGGCATGCCCCGATCCTACGAAAGGGGCATGCCCGCCCGGTCGCGGGAGCCGGTCAGCTCGCCTTGCGGTGGTGGTGGAAGGGGTGCAGCAGGTCGGACAGGTGCCAGTGGTGCCCGGTGGGCTCCTGCGCGGAGGCCGCGGTCCCGTCCGCCGGGTCGGTGCCCTCCGCCGCCGGCCGGGGCCTGGGCGCCCGGTACTGCCGCTCCGCCGCGTCCCGTACCGACGACACCTGGCCCGCCCGCATGATGCGCACGACATGCCCGTCGCAGTTGTGGCACGCGGGGCGGCTCAGGGGCGACGGCACGACCTGGCCGTCCGCCACGTACATCACGAACTGGTGGCCGTCGGTGTCGACGTGGTGCTCTATCTCGTAGGCCTGCTCCCAGCCGTGCCCGCACCGCATGCAGGCGAAGGAGTACGACTCGTTCACCACGGCGGTGGCAGCGCCCCGGAGGCCGGTCTGCCCTGCGATCTCACTCATGCCAGCTCCTGCTTGCTTGCTGCTGGACAAGCGCCTCCGGCGAGGGGATTCCCCCCGGAATCCCGGTGGAGGCGAGGGACGGGTGCGTCCCTCAGTCCAGTGGACGCCTCAGGCAGGGCGAGCGCATCAGTCCTGTCGACTGTTGGAGGCGATTTGGACTTTCCTTGTCGAATCGCCCTCCCGAGCCGGTCGGGACTTTGCATTCGGTGACCGTGCTTTGCCCCGCCATGGGGCGCCCGCTCATGGGAGAAGCGCCCTGCTCAGAGGGGATCGCGCCGCAGCTCAGAGGGGTTTTTGCGCGGTCTTGGCGGCCACCACGGCATCGAAGACCTCGCGCTTGGGAACGCCCGCTTCGACCGCGACCGCGGCGATCGCTTCCTTTCGCCGCTCGCCCGCCTCCTCGCGCACCCGGACCCGCCGCACCAGCTCGTCCGCGTCGAGTTCCCCGGCCTGTTCCGGCGCCCCCTCCACCACGACGGTGATCTCGCCGCGCACCCCTTCCGCCGCCCACGCGGCGAGTTCGCCGACCGGGCCGCGCTTGATCTCCTCGTACGTCTTGGTGAGTTCCCGGCACACGGCGGCCCGCCGTTCCGGGCCGAACGCCTCCGCCATCGCGGCGAGGGTGTCGTCGAGCCGGTGCGGGGCCTCGAAGTAGACGAGGGTGCGCCGCTCACCGGCCACCTCCCGCAGCCGCGACAGCCGTTCGCCCGCCTTCCGCGGCAGGAACCCCTCGAAGCAGAACCGGTCCACCGGCAGCCCCGACAGCGCGAGCGCGGTGAGCACCGCGGACGGCCCCGGTACGGCGGTCACCCTGATGTCCTTGGCGACGGCGGCGGCGACCAGCCGGTACCCCGGGTCGGACACGGACGGCATCCCCGCGTCCGTGACCAGCAGCACCCGCGCCCCGCCGACCAGGGCCTCGACCAACTCGGGTGTCCGGGCGGCCTCGTTGCCCTCGAAGTACGACACGACCCGCCCCTTGGGCTGCACCCCGAGGGCCTGGGTCAGCCGGCGCAGCCGCCGGGTGTCCTCGGCGGCGACCACATCGGCCCCGGCCAGCTCCTCGGCGAGCCGGGGAGGAGCGTCCTGCGTGTCGCCGATGGGGGTGCCCGCCAAAACAAGGGTTCCAGTCACGTTCCCATCCTCGCAGGGCCGACAGATCCGGACGCATCCGGACCGAGACCGCCCATGCACGGGACTCACACAGAGGTGTTCCCTACGATGGCGCGGTGACCAGTACAGCGTCGTCCACGGACTCCACGGACACCCGGCAGGGCCAGGCCCCACCAGAGCAGCGGCCGTCGTGGCAGCAGCGGCTGCGCCGTTTCGGCTACACGGCGGGGCCGAGAAGCGACGTACGGGACCGGCTGGTGCCGCCGTACACGGAGCCCAGCCCCCGGCTGTGGGCGACGCTCGGCTTCTCGCCGACGCTCGTCGACCGCATCACCCGGTGGTCGGCGTGGGGCGGGCCGCTGCTGGTCACCCTCATGGCCGGCGTGATGCGCTTCTACCACCTGGGCAGTCCGAAGGCGGTGATATTCGACGAGACGTACTACGCCAAGGACGCGTGGGCGCTCGTCCACCGCGGCTTCGAGGTCAACTGGGACAAGAACGCCAACGACCTCATCCTGAAGACCGGCGGGCACGTCCCCATCCCGACCGACGCCGCCTACGTCGTGCACCCGCCGGTCGGCAAGTACGTCATCGGCCTCGGCGAGCTGATCTTCGGCTTCAACCCGTTCGGCTGGCGCTTCATGACGGCCCTGCTCGGCACGCTGACCGTGCTGATGCTGTGCCGCATCGGCCGCCGCCTGTTCCGCTCCACGTTCCTCGGCTGTGTCGCGGGCGTCCTGATGTCGCTGGACGGCCTGGCCTTCGTGATGGCCCGCACCTCGCTGCTCGACGGTGTGCTGATGTTCTTCGTGGTGGCCGCGTTCGGCTGCCTGCTGATCGACCGCGACAAGGCCCGCGCGAGACTCGCGGCGGC
Source organism: Streptomyces sp. NPDC091280 (assembly GCF_044768565.1). Taxonomy (NCBI): domain Bacteria; kingdom Bacillati; phylum Actinomycetota; class Actinomycetes; order Kitasatosporales; family Streptomycetaceae; genus Streptomyces; species Streptomyces sp. NPDC091280. The sequence goes on from NZ_JBIVUZ010000001.1 coordinate 929,235, forward strand.
GCTCCCGGTGGGCGCGGACGGCCGGGTCCGCCCCGACGCGCACACCGCCGACACCCTGTCCCTCGGCTGGCGCCCCTGGCGCTGGACGGCGGGCCTGCTGCTGGGCCTGGCGATCGGCACCAAGTGGAACGGCCTGTACATCACGGCCGCGTTCTTCGTGCTGATGCTGATGTGGGACGTCGGCTCCCGCAAGGTGGCGGGCGCCCGCAACGCGTACGTGGCGGTCCTCAAGCACGACCTGGGACTGGGCTTCGTGGCGACCATCCCGGTCGCCCTCACGGTCTACCTGACGTCCTGGATCGGCTGGATCCTCTCCCCCACGGACGGCACCGGCGGCTACTTCCGCAACTGGGCCGCGACCGACGGCAAGGGCGGCACCTGGAGCCACGTCCTGCCGGACTGGGTACGCAGCCTGTGGCACTACGAGCACGAGGTCTACGAGTTCAACGTCGGCCTGCACTCCCCGCACACGTACATGTCCAACCCGTGGAGCTGGCTCGTCGACGGCCGCCCGGTCTCCTACTTCTACGAGTCCCCCTCCCCCGGCACGGACGGCTGCCCCCTGAACGCCGGCGACAAGTGCGCCCGCGAGGTCCTCGCCATCGGCACGCCGATGCTGTGGTGGGCGGCCTGCTTCGCGATCCTGTACGTCCTGTGGCGCTGGGCGTTCCGCCGCGACTGGCGCGCGGGCGCGATCGCCTGCGGCGTCGCGGCCGGCTACCTCCCCTGGTTCCTCTACCAGGACCGCACGATCTTCTTCTTCTACTCCATCGTCTTCCTGCCGTTCCTGTGCCTCGCGGTGGCGATGCTGATCGGCGCGATCATCGGCCCCCCGGGCTCCAGCGACACCCGCCGGGTCACGGGGGCGGTCGGCGCGGGCGTACTGGTCCTACTGATCACGTGGAACTTCATCTACTTCTGGCCGCTGTATACGGGGACGTCGATTCCTATTGGGCAGTGGCGGTCTCGGATGTGGCTGGACACCTGGGTCTAGCTGGGCAGACACACCACGAGGGCGCGGCTGACAGCCACGCCCTCGTGGTCGTTATTGGTCGTTAGCGGTTGTCGTGGGCCGTCCTCGGACGGCCCGAGGACGGCCCGGCCCCGGGCCCCGGCAGATTTACAGCGGGCCGGCCCCAAGGCCGATGAGCTGGCCCTTTTCCTTTCAACCCTCTTCGCGGGGGACGCCCGGGGGCTGCAAGGAGAGCCAGTGGCCGACTCCTGACGTCAGCCGCACCCCTTGTCTAGCCAAAAAGGATCACCAAAGCAGAGATAACTCCCACTGCCGCAGCGATGGCGGCGGTCGGGTCACCCATGCCTGCAGGAAGTCCCGGCGTCGCACGCTGAGTGTGCTTGAAGATGAAGTACCCCACGACGCTGCCGATGACGAGGACGGCGATGCGCCAAGCCTCGATGTGTACCGTCATATACGGGCCCCTTCCGGCTCAAGGGCCTGCCTGCTTCGACCCTCCAAGATCAGGGCAGGCAGGCCCGTCTGAACTCCTACAGACGCAGGAGTCGATTCCCCTCTAGGGCAACGGCGCCTACCTCCAAAGCAGACCCAAATCACCTTAAAAGGGGTGGGCCTAACCTGCGGGGCGACTTCCAAAACGGTGCCATCGTGGCCTGATGCAGCCAAAGGCACGGCTCATCCAAAAAATACAACGTGCCTGTTCAGCGGCGCGTGCAGCAGAGGAACTAGCCCTGACTGCGTCCTATGATGCATCGCTAAACTGTACCCAGTAGGGGATGGGGGACTTTATGGCACGTGGACTGGCTGTCAGCTTTGACGGAGCCGCCCTCAGAGCGCTTCGCATGTCTCGTGATTCGCGCCGCAGCGAGAGCGCCACACCACTGAGCGCTCAGGAACTCGCCCGTCGCATAGGAGCCACCAAGGCGCAGATCCTTGCCTACGAGAACGGTCTAAGAGTCCCTGAGCCACCACGCATCCTCGCCTTGGCTCACGCGCTGAACGTCCATCCGCTGAAGTTGGCGAGCCCAAACGACTACCGGGAGTGGGACATAGCTGACCTGCGCCGAGCGTGCGGCCTGACACAACGTGATGCGGCCCGGCGACTCGCCGTACGTGAGAGCACCTATCGGCGCTTCGAGATCCACGCGACACTGCCAAACTCAGCCGCCATACCCACATTCCTCGACAAGGTGGCGGTAGCCTTTGACGTCCCCCTGGAGAATGTGGTAGCAGCAGTGCGCCGCGGACGTGCCGTCCCAGAGCACCTTGAACAAGTGGAGCGGTCAGTAAGACATCTGTTCTCAAAGTACGGTGCACAGCCTGGCTTCTGGTCACAGCCATCGACGGATGAGCCTGATCTCTTGGCTCTGGCCTCCCGGTACGGGTGGTCGCCTCGCTCGACGAGTTGGATCCTGGGTTCCGAGTTCAAAGAGCTTCGCCGGCTACTCCTCCGAGCGGAGGTTGAGCGAGTTCGGGCGGACTATGAGATCGACGCCGATCGCCAAACTCAAGCGCGGACCCAGCATCAGCGCTCACGACGGACGTTTGAAGAGTCGCTTCAGCGACTCCCCATACGCTTAGAGAACATGTATATGCACGGCAGACGCTCATAGGGCTCGCAGCGTGTCCCGGCCATTCATTCGTTTCCGAGCGGCGAAGACCACGTAGATGACAAATCCGTCTCCTTCATCCCAGGACTGGGCTTAGCAAGAAAGACGGGACAGAACGGTCCAACAGGCGTACTCTGACTTCGTAGCCGACGGAGGAAATGATGGCTCTAAGGGCCCGCCGAGAATTAACTTGCGGGTTTCTGGCCTTGACATCGCAGGTCAACGCATTGCCCGCCCACAGGTTGTTCTCCGGCAGGTCCTAAGGCCCTGGTCGGGACCCCACCGGGCCGGATCACGCGAACTTCATCTACTTCTGGCCGCTGTACACGGGGACGTCGATTCCTATTGGGCAGTGGCGGTCTCGGATGTGGCTGGATACGTGGGTTTAGGTGGTTGGACATTCCGGGAGGGCGCGGCCTACAGGGCAGCGCCCTCCCGCTCGTTGTCGGCGCTTGCGGGTCGCGAAGAGCCGCGCGTTTTCTTTCGCAGGCCGACCGAGGGCAGCCGGACTGGCTTGCATGCGACCTCTCCTATGTTGTCTCACCTGGCAAGTTTCGCGAGCTTCTTGTAATTGCTCAGGGCGGTGACCATGGCCAGGTCTCGGCTCTGCCAGTCATTGCGGACCATATAAGGAATCTTGAGACCACGAGCAGCCCATCGCAGGCTGCTGATGCCGCATGATCGATGAATTCACCAAGGACAACCTGCTCGGGAGACTGATCTGTGGGCGACCGAGGACGAGAAGCGCGATCAGATCGTCGGGTTCTACCGGCGCACGTGGGAACACTCGGACGCGACGATCAACGGGCTTCCCCTCGACGCCCCCGGCCGCGTGCCGCGGTGGCCGCATGCCGGGCACGCCGACATCCTGCGCGAGGGCGTCGACGGCCGCATCAGTCAAGGCACAGCAGGCTGTGTCACGTGACGTGATGTTCGAGCGGCATGATGTCGGCCGAGGGTGCTGATCCGTCGAAGCGTCTGGTTCCTGATGAGCTCTGGGAGATGGTCGCCCTGTTACTGCCGCCGACGTTCGGCACGTCGAACCTAGGGCTTGCCGAAACCAGGGTTGCCCGGCATGGGCATATCAGGGTCCAACCCAAGGCGCGCTTTAACAAATATCCAATTGATATCGACAAGCCGTTCACCAATATCACTGTCCCGCTGAATCGCCAGACTCACTTCACCCAATCGCTCATACACGAAAGAAATATCGACATCAATGGAATCGGGGCCTGCCGATACGTCTGGCTCCACGCCGTCAAGATAGCAGCGCCAAATCTTCGAGGCCATGTCGCGAGAACTTCCGGGAGGAGCGATCCCAACAGACCAAATGCCTCGCTCCCTGGTTGCCCACACTTCGCATCCATCTCCCTGGAACCTCATCAAGATATTCTCGAACCCACCTGTTTCTCGCGTCTCAATCAAAGAAAATCCACGTCTCAGAAGCCATTCCGACAGTTCACCGACCTGCTCTTCGCTCATGACCACTTCCCCCTTTACGATGTTGGAGCGCCGACAGAATTACCAACCTGAGTGCAACACATTGCGCGGCATCCCGGTCCAATGGCCCCGGTGCAGCGCTGCCGTCAGCGGCGCAGGCGGCAGGCATCGGCACCGACTTCCGCATCGCCTTCACCATCGGGTGTATCGCACCACCGTGTATGCGGTCGGAGCAATGGGCCGTGCCCCTGTGCCGTCGAGAATGTCCAGGACCTCGAAGTCGGCACCCGCCGCGTAGTGCTCCAGCTCGCGGGGAACAGGACGCGTCGGCGGATTTCGTCCTGGGCCTCCTCGCCCGAGGGGAGCTGGAGGTCCACGCCGATGCACTCGAAACGCTTGGCCAAGATCTCCAGGTCCCGGCCGGTGCCGCACCCGAAGTCGACCAAGGTCCGGGCGTCCGGACAGTGCAGTTCGATCAGGATCTGGCACATCCCGGCGCCCGCACTGTCCGCCTGGACCAGGTCGTAGAGCGCCGGATCCCGGTACAGGAGGTTGGTGGCTTCCACGTGCTCAACTTCCGTGTCGGGGCTGGTCACATGAGGCTTCGCAGGCCGACCTCCACCAGGACGGGCGAATCCGGGGGTGTGCATCCCGAACGCCATCAGCGTCGGCACGGGTTCGGGCGTCGGCAGTTCGGCTTGCGTCTTGGAGTGGTGGGCGTTGTTCTCGTCGCCTCCGCCGCTGCCCGTGAACACCTCGCACCGCCGGGCGGCTACCTGCTCGCGTACGACGTCGAACGCAGAAACTCAGCTACGACGACGGGTGCACCGAGAGATCACCCGCGTGGGTCTCCAGCGACCAACAGCGGCCTCAGCCCCGCACCTCGCACCACACCACCTTCCCGGATGCCCCCGGTTCCACCCCCCACCGCACCGCCACCGCGTCCAGCAGCATCAGTCCGCGCCCCGATTCGGCGCCGAGGCCGGTGTCGGTCGTGGCGTCCAGGAGGACGGGGAGGGCACGCGGGTCGGGGTCGGTCACCTCGACCCGGATACGGTCGTCGTCCGGGCCGACCCTGGCGATCCGTACCCGTACCGGTGTCCCCTCCCCCACATGCCGGATCACGTTGCTCACCAACTCGCTGACGCAGAGCTCCACTTCGGGGTGCGGGCCGCCGCCCAAGTAGGCGCGCACCGCGTGTCGTAGTTCGGGGACGGCCTTCGGTACGGCGAGCAGCTCGGCCTCGAACACCCTCGCCGCGTTCATCGTTCCGCCGCCTGACGGAGTACGGCGGCCAGGCGGCGGGCCGTGTCGAGGTTGCAGTTGCCCAGCGCGACCAGCCCTCCGGAGCCCGGCAGGTCCGCGCGGAGTGACGGGAGTGTGATGCCGTGGGCGGCGAGGGCGTCGCGGAGTTCCTCCGCGCAGAGGGTGGTGTCGTAGGGGGTGGACATGGGCCGGGGCCTCCTGTGCGTTCTGTGACGAATCACTCACACAGTGACGTGACAGGCCCTACCGTGAAAGGAGTTCGAGTTACGCCTGTCAACGAGCAAATGGCGGTGGTCAGTTGTGCCTCCTCGCAAGGACACCGACGCGTCGGCGAACGTCCCCTCCTTCTACGGCGCGGAGTTGCGCTACAAGAGGGAACAGGCGGGTCTGACGCTGGAGCAGTTGGCGGAGGGCAGTTATCGGGGGGTGCCGTTCCTGAGCCAGATCGAGCGCGGGGAGCGGCGGATGCCGCTGGATCTGGCCCGGCATGTGGACCGTCGGCTCGGGACGGACGGGTTTTTCGAGCGGCGCTGTGAAGACGCGAGGAAGGCGAAGCAGTCGGGGCACGCGGAGTACTTCGCGGATGTGGCGGAGATGGAGAAGTTCGCGGAGTCGATCGAGGACTGGGCACCCATGCTGGTGCCGGGGCTACTCCAGACATCGGCGTACGCCAAAGCCGTCGTACGCACCTCGCTCCCGTGGCTGCGCCCCAAGACCGTCGAGAAGCAGGTCGACGCTCGTATGGATCGAGCGAAGCTCTGGGAGCGCGAAGACCCTCCGGCGTTCTGGGGGATTCTGGACGAGAGGATGATCCGCAAACCGCTGCTGCCGCCCGAGGAGATGGCAGAGCAACTGGACCACGTGGCGCACGTGATCCGGTCCACCCAGAGTGTTTTGCAGATCCTTCCGGAAACGACAGCAGTCCACCCGATGATGATGGGCATGACCCGCGTCATGACGTTCCCGGACGCGCCGCCCGTGGTCTACACGGAGGGTCTCCACAGTGGCCAACTGATCGACTATCCGGCCCTCGTGAAGGACTACCGCAGGTCGTACGATCTGCTCAGGGCCACGGCGTTGTCCCCGGAGGCGTCTCTGGCCATGATCGATCAAGCGGCGAAGGACCATCGAAATGGCAAGCACCGAACGTGACTTGAGCTCTGCCCGCTGGCGCAAGAGCAGCTACAGCAACGGCAGCGGTGGCGAATGCCTGGAAGTGGCCGACGAAGTCACCGGCCTCGTCCCCGTCCGCGACTCCAAGGTCCCGGACGGCCCCGTGCTGCTCCTCCCTAGCAGCGCCTGGTCCGCCTTCACCGCCGGTCTCCGTTAGGACAACCCGTCGACCAAGCGCCGAACGTGACTTGAGCACCGCCCGCTTGGGCAAGAGCACCAGCACCAACCCCCCGGAAGTCACCGACGGAGTCACCGGTCTCCGTTAGGACAACAAAAAGCAACACCTCTCACAGCTTTCCCTCACGCCCCATACAGTCGGAGGACTGACAGCGGGAGGGGACCGCACCATGCGCAAGGGGGTCAAAGTCACCGTCGTCGGCGGTGTGTTCGCCGTGATGGTGGGTGGGGCCGGGTACGGGGCGTACAATCTCATGTCCGCGCTCGGCGGGGACGGCGGGTCGGCCGGGTCCGGTGGGGCCGCGGCCGTGAAGACGGGGCCGCCCAGCGCTTCGGAGGTCAAGGCCACCACGGCCAAGTTCTTCGCGGCCTGGGAGAAGGGGCAGGCGGTGACCGCCGCGTCGTACACGAACAACGACGCCGCCGCCGATCCCGTACTGGAGTCGTTCGGCGGGGCCGGTCACATCGCGAAGGTGAAGATCACGCCCGGTACGGCGACCGGCGCCACCGTACCGTTCACGGTGCACGCGACCGTGTCGTACAAGGGCATCGACAAGCCGCTCGACTATACGAGCCGGCTGACCGTCGTCCGCGGAAAGACCACCGGCCGCGCGCTCGTCGACTGGCAACCGGCCGTCGTTCACCCGGAGTTGAAGGCCGGCGACACCTTCGTCACCGGTGAGTCCGAGAACCCGGCGATCGAGGCCGTGGACCGGGACGGGGCCGTGCTGACGAAGGAGAAGTATCCGTCGCTCGGGCCGATCCTCGACGAGTTGCGCGCCAAGTACGGTGACAAGGCGGGCGGTACGCCGGGGATCGAGCTGGCGATCAAGCATCAGGGCGAGGGTTCCGCCGACACCACGCTGGTGACCCTGGAGAAGGGTGAGGCCGGCAAGGTGCGGACGACGCTCAGCGCGAGCGCGCAGGCCGCCGCCGAGAAGGCCGTGACGAAGTACTCGGAGTCGTCCGTCGTGGCCGTGCAGCCCAGTACCGGGCAGGTGCTCGCGGTCGCCAACAATCGTGACGACGGGTTCAACGCCGCGTTCCTGGGGCAGTTGGCGCCCGGCTCCACGATGAAGATCATTAGCGCCGCCACGCTCATCGACAACGACATCACCAGCATGACCGGCGCGGCGCCCTGTCCGCCCACCGCCACCTGGCAGAGCCAGACCTTCCACAACCTGGAGGGACTGGCCCCGGACGAGAAGGCCACGCTCGCGGACAGTTTCGCGCGCTCCTGCAACACGGCGTTCGTGAAGTTCGCCGACTCGGTGAAGGTGGACTCGCTGACCCGGGAGGCCCAGGACCGGTTCGGGCTCGGCCGGGACAACTGGAAGACCGGCATCCCGTCGTTCGACGGCTCGGTGCCCGCCTCCGGCGGTCCGGACACCGCGGCGAACCTGATCGGCCAGGGCCAGGTGCAGATGAGCCCGCTGAACATGGCGTCGGTGACGGCGACCGCGAAGACGGGCACGTTCCGGCAGCCGGTCCTCGTCGCGCAGAGCCTCGACGACCGTCAACTGGCCACCGCGCGGGGCCTGTCGGCGAGTACGTCGGCGCAGTTGCGGGCGATGATGTACCGCACCGCGACCAGCGGGACCGCCGCCGGGATCATGGCCGGGCTCGGCCCCGACATGGGGGCGAAGACGGGGTCCGCCGAGGTGGACGGGCAGTCGAAGTCCAACAGCTGGTTCACCGGCTACCGGGGCGATGTCGCCGCGGCGGCCATGACGCAGGACGGCGGCCACGGCATCGACGCGGCCGGCCCGATCGTGCGGGCGGTACTGGCGGCGAGTGGCTGAACTCACTCCCGGTGGAAAGTGAACTCACCCGCACAGGACGGGACTCTAGGGTGGGCGTGGTCGTTGGGGTGGGAGAGGGCCGAGGGCGACGGGGGCCCGAGGGGATTCGCGGAGGATCGGGAACTGTGGGCACCAGGGGCAAGAGAAGGCGCGTCGCCGAGCGGCGGAAGGCGAGACCCGCCATGGTCGGCGGGGTGATCGCCGTGGCCGTCGTCGGCGCGGGGGTCGGTGCCTACGCGCTGTACGACGGCGGGGCGTCCGCCGAGGCGCGCACGTCGGCCTCGGACCACAAGGCCGTCAAGAAGGGCCCGTTGACGGCGGCCGAGGTCCAGACGACCGCGAAGCGGTACCTGGCCGACTGGCAGCAGGGCAAGGTCGCCCAGGCCGCCGCCGTCACCGACAGGTCGGCGGCGGCTTCCGCGCTGCTCACCGGGTACACCAAGAACGCCCACATGAAGGGCATCACCGTCACCGAGGGCACCCCCACCGGCACCAAGGTCCCCTTCTCGGTGAAGTGCACGGTGTCGTACAAGGGCATCAACAAGCCCATGACGTACGCCACTTCGCTCACCGTCGTGCGCAGCGCGAAGGACGGCAAGCCGTACGTGCAGTGGCACGCCTCCGTCGTCCACCCGGACCTCGCGGACGGCGACACCCTGGTGACGGGCGAGTCCGGCACCCCGCCGATCAAGGCCTACGACCGGGACGGCGGCGAGCTGACGACGGCCAAGTACCCGTCCCTGGGGCCGGTGTTGGACGGGCTGCGGGAGAAGTTCGGGAAGAAGGCGGGCGGCAAGGCGGGCATCGAGCTGCGGGTGGTCCGCGGCAAGCAGTCCAAGGAGTCCGACAAGACGCTCGTCGAGCTGAGCAAGGGCACGCCGGGCAAGGTGAAGACGACGCTCAGCCCGACCCTCCAGGCGGCGGCGGAGACGCAGGTCGGCAAGCAGAAGAACTCCTCGGTCGTGATGATGCGCCCCTCGACCGGCGAGATCCTGGCCGTCGCGAACGCCTCGCACGGCTTCAACGTGGCCTTCCAGGGCTCGCTGGCCCCCGGTTCCACGATGAAGATCGTGACGTCGACGATGCTCTTCGAGAAGAACCTCATCACTCCGGACGCGTCCCACCCCTGCCCCAAGACGTACAAGCTGGCGGGCTGGACCTTCCACAACGACGACGACTCGGAGATCAAGCAGGGCACGTTCAAGATGGCCTTCGGGGCCTCCTGCAACAACGCCTTCATCAACTTCGCGCCCAAGCTGTCCGACAGCGACCTGACGACGGAGGCCCAGCAGGTCTACGGCCTCGGCATGAACAACTGGGCCATCGGCGTGCCCACCTTCGACGGCTCGGTCCCGGTGCAGAGCGGCGCGCAGATGGGCGCTTCGCTGATCGGCCAGGGCGGGGTCCGGATGAACCCGCTGAACATGGCGTCGGTGGCCGCCACCGTCGACACGGGCACCTTCCACCAGCCCTACCTGGTCGCCGCGTCGGTCGACGGCCGCACCCTCGCGAAGGCCTCGCGCACGATGTCGTCGACGACGCAGGCCGAGCTGAAGGAAGTCATGAAGTACACCGCCGACTACGGGACGGCGGCGAAGGCGATGGCCGGGCTCGGCCCCGACTACGGCGCGAAGACCGGTTCGGCGGAGGTCGACGGCCAGAAGAAGCCCAACGGCTGGTTCACCGCGTACAAGGGCGACCTGGTGGCCGCCGGCGTGGTCCAGGCGGGCGGCCACGGCGGCGACACGGCGGGGCCGATCGTGGCGGCCCTGCTGAAGCTGGGGGCCGGCCTCGGCGGCTGAACTCCCGCGAGAGCAGAGGGAGTTCAGCGCGACCGGGGGGCGTTCGGCTCGGTCGGGGAGGGTTCAGCTCACCACGGGTGCGGCGGCCGTGTACGTCCGGCGCAGGAACCGCATGATCGTCTTCGTCTCGAACTGGACGACGGAGACGCCCTGTTCGGAGTGGAACTCGACGACGGCCTGCACCCGCCCGCACGGCCACACCCGTACCTCGCCGCTGCCGGCCGGGGCGCGCAGCCCCTGTTCCAGCAGCGCGCGGTCGAAGGTCCATTCGTCGGTGCCGGGCAGGCCGACCCGGATCGAGCGCGGATCGGCGTCGGGGTCGTAGCGCAGGACGACGGGGACCGCGCCCCGCTCCACCTGCGCTTCGTCCTCATCGGTGACGATGTGGGCTCGCGCGTACTGTTCGACTACGGACATCGGGCGGCCCCTAACGCTGAGTGACCTATGTGAAAGCTGTGCATCCGCTCCCACTACCCCAATGTCGCATATTTTCTCGGGAGCGCCCCTCGGGGCGACAGATCTCACATACCGGCCGGGGACCTTCTCGCTCTTGCAAAAGACTCGCAACAACCATCTAAAATCACTCTGTGCATGTCCCTGACGGATTCATAGACGCCCCCGTGTCCGCCGCGACCGGCGTGGTCGCCGCCGCCGCGCTCGCCGTGAGCCTGCGCGGCGCGCGCCGGGAACAGGGGGGCACCTCCCGCGCGAGCGAAGTCGAGCGTGGGGGAGAGCGGACCGCGCCGCTGGCGGGCCTGGTCGCCGCCTTCATCTTCGCCGTGCAGATGCTCAACTTCCCGGTCGCGGCCGGTACCAGCGGCCATCTGCTCGGCGGCGCGCTGGCCGCGATCCTCGTCGGCCCCTACACCGGTGTGCTGTGCGTCTCCGTCGTCCTGCTCATGCAGGGCGTCCTGTTCGCGGACGGCGGGCTGACCGCGCTCGGCGTGAACATCACCGACATGGCGATCACGACGACGGTCGTCGCGTACGCCGTCTTCCGCGGCCTGGTCAAGATCCTCCCGCGCGGCCGTCGCTCGATCACCGCCGCGTCCTTCACCGCCGCCCTGCTCTCCGTCCCCGCCGCCGCCCTCGTCTTCACCCTCCTCTACGCCCTCGGCGGCACCACCGACGTCTCCCTCGGCAAGGTCGCCGGCGCGATGATCGGCGTCCACGTCCTCATCGGCGTCGGCGAGGCCGCGATCACCGCGCTCACGGTCGGCGCGGTGATCGCCGTACGCCCGGATCTCGTCCATGGCGCGCGCGGGCTGGAGCAGCGGCTGAAGCTGCGCGTGAACGGCGAACTCGTGGACAGCGCGCCCCAGCGGCCGGCGCCCGTCCGCGGCTCGCACCGCAAGGTGTGGCTCACCGGCCTAGCCGCCTCCCTCCTCCTCGCCGGCTTCGTCAGCTTCTACGCCTCCTCCAACCCCGACGGCCTGGAGAAGGTCGCCGCCGACCACGGCATCGACCGCACCACCGAGGAGCACGCCTCGGCCGACTCCCCGCTCGCGGACTACGGCGTGCGCGACGTCGAGGACGCCCGGCTCTCCGGCGGCCTCGCGGGCGTGATCGGGGTCGGCGTCACGGTCGTCGCGGGCACCGGGGTCTTCTGGGCGGTCCGCAGGCGCCGCGACACCTCGAAGACGCAGGCGGCCTGAGATGGGCGCGGGGCACGCCCACCGCCTGTACCGGCACGGCCACTCCCGGGTGCACGCCCTGCCGCCGCACACCAAACTGGCCGCCGTGTTCGCCTTCGTGGTGGTCGTGGTGTCGACCCCGCGCGAGGCGATGTGGGCGTTCGGGCTGTACGCCGCGCTGCTGGCGCTGGTTGCGTACGCGGCCCGGGTGCCCGCCGGTTTCCTGCTCCGCCGCCTGCTGATCGAGATCCCCTTCGTGGCGTTCGCGGTGCTGATGCCCTTCGTCGCGGAGGGCGAGCAAGTAACCTTCCTGGGCCTGGAGTTGAGCGTGAACGGCCTCTGGGGCGCCTGGAACGTCCTCGCCAAGGGCACCTTGGGCGTGGCCGCCTCCGTCCTCCTCGCCGCCACCACCGAACTCCGCGAACTCCTCCTGGGACTCCAGCGGTTGAAGCTCCCACCGCTCCTCGTCCAGATCGCGTCCTTCATGATCCGCTACGGCGATGTCATCACGGACGAGCTGCGCCGGATGCGGATCGCCCGCGAGTCACGGGGTTTCGAGGCCCGGGGCGTGCGCCACTGGGGCGTGCTCGCGAAGTCGGCGGGCGCGCTGTTCATCCGCTCCTACGAACGCGGGGAACGGGTCCATCTGGCCATGGTGAGCCGGGGTTACACGGGTGCCATGCCGGTGATCGACGAGGTCACCGCCGACCGGGCCCAGTGGTCCTACGCCCTCGCACTGCCCTGTGCCGCCCTTGTCGTATGCCTGTTGGGATGGACCCTGTGACGACCCACTCTCTGGACGTGTCCGGGCTGGCCTTCGCCTACCCGGACGGCCATCAGGCCTTGTTCGGCGTCGACTTCACGGTCGCGCGCGGCGAACGGGTCGCCCTGCTCGGCCCGAACGGCGCCGGCAAGACCACCCTCGTGCTGCACCTCAACGGCATCCTCACCGGCGGCGCCGGGACGGTGACGGTGGCCGGACTCCCGGTCGGCAAAAGGCACATGGCGGAGATCCGGCGCCGGGTCGGCATCGTCTTCCAGGACCCCGACGACCAGCTCTTCATGCCGACGGTCCGCGAGGACGTGGCGTTCGGCCCGGCGGCGGCCGGGCTGAAGGGCGCGGAGCTGGAGCAACGGGTGCGCACCGCCCTGGAGTCGGTGGGAATGGCGGACTTCGCGGACCGGCCCCCGCATCATCTGTCGTTCGGGCAGAGGCGCCGCGTCGCGGTCGCGACCGTGCTGGCGATGGAGCCGGAGATCCTCGTCCTCGACGAGCCCTCCTCCAACCTCGACCCCGCCTCCCGGCGCGAACTGGCCGACATCCTGCGGTCGTTGGACGTGACCGTCCTCATGGTCACGCACGACCTGCCGTACGCGCTGGAGCTGTGCCCGCGTTCGCTGGTCCTGAGCGAGGGCGTGATCGCGGCGGACGGCCCGACCGGCCGACTCCTCTGCGACGAGGCGCTGATGCGGGCCCATCGGCTGGAGTTGCCCTTCGGGTTCGACCCGCGGTCCGTGACAATGGGCGCGTGACGAACGAGGACCGTACGGTCGCCGCCGGTGCCGCCGGGTCGCTGCTCCTGGACGAGCAGCTGTGCTTCGCGCTGTACGCGGCCCAGCGCGCGCTGACCGCCGCGTACCGCCCGCTCCTTGAGGAACTGGAGCTGACCTACCCGCAGTACCTCGTCCTCCTCGTCCTGTGGGAGCGCGGCGAGAGCACGGTCAAGGACCTCTCGAACGCCCTGCGTCTGGACTACGGCACGCTGTCGCCGCTCCTGAAGCGTCTGGAGGCGGCCGGGCTGGTCCGCCGCGAGCGCGCGGCCCACGACGAGCGCGCGGTGCTGGTCGCGTGCACGGAGCGCGGCGCGGCCCTGCGGGAGCGCGCGGCCCGGGTGCCGGGGGCGCTGCTCGCGGCGACGGAGCTGGAGCTGCCGGAGGTCGTACGGCTGCGCGCGGAGCTGTGGCGGCTGGCGGAGCGCGCGGAGGCGGCGGCGGAACGGGCCCGCTGACCTCGGGTTACCGACGGTCACCACCCCCTGCTGGCCACGTGTCACCTACCCGCCAGTATCTTGTGCACGATGTAGTTGCCCACTCCTGTCTTCGCACTCCGTGTTCCGTCCTGTGTTCCCGTTCCGGGGGAGGTCCCGCCATGACCGACGACGCCGCTGCCGCCGCCGTCGACACCCGCCCGACGAAGATCATGTACGTCGCCGAGGCCACCGCCCACGGCGGCCGGGACGGCTTCGTCAGCAGCCAGGACGGCCAGCTCGCCCTCCAGGTGGCGATGCCCCCGGCACTGGGCGGCGACGGCAACGGCACCAACCCCGAGCAGCTCTTCGCGGCCGGCTACAGCTCCTGCTTCCACAACGCGCTGGTCCTGGTCGGCCGCAGGGCGGGCTTCGACCTGGCCGGATCCACGGTCGCCGCGAAGGTCGGCATCGGCCCCAACAAACAGCGCGGCTACGGCCTCGCGGTCGCCCTGAGCGTGTCCCTACCGGTCCTCGACCCGGACATCGCCGCGAAGCTGGTCGACGCGGCCCATGAGGTCTGCCCGTACTCGAACGCGACCCGCGGGAACATCGACGTCACGATCCTGCTTGGTTGAGACAGGACAGCTGACCGGCGGGACCAGGAGTGCGGACGTGGACGTGAACGGCGTGGTGGCCGAGGGCTTCGAGCCGGTCGGGGAGGCGTTCGCCGCGAACTTCGAGCTGCGCGGGGACCGGGGCGCGGCCGTGACCGTGTACCGGGACGGGCACCGGGTCGTGGACCTGTGGGCCGGCACCAAGGACATCGACGGCAGCACGCCCTGGCAGCGGGACACCGCCCAGATCGTCCGCTCCGCGACGAAGGGCGTGGCCGCCGCCGCGCTGCTGCTGCTCGCGCAGCGCGGGGAACTGGACCTGGACGCCCCGGTGGGCGAGTACTGGCCGGAGTACAAGACCGCCGGCAAGGAGCACACCCTCGTGTGGCAGCTGCTCGCGCACCGCGCGGGGGTGCCGGTGCTGGACCACCCGCTGACCCCCGAACAGGCCGCCGACCCGGTCCTGGGCGCCGCTGCGGTGGCGGCCCAGGCGCCGGTGTGGGAGCCGGGCACGGACCACGGCTATCACGCGCAGACGTACAGCTGGCTGACCGGGGAACTCGTCCGCCGGGTGACGGGCCGCTCGATCGGCGCGTGGATCGCGGACGAGATCGCCGGCCCGGTCGGCGCGGACCTGTGGGTGGGCCTGCCCCCCGGTGAACGAGGCCGGGTGGGCCGGGTCGCGCAGGTCGAGGCGGCCCCGGCCGACACGCACGCACTGCGCCTGCGCCCCAAGCGGTCGGTCTCCGAGGCGTACGCGAACCCCGACTCCCTCACCCGGCGCGCGTTCGGCGCGATCACCCCGATGCCGGACGAGAACGACCCGGCGTACCGGGCCGCCGTGCTCCCCGCGTCGAACGGCATCGCCACGGCGGACGGCCTGGCCCGTTTCTACGCGTCCCTGATCGGCGAAGTCGAGGGCGGCACAAGGCTGTTCACCCCGGAGACGGTCGAGCTGGCCCGCACGGAACGCTCGGCGGGACCGGACCGCGTGCTCGTCGTGGGCACCCGGTTCGGCCTCGGCCACATGCTCCACGGCAGCGCGTCCCCGCTCCTGTCGGACGGCTCCTTCGGACACCCCGGCCGGGGCGGCGCGCTCGGCTTCGCAGACCCGGATTCAGGCATCGCGTTCGGGTATGTGACGAATTCGTTCCGGAAGAGCGTGACGGCTGATCCACGGGCGCAGGCCCTGGTCAGAGCGGTGCGCACCACCCTGTCGTAGCGCACCGGTACGGCCGCGGCCGCAGACACCACGGCCTGCGTTCACGACCCTGTGGCAACAATGGGGTATGCGCTGCTGCATCTCGGCTCCCCTCGCGGCCCTCGCCGCGCTCCCCACCCCGTACGACCTCCTGCGCTCCGGCGCGCTCCTCGCCCCGGCGCTCGTACGGGCCGTGCACGGCGGTTCCCCGCGCGGCAAGTACCGCCAACTGGCCGCCGTACACCTGGAGTTGGTCACCCTCACCGAGGACAGCGCCATCATCACCTGGCACACCCGGATACCCGGCACCGACGACGGTCTCGGCCACCCGCTCCCTGCGGTCACCGAGGGCGAGGTCCTCTACGGCACCCACCCGGCGCGGCTCAACCGCGTCGCCGCCGAGGAGCGGCCCACCGCGCACCACCAGGTGGAGCTGACCGGCCTGGAGCCCGGACAGACCTACTACTACCGGGCCCGGTCCGGGGGCGTGACCGCCGTACCGACGCCGTTGCAGCACGTGCGCGGGAACGCCGTAGGCACCTCGCGGCACGGCCTGGGCTCCCTGACCGGCACGTACTCCTTCACCACGCCCCAGCCGCCGCCCGGCCGGCACCTGCTGTCCATCGCCCTCTGCAACGACCTGCACCTCGGCGAGACCACCGCGGGCCTGATGGCGGGCTTCCCGCTGCTGCGCGGGGTGTCGCAGGCCGCGGGCCTCACCGCCTATCCGGAACTCATGACCCGGGCCCTGGTCGAGGAGGCCAAGCGGCGCGGCGCGGACGTCCTGCTCGCCGCCGGGGACATCTCGGCGGGCGGATCGCCGCAGCACCTGGCACAGGCCAGGCGCATCCTGGACGGCTTCGGCACGCTCGGCCGCGACTACCTCGTCGTCCGCGGCAACCACGACCGGGCGGGCGGCGGCGCGGACACGTTCCACGAGGGGTTCCGGGACGGCTTCGGCGGCGGCCCCGGCTACTTCGCGCACGACCTGGGCGGACTGCGGATCATCGGGCTCGACACCTACGCCAAGGCCGGCAACGGCGGTGACGCGGGCGGACTCGGCGAGGAGCAGCTGTCCTGGTTCCGGGCACGGCTCAGGGCGGAGCCGGACCGGCCCACCGTCGTCTTCGGTCACCATCCGCTGACGGTACGGGACTCCGTGTTCCCGGTGACCCAGGGACAGCAGCTGGACCGGCGGCAGGCGCGGGCGATCGTCGACGCGTACGCCTCGGCGCCCGGGGTCTTCCTGCACCACGCGGGCCACACCCACCGGAACAAACGGACACCGCTGGTGCGGGCACCTCATGTCGTACAGCAGGAGGTCACCGCCGCGAAGGACTACCCCGGCGGATTTCTGCTGCTGCGCGTCCACTCCGGGGGATACGCGCTCAACCACTACAAGGCGGGCGGCGTCGAGGCGCGCGAGTGGGGAGAGCGGTCCCGGCGGGTGGCCGGCGGCCTGTGGCCGCACCACGCCCTGGGACGGGCGGCCACGGACCGCAACAGCGTCAGGGCGCACGACCTGTCCGGCATCGGCTCCTTGAGCCTGGCCGCCGGCTGAGAAAAGACCGTCGTTCCCCTGGTCAGCCCGCCCGCAGCATGAGCCCGATCCCGGCCACCAGCAGCACGGCCGCGGCGATCCTCGGCGCCCCGAACCGCTCCTTGAAGAAGACCGCCCCGATGGCCGCGCCGACGATGATCGACGATTCGCGCAGGGCCGCGATGGGGGCGAGGTCCGCGCGGGTCTGGGCCCACAGGACGAGTCCGTACGCCAGCATGGACAGGGCGGCGCCGAGACAGCCCACGGCGGCGAACGGCCGTAGGGCGGGAAGCAGTTGACCACGTCGAAGGTGAAGGGCGTAGACGGGGATGAGCCATCCCTCCGCCACCATCAGCCAGACGATGTACCCCATCGACGACCCCGAGGCACGCACACCGAGCCCGTCCACGACGGTGTACGCGGCGATCGACAGCCCCGTCGCCAACGCGGCCCCGATCGCGGCCCAGTTGGGCGTCTTCCCGCGCATCCCCCACAGGGCGACACCGGTAAGTCCCGTACAGGACAGGGCGATACCGGCCGCCGCCCACCCGTCGGGCACCTCGTGCGCGAAGACGGCGGCGAAAACCGTGACGACTAGGGGAGCGGTGCCGCGCGCGATCGGATAGGCCTGACCGAAGTCCCCGAGCCGGAACGACTTCATCAACAGCAGGGTGTAGGCGAGATGGATGAGCGCGGAGGCCCCCAGATACGGCCACGCGCCGGCCGCCGGAAAGGCCGTGAACGGCACGAGCGCCAGTCCGATGACCGTCCCGCCGCCCGTGATGAGCGTGAACCCGACCAGCTTGTCGGTGATCCGGTGCGCGATGGCGTTCCAGCAGGCGTGGGTGACCGCGGCGAGCAGGACGGCGGCGGCGACCGGAGGTGTCACGGGGTCTGCTCGCGCACGTCCACCACACTGGCACCGGCGTACGCGACGAGTTCCTTCGGCTCCATCGGGAACACCGCATGCGGATTGCCCGCCGCGGCCCACACGACAGCGTGCGCGAGCAACGAACGATCCGCGAGCACACGGGTCTTCGTACGATGCCCGAAAGGCGGCACACCGCCGATGGCGTACCCGGTCGTCTCCCGTACGACATCGGCCTTGGCCCGGGTGACCTTCTCCACGCCGAGTTCCTCCCGCACCCGCTCCACGTCCACCCGCGAGGCCCCGTCCATCAGCACCAGCACGGGCACCCCGTCGGCCGCGAAGATCAGGGACTTGCAGATCTCGCTCAACTCGCACCCGATCGCGGCGGCGGCCTCCGCGGCGGTACGGGTCGCGTCCGGGAAGCGTCGGATGCTGCCGAGCAGGTCCCCGAGCCCCGACTCCCGCAAGGCTTCGGCGAAACGAGGGTTGGCGCCGGAGTCCTGGGTGTTCTCGCTGCCGTTCGTGGTCATGTCGGCACGCTAGCGGGGGCTGCACCGGGCCTGCGACTGAGTTCTTGCCGTGGGGCCACTCGCTTCTTTGCCAGTGTCGGGCTTCCACGGACCGAGTAAAGGGCGCTCCCTACGGTCGCGTCGGCTTCGCCGATGCCCCTCCGGGCCACCCTTGACACGGTCCGCTCCAGCCCGTTAGAGAAGCGAGCGAGCGGCCGAGAGGAGCAGGGGGCCTGGGCGAGTGGGCCCCTTACGTGGGCTGCGTACGCGCCCAGCGAAGAGGAACGCGTCCGCGCCTCGCCAGCACGCCGCGCCGTCTCAGCGGCCAACCCCGAGAGGGGCCAACAGACCAACCAACTAACCAACCACCTAGAGGACCCTGCCCTTCCAGAAGCCGGGGTCATTTCTAACTGGTCAGGGTGTGTGTCAGTGGTTAGATTTCTCCCCGGCTTCCAGCACCCCCCACCCTCCTCTTCTTCCTCCCGTGCCGGAGGGTTGGTCTGCTGCTGGCCACTGACCACTAGGCACTGACCACTCGGCACCGGCCGTTGGCCGCTGAACCGGCGCGGCGTGCTGGCGAGACGCGGACGCGCCCCGTAGCACCGGCCGCGTACGCAGCCCACGTAAGGGGCCCACTCAGCCGGGCCCCCTGCTCCCCCGGGCCGCTCGCTCGCTTCTGAAACGGGATTGCGCGAGCCGAGTCAAGGGTGACCCGCAGGGTCATCGGCGAAGCCGACGCGACCGCAGGGAGCGCCCTTTACTCGGATCGCACAATCCCGACACTGACAAAGAAGCGAGTGGCCCAACAGCAACCCCACAACGCCGTTCGTGGAACGCGCCGTTCGTCAGCCGGTGAGGGCAACGTCCTTCGTCGTCTCGACTCCCGCCGTGCGACCGGGGCCGGTGTGGTACTTCCAGTAGAGGTTCGTGTGAGCGATGACCTGCTCCGGCGGCGGCGCACCCCACTGACTGAGGTCGGTCGTGGTGTGGGCGTCGCCGACGAGTGTCACGTCGTAGCCGCGGGTGAACGCGCTGTGGAGCGTGGAGCGGATGCACTGGTCGGTGGACGCGCCCGCCACGACCAGGCGTCCCACCTGCGCGGCGGCCAGTACCTCTTCGAGGGGCGTGTCGTCGAAGGAGTCCGGGTAGAGCTTGTGGAGCCGGGGTTCCTGGTCGCCGGGGGTCAGTTCGGGGACGAGCTGCCAGCCCTCGCCGCCCTTCGGCACGTTCTCGTCGGAGTGCTGGATCCAGATGACCGGGACGCCTTCCTCGCGTGCCCGGTCGGCGAGCGCTGCGATGTTGGCGACGACCTGGTCACGGTCGTACGCGTCGGCCACGACGGCGACCTGGACGTCTACCAGCAGGAGTGCGGTGCGGGGCCGTTCTGCGAGTGTGGTCATGTCCGACACGCTAGTCCGGCCCACTGACATCGGCCCGGTTCAGATCGGCCTGAAGCCCGGTCCGACGGATTGCGGTACGGCTTCTTCGTCCGGGTCCACCTCGCTCAGCCCCTCGACGAAGGCCAGGACGAACGCGCTGAACGGGCCCTCGAACACCTCCAGTTCGAGGCTGTGGCTGTCGGTGACGACCTTCCACCGGTCCGGGTCCGGGTCGCAGGGCCAGAAGAAGTGCTCGTTGCCGGAGTAGTCGTAGCCCCAGGAGATCAGACCGCCGGGTTCCGGGTGGACGGGGAAGGTGTGCAGGTCGGGTGCGCGGCGCCGGGCCGCGGCGCGCCGCTCGTGGATCTGGCGCATCCGGTCCAGGAGCGGGCTGTCGCCGCGCGGGTGGAAGACCACCAGCTCGTCGCAGATCACGCCCGTGCCGTAGGTGTCGAGGAAGGTCTTGAAGTCGGCGGGCAGGGGCGAGGCGACGTACGTCTCGGTCTCGGTCCAGTCGTCGGGGGACGGGGTCCTGGCCGTGGTCGAGGGGCCGAGCAGCCGTATCAGATCGTCCAGTGCTGTCACGACCGCGACCCTGTCACGGACGCGATCTGCCGCGCCACCCGAACTCGGTGGCGCGGCAGATCAGTTGCCCGGTGCCTCAGTGCCTCGCGGCAGCCGCCTCAGGCCCGGACCAACTCCCGGTCCTCGTCGGGATCCGAGTCCTTGGTGTCGAGGTCGCGCAGGCCTTCGCCCTCGACGTCGACGTTGGGCAGGGCGCGGTCCAGCCACTTCGGCAGCCACCAGGCCTTGTCGCCCAGGAGGGCGAGGACGGCCGGGACGATCGCCATGCGGACGACGAACGCGTCGAAGAAGACGGCGATGGCGAGGCCGAAGCCGATCATCTTGATCATGGATTCGCTGGAGGTGATGAAGCCCGCGAAGACGGCCATCATGATGACCGCCGCGGCGGTGACGACCCGGGCGCCGTACTTGAATCCGGTGACGACGGCCTGGCCGGGCCGCTCGCCGTGGACGTACGCCTCGCGCATCCGGGTCACGAGGAACACCTCGTAGTCCATCGCCAGGCCGAAGACCACGCCCACCATGAAGATCGGCATCATCGACATGATCGGACCGGTCTCCTCGACACCGATCAGGCCGGAGAGCCAGCCCCATTGGAAGACGGCGACGACGGCGCCGAGCGAGGCGAGCACGCTGAGCAGGAAGCCGAGCGCCGCTTTCAGGGGGACCAGGATCGAGCGGAAGACCACGATCAGGAGGAGGAAGGCGAGGCCGACGACCAGGCACAGGTAGGGGATCAGGGCGTCGTTGAGCTTCTGCGAGAAGTCGATGTTCATCGCGGTGGTGCCGGTGACCAGCACCTGCGCGTCCGTGTCGGCCTTGATGCCGGTGCCCTCGGCGCGGATGGAGTGGACCAGGTCCTCGGTGGTGACCGACGACGGTTTGGAGTCGGGTACGACGGTGATCATCGCGGTGTCGCCGGCCTTGTTGAAGACGGCCGGGCTGACGGAGACCACGTCGTGGAGTGTCTTGATCTTGTCGGTCACCGCGGTGGCGGCTGCCTTGGGGGCGTCGCTGTTCTTGGCGTCCACGACGATCATCAGCGGGCCGTTGAAGCCGGGGCCGAAGCCTTCCGCGAGGAGGTCGTAGGCGCGTCGCTGGGTGGTGGAGGTCGGTTGTGAGCTGTCGTCGGGCAGCCCCAGCTGGAGCTGGCTGGCGGGCAGTGCGACGGCGCCGAGGCCGAGCACGCCGAGGATCAGGACGGCGGCGGGACGGCGTACGACGAAGCTCGCCCAGCGGGTGCCCATGTTCGGCCTGGCGGCCTTGGCGGCTTCCTTGGCGCTGCCGCCGCCCAGCCACTTGGCCTTCTGGCCGGCGGGCTTGATCCTGCGGCCCGCGTAGCCGAGCAGTGCCGGGATCATGGTGAGCGCGATGAGGACCGAGACGACGACGGTGCCGGCCGCGGCGACGCCCATCTTGGTGAGCATCGGCACGTTGACCACGGAGAGACCGGCCAGTGCGATGACGACGGTGAGGCCGGCGAAGACCACCGCCGAGCCCGCGGTGCCCACGGCCCGGCCGGCCGCCTCCTCGTGCGCACGTCCCTCGGCCAGTTCGGCGCGGTAGCGGGAGACGATGAACAGGGCGTAGTCGATGCCGACGGCGAGGCCGATCATCAGGGCGAGTGTCGAGGTGGTCGATCCCAGGTCCAGGGTGTTGGCCAGGGCCGTGATCGTCGAGACGCCGATTCCGACGCCGATGATCGCGGTGAGCAGCGGCAGGCCGGCCGAGACCAGCGAGCCGAGGGTGATGAGCAGGACGACGGCGGCCAGCACGATGCCGATGACCTCGCCGACGCCCATCTCGGCGGCGGCCTGGAGCGCGTCGCCGCCGACGTCGACGGTCAGTCCGGTGGCGCGGGCCTGGCTCGCGGTCTCCTCCAGGGCGTCCTTGCTGGAGTCCTTGAGGGCGACGCCGGCGACGTCGTACTTCACCGAGGCGTAGGCGACGGTCCCGTTCCGGCTCACGGCGTTCGTGGTGAACGGGTCGGTGACGGAGACGACTTCGGAGCCGTCGGCCAGCTCCTTGACCGTCTTCTCGACGGTCGCCCGGTTCGCGGCGTCGGTCATCTTCTCGCCGCTCGGCGCCTTGAAGACGACGCGCGCGGTGGCACCGTCCGAGCTGGAGCCGGGGAAGCGCTGGTCGAGCAGGTCGAAGGCCTTCTGTGCCTCGGTCCCGGGGATGGAGAAGGAGGTGGAGCCCGCGGCGGGCGCGCTGGCCGCGCCGACTCCCGCGAGGGTGAGCAGGGCTATCCAGAGGAGGGCGACGTAGTGCCGTCGCCTGAAGGCGAGCCGGCCGACTTTGTAGAGGAACGTGGCCACGAGGGCGTACTCCCGGTCAGGTCGTGGGGTTCTTCGGGGCAGGTGTGACCGGCCGGTTGGGGACACGGCTGATCGGCCCGACGACGTGAGCGGTTACGTCAGGTGGGCGTGCTGTGGGTCTGTCAGACGACAGGTGCGCCGAGTGCGGGGAGCACCACGGCGTCGATGTACGAGGTGAGGTAGGCCTGGGTGGGCGGGAGGTCCTCGATCACCGTGCGGGTGGCGAAGGCGCCGATCATCATGTGCACCACGAACTCCAGCGCGGGGCGGTCCGCGCGGACCTCGCCCCGGTCGATGGCGCGTTGCATGACCCGGCGGAACTCTTCCATCTCGGGTTCGATGAGCAGTTCCCGGAAGGCCTGGAGGAGGTCCGGGTTGTTGTGGGTCGCCATGGCGAGACCCCGCATCAGCGCGGAGTTCTGTTCGATCCGGCAGTCGTCCTCGCGGGCGACCATGGCGTGCATGTCGCCCCGGAGTGTTCCGGTGTCGATGTCGGCGGCCCGGCCCGGCTTGCTGTGCCGTACGGCTTTCGCCACCAGTTCGGCCTTGCCGCCCCACTGGCGGTAGAGGGTCGCCTTGCTGGAGCGGGTGCGAGCGGCGACGGCGTCCATGGTGAGGGCGTCGTAGCCGACTTCGCGGAGCAGGTCGAGCACGGCCTCGTACAGCTCGGCCTCGCGCTCGGGTGTGATGCGACTGCGACGCGCCGTTGCGACTTCAGTCATGCGACTCACCTTCCGGCTCCGAACGACACGGTTTCGTACGTGACGAATGTAGCGCACCCTTCTACGAAACGAAACCGTTTCGTACGTGTGGTGAGTCACCCGGAGTGCTGGTTCACGAGTTGCTCCGGTCCGTCCCGCGGAAAAGCATAGGGACGTGAGCTATCTGCGCCTGCCGCACCTCAACGGAGACCTGCTGAGCTTCGTGGCCGAGGACGACCTCTGGCTGGCCCCGCTCGACGGCGGGGGCCGCGCCTGGCGGCTCACCGTCGACCGCACCAAGATCGGCCACCCCCGCTTCTCCCCCGACGGCCGCCACCTCGCCTGCACGAGCTGGCGGAGCCTGGTCCCGGAGATCCACCTCGTCCCCGTCGAGGGCGGCCCCGGCCGCAGACTCACCTACTGGGGCAGCGCCGACACCCGGGTCTGCGGCTGGACACCGGAGGGCGACATCCTCGCGGTGGCCTCGCACGGCGAGCCGTTCTCCTACTTCACCTGGGCTCACAAGATCCCCACCGACGGCGACCCCGGCGGCCGGCTCCCCTGGGGCCCGGTCTGCGACATCCAGCTCGCCGACATCGACGGCGAACGCCAGACCCTCCTGCTGACCGGCACCCCGCCCCACGAACCGGCCGCCTGGAAGCGCTACCGCGGCGGCGCCATGGGCCGCCTCTGGCTGCACGGCCGCCGCCTCCTCGCCGACCTCGAAGGCCATCTGCACTCCCCCATGTTCGTCGCCGGCCGCATCGCCTTCCTCTCCGACCACGAGGGCGTCGGCAACCTCTACTCCTGCGCCCACGACGGCTCCGACCTTCGCCGCCACACCGACCACGACACCTTCTACGCCCGGCACGCGGCCAGCGACGGCACCCGGGTCGTGTACCAGTGCGCCGGCGACCTCTGGATCGTCGACGACCTGTCGCCGGCCGCCCTCCCGCGCAGGCTCGACGTACGCCTGAGCGGTCCGCGCGCCGGCCGCCGCACCTACCAGGTCCCCGCCGCCCAGCACGTCGACGGCATCTCGGTCGACGAGACGGGCCGGGCGAGCGCCGTCGTCGTACGGGGCAGCCTGTACTGGCTGACGCACCGCGACGGCCCGGCCCGCACCATCACCGACACCCCGGGCGTACGGGTCCGCCTGCCCGAGATGCTCGGCAGCGGTGGGCAGGTCGCCTACGTCACCGACGCGGACGGCGAGGACGCGATCGAGATCTCCTACCTCCCGCGCGCCACCGGCGACCGCGCCCCCCGCCGCCTGGCCTCCGGCGAGGTGGGCCGCGTCCTGGAGCTGGTGTCGGACCCGGCGGGCGAGCGGCTGGCTATCGCCGCGCACGACGGACGGCTGCTGCTCCTCGACGCCACGGAGGACTCCGACGGGGAGGTCACCGAACTGATCCGCTCGATCAACGGACCGGTACGCGACCTCGCCTTCTCCCCCGACGGCTCCTGGCTGACCTGGTCCCACCCGGGCATCGGTCGCTCGCTGCGCCAGATCAAGATGGCCCGCATGAAGGACCGGCTGATCGTCGACGTCACCAACGGCCGCTTCGAGGACGAGAATCCGGTCTTCACCAGGGACGGCCGCTACCTCGCCTTCCTCTCCTGGCGCGGCTTCGACCCGGTCTACGACGTCCACACCGGCGACCTCTCCTTCCCGCTCGGCTGCCGCCCCTACCTCGTCCCGCTCTCCTCGGCCACCCCCTCCCCGTTCGCGCTCACCCCCGAGGGCCGCCCGGCGGCCGGCGGACTGGACGCGGCACAGGACGACGAGGGCGCGGACGGCGCGGTGACGGTCGAGGTGGAGGGCCTGGAGAGCCGGGTCACGCCGTTCCCGGTCCCGGCCTCCAAGTACTCGGCGCTGTACCCGGTCTCGGGCGGCGGCCTGGTCTGGCTGCGCTGGCCGATCTCCGGCGCGCTGGGCGAGACCTTCGCCAACCCGGACGACACCAGCGGCCGGCCGACCCTCGAACACTTCACCATCAGCAAGGCGAAGAAGTCCGAACTCGTCGACCACCTCGACTGGTTCGCGGTCAGCGGCGACGGATCGCGCCTGGTCGTGGTCGACGAGGACGAACTGCGGGCGGTGCCGTCCACGGAGTCCGGCGACGGCGACTCGACCGTCTGGATCGACCTGCGCCGCATCCTGCACGAGGTGGACCCGCCCGCCGAGTGGCGCCAGTCCTACGAGGAGGCGGGCCGGCTGATCCGCGCCTACTACTGGGATCCGCAGATGTGCGGCATCGACTGGGACGGCGTCCTGGACCAGTACCGCCCGCTGGTGGACCGCGTGGCGTCCCCGGACGACTTCGCGGACCTGCTCCGCGAAGTCCTGGGCGAACTGGGCACCTCCCACGCCTACGTCACCCCCTCCCGCCGCAACGAGGGCCCGCCCCACTACCAGCGCCGCCAGGGCCTGCTGGGCGCCAACCTGGTCCGCAGGGACGGGGGTTGGACGGTGACCCGGATCCTCCCCGGCGAGTCCTCGGACTCCAAGGCCCGCTCCCCGCTGGCCGGCACCGGCATCCGCGAGGGCGCGGTCCTGACCCATGTCGACGGCCGCCCGGTCGACCGACTCACCGGCCCCTACCCGCTGTTGGCGGGCGCGGGCGGCACGACGGTGGAGCTGACCTTCACCCCGGCGGAAGGCGAGGGCAGGGCCCGCCGCGTCGCGGTCGTCCCGCTCGTCGACGAACGCCCGCTGCGCTACCAGGACTGGGTGGCCAAACGCCGGGCGGTGGTACGGGAGTTGAGCGGCGGCCACTGCGGCTACCTCCACATCCCCGACATGGGCGGCTCCGGCTGGGCCCAGTTCAACCGCGACCTGCGCCTGGAGGTGTCCCGCCCCGCCCTCATCGTCGACGTACGCGGCAACGCGGGCGGCCACATCAGCGAGCTGGTCGTGGAGAAACTCACCCGCACCATCCTCGGCTGGGACCTGACCCGCAACGCCCAACCGGTGTCGTACGCCTCGAACGCCCCCAGAGGACCGGTGGTCGCGCTGGCCGACGAGGCGACCTCCTCGGACGGCGACATGATCACCGCCGCCTTCAAACTGCTCCGCCTCGGCCCGGTCGTGGGCCAGCGCACCTGGGGCGGAGTGGTCGGCATGACCGGCCGCCACCAACTCGGCGACGGCACCGTCATCACCGTCCCGATGAACGCGGCCTGGTTCGACGCCTACGGCTGGTCGGTCGAGAACCGGGGCGTGACACCGGACTTGGAGGTGCTCCGCACCCCGCTGGACTGGGCCGAGGGCCGCCACGCCCAACTCGACGACGCGGTCAGGCTGGCCCTGGACCTGCTGGCCCTGCACCCGGCGGCGACCCCGCCCGGCTACGCCGACGTACCGGACCGCAGTAGACCGAAGTTGCCGCCGCGCCTCTGAAACGGAGCGTGGGGCGCCCCGAGAGCCGGGGCGCCCCACGCGATCGGACCGCGACTAGGCGTCGAAGTCCTGGTCCATCCGGTCCTCTTCACGCCGTACGCGCTCGGAGACCTCGTCCTGCTGCTGCCCGCCGCGCGAACCCGCCTCGTCCTGGCCCTGGCCCATCCGGTCCTTGGCCTTGTCCGCGAGGTCCTTCGCCTTGTCCTGGAACTGGTCCTTCATACCCATGTGGGTTCACTCCCGTAGTGGGGGAAACGGCCCTTGACCGGGCCTCGACCAGATTCACACGGGCGGACACAGTTCGCATTTCGGTCAGTTACGTTCCGTAGCCCGCGCGGCCTCGTCCGCCGCCCCGCCCGCCCCGACCAGCCCCGAGCGCACCCCGTCCAGCCGGGACCCGAACCGCCGCATCTCCCGCTGCCCCACCGCCCCGATGATCCCCGGCAGATACCCGCGCACGCCCTGCATCCCCCGCAGCCACCCCTGCCCGTACACATGGGCGGAGCGCCGTTCGATCCCGGCGACGATCCGGTCCACGGCCGGTCCCAGCGGATACGTCTTGTTGGCCGGCCACGGCAGCCGCTGCCGCAACTCCCGCATGACGTCGTCCTGATCGGCCCCGCGCACCATGTCGGTGTCGGTCCAGGACAGATACCCGACCCCGACCCGTACGCCCTTGTGGCCGACCTCGGCGCGCAGGCTGTGCGCGTACGCCTCGACGCCCGCCTTGGAGGCGCAGTAGGCGGTCATCATCGGCGCGGGCGTGATCGCGGCGAGCGAGGCGATCTGGAGCAGATAGCCGCGGCTCTCCGTCAGCACCGGCAGGAACGCCCGCGCGGTCACGGCCGATCCGATCAGGTTGACCTCGATCACCCGCCGCCACGCGTCGGGGTCGGAGTCGGCGAAGGGCCCGCCGGTGGCGACACCCGCGTTGGCGACGACGATGTCGACCTTCCCGAACCGCTCCTTGACCTCGGCCGCGACCCGCGTCATCGCCTCGTGGTCGGTGACGTCCGCGTACCAGGAGGCGCTGTCGGTGTGCAGCCGCTCCGCGACCTGCTTGAGCGCGTCCGGCTCCAGCCCGACCAGCGCCACCCGCGCGCCGCGCGCGGACAGTTTGCGGGCGAGCAGTTCGCCGACGCCCCGCGCGGCCCCGGTCACGACCGCGACCTGACCCTCCAGGCTCATCTTGCCGCTCATGCGCCCTCCTTGACCTGATCTGTCGGCTCGAACTCGATGTAGGCGGCGGCCAGTTCGCGGATCTTCCCGCTGACCAGCTCGGGCGCCTCGACGGGGGTCATGTGCCCGAGCCCCGTCAGCTCGGTGCTGCCGACGCACTGCGGCAGCGCGGCGACCAGCGCCCGCGCCTGCACCGGCGGCGTCAACCGGTCCGCCGTACCGACGACGACGGCCGTGGGCACCGCCAACTCCCGTACGTCGCGGTCGAGATCGAGGGTGGCGAGCACCTGCGACCAGGCGTGCCGCACGGTCCGCGGGCACGCGTGCACGATCCGCGCGCACGCCTCGACCATGTGCGGCGCGGAGCCGGGTCCCATCGTCCCGTACTTCAGGATCCGGCGCGCGGCGGGCGTGACCGGCCCGAGCGGCGCGCGGGTGCCGAGGATCCCCCGGGTGAGCCGGGTGCGGGTCCGGCCGGGTCGCAGCGGCAGCACGAGCGACTCCTCGACCAGGCGCGAACTGCCCGTGCTGCACAGCAGGACGGCCACCGCGTGCTCCCGGAACCGGGCCCGTCCGGCCGCCGCCAGCACGGTCATCCCGCCCATGGAGTGGCCCGCGATCACGGCCTTCTCCCCGGGCGCGAGCGTCGCTTCGAGGACGGCCTCCAGGTCGTCGGCGAGCGCGTCGGTGCTGTAGGAGACGGCCGCCGGACTGCGCCCGTGGCCGCGCTGGTCGTAGACGACGACCCGGTGGTCGACCGCCAAGTCCCTTGTCTGCGCGGCCCAGAAGGCCGTGGAGCAGGTCCAGCCGTGCGCGAGGACGACGGCCGGCGCGCCCTCGGGGCCGTGCACCTCGGCGTGCAGCCGCGAGCCGTCGGCGGAGGTGACGGTGAGTTCGCGGACGGGGACGGGCGGGGCGTAGGGCCCGGAGTCGACATGCGTGAGACGGCTCATGCGGCGGCCTCGGCCTTCTGCTCGGCGGGCGCCCGCACGACCTCGTACTCGGCGAGGTCGACGCGCCGGGTGGCCCTGCGGAACTCGGTGGTCGTGCCGGGCCAGACGGTGGTGTTGCGGCCGTTGGCGTCGAGGTACCAGCTGGTGCAGCCGCCGGTGTTCCACACGGTCCGCTTCATGCGTTCCTGCACCCGGTGGTTCCAGGAGGCCACGGCGGCGGGCCGGGCGTCGAGCGCGACGCGTCCGCCGAGGACGTCCAACTGCCGTACGTAGTCGGCGAGATAGTTGAGCTGGGACTCGATCATCAGGATCATGGAGGAGTTCCCGAGGCCGGTGTTGGGCCCGATGATGGTCATCCAGTTGGGGAACCCGGCCGCCGAGGCGCCGCGCAGCGCCTCCATCCCGCCCTGCCAGGCCTCGGCGAGCGTCCGCCCGTCCGCGCCGACGACCCGGTCCGCGATCGGCATGTCCGTGACGTGGAAGCCGGTGCCGAAGACGATCGCGTCGACCTCGGCCGTACTGCCGTCGGCGGCGACGACCGTCGAACCGCGGACCTCGCTCAGCCCACTGGCCACCACGTCGACGTTGGGCCGGGCGAGGGCCGGATAGTAGGCGCTGGAGAGCAGGATGCGCTTGCAGCCGATGCGGTAGTCGGGGGTGAGCTTGGCGCGCAGGGCCGGGTCCTTGATGGAACGGGCCATGTTCCGCCGGGCCAGCCGCTCGATCATGCCGAGTTCGTCGGGCCGCTTGGTGAACGCCTGGACCTGCAACTCCCGCAGCCCCCACAGGAGTCCGCGGCGGGCCTGGGTGGTGAAGGGCAGCGTCCGGTGCAGGGCGCGTTCGGCGCCGCTGATGGCGCGGTCGACGCGGGGCATCACCCACGGCGGGGTGCGCTGGAAGAGGGTGAGGCGCTCCACCCGCGGCTGGATCGACGGCACGATCTGGATGGCGGAGGCGCCGGTGCCGACCATCGCGACGCGCTTGCCGCGCAGGTCGTAGTCGTGGTCCCAGCGGGCCGAGTGGAAGACCTTGCCGGGGAAGGAGTCGAGGCCGGGGATGTCCGGGATCTTGGGGTCGGAGAGCGGTCCGGTCGCGGAGACGACGAGGTCGGCGGAGTAGGAACCGCCGCTGGTCTCGATGTCCCAGCACAGCCGCCGCGCGTCCCAGGTCATCATCTTGACCTCGGAGTCGAGGCGGATGTGGGGGCGGAGCCCGAAGACGTCGGTGACGTGCTCCAGGTAGCCGCGGATGTGCTCCTGCCCGGAGAAGGTGCGCGGCCAGTCGGGGTTGGGCGCGAAGGAGAACGAGTACAGATGGGACGGTACGTCGCAGGCGCACCCGGGGTAGTTGTTGTCCCGCCAGGTCCCGCCGACGCTGTCGGCGCGCTCCAGGACGACGAAGTCGGTGACGCCCTCGCGCCGCAGCCGCACCGCGGCCCCCAGCCCGCCGAACCCGGAGCCGATCACCGCCACCCGCACATGCTCGCGTTCGGTCATCCCGTGCCCTCCCATGCAACCCGTACTACCCGTTCAACCGCGCCAGTGAACACTGGCGCAATCGGACTGTAGAACAGGTCCGTACTCATGGGTAGGGGGCGGCACCAGGAAAGTTACCTTGGGTACGACGTAGGGTGCGGGCGTGGCGGAGAAGGCAGAACAGAAGCGCGAGTACCGCATGGAGGAGCTCGCCGAGCGGGCCGGCATCACGGTGCGCACCCTGCGCTTCTACCGCGAGCGCAAACTCATCCCCCCGCCGCGCCGCGAGGGCCGTATCGCCTGGTACGACGAGACGCACCTCGCCCGGCTGCGCACGATCTCGGCGCTCCTGGAGCGCGGCCACACCCTCAACGGCATCGCGGAACTCGCCGAGGCCTTCGACCACGGCCGCAACGTCGGCGAACTGCTGGGGCTGGGCGCCCCCACCGAGGAGACCCCGGTCCGGCTCACCCCGGAGGCCCTCGCCGACTACTTCGGCGACCAGGCCACCCCGGAGAACTTCGCCGCCTCGCTCGAACTCGGCTACCTCGGCACCGACGGCAGCGAGATCGTCCACATCAGCCGCCGTCTCCTCGACGTCACGGCCGCGCTGGTCCGCGAGGGCATCCCCCTCGCGGACGTCCTCACCGCGGGCCGCCGGGTCCGCGAGCACACGGAGTCACTCGCCGAACTCTTCGCCGGCCTGGTCCTCGGCCGGGGCGGCACGGCACAGGACCTGCAACGACTGCGCCCGCTGGCGAAGAGCGTGGTGGAGGCGGAACTGTCGATGGCGATGGACCGACGCCTGCAACGGGGCACCGGGGACCCCCAACTGCCGTAGCCGACGGCCGACTTCCCCCTCAGAGGTCGTAGACCACCGTCACCGGCGCGTGGTCCGACCAGCGCTCGTCGTGCGTCGCCGCCCGCTCGACGAACCCCTTGACCGCCTTGGCGGCGAGCCCCGCCGTGGTCACGTGGTAGTCGATCCGCCAGCCGCTGTCGTTGTCGAAGGCCCGCCCCCGGTACGACCACCACGAGTACGGCCCCTCGACGTCCGGATGCAGCGCCCGTACGACATCGACGTACGCGCCGTCCTCCGCGTCGAGCACCCGGCCCAGCCACTCCCGCTCCTCCGGCAGGAACCCGGAGTTCTTCTGGTTGGCGCGCCAGTTCTTGAGGTCGGCGGGCCGGTGGGCGATGTTCCAGTCGCCGCAGACGACGACCTCGCGGCCGTCGGCGGCGGACCGCTCGCGCAGCTCCTTCAGGTGGACGAGGAACTCGTCCATGAAGCGGATCTTCTCGTCCTGCCGCTCGGTGCCGACCTCCCCGGAGGGCAGGTAGAGGCTGGCGACCGTGACGCCGGGGAGGTCGGCCTCGACGTAGCGGCCACTGGCGTCGAACTCGGCCGAACCGAAGCCGACCTGGACGCGGTCGGGCTCGCGGCGGGTGTAGAGGGAGACGCCCGCGCGGCCCTTGGCGGCGGCCGGCGCGTGCACCACGTGCCAGCCCTCGGGGGCGCGCACGTGCTCCGGCAGCTGCTCCGGCTCGGCCCGCACCTCCTGGAGGCACAGGACATCGGCGGAGGTCCCGGCGAGCCACTCCACGAAGCCCTTCTTCGCGGCGGCCCGCAGACCATTGACATTGACTGAGGTCACAGTGAGCACTCGGGCACGATACCGGCACACTGGACGGAGTCCGGATTCCCGTTTCGAGTAGGTATACGATTTTCCGCATGAATATACGCACTGTTCCCTTCGACCACCCCGACGCCGTGAAGCTGAACGACGAGGTCCAGGCCGAGTACCACGTCCGCTACGGCGACGGCGGCGACTCCACCCCGCTCGCCCCACCGGACTTCGAACCGCCCAACGGCGTGTACCTGATCGCCTACGACGAGGACGACAGACCCCTCGCCACCGGCGGCTGGCGCTCCCAGGACGCCAACGGCGAGGGCAACGAGGACGGCGACGCCGAGCTGAAGCGGATGTTCGTGATCGAGCAGGCGCGCGGCCGGGGCCTCGCCCGCCGCATGCTGGCCGCCCTGGAGGAGGACGCCCGCGCCGCCGGCCGCGTCCGCATGGTCCTGGAGACCGGCACCAAGCAGCCCGAGGCCATCGCCCTGTACACGTCCAGCGGCTACGAGCCCTGCGTGAAGTTCGGCTACTACCGCCACTTCGACGACAGCAGGTGCTTCGCGAAGGCGCTGTGAGCGAGGGAACGACAAAGATCCCGCCCGATCTTCCGATCGGGCGGGATCCTGATGTTGTGTGGACCTGTGGGGATTTGAACCCCAGACCCCCTCGATGCGAACGAGGTGCGCTACCAGACTGCGCCACAGGCCCTTGCAACGAGTGAAACTCTAGCATCCCCCTCAGGGTGCTTGGAAATCCGTTCCTTGCCTGGTCACTCGTTGGCCGCGCGGGGCCGCTCGCCGTCCTCGTACTGGTCGAACAGCGGGGTGCGACCGCGCTCGCGGGCGCGGCGCGCGGAGGCGGCGCGGCGGGCGTCGGTGCGGCCGTCCGGCGTCGCCTTGTCGTCGTCCGACAAGTCCTCGACGTCCTCGTCGTCGCGGGCCGTCGGCTGCGCCTCCTGCTCGGGCGCCACCGAGCTGGAACGCGCGGAACTCCACGCGTCGGGCGCCCCGAGGTCCACGTCGGAGGTGGCGCGCGGGGCGACCGGCGCGGTGACGTACGTCGGCAGCGGTACGGGGACGGGGTCCCAGCTGTCGCCCTGGCCGGGCCGGCGCTGCCGTTCGCGCTGCTGGTCCACCCACTCGGCGTGGTCGGTCTGCTCGACCAGCGCACGGCGGTCGGCGGCGAGGGCGGACATCCCGGGGTCCGTCTCCGGTTCGGGTCCCTCCTCGGCGTCGTCGATCCCGGCGTCCACGGACGCGCGCCGGCGCGGCTGACGCTCTCTCAGCCGCTGCGCTGCGGCCTCGGCCTGACGGCGGTCCATCTGGTAGGCGAAGCGACGGCGTTCCTGGGAGCGCAGATAGGCGATGTACCCGCTGAGCAGTACCGCGGGCACTCCGGGCGCCCACAGGAGGGTGAGTCCGCCGACCGCCGCGACGACCGCGCCGAGCGTGAAGGCGAGGAAGAGCATCACGGTGGTACGTCGACGGCGCGCGAGCACCTTCACGCGCCGGGCGCGCGCGGCGGCGGCCTCCTCGGCGGGCGTACGCCGCCCGACCGGGACGCGCCTACGGGCGGACGCGGGGGCGGACTTGGGCGCCTTGACCGTCTTGGCGGATGCCTGGACGGGGGCTTGCTGGGGTGCCGGTCTGGCCGTCTGGTCCCGGGCTTGGTCGCGTGCCGGTTCGCGACCCGGCTCGCGCACGGGTTCGCGTGCCCCTTCGCGCTCCGGTTCCCGTTCCCGTGTCGTCTCCGACCGGTCCGGGCCGGGCCGGCGGACCTGTGCGTGCACCTGGGGACGGGCCGGGGGCATGGCGAAGGCCCGGACGTCCACCGAGTCGGTGACGACGTCCGGCACGACGGCGCCGGACTCCCCCTCCTCGGTGGAGCGCGCCCGCAGGTCCTTGGCGTACCGGCGCTCCATCCCCGCCCGTCCGGACAGCAGCCGGATGGCGGTGCTGAAGCGTTCCGTCGGACGGGCCTCGTTCAGCTCGTCCTGCCTACGGAGCCACATCGGCACCAAGTAGGCGGCCCAGGCCCCGACAATGACTGCGTAGATGAGGCCGCTGCTGCTCACGCCTCACACGGTAGAGGGGTTTGCGTGAGGCCATCTGCCAATTGAGCCGGTGTGTCGCACGATCTGGCTGATATTTCGAGCTTTTTTTGTGACCGATGCGATCAGCAGGCCGCGAGGTTGGCGAATTCATTGCCTCAAGGTGGTCATCCGTCGATCACTTTCGAACACTTATTCAATTTCCGGAGAGGCGGACTTCCGGGCCCGACATCCTCCCCGTCACGCGGGATTGTCGTGCGGCGCGCTCCGGGAGCGTGCCCGCTGCCAGCGGGCCAGCAACCCTTCGGGGACCTCTTCCGCGGTGAGCGCGAAGACGAGATGGTCGCGCCAGGCGCCGTCGATGTGGAGATAACGGGGCCGCAGCCCCTCCTCACGGAATCCGAGTTTCTCCACGACCCTGCGGCTGGGACCGTTCTCCGGGCGAATGCAGACCTCGATGCGGTGCAGTCCCACGGCCCGGAAACAGTGGTCGACGGCGAGTGCCACGGACGTCGGCATCACTCCGCGCCCGGCCACCGACTCGTCCACCCAGTAGCCGATGTGGCCCGAGCACATGGAGCCCCAGGTGATCCCGGCGACCGTCAACTGCCCGACCAGACGCCCCTGGTACTCGATGACGAACGGCAGCATCCGGCCCGAGTTCGCCTCCGAGCGCAGGTGCCTGACCATCTGCCGGTAGGTCGGCCGGTGCGCGATCGGCCCGCTGGGCGTGGGCGGCGGGATGGTCGCCTCCCAGGGGCGCAGCCAGTCCCGGTTGCGCCGGTTGACCTCGCGCCAGACGCGCTGGTCACGGAGTTTTATCGGCCTCAGGACGATGTCGCCGTCCGCCAGTACGGCGGGCCAGGATGGGCTGTTCAGCTCGCACCCCCACTGGTGTCGGCGGGTCTGGGGTGATCGCCGCCGCGGATCTGGTCGACGGCGTGCGCCAGCAGGGGTTCCAGGACGGCGAGGCCGTCCTTCACCCCGCCGGTGGAACCGGGCAGGTTGACGATCAGTGTGTGCCCGGCGACTCCGGCCAGGCCCCGGGAGAGCACCGCGGTCGGCACCTTGTCGCGGCCGTACGCCCTGATGGCCTCGGCGATGCCCGGCACCTCGTGGTCGATCACCGCGCGGGTGGCCTCGGGGGTGCGGTCGGTGGGCGAGAGACCGGTGCCGCCGGTGGTGACGATCACGTCGAAACCGGCCTCGGCACCCGCGCGCAGCGCGGCCTCCACGGGATCGCCGTCAGGGACGACCCGCGGGCCGTCCACGGCGAACCCGAACTCCCTGAGCCGCTCGGCGATCAGGGGCCCGCCCTTGTCCTCGTAGACGCCGGCCGCCGCCCTGTTGGAGGCCGTGACGACCAGCGCGCTGTACGGCGCGAGGAGGGCGCCGCCGATCGACGCGTCGAGGCTCATGTGCGGCTCCAGTCCCCCGACTTGCCGCCCGTCTTCTCCTCCACGCGCACGTCCGTGATGACCGCTCCCTTGTCGACCGCCTTGACCATGTCGATCACGGTGAGCGCGGCGACGGAGACCGCGGTGAGGGCCTCCATCTCGACGCCCGTGCGGTCCGTCGTCTTCACGGTGGCCCGGATCCGTACAGCGTCGTCCGCGACCGACAGGTCCAGTTTCACACCCGACACCGACAACGGGTGGCAGAGCGGGATCAGATCCGGGGTGCGTTTGGCGCCCATGATGCCCGCGATGCGCGCGGTGGCCAGGGCGTCACCCTTGGGTACTCCCTCGCCGCGCAGCAGTTCGACCACACGGGGCGAGACGAGGACGCGTCCGCTGGCGGTGGCGGTGCGCACGGTCACGTCCTTGCCGGACACGTCGACCATCCGGGCGGCGCCCGCGTCGTCGATGTGCGTGAGGCGGTCTTGCGCAGGGGGTCCGGGGGTGTCCCCCCGGAAAGGCTCAGTCATGCTGTGTGGCGCTCCCGGTCCGGGCGTGTTGTGCGCGACACGGTACCGCCAACCAGGAGTGCTCAGCCGAGCAGGACCACGTCGACCTCGGTGCCGGGCTCGACGGACTCGACGTCCTCGGGGACGACGATCAGCGCGTCGGCGAGCGCGAGGGCCGCGACCAGGTGCGATCCGGCGCCCCCTACGGGGGTGACCGCGCCGTCGGCGTACGTCCCGCGGAGGAACTGTCTGCGCCCCTTCGGGGAGGTGAGCGCCTTGTCGGTGGTGAGGGTGGCGCGGGTCCTGGGGCGGTGCACGTCGTCGAGACCCATCAGGGTGCGGATCGCGGGGCGGACGAACAGCTCGAAGGAGACGTACGACGACACCGGGTTGCCGGGGAGGGCGAGCAGCGGGATGTGGTCGGGGCCGATGGTGCCGAAGCCCTGGGGTTTGCCGGGCTGCATGGCGAGCCTGCGGAAGTCGATCCCGGCGCCGTCCTCGTCCTCGTCGCCCACGGAGGACAGGGCTTCCTTGACGACGTCGTACGCCCCGACGCTCACGCCGCCGGTGGTGACCAGGAGGTCGGCGCGGACG
Source organism: Streptomyces sp. NPDC091280 (assembly GCF_044768565.1). NCBI lineage: Bacteria > Bacillati > Actinomycetota > Actinomycetes > Kitasatosporales > Streptomycetaceae > Streptomyces > Streptomyces sp. NPDC091280. The sequence goes on from NZ_JBIVUZ010000001.1 coordinate 965,997, forward strand.
AGCTGGTCCTCGATGGTGTCGCGGAGGGTCTCGGCGTCGTCGGCGACGGCGCCGACCCGGTAGGCGATGGCGCCCGCGTCGCGGGCGGCCGCGGTGAGGGCGAAGCTGTTGGAGTCGTAGATCTGGCCGGCGCTCAACTGCTCGTCGGGCTGGACGAGTTCGCTGCCGGTGGACATGACGACCACGCGCGGGCGGGGGCGGACGCGGACCGTGCCGCGGCCGATGGCGGCGAGGAGGGCGATCTGCGGCGGGCCGAGGATCGTGCCGGCGTCCAGGGCACGGTCGCCGGCCTTCACGTCGCTGCCCAGCGCGCGCACGTGCGCGCGTGCCTCGGCCGAGCGGTACACGTGCACGTGTCCGCCGGCCGCCTCGGGGTCCTCGCTGCGGGCGCGCATACCGGTGACCGGGCCGTCGCCGAGGCCTCCGTCGGTCCACTCCACGGGGACGACGGCCTCCGCGCCGGGCGGCAACGGGGCGCCGGTCATGATCCGGGCGGTCTCTCCAGGGCCCACGTGGAGCGTTCCGGCCTGGCCGGCCGCGACGTCGCCGACGACCGTGAGGACGGCCGGGTACTCCTCGCTCGCGCCCGCGACGTCCGTGACCCGCACCGCGTACCCGTCCATCGAGCTGTTGTCGAAGGGCGGGAGCGAGACCGGCACCGTGATGTCCTCGACCAGGACGCAGCCCTGGGCGTCGAGCAGATGCAGCTCGATGGGTTCCAGGGGGCGGACGGTCGCGAGGATGTCCTCCAGGTGCTCGTCCACCGTCCACAGGTGGTCGGGTCCTGGGGTGCGGGTCGCGGCGGTGCTCAACGTTGCTACATCTCCTCGGCTACGTAACTGCGAAGCCAGGCGCGGAAGTCCGGGCCCAGGTCTTCACGTTCGCACGCGAGTCTGACAATGGCACGCAGATAGTCGCCCCGGTCTCCGGTGTCATAGCGGCGGCCCTTGAAGACGACGCCGTGCACGGGGCCGCCGACCTTCTCGTCGTCGGCCAGCTGCTGGAGGGCGTCGGTGAGCTGGATCTCGCCGCCGCGGCCGGGCTCGGTCTTGCGCAGTATCCCGAAGATGTGGGGGTCGAGGACGTAGCGGCCGATGATCGCATAGTTCGACGGCGCGTCGGCCGCCTCCGGCTTCTCGACCAGGCCGGTGACCTTGACGACGTCGTCGTCCTCGGTGGCCTCCACGGCGGCGCAGCCGTAGAGGTGGATCTGTTCGGGCGCGACCTCCATGAGGGCGACGACGCTGCCGCCGTGCCGCTCCTGGACCTCGACCATGCGCGCGAGGAGGGGGTCCCGGGGGTCGATCAGGTCGTCCCCGAGGAGGACGGCGAAGGGCTCGTGGCCGACGTGCGGGGCCGCGCAGAGGACGGCGTGGCCGAGGCCCTTGGGGTCGCCCTGGCGGACGTAGTGCATGGTCGCGAGGTCGCTGGACTCCTGGACCTTGGCCAGCCGGCTCGCGTCGCCCTTCTTCTGGAGGGCGGATTCGAGCTCGTAGTTGCGGTCGAAGTGGTCCTCAAGGGGGCGCTTGTTGCGTCCGGTGATCATGAGAACGTCGTCGAGCCCCGCCGACACGGCCTCTTCGACCACGTACTGGATCGCGGGCTTGTCCACGACCGGCAGCATCTCCTTGGGAGTTGCCTTCGTGGCCGGCAGGAACCGGGTGCCGAGACCGGCTGCGGGAATGACAGCCTTGCTGATCCTGGGGTGCGACTGAGTCATGCCCGAACCTTATCCGGTGCCTTTGTGCTGAATCTGTGGCTCCGGTTAATACGCTCTCATATGAGCACATTAGGAAGGATGCGGGTGGGACCTGTGCGTCACCTAGGACATGAACCCGAGCCTGACAAGCGAATGTTGCGGAGAGAGTTCCTCTCGGTGAGGAACAGGTTGACGGCCGGTGACGTGCGGGAAGCCGCCACCGCGCTCGCCGACCGCGCGCTGGAGCTGCCCGAACTGGCCCACGCGCGCACGGTGGCGGCGTACGTCTCCGTGGGCAGCGAACCAGGAACGCTCGTCCTCCTGGACGCCCTCCGCGCGCGCGGAGTCGACGTCCTCCTCCCCGCGCTCCTCCCGGACAACGACCTCGACTGGGGCGCCTACGACGGCGAGGGCTCGCTCGCGCGGGTGCGGCACGGCGGAAAGATGGCCCTGTTCGAACCGTCCGGCGAACGGCTCGGCCCGGACGCCGTGACAGCCGCCGACGTCGTCCTGCTGCCCGGCCTGGCGGTCGACGGTCACGGAATGCGGCTGGGACGCGGCGGGGGCTCCTACGACCGCGTGCTGGCGCGACTGGAGCGGGCGGACGCACGTCCCGCGCTACTGGTGCTGCTCTACGACTCCGAGGTCGTCGCGCACGTCCCCGCGGAGGCGCACGACCGGCCGGTGCGGGCGGCGGTGACACCGAGCGGTGTGCACCGGTTCCCCGGGAACTGAAATGGCCCTCCACGCGCGCGTGGAGGGCCATTTCAGAGGGTCAGCCGGTCACGGCTTCAGCACCAGGGTGTCGCTCGTGCTGCTGTCGACCGCCTTGGACGTGAAGGACCACGGCAGCAGTTCGCCGTTGACCCACTTGCCGGTCTGGTCGGTGTAGTGCGCGCTGAAGGCGTGTCCGGAGGCTCCGGTGAGGTTGATCCACTTGGACTTGTCGAAGTTGTCCAGGTTGACCACCATGCGCATCGACGGCACCCAGACCACTCCGTAGCCGCCGGCCGCGTTCCAGCCGGTGGCGTTGACCGTGGCCTCGCCGCCGCTGAGCTTCCAGGGGCCGCGGTTGAGGATGTACTGGACGATCGAGGGGCCCTCGGTGCCCAGGGTCTGGTTCTTCAGGAACAGGCGGTGCAGCCGGCCCCAGCTCCAGGTGTCGATGTCCTTGCCGAGCTTGGCGGTCAACTCCCAGCGGGCGTCGATCATGGCGCGCTTGAAGAGCTGGTTCATGTTGCTCGCGCCCGGCCGGGTGCCCGACTTGGGGGTCGTCCACCAGTCGCTGTTGGGGTCGTCCATGAGCTTGCGGACGACCTCGAACCAGCGGTCGCCGCCGTCCGGCTGCGCCTGGTCCGCGTCGCGCTCGCCGCACTCGCGCACCTTCTGGTTGGTCTCGTCGGCGGGACCGGTCGTGTCGACCGGCGACACGAAGAGGCACTGTCCCTTGACCCGCAGCTCCTTGGGCAGCTTGTTGCCGAAGGCGAGCTTGAGGATGTTGCGCCAGACCGAGTTGAAGTAGGCGGCAGCGGCCGAGTCGGCGTCCTGGGTGTAGTCCCAGCCCTCCAGGAGCTTCTGCGCCTGGCGCACGTCCGGGTCGGGCTCGTCGATCTTCAGCAGCTTGGGCACCAGCAGCTTGGCGATCTCGCTGCTGTCGTCGAGCTGCATCTGCCGCATGTCGTCGGTGGAGATCTTGCCGCCGCCGTCGATCTTCGACTGGATCAGATCGGTGATGCGCTGGCTACGGGTGCCGTAACCCCAGTCCGTGGTGAGCGTGTACGGGTACTTGTCCTTGTCGATCACCGCCTGGTTCGCGGTGACGATGTAGCCGCGCTTCGGGTTGTACTCGTAGGGCAGCGCGGCCTGCGGGATGTAGCCGGTCCAGTCGTACTTGGAGTCCCAGCCGGGCACCGGCAGCGAGCCGTCGCCCTTGCCGCGCACGGGGATCTTTCCGGGCAGCGTGTAGCCAATGTTGTTCTTGGTGTCGGCGTAGACGAGGTTCTGCGAGGGCACGTCGAACTTCGTGGCGCCCGAACGGAACTCGCTCCAGTCGGAGGCCCTGTCGATGGCGAAGACGGCGTCCATGGTGGTGCCCGGGTCCTCGGCGGTCCAGCGCAGGGCGATGGCGTAGCCGTCGCCTCGGTCGGGGGCGGCGGTGTCGACGGTGGCCTTCTTGCCGACCTTCACGAGTTCGTCGTTGCGGTCGGACAGCAGCGGGCCGTTGTTGGTCTCCCGGACGACGATCTTCTTAGACGCGCCACCGGCGACCTTGATGGTCTCGGTGCGGCTCGTGAAGGGCTTCGTCGTGCCGTCGTAGAGGTACCCGTCGCCGGAGAGCTTCTCCAGGTAGAGGTCGGTGGTGTCGACCCCGGAGTTGGTCATGCCCCAGGCGATGTCCTGGTTGTGGCCGATGACGACACCGGGCATGCCGGCGAAGGTGTAGCCGGTGACGTCGTACTGGCACTTGCTGGAGATCGCGCGGCAGTGCAGGCCCATCTGGTACCAGACGGACGGCAGCGAGGCCTCCAGGTGCGGGTCGTTGGCCAGCAGGGGCTTGCCGGTGATGGTGTGCTCCCCGCCGACGACCCACGAGTTGGAGCCGATGCCCTGGCCGTTGACGCCGACGGCCGTCGGGAGATCGTCCAGGACGTCCGAGAGGCCCGCGAGCTGGCTCGTGAGGGCCGAACCCGACGAGGACGACGAGGAACCCGTCGTGCCGCTCGTGGACGTGCCGGTGGTGCCGTCACCGCCGTCGAACGTCTTGGTGTAGTCGTCGTACTCGCCCTCGGTGACGATCGGCTGGTTGCGGCTGTAGGGATAGTCCGGGTACAGGTCCGCGATCTGCTGCGGGCCGAGGCGGCTGGTCATCAGCGCGCGGTCGATCTCGTCCTGCATGTTGCCGCGCAGGTCCCAGGCCATCGCCTTCAGCCACGACACCGAGTCGACCGGGGTCCACTTCTCGGGCTTGTAGTCGTTGGTGAAACCAAGGGCCGCGTACTCCAGGGAGATGTCTTTCCCGTCCTTGCCCTGGAGGTAGGCGTTGACCCCCTTGGCGTAGGCCTGGAGGTACTTCTTCGTGGAGGCCGACAGCTTGGTGTCGTACTCCTTCTCGGCGACCCGGTCCCAGCCCAGGGTGCGCAGGAACTCGTCGTTCTTGACCTGCCCCTTGCCGAACATCTCGGACAGCCGCCCGGCGGTCATGTGCCGGCGCACGTCCATCTCGTAGAACCGGTCCTGCGCCTGGACGTAGCCCTGGGCCATGAACAGGTCCTCGTCGGAGGACGCGTAGATCTGCGGGATGCCGTAGCTGTCGCGCTTGACGTCCACGGGCCCCGACAGGCCGTCGAGGGTGATCGAACCCGTGGTCTGCGGCAGGGAGGCCCGGACCGTACTGACGGACCAGTAGGCGCCGTAGGCGATGCCCCCGATGATGGCCATGACCAGGACGAGAACCAATAGACGGGCTTTGCGCCCCTTTTTCCTGCCGGACTTGCCGGGCTTATGACCCGATGAGGCGGTGGTGTTGGGGGGCATCGCTGTCCTTGCTGTCCTAACGCGAGCGGCAGGGCGGGCTGTGCTTTTGACTGAGCGCTGGAGCAACCATAGGCGCAGGCTTCCGAGCGACTTGACGCGGAGTCGGGTACCGGCGCGGACGGGCGTTCGATCTTGCCTCGCGGAGTGTCAAGAAAGCGTCAAGAGTTAGGTAAGGTAACGAAGTACTTGGATGTGTGGCGCCGCCGTCCCGCGTCCCCTGTACATGTGCTGCCGCCCCGGACGCGCGTCAGCCGAGGAAGGGAAGCTTTCTGACTGTCCACCACCTCGACCAGCTTCTGCTCGTCTGCTCGCTCGTCCTGCTCGTCGCCGTCGCGGCGGTCCGGATCTCCTCGCGCAGCGGGCTCCCCAGCCTGCTCGTCTACCTGGGGATCGGTATCGCCATGGGCCAGGACGGCGTCGGCGACATCCACTTCGACAACACCGAGCTGACCCAGGTCATCGGATACGCGGCCCTGGTCGTGATCCTGGCCGAGGGCGGACTCGGCACCAAGTGGAAAGAGGTCAAGCCGGTCCTGTCGTCGGCCGCCACCCTGGCGCTGGCAGGAGTGGCGGTGAGTGTCGGCGTCACGGCCGCGGGCGCGCACTATCTGGTCGGACTGGAGTGGCGGCAGGCGTTCATCATCGGGGCGGTGGTGTCCTCGACGGACGCGGCGGCGGTCTTCTCCGTGCTGCGCAGAATCCCCCTCCCCGCGCGCGTGACGGGCACTTTGGAGGCCGAGTCCGGCTTCAACGACGCACCCGTGGTCATCCTGGTCGTCGCCTTCTCCACGGCGGGCCCGGTCGAGCACTGGTACACCCTGGTGGGCGAGATAGCCCTGGAGCTGGCCATCGGCGCGGCCATCGGCCTCGCGGTGGGCTGGCTCGGCTCCTGGGGGCTGCGGCATGTGGCGCTGCCCGCCTCCGGCCTCTACCCGATCGCCGTGCTGGCGATCGCGGTCACCGCGTACGCGGCGGGCGCCCTGGCGCACGGCAGCGGCTTCCTCGCGGTCTATCTCGCCGCGATGGTCCTCGGCAACGCCAAGCTCCCCCACTGGCCCGCGACGCGCGGTTTCGCCGACGGGCTGGGCTGGATCGCCCAGATCGGCATGTTCGTCCTGCTCGGCCTGCTGGTCACCCCGCACGAGCTCGGGGACGACGTCTGGCCGGCGCTGATCATCGGCCTGGTGCTGACGATGGTGGCCCGACCGCTCAGCGTGGTGGTCAGCCTCACACCGTTCCGGGTGCCCTGGCAGGAGCAGTCGCTGATGTCCTGGGCCGGGCTGCGGGGCGCGGTGCCCATCATCCTGGCGACCATCCCCATGGTGAACGGCGTCACCGGCAGCCGTCGCGTCTTCAACATCGTCTTCGTCCTGGTCGTCGTCTACACCCTCGTCCAGGGGCCGACGCTGCCCTGGCTGGCGCGCAAGCTGAAGCTCGGTGAGGGCGCGGAGGCCGCCGACCTCGGCATCGAATCGGCCCCCCTGGAACGGCTGCGCGGACATCTGCTGTCCGTCGCGATCCCCGGGGAGTCGAAGATGCACGGCGTCGAGGTCAACGAGCTGAGACTGCCGGCCGGGGCCGCGGTGACCCTGGTCGTACGCGACGGAAAATCGTTCGTCCCACTGCCCTCGACGGTCCTGCGGCGCGGCGACGAACTCCTGGTCGTGGCGACGGATCCGGTCCGGGACGCGGCCGAACAGCGGCTGCGGGCGGTGGGCCGCGGCGGGAAGCTGGCGAGCTGGCTCGGCACGGACAATGCCGCGGCCGGTCGTTAAGGGCATGTTTCGTACGGTTCACACGTTCACCAATCACAGGTGAACGCGCGCGTGGTGCCCGTTTTCACAGGTCCACCGGGCTTCACTCCCTGTACGATGAAGGCACATTCAGATCGAACCAACTCTGCCTGACGCAGTGCTGGCGCGACCGTATGGCGGCCGAACCCCTCCTCCGCAGCGGGCACGGTATCTACCGCAGTTCCGCGCAAGAGGACAGTGCTCGGCGCCCCCCGCACAGGGCGCGCTACCAGGTGGCAGAAAGGCACGGGCCGTGGCATCCACGGTCACCTCTCGTCCGGGATACGGGCAGTTGCTGCGCACGCGCGGCGCCTGGACGTTCCTGCTTCCCGGCTTCGCCGCGCGTCAGCCGTTCGCGATGCTCACCATCTCCATCGTGCTGCTCGTGCAGCACACCACCGGCTCCTACGGCGCGGCGGGCGCCGCCGCGGCCGTCACCGGTGTCTCCATGGCCCTGTTCGCCCCCTACAGCGGGCGCCTGGCCGACCGCCACGGGCAGCGGGCCGTGCTGATTCCCGGCGTCCTGGTGCACACGCTGTCGGGCCTGACGTTCACCGCGCTCGCGCTCGCCCACGCCTCCTTGTGGGCGCTGTTCGCGGCGGCCGTGCCGACCGGTGCCTCGGTGCCGCAGATCGGGCCCATGGTGCGCGCCCGCTGGGGCGTACGGCTCCAGGACTCGCCCCTCATGACGACCGCCGCGGCCTTCGAGTCCGTCACCGACGAACTGACCTTCGTTTTCGGCCCGTTGCTGGCGACCGCCCTGTGCACCACCGTGAACCCGGCGGCCGGCCTGGTCACGGAGGCCGGACTCACCCTGGTCGGCGGCCTGCTCTTCGCCGCCCGGAAGAGCACCCAGCCCACCGTGACCACCGACCGGCACGCGCGCGTGGAGCACGTTTCCGCACTGCGTGTCCCCGGAGTGCGCGTACTGATCGTGACCTTCCTGGGCATCGGTTCCGTCTTCGGCGGAATGCAGGTCTCCCTGGCCGCCTTCACCGAGTCAATCGGCGAGCCGGGCCTGAACGGCGTCCTCTACGGCACCTTCGCCGCCGGCAACATGCTCTCCGGGGTCGTCTGCGGTGCCGTTGCCTGGAAGATCGCCCCGCAGCGCCGACTACTGGTGGGCTACGCGGCCCTCGCGCTGACCGCGTCCGCGCTGTGGACCGCCCACTCGGTGCTGCTGCTGGCCGGCCTCGGTCTCCTGGTCGGCATGTGCATCGCGCCCGCCCTGATCACCGGCTACACCCTGGTCGAGGGCCTCGTTCCGGCCGGTGCCCGCACCGAGGCCTTCACCTGGCTGACCGGCGCGGTCGCCCTGGGCCAGGCCGCCGCCGTCACCGTCGCCGGACAGTTGGAGGACCGCCTGTGGGGCGGCGCCGGTTTCCTGGTGCCGATGGCCGGTACGGTGCTCGCCCTGGGGACCCTGATCGCACTCCGGTCACACCTCGCGACCCGGCCCCACCACCGCACGGTGGCACGTGGCGTCGGTCACCGCGTGCCGGTGGCAGTGGACTGATCCCCGGGAATAGGTCACTATGGACGCTCGTTAGCACTCATTGAGTGAGAGTGCCAGGAGGAAGACACAGTGCCGACCTACCAGTACCAGTGCACCGAGTGCGGCGAGGGCCTTGAAGCGGTCCAGAAGTTCACCGACGACGCGCTGACCGAGTGCCCCAATTGCGGTGGCCGCCTGAAGAAGGTGTTCTCCGCGGTCGGCATTGTCTTCAAGGGCTCCGGCTTCTACCGGAACGACAGCCGCGGCTCCTCGTCGAGCAGCTCGCCGGCCACCTCGAAGCCGTCGACGTCCTCGGACGCCAAGCCGTCCACCCCGTCGACCACGTCCTCGTCGTCGTCTTCGGACTCCACGTCGAAGTCGTCGAGCTCCGGCTCCTCGACCGGCAGCAGCAGCTCGGCCGCGTAGGCCAGTAGGTCACGCAGGACTTCTCGACCGAAGACCCTGTCGTCGTACGACGACAGGGTCTTCGGCGTTTTTCCGAACCGGTGCCGAGCCGGTCTCCGAACCAGTACCGAGCCGATTCCGAGTCAGTTTCCGCACCGGTTCCCGAGGCCGCTCCTGCGCCTTTTCGGGGGCGGCTAGTGTGCTGGTCATGGCGAACGCAGAGATCGGCGTAATCGGCGGCTCCGGCTTCTACTCGTTCCTGGACGACGTGTCCGAGATCCAGGTGGACACGCCCTACGGGCCACCCAGCGACTCCCTCTTCCTCGGCGAGATCGCAGGCCGGCGGGTCGCGTTCCTGCCCCGGCACGGACGCGGCCACCATCTGCCTCCGCACCGCATCAACTACCGGGCCAACCTCTGGGCGTTGCGTTCCGTGGGCGTGCGCCAGGTCCTCGGTCCGTGCGCGGTGGGCGGGCTGCGCCCCGAGCACGGGCCGGGCACGCTGCTGGTGCCGGACCAGCTGGTGGACCGTACGAAGTCGCGGGCGGCGACGTACTTCGACGGGCTCCCGCTGCCCGGTGGCGGGGTGCCGAACGTCGTGCACGTGTCCCTGGCCGACCCCTACTGCCCGACCGGCCGGGCGGCGGCGCTGAAGGCCGCGCGCGGGCGGGACTGGGAGCCAGTCGACGGCGGCACGCTAGTGGTGGTCGAGGGGCCGCGCTTCTCGACCCGCGCCGAATCCCTCTGGCACCAGGCCCAGGGCTGGTCCGTGGTCGGCATGACCGGCCATCCCGAGGCACCTCTCGCCCGCGAACTGGAGCTCTGCTACTCCTCGTTGACCCTGGTCACCGACCTCGACGCGGGCGCCGAGACCGGCGAGGGCGTCTCCCACGACGAGGTGCTCCAGGTGTTCGCGGCCAACGTGGACCGGCTGCGGGGCGTGCTGTTCGACACGGTGGCCGCGCTGCCTGAGAACGGGGCGCGGGACTGCCTGTGCGCGAACGCGCTGGGCGGAATGGATCCGGGCTTCGAGCTGCCGTAGCGGACCGGGCGGTGGGGACGACGGGCGCTTCCCGGTTGCGGAACTTCCCGTTCGGGTGAGGCAGTTGTCCACAACCGGCGGGTAGCGCACGGGCCTCGGCGGACCGCGAGGAATTCCCGCATCGTGGGAGCGCAAATCGATCCCTCGTCGCAGGTGGTGATCCACATGTCCCTCTCCCCTCCCGGTTCTCCTCTCATCTCCCCTGCCATTCCGCGCCCGTTGGGCACCGACGCTCCGGCGACGTGCGAGGTGCCGCACTTCGCGCCGGTGCGGGTGCGCGGCGGGTGGTACCGACTGCGCCGGCTGCTACGGCACCGCAGGCGGGCCGTGGCCGCCGGGCTCGCGGTGACGGCGGTCGCGCTCGTGGCGGCGGGCCCGCGCGACACGGCGCAGGCGCGGCACGGCGACCGTCCCCGCGGGCATCCGGTGGCCGACCCGGTACGGCAGCAGCGCGGGGCGGTCGAATGGGTGTCGGCTCCGGTGCGGATCGCCGACGCCGGTACGGTCCGGCTGCTGCGGTCCGGCGACCGGGTCGACGTGATCGCGGCGCAGGACACGGCGGCGGGCGGTGACGCCGAAGTGGTCGCGCGCGGGGTGCGGGTGACGAAGGTGCCCGAGCCGCTCGACGAGGCGGCGGGCAGCGGGGCGTTGGTGGTGCTCTCGGTGCCGCGTGCCACGGCGGCGCGGCTGGCCGGTGCGAGCGCCACCGCGCGGCTGGCGGTGACGATGTATTGATCCGTGCTCTTCGTTTCGTGAGCCGCTCCTTCAGGCGCCTGTGCGAATTCGTGTCAAGTCCCTCGTTCGAGTTACGGAATTGGACACGGCGGCCTCGCCGTGACGTAGGTTGCGGAGCTGTTGGTTCCACACCCTGCGCGTGCGAGAAGAGGCTCCGAGTTGAGCGAGAAGAAGAAAGAACCGGGCGTCTGGCAGGGGTTCAAGACCTTCCTGATGCGCGGGAACGTCGTCGATCTGGCAGTCGCGGTGGTCATCGGCGCCGCCTTCACGAACATCGTCAACTCGGTGGTGAAGGGGCTCATCAACCCGCTCGTCGGCGCGATCGGCACGCAGAACCTCGACAGCTACAGCTCGTGCCTGAGCGACAGTTGCTCAGGGGACAAGGGCATCCAGCTGATGTGGGGCTCGGTGCTGGGCGCCGCCCTCAGCTTCGTGATCACCGCCGCGGTGGTCTACTTCCTGATGGTCCTGCCGATGTCGAAGTACCTGGCCCGGCAGGAGGCCCAGCGCAAGGCCAAGGAGGGCACGCACGAGGTCATCGAGATCACCGAGCTGGAGGTCCTCAAGGAGATCCGCGACGCGCTGGTCGCCCAGCGCGGCAACGGACACCGGGAGCCGTAGCCGACGACCCGGGCGTTACGAGAGCCGTGACCGGCGGCTCAGATGTGGTGGGGCGGCTTCTCGTCGAGGAAGCGCCTGAGATCGGCGGCGCTGTCGCCCTCGGCCCGCTCGCCCCACCCACGGTCCGTGTCGTCCGCGGAGGGCCGGCTCAGCGGGTCGTCGAAGACCAGGGCGGGCTTCGGACGGCCCGGCCCGCTCGGTTCGCGCGGCTCGGGGGCGGGGACGGTACTCATGTCTCCAGCGTACGGCCACGGCGGCCACGAGTGCGCCCCGTGGACGGCGGCCCGGCGACCGAGCGGCCCGCTTCTGAAAATCGTGCCGTTATCTGCTGTGCTTGTGGGCATGACGTCCGAGATTCCCAGACCCCTGCGCCCGCTGACCGCCCGCGGCCGGGACGAACCACACCGGGTCGCCTCGCCGCTGGAGCTTTTCTTCGACCTGTGTTTCGTCGTGGCGATCGCGCAGGCGGGGGTCGAGCTGGCGCACGCCTTGGCCGAGGGGCACGCGGGACAGGGCGTCCTCAGCTACTCGATGCAGTTCTTCGCGATCTGGTGGGCCTGGATGAACTTCTCCTGGTTCGCCTCGGCGTACGACAACGACGACGTGCTGTACCGGATCGTCACCCTGGTGCAGATCTCCGGTGTGCTGGTCCTCGCGGCCGGCGTCGCGCGAGCCTTCGAGCACCACGACTTTCTGTTGGTGTGGCTCGGGTACGTGATCATGCGGTTGGCGATGGCCACCCAGTGGCTGCGGGCGGCGCGAGGCACCACCGGCCCGGAGCGGACGATGGCATTGCGGTACGCGGGCGGCGTGCTGCTCTGCATGATCGGCTGGACGGGCCTGGTGGTCCTGCCGGAACCGGCCCGCGGCTGGGTGTTCCTCGTGATGGTGATCGCCGAGTTGTGCGTTCCGCGCTACGCGGAGAAGGACTTCCCTACGCCGTGGCATCCGCACCACATCTCGGAGCGGTACGGCCTGTTCACGATCATCGTGCTGGGCGAGACGATCGCGGCGGCCACGGTGGCCGTGAGGTCCGGGGTGGACGAGCACGACGCCCTGGGCGAACTGCTGCCCATCGCGGCGGGCGGGCTGCTGATCGTGTTCGCCGCCTGGTGGATCTACTTCGTGGTGCCGATCCACGGCCATCTCCGGTCCAACCGGCAGGCGTTCCTGTGGGGGTACGGCCACTATCTGATCTTCGCGTCGGCGGCCACGATCGGCGCCGGTCTGGAGGTGGCGGTCACGGAGGCGACCGGCAGGGCGCACATCTCGACGCTGGCCGCGTCGGCCGCGGTGACGCTGCCGACGGCGCTGTACCTGTTCAGCGTGTGGGCGTTGCACGCCCGTCACTACAAGGTGGGCCTGGCCCAGCAACTGGTGCTTCCCGTCGCCGCGTTGCTGGTGCTCTGCTGCACCTTCCTGGGCTCCTGGGCGGTGCTCGCGGCGGGTCTGGTGTCGGCGCTGACGGTGGCGGTCGGCACGACTCTGACCGCGCTCTCGGCCGGCGTGGCGGGCGAGGCCGAGGCGACGGTACCGGTGGGCTGACCGGCACCCGTACCCAGTCGACCAGCAGGGGAACAACGCTCCACACGGAGCCGACCAGCGACCCAACAACCGCCCCGACCGCACCACCGGTCCCCGGATCCACCGCGCGCTGCATGAGACTGGACTCCATGACAGTTGACGCATTGACGGACGTGGCCGGAGTGCGGGTGGGTCACGCGACGCGCTCGGGGGACGGCTGGCTCACCGGTACGACCGTGGTGCTCGCGCCCGAGGGCGGGGCGGTGACCGCCGTGGACGTGCGCGGCGGCGGGCCCGGTACCAAGGAGACGGACGCGCTCGATCCGCGCAATGTGGTGCAGCGCGTCGAGGCGATCGTGCTGACCGGTGGCAGCGCGTACGGGCTCGATGCCGCGTCCGGGGTGATGGCCTGGCTGGAGGAGCAGGGGCGCGGGGTGCGGGTGGGCGCGGATCCGGCGCATGTCGTGCCGGTGGTGCCCGCGGCCTGTGTGTTCGACCTGGGGCGGGGCGGCGACTTCAAGGCCAGGCCGGACGCGGCCACCGGGCGGGCCGCGGTGGAGGCCGCCGCGATCAGCGGGCCGGGGGTGCGGGTGCGCGAGGGGTGCGTGGGCGCCGGTACGGGCGCCGCGGTCGGGCCGATGAAGGGTGGCGTCGGGACCGCGAGCATCGTGCTGGAGTCGGGGATCACGGTGGCCGCGCTGGTCGTGGCGAACGCGGCGGGGTCGGTCGTGGATCCCGAAACGGGCGTCCTGTACGGCGAGTTGTTCCAGGGGCGGGTGACGTACCCGGAGGCGCGGGTGCATGAGGCCGCGCGTCGGCGGCTCGCCGAGACGGCCGCGCAGCGCACGCCTCCTCCGCTGAACACCACGCTCGCCGTGGTCGCCACCGACGCGGACCTGTCCAAGGCGCAGGCGCAGAAGCTGGCCAGCACGGCGCACGACGGCATCGCGCGTGCGGTGCGGCCGGTGCATCTGCTGCACGACGGGGACACGGTGTTCGCGCTGGCCACCGGGGCCCGTCAGCTCGACGCCGAACACCCCCTCGCCCTCAACGACATTCTCGCCGCCGGCGCGGACGTGGTGACGCGGGCGATCGTGCGCGCGGTGCGGGCCGCCGAGTCGGTGGACGGGCCGGGCGGGGCGTGGCCGTCGTACGAGGAGCTGTACGGGAGGCGGTAGGCGTCCTGTGGTGGTGTGGGTCCGGTGTTTCCGGGGCTTCGTCCCGGTGTTTGTCGCGGTTCTGTCACCGGATGGCGTTCTTGGGGAACGGCGGGAACCCGTGCGGGGGCGGGGACCCTCTTTGTCCACGCATCGCAGCGGATCACCCACACCACACGAACCTGGAGCAGCCCGTGACAACGCCGGACATAGCAGCGCGGCGCGTACTGGGGGCCATCGCCGCCCTGGTGGTCGGCACCCTCACCCTCAGCGCGTGCGGCGGCAACGCCAGCGCGGATTCCGACACCAACGGCAAGGGCGTCGGCGGTTCGTCGGTCAAGGCGTCCACCGCGAAGATCGTCATCTCGGCCAAGGACGGTTCGATGAACGCGTCCATCAACTCCACCGGTGTGCAGGTCAGCAACGGCCGGCTGACCGAGGTGAAGATGACGGTGGCCGAGTCGGGGCAGGCCGTGGAGGGCGCGGTCTCCGCGGACGGCGCGAGCTGGAAGCCGAAGGCGCAGTTGGAACGCGGGACTAAGTACCGGATCTCGGCGACCGCGAAGGACGCGAGCGGCAAGACCTCCGCGGCGAACTCGGTCTTCACGACGGTCAGTTCGAGCAACAGCTTCATAGGGACGTACACGCCGGACAACGGGACGACGGTCGGTGTGGGGATGCCGGTGTCGTTCACCTTCGACAAGGTGATCGGCGACAAGAAGGCCGTGCAGTCGCACATCACGGTGACGTCCAGCAGCGGGCAGCAGGTCGTGGGGCACTGGTTCGGGGCGCAGCGGCTCGACTTCCGGCCGCAGGAGTACTGGAAGGCCGGTTCCAAGGTCACGATGAAGATCGACCTGGACGGGGTACAGGGCGCGAACGGCGTCTACGGCGTGCAGAAGAAGACGGTGACCTTCACCATCGGCCGTTCGCAGGTCTCCACGGTCGACGTGAACACGCAGACCATGACGGTGGTGCGGGACGGGCAGACGTTCAAGTCGCTGCCGATCTCCTCGGGCGACCCCGAACACACCACGTACAACGGCCAGATGGTGATCTCCGAGAAGTTGACACAGACGCCGATGGACAGCCGGACGGTGGGCCTCGGCAACGCGTACAACATCCCGGACGTGCCGCACGCGATGCGGCTGACCTCGTCGGGGACGTTCATCCACGGCAACTACTGGTACAACCAGTCCAACCCGCCCTTCGGCCGGACCGGCACCAGTCACGGCTGTGTGGGGCTCGCGGACGTGCAGGGCGCGCAGGGCGCGACGAACGCCAAGTGGTTCTTCGACAACTCGCTGATCGGGGACGTCGTGATCGTGAAGAACTCCCCCGACAAGCAGGTCTCCCCGGACAACGGGCTCAACGGCTGGAACATGGCGTGGAGCGAGTGGACCGCGGGAAGTGCCGCCTGACCGGCAGCTTTTGACGGAATTTCGGGCCGCGCGGGAACATCTCGCGCGGCCCGCGCGTTTTCCGGGCATACGTTTTCTCGGTTCTCGGGCACGATGTCCGACCGAGGGGCTACGGTATGCACCCACAAGGTGACATGCAGCAACGCCGGGAGAAGCCTTGAGCGTTCCGTACGACATGGCAGCGTACGAACCACCCGAGTCGCACGAGTCTCCGGAGGAGCACCTCGCGCGACTGCTCGGCCGTGCCCTGAACTCCTTCGAGTTGCCGGACGAGACGATACGGCTGGTCCTGGACTGCGCGCTGGCGTACGACGGTTCGCTGCACTCCGCGCACCACAGCGCGGGCCTGCACCGGGAGACGTACCGGCACACGTGGCTGCTCAGCGACGGTTCGGCGCTGACCCTGTGGGAGCTCGTCCACAACACCGTGCTGGGCCGGGAGGCGCAGCACGAGGTGTATGTCGACGAGGAGGAGTTGCGCACGGCGACCGCGCGGCTGCCGATGCCGCCGGACACGACGGACTTCGAACTCCCGGTGCTGGTGCACCTGTCACCGATTCCGGAGCCGCGGCACTCGTATCTGGCGGACAATTCCGCGGACCACGCGCGGCGTTTACTGCGTCGCGCCGAGAACGCGGACCAGCCGGACGAGGAGACGGCGGCGCTGCTGGCGACGGCGTTCGCGCACCAGATCATCCAGGCCTTCGGCCGCCCGTACCGAGCGGGCCGCGCGGCGGCGTGCTTCTCGCTCTACGAGCACGCGTTCCTGCTGCCGGACGGCGCGGAGATCTCCCTGTGGGAGGTCGAGCACACGGCCACGCCCGACGGCCGTCACATGTGCGAGGTGTACGACAGCGAGGACGCGGCCCGGGACGCGATGGAACGCCGGGCGGCGCAGGTCTCGTAGGACCCACCCCCGGGCAGGGCCCCGGGCGGAAGTGCGGGTGGGGGGTTCAGCGGCCGTCGCTGAGTTGTCGTACGAGACCGGCGAAGGCGTCGCGCTCGGCCGGGGTCAGTTCGACGGACTCCAGGTGGGGAGCGGTGGCGCGCTGGTTCGGGAAGCCGTGGAGCGGGTGGGCCGCGTGCCACACGGTGGGTTCGACGAGGGCGCGGCGCAGGATGCGGGTCAGGCCGAGCACCCAGGCGACGGTCGCCAGGGCGAGGACGGCCACACCGGTCAGCTGGAGGATCGAGACGTGCTCAGGCATGCGTTCCAGTAGACACCACGGTCCGGGACCGTGGTCCCGGACCGTGACGAATCTCGCAGTTGCCGTGAACACCTCACAGCGGGCCAAAAGCAGCTAGGCGGCGACCGGTTGCTTGGCGTCCGCCGCGGGGGCCGCCATGTCTTCCGGCGCTCCGGGGGCCGTGCTCCCGGCGGCCGGCTTGCGCATGCCCTTCAGTACGACGACCAGGGCCGCGCTGACGCACATGCCGATCGCGATGGCGATCAGGTAGAGGAACGCGTGGCCGATCAGCGGGACCACGAAGATGCCGCCGTGCGGAGCGCGGAGGGTCGCGCCGAAGGCCATCGACAGGGAGCCGGTGATCGCGCCGCCCACCATCGAGGACGGGATGACCCGCAGCGGGTCGGCCGCCGCGAACGGGATGGCGCCCTCGGAGATGAAGGAGGCGCCCAGGACCCATGCGGCCTTGCCGTTCTCGCGTTCGGTCTCGGTGAAGAGCTTGCCGCGCACGGTCGTGGCCAGGGCCATCGCCAGCGGCGGGACCATGCCCGCCGCCATCACCGCGGCCATGATCTTCATCGCGGAGTCGCTGGGGTTGGAGACCGCGATACCGGCGGTGGCGAAGGTGTACGCGACCTTGTTGACCGGGCCGCCGAGGTCGAAGCACATCATCAGGCCGAGCAGGGCGCCCAGCAGGATGGCGTTGGAGCCGCTGAGGCCGTTGAGCCAGTCGGTCATGCCCTTCTGCGCGGAGGCGATCGGCTTGCCGATGACCACGAACATCAGGAACCCGACGATCGCCGTGGAGATCAGCGGGATCACCACCACCGGCATGATCCCGCGGACCGCCTTGGGGATCCTCACCTTCTGGATCGCCAGCACCACGCCACCGGCGATCAGACCGGCCGCCAGACCGCCGAGGAAGCCCGCGTTGATGGTGGAGGCGATCATGCCGCCGACGAAGCCGGGCACCAGGCCGGGCCGGTCGGCCATGCCGTAGGCGATGTAGCCGGCCAGGACCGGGACCAGGAAGCCGAAGGCGACGGCGCCGATCTGGAACATCAGCGCGGCCCAGCTGTCGGTCTGCGTCCACGCGAAGTGCTGCATGACCGAGGGCGCGGACTTGATCTCGTAGCCGCCGATCGCGAAGCCGAGGGCGATCAGCAGACCGCCTGCCGCGACGAACGGGACCATGTAACTGACGCCGGACATCAGCCACTTGCGCAGCATGGTGCCGTAGCCCTCGCCCGGTTCACCGCCGCGTTCGACGGGGGTCGGGGCGCCCGCGCCGGCCGTGACCTCACCCCGCTCCGCCTTGCCGCGGACCTCGGTGATCAGCTCGGCGGGGCGGTTGATGCCGGCCTTCACGCCGACGTCGACGGTCGGCTTGCCGGCGAAGCGGGCCTTGTCGCGGACGGGCACGTCGTGGGCGAAGATCACCCCGTCCGCCGCCGCGATGACCGCCGGGTCGAGCCGGGTGAAACCGGCCGAGCCCTGGGTCTCCACGACGAGTTCGACACCGGCTTCGCGGCCGGCGTTCTCCAGCGACTCGGCCGCCATGTAGGTGTGCGCGATACCGGTGGGGCAGGAGGTGACGGCGACGATCCGGAAGGGGCGGTCGCCCTCCCCCGCCGGGTCGGTGCTGTCCGCTGCGGCACCGGCGGAGGCCGCCGCCGGTGCCGCAGCGGAGTCTGTGGAGCCCGCGGGCTCGTCGCCGCGGATCAGCGCCGCCGCGCCCGCCGCGTCGCCGACGGAGCGCAGCGCGGACGTGAACTCGGCGTTCATCAGCTGCCGGGCGAGCGCCGAGAGGATCGTGAGGTGGGCGTCGTCGGCCCCGGCGGGCGCGGCGATCAGGAAGATCAGGTCGGCGGGGCCGTCCGGGGCGCCGAAGTCGATGCCCTCGGCGCTGCGCCCGAAGGCGAGCGTCGGCTCGGTGACGTGCTCGCTGCGGCAGTGCGGGATGCCGATGCCGCCGTCGAGGCCGGTCGGCATCTGCGCCTCGCGGGCGGCGACGTCGGCGAGGAAGCCGTCGAGGTCGGTGACCCGGCCCTGGGCAACCATGCGCTCGGCGAGGGCGCGTGCCGCCGCCTCTTTGGTATCGGCGGACAGGTCGAGGTCGACCAGGTCCGCGGTGATCATCTCGCTCATCGCGGGCTCCTTCGCACGCGTATCGCCCGGGGAGTGCCGTGGGCGGGGGTGGGGACGGGGGGGAAGACGGGAACGGGAACGGGGACGGGGACGGGGGTACCGCGGGGTGTCGCGGTGGGGGTGGCCGGGGTGGTGGCCGGGGTGACTGACCGCGGGGTGTGCCGCCGCCCTCCGGCCGGTTCGAGGGGTGTCCTGAGGGCCGTAGAAACGTTCATGCGACCGGCTCCGTCAGGACGCGGTCGACCGGGACGTCGGTGGTGACCGTGACGGCGGACGGGTCGAGGTCGGACGGGGTGGGCATCACGCTGCCGGGGAGCTGGACGGCCGCCGCGCCGTGGGCGACCGCCGAGGCGAGGGCCTCGGGGCCGTGGCCGCCGGCGATCAGGAAGCCGGCCAGCGAGGAGTCCCCCGCGCCGACATTGCTGCGGACGACGTCGACGCGCGCGCTGCCGTACCAGGCGCCCGAGGCGTCGACCAGGAGCTGGCCGTCCGCGCCGAGGCTGGCGAGGACCGCGCCCGCGCCCAACTCCCGTAGTTCCTCGGCCGCCTTGACGGCGTCGCCGACGGTGGCGAGGGGGCGGGAGACGGCCTCGGCGAGTTCCTCGGCGTTGGGCTTGACGACGTCGGGGTGCTCGCGCAGGGCCTCGATGAGCGCGGGGCCCGAGGTGTCCAGGGCGATGCGGACGCCGGCCGCGTGGGCGCGGGCGACCAACTCGGCGTACCAGGACGGCGCGAGGCCGCGCGGGAGGCTGCCGCAGCAGGCGATCCAGTCGGCGTCACGGGACTGCCCGCGCACGGTCTCCAGGAGCAACTCCTGTTCGGCGGCGGTCAGTTCCGGGCCGGGGGCGTTGATCTTCGTGAGGACGCCGTCCGCCTCGGCCAGCGCGATGTTGGAGCGGGTGGCCCCGGCGACCGGGACCGGCGCGACCTCGATGCCCTGCGCGTCGAGCAGGCTGGCGACCAGTGCGCCGGGCGCGCCGCCGAGCGGCAGGACGGCGACCGTACGACGGCCCGCGGCGGCGACCGCGCGGGAGACGTTGACGCCCTTGCCGCCCGGGTCCATGCGCTCGCCGGTGGCCCGGATGACCTCGCCCCGGTCGAGGGAGGGGACCTCGTAGGTGCGGTCGAGGGACGGGTTCGGGGTGACCGTGAGGATCATGCGCACTCGTTTCTAGACACACAGCACTTGCGTGCCGCCGCGCTCCATGGCGGTGGCGTCTTCCGGGCTCAGCCCGCTGTCGGTGATCAGGAGGTCCACGTCGCCCAGGGCGCCGAAGCGGGCGAAGTGCTCCTGGCCGTGCTTGGCGGAGTCGGCGAGCAGCACGACCCGGCGGGCGGCGCCCATCGCCGCGTGCTTGACCGCGGCCTCGGCGAGGTCGGGCGTGGTCAGCCCGTGCTCGGCGGAGAAGCCGTTGGCCGCCACGAACACGACGTCGGCGCGGATCTCGCCGTAGGCCCGCAGCGCCCAGGCGTCCACGGCGGCGCGCGTACGGTGCCGCACGCGTCCCCCGACGAGGTGGAGCTGCATGCCCGGGTGGTCCGCGAGGCGGGCCGCGATGGGCAGGGAGTGGGTGACGACGGTGAGTTCGGCCTCCAGCGGGACGATGCCCGCGAGGCGGGCCACCGTCGTCCCGGCGTCGAGGATCACCGTGCCCTGCATGGGCAGTTCGGCGAGGGCCGCCTTGGCGATGCGGTCCTTCTCGTCGGCCGCCGTCGACTCGCGCTCGGCGAGGTCGGGCTCGAAGTCGAGCCGTCCGGCCGGTATGGCACCGCCGTGCACCCTGCGCAGCAGGCCCGCCCGGTCGAGGGCCTTCAGGTCGCGGCGGATCGTCTCCGCGGTGACCTGGAACTCCTCGGCCAGCGACACGACGTCGACCCGGCCGCCGTCACGGGCCAGCCGGAGGATCTCCTGCTGCCGCTCCGGTGCGTACATGTCCGTTCGCCTCCGACCAGTGCCCGAACTTGTGGTTTCGCTCGGAGGCTACGCCCACATTTCCGGAAAGTAAACAGGTTCGGGCATCAGGCGGACATGAACGGGCAGAGGGTCACATCAACAGGGGGCGCCGGAAGGGCCGGCCGTGAGGGGCCGTTCGGGCGTCGGGGTCAGTGTCCGGCGGCGCGGTGACGCAGCGCGTCCACATCGTGGACGACGAACCGGCGGTATCCGGCCTCGACGATCCCGTGGTAGCGCAGGGTCCTGATCGCGTTCTCCGTGGTCGAGACAGCGAGCTGGAGCGCGGCGGCGAGGTCCTTCTGGCTCGGGCCGGTGATCCTGACGCGGTCCGCCCGGGGGTCGGGGCGGCCGGCGGTGTCGGCGAGATGCGCGAGGAGTCTGCTGACCCGCTCCAGGGGCGGCCTGGTGGCCATCGTGTAGACGAGTTCGTCGCTGCGGCTACGGTCCTCCAGGCTGCGCAGCAGCGCGCGCTGGGCCTCGGGCCGCTTGCGGAGCAGGGCGTTGAAGTGATGCGCGCGGCACGGGATGACGACGGTTCCGGTCAGGCACTTGGTGCGCACGGCGGAGTCGTCGGTGACGAGCTTGGCCTCGCCGACCAGCTGGCCGCGGCCCCGGAAGCGGGTGATGGTGGGCACGTTCTCGCCCGCGCCCAGCGGGAAGCGGTCCTGGCGTACGACGCCGTCCCAGATGATGTACACGTCCTGGTCGGCCGGTCCGATGGGCAGGTGCTCGTCGCGCGCGAAGGCACGGGGGCGCAGGCCGGCCCGCAGCAGCGCGCGCCACTCCTTGTCCGCCAGCCAGCGCAGGAAGCTTCCCTCGGGCTGGTCCCCGTGCTCCAGGAGGAGGTCGGGAGGGCGGGCGGTGTCGACGGTCGAGGACACGTTCACTCCCCCGCTCCGGCGTGCGGGCCCTGCGGTACGCGCGCTCCGGCGTACACGCGCCGCGTTGCACGCCGCGGTACGCGCTGGTGACGAGGTATCACGGTACGCATGGGGTCTGAAATCCCTTTCCCTGTTTCTCTGTTCTGTCGGGACTCCGGAACGCCGCTGGTCGGCGAGGTTCCGGAGTGACGGGTCCGGCCTCCCTCTCCGGGAGGTGCGGCAATCGCCCGGTTGGTGAGGCCGGGCGGAGCGGAAACAGCAGCCGGACAGACCGTACCGCTCGTCGCGAGAGATAAGCCAGTCGCGATTCCGAAGGCACCGGGACGGTTAGCGATCATGGTCGAAACTCCCTCGCAACGGGGTTTTCCGACGGGAGAACACACTCAATCCGAGGGGAAAAGCCGCCGAAAAGTGGCCACCCATTGCGCAATTACCAAACCGCTTATCCCCGTTGTCCGCGTCCCGCCGAAGACGCGGCGGGGAGCTTCTCCGGCGAGCGCCATATGGCGTCCGCACAAACGGGCGGCAAAGACGAGAGGCCCCGGGGCACCACCCCCAGGACCTCCCGGAAAGGTCCGGACCCGTCAGGATCAGACCGCTGCCCAGTAAACACCACGGACCCACTTTGGGTCACTCCCCATCAGGCGGAAAGCCGCCGTCGACGCCGGACGGCGGACCCACATCCCCCATCGCGGGGACGTCACCGACAGCGCACCGCCCCGCACGCGCCGTCGAGACATCTCACCCGGCCGCACTCTTTATCCCTTTTGCCGGTGCGCGAGCGAGTCCGCCCCTATCCCGACCGGGACGGGACGTCCCACTAATCCGACAGCAACCGATCAGGACCAAACAGATTCCGCCAACACACCCCGGCCCGACCGACACTCGAATCGGCCGCGGGCGCGACCGCCGAATAAACCGGACAGCCTCTCGGCAATTGATTTCCGAGAGGCTGTACCGGCTATACCTGGCGGCGATGAATGTCGTACATCCGGGCCGGAAACGGATTCCGGGTCGTGATCTTCCACGGCCGTTCACGGGAATTCATGGCCGTTCATGAATCAACGGTTCACCACAGCACATCGCCAAACATCGACTAATGGACACGGGCATCACTTCTCGACTCGCGTCGCGCCACCCCTCCCCCGCTCCTCCTCGTCCGGCCCCGCCCCGCTCCGCCGCGAAAACGGAGTGTCCAGTACAGAAGTGGTGATTACGTCACACTTCCCCGCCCCGCTCCGACGCCGTCCGCCCCGGCAGCGCGAACATCAGCAGGAAGATCACGCCCAGCACCGCGGCCACCCAACCCAGCGCGTTCTGGAAGGCGTTGACGAACGCCGGGCCCACCTCGGCCAGGGTCAGCCGGTCGCCGATCGAGCCGAAGAAGACCACCGAGACCAGCCCGAGCCCCAGCGCGTTGCCCATCTGCTGCACGGTGTTGATGAGCCCGGACGCCGAACCCGCGTACTCGCGCGGCACCTCGGAGAGGATCGTGTCGGTCAGCGGGGCGAAGATCAGGCCCATGCCGGCGCCCATCACGGCCAGCGGGAGCGCCATCTGCCAGGAGGCGATGGCCAGTTGGTACCGGTCGGCCTCCCAGAGGTAGAGCAGCACGCCCACCACCATCACCAGCGCACCGGCCTGGAGCACATTGCGTCCGCCGAGACGCGGCACCAGTTTCTGCACGGACATGCCGGCCGCCGCCGAGCAGGCGATCGAGAACGGTACGCCGGTCAGCCCCGCCCGCAGCGGGCTCCAGCCCAGGCCGATCTGCATGTACAGCGTCCAGACCAGGAAGAAGATGCCGAGCCCGACGCCGAAGACGGTCTGCACGGCGATGCCGGCCGCGAAGCTCTTCACCTTGAACAGGGAGAGTTCGACCAGCGGCGAACCGTCCCGCTCGGTCTTCCGCTTCTCGTGGGCCACGAGTGCGCAGAAGACGCCGATCGAACCGGACATCGACACGAACCCCCAGGCGGGCCAGCCCAGTTCGTCGCCCCGGGTGAGCGGGTAGAGCAGCATCAGCAGTCCGAGGGTGACCAGGGCGACGCCGACGAGGTCCAGCTTCAGGGCGCGCGGGGCCTTCGACTCGGTGATGAAGCGGCTGCCGAGGATCAGGCCGGCGATGCCGACGGGCAGGTTGATCAGGAAGATCGGGCGCCATTCGAGGCCGAAGAGGTTCCACTCGGTGAGCAGGGCGCCGAGCAGCGGTCCGGAGACCGCGCCGAGGCCGACGATCGCGCCGAACAGCCCGAAGACCTTGCCGCGTTCGTGCGCCGGGAAGGTGGCGTGCACGATCGACAGCACCTGCGGCACCATCATCGCGGCCATCCCGCCCTGGAGGACGCGCGAGGCGACCAGCATCTCCGGGTCGGCGGCGAAACCGCACAGCGCGGAGGCGAGCGTGAAGCCGCCGATCCCGAGCAGGAACAGCCGCTTGCGGCCGTAGATGTCGCCGAGCCGTCCGCCGGTGATGAGTCCGGCGGCGAAGGCGAGCGCGTAACCGGCCGTTATCCACTGGATCTGGCTGAACGAGGCGCCCGCGTCCCGCTGGATCGAGGGGATCGCGACATTGACGATCGTGACGTCGACGAGGTCCATGAAGGCCGCCGTCATCACGATCGCGAGGGCGAACCAGCGCCGCCGGTCGGCCGCCGCGGAGGCGGCGGGGGCCGGGCTTTCCACAAGGGTTTCGGTGGAGGTCATGTCCTGAAAGCTATGCCCCCACTAGGTCAGATCGTGTCCTAGTTCTACGGCATCCTCGAACTCATGACGACGACCGAGAACCCATGACGGGAACCGAGAACTCATGACCACGGACACTCCTGCCCGGCTGCTCCAGCTGCTCTCCCTCCTCCAGACGCCCCGCGAGTGGCCCGGCGGCGAGCTGGCCGACCGGCTCGGGGTCTCCCGGCGCACGGTCCGGCGGGACATCGACCGGCTGCGCGAGCTGGGCTACCCGGTGCAGGCGACCCTGGGCGCCGACGGCGGCTACCGGCTCGTCGCGGGCAAGGCGATGCCGCCACTCGTCCTCGACGACGAGGAGGCGGTCGCCATCGCGGTCGGGCTGCGCGCGGGCGCCGGCCACGCGGTCGAGGGCGTGGACGAGGCCTCCGTACGGGCCCTGGCCAAGCTCGAACAGGTCCTGCCCGCGCGGCTACGGCACCGGGTCGCCACCCTCCAGGCCGCCACCACCCCGCTGACCAGTGGCGACGGGGCGAGCATCGCGCCCGAGACGCTGACCGTGATGGCCTCGACGGTGGCCGGCCACGAGCGGCTGCGGTTCGCCTACCGCGCGGGCGACGGCACCGAGTCGCGCCGCCTGACGGAGCCGTACCGGCTCGTCTCGACCGGCCGGCGCTGGTACCTCGTGGCCTACGACCTCGACCGCGCCGACTGGCGGACGTTCCGGGTCGACCGGGTGAGCGAGCCGTTCGCCACCGGGGCGCGGTTCGCGCCGCGCGAGCTGCCGACGGGGAGTGCGGCGGAGTATCTGCGGCAGTCGATGTACCGGCGGCAGGAGGCCTACGAGTACACCGTGACCTTCGCCGCGCCCGCCGACGTCGTCGCCGCCCGCATCCCGGCCTGGCTGGGCGCACCCGAACCGCTCGACGGGCACAGCTGCCGCCTGCGCGCCACGACCGGCGACGAGGTGCGCTGGCTGGCCGCCCGGCTGGCCCTGCTGGAGTTCGAGTTCACGGTCCAGGAACCGGAGGAACTGGTGCGCTGCGTAAGGGAGTTGGGGGAACGCCTGACCAGGGCGGCAACGGGCGGCCCGCCACGGCGGGAGTGAACCGACCGCAGGCCACCCACCCCTTGGCCTCCGGCGTGCCTCACCCCACCCCCCGAGCCGCCCCGATCTCCCCCCAGGGAAAGTCCCGCAGCGCCCGCAGATTCCGCAGCGCCGACTCCGCCGGACCGGCGCCCGTACCCGGGTGCTCCGTTCCGTGCGCCCACCCCTCTACGGCCGTCCGTACGGCGGCGCTCGCGACGGCCGCGGCGAAGCGCAGCTCCGGGGACGTCACGCCCGGGACGGGCGCGGCGAGGGACGGGTCGGCGTACCGGGGGTCGGCGGGCCGGGGATCGGCGGGCCCAAGGCCGACCGTCGTCGCGGGCTCGGCGGTCGTGCGGACGCCGTAGGTGACACGTTCCAACAGGACCTCGCCCAGGGTCCGTTCCGATGTCTGGCAGACCTCCGCCCATACCCTGCGCAGGCCGGGGCTGGACTCCGCCATGCCGATCAGGGTGCGCGCCAGGGTCCAGGAGCTCAGGGAGACACCGGCCCCTGGGGTCAGGGTGTGGCGCACCCCGTGTTCCAGGGCCTGGGGCACCGACAGTGCGGGTGGGGCCGCGCGTACCGCGTCCGCCCAGCGTTGGGCGCCGGCCGCGTAGAGCGGGGCGACGGCCTCCTCCTTGGTGGCGAAGTAGCGGTAGAAGGTGCGCGGTGCGACACCGGCGCGCTGGGCGATGTCCTCGGCGCGGGTGGCCCGCAGCCCGTGCCGGGCGAAGAGTCCGGCCGCCGCCCGGGCGATCTGCATCCGGGTCTCGGCCTTGCGCCGCTCGGTCAGCGAGAGCGGTTCGGCGGGAGGGGCGGGGCGGCGATCCGGCGCCGGGGTGGGGCTGCTCACACCGGCAGGCTATGCCGCTGTGGCACAATCTGCCATTCGGCGGGCCACCCCGGAGTTCAGGTACGGGGTGCCCCGCCGTCCCGGCGTATCCGCAGCTCATCCGCGCCGCACCCGCACTTCGCCCGCCGTGCCGCGCGCGATTGAGGACACGGGACGGCAGGAGATGACGTGGCGTGACGTGACATGCCGTGAGATGACGTGAGACGGCAGAAGAAGAGCCGGGCTCCGGTGCCTGGGGGGACAGGCACCGGAGCCCGGCTCGGGAGAGTCCCGGCGCCGGGGGGGATGTGCGTCGGGACTTGGCTCGGGGGTCACGGGAGGGCGCCCAGGGCCCGAACTCCTGGGCCCTGAAGTCTTGTTCC
Source organism: Streptomyces sp. NPDC091280 (assembly GCF_044768565.1). Lineage (NCBI taxonomy): Bacteria > Bacillati > Actinomycetota > Actinomycetes > Kitasatosporales > Streptomycetaceae > Streptomyces > Streptomyces sp. NPDC091280. The sequence goes on from NZ_JBIVUZ010000001.1 coordinate 992,583, forward strand.
CACGACCTCGCAGGTTGAAGCGGCGTCGTACGGCCATGTTTGCGCGGTCTCCCGCCACCCGGCGTACGCGGCCGGGCGCGCGCCGTGGTCGTCCGCGCCCCGGTGTCGCCGGGCCGGGTGCCGGAGGCTCGCGCCTCCGGCTCGACTCCCGTCGCGCTCGCGGCGGTTGGGCCGTCGCGCCGTTACGCCGCCGCGTCGAAGCCGGTCTGGCTGGCCAGCTTCTTCAGTTCCAGCAGGGCGTGCTTCTCGATCTGGCGGATGCGCTCGCGGGTGAGGCCGTGCTCCTTGCCGACCTCGGTGAGCGTGCGCTCCCGGCCGTCCTCCATGCCGTACCGCATCTTGATGATGGAGGCCGTGCGCTGGTCGAGGCGGCCGATCAGGTCGTCCAGTTCCTCGCTGCGCAGCAGGGTCATCACGGACTGCTCGGGCGAGACCGCGGAGGTGTCCTCCAGGAGGTCACCGAACTGGGTGTCGCCGTCGTCGTCCACCGACATGTTCAGCGAGACCGGGTCGCGCGCCCAGTCCAGGACGTTCGTCACGCGCTCGGGCGTCGAGTCCAGCTCGGCGGCGATCTCCTCGTGCTCGGGGTCCCGGCCGTTCTTCCGGTTGAACTCGCGCTGCACGCGGCGGATCCGGCCCAGCTCCTCCACGAGGTGGACGGGGAGCCGGATGGTGCGGGACTGGTCGGCGATCGAGCGGGTGATGGCCTGGCGGATCCACCAGGTCGCGTACGTCGAGAACTTGAAGCCCTTGCGGTAGTCGAACTTCTCGACCGCGCGGACCAGGCCCGCGTTGCCCTCCTGGATCAGGTCCAGCAGGGGCAGGCCGCTACGGGGGTAGCGGCGGGCCACGGCCACGACCAGGCGGAGGTTGGACCGGATGAAGACGTCCTTGGCACGCTCCCCCTCGGCGACCAGGGCCTCCAGCTCTTCGCGGGTGGCGTCCGCCTGGGACTCCTCCTCGCCGTCGAGGACCTGGCGCGCGAACACGCCCGCTTCGATGGTCTGTGACAGCTCGACTTCCTTGGCGGCGTCGAGCAGCGGTGTGCGCGCGATTTCGTCGAGGTACATGCCGACCAGGTCGCGGTCGGCGATCTCGCCGCCATGGGCGCGAACACTGCGTGCCGCGTCGGAGGTCTCGCCGGTGGCGGACGTACGACGGGCGACGGCACGGGTTGCCATGCGTGCTCCCTTGCGATGGTGGGTCAGCAGGTGTTCGTCGGATGCTTGGCGCTCTTCGTATGTCGCTGTTCTCGCGACTCTTCTCGTGTGCCCTGCATCTGATGGAAACAACGACTGGAATCCGGACAGAATTCCCGACCCGCTCCCCTATTTTTCTGATCTTGCAGTACCCTGTCCGGCCACAAGGGAGGCATGATGCCGTCGGAACGTACAGAGGTGCAGGTCAGGCCGGGAGTCGAGGACGACCTCGATGCCCTCACCGACATCTACAACCACTACGTACGCGAGACCCCGATCACCTTCGACACCGCCGCCTTCACGCCGGAGGAGCGCCGCTCTTGGCTGCTCTCCCACCCTGAAGACGGTCCATACCGGCTGAAGGTTGCCGCGGACGGGATCTTCCAAGGAAACTCACAGCGAATCCTCGGCTACGCCACATCCAGCCCTTACCGGGCGAAGCCCGCCTACTCGACCTCGGTCGAGGTCACGGTCTATCTCGCCCCGGACGCCGGGGGCCGCGGGATCGGCACGCTGCTCTACAAGGCCCTGTTCGCGGACCTGGCGGCCGAGGACGTGCACCGGGCGTACGCGGGCATCGCACAGCCCAACGAAGCGTCCACGCGGCTGCATGAACGCTTCGGTTTCCGGCCGGTGGGGGTCTACCGGGAGGTGGGCCGCAAGTTCGGCCGCTACTGGGATGTCGCCTGGTACGAGAAGGAGTTGTAGACCGCGCGAGGAGCGGCCGCAGTCCGCGCGGGGACCATGCCGGTCAGCCGAACTGCACCGACCGCTTCGCCATCCCCATCCAGAACCCGTCGATCACCGAGTGCTGCGCGTCCAGTTCGCCGGCGGCCTCGGCCGCGCCCATGGTGACGAACAGCGGGGCGAAGTGCTCGGTGCGCGGGTGGGCGTAGCGCCCGGCCGGCGCCTTGTGCAGGAAGTCGAGCAGGCCGTCCCAGTCCCGTGCCTCCAGTGCCCGGCGGCCCCAGTCGTCGAACTCGGAGGACCAGGTGGGCACTCCGCCGCCGGTGTGGCGCAGGGCGGCGAGGTTGTGGGTGAAGAAGCCGGAGCCGACGATCAGGACGCCCTCGTCGCGCAGCGGGGCCAGCTTGCGCCCGATGTCCATCAGCTTCGCCGGGTCGAGGGTCGGCATGGACACCTGGAGGACGGGGATGTCGGCGGCCGGGAACATCTCGACGAGCGGGACGTACGCCCCGTGGTCGAGGCCGCGGTCGGGGACGTCCTGCACGGGGATGCCCGGGGCGCGCAGCAACTTCCGTACGGACTCGGCGAGTTCGGGGGCGCCGGGAGCGTCGTAGCGGACCTGGTAGTAGTGCTCGGGGAAGCCCCAGAAGTCGTAGACGAGGGGGACGGGGTCGGTGGCGCCGAGGGCGAGGGGGGCCTCCTCCCAGTGGGCGGAGACCATGAGGATCGCCTTGGGGCGGGGGAGGTCGGCGGACCAGGCGGCGAGTTCGCCGGGCCAGATCGGGTCGTCCGCGAGGGGTGGCGCGCCGTGGCTGAGATAGAGGGCGGGCATGCGCTCCGGTGCGGCGGTGGACATGACGGTCACTCCCCAGGGTCGTACTCGATGCTTGAAGTCTCAACGTGTCCTGGTACGAGCTTACGCCTCACTTGTTTAACATTCAAGGAGACCTCTCGTAGACTGGAGCCCATGAACACGGCATCCGCATCCCCGGAACCCCGCTGGCTCACCCCCGAGGAGCAGCGCGTCTGGCGCTTCTACATGCAGGCCAGCACCCTCCTGGAGGACCATCTCGACCGCCAGCTCCAGCGGGACGCGGGCATGCCGCACATCTACTACGGCCTCCTCGTCAAGCTCGCCGACGCCCCGGAGAGCCGGCTGCGGATGACCGAGCTGGCCATGTACGCGAAGATCACCCGCTCCCGGCTCTCGCACGCGGTCGCGCGGCTGGAGAAGAACGGGTGGGTGCGCCGCGAGGACTGCCCCTCCGACAAGCGCGGCCAGTTCGCGGTGCTGACCGAGGAGGGCCACGCGGTGCTCCGCCGGACCGCGCCGGGTCATGTGAGCGCCGTACGGCAGGCGCTGTTCGAGCGGCTGAGCCCGGAACAGCAGAAGTCCCTCGGCGAGATCATGGAGATCGTCGCCGAGGGACTTCAGCCGACCGGAGCGGGCGCGGATCTGCCCTGGCTCCGCTGAGCCGCTCGACTCACGCGGAGGCCAGGGCAGTTCCTGGGAGTCGTACGTACGGGGCGTCCCCTTCCCCGTACGTACGGATGGTGCGAAGGGGGTACGACCGGGTCGGGTGCCGTCAGTGGGCGACGACCGGGACCCTGAACTCGTCCTCGACCCCGTCACCGTCGCCGGAGGCCACCGGGTCGGAACCCTGCTTGCCCGCGTTGACGAGGACCCCGACGATGACCGCGGCCGTCACCAGCATGCCGACGGCGAACCAGATGGCGTTGGTGTAGCCGTGCACCTGGCCCTGGAGCTGGATCAGCTGCTGCTGGGTCTTGGAGGTGCCCGCGGCGGCGATGTGGTCCTTGATGTACGCGGTCGTCGCGGACGCGGCGATCGTGTTCAGCAGGGCCGTACCGATGGCGCCGCCCACCTGCTGCGAGGTGTTGACCATCGCGGAGGCGACCCCCGCGTCCCGGGGCTCGACGCCCAGGGTGGCCAGGGACATGGCCGGCATGAACGCCGTACCCATGCCGAGGCCGAGCAGCAGCATCGCGGGCAGGATGATCGAGGCGTACGACGAGCCGATCTCCAGCTGGGTCATCAGCAGCATGCCGACCGCGGCGACCAGGAAGCCGGGGCCCATCAGCAGGCGGGCCGGCAGGCGGGTCATCAGGCGGGTGCCGATCTGGGTCGAGCCGACCATCATGCCGACGATCATCGGCATGAAGGCGAAGCCGGTCTTGATCGGCGAGAAGCCCTTGACGACCTGGAGGTAGTAGGTGAGGAAGAGGAACGTGCCGAACATCGCGATGATGGCGATGCCGAGCGAGAGGTAGATACCGCCGCGGTTGCGGTCGGTGACCACGCGCAGCGGCAGCAGCGGCGCCTTGACCCTGGACTCGACGACGACGAACGAGACCAGCAGGACGGCCGACGCGATGAACAGCGCGATGGTCGAGGAGTCGCCCCAGCCGTCGGACTCGGCGCGGGTGAAGCCGTAGACGAGCGAGACCAGGCCGAGGGTGGAGAGCAGGACGCCGGGGATGTCGAGCGGGTTGCGGTTGCGTCCGCCCTCCGGCTCCCGGATGACGAAGTACGCGCCGAGCGCGGCGACGATCGCGAACGGGATGTTCACGAAGAACGTCCAGCGCCAGTCGAGGTACTCGGTGAGCACACCGCCGAGGATGAAGCCGACGGCGCCGCCGCCACCGGCGATCGCGCCGTAGATGCCGAACGCCTTGGCGCGCTCCTTGGCGTCCGTGAACATCACGGCGAGCAGGGAGAGCGCGGCGGGCGCGAGCAGCGCGCCGAAGGCGCCCTGGAGGGCGCGGGCGCCGAACATCATGGCGCCGGTGGTGGCCACACCGCCGAGCGCGGACGCGGCGGCGAAGCCGGTCAGGCCGACGACGAAGGCGCGCTTGCGGCCCCACAGGTCGGCTATCCGGCCGCCGAAGAGGAGGAGTCCGCCGAAGGCCAGCGCGTAGGCCGTGACGACCCACTGCCGGTTGCCGTCGGAGATGCCCAGGTCGGTCTGGGCGGACGGGAGGGCGATGTTCACGATGGTCGCGTCCAGCACGACCATCAGCTGGGCGAGCGCGATGAACGCGAGCGCCTTCCAGCGGTTGGAATGGGCCTCGTGCTCGGCGGCGGCGGCCTCGGCCGCCTTGTCGCCCTTGTCGAGAGCGCCGGGGGCGCTTCGAGCTGTTTCAGACATGGTGGTACCCACTTCGGGACTTCGTGACGGAAAAATTCGGAAGAAGGACGTGATCGGGGACGGCTCGTCGGCGCGCGACACTCCGTGGTCGCCACGGCGGCGAGAGCCGGACGGCTTGCTGTTGAGACGGGCGTGGCGCCCCGGACTGATCGGTCAGGGCTGCCGGAGATCCTCCATCGTCGCGGCGGTGCCGGGCAGGACCGAGCGGGCCGGGGCCCGCAGTCCGTCCAGGAACAGTTGCAGGTGTCGGTGTACGAAGCGGTCGGCGCTGAGGCAGCCGGTGCCGGCCGGGGGCCTGCTGAGCTGGGCCACGGCGACCATCACGTCGCCGACGCCCACGTCGGTGCGGAGCTGTCCGGAGCGCCGCGCCCGGTCCATGACCTCGTCGATCAGCTGCTCGACCCGCTCCCGCGCGGCTTCCAGATCCGGGTGGAACTGGTCGAACGTGCTGGAGATCATCGGGCAGAGCGCGCCGATCCGCTCGTCGGCGGCCACGTGCACGAAGCGCTCCAGCGCGGCGAAGGCGTCGCCGGTCTCCTTGAGCGCCCCTTCGGCGGCCTCGGACGTACTGTCCATGACCGAGACGACCACCTCGCGAACGAGGGCGTCACGGTCGGGGAAGTTGCGGTACAGCGTGGCGTTGCCGACGCCGGCCCGGCGGGCGATCTCGTCGAGCGGCACCTCGGCGCCGAACTCGACGAACATCTCGCGGGCGGCGGTGACGATCCGCTCCCGGTTGCGCAAAGCGTCGGCGCGCGGCCGGGGCACCTTTCGCTCTACGGGGGTCGCGGTCGTCACGGCGTGCTCCTGAGGTTCTGAGGGTCCTGGACCGGAGGTCCCGGACTGCGGTGGCGATCCGGGGAAGCACTCCCCGTTTCGCTCGGACACATGACCAAACGGGGAAACGGTCCCCGGTTATTTCCCACTCACTGGGACTTTTCCTGTGACCTGGGTCACATCCCGTTTGGGTCCGTTTTCCCGCCGCACCACACGGTCGGTCTCCTCCAGCGCGCGCCCGCGCACCGCACGACACAGGGTGATCGAAAGGGTGCAGCCGGAGACCGGCGGCTGCCGTGGCGCGAAGGGTCTCCCTGTATGCAGCCCAGCCGTCGGATACGCCCGCGCCGCGTGGCCGCCCTAGCGTCCGTGACCGTCCTGACCCTCGCGGTCAGCACCTCGGCCGGCACCGGACACCTCACCCCGGGCGCCACGACGGCGGCGGGCCCGGTCGCGCTCGCCCGCACCTCCGCACTCGGCGCCTGCATGATCAACGGCCCCCTCGACACCCAGATGTCCGAGGGCATCCCCACCCCGGGCGGCTACTCCCGCTCCACCGGCACGGTCCACGCCCTGACCCTGATGGTCGACTTCTCCGACGCCCCCGGCCAGGGCACCGCCATGGACCGTTACCACGAGTTCTTCCCGCAGACCCAGGAGTGGTTCCGCACCAGTTCCTACGGCCGCCTCGACTACCGCCCCGAGACCCCGGTCGACCACTGGCTGCGCATGCCCAAGCCCTTCAGGTCCTACGGCATAGAGCGCGGCGCGCCCTTCGACCCCGGGTACCGGCAGCTCGTCCAGGACATCGTGGCCGCGGCCGACCCGACCGTGGACTTCCGCGCCTACGACCTCCTGAACGTCCTGGTCACCCCGAACGCGGGCCCCTCCGCCCTGGACACGGTCCTGTCGGTGACGTTCGCCGGCAACACGGAGGCCCCGGTCGCGGACGGCGTCCCGGTCTCCAACGCGTCCTTCGTCTACTCCCGCCAGGACGACGGCTCCGGCTCCTACGCCCGCACCGGCTACCGCGTCCTGCCGCACGAGAACGGCCATGTCTTCGGCCTGCCGGACCTCTACACCCAGGAGGGCGGGGGCGCGGTCGGACACTGGGACATCATGAGCGAGGACTGGGGCGCCGACAACGACCTCCTGGGCTGGCACAAGTGGAAGCTCGGCTGGCTCGACCCCTCCCAGGTCGACTGCGCGATGAACAAGGGCACTGCGGAGTACACCCTGACCCCGCTGGAACGACCGGGCCTCGACGGCACTCGCCTGGTCTTCGTCCCGCTCTCCCGGCGCACGGGCTACGCCCTGGAACTGCGCACCCGCGAGGGCAACGACGAGGCGGTGTGCCGCCCCGGGATCCTCATCTACAAGGTGGAGGCGGACGTCGACACCGGGATGGGGCCGGTGAAGGTGTACGACGCGCATCGGGACAGCGGGGGGTGCACCCGGAGCCCCAATGTGCACGCCGAGCTGTCGGACGCGCCGTTCGGCGCGGGGGAATCGTTCAACGATCCTCGCCGGGGGGTTCGGGTGACGGTCGCGGGGGCGGACGCGGCGGGCAACTACCGGGTGACGGTCACCCGGACGCGGTAGGGACGCGACGGAACCACGGGACCGCGACAGGGACGACGGAACCACGGGACGACGGAACGACGGGACGACGGGACGGCGACAGGGACCGCGTCACCGGCGACGGGGACGTGGCTCAGGACATGGACTGCGCTACGGCTCGGCGCTCGGCCCCGGCTCGCGCGGGCTTACCGTAGGGCTGCCGAGACCGCCGTACCGGAGAGCCGATGCCCGCTGAGACCACGCTGGACGACCGTGCCGGAGCCGTGCCCGCCGAGGCGGTCGCGCCGTTGATCCGGGGCGTCGCCGTGGTGCGGCAACTCACCGAGGCGGGCGGCACGTTGAGCCTCAGCGCGCTGGAGCGGGCCACCGGCCTGGCCCGCTCCACGGTCGACCGGATCACCGCGACCCTCGCCCGCATGGGATACGTCCGTCTCGACGGCCGGGACACGGTTCTCACCCCTCGGATCATGGAACTGGGCAACGCCTACCTCGCCGCCCTGCGCCTGCCGTCCCTCCTGGACGCCCGCGCGGACGCCCTCGCCGACGAGTTGGACGAGTCCGTGTCGTTGGCGGTCGCCGACCGGGACGGCATCCGTTTCATCCACCAGGCGACCCGCCGCCGCGCGATGTCCCTGAGCTTCCGCATCGGCGACCTGCTGCCGGCCGAACGCACCGCCCCGGGACCGCTGTTCGCGGCCGAGTGGACCGAAGAGGACTGGACGCGCTGGCGCGAGCGCCGGGCCGCGGACCCGGAGGACCGCGGTTTCCCCGCCGTGCCCCCGCGCGGGCCGTCGTCCCCGGGTCCCGACCTCGAACGGTCGGCGGACCTGGCCCGCGAGAACGGCTGGGCACTGGACGACCAGTTGATCGAACCCGGGCTGGTGGCGATGTCCGTGCCGGTGCGCGACCCCCGTACCGGGACGATCGCGTGCGTGGCGAGCGTCGTGAGCCACACGAGCCGGCACACCGCGGCGGACCTGCGGGACACGCTGCTGCCCCGGCTGCGGGTGGCGGTCGAGGCGATGGAGGACGACCTGCGCGCGGCGCCCCAGGGCGACCCGGTGGCCGCGCCCTCGGGCCTGGCGACCTGGACGGGCGCCTCCAAGCAGGAACTGGGCCGGGAGTTCGTCGAGTCCCTGGCCCGCGGACTGACGGTCCTGACGGCCTTCGGCGAGGGCCGCGCCGAACTGACCCTCACGGAGGTCGCCCAGGCGACCGGACTGCCCCGTGCCACCGCCCGCCGGGCACTCATCACCTACGAACACCTCGGCCTGGTGGCACCGTCCGGCGACCGCCGTTTCACACTGACGCCCCGGGTGCTGTCGCTGGGCTTCCCGCCCCTGTCCCGCACCACCCTGCCGTCCCTCGCGACCCCGCACCTGACCGCCCTCGCCGCCCGCATCCACGAGTCGGCGTCCCTGGCGATCCTCGTGGGCCACGACATCCAGTACACCGCCCGGGTCGCGACCAGCCGCGTGATGAGCGTCAACATCGCGGTCGGCACTCGTTTCCCGGCCTACGCGACGGCCCTGGGCCGCGTGCTCCTGGCCGACGCCCCACCGGCGACCGTACGAGACGCCCTGTCCGCCGCACGTCCCCTGACCCCACGCACACTGACCGACCCCGGCGCGCTGTCGGCCGCCCTGGAGCGGGTCGGGTCCCAGGGATACGCCCTGGTGGACGAGGAGTTGGAGGCGGGCCTGCGCGCACTCGCCGTCCCCGTCCGCGACCGCACCGGCCGGGTGGTCGCCGCGCTGAACACGGCGACCCATGTGGCCCGCCGCCCGGCCGCCGAGTACGTCGCGGCCGTCCTGCCCGAACTGCTGGAGACGGCGGGCCGCATCGAGGCGGACCTGCGGGTGGCGGGGCGGTTCACGCGGGTTCCGGGGGCGTAGAGGTCGGAGGGGGCGTGGCGGGTGTAGGGGACGTAGCGGGTGTAGGGGACGTAGGAGGCGCGGGAGGACTCGTGAGCGCGGGGGCCGCGCCGGCTACGCCTCGACGGCCCGTTCCCGCGCCCCGCGCAGTCGTACGGCCCAGACCACCCAGACGACGATCGCGGCGAGGGTGATCGAGACGACCGCGGTGGCCATGCCCGCCCGGATCCCGCTGGATACCGTGACGGCGCTCGCGACCAGCGCGCCGAGCGGGACGCCCAGGCCGGAGGAGAGCATGCGGCGGGTGGTGTTGACCCGGCCCTGGAGTTCGGCCGGGGTCACCTCCTGGGAGTAGGTCATCGTGTTGACCAGCACGACCAGGTAGGCGCTCCCCCAGGCCGCCAGCGCGACCAGCGCGAGCCGCCAGTCGGTGGAGAGCACGACGACGAGTCCGAGCAGCGCGCCGACCGGCAGCACCACGAGCAGCAGCGGGAAGGCGTCGTAGCGGCGGCGCAGTCGGGGCAGCAGCAGGGAGCCGCCGATGCCGCCGGCGCTCCACGCCATGTAGAGCAGGCCGATACGGCCGTCCGTGCCGTGGATGCCGAGGACGCGGTCGGCGAAGACGACGAGTTGGCCGACGATGGCTCCGCCGGAGAACGACTGGAGGGTGCCGACCACGGTCATGACCCGCAGCGTCGGATGCCCGGCCAGGAACCGCACCCCTTCACGGACGGATTCCCGTAGACCCGGCCGCGGACCCGAACCGGCCGCACGGGCAGGGGAGTTGACCACGGCCCGAAGGAAGAGCGCGGAGCCGGCGAAGCTCAGCGCGTCGAGAGTGAGCGTGCCCACGGGGTGGAGCAGGGCGATGAGGACGCCCGCGACACCATTGCCGATGATCCGGACGACGGTGTCGGCGCCGTAGAGCGCGCTGTTGGCCGCGGGGAGCCTGTCCTTGCCGACGAGGGCGGGGACGAAGCCGTAGCCTCCGGCGTCGAAGAAGAGGGACAGACTGGAGCTGAGAAAGGCCACGACGACGACATGTCCCACGGTCAGCGCGTGCAGGGCCTGGGCGAGCGGGACGGAACCGAGGCACAGGGCGCTGAGGAGGTCGGTGACGATCATCAGGGTGCGCCGGTCCACACGGTCGGCGACCGCGCCCGCGATCAAGCCGAACGCGAGGTAGGGCAGCGTCCCGGCCGCCGCGACCAGGGACACCAGCAACGGCGACCGGCTCTGCTGGAACACCAGGACGGGCAGCGCGACGGCGGTCACGGCGGACCCGAGACCGGACACGGCACGGGAGAGCCAGAAATTCCGGAACCCCGAGTCCCGCCGCAGGGGCGGGAGTTGGGGCGCGGGCAGGGCGGCGGTGTCTGTCATCTGCGGAACTCCATGACGAAGGACCGACGGGCACGGTGGCACGTCGGTGCGGAGTGGTGGGGTGTGACTACTGCGGGGCGCGCTGCGGGGCTGCCGGACTTCTCGACTTCTGAACGCGGAGCCGACGCAGGGCATCAAAAAAGGGTCGGCACCCGGTCCGGCTGTTCGATGACCGGAGGTGTCGACCCGAAGGAAGGAACTGGCGGAATTCTAGCAAGCACGGACGGTGGGACGCCCCGGAACAACCAACTCTCGCTCCCGCCGACCGGTACCCGCACCCCCGGCTCCCCCGGCCCCCGACCCCCCACCGAGACGCCGACCGCCGACCCGCCACGCGCTACACTGACGCCGGTGGCGCGGCCGTACGTCGACTGCACCGCCGCCCCGCCTTCGTAGCTCAGGGGATAGAGCACCGCTCTCCTAAAGCGGGTGTCGCAGGTTCGAATCCTGCCGGGGGCACAGCCACTGACCAGCGCGTCTACCTCTCGGGTAGGCGCGCTGTCCGCTGTGGCGAGGGGCCTTGCCCGGCTGTCAGCGCCGCCCCAGTGGATACGGCTCCCCCGTCACCGCCCGCCACGCCTCGCGTACTCGGCGCGGGCTTCCCGCGGCGAGATCGCGCAGGGCTTCGCGGACCACGTCCTCCAGCGCGTCGTCCTCCGCCGAGAGCGCCGCGTGCCAGGCGCGGACCAGGTCTGCGACCGCGGAGTCGAGAGCCGGGTCGGGGGCGGACGGGGTGTTCGCTCCGGCCCGTAGGGTCGCCCGGGTCGTGAGGGTGTGTACCAGCAGTTCTCCGTAGTCCTCGCCGTCCTCGTTGTCCTCGTCGTCCTCGTCGTCATGGGCTCGGAGGACGGCGGCCAGGTCCACCGCCTCGTCCGCCCGGACGAGTGCTTCCGCGTGGCGTTCCAGGTCGCCGAGTGTGTCCGCCAGGTTGTTCAGCGACTGGCACAGGGCGATGCGGTGGGCGGGGACGGTCTGGTCCAGGTCGCGGCGGAGGCGTACGGCTTCCTCGACGCGGGCGAGCGCCTCCTCGTGGCGGCCGAGTGAACTGAGGCTGATGGCATGGTCGTTGAGCACTCCGCCCAGCAAGTCGCGGTAGCCGTGGTGGTCTTGGTCGTCGTGGCCGGTGGCTTCGTCCGTGTCCTGGATCAGTGTGCGCAGTACCTCCGTCGCCCGTGCGAACGGTTCGACGGCGCGGTCCGGCCGGTCGTTCTCGTCGAGCACGCGGCCGTAGGTGAACAGTGCGGTCGCCCATTCGTCGCGCAGGTCGAAGAGGTCTTCCGGTTCGGCCGCGACCAGTTCGCCCAGGTGCTCGGCCGCGCTCGCCGCGCAGGCGACGGCTTCCGGGCCCTGGCCCAGGTCGGCGTGGATCAGCGCCAGCAGATGCAGCGCCTTCGCGAGCTTGCGGCGCAGTACCGCCGCGCCGGTCTCGGCCAGTCGCCGCAGGATCTCGGCGGCTTCCGCGGCGAGGGTCAACGCCTCCTCGTACTCCCCCAGTTCGTGCAGGACGTCGGCCTGGGCGAGGAGGGATTCGGCGAGGTCGGGCTCGGTGGCGTCGGGTCGGGGGTCGACGAGTTTGCGGTAGATGTCGATCGACTCGTCGTAGACGTCGTGCGCCTTGTAGAGCTGTCTGGTGTCGAGGAGGCAGTCGCCCAGGTTGTGGAGCGCGGCGGCGAGGGCGGGCAGTTCGTTGGCGGGGGAGACGGCCGCCAGGGTCCGGTACAGCGCCACGGCCTCGGTGAGGTGCGCGACGGCCTCCTCGTGGCGGCCGAGCCGGCGCAGGGCGGCCCCGCTGTTGTTCAACACGTCGGCCATGAAGTGGAGATGACCCTCCCCGTGGCGCTCCACCAGGTCGCGGGCCAGGTCTACGGCCGTTGCCGCGACGTCGGCCGCCTCCTGGGGCCGGCGCAGTTCGGAGTGGGCTGCGCTGAGGTTGCCCAGGGCCCGTACGAGGGCGTCCCGGAACCGGTCGGTGTCGGCGGCGTCGAGCTGCCGGAAGATCCGTACCGCTTCCTCGGCGGCGGTCAGCGCGCCGCCGTGCAGGCCGGCTCCGGCGCGGATCGCGGACAGGTTGTGCTGGGCGTTCGCCAGCCGGTACAGGCCCTCCATCCGGTCCTTCTCCGGCGCATCGGAGGGGAGTTGGAGTGCCGTCGTCAGTTCCAGCGCGTGTTCCGCGGCGGCGACGGCTTCGGTGTGACGGCTCAAGTCGCCCAGTGTGTTGCCGTAGTTGGTGAGCGCGGTGGCGTAAAGCTGCTGGTGCTGGGGCGAGTTGTCGGCGGCCCGGCTCAGGATCTCGCAGCTGCGGACCGCCGCGTCGAGGCTGTCCTCGGGGAAGCCGGAGTGGGAGTAGGCGCCGGCGAGGGTGTTGAGCGCGGAGCCCAGTTCCGGTGCGAACTCCTCGTCCTCGTCGGCCAGTCGCGCGTAGATCTCGACGGCCTCGGCCGCGTGCACGAGGGCTGTGTCGTGCTGGTTCACGGCGGTGAGCCGCAGGGACAGGTTGTGCGTCAACTGGGCGAGCGTCTCCGCGTCGGGCCGCTCCTCGCGCCGTTCCGCTTCGAGGGCGGCGCGGGTGCTGACCACCATGAACGCGGCCAACGCCAGGCTGCTGTCCGGCAGATGGCCCAGCACGGACTCCGCGAGATCGAAGCCGGGCCCGGCGGCCTTGTCGCTCACCTCGCCCAACACCCCGACCAACGTGGTGTCCTGCAACTGCGTGGCGACGGCGATGGCCAACGGCAGCCTGGCGGCCGGGTCCGCGTCGAGCAGCGCGGTCATCGCCCTCCCGACGTGCGGGTGGCGCGGCGCGGCCCGTCCCAGCACCGTCAGCGCCCGCGTGACCTGCACCTCCCCCACGACGGGCGCCGCCCACTCCACGAACTCCGGCTGGTCCAGGAGCGTGCCCGCCACCAGGTCCTCGCCGAGCCGGTCCGGACGCAGCGGGTTGAGGGCGTCGGGACCGGGATACAGGGCGTAGAACCAGCGCAGGTGACGCTCCACGGTGTCGCGCCCCGCGCCGTCGAACGTGGGCAGCGCGCCGAACAGCGTCCGGGCCTCCTCGGTACCGCGCGCCGTGAACAGCGTTGCCGCCGCGACCACTTGGTCGTACCGCAGGCTCCCGGGCCCCGGCAGCTCGTACGGCACGGCCGTCGCCGCCCAGTGGCGCCGCTCGTGGTCGAGGACCCGCAGCAACGGATCGCGCCGCGCGGGCACGCCGCCCGGTCCCGGTACGGGTACCGCGTCCCGTGCGTCGTCCGCCGCGGCCTCGTCGAGGAGCGCCGCCAACGCGGCGGCATGCACATCCAGCACCCGGTCGTACCGCGCCGAACCGAGCCCGTCGGGCACCGCACTCACCGGCGCGGGCCGCTCCAGCCGGGCCGCGAAGGCGTGCAGCGCGCGCTCGTACTCGGCGGGGCGGTCCTCCGGCGCGGCGACGACCGAGGGCAGCGGACGCTCGGCCAGATCGGTGAAGAGGAGGGAGACACGGTCGTCTCGGTGACGGCGCAGCAGCTGCGGCCACACACCGGCGGACCGGGCGAGCAACAGCAGCCGGGCCGAACCCTGTCCGGCGGGCCGGGCGATCAACTCCGAAGCGACGGCGGCGATCTGCTCGGTACGGCCCTCCGCGTAGTCGACCACGACCAGCAGGGGCCCCCGGAACTCGTGGACGCGGTCGAGCACCCGCTCCGGCACCTGCTCGGCGAGCAGCCCCGCCGTCCACCCCTCAGCCCTCGCCGCTTCGACGAGCTGGTGCGCCAGCCGGGTCTTGCCCTGCCCGCCGGCCCCGGTCACCAGCCGCGCGGCAAGCGGATCCGGTCCCGCCAACCAGTCCGCCAGGCGCGGCAGTTCATCGTCGGCCCGCGCAAAAGGCACCACACCGTAGTCGGCTTGCAGCAACATGCTGGGCAACGGCGCGGCGGGCAGCTCCCGTTGCGGCGGAAACAGATCGGGCAGCAACAGCTCCGGCACCAACCCGGTGATCCCGTCCACCAGCCGCCGCACATCGTCCCCGAGCGCCCGATGACTGACCCGCACCGCCTGACAGGACGCCAACCGCGCGATGTCCGTGGGCAGTTCGTCCGCCACGACGACCGGAGCGCCGTCGAGCGACACCTGCACCACCGGAATGTCCCGCTCGAAGGCCCGCCGGATCTCCCGGCGCACCCAGTCCTCCTCCCGGTCCACCAGCCGCCTGCCACCGCCCGGTTCCTCGGCGAACCAGTCCGGCCCGATCAGCACCAGCAGGACCCGGGTCTCCTCCAAGGCCTCCCGGATCGCCCGCGGGTAGAGCTCGCCGGGCAGCATCGACACACAGTCCCGAAAGACCCGCTCGGCCCCGAAGACCCGCGCCAGCAACTCGTAGCAGGCCGCCGCGCCGTAACCGGTGTCGGCGGTCCGGTAGTTGACGAAGACATCGACGGTGCCGTGACTCAACGGGGGCAACTCCGTTCACCGAGGGGCGAAGTCCGCCTGCCCGTTCAGTGTGCCGGAGTTCGTCCCGCTCTACGGCACCCTCGCCGCCCCCGCCCCCTCAGCGGCCCCGGTCCCCTCCCCCTCCCCCGTCTCCGCGAGGGAGTTGTTCCGGCGTACCGAGGACCAGAAGGACCAGCCGATCAGGAGGACGCCCACCAGGCCGGTGATGACCTCGTTGATCTGGTACTGGATGGTCACCATGAGGATCACGGCGAGGGCGCCGATCGCGTAGTGGGCGCCGTGCTCCAGGTAGACGTAGTCGTCGAGCGTGCCCTGGCGGACCAGGTAGACCGTCAGCGAGCGGACGTACATCGCGCCGATGCCCAGGCCCAGTGCCATCAGGACGATGTCGTTGGTGATCGCGAACGCGCCGATCACGCCGTCGAAGGAGAAGGAGGCGTCCAGGACCTCCAGGTACAGGAACATGAAGAACGCGGCCCGGCCCGCGAGGGCCACCGCCGAGCGTCCGCCCTGGCGTTCCCGTTCCGCCGCAGCCTCCTCCTCCGCTTCCTCCGCTTCCTCCTCCGCCTCCAGGCGGTTCTCGAAGAAGCCGGAGAGGCCGCCGACGATCATGTACGTGATCAGGCCGGCGATGCCGGAGATCAGGACCGTCTGCGCCTTGTCCGCGTGGCCGCCGCCGTGCTGGTGGGCGTGGGTCGCGAAGGTGAAGGACGTGATCAGCAGGACGATCAGGGCGAGGCAGACCGAGAGCATGTCGACCTTGCCGAGCTTGGCGAGCGGGCGTTCCAGCCAGCCGAGCCACTGGATGTCCCGGTCCTCGAAGACGAAGTCGAGGAAGATCATCAGCAGGAACATGCCGCCGAAGGCCGCGATGGCCGGGTGCGCGTCGGTGACCAGTTGTTCGTAGCGGTCCTTGTCGGTCAGGGCGAGGTTGACCGCGTCGATCGGGCTCTTCTTCGCCGTGACGGCGACGATGACGACCGGGAACGCCAGGCGCATGCCGAACACCGCGATCAGGACGCCCACCGTCAGGAAGATCTTCTGCCAGAACGTGGACATCGATTTCAGGATCCCGGCGTTGACCACCGCGTTGTCGAAGGACAGCGAGATCTCCAGGACGGCCAGGATCGCGATGACGCCGAACGCCGTCCAGCCGCCGTACCAGACTCCCAGGGCCAGGCCGAGCGCGGTGACCGCGAACGACCAGCGGAAGGTCTTCAGAAGCACGGGTGGCCCCCTCCTGTTGTCGCGCGGTCGCCCGCGGGCCGGGGGTCCGTCAACAGCCCCGACCGTCATCGGCGTTGTCTACCACGGCCGCCTGTCGCGCGGGTGACGGGACGGAGGAAGAGCCCGGGGAAGAGCGCGGAAGAGGAGCGTCAAGGAATGAAGAAGGAATGAAGGGCGTGAGCGATGTGGGGGCAGCGGCACGCGGAGCGTGTCGTCACCCCTTGCGGGTCGTCCGGCCCGATGTCCGCAGTGAGCCGACCGTCTTCAGGAGGCGGTCCGCCGGGTCGCGCAGGGACTGGTGGGCCAGGACCGTGTTGCGCAGGCCGCGGACCGGGCGGCGCCACAGGCGGTGGGCCGTGGCCACCGGGTGGGGGCGGGTGGCGAAACCTTCCCCCACGCGCAGTTCGCGGGTCTTGAGCCAGTCCTTCCACTCCTTGTCGCCGCGGCCCAGGTCCATCAGGCGCACACCGTGCCGGCCCGCCTCCTCGGCCATCCTGAGGTGCATGATCAACCCCGGGGAGTAGTACCGGAGTTCGGGGTCGTACGCCGTGAACCAGGCCGCGAACAGCGTGCGGGAGGTCGGTCCGAAGTGGGCCGCCACCGGGCGGTCGCCCGCGTAGAGGACCGACAGGACGCCGGTGAAGTGCTCCTCGCGGACCCGGAACAGATGGTCCACCAGGTCTACGATCCAGGGGCGGGCGAAGCGGTCCATGCGGCCGGTCCTGCGGTACTGGGCGGACTTCCAGCGCATCAGCGTGCGCAGCACCTCGGGGTCGCGGTCGTCGTAGACGAAGCGCATCTCGCCGAGGTCGCGGGCCAGTCGGCGTTCCTTCTTCAACGTCGTCTTGGCGATGCCCGGGTAGGCGCCGCGCAGCCACTCGGGGTAGGGGACCTCGCCGTCGCCGTCCTTCAGGTCGATCACCGGGGAGGCGAAGGTGCCGGTGACATGGCGGCCGAACGGCTGCTGTTCCTCGACGAGATGGTCGAACTCGAAGACCGACAGGCCGCAGGCGCGCAGGAGTTGCTGGACGTCCCAGGTGACACCGGGCCGGTGCACCAGGGCCTGGCAGTCGGAGAGTCCGAGGCCGATGGCCCGGCCGACACCGACGGCGTTGCGCTCGTACGGGAGGAAGCCGACCGGCTCGCCGCCCTCGTGCAGCACCGCCACCTGCGCGCCGCCGCGGTGGCGGCCGACACCGTCCGCGAACTCCGGTGCCAGGAAAGGGTTCGCGTAGTCCGGCGACTCGTCCATCGCCTTGTGCCAGGCCTGGCGGAGCGCGGTGGTCAACTCCTCCGGTCTGTGGATCGTGATGTCCGCCTTGCCGTTGGATCGCATGGATCGCATGGGCGATCGTCCCCCCACATTTCCCCCACGACGCGTCGTGCGCGCCCTTGCCTGCTCTTTCCACGGTACGACGAGACACGAACAGTTCGGCAGGTCTCAAACGTCGCGAAACAGTACGGACGCTGTCAAGGATGCCTGTGGACACGGAAAAGTACGGATCGCCCGAGCCGTGCCGATCAGGACGCACCGACAGAGAGCGTCAGTTGTCGGTTCTGCCGGGCGCATACCGCCAACACCCCTGTGACCGACGCCGATACGGTCGCCATCAGGGTCATCGCCGTTGCCGGGGAGGTCAGTTGGGCCGCCTTGCCCGCGAGGGCCGCGCCGACGCCCTGCATGGTGAGCAGACCGGCCGAGCGCAACCCGAGCGCGTGGCCCGCGAGTTCGCCGGGGGTGAGCGCCATCAGGCGTTCCTGGAGGACGAGGCTCGCGCCGTAGCCGACGGAGCCGACGCACACCGCGACGGCCGCCCACGGCAGGCCAGGGCGCAGCACGAAGAACAGGTACGGCGCGGCCAGCAGGAGCCGCAGCGGGACGTCGAGGCGGGCGCGCAGGGCGGCGGGTACGAAGCGGCCCAGGGTCAGGTCGCCGACGAACATGCCGAGCGCCGCGCTCGCGAACAGCGTGCCCGCGGACCCGGAGTCGTAGGAGACGTAGAGGGATTCGCAGCCGACCACCAGGCCGTTGGGGACCCACAGGGCGAGGTAGGTGAGGCGGCGGGGGCGGGCGGACCACAGGAGGGCGTTGGTGCGCCAGGTGGCCGCGACGGACGGGCGGCCGGCGGCGCGCGGCGGACGGGCCGTGAGGCCGAGGCGGACGACGAGGGCCGTGACGGCGTAGAGGGCCGCCGCCAGCAGCAGGCAGGCGCGCGGGGGGAGCAGAGCCAGCAGGGCGCCGCCCGTCGCGAAACCGGTGACCTGGGTGAGGCCGGAGGCCATGTTGAAGACCGAACGCCCCAGCACGAAGCCGTTCTTGGGCAGGATCTCGGTCAGCAGGCCTCCGCTCACTCCGCCGCCCAGCGAGGCGATCAGGCCCTGCGCGAAGACGATGCCGAAGGCCGCCCCGACCGGCAGGCCGGGCAGCGCCAGCAGGGCCGTACAGACGGCGAAGGCGGTGTTGAGGCCGGCCAGGGTGGCGCGCGGGGGCAGCCGGTCGGCTCCGGAGAGGAAGAAGGTCGCGCCGACCATCTGCGCGAGCTGCGGCCCGAACATGCTCACCGCCGACAGCAGCGGCGACCGCGTCGCCCCGTACACCAGGGTGGCCAGCGCCAGCCCGCTGATCGTCTGGGCCGCGGTCTGGGCGACGTAGGAGAGGAAGAACGGCCGATACTCGGGGATGCGGAATAGCTCGCGGTAGCTGCGCATGCACGGAGTCTGCGGGGGTGCGCCCGGGGGCCCTATTCTTTCGCGCGGACGCGAAACACGAGGGGTGCGGACGGGGGCGCGGATGGGGTGGTGGCAGCTCAACGCCGACACCCTGGCCCGGAGCCGGTTCGTGCTGTCGTCGTTCGCCGAGACCTTCGCCGCGCTGGGACTGCTGCACACGGGGGTCGGCGCGCACCCCGGTGAGCAGCAGTGGCTGCGGGATCATCTGCCGGGCTACCGGGCGCTGTTGGCGGACGACCCGGTCACCGGACCGCTGGTGCGGGCGGCCCTCGGACGGTCCTGGATCGCCGACTTCTGCTGCCCGACGCAGACGGACCGGGAGTCGTTCGCGGAGACCGTCGCCCGGGTGCGGCAGACCCCCGCGGCGCGCGCCCGCGCCGACCTCGCG
Organism: Streptomyces sp. NPDC091280; assembly: GCF_044768565.1. Taxonomy (NCBI): domain Bacteria; kingdom Bacillati; phylum Actinomycetota; class Actinomycetes; order Kitasatosporales; family Streptomycetaceae; genus Streptomyces; species Streptomyces sp. NPDC091280. Next base: position 1,012,027 of record NZ_JBIVUZ010000001.1, read on the forward strand.
GTCTCCCTCGCCGGACCGCTCCCCGCCGTCCTGGAGCGCGACGACCTGCCCGAGCGGACGGCCCGACTCCTGGAGTACGTCTGGGAGGAGACCGTACGGCCGTACTGGGCGCGGCGGCGGCGCGTGCTGGAGGCCGATGTCGTGGCCCGGACCGCGCAGGTGGGCCGGGGCGGCTGGGCGGCCGTGCTGGACGCCCTGAAACCGGGGCGGACGCGGTGGCTCGGGGAGAACCGGTTGCAGATCAACCTGTACGCCAATCCGCCGCGCGAGATCTCCGGCGCGGAGCTGCTGTTCATGCCGGTCACCCCGAGGGCGGGGTGGGTGTCGTGGGAGGAACCGCACCGGTACGCCGTGGTCTATCCGTGCGCGGGTGTCCTCGCCGACCACGGCGGGCGGCGGGTGCCCGAGAGTCTGGGGACGCTGCTGGGCGCCTCGCGGGCGGAGGTCCTGACGCTCCTCGGATCGCCGATGAGCACCAGCCAGTTGACCGCCGTGACCGGGCAGGCGCTCGGTTCGGTGGGCCGGCATCTGCGGGTGCTGCTGGACGCGGGGCTGGTTCAGCGGCGGCGGGCGGGGCGTTCGGTGCTGTACTCGCGGACGGCGGCCGGGGAGATCGTGGTGCGGGCCGCGGGCCGGTGAGGTCGTGGTGCAGGCGGCGGGCCGGTGGGTGCGGAGGGTGGTGGGTGCGGAGGGTGGTGGGGCCGTGGGGAGAACGACATTTACCGGAGTTAGCATCCGGTTATGACGACTACAGAGAACACGGGTCCCCTCGCCGTCGAGATCGAGTCGCTCACCGGCGGCTCGGCGGACCTCTCGCAGTACGCGGGCAAGGCCGTCCTCGTGGTGAACGTGGCCTCCAAGTGCGGGCTGACCCCCCAGTACACCGGCCTCGAACGACTTCAGGAGCGGTACGCGGCACAGGGCTTCACCGTGCTGGGCGTGCCCTGCAACCAGTTCCTCGGGCAGGAGCCCGGCAGCGCCGAGGAGATCGCCGAGTTCTGCTCGGCGACCTACGGCGTGACCTTCCCGCTGACCGAGAAGATCGAGGTCAACGGGGACGGCCGGCACGAGCTGTACGAGCGCCTCGTCGGTTTCGCGGACGCGGAGGGCCACACCGGCGACATCCGCTGGAACTTCGAGAAGTTCCTCATCGGCCGCGACGGCACGGTCGTCGCCCGCTTCTCCCCGCAGACCGAGCCGGAGTCGGCGGAGGTCGTGGCGGCGGTGGAGGGCGCGGTCGCCTAGCACCACCGCCGTACGTACTCTCGTACGACCTGTCGTGCGTACTGTCGTGCGTACTGTCGTAGAAGAGTGTTGACCTTGCCCCTGGGGCAGGGCTGAGCGTCCTTGTCACCGGGCGGACGGATACCGCCCGGTGACGGAGGATGCGAGGGTGGACGACGAGGTGGACGACGAGCTGCTGACCATCGGCGCGTTCGCGGCGCGGGCACGGCTTTCGGCCAAAGCGCTGCGGCTGTACGACCGCCTCGGGCTGCTGCCGCCGGCGCGTGTCGACGCGGTCAGCGGCTACCGCCACTACCGCGCCGACCAGGTCGAGCGGGCCCGACTCGTGGCGCTGCTACGGCAGTTGGACATGCCGCTGGCCCGGATCGCCGAGGTGATCGAGGCGGACGGGGCGCGGGCGGCGGAACTCCTCGCCGCGTACTGGGCGGACGTCGAGATCCGGGTCGCCGGGCAGCGCACGCTCGCGGAGTACCTCCGTGCACGGCTTTCGGGGAGGAGCTCCGAGATGTACGGAACGTTCGTGGTCGAGACCGTCGAGGTACCGGAACAGGTGCTGATCACCGAGACCCGGCACACCCTCGCGGACGAGTTGCCGGCCTGGATCGAGGCCTCGCTGGGGCGCCTGGAGGCGGCGGCGGAGGAGTGCGGGGGCGTGAGCGGCGCGCCGTTCGTCGTCTACCACTCCGAGGTGTCGATGGAGAGCGACGGCCCCGCCGAGTCCTGCGTGCCCGTCGCGGACGAGGCGGCGGCCCGGGCGTGGGCCGCGCGGCAGGGCCGGGCCCGCCAGACGACGGTCCGGGTGGAACCGGCCCGACGGCTGGCCTACACCCGCATCACCAAGGCACAGGTGGCCCATCCGCAGATCCTGGCGGCCTTCGAGGCGGTGGAGCGCTGGATCGCCGAACAGGGGCTGCGGTACGCCGGTCCGTGCCGCGAGGTGTACTTCGCGGACTGGACGGCCGCGGGCCCCGAGGACGCGGTGTGCGATGTGGCGTTTCCGGTGGAGGGGGGCGGGTGGAGTAGGTGGTAGGTGGGGGGTGCTGGGGCGGAGTAGGCAGGGGCTGGGGCTGGGGATCGTGACGGGGGTTTGGGGCGGGGGTCCGTGAGGGGTCCCTGGCTGCTGTGGCGGGGGTCCGTGACGGGTGGCGGTGACGGGGGTCCTGGCGGCTGTGGCAGGGGGCTGCTGGGCGGGGCCGGGGGCTCGCGGGGCGGGCGTCTGTGATGGGGGTTCCCGGCGGCTGCGGCAGGGAGCTGGCGAATGGGGTCGGGGGCCGGCGGGCGTGGCCCGGCGCGGACGGGTGGGCGGGGTGGCGCGGGTGCGGTCGCCGTGGCGGGGACCGGTGGACCCTAAGCGCGGACGGAAAAGCATCCGTGGCACCAGCTCGGTCACCGTGGTGGGAACCAGTGAGCGCGGTACCAGCCAGTGAGCCACCGTGGCCCGGACGAGCGGGCGACCGTAGCACCGGCGTCACCACGGCACGCACCGGTCGGCCCCCGCAGAACGGGCGGAAAAGCGTCCGTGGCACCAGCCAAGTCCGTGGCGGGGACCAGTGAGCGCGGCACCAGCCACTGGGGCACCGTGGCCCGGACGGGTCGGCGACCGTGGCACCGGCCCCGTCGCCCCGGCACGCACCGGTCCGCCCCCGTAGCGCGGACGGGAACGCATCCGTGGCACCAACCCCGTCACCGTGACAGGGGCCAATGAGCGTCGCACGAGACATGGGGCCGCCGTTGGGTCGGCCCGGTGGGCTTTGGTGGGTGGGCATGGCCGAGCCCCCTCGGCCGGGACGGCGGGCCAGTCGAGAGGGCTCTTTCGGTGGGGCTATGAAGTTGGAGTGATCATCCGTCACGCGAGGCCGACAGCCCCCCTGCCGACCTCGGCCACGAAGGCGTTCCACGCGTCGACGGGGAACGCCAGCGTGGGGCCGTCGAGGGTCTTGGAGTCCCGTACGGCCAACGCCGCGAGAGCTGGGGACTTGACCTCGACACACGCGCCGTTCCCGGCCGAGTACGAGGACTTGATCCAGTTGTCGTTGGCGCCTTGCTGAATTGCCATTTTTGCTCCGGTTACGCCAGTTGATGAGTCGCTGTCACCGCGTCACATCCGGCCACGAACACTCCGGAGGTGACAACACGGTTTGCGCCAAAGCCAGTTGCTCGATGGCGTGATCGACGCTACTCGCCAACATCGGTAGGCGAAGCGGCCATTCACTCGACCGGGTGGCATATTCCCCTGGTGCTTCCATCTCGACCGGCGGAAGGTGTACAGTGCGACCCCTTCCGCCGGGCGGGGCGACTCAGCGCGCGTACTCCTTCGCGATGTCCGCGATGAACTGGTGCGACTGGTCCACGTTCAGCGCCTGGGCGCGCAGATGCTCGTACATGACGCTGTACTTCTGGACGTCGGCCGCCTTCTCCAGGTACAGGTCACTGGTGACGCCCTCGATGTACACGACGCTGGAGTCCGCCGCGTCGGGGAACTCCAGGATCGCGTACTGACCGTTGAGGCCAGGGTGCGCGCCCACCTCGTACGGCAGCACCTGCACGGTGACGTGCGGGAGTTGGGACATCTCGGCGAGGTTCTCCAGCTGCTCGCGCATCACCTGGCGGCCCCCGACCACCCGGCGCAGGGCCGCCTCGTCCAGCACCGTCCACAGCCTCAGCGGGGACTCCGCGGCGGAGACCCGTTCCTGTCGGCGCAGCCGCACTTCGACGCGCTTCTGGATGTCGCTCGGCGAGGTCTCGGGCAACGCCCCCCGGATGAGCGCCTCGGCGTAGGGCCGGGTCTGCAACAGGCCCGGGATGATCTGGGGTTCGTAGGCCCGCAGCGACGCCGCGTCCGTCTCCAGACCGATGTAGACGCTGTACGGGATGTCTCCGAAGGAGTGCCACCAGCCCTGCTGGCGCGAGTCCTTGGCCATCTGCATCAGCGAGTCGACGATCCGGACGTCCTCGACCTCGTAGACCCCGCACAGATCGCGGACGTCACGCTGGCTGATGCTGCGCCGGCCGTTCTCCAGCCGGCTGATCTTCGACTGCGACACCAGCAGCCGCTCGGCGACCTCTTCGGCCGTCATGCCCTTGAGCTCTCGGAGCCTACGCAGCTCCTGGCCCAACCGGCGTCGCCTGACGGTGGGATTGACACTTGACGCCACGGGAACGTGCACCTCCGGCTGGATGCCTCGAAATTGCCACTTTGCGTATCTGCTGTTGAGCAGACTGCCACCAAGGTGGTTTCTACCGCTGGGAAACGGTGGATATGCGGCAGGTACCAGTCAGGTTGCGGTTGCCCACGGCGTCCGTAGATGCGGCCGAGCGGGGTGGAGTGACGTTACGTCTACTCCACCCCGCTCGGACCAGCGGCTCCCGAACCGGGTCTTGGGGACTGGCGGTGCGGCGATACTGCGGGTGATTCAGGTGTTGCGCGTGGTGCGTGTACTGCTGTCCTGCCGTGATCGATGCGGGCGTGTGCCGTGGGACTGCGGCTCAGTGAGCCACGGCGCGCGCCATGGTGCCGCGGTGCGGCTGCATCGGAACACCACGAGCCGGTTCCGGTGGCCTTGATCCGGGCGCGGCCTGGCGGCCGGCCGGGGCCGGGCTGCGGCGCGGCTGGGCGGCCACACCGTTCTGGACGTCCATCACGGCGTGCGCCACGAGTCCGCCCATGGGGTCGTGCCTGATCAGGTCCCGCAGCCGGGAGCGGGACGAGCGTCCCTCATTACCCGGATACAGGTGCTTGCCCAGACCCACCGCGTGCGCCAGTGCGGCGAGCGCGGCCGTCCGCGGATCCGGCGGTACGCCGGTGCGGATCGCGGAATCGAGTCGCGCCCTGATCTCACGGCTGATCTCGTTGTCCGTCGCCTGATAGCGAGTCGTGGGCAACACCCCGCACATCTGACCCGCCACGGCATGCACCATGCCGCACCGCTCCAGATGCGAGAGGTAGGTCTGGCGAAGTCCCAGTCGGGGCCCGCCAATCCAGTTCACTGCACGCACGGGAGCGCCACGCCTTCGCAGCAACTCCAACGCGCAGTCCAAAGTTGGATCTCCAGTCGGCCGTGGCACGACCACGGCGATACGATCCCCGTCTGGGGCTATCCGTCCGGCCAGCGCCAGCTCCACTAGCTGTGCTCCGGCCAGACCGAGGTCGAGCGACTGCGGCTGCGCAGTGGTACCCGTGGTCGGGTCCAATGCCAGCAGCAGAAGCTCCTCCGGAAGTGTTCTGCGGCTCCTGCCCATCCATGCCTCCCCGCGTGGATGAATGACAGGGTGACCCCTCTCACATTGGTCTGTCGAGGGTGCGTGACCGCTTCGTAGTGGAACCGGTAGGTATGTCGTTCTCGTCTACCGCAGCGGTTAAGCCCGCACACAGGACACTGGTACATCGTTCGGACAACGGTGTTGGATGCGTTGTCCGGCTGCGGGCAGGAGATTTACCGGCCGTTTTCAGCTGTTTTTGTGGCTGTCACGGCTGTCTCGGTCGGTTCGGTTGACGCACGGTGGGCGTGCGGCTCATGGAGGAGGCATCGGTGGCGGGCGAGTCCCCCGACAGGTCGAAGCAGCGCGAGTCGTCGGCAGAACCGACGCCGGGGAGCGCGAGTCCGGTTCCCGAGGCGAGGTCCGAACGCGACCCGCGCATGGCGGTGGCCCGGGAGGCCACGTCGACGTCATCCCAGCGCGGGGGTGTGGACACGGCGACGAAGATCTTCTCGATCCGGGAACCTCGGCCGGAGCCGGAGCCGGAGCCGGCGGCTGCCGGGACGGGAGGCGGGGCGCCTGGGGCTTCCGGGGCTTCCGGGAGTGGCTCGGGTTCGGGCGACGACGGTTCGCGTAAGTCCGACGGGGCCGACGGCACCGACGAGCGCGCCGAGGTCGACGACGTGAGTGCTGTCGGCGAGGACGCCGAAGCCACCGGGGACTCCGATGCGCAGAACCCTTCCGCCAAGGGCGGTCCGGCGGGCGATGCCCGGCTGCGGGCGGCCGTGGCGGCTTGGGTGGCGGGACCGGATGAGTCGGATGTTTCCGACGAGTCGGACGAGTCGGATGATTCAGATGGTTCGGGCGCTTCGGACGCCGAGGAACCTGCCGGTGCCGATGCCGGTGCCGATGCCGAGGACGCGGTGAAGGCCGCCGAGAGCGCGGAGACCGTGCTCGTGGCGACCCGCCCCGCGAAGGACCGCGCCGAGGACGACGCCGAGACCGCGACCGAGGACGGCCCGCAGGACGCGGTTCCCGGGACCGTGGAGGCCGACGACACCTCGGAGGCCGACGAGCCCGCGGACGCACGCCCGGAGGCCACCGGCACAGCCTCGGGCGACGACACCCCGGACGACACCCCCGAGGACGCGGTACGCGACGCGGCCGAGGCCTCACAGGCCGACGAGGAACCCCAGGACGCCGCACCCGACTCCCCCGCAGCGGAACCGGAGGACGCGGCACCCACCACACCCGAGGACGCGTCGGACGAGCCGGAGGACACCACCCCCGGCGCAGCCACCCCCGAACCGCAAGCCGCCGACGCAGCCGATGCCCCACAGGCTGCACCCGCACCCGACGACGCGTCCCGCACGGGTGGTGCGGGTGGGAAGACCGAGGCGGCCGACGGCGGAGCCGAGGCCGTCGATCAGCCCACCGACCACCCCACCACCGTGTTCAAGGCCCTACGGCCGCCCAAGCCCGAGGTCGATCAACCGACGACCATGCTCAAGGCCCCCTCCATCCCGGAGGCCGAGTCCAAGCCCGAGGCGCCGGCCGAGCGGACCAGCAGGTTCGTCGCGCTCAAGCCGCTCGACGAGCCCCGCACGCCCGCCGCGCCCCGCCCGGACGCGCCTCGCGCCGACGCCACCCGTCCCGTCGCCCAGGTCGGGCCCGAGCGCACCACCCAGCAGCCGCTTCCGCCGAAGCCGCCGCTGGACCTCCTCGCCGAGCTGACCAACACCCCGCCGCCCCCGCAGACCCCGGTCCGCACCGCGATCCGCAGAGTCAAGATCTGGACCCCGCTGGTCGTTCTGCTGGCGATAGTGTTTGCAGTAGCGCAGTCCCTGAGGCCGCTGCCGACGCCGTCTCTCACCCTCACCGCCGACGACTCGTACACCTTCGACGGCAGCAAGACCGACCTGCCGTGGCCGAGCGAGGGCCAGGGCTGGATGGACGTCAACGGCATCGGCACGATGGGGAACTTCGGCAAGCAGACGCCGGTCGCCATCGGCTCGGTCGCCAAGGCGATGACGGCGTACATCGTCCTCAAGGACCACCCGTTGAAGCCGGGCGCGGAGGGCGAGAAGATCACCGTGGACGCGACCGCCGAGAAGGAGGGCGGTTACGACAAGGACGGCGAGTCCACGCTCAACACCGTCAAGGCGGGCGACGTCCTCACCGAGAAGCAGGCGCTGTCGGCGATCATGATCCCGTCGGCGAACAACATCGCGCGCCTGCTGGCCCGTTGGGACGCGGGCTCCGAGGCGGCGTTCATCAAGAAGATGAACGACACCGCCAAGGCGCTGGGGATGACGAACACGACGTACACGGACGCCTCGGGCCTGAAGGAGAGCACGGTCTCCACCGCCGAGGACCAGGTCAAGCTGGGCAACCAACTGGTCAAGATCCAGGCGCTGATGGACATCACCAGGCTGCCGAGCTGGATCGACCCGTCGGGTCACAAGTGGACCAACTACAACCGTCTGGTGCCGTACAACAACTCGCTGGGCATCAAGACCGGCACCACCACCGCGGCCGGCGGCAACCTGCTGTTCGCCGCCACCAAGGAGGTCGGCGGCCAGACGGCGGTCATCGTGGGCGCGATCCTCGGCCAGCACACCGCGCCGATCATCGACACCGTCAACGCGGTCAGCAAGACGGCGATGCTCGCGGCCCAGGACGCGATGAAGTCGGCGAAGATCCTGAAGAAGGGTGATGTCGTCGGGTACGTCGACGATCAGCTCGGCGGGCACACGCCGGTCGTCGTCACCAAGGACGTCGCGGCGGTCGGCTGGGCAGGCCTCAAGGTGAAGCTGTCCTTCGCCTCCGACGCCGTACCGCACACCGCGAAGGCCGGCACCAAGGTGGGCACGCTCACCGTGGGCGACGGTTCGGGCGGCGCGGTCAAGGTGCCGGTCGCCCTGGAGAAGGATCTCGCGGAACCGGCCCTGACCGCGAAGCTGACCCGTCTCGGCTGACCCACGAGGCGCTGTACGCCACCGCACCCCGCCGGCCGGTGACCCGCACGGGAGCCGACCGGCGGGGTGCGTGCTAGCGTCGCGAATCGGGGCACGTCGCCGGTCCGGTGGGCGCGGCGTCGAACAGGCCGGGAACGGGACGGGACGCGGCCGGGAACAGAAGACGGGACACGGGGAGTGCCTTCAGGTGGCCACAGCGGAGCCGACACGCGCCGACGATGCCGATCCGGGCCCGGGAGCCGGCCCGCGAATACACCTGCCCGTGCGCCACGCGGACCACGACGGGTCGTCCGGTACCGGTAGCACCCGGTGGGCGGGTCTGGTCGACCGGCTGCGCGCCCCCTTCCTGCGGCACCCGGTGATCGGTTTCACGCTGCTCTCCGGGGTCCTGCACATCGTCTGGTTCTTCACGTTCGCGAACAGTGGCGGCGACCTCGCGGCGCAGGACGCCTGGGCGGAGTTCGTCGGCCGGCACCCGGACTCGGCGTACAACCTCGCCTGGTACGGCGGTATGCACCCGGTGTCGTACAGCGTGGTCTCGCCGTATCTGATGTCGGTCCTCGGGGTCCGTACGACGATGATGATCGCCGGGACGGTCTCGGCGGGTCTGCTCACCCTGATCCTGATCCGCAGCCGCTCGGTGAAGAACCCGCTGTGGGCCTCGCTCGCCGGTGTCTTCGCGCTGCTGTGCAACGCGGCGTCGGGCCGGGTGACGTACGGCCTGGGCATGGTGTTCGGGCTCGGCGCGGTGGCCGTCGTCTTCTGCTGGCCGTACCGCTGGCGCTACAAACGGTGGGCGAAGGCGCTGTGCGCGGCCCCGCTCGCCGCGCTCGCGACGATGTCGTCACCGGTGGCCGGGCTCTTCGTCGGGCTGGTCGCCGTGGCCCTGTTCCTTCAGAAGCGCCGTCCGGGCGCCTGGGCTCTCGGTCTCGCCCCGGCGGCCGTGGTGGCCGTCTCCGCCTGGCTGTTCCCGTTCTCCGGTACGCAGCCGATGCTGTTCGGCTCGATGGTCCTGCCGCTGGCGTCCGGGGTCCTCGTCCACTTCCTGGTGCCGCGCGAGTGGACGACCGTCCGGATCACGGCGGCGGTGTACAGCATCGGCGTCATCCTGGTCTGGCTGGTCAGTTCGCAGATCGGCTCGAACATCAGCCGGCTGGCGATGCTGTTCGCCGGGGTGGCCCTGATCTCCGCGCTGCCGTTCGCGGTGCCGCGCTCGCGCAAGTGGTACGCGATCGTGCTGGCCTTCGTCGGCTTCACCGGCTGGATCGGCTTCAAGTCGGTCGACGACGTCGTCAACACCGCGCCCGCCGCGTCCTGGTCGCACGAGCTGGCCCCGCTGGTCAACGAACTCCAGGAGGTCGGCGCCGAGCGCGGCCGGGTCGAGGTCGTGCCGGCCGCCTCCCACATCGAGGCCTCCGCGCTCGCGCCCTATGTCAACCTGGCCCGGGGCTGGAACCGCCAGGCCGACATGGAGCGCAACCCCCTCTTCTACGACGACACCCTCAACTCGGCGAACTACCACGAGTGGCTCCAGCGTTGGGCCGTCCACTACGTCGTCCTGCCGAAGGACAAGCTGGACGGTGACGGCGGCGAGCGCGAACGGGACCTGGTGCAGCGCGGGATGCCGTATCTGAAGCAGGTGTGGGGCGACGCGAACTGGCAGCTGTTCCAGGTCACCGACCCGACCCCGCTCGCCGAGCCGAACGCGGTCGTCGACCGGGCCGAGCAGGGCGAGCTGACCATCGAGGTGAAGAAGAAGGGCCGGATCCTCATCCGCATCCCGTACTCGCCCTGGCTGAGCGTGGTCGACGCGAAGGGCAAGAGCCTGAAGGCGCCGCAGGAGACGGAGGCGTCCAAGCACCGTGCCGAGGGCACCCCGAAGACGTACGACAACCTCAACGGCTGTCTGACGGAGACCGAGGAGGACTCCAAGGGCGACAAGTGGACGATGCTGCTGGCGCCGAAGGCGGGGACGTACCGGCTGGCGGCGCCCTACCAGCTGCCGCGCGGTACGCCCTGCCCCGACGAGCTGAAGTAGTCAGCGCAGCAGGTCCACGTACTTGTCCGTCCCCGGCACGGTGGGGATGAAGGGCGCCACCAACTCGACCGTGCCGAGGCCCGATTCGGCCACCGGCGACTCCAGGTCGGCGAAGTACTCCGCCCAGCAGTCGCGCGGGTCCGCCTCCAGGAACCACAGCAGCGTCAGCCGGGTGTCCACCCCCTCGACCTGCTTGACGTAGGTCATGCGGTCGCCCGGCAGCGGGGTCGGGCGGAACACGGTCACCATGGCGGCCGGGGAGCCCGCGAGCCGCCCGGGGAGGTGGCGGGCGCGCAGCCACTCCAGCAACTCGGCGCGCTGCTCGGCCGATTCGCTGTCGACGACCTCCAACACCAGCCCGGCGTACGGGTGGTCGAGGGCGTGGAAGTCCCTCGGCCCGGCCGCGCCGTCGCGGTACACGGTGGCCTCGTGGTCCTGGAACGCGGTGAAGACGTGTGTACGGTCCTGATAGACGCGGCCGTCGCGATTGAGCCGTTTGTTGATGCCGACGGTCCACTTCATGTGCTCGTCGTAGCGGCCTTCGGTGACCCAGTAGGTGGAGAGGTAGCAGCCGGCGGTGACGGGCTGGGCGATCGCCGACTTCTCGGGGGTGCGCAGGAGTTGGAGGTCGCGGGTGGCGACCCAGCGGCGGCCGGCGTACATCCAGGGCATGGCCATCGCGCCGGCGTAGTAGTGGTCGTCCTCGTACCAGCGGTTGTAGGCGTACTCGTGGCCGGGGCGCGGTTCGACCATGGTGATCAGCGCGTGCCCCGGCCGCACTCCGTAGGGTCCTACGGCGGCCAGCTCGGCGTACACGTCGCTCCGGGTGTCCTCGCTCACGTCGCTCCCCTTCCGTCCTCCGCCGGTCGCCCATACTCTGACGCCCCGTCAGATAAACCGCCAGACCCCGGGAGGGATCGGATGTCGCTGCTCGCGGGCAAGACCGTCGTCGTCTCGGGGGTCGGGGCCGGACTCGGCCACCAGGTCGCCGCCGCCGTCGTAAGGGACGGGGGGAACGCCGTGCTCGGCGCGCGCACGGAGGCGAATCTGGCCAAGTCGGCCGCCGAGATCGATCCGGACGGGTCGCACACCGCCCACCGGGGAACCGACATCACGGACGAGGGGCAGTGCGAGGCGCTCGCGGAGCTGGCGCGCGAGCGGTTCGGGCGGATCGACGCGGTGGTCCATGTGGCCGCGTGGGACAGCTACTTCGGCGGGATCGAGGACGCGGACTTCGCCACCTGGCAGTCGGTGCTCGACGTGAACCTGCTGGGGACGCTGCGGATGACGCGGGCGTGTCTGCCGGCGCTGAAGGAGGCGGGCGGCGGCTCGGTCGTCATCATCGGGACGCAGTCCTCGGTGGCCGCGCCCTCGCAGGTGCGGCAGGCGGCGTACGCGGCGTCGAAGGGGGCGCTGACGAGCGCGATGTACTCGCTGGCAAGGGAGTTGGGCCCGTACCGGATCCGGGTGAACACGGTGCTGCCGGGGTGGATGTGGGGGCCGCCGGTGGAGGCGTACGTGCAGTTCACCGCGCACACCGAGCAGCTGCCGGAGGCGGAGGTGCTCAAACGGCTGTCGGACCGGATGGCGCTGCCGGAGCTGGCGACGGACGGGGATGTGGCGGACGCGGCGGTGTTCCTGGCGTCGGACCGGGCGCGGGCGATCACGGGACAGTCGTTGCTGGTCAACGCCGGTGAGCTGATGCGGTGAGTTCATGTAGGTGAACGGAGAACATCAACACGAACGATTTTACGCCCCCTTGACCGTTCGCTTACTTGTCGTGCTCACGCGCAAACGCCCACGATGAGCCCCGGGCTGAACCGGCTCAACCGTGGGAGGGCGCACATGAACGGGCTCGACTGGGCCGTGCTCATCGGCTATTTCGGCGTCATGGTGGCGATCGGCGTGTGGTCGCACCGGCGCGTCGACAATGTGAGCGACTTCTTCACCGCGGGCGGCAAGATGCCCTGGTGGCTGTCCGGCATCTCGCACCACATGTCGGGCTACAGCGCGGTGATGTTCACCGGTTACGCGGGCATCGCCTACACCTACGGCGTCACCTCCTTCATCACCTGGTCGTTCCCGATCGCGCTGGGCATCGCCATCGGCTCCAAGCTGTTCGCGCCGCGCATCAACCGGCTGCGCTCACGGCTCCATGTGGCGTCCCCGCTGGAGTACTTGAAGAACCGCTACAACCTCAAGACCCAACAGGCGCTGGCCTGGTCGGGCATGCTGCTGAAGATCGTGGACGTGGCCGCCAAGTGGGCCGCCATCGCCACCCTGTTGTCCGTCTTCACCGGTGTCTCCCTGAACCAGGGCATCCTCATCACCGGCGGGATCACCGCGGTCTACTGCACGATCGGCGGCCTGTGGGCGGACGCGCTGACCGAACTCGGCCAGTTCGTCATCCAGTTGCTGGCGGGCATCTCCATGTTCGTCGCCGTCGTACTGAAGCTGAACGACAAGGGCATCGGCTTCTTCGGAGCCTGGGACGAACCGGCGCTCCAGGGCCACGGCAAACCGCTGGTGGGCCCCTACGGCACCGTCTTCCTCCTGGCGTTCCTCTTCATCAAGCTCTTCGAGTACAACGGCGGCATGCTCAACCAGGCGCAGCGCTACATGGCCACCAGCAGCCCGCGGGCGGCCGAGCGGTCGGCGCGGCTGTCGGCGGCACTGTGGCTGATCTGGCCGACGATCCTGTTCTTCCCCATGTGGATGTCCCCGCTGCTCGTCCACGCGCAGAAGCCGGACGGCTCCGACTCCTACGGCCTGATGACCGAACAGCTGCTGCCGCACGGCCTGTTGGGCCTGGTGGTGGTCGGCTTCTTCTCCCACACGATGGCGATGTGCTCCTCCGACGCGAACGCCATCGCGGCCGTCTTCACACGGGACGTGGCACCCGTCGTATCGGCCAAGGCCCGTGCGTGGAACGACCGTTCGGGGCTCATCGCGGCCCGCGTGACGACGGTCGTCTTCCTCGGCCTGTCGATGTCGGTGGCGACCCAGATCAACTCGCCCACGTTCAAGGACATCATCACCGTGGTCATCAAATGGGTCGCGGGTCTCATGGGCCCGATCGCGATCCCGATGATGCTGGGTCTGCTGCGCCCCTTCCGCAGGTCCGGTCCCACCGCGGCCCTGACCAGCTGGGCGGCCGGCCTGCTGGCCTTCTGGCTGGTCAACTACCCCATCAACTGGGAGGTGGACGGCGGTGTCCCGCTCCAGTACCAGGTGTCCGTCCCGCTCGCGGTCTCGCTGGTCCTCTACATCCTGATCGGCTACGTGAAGCCCGAGGACACCCCCGAACGCGACGCGCTGATCGAGAAGATCAACGGCGGCGGGGACGACGACGGCGAGGCGGCGGCGGTCGCGGTACCGGCCCAGGCGGGAGCGGGCGACGACGTGGTGGGCAGCAGCCAGCCGTAGGACCCGTCGGCTGCGTCCCCCGCTGCGTCCCCCTCTACATCCCCCTCGGATACCGGGCGATCCAGCCCGGAGAGGCACCGGCGGGACCGTGCAGCGCGGGGCCCTGGGTCATCTCCACCGCGAAGTCGTCCGCCAGCACCAGCAGTGTGGGACGGCCCTCCAGTTCGGCCAGCCAGGCCGGCGGGAGGGCCGTCTCGCCGTACAGCGCACCGAGCAGCCCACCGGTGAGCGCGCCCGCGACCCCGGAGGGCCCGCCGTGATTCACCGCGAGACACAGACCGTGCCGGACGTCCTCGCCGACGAGCGCGCAGTAGACGGCCGCCGAGAGCACGCCCTCCGCGCCGCCCTCCCCCACCAGCTCCTCCAGCCGCCCCGAGGTCGGCATTCCCTGCCGTACCGCACCGAGGGCGCGCTGCAACGCGTCGGACACCGGCTGGTGGCCGGGCCGGGCGGCGAGCAGCGCGAGAGCCCGCTGCACAGCCGCGTCGAGACTCTCCCCCCGCGCGAGCCCGTGCACCACCACGGCATACGCGCCGGCCGCCAGATAGCCGACCGGATGCCCATGGGTCTGCACCGCGCACTCCACCGCCAGCTGCATCACCAGCTGCGGGTCCCAGCCCACGAGCAGCCCGAACGGCGCGGAGCGGGCAGCCGCCTCTCCCCCCACCTCACCGGGGCCCTTCGGAGCGTCGAGGGTCCCCATCCGCTCGTCCCCGAACCCCAGCAGACAGGCCCGGGTCGGATCCCGCCGCGCGTAGAGCCACTCCTCGCGCGCCAGCCACCCGTCCTCCTTGCGGCGCTCGTCCGGCCCCCAGTCGTGCTGGGTGGCGGCCCAGCGCAGATACGCCCGGTGCAGATCGGTGGGCGGATGCCAGGCGCCGGTGTCCCGCCGCACCTGCGCGCGGATCAGCCCGTCGACGGTGAAGAGCGTGAGCTGCGTGAGATGTGTGACCGCGCCGCGCCGCCCGTACCCGAACACGAGATCCACGACGCCCTGGGCGCCGTAGGCCTCCCGGATCTCGTCCATCGCCAGCAGGTCGACGGGCGAGCCGAGCGAGTCCCCCACGGCGGCCCCGAGCAACGTCCCGCGCACCCGGCTGCGGAAGTCCTGCTGCTCGCCCCGCCCCCAGACGGCCCCGGCCGCGGCTGCGACACTCACCAAGACCTCCCCGGGCTCCGTCCGTACGTACGAGTCAGCTCAGCACTGTAATCGAACGGGGACGGTGGGTTGAGGGGGCTCGGGCCGGAGCGGGCCCGCGGCTACTTGACGACGTTCACCTTGGTGCTGGTCGTGCCGAACGCCCACAGCGCGGCCCCGTCCGCCTTGGCCATCCGGACGCCGCCCGTCTCCTTGCCGGCGGCGGGCGGCGGGGACGAGCCGTCGACGGCGTTGGAGAAGGCGATGTTGAGGCCGGACTTGGTGGCGAAGTAGACGATGTTCTCGATCTGTACGCCGTCGGAGCCGGTCGTGGCCTCCTTGCGGACCGAGACCGTGTAGGTGCCGGGGTCGGGGCTGACCGTGCCGGGCCAGACCGGGAACGTCCGGCCGGCCTTGTCGTTCGCGTCGACCAGCCAGACGCGCTTCTGGCCCACGGAGTAGACGATGCGCCGCCCGGTGCCGGACGCGGCGGGTACCGCGGCGGCGGTCGTGACGTGCGGCTTGGGGGATGTGGAGGCGTGCGCGGACGCCGAGGCGCTGGGGCGGGCGGCGGACGCCTTCGGGTGCGGCCCCTTGTCGGCCTGCACGGCCAGGACCGTGACCGCGGCGATCGCTCCCACCGTCAGACCGGTCACCCAGACCCTTGAGGCAGGCACGGGCACGCATCTCCTCAGCTACTCACAGCCCCCGCATCCCGATCGAACAGGGGTCGGATCATCGTACCGGCCCCCGTCCGACCACCCTGACCCTCAGTCCAGCACCGGCAGCAGCTCCGGCAGATGCCCGTCCGACACCGCCGCGGCCCGCTGCCGCTCCTCGGGCACCTCGCCGTACAGCGTGGTGCGCGGCCGGGCCGGCCGGCCGGCGAGTTCCGCCACGGCGACCAGGTCGCGCACCGACTTGTAGGAGCCGTAGGAGGAGCCCGCCATCCTGGAGATCGTCTCCTCCATCAGCGTGCCGCCGAGGTCGTTCGCGCCGGAGCGCAGCATCTCCGCCGCGCCCTCGGAGCCGAGCTTCACCCAGCTCGTCTGGATGTTGGGGATGTACGGGTGCAGGAGCAGTCTCGCCATCGCCACCACCGCGCGGTTGTCCCGCGTCGTCGGGCCGGGGCGCGCGATGCCCGCCAGGTACACCGGCGCGTTGGTGTGGATGAACGGGAGCGTCACGAACTCCGTGAATCCGCCGGTGCGTTGCTGGATCCCGGCCAGGGTGCGCAGATGGCCGAGCCAGTGCCTGGGCTGGTCGACATGGCCGTACATCATCGTCGAGGACGAGCGGATGCCCAACTCGTGTGCCGTGGTGATGACTTCGATCCAGGTCGCGGTCGGCAGCTTGCCCTTCGTCAGGACCCAGCGGACCTCGTCGTCGAGGATCTCCGCCGCCGTGCCGGGGATGGAATCGAGTCCCGCCTCCTTGGCGGCCGTCAGCCACTCGCGGATCGAAAGGCCGGTCCTCGTCGCGCCGTTGACGACCTCCATGGGGGAGAAGGCGTGGACGTGCATGCCGGGGACGCGTTCCTTGACCGCCTTCGCGATGTCGAAGTACGCCGTGCCGGGCAGGTCGGGATGGATGCCGCCCTGCATGCAGACCTCCACCGCCCCCACCTCCCAGGCCTGTTGGGCACGGTCGGCCACCTGGTCCAGGGAGAGCGTGTACGCGTCCGCGTCCGTACGGCGCTGCGCGAAGGCGCAGAAACGGCAGCCGGTGTAGCAGACGTTGGTGAAGTTGATGTTGCGGGTGACGATGTAGGTGACGTCGTCGCCGACCGCCGACCTGCGCACGTCGTCCGCGATCCGGGTCAGCGCGTCCAGCGCCGGGCCGTCCGCGTGCAGCAGGGCCAGCGCCTCCGCGTCGGTGAGCCGGGTGGGATCGTCGGCCGCCGTCGCCAGCGCCTGCCGTACGTCCGTGTCGATGCGCTCGGGCACCATGCCGGGCGCCGCCGCCTCGCGCAGCGCGGCCCAGTCGCCGTAGACCTCGTCGAAGTCGTCACGGCGGTCGGAGGTACGGCCCTGTGTGTCGATCGTGGTGTGCAGGTCCGTGCGGCCGGACGACACGAACGCCTCCTCGGGCTCCTGCCAGGCGTGACCCTCCACGACCGCGTCGGGCAGGGCGAGGCCCGTCTCCGGGTCGGCCAGTGCCCGGACGTGCGGCAACAGGCGCGGGTCCAGCCAGGGTTCGCCGCGGCCCACGAACTCCGGGTAGACACAGAGCCGTTCGCGGAGTTCGAAGCCCGCCTGCGCGGACCGCTCGCGCAGCGACTCGATCTGCGGCCAGGGGCGTTCGGGGTTCACGTGGTCGATGGTGAGCGGGGACACCCCGCCCCAGTCGTCGATGCCCGCGCCGATCAGCCGCTCGTACTCGGAGTCGACGAGGTTGGGCGGCGCCTGGAGGCAGGCGGCGGGGCCCATGATGTGGCGGGCGACCGCGACGGTCGCCACGAGTTCGTCGAGTTCGGCGTCCGGCATGCCGCGCATCGCCGTGTCCGGCTTGGCGCGGAAGTTCTGGATGATCAGTTCCTGGATGCCGTGGTAGGACCGGGAGATCTTCCGCAGCGCGAACAGGGACTCCGCGCGCTCCTCGTACGTCTCGCCGATGCCGATCAGAATGCCTGAGGTGAAGGGGACGGACGAGCGGCCCGCGTCCTCCAACACCCGCAGCCGTACGGCGGGTTCCTTGTCCGGAGAGCCGTAGTGCGGGGCGCCGGGTTCGGACCAGAGCCGGGCCGCCGTGGTCTCCAGCATCATGCCCATGCTGGGCGCCACCGGCTTCAGGCGCTGGAAGTCCGTCCAGGACATCACGCCCGGGTTGAGGTGGGGCAGCAGGCCCGTCTCCTCCAGGATGCGGACGGAGATGGCGCGGACGTAGGCGATCGTGTCGTCGTAGCCGTGCGCGTCGAGCCACTCGCGCGCCTCGGGCCAGCGCTCCTCGGGCTTGTCGCCGAGGGTGATGAGGGCTTCCTTGCAGCCGAGGGCCGCGCCCTTGCGGGCGATGTCGAGGACCTCGTCCGGGGACATGAACATGCCGTGGCCGGCGCGGCGCAGCTTGCCGGGGACGGTGACGAAGGTGCAGTAGTGGCACTTGTCGCGGCACAGGCGGGTGAGGGGGATGAAAACGCTCTTCGAGTACGTGATCACGCCGGGGCGGCCGGCCGCCTCCAGGCCCGCGTCGCGCACCCGGGCGGCGGACGCGGTGAGGTCGTCCAGGGCCTCGCCGCGGGCCTGGAGCAGCACCGCCGCTTCCGCCACGTCGAGGGCGACGCCGTCACGGGCTCGTTTGAGGGCGCGACGCATGGAGTTCTCGGTGGGACCGGTTCCGGAGCTCGCGGGAGTCGTCATCCTCCGAGCATACGATCGGCCTGATCAGGCCAAAGAGGGACGCCCGATTCGTTCCGGCCGGGCAGATCGTTACACGGTGTCACTGGTGTCACCGGCGACGGGACCGCTCCGCCCGCCCCCGTACCGGCTCCGGTTTTCCGACACCCGCCGATTCCCCTCCCTTGCCCGGGAGTTCACAGCGGGCCCGCAGAGTCGTACACATCACCTCTGCACCGTCCCCGTCACTCACGACACCCCGGGAGCAGCAGCATGTGCGACGACGATCACGGAAACGGCCTCGGCCGGCGTGCGCTGTTCGTGACGGGCGCCACCGCCGCGCTTACGTTGGGAGGTGTGACCTTCGCCGACGGTGCGGTGAATCCCGCGAGCGGTGCCCAGGAGACGCGGACGGTCCGGGGCACCCTCCCCACCGGCTCGCCCGACTACGTGTACGTCCCAGTCGAGGTCCCGGCGGGCGTCCGCGAGCTGAAGGTGGCGTACACCTACGACCGGCCGGCCGTCCCGGCCGGCACCCAGGGCAACGCCCTCGACATCGGCGTCTTCGACCAGCACGGCACCGGGCTCGGCGGGCAGGGCTTCCGGGGCTGGTCGGGCGGGGCGCGCACGGAGTTCTTCGTCCGCGCGGACGATGCGACACCCGGCTACCTCCCCGGCCCGGTGCGCCCCGGCACCTGGTACATCGCGCTGGGCCCCTACACGGTGGCCCCGCAGGGCCTGTCGTACGAGCTCACGATCACGCTCACCTACGGCGAACCGGGCGCCGCCCCGCGGCCGGTGTACCCGCCGGAGCGGGCGAAGGGGCGGGGCCGGGCCTGGTACCGGGGCGACTGCCATCTGCACTCCTGGTACTCGGACGGGCGCCGCACCCCCGCCGAGATCGCGGCCCTGGCGCGGGCGGCGGGCCTGGACTTCATCAACTCCTCGGACCACAACACCCACTCCGCGCACCCGCATTGGGCCGCGGAGGCGGGCGAGGACCTGCTCGTCCTGCTCGGCGAGGAGGTCACCACCCGCAACGGTCACGTGGTCGCCCTCGGCACCGAGCCCGGCACCTTCGTCGACTGGCGCTACCGGGCCCGCGACAACCGCTTCGGCCGGTTCGCCCGCGAGATCCGCCGCTCCGGCGGCCTGGTCGTACCCGCGCATCCGCACGCCACCTGCATCGGCTGCGCCTGGAAGTTCGGCTTCGGCGAGGCGGACGCGGTCGAGGTGTGGAACGGCCCTTACACGCCCGACGACGAGGTGGCCCTCGCCTCCTGGGACGCGACGCTCGTGGCATCGGTCCGCGAGAACCGGCAGTGGCTCCCCGCGATGGGCAACAGCGACGCGCACCGCGACCCCGACGTGGTCGGCCTGCCCCAGACCGTCGTCCTGGCCGAGGACCTGACGCGCGAGGCGATCCAGGAGGGCCTTCGGGCGGGGCGTTCCTACGTCGCCGAGTCGAAGGACGTCTCGCTGGCGTTCACGGCGACCGGGCCGAAGGGCGAACACGCCGGTATCGGGGGGCGGTTGGCGGTCGCCCGGGACGCGCCCGTCTCGCTCCGGCTGGAGGTGACCGGCGCCCCCGGCTGCACCGTCCGCCTGGTCACCGACCAAGGCGTGCTGCGCACCGGCGATCCGCTGCCGGCCGAGGGTTCGGGCACCGTGGAATGGCGGACGACCCCGGCCAACGCGGCGTACGTACGGGCCGAGTTGAGGCACGCGGCGACGGCGGGACCGCTTCCCGGGGCGCTGGCCGCGTTCACCAATCCGATCTTCCTGGGCACGGCCGGACGGTGAGGGGCGGAGCCGGACGGTGAGGGGGCGGGGCGGGCGCGGACACCGGGGACGGCATGATGGAAGTCCCCGCGGAGACGGCCGGCCAGAAGGAGATCCGGAAAGCGATGCCGAGCACCCCCGAGTCCAAGTACCGCACGATCAGCCGCGTCCAGCGCGTGCTGAACGCGGTCACCCGCCGGCTCCCCACCCAGACCGTCCTGGAGACCACCGGCCGGGTCTCCGGCCTGCCGCGCCGCACCCCGCTCGGCGGGCGCCGGGTCGGCGACACGTTCTGGCTGGTGTCGGAGTTCGGCGAACTCTCGCACTACGTCCGCAACATCAAGGCGGACCCGAAGGTGCGGGTGCGGATCATGGGCCGCTGGCACAGCGGCACGGCCCATCTCCTCCCCGACGACGACCCCCGCGCCCGCCTGCGCGAGCTGCCCCGCTTCAACAGCGCGGCGGTGAAGGCGATGGGGTCGAGCCTGCTGACGGTGCGGGTGGATCTGCGCGACTGAGCCCGCGGGGCGGACTCAGCCCGGCCAGACGATCGCCTGCACCTCGCTGTAGGCGTGCAAGGCATACGACCCCACGTCCCGGCCGACCCCGCTCTTCTTGAAGCCGCCGAACGGCGCCTCCATGTTGCGGCCCACCGTGTTGACGCCCACCCCGCCGGCCCGCAGCCGCCGGGCCACCCGGAACGCGCGCGCCACATCCCCCGACCACACGTAGTCGATGAGGCCGTAGTCGCTGTCGTTGGCGAGGGCGATGCCCTCCTCCTCGTCGTCGAAGGGGACGACCACGACGACCGGGCCGAAGATCTCCTCGCGGACGACCCTCATCCCGGGCCCGCAGTCGGCCAGGACGGTGGGGGCGACCAGGAACCCCGGTCCGTCGGCGGGCCGTTCACCGCCCGCGACCACCACCGCGCCCTCCTTGCGGCCGAGTTCGACGTACGACTCGACACGCTCCCGGTGCTCCGCCGAGATCACCGGCCCGACCACCGTCTCCGGCGAGCGCGGGTCCCCGACCTTCAACCGGCCCGCGTAGGCGGCGAGTTGCTCGACCACCCTGTCGTACACGCCCCGTTGGGCCAGCACCCGTGTCGGTGCCGTGCAGATCTGCCCGCTGTAGAAGGAGAAGGTCGTACCGATCCCGGCGACGGCGGAGCCGAGGTCGGCGTCGTCGAAGACGACCGCCGCGCCCTTCCCGCCCAGCTCCATCAACTGCCGTTTCATACCGCGCCCGCACACCTCGGCGATCCGCTGTCCGACCGCCGTGGACCCGGTGAAGCTGACCATGTCGACGTCCGGCGACTCCACGGCCGCCTCACCGACCTGCACCGACTGCCCGTTGACGACGTTCACGACCCCGCGCGGCACCCCGGCCGCCTCCAGCGCCTCCGCCATGCGGTAGACGGACAGCGGGTCCTGCGGGGCCGGTTTCACGACGACCGTGTTGCCCATGGCGAGGGCGGGGGCGATCTTCCCGGCGGGGTTGGCCCACGGGTTGTTGTACGACGTCACGCAGGTGACGACACCCACCGGCTGCCGTACCGCGAGCGCCCCCATGACGGCGGCCCGCCCGAACGGCCCGGCCTCGTTGACCTGCGGCGCGATGGCCCACTCGGCCGGTTCCACGGTCGCGTAGCGGCGGAACCGGGCGGCGGCCACACCCACCTGCATGCCCCGCGCGGTACCGGTCGTGGCGCCGGTCTCCGCCTGGGCGAGTTCGGCGTACGGCACCAGCGCGCCCCGCACGAGGTCCGCCGCCCGCCCGAGGATCGCCGCGCGTTCCTCGGGCGGGGTGCGCGACCACGGCCCGAATGCCTCCCGGGCCGCGGCGGCGGCGGCGAACACCTGCTCCCGGGAGGCCTCGGGTGCCCAGCCCACGGTCTCCTCGGTCGCAGGATCGACGACGGCGTAGTGCCCACCGTCCGGCTCGACCCACTCCCCGCCGACGAACAGCCGCTGCCCGTCGGCAATTTGAGCACTTCGGGCACTTCCGTCACTTCGGGCACTCACCTGGTGCTCACCGTCCTGGTGTCCCGCCCCGACCGCAGCACCCGCCCCGGCACGGAACCGCTGACCACGTCGTCCCGGATCGCCTCGACCCCGTTGACCCACACGGCCCTCACCCCGATCGCCTTGGAGTCCAGGCGCGGACTGTCACCCGGCAGGTCGTGCACCAGGGTGGCCTTGCCGGCGTCGATCCGCTCCGGGTCGAAGAGCACCAGGTCCGCATGCCAGCCCTCCCGCAGCTGCCCGCGCTCCCGCAGCCCGAACAGCCGCGCCGGATCGTCGGTCAGCATCTGCACGGCCCGCTCCAGCCCGACCAGCTTCCGGCCGCGCAGACAGTCCCCGATGAACCTCGTCGTGTACGGCGCACCGCACATCCGGTCCAGATGCGCCCCCGCGTCGGACCCGCCGAGCAGCACGTCCTCGTGCTGCCAGGTCTCGGCGCGCAGCGCCCAGGAGGCCGGGTCGTTGTCGGAGGGCATCGGCCACAGCACGGTCCGCAGTTCGTCGGCGGCGCAGATCTCGACCAGGCACTCGAAGGGCTCCTGCCCCCGCTCCGCGGCGATGTCCTTGACCACCCGCCCGGTCAGCCCCTCGTTGGCGGCGCTGTAGGTGTCGCCGATGACGTACCGCCCGAAGTTCGCGAGCCGCCGGAAGACCCCGGCCTCCTTGCTGTCCGCCCGCGCCAGCATCTCGGCCCGCACCTCGGGCTCGCGCAGTTTGGCGATCCGCTCGGGCACGGGCAGGCCCAGGATGGGCCCCCAGCCGGGTATCAGGTTCAGCGCGCAGAAGGTGCCCAGGGACATGTTCATCGGAGTGAGGATCGGCATGGTCAGCGCGACGACCCGGCCGCCGGCCTTGCGCGCCCGCTCGCTGGCGGACAACTGCCGGGGCACGCGCTCGGGCACGGCGGCGTCCACGGTCAGCACGTTCCAGTTCAACGGCCGCCCGGCCGCCGCGCTCATCTCGACGAACAGATCGATCTCCGCGTCACTGAACTGATCCAGGCACCCGGCGACGATCGCCTCGATCTGCGTCCCCTCGTGCTCCCCCACGGCCCGGGACAGCGCGAGCAGTTCCTCCGGCCGGGCGTGCCGGGAGGCGACCGGCTGCCCGTCGCCGTCCGAGTGGGTGGCGGACTGGGTGGTGGAGAAACCCCAGGCACCCGCGTCCATGGCCTCGTGCAACAGCCCCACGATCCGGGCGAGTTGCTCCTCACTGGGCTGCCCGCCGACCGCGTCGGGCCCCATCACGTACCGGCGCAGGGCGCAATGCCCCACCATGAACCCGGCGTTGACGGCGATCCGTCCTTCGAGCGCGTCCAGATACTCCCCGAACCCGCGCCAGCTCCAGGGCGCCCCCTCCTCCAGCGCGACCAGCGACATCCCCTCGACCTTGGACATCATGCGGCGCGTGTAGTCGGCGTCCTCGGCCTTGAGCGGCGCGAGCGTGAACCCGCAGTTCCCGGCGGCGACGGTCGTCACTCCGTGATTGAGGGAGGGCGTGGCGTAGGGATCCCAGAAGAGCTGGGCGTCGTAGTGGGTGTGGGGGTCGACGAACCCGGGCGCGAGGACGAGCCCGGCCGCGTCCTCACGGGTCCGGGACTCCTCCTCGATGGTCCCGATCCGGGCGATCCGCCCGTCCCGGATACCGACATCAGCAACAAACGCGGCCGCCCCCGTCCCATCGACGACGGTGACACCTTGGATGACGTGATCAAGCACGAGGCTCAGCTCCTCAAACTCCGGCCGGGGATACCCACCCAGGGGCGCGGGGCTGTGCCGACATGCGGCTCCGCCGCGTGGGCGCGCCCAGCCACAGCCCACCCGCACCCGCCGACGCGCACTCAGGCCCCTTGGCGGAACCGCGTGGTCCGGTGAACAGGGTCCGTGTCGATCTTCGGAATCACGTGCTCCCCGATCAACCGGATCGTCTGCAACGTCTCCTCCTTGGGCACCCCCACCGGCAGCCCGAAACTCAGCTGATCCGCCCCGGCCTGCTCCCACCGCTTGCACTGCGTGAGCACCTCGTCCGGATCCCCGCAGATCAACAGCTCTTCCTCCACGAGGAGTTCGACGAACTCCGGCGTGTACTCCGGCAGCGTCTCCGGCCACACCGGGAACCCCTCGGGCCGGGGGAACGTGTCGTGGTAGCGGAACACCAGCGAGGGCAGATAGTGCAGCCCCCCGCTCGTGGCGATACGGATCGCCTCGTCGTGCGTGGGCGCGCAGATCGCGGTCGTCGTCACCATCACGTTGTCGTTGACGAACGCCCCCACCGGTTCGGCGTTCACGATCGCCGTCTTGTACTGCTCCAGCACCCACTCCATGTCGGAGACCTTCTGGATGCTGAACCCGAGGACCCCGAGCCCCTTGTGGGCGGCCATGGCGTACGACGGCGGGGACCCGGCGGCGTACCACATCGCGGGGTGCGCCTTGCCGTACGGCTTGGGCAGGACCTTCCGCGGCGGCAGCTGCCAGTGCTTGCCCTGGAAGCCGACGTACTCGTCCTGGAGCCACATCTTGGGGAACTCGGCGATGGTCTCCTCCCAGATCTCCTTGGTGTAGTTCATGTCGGTGACGCCCGGTATGAACCCGAGGATCTCGTGCGAGCCGGCCCCCCTTCCGCTCCCGAACTCGAAGCGGTTGCCGGAGAGATGGTCGAGCATGGCGACCTTCTCGGCGACCTTCACCGGGTGGTTGACCTGGGCGAGGGGGTTGAAGATCCCCGATCCCAGGTGGATGCGTTCCGTGGCGTGGGCGAGGTAGCCGAGGTAGACGTCGTTCGCCGAGAGGTGCGAGTACTCCTCCAGGAAGTGGTGCTCGGACGCCCAGGCGTACTTGAACCCGGACTTGTCCGCCTGGATGACGTACTCGGTCTCCTCCATCAGCGCCTTGTGCTCGGCCAGCGGGTCGGTTTCGGCACGCTTGCCCACGTATCCCTGTACAAAGAGCCCGAATTCCAAGGAGGTTCACCGTCCCAAGTCCAGATGGTGCCTATGAGTGCTACGACTTTCTGACGTAGCGTCAGATTCGTCAATAGATGACGCCCCGTCAGATGACACTGACTCCCGCGAGCCAGCCCCCGTCGATCACGAACGGCTGCCCGGTGATGTACGACGAGTCCTCGCAGCTGAGGAAGAGCGCCAGCCGGGCCACCTCGTCGGCCCGCCCGATCCGCCCCAGCGGCACCAGCTTGCGGTACAGCTCGTCCAGCGCCCGGGTCATCTCCTCCGGGTCCGCGTCCGGATCGAGCCGCGCCGGATTGGACATCGCGGTGTCGACGGCCCCGGGGCAGACGGCGTTGACCCGTATCCGCCGGCCGGCCAGCTCCAGCGCGGCCACCCGGGTGAGCCCGAGAATCGCGTGCTTGGTGGCGGTGTACGTGCCGACCGCCGCCATGCCCGTGACGGCCGTGTACGAGGCCGTGTTGACGATCGTGCCGCCGTCCTCCATGGCCGCCGCCACGGTCTTGATCCCGAGGAAGCACCCGACCTGATTGACCCGCACGACCTGCATGAACTCGTCGAGGGGCGTGTCCACGAGGGAGTTGAACCGCAGGATCCCGGCGTTGTTCACCAGCCCGTCGATCCGCCCGTACGTCTCCTTCGCCGCCCGCACGGCGGCGATCCAGTCCGCCTCCTCGCCGACGTCGAGATGCACATAGGACGCGCCCAGCTCGGCGGCCAGCGCCTCCCCCTGCCCGTCCAGCACATCCGCCACGACGACCTTCGCGCCCTCGGCCGCGAACAGCCGTGCCTCCTGCTCCCCCTGCCCGCGCGCCGCCCCGGTGACGATGACGACACGTCCGTCCAGCTTGCCCATGGAAACCCCCACGGCATCGATGCATCCCGGTATCGACGGGCATCGTAGCGCCGAATCTGACGAGGCGTCAGATAGCCGGGGAGCATTGCACAAGCACACATCAAGTGACCCGGAAGTAGGGATATTTGACCCTGGGCACGGGCCATGACCGACACCAATAATCCTTCACGACCGAGTAAAGCCCAGCCCAAGGAACGGAGTTCTTCGTGGCCAGAAGGAGACTGCGGAACAGGAAAGTCAGGTTCGTGGCGATCGGCGCCGCCCTGGCGACCGGCGGGGCCGTGGTCGCACTGCTGCCGTCGGCGAACGCGGCCGAGGAGAAGACTCCCGCGCAGATCATGACGATGTGCAACCGGTCAGCGGTCCTCAACGGCAAGCAGCAGTCGGTGAGCGATTTCGGGGGCGGATTCGCGGACGGCTTCATGGCCGACAACTGCGATTTCGTCGAGACGAAGTTCGAGACGTTCAACGGGCCCACCGAGAAGGCCTCCATCGACTTCCCCAACTGCGAGCCCGACGCCACCGCGCCGGCCAAGGTGTCGATCGCCTGGGAGTCCGAGGTGGCCCAGGGCAAGGGCCGCCAGATCGCCGTCGTGCAGGGCGGGTCGGGCGGGCTGTTCGGTGTCCTGAGCGGGGCGTGGTCGGTGCACAAGAGCACCCTCGACATGACGACGAACACCGCCAAGGCCGGCAGCAAGGACACCTTCGAGGTGCCCGTCGGCAAGGTCGTCGCCATCGAGTTCACGCCCAAGATGCAGCGGATGACGGGCGAATGGCGGGTGCGTATCGACGCGGACCCCGGCAGCTTCGCGGTGAACCCCAGCCCCGAGCAGAACTTCGTCCTGGAGGACGTCGTCGAGGGCCCCGTCATGCTGCCCGGCGCGGCCGGCGCGCCCGGTGTGGTGGACGGGATCGCCAAGCCCGTCTTCACCGACTGCTGAACCCCCCTACCTTGGAGAACCCCATGTCACGCTCCAGAAGTCACCGCGGTCGCAAGAAGCGCGTCACCCTCGTCCTCGCCCCCCTGGCCGCCGTGGCCGCCGGGGTCTCGCTGATGAGCCAGGCCGGCGCGGCCACGCCCTCGGAGGTGTCGGCCGACTGCCGTGCGGACTCGGACAAGCTGAGCGACTGCGAGTTCGTCGACGTCCAGTTCAAGCAGAACAGCCTCGGGCCCAACGAGCGGGTCTCCGCGGTCTCCGACAACTGCGGTGTGGCGTCCACGGCTTCGAAGACGTTCAGCGTGAGCGCCTCGGTGACCCGCACCGTCCAGCTGGAGGAGGGCTTCATCACC
Organism: Streptomyces sp. NPDC091280; assembly: GCF_044768565.1. Classification (NCBI taxonomy): domain Bacteria; kingdom Bacillati; phylum Actinomycetota; class Actinomycetes; order Kitasatosporales; family Streptomycetaceae; genus Streptomyces; species Streptomyces sp. NPDC091280. Next base: position 1,039,296 of record NZ_JBIVUZ010000001.1, read on the forward strand.
GACAGCTCCATCAAGCTGGCCGGGTCCATCTTCGAGATCGGCGCGAAGTTCCAGACCAAGGACGTCAACATCACCCGGGACGACACGAAGACCACGCTGGCCTTCGAGCGGACCGACACCGTACAGGCGGACCATGTCGCCTACTTCATGTGGTCGCACAAGCGGACCGATGTGAGCGGATTCCTCAAGGCGACCTACAAAGAGCCGCAGGACGGACAGACGGTGTTCTTCGCGCCGAGCGAGGGCGCGGCGACCGTGCACGTCTTCTATCCGCAGCTCCTGAAGAACGGGACGCCCGACGGCCGCCTCTGGCTGCGGAATGTGCAGTGCGGTACGCCCGAGGCGAATTCCGTGCTGAACGCGGGCGGAGACCGGGTGCTGGCCGTCCGTTCGGAGCCCGGATTCGGTGAGGGCGGGGACGCGGTGACCGATGTGGAGATTCCGCTGTCGGAGATTTCCGCGCCCTGAACGGGAATTGACGGATTCTCAGCTGTGAAGCACGGGAGTGGTGCCGGTGGCCCCCAGCCAGCGCAGCACCGCCTCCGTGCCGCCCCGGGCGCCGAGCTTGGCGTAGATGTTGCTGAGGTTGTTGCGGACGGTCTTCTCGCTCAGTCTCAGCCGCAGTCCGATCTCCTGGGCGCCGAGGCCGGTCGACAGCAGTTCGATGATCTGGGTCTCGCGCGGTGAGAGCAGGGACCGCAGCCGCTCCGGGGCGTCACCGGCGGCCGACTGCCGGCCGGCCGCCTCGCGCACCGCGGCGCAGGCCGCCGGGGAGAGATAGGTGTGGCCGACGGTGGCCGCCAGCACCGCCGAGGACAGCATGTGGGTGCAGTGGTCGCCCTCGACCAGATAGCCGGCGCCGCTGCGGAAGGCCTCCACCACCACGTCGGTGTCCCGGTGCGGGCTGACGACGATCACCGGGACGCTCCGCCCGTCCAGCGCCTTGAGCAGCTCCGGCAGGGCCGCGCCGGGATCGGCGCAGCTGAGGACGGTGACGTCCACCCCCGGGTAGGGCCGCGGATACGGCGGCCGGACCCGCACCAGCCGGGCCACGTGCGGGTCTTCGGGCTCGGGCCAGTCCTGGTGCGGCCAGTCGCCCCCGGCGCGGGCGAGGGCGACGGACAGTCGCTGGGAGGATCGCACTCGGGGGTCCTTCCGCCGGGGCCATCACGTCCGTACGTCCTTACCTACGCGGGTCGGCGTGGACATGTTCAAATCTTCAAGGAGAGCTCGGGGCGGCCCGGTTCAGGAATCCTGGTCCAGAAGCGGTCCCACCTCCGTCCCGAACGCCGTGATCTGGTCGGTGAGTTCGGCGCGGTCGCGGCAGCGGAACCGCACCTGGATCTGGTCCACGCCCATCGCGCCGTAGGCACGCAGGGATTCGGCGAGGGCCTCGGGCGATCCGCTGAGCGTGCGCCGCCCGACCTCCCAGCCCGGGTCGCCCACGTACAGCGGCTCGGTGATGGCTCCGAACATGAACTTGCCCTGGAGGGCGGCCTCTTCGCGCAGGCGCCGGATCCGGGCGATCTGCGCGGGCAGCCGGTCGCGCGGGTCGCCCTGCGGCAGCCAGCCGTCCGCCTTGAGGGCGGCCCGGCGTACGGCGGCGGGCGAGGAGCCGCCGACCCAGAGCGGGACGTGCTCCTGCGCGGGCCTGGGCCGCTGCCCCAGCCCTTCGAAGTCGTACGACTTGCCGTGGTGCTCGGGGAATTCGTCCGGGCCCAGGGCCGCGCGCAGGGCGTCGATCGCCTCGTCGAGGACGGGCCCGCGGCGGTCGAAGTCGACGCCCAGCGCCTCGAACTCCTCCCGTACGTGCCCGGCGCCGACCCCGAGGAGCAGCCGGCCGCCGCTGAGGTGGTCGAGGGTGGCGTACTGCTTGGCGGTGATCAGCGGGTGGCGCAGCCCGACGACCGCCACATGGCTGAGCAGCCGGACCCGCTCGGTCACGCCGGCCAGGAAGGAGAGGGTGGCGACGGGGTCGTACCAGATGGTGCTCATCGCGGCGGCGAGGCGGCGCGGGACGCCGACGTGGTCGCAGCCCGCGATGTAGTCGAAGCCGGACCCGTCGGCGGCGCGGGCGATCGCGACGAGGTCGGCGGGGCCCGCGTCGGCCTCCCAGGGTTCGGCGTAGATGGTGCTCTGCGACTGGACGGGCAGCTGGATGCCGTAGGCGAGGCGGCTCATGCGGGTCCGCCCCACAGGCCGTCCGGTGTCAGGCCCAGCAGGTCGATCGCGTTGCCCCGGACGATCCGCTCGACCACGTCCGGCGGCAGATGCCCCATCTGCGCCTCGCCGACCTCGCGGGACTTGGGCCAGGTGGAGTCGGAGTGCGGGTAGTCGGTCTCGTACAGCACATTGCCGACGCCGATGGAGTCCAGATTGCGCAGCCCGAACGCGTCGTCGAAGAAGCAGCCGTAGACGTGCTCGGTGAAGAGTTCGGACGGCGGGCGGTGGACCTTGTCGGCGACGCCGCCCCAGGCGCGGTTCTCCTCCCAGACGACGTCGGCGCGCTCCAGGATGTAGGGGATCCAGCCGATCTGCCCCTCGGCGTACATGACCTTGAGGTCGGGGAAGCGTTCGAACTTGCCGCTCATCAGCCAATCCACCATGGAATAGCAGCAGTTGGCGAAGGTGATGGTGGAGCCGACGGCGGGCGGGGCGTCCGCGGAGGTGGAGGGCATCCGGCTGCTGGAGCCGATGTGCATCGCGATGACCGTGCGGGTCTCGGCGCAGGCCGCCAGGAAAGGGTCCCACTCGTCGGTGTGGATCGAGGGCAGGCCCAGGTGCGGGGGTATCTCGGAGAACGCGACGGCACGGACCCCGCGGGCCGCGTTGCGGCGCACCTCGGCGGCGGCCAACTCGGCGTCCCACAAAGGGATCAGGGGCAGCGGGATCAGCCGGCCGGCCGCCTGCGGGCCGCACCACTCCTCCACCATCCAGTCGTTGTAGGCGCGCACGCACAGCAACCCCAGCTCGCGGTCGGCGGCCTCGGTGAACGTCTGGCCGCAGAAGCGCGGGAAGGTGGGGAAACACAGCGCGGACTGGACGTGGTTGACGTCCATGTCGGCGAGCCTGGACGGGACGTCGTACGAACCGGGCCGCATCTGCTCGTAAGTGATGACTTCGAGCTTGATCTCGTCCCTGCTGTAGCCGACCGCGGTGTCCAGGCGGGTGAGCGGGCGGTGCAGATCCTCGTACACCCACCAGTCGCCGATGGGCCCGTCGTCGCCCGGCTCGCCCATGACGGGCTTGAACCGGCCGCCGAGGAAGGTCATTTCCTTCAGCGGGGCGCGCACCACGCGCGGGCCGGTGTCCAGGTACTTCTTGGGCAGCCGGTGCTGCCAGACGTCGGCGGGCTCCACGGTGTGGTCGTCGACGGAGATGATCGGCGGCAGGGGTGTCCCGGGGGCGGCGGGGGTGCTGGTCTGGGTGTCCATGGCGCCCACGGTAGCGCCGATCTGACGACCCGTCAGTAAGCTGGATCGGGGTTCGGGGTGCTCGGTTCTGTGCGGAACTGTGCGCGGGCCGTGTGAGAGCCTTGTGATATGCCGCGTGGCGACCTGTGAGCGCTGTCTCCGAGTGCTGACGCGACCGCCGCCGACAAGGCAAACTGGCGTAGTTGTCAGGCATGTCTAGGGGGAACGGCGATGGACGGTGGACCGCGAGTACCGGAGCAGCGGCGCCCCGACTCCGGCTCGGAGGAGTCGACGGCGCTGCGCTTCGGCGTGCTCGGTCCGGTACGCGCCTGGCGGGGCCCCGATCCCCTCGCCACCGGCTCGCCGCAGCAACGCGCCCTGCTGGCCGCGCTGTTGCTGCGCGAGGGCCGGACGGCGACCGCCGCCGAGCTGATCGACGCCCTGTGGGGCGAGGACCCGCCCTCGCAGGCGCTGGCCGCGGTGCGGACGTACGCGTCGCGGCTGCGCAAGGCGCTGGACGCCGGGGTGCTGGTCAGCGAGTCCGGCGGCTACGCCGTACGCGGCCTGCCCGAGGGCGCGTTGGACGCGGCGGTGGCGCAGGACCTGGCGACGGAGGCGGAGAAGGCGAGGTCGGCGGGCGACCTGTGCCGGGCGCGGGACCTGCTCGGCCGCGCGCTCGCGCTGTGGGACGGGGAGGCGCTGGCCGGCGTACCCGGCCCCTACGCCGAGGCGCAGCGCGTCCGGTTGGAGGAGTGGCGCCTGCAACTCCTCGAATCCCGCCTGGACATGGACCTGGAACAGGGCTGCCACGCGGAGGCCGTCAGCGAGTTGACGGCCCTCACGGCCGCGCACCCGCTCCGCGAACGCCTCCGCGAACTGCTGATGCTCGCGCTCTACCGCTCCGGCCGGCAGGCGGAGGCGCTGGCCGTCTACGCCGACACCCGGCGCCTGCTCGCCGACGAACTCGGCGTCGACCCGCGCCCCGGCCTGCGCGAACTCCAGCAGCGCATCCTCCAGGCCGACCCCGGCCTCGCGGAACCGTCCGCCCCGGCCGCGGAGACCGCCCCGGCACCGGTCCGCCCGCACCAACTCCCGGCGACGGTCCCGGACTTCACCGGCCGCGCCGCCTTCGTCTCCGAACTGAGCGAGGTGCTGGCCTCGGCCGAGGGCCGCGTCATGGCGGTGTCGGCGCTGGCCGGCATCGGCGGCGTCGGCAAGACGACCCTCGCGGTGCACGTCGCCCACCAGGCCCGTTCCGCCTTCCCCGACGGCCAGTTGTACGTCGATCTCCAGGGCGCGCGGTCCCGCTCGGCGGAACCGGAGACCGTACTCGGCGCGTTCCTGCGGGCGTTGGGCACCGCGGACTCCGCGATACCGGACACGCTGGAGGAGCGCTCGGCGCTCTACCGCTCCGTCCTGGACGGCCGCCGGGTCCTGGTCCTGCTCGACAACGCGCGGGACGCGGCCCAGGTCAGGCCGCTGCTGCCGGGCACGGAAGGCTGCGCGGCACTGGTGACGTCACGGGTGCGGATGGTGGACCTGGCCGGGGCCCATCTCATCGACCTCGACGTGATGTCCCCCGAGGAGGCACTCCAGCTCTTCACCAAGATCGTCGGCGCCGAACGCGTCGCCGCCGAACGGGAGTCGGCCCTCGACGTGGTCGCGGCCTGCGGCTTCCTGCCCCTGGCCATCCGCATCGCCGCCTCCCGGCTGGCGGCCCGCCGCACCTGGACCGTCTCGGTCCTCGCGGCGAAACTCGCCGACGAGCGCCGCCGCCTGGACGAACTCCAGGCCGGCGACCTCGCCGTGAAGGCCACCTTCGAGCTGGGCTACGGCCAGTTGGAGCCGGCCCAGGCACGCGCCTTCCGCCTGCTGGGCCTCGCGGACGGCCCGGACATCTCCCTCGCGGCGGCGGCGGCCGTACTGGACCTGCCCGCCGAGGAGACCGAGGACCTGCTGGAGTCCCTCGTCGACACCTCCCTGGTGGAATCGGCGGCGCCCGGCCGGTACCGGTACCACGATCTGGTGCGGCTCTACGCGCGTGCGTGCGCGGAGCGCGACGAGTCGCCGCCCAGCGGGCGGGACGCGGCGCTCTCGCGCTTGCTGGACTTCTATCTGGCCACGGCGGCGGAGGTCTACTCGATCGAGCGGCCGGGCGACCGGCTGGTGCACCACCTCGAAGCCACCCGGCATCCCGGGCTGACCTTCGCCGAGGGCAAGAGCGCCGTCGACTGGCTCTACTCCGAGGCCAACTGCCTGCTGGCCTGCATACGCCAGAGCGCCGGGAACGGCATGCTCCGGCGCGCGGTCGACCTGCTGTGGGTCGCCAAGGACCTCGCGGAGTCCGGCGCCAACTCCTACCAGTACGAGACAACCGCCGTGGCCCTGCGCGACCTCGCCCGCGAGGCGGGCGACCGCCGGGCCGAGGGACGGGCGGGCACCGCGCTGACCAACGCCCTGCTGGTCTCCGACAGGTTCGCGCAGGCCGACGAGGAGGCCCGGCTCGCCACGCTCCTGGCCCAGGAGGCGGGCGACCTCGCCCCGTGCTGCTGGCTGCCCAACGACCGGGGCATCATCGCCTTCTACCAGGGCCGCAACGCCGACGGCGAGAAGTACCTCCAGGAGGCGATCGACAACTACCGCGCCGACGGGAACCTGCCGGGCGAGGGCAGCGCCCTGTGCAATCTCTCGCGGATCCGCGTCCGCCTCGGGCGCACCAAGAGCGCCATCGAACTGGCGCGCCGCGGAGTCGCCATCTACGACCAGCTCGGCATGACCGTCCGCCTCGCCAACAGCCGCCTCGCGCTCGGCATCGCCCTCAGCGCGGCCGGACTGCACAGCGAGGCCCTGGAGGAACTCCACGAGGCGCTGCGGCTCTTCCGGACCAACCGCCAGCGGCTCTGGGAGGGGTCGGCGAACTTCCGTATCTCCGAGGCCCATCTCGCCGGCGGCCACCCGGCGCTCGCCGCGCAGCACGCGGAACAGGCGCTGGCCCTCCGTGTCATCGGCGGCGACTGGATGCGCGCCAACGTGCTCACCACGCTGGGGCTGGCGCTCGACCGGCTCGGGCAGACCGACCGGGCCAGGGCCTGCTGGACCGAGGCGCTCAGCATCCACGAGGAGCACGGCGCCGCCGAGGCCGAGCAGGTGCGGGCGCTGCTCGTGCCGGCCGCGGCCGCCTGACCGGGGCGCCGGGTCGCCGTTCATTGTTTGTTTATCGCCTGCCGCCATGCTCATGAGTGCTGATCCGCCGCCTCGGGGGGCAAGCGGCTCAGCGCCTGGCCCCACCACTAAGGTGAACGGCCTTGCGGTGCCCGCCCGGCGACCCTCGGGGGAGTCTCCGGGCGGGCCCTTTCATTCAGGACGTTCGACAGGAAGTTGCCGACGATGAGCGATAGCTCGAAGCAGCAGAACACCACGACGCTGGAGAACCACGCGGGGATCCCGGACGACGGGTCGACCGTCGAGCCGCTGGAGAACCACGCGGGCAGCGTCACCGAGAGCGAGATCATCAAGCCGCTCGAAAACCACGCCGGCCTCATCGCAGAAACGATCCTCACCCCTCAGGAGAACCACGCCGGTTCCGAAGAGGCGTAGCAGGGATCAAGCACACGGGGGATCGACCGCGGCGACACCGAGGGGGAGTCGTCGCGGTCGATGTGTGTGTGGGGGGGGCTACAGGCCTCTGACCATCACGCGCGCCGAGCACAACCGATTCATGTCGTCCACGTCGGACGTGTACAGCACGACACCGCCCGGCTGCCGTCCGGCGATGACCGCGAGGGCGGCGTCGATCGCGTATTTGTGGCCGTGCAGGCCGGTGTCCTTCAGAAGTGCGATCGCCGCGTCGGCCACGTCCCGCGTCACGGGCTCGACCACGACCCGGGACATCGCCCAGCCCCACGCCGCGAGATTCACCTGTCCGTGGTACGCCTCGATGAGGGTCATCGAGCTGGTCAGCACGCGGATGCCGGCCCGATGGGCGTCCTTGAGCCTGGCGAGCATCAGGCGCTCGCCGCGCACCGCCCGGGACAAGCCCTCACTGTCCAGCACATAGCTGCTCGGCCCCATCAGCTCGCCTTCGGGTAGTCGACGTCGTCGACTCCATGCTGACCGGTGAAATGGCGCTCGTTCTCCCTGCGCTCGGCCTCGGCCGCGGCGAGTTCGGCCTCCGTGACGGCACCGTGCTCCTTCTCCAGCCGGTCCACCAGCTCACCCAGCCGATCCCGCTCACGCTGACGCTCTATCGCCCTGGTCACATACGCGCTGAACCCGCCGCTCCCGACCTCCCGCCGGATCTCCTCGGCGAGCTCCTCCGGCAGCGTGACGGTGTACTTCTTCGTTGCCATACCCATCACCATACCGCGCGTCACGACCCCCGCAATTCCCCCTTGACCACCTTCCCGCTCGCGTTCCGGGGCAGCTCCCCCACGAACTCCACGACCCTCGGCACCTTGTAGTTCGCCATCTCGCGGCGGGCCCAGGCGATGAGGTCGTCGGAGGTGAGGGTGACCCCCGGCCGTCGGACGACGTACGCCTTCCCGACCTCCCCGAGCCGCCCGTCCGGTACGCCGATCACCGCCACGTCCGCCACATCGGGATGGACGCCCAGCAGCTGCTCGATCTCCGCGGGGTACGCGTTGAAGCCGCCGACGATGAACATGTCCTTGATCCGGTCGGTGATGCGGAGGTTGCCCAGGTCGTCGAGCACGCCCACGTCGCCGGTGCGCAGCCAGCCGGACCCGTCCAGGACCTCCGCCGTCGCCGCCGGGTCCCGGTAGTAGCCGCGCATCACGTTGAAGCCGCGCACCAGCACCTCGCCGGGGGTGCCGACGGGTGCCTCCACCCGGACCTCCGTGCCGGGGATCGCGCGGCCCGACGTCGACGCGATGACCCTCGGGTCGTCCCCGCGCCGGCACATCGTGACGATGCCGCTGGCCTCCGAGAGGCCGTACGCCGTCAGGACCGTGTCGACGCCCAGTTCGCCCCGCAGCCGCTCGACCAGCCGCAGCGGCACCACCGCCGCGCCGGTGACCACGAGCCGCAGCGCGGAGAGGTCGTGGGCGTCGCGGGCCGGGTGGTCGAGCAGGGACTGGTGGAGGGTGGGCGGGCCGGGCAGGACCGAGACCCGTTCCGCCGCGATGTTCGCCAGCGCCGTGTCCACGTTGAACACCGGCTGCGGGATCATCGTGGCGCCCCGCATCAGACAGGCGATGACGCCCGCCTTGTAGCCGAAGGTGTGGAAGAGCGGGTTCACGATCAGATAGCGGTCGCCGTGCCGCAGCCCGGCCAGGTCGCTCCAGATCTCGTAGCCGCGGAGGGTCTGCGCGTGGGTGATCACCGCGCCCTTGGGGCGGCCGGTCGTGCCGGACGTGAAGATGATGTCCGAGACCGTCGAGCCGTCCAACTCGCCTTCCCGCGCCCGCACTTCCGCCTCGCCGACCCCCTCCCCGCCGGCCAGGAAGTCCTTCCAGGTGCGGAAGTCGGCCGGTGCGTCGTCGGCCAGGACGACGACCTGTTCCAGCGCGGGGAGTCCGGGCAGCGGGCCCCCGCCCGGCCCCTCCCCCGCCGCCCGGCGCAGCGAGGCCACGTACGAGGTGCCCAGGAACGTCCCGGTCACGAACAGCAGCCGGGCCCCGCTGCCGCGCAGCACGTACGACGCCTCGGTCCCCTTGAAGCGCGTGTTCAGCGGCACCAGTACCGCGCCCGCCGACACCGCGCCGAGCGCCGAGACGATCCAGTCCAGCGAGTTCGGCGCCCAGATGCCGACCCGGTCGCCGACCTCGACACCGGCGGCGAGGCAGGCCGCCGCAGCGCGTTCCACCCGGGCGCCGAGTTCGGCGTACGAGATCCGGGTGCGGCCGTCCACGACCGCCTCGGTGTCCGCGTACCGCTCGGCGGCCGACCGGACCAGGCCCGGGATGCTGCCCCACTCCATGTCTGCGCGCATGAACGGCCTCCCTGTACGCGGTAGCTGACTGTCCGTCAGATTAGCTGTAGTCTGACGCCCTGTCAGCTGCCCCGGTGTCACGCGGAGGTGCACGGAGAATGGCCGGACAGCGCATGGCGGGACTGAAGGACGCGACCGCGATCGTCGGCATCGGACAGACCTCCTTCGCCAAACAACTCCCCGAGGACGAACGGACCTTGGCCTGTCGGGCGGTGCTCGCCGCGCTCGACGACGCGGGCATCGCCCCGAGTGAGGTCGACGCCCTCGCCTCCTACACGATGGAGGAGACCGACGAGGTCGAACTCGCGAAGGCGGTCGGCTTCGGCGACCTCACCTTCTTCAGCAAGATCGGCTACGGCGGCGGCGGTTCCTGCGCGACCGTCGCCCACCTCGCCACCGCCATCGCCGCCGGACAGGCGACGGTGGGCGTCGCGTGGCGGTCGCGGAAACGGGGCAGCGGGGTGCGGCCGTGGACCAACACGACCCGCCAACTCCCCACCCCCGCCCAGTGGACCCGCCCCTTCGGGCTGCTGCGGCCGGCCGACGAGATAGCCATGCTGACGCGTCGCTACATGTACGAGTACGGGGCGACCCGCGACCACCTGTTCAACGTCGCCCTCGCCTGCCGCAACCGCGCCAACCAGAACCCGGCCGCGATCATGTACGACCGCCCGCTCACCCGCGAGATGTACATGACCTCCCGGTGGATCAGCGAACCCCTCTGCCTCTTCGACAACTGCCTTGAGACAGATGGGGCGTTGGCCTGTGTCGTCGTCTCGCGCGAACGCGCCCGCGACTGCCGGCGCACCCCCGTCCACATCCACTCCGCCGCCCAGGGCCTCCCCGCCCAGCACCACGGCATGGTCAACTACTGGAACGACGACCCGCTCACCGGCCCCGCCTGGACCACCGCCCGGCACCTGTGGAAGCACGCCGACCTCACCCCGCAGGACGTCGATGTCGCCCAGATCTACGACGCGTTCACCGCCCTGGTCCCGCTCTCCCTGGAGGGCTACGGCTTCTGCGGCCGGGGCGAGGGCGGCGCCTTCACCGAGGGGGGCGCGCTCGAAATCGGCGGGCGGCTGCCCGTCAACACCAGCGGCGGCGGGCTCTCCGAGGCGTACGTCCACGGCTTCAACCTGATCAACGAGGGCGTACGGCAGTTGCGCGGCACCAGCACCGCCCAGATCCCGGACGCCGCCACCTGCCTGGTGACGGCGGGCGAGGGCGTCCCCACCTCCGCCCTGCTGCTCACCAAGTGAACCCGAGGAGTCGACCACCATGCTCTCCCCCGTCACCGACGCCGACGGCGCCCCCTTCTGGCAGTACGCCCGCGCGGGCGAACTCCGCGTCCAGACCTGCGCCGACTGCGCCGAACCCCGCTTCCCGCCCCGCCCCTGCTGCCCCCACTGCCAGTCCTTCGCCGGCGAGTGGCGGCAGCTGAGCGGGCGCGGGCGGATCTGGTCGTACGTCTTCCCGCACCCACCGCTGCTGCCGGACTACGCCGCCGTCGCGCCGTACAACGTGATCGTCGTCGAACTGGTCGACGCGCCGCGGATCCGGCTGGTCGGGAATCTCGTGAGCGGGCCGGGGGCGGCCCTCGACTCCGTCGCGCGCGAACGGGTCCGGATCGGGGCGCGGGTGCAGGTCGTGTTCGACGCGGACGGGCTTCCGCAGTGGGTCCTGGAGCGGTCATGACGCTGCGGACCACCGCCGACAAGGACACCGGGGTCGCCGTCGTCACCCTCGACCGGCCGCACCGGCACAACGCCGTGGACCTCCCGACGGCCGCCGAACTGGCCGCCGTATGGCGGGAGTTGCGCTTCGACGACACTGTACGGGCGGTCGTCCTCACCGGGGCCGGGGAGCGGGCCTTCTGCACCGGCCTGGACCGGGACGCGGTGGTGCCGCAGCCCGACTCGCCCTACATGCAGGACGATCCGCTGCTGCGCATCGGGCCGAAGGCCAACGACCTGTGGAAACCGGTGATCTCCGCCGTGTCCGGGATGGCCTGCGGCGGGGCCTTCTATCTGCTGGGCGAGAGCGAGTTCGTCGTCGCCGACCCGAGCGCCGTGTTCTTCGACCCGCACACCACCTACGGCATGGTCAGCGCCTACGAGTCGGTGCTGATGGCCCACCGGATGCCGTACGGCGAGGTGGCGCGGATGATGCTCATGGGGACGGCCGAGCGGATCACCGCGCAGCGCGCCTACGACATCGGGCTGGTGTCCGAACTCGCGCCGCCCGGCGGGGCGTTGGCAGCCGCCGTGGCCTGCGCGACCGTCATCGCCGGCTATCCGACCGAGGGGGTCCAGGGCACCGTACGGGCGCTGTGGTCGGCGAAGGAGGCGGCGCGGGCGCAGGCCTACGCGCAGGCGCCACCGCTGATCGCCCTCGGAAACCTGCCCGCCGAACGCCAGGCGGAACTGTTCGCCGGACGGCAGCGGGAGTACCGGCTGCGCTAGGTCGTGACGGACGCCTCCGAGTCCGCCTCGCAGTGGTCGACCGGGGTGGTGGTGGCGCGCACGGGGACGCGGACCGTCGCCCTGCCCCCGGCCGGGACCCGGACGCTCGCGCGGCCCTGGTCGAGTTCGTCGCCCCGTGCGTCCAGGAAGGTGACGTGGACGGAGAAGACGGCCCCGCCGCTGTTCGGATTGGCGACCTCGACGCTCGCGTACCGCCGCTGCGCGGTCGCGCAGCTCACCAGCCTCGCCGTGCCGTCCATGAGACCGGCGCTTGCGGAGGAGGCCGTGGAGTGGGGTGAGGAGCGGTACGCGGACCGCCGGTGGGTCGAGGTGTCGTGGTCCTGGCTCGAACTGCTGCACCCGCCACCGCCACCGCCGCCGCTCCGGTGCCGGCTGCCGCTGTGGTGCCGTCCGGTGGAGAAGCCGGTGAGGGTGAGAACCGTCAGTGCCAGTACCGCCGTGAATCTGACCTTGCGCCCCCGCGTCCGCATCCGATCATGCTACCGACCCCGACGGGCACCCCTCACGCGGTCCTCGCGGTGCCCGTCCCCTTCTCCGCGTCGAGGGCGTACACGCAGCGGTCCTTGCTGCACGCGTACACGACACCGTCCCTGACGACGGGCGCCCCGGTGATCTCGCCGCCGGTGGCGAGCTTCCAGCGCAGCCGGCCGTCGTCGGCCTTGAGGGTGTAGAGGAGGTGGTCGGTGGAGCCGAAGTGGATCCGGCCCTCGGCGACGGCGGGGGCGCCCACGATGTCGCCGCCCGCCTGGAAGCGCCACTTGGGGGTGCCGGTGACCGCGTCGAGCGTGTAGAGGCCCTTGCCGCTGCCGACGTGCACGTGCCCGGCGGCGACCAGGACCGGTTCGATGGAGGCGCGCGGCTCGGTCGCGATGCGCCAGCGGTCGCGGCCGTCGGCGGCGTCGAGGGCGTAGACCGTGCCGAGGTAGTCGGCGAGGTAGACACCGCCGCCGGTGACCGCCGGGCCGGGCGCGAAGGTGGGGGCGCAGAGGAAGACGGCGGGGGCCTCGAAGTGCCAGCGGACCCGGCCGCTCGCCACCTCGACGGAGAGCACGCGGGTGCCGGCGGCGACGTAGACCTGACCGTCCGGGGCGGCGGTGACCCGGACGGGCACGCCCCCGCAGGAGGCCGCGTCGCCGATCGGGTACGACCAGCGCTCCTCGCCCGTGCGGGCGTCGAGGGCGCGCAGCCGGGCGTCCTGCCACACGTACACGGTGCCGTCGTGCAGCGCCGGGCCCGCCTCCGGGGACTCGAAGTCGGTCTGCGCGCCGGTCAGCTGCCACAGCTGCTGCCCGGTGGCCGCCTCCCAGGCCTGCACCCCGCCGCCGCGCGTACCGGTGACGACGGTGCCGCGCTCGGCCTTGAGGGAGTACACCCAGGCGTCGGTGGACAGCCGCCACAGGTCACCGCCCTCGCGGGCGTCCAGGGCGAAGAGGGTGGGGCCGTCCGAGGCGTGGATACGGCCGTCCGCGACCGCCATCGACCAGGCGACGTCACGGGTCTTGAAGGAGCGGCGGCCGGTCTGCACGTCGAGTGCGTGCACCTCGAAGGAGGTGACGTAGACGAGGTCGCCCGCGACGGTCGGGGTGCCCCAGACGTCGTTCGACATGCGGAAGCGCCAGGGGCGCCAGCCGGAGGCGGTCTCCGGGGGCAGCGGCGGCGGCGCGGGCACGGCGGGTCCCACGGCGGCGTCGGTGCCGTTGACGCCGGGGCGCGGCCGGGACCAGGAGGCGACGAGACCGGCCTCCGGAGGGGGCGCCTTGACGGCGGCGGCGCGGGCGTCGGCGACCCGGGGCCCGGGGCCGATGGGCACGGGCGCGCCGGCCAGCCGTACGGGCCCGGTGTCGGGGGCGCCGACCGGGACCGGCACCACCGGGTCGTGGGAGGGCGGCGGCGGTACGGCCACGCGCCCGCCGCCGCTGCGGCCGGCGGTGGGCGTCGGTTTCACGGGCGGGCGTCCGCCTCTGCGGCTCTCGATCAGGCCGACCGCGCGCTCGGGCAGCCAGGCCGAGGCGGTGCCGCTGTCGTCGGAACCGGAGCCGAAGAGGTGCGGGGCGAGCTGGGCCTGGAGGTCGGCCGGGTTGGGCCGGCCGGTGGCCTCCATCTGCATACAGGACTCGATGAGGGGGCGCAGCTCGTCCGGGAGGCCGGTGAGGTCGGGACCCTCGCGCAGCAGCATGAAGACGGTCTCGACCGGGTTGGCACCGTGGAACGGAGGGTGTCCGGTGGCGGCGAAGACGAGCATCGAGCCGAGCGAGAACACATCGCTCGCGCCGGTGACGCTGCGGGAGTCCTTGGCCTGCTCCGGGGACATGTAGGCGGGGGTGCCCACCGCCACGTTCGTCATCGTCAGCCGGGTGTTGGAAACACCGGAGGCGATGCCGAAGTCGATGACCCGGGGGCCGTCCTCGACCACGAGGACGTTGGACGGTTTGAGGTCGCGGTGGACCAGGCCCGCCCCGTGGATGGACTGGAGCGCCTCGGCGACCCCCGCCGCGAGCCAACGCACCGCCTGGGCCGGCATCGGCCCGCACTCGTTCACTATCTCTTCCAGCGAGGGCGCCGGCACGTACGCGGTGGCCAGCCACGGCACGGCCGCCCGCGGATCGGCGTCGACCACGGCGGCCGTGTAGAACCCGGAGACGGCCCGCGCGGCTTCCACCTCGCGGGTGAAACGGACCCGGAAGAGCTGGTCCTCGGCGAGTTCCGTCCGCACGGTCTTGATCGCCACCCGCCGGCCGGACGCCGAGCGCGCGAGATAGACCAGCCCCATGCCGCCCGCGCCCAGCCGTCCCAGCACCTCGAACGGCCCGATCCGCCGCGGATCGTGCTGCGTCAGCTGATCCACCACTTGCCTGCCACCTCCCCGTACGGGCCACGCCACCCACATATGTACGCGACCCCGTGCAGCGTCTCACCACCGCACCGCCATGGCGGCACGCACCCTGATTCTTCCTGGCCCGGCCACAGGTTGCGAACCCGGCGACTAATCGGGGTGTCTCGGCATATCTCCGGACAAACGTCCAGGTGTCAGCGTTGCTGTAGCGCGAACGACGCCCCTTGATTGTCGGTGACGACGGCCACATTTCCGTACGACGTCTCGAAGGGCGGGACCTGGACCCGCCCGCCGAGCCGCCGCACGGCCCCCAGAACAGCGGCGATGTCCTCGACCCGGAAGTGCACGAGGAAGTGCGGCGGCATCTCCACCGGGAAGACCTCCGAGACGGGCGCGCGCCCGAAGTCGGGGGCGGCCTCCGGGCCGAAGAGGGCGTCTGTGAAAAGTCCGCCGTAGAACGTGTTCGCGGTCTCCGTGTCGCGGGCGTACAGCTCGGCCCAGCCGAAGGTGCCCGCCTTGTGCCGGACGCCGAAACCGGGATGCCGGGCCGCCTGCCACAGCCCGAAGACGGCGCCCTCCGGATCGGCGGCCAGGGCGGCCGTCCCCAGCTCCCCCACGGGCAGCGGGGCCATGAAGACCTGCCCGCCTGCGTCCCGGATCCGCCCGGTCAGCCGCACCACGTCCGGCGTCGCGAAATACACCGTCCACACAGTCGGCAGCCGCCCGTCCGCCTTGTGGGCGAGCGCGGCGACCGGCTCGCCCTCCTTGCGGGCCCAGACGGAGCCGCCGTACGCCTCCTCGAAGGTCCACCCGAAGAGCTCACCGTAGAACCGCCTGCCCGCAGCCAGGTCCGGCAGCTGCGCGTCCACCCAGCAGGGGACGCCCTCTCCGTACGTGGATGCCCTGTTTTCGGCCATAGCGTCAAAGTAACGGCGCCGCACGCACCCCGCAGACCAGGCACACCACCCTCTGGACCCTCGTGCACCCCATTTGCAGTCGGCCGAATCGCGCTCCGATCACCCCTCGGTAAGCTGACGGCATGACAGGACAAGTGCGTACCGTCGACGGCCGCGTGGCCGGCCGGCGTGGGCAGGCGACCCGGCAGAAGCTGCTCGACTGCCTAAGCGAGATGCTCAGCTCCTCCCCCTACCGGGACGTCAAAGTCATCGATGTCGCCCGGAAGGCGGGGACTTCACCCGCGACCTTCTACCAGTACTTCCCGGACGTCGAAGGCGCCGTCCTGGAAATCGCCGAGCAAATGGCAACGGAGGGCGGGCAGTTGACCGAACTGCTGGCCGGCCGGTCATGGGTCGGCAAGGCAGGCTGGCAGACCGCGCAGGAACTCGTGGAGGGATTCCTTGAGTTCTGGCGCAGGAACGAAGCGATCCTGCGGGTCGTCGACCTCGGAGCGGCCGAGGGCGACAAACGCTTCTACAAGATCCGCATGAAGATCCTCAACTCCGTGAACAACTCCCTCTCGGACGCGGTCGCCGAACTCCAGTCCAAGGGCAGGGTCGACAAGGACGTGAACCCGGCGGCGGTCGCCGGTTCACTGGTCGCGATGCTCGCGGCGGTCGCCTCGCACCAGAAGGGTTTCCAGACGTGGGGCGTCAAGCAGGCTGAACTCAAGCCGAACCTGGCGCTGTTGGTCCACCTGGGCGTGACCGGCAAGAAGCCGACGAAGTAGCGGTTCCTGCTTCCAGGTCCCAAGTCCTGTCTCGCGGGCGGCGGTTCACCCAGGTGGACCGTCGCCTGCCCTGCGTGTGATCCGGAACAGCCGGATCTCCCGCTCCACCCGCGCCTGATAGGTGGCGTACGGCGGCCAGAACACCAGCGCCGCCTGCCACACCTCGGCCCGTTCGTCCCCCGCCAACAGCCGTGCCGTGACCGGGATCTCGGTCCCCTTCCAGCTGATCTCCGCGTCCGGATGGGCGATCAGGTTGCCCGTCCAGGCCGGATGCCCGGTGCGCCCGAAGTTGGACCCGATCAGAATCCACCCGTCCGCCACCGGCATACAGGCCAGCGGCGTACTGCGCGCCTGCCCGCTGCGCGCACCCTTCGCGGTCAGGATCACCCCCGGCAGCATCTGGGCGCTGAGCAGCACCTTCCCGCGCGTCAGCCGGTGCACGGCCCGGTCGAGGGCGGGCACCACATGCGGGGCGACCCTCGCGAACGCGGGCGTCGAGGACACCTTCTGCACCAGCCGGACACCGATCACACCGTCACCTCACGGCTCTCGAAGAGACGCGCTCCCTCGGCGGCGTACGCCCGCAGCCGGTGCACCGGCCCGAAGAGCAGTTCGTCACCGGCGGCCCGCTTGAAATAGAGATGGGCCTCGTGCTCCCAGGTGAAGCCGATCCCCCCGTGCAACTGGATGCCCTCACCCGCGGCCACCCGCAGGGCCTCCAGCGCCTGCGCGAGCGCGAGCCCGCCCACCCGCTCCCCGTGCGCGGCGCCCCAAGCCGCGTAGTAGGCGGCCGACTTGGCCGCCTGGACCTGCACATACACATCGGCCAGCCGGTGCTTCACCGCCTGGAAGGACCCGATCGCCCGCCCGAACTGCTCACGCTGCTTGACGTGTCGGACGGTCCGCTCCAGCACCCGGTCGGCGGCCCCGACGGCCTCGGCGGCGAGCACGGTGGCGGCACCGTCACCGAGCGCGGAAAGCTCCCGCAGCAGCCGCGGGCTGTCGTCGTCGCCCAGCAACTCCCCTTCCACGTCGCGCAGTTCCAGCCGCGCCTGCGGCCGGGTCGCGTCGAGGGAGGTCTGCCGGATCCGCACCAGCCCGGCCGCGTCCCCCGCGACCAGGAACAGCAGAGTCCGTGACCTGGCGAAGCCCCCGGCGTGCGCGGCCACCAGCAGCACCTGGGCACTGTGCCCGTCGAGCACCTGCCCGACCTGCCCGTACAACCGCCAGCCGCCGTCCGCCCGTTGCCGCGCCTGCACCCCGCCCGCCCGCCCGCCGCCGGCCCACTCGCCGCCGTTGGGGCCGGTGAGGGCGAGCGCGGTGGTGAGCGCGGTGCCGGGCACGGCGAGCGCGGCGGTCAGCGAACCGGCGGCGACACGCGGCAGCAGCGCCGCGCGCTGGGCCTCGCTCCCGAGCGCGAGGACGAGCGGCGCGGCGAGCACGGCGGTGGCGAGCAACGGCGACGGAGCCAGCGCGCGCCCCGTCTCCTCGCAGGCCAGGGCGAGTTCGGTGGTCGTACAGCCGACACCGCCGTACGCCGCCGGAAGCGCGAGCCCCGGCAGCCCCAACTGCGCGGCGAGGGCGGCCCACAGGGCGGGATCGTGCCCGGCCGGACTGTCGACGGCGGCCCGCAGCCGCTCCACCCCACAGCGCTTGGCCAGGAGTTCGCGGAGGGTACGGCGGATCTCGTCCTGCTCGGCGGTGAAGCTGGCGTCCATGACACTTCCCTCCAGATCTGACGGTCCGTCATATTAGGAGTCCGGGCACGATATGCACAGAGGGAGGAGGCCCCTCATGACACCGGGGAGCCGCAAGGTCGCCGTGGTGGGCGTGGCCCTGTCCGACTGCGGACGGGTCGACGACACGACCCCCTACGCCCTGCACGCCCAGGCCGCCCGCCGCGCACTCGCCGACGCGGGCCTGGACCGGGCCGTGGTGGACGGCTTCGCGTCGGCGGGCCTGGGCACCCTGCCACCGGTGGAGGTCGCCGAATACCTCGGCCTGCGCCCCACCTGGGTCGACTCAACGGCGGTCGGCGGCTCCACCTGGGAGGTCATGGCGGCGCACGCGGCGGACGCGATAGCGGCGGGCCACGCGAACGCCGTACTCCTGGTCTACGGCTCGACGGCCCGCGCCGACATCAGAGCGGGCCGCAGAACCGGGAACCTCTCCTTCGGCGCCCGCGGCCCGCTCCAGTTCGAGGTCCCCTACGGCCACACCCTGATCGCCAAGTACGCGATGGCCGCGCGCCGCCACATGCTCGAATTCGGCACTACCGTCGAGCAGTTGGCGGAGGTGGCGGTACAGGCCCGCGCCAACGCGGCCCTGAACCCCGAGGCCATGTTCCGCGACCCGATCACCGTGGACGAGGTCCTCGCCG
Organism: Streptomyces sp. NPDC091280; assembly: GCF_044768565.1. Taxonomy (NCBI): domain Bacteria; kingdom Bacillati; phylum Actinomycetota; class Actinomycetes; order Kitasatosporales; family Streptomycetaceae; genus Streptomyces; species Streptomyces sp. NPDC091280. Next base: position 1,058,045 of record NZ_JBIVUZ010000001.1, read on the forward strand.
GCCCGATGATCGCGGACCCCTTCACCAAACTGCACTGCTGCATACGGTCGGACGGCGGGGCGGCGGTACTCCTGGCGGCGGAGGAGTACGTACGCGACTGCCGCACGGCACCGGTCTGGATCCTCGGCACCGGAGAACACATCTCACACGCGACGATGTCCGAATGGCCCGACTTCACGGTGTCCCCGGCGGCGGTGAGCGGCAGGCTGGCCTTCGAGCGGGCGGGGCTGCGGCCGGAGGAGATCGACTTCGCCGAGATCTACGACGCGTTCACCTACATGACCCTGGTGACCCTGGAGGACCTGGGCTTCTGCGCGAAGGGTGAGGGCGGCGCCTTCGTCGAGAAGGGACGCCTACGGGTGGAGGGCGGCGAGCTACCGGTGAACACCGACGGCGGCGGCCTCTCGGCCCAACACCCGGGCATGCGGGGCCTGTTCCTACTGGTGGAGGCGGTACACCAACTGCGAGGAGAGGCAGGCGACCGTCAAGTACGCGCCCGAGACGGGGAGTTGCCACGACTCGGGGTCGCCTCGGGGACGGGCGGGTGGTTCTGCTCTTCGGGGACGGTGGTGATGGGGCGGGGGTGAGGGGGTCACGCATACGGAACCGTCACCCCGCCGCACACGTCTCTCAGGCGAGCTTGCCGGCCTGCGCGGTCACCAGGTCGGCGGGGAAGGTGAAGTCCTTGCCGGAAACCATGGAGCCCGCGTTGCTCACGACGAAGTGGGCGAGAGTGGCGCCCTTGCGGAAGACGACGACCTTCCACGGCGCGGAGACACCGTCGACGGGCGTCACGGCGCTGAACGCGGCCGGAGCCCTGCTCCTTTACAAGGGCACCACCACCGCCATCGGCTCCGCCACCACGCTCAAATCGAACGGCTGGGACACGGTCAAGCGGCTGGGCTGACCCCCTGCGGTACCCCGCACGGGGCTCAGGGCCAGAGGAGTTCTCTGGTCCAGCCCCGTTCCTCCCGCGCGTACCTCAGCCGGACGTGTCGTCGTAGCGCGTCGCCCTGGAAGAACTCGGCCTCGTCGGGGAGGACGCGGTACAGGGTCCAGGAGGGGACCGGGGTGCGCGGCTCGCGGAGGGCGAGGTCCCAGGCCGCCTCCGAGGCGTGGGTCAACTCGTCCAGGGACGGGAGGACTTCGCTCTGGTGGCCGGTCAGGGCCGCCGCGAGGGCTCCGGCCGAGCGGGCGTGCAGGTCGGTGCGGGACTCGTCGGGGGTCGCCGGGAGAACCGGGCCGCGCAGCCGGATCTGGCGGCCGAGGCGGGGCCAGTAGAAGGAGAGGGCGGCGTACGCGCAGTGGTCCAGCTGGTGGCCCTTGCGGCTGGTGGCGTGGGTCGCGAAGGACCAGCCGTCCGTGTCCGCGCCGTGCAGCATCAGCACGCGTACGTCGGGCAGGCCCGCGTCGTCCCGTGTCGCGAGGGACATGACGTGGGGTTCGGGCTCGCCCGCCGCCACGGCCTCGGCGAACCAGGCGGTGAACAGGGCGAGGGGGGTGTCGGGTGCTGTCGCCGGGTCGAACGGGCGCAGTTCGGTCGCCCCGGGCGCCCATACCCGCAGGGAGGTCAGGAGGTCGTGGAGGTCCGGTCCCGTTTCCGTTGCCATGGGTCGAGTATCACCTTCCGGCGGTGCCGGGGCCGAAGTCGTACGCGGTGAAGTCCGCGACGGGGCGGTAGCCGATCCGCTGGTAGAGGGCGTTGCTGGTCGGGTTCGCGAGGTCGGTGAAGAGGAGTACCTCGTCCGCGCCCGCCGCCCGCGCGGCCCGGCTGACCTCGGCCGTGGCGGCGCCGGCGTAGCCCCGGCCGCGCAGTTCCGCCGGTGTGTAGACGGGAGCCACGCGGATCTGCCCGGCCACCTTCGCGGTGACTCCCGCCATCGACACGGGGGTTCCCTCCGCGGTCTCCCAGAGCGTGACGCCGCCGTAGGAGATGCGGGCGTCGGCCCAGTCGGCGGAGCCGATCATGGCTCCGTGCTCGCCGACCTCCGTGACGAACTCGCCGTGCCAGCGGATGAGTTGTTCGCGGTCCTTCGCCGTCGCGACTCTGGGGCGGCCGGGCGGGACCGGTCTCGGGATCGTCAACTCGCCGAGGCGGTAGAGGCGTTGGCGGACGTTGACGTCGGGTACGGCTCCCGTGCGGTGTCGCCATGCCTCCGCGAAGGCGCTCGCCGTGTCCTGTTCGGCCATGAAGCCGGGCAACTCGGTTCCCCGGTCGGCCAGTTCGGCGGCCAGCGCTTCTGTCTCGGCGGGGGTGAGGCGGGTCGACATGAGGCGGCCTGGGGGTGTGCGGAAGAACGCGGCCGTGACGGTGCCGTCGTGTTCCAGGAGGCCGAACTCCGGTTCGCCGTCGCCGTAGACGTGCCGCCCGCGTCGGCGCAGGGTGTCCGTGACCGTCAGCTGGATCGTGTGATGGGCGGGCCGGGACCGGAGGAAGTCCCCCGCCAGGCGCAGGAATCGGTCGAGGTCCGCGGTGAGGTGCCAGGTGGGGATCGTCGTCACAGTTGGGTCTCCGGGTCGGTCGCCAGACGGCCGTGCAGGTGGACGTCGCGGAACGCGTCGCGGCGGCCCGCCTCGAACATCGCCCCGCGCAGTGTTCCCTCGGCGGGGAAGCCGCAGCGTTCGGCGATCCGGCAGGAGGCGTGGTGGCCGAGGGCGTGGCCCAGTTCGAGGCGGTGCAGGCCGAGGTCGGTGAGGGACCAGCGGGCGACGAGGGTGAGCGCGCGGGTCGCCACGTGCCGGCCGCGGGCCTCGGGGAGCGTCCAGTAGCCGACGCGGGCGACTCGGACGACGTGGTCGATGTCGTTGATGCCGATGTGTCCGAGGGTCGTACCGTCGGCGGCGTCCACGACGCGGAACGAGGCGCTGACCCCGTCCTCGGCGCCCTCCGCGCGGGCGCGCAGCGCGTTGCGGGCGCTGGTGAGGTCCGTGACCGGGCGGAGCGGGGTGTTCCAGCGCTGGAAGTCGGGGTCGGACACTCCGCGCAGCCAGTCCGCGACTTCCGTGTCGTCGTCGGGGTCCCAGGGGCGCAGCCGCAGTCCGTGGCCGTTCAGCTCGGGCAGGGGGCGCTGAACGGACCGCTCGCGTATGTGGGCCATCGCGCCATTGAACCAAGTGTCACGTGCACCGGGTACGTCATTTTTCCCCGGCCCGTGTCCGGAACACCGGGACTCCCTCCCGGAACACCGCCTCGACCGGCGTCCCGGCCCGCAGGGCGGCCGGGTCGGAGTCGACCAGTTCGGTCATCATGCGCGGGCCCTCCGCGAGGTCGACGACCGCGGCGACGTACGGCACCCGCTGTCCGAAGGGCGGCAGGTCGTTGCGGTGGACGACGGACCAGGTGTAGAGGGTGGCGTGGCCGCTCGCGGTCTCCCAGGTGACGTGCTCGCTCCAGCAGTGCGGGCAGAACTCGCGTGGGTAGTGGTGGGGCCGGCCGCAGTCGGCGCAGCGGCGGATCAGGAGTCTGCCCTGACCGGCGGCCTCCCAGTAGGTCCGGGTGAACGCGTCCGCCTCCGGGAGGTCGAAGCGCGGGTCCGGGGCCATCAGAACCACCCCGCCGCCGCGTCCAGCGACCAGACCTGCCAGGACATCGCGAACAGGGCGACGACCGAGATGAGCGCCATCATCGCGTTCTGCCCCTGCTCCGCCCAGTCGTGGATCATGAGGGTGAAGTAGAGGACGTTGAGGAGCAGGCCCCCGACCAGGGCGACCGGGGTGAGGAAGCCCGCGACCAGGCCGAGGCCGACCGCGAGTTCGGCGTAGACGACGACGTACGCCATCGTGCGCGGGCGTGGCGCGACCATCACGTCGAAGCCCGAACGGACCGCGGTCCAGCGGTGTTTGGCGGCGACGTCGGCGGCCCAGGCGATGCCGGTGCCGCGTTCGAACCAGGCCTTCTTGTCCTTGTGCCGCCAGCTCTCCAGCCACCACAGGCCGAGTCCTATGCGGAGGACCGCGAGCCATTCCGCTCCGTCGAGCCAGATCGCATCCATGAATCTGACGGTACGTCAGAACCTGAAGAAAGCCGAGAGGGGGCCATGAAAATCCTGTGCCCGGACCGCGCGGCTGTGGGCCCGCCATGAATCCCGGACGGATTGTTGACGATTTTGTTGGCCGCCGATTACGTTCGCAAGCGCAAGGCGTCGAAGTCGGGAAACGAGAGGCAGCACCGTGAAGCACAGGGCAGTGAAGCGCAGGACAGTGGTCATGGGCATCGGCGCCACCGCCGGTGTCGCGGCGATCGGCGGAGTCGCGCTCACCGCGAACGCGTCGAGCGACTCCGGCTCCTCGTCCTCGTCCTCCTCGGACTCCCTGGTCTTCGACCCGGACGCCTATACCAAGCTGACGACGACCGTCACGGACACGAACGACAAGGACCACACGGTCGTCTACCACTTCTGGAAGGCGATCACCTACGTCGCCGAGCCGGTCGACGCCACCTACCAGTCGCTGGTCGTGAGCGTCCCGGTGGAGATCGACGGCAAGGCGGTCGACGCGAGCGACGCGCCGATCCTGCTCGCCAACTCCGTCGGCGGCTACATGCCGTCCTCCGTGGCGACCGCCACCGGTGTCGGCGCCGGGGGCATGTCCGGCGGCGGCGCGGCCCCCAGCGGCGCGCCCACCGGCGGCGCGGCCCCCAGCGCCTCGGCCTCCACCGCCTCGAACGCGAACGGCAACACCAACGCCACCGGCGGCGCGACCGCCGGCAACCAGCTCCTCGCGCTGGCCGCCGGGTACGTCGTGATCGAGCCCGGCGCCCGCGGCCGTACCCTCAAGAACTCCGACGGCGAGTACTACGGCACCGCGCCCGCCGCGATCGTCGACCTGAAGGCCGCCGTCCGGTACATCCGGTCCAACAAGGGCCGTATCCCCGGCGACGTCGAGCGGATCGTCTCGGCGGGCACGAGTGCCGGTGGCGCCCTCTCCTCCCTGCTCGGCGCGTCCGGTGACAGCCCCGCCTACGACAAGTACCTCAAGGAGATCGGCGCGGCCGACGCCTCCGACGCGATCTTCGCGACCGGTGCCTGGTGCCCGATCACCGACCTGGAGCACGCGGACGGCGCCTACGAGTGGAACTGGGGCGGCAACGACCTGAGCACCGGCAAGCTCGTCGACCAGACCGTCTCCAAGGCGCTCCAGGCGCAGTTCGCCGAGTACCAGGCCGGGTTGAAGCTGCGCGGCCTCGGCGGCTTCGGTCCGCTCAACGCCCGCAACCTCGACACCTACCTGGTCAAGCAGTATCTGGAGCCGTCGGCGACCACGTATCTCGCCGCCCTCTCCGACTCCGCCCGCGCGACCTATCTGAAGGCCAACACCTTCATCACCTGGTCCGGCGGAAAGGCCACCTTCACCTGGGCCGACTTCCTCACCCACGTCGGCGCCCGCAAGAAGGACGCCCCGGCCTTCGACGCCTTCGACCTGTCGGCCGGCGAGAACAACGAGTTCGGCGCGGGCACCACCCTGGCCCGCCACTTCACGGCGTACGGCGCGAAGAACGACTCGACGGGCCTGACCACCAAGCGCGTCGCCAGCGACATCCCCGCCAAGCTCGACCTGATGAACCCGATGCACCACCTGGTCGGCAAGGCGAACCCGAACCGCTCCAAGCACTGGTGGATCCGGCTCGGCACCAAGGACTCGGACACCTCGCTGACGGTCGCCGCCAACCTCGCCGCGCGCCTCGGCGACCTGGGCGACGACGTGAACCACCTCTACTACTGGGACGAGGGCCACGGCGCCAACACCGACCCGGGCGACTTCATCACCTGGATCGCCCAGGTCACCAACCACCGGGGCCCGAAGAACAAGTAGGCCCCCAAGAACGCGGTACCGGTTTCCCGTCATGCATTCCGGTCACCGCCGCACGACGCCGAGCCCCCGCGCACACCTCGCGGGCTCGGCGTCGTGGTTTTTCCCGGACGTCCGCGCCACGGCCACGGCCCGCACAACCAGACGCCCTACGTCACCGGCCGCACGCGGTCCTCCACACCCGTGATCAATCCGCAACCAATTCCGGTCTTGACCGAGACCCATCAACGTGGGGCGTGATTACGCTCGCGCTCATGGCCGACTCCACAGCGTCCGCGCAGCCCGCGGTGCAGAACCACGCAGACCGCCCCGTGTACGTCATCGGCGGCGGCCCCGGCGGACTCGCCGCCGCGTACGCGCTGCGCGCGCGGGGCATCCGTGCCGTCGTACTGGAGCGGTCGGACCGGGTCGGGGCGTCCTGGCGCGGCCACTACGACCGGCTCCACCTGCACACCACCCGGCGGCTCTCGGGCCTGCCGGGACTCGCGATACCGCGCCGTTTCGGGCGCTGGGTGGCGCGCGACGACGTGGTGCGCTACCTGGAGAAGTACGCCGAGGTCCACGAGCTGGAGATCGTCACCGGTGTCGAGGTCTCGCGCGTCGAGCGCTCGGCGGACGGCGCGGGCTGGCTGCTGCACGCCACCGGCGGGCGGGAGCTGACCGGCCGCGCGGTCGTCGTCGCGACCGGCACCAACCACACCCCCCGGCTGCCCGACTGGCCCGGCCGCGACACCTACACCGGCGAACTCCTGCACGCCGCCGACTACCGCAACCCGGCGCCCTACGCGGGCCGGGACGTCCTGGTCGTCGGCGTCGGCAACACGGGCGCGGAGATCGCGGTCGACCTGGTGGAGGGCGGCGCCTCGCGCGTGCGGCTCGCCGTGCGCACCACCCCGCACATCGTGCGCCGCTCGACCGCGGGCTGGGCGGCCCAGTACACGGGCATCGTCGTACGACGGCTGCCGGTGCGTCTCGTGGACCGGCTCGCGGGGCCGATGGCCAAGCTCAGCGTGCCGGATCTGTCGGAGCAGGGGCTGCCGCGGCCCGACACCGGGCTGTACAGCCGGGTCAAGGACGGGTCGATCCCGGTGCAGGACGTCGGTCTGATCGACGCGGTGCGCAAGGGGCGGGTGGAGGTCGTGGCGGCGGTGGAGGCGTTCGAGGACGGCAAGGTGGTGCTGGCCGGCGGCGAGCGGATCGAGCCGGACGCCGTCGTGGCGGCCACGGGGTACGTCCGCTCGCTGGAGGGTCTCGTCGGTCATCTCGGTGTGCTGGACGCGCGCGGCAGGCCGGTCGTGCACGGCGCCCGCTCCCCGAAGGACGCGCCCGGTCTGTACTTCACCGGCTTCACCAACCCCATCAGCGGCATGTTCCGCGAGCTGGCCATGGACGCGGAGAAGATCGCGAAGGCGCTCGCCAGGAACCTCGCGAAGACCCGCCCGGTGTCGGGGGCGTAGGGGCAGCCGCGTTCTTTTGCGTGCACGACAGTTCCTGACGCACTGTCAGTTCAGTAATCTGACAGTGCGTCAGTTCAATATGCTGTCACACAGGAGCGGGCGGACCGATGCTTGGATCAACCCACGGCACCCTCACCACCGACTCCCGCCGGGCCCGGGTCATCGCCTGCGGTGAGCAACCCGGCCCCGCCGTCCACGGAAGGCCCGCCGACGTCGACGATCTCGATGTCGGCGGGCGGCCGTTGTACGCCGGCGTGCCCGACCTCGACCGTTTCTTCCGCCCCGAGTCGGTCGCCGTGATCGGCGCCTCGGACGCGGAGGGACGCCCCAACACCGGCATCACCCGCCAACTCACCGCCTGGGCGAGCCGGGTGGGGGCACGTCTGTACCCGGTGCATCCCACCCGTACGACGGTCTTCGACGTGCCCTGCTTCCCCTCCGTCGCCGATCTCCCCGAACAGGTCGACCTGGCCGTGGTGCTGGTCGCCGACCCGCTGCCCGTGATCGAGCAACTGGCCGAGGCCAAGGTGAGGTTCGCGGTCGCCTTCGCGTCCGGCTTCGCGGAGACCGGCGAGGAGGGCGCGCTCGCGCAGGCCCGACTGGCCGCCGCCGTGGGCCGATCCGGACTCCGCCTGCTCGGCCCGAACACCAACCTCAACGCCTTCGAGAAGTTCCGCGAGGACCTGGACGGCCCGGCGATCGCCCTCATCACCCAGTCCGGCCACCAGGGCCGCCCGGTCTTCGCACTCCAGGAACTCGGCATCCGCCTCTCCCACTGGGCGCCCACCGGCAACGAGGCCGACCTGGAGACGTCCGACTTCATCTCCTACTTCGCCGAACGGCCCGAAGTGGGCGCCATCGCCTGCTACTTGGAGGGCATCAAGGACGGCCGCGCCTTCCTCCTCGCCGTCGACCGGGCCGCCCGCCGCAAGGTGCCCGTCGTCGCGGTGAAGGTCGGCCGCACCGAGACCGGCGCCCGGACGGCCGCCTCGCACACCGGCAAACTCACCGGCGCGGACACGGTGGTGGACGCGGCGATGCGCCAGTACGGCGTGCTGCGCGTCGACGGTCTCGACGAACTCCAGGACACCGCGAGCCTGTTGGCGCGGGCGAGGCCCCCGGTCGCCGACGGGGTCGTCGTGTACTCGATCTCCGGCGGCACCGGCGCCCACTTCGCCGACCTGGCGAGCGAGGCGGGGCTGCACCTGCCCCGGCTGTCGACCGCCAAGCAGGCCGAGCTGCACGAGTGGATACCGCCGTACCTGAGCGTGGCCAACCCGGTCGACAACGGCGGTCACCCGGTGGGCGACTGGCGCGGCCGGAAGATCATCGACGCGATCCTCGACGACCCCGAGGTGGGCGTCCTGGTGTGTCCGATCACGGGCCCGTTCCCGCCGCTGAGCGACAAGCTGGTCGAGGACCTGGTCGCGGCGGCCGAGCGCACCGACAAGCTGGTGTGCGTGGTGTGGGGTTCACCGGTCGGCACCGAACCGGCGTACCGGGACGTCCTGTTGGGCTCCTCGCGGGTGGCCACCTTCCGGACGGTCGGCAACTGCATCACGGCCCTGCGCGCCTACTTCTCCCACCACCGCTTCGTCCACGCCTACCGCTCCCCCTTCGACGAGGCCCCCCGCACCCTCTCCCCCTCCTTCCGCAAGGCCCAGGCCCTGATGCGTCCGGGCCAGCAGCTGAGCGAGCACGCGGCCAAGCAACTGCTGCGGGCCTACGGCATCCGGGTGCCCCGCGAGCAGCTGGTCACCAGCGCGGCGGCGGCCGTACGGGCGGCGGGGCTGGTCGGCTACCCGGTGGTGATGAAGGCGTCGGGCGGCCAGATAGCGCACAAGACGGAACTGGGCCTGGTGAAGGTCGGCCTGACCTCGGCCAGCCAAGTCCGGGACGCCTACCGCGAGTTGACGGACATCGCACGCTACGAGGACGTGACCCTCGACGGCGTCCTGGTCTGCCAGATGGTCGAGCGGGGCGTCGAGATGGTCGTGGGCGTCACCCAGGACGACCTGTTCGGACCCACCGTGACGGTCGGGCTGGGCGGGGTGCTGGTCGAGGTGCTGCGGGACGTGGCGGTCCGGGTGCCGCCGTTCGGCGAGGACCAGGCGGCCGACATGCTCGGCGAACTGCGCGGCCGGCCACTGCTGGACGGAGTACGCGGGCGACCGCCCGCCGACCTGGACGCGCTGGTGGAGGTGATCCTCCGCGTGCAGCGCATGGCTCTCGAACTGGGGGATGTGCTCTCGGAGTTGGACATCAACCCGCTGATGGTGCTGCCGAGGGGCCAGGGCGCGGTGGCCCTGGACGCGCTGGCGGTGTGCCGATGAGCGGGCAGCCGGCCGATCTCGTCCACACGGTCACGGACGGCGTCGCCCACCTCACCCTCAACCGCCCCGAGACCCTGAACGCCCTCACCCCGCCGCAACGCGACCGCCTGATAGGCCTGTTGGCGGAGTGCTCGGCCGACGCGTCGGTCCGGGCGGTGGTCCTCACCGGCACCGGACGCGGCTTCTGCGCGGGCGCGGACCTGAGGGGCGGCGCGGCGGGCGGCGAGCGGGTGGCCGGGGACGTCGCCCGCACGATCCGGCTGGGCGCGCAGCGGCTGATCGCGGCCGTCCTGGACTGCGAGAAACCGGTGATCGCCGCGGTGAACGGCACGGCGGCGGGCCTGGGTGCTCAGCTGGCCCTGGCCTGCGACCTCGTACTGGCCGCCGAGTCGGCCCGCTTCATCGAGGTCTTCGTGCGCCGCGGCCTGGTCCCGGACGGCGGCGGCGCCTATCTGCTGCCCCGGCTGATCGGGCCCCAGCGCGCCAAGGAGCTGATGTTCTTCGGCGACGCGCTGAGCGCCGCGGACGCGGAGCGCCTCGGCCTCGTCAACCGGGTCGTACCGGACGGTGACCTGGCGAAGACGGCCGACGCGTGGGCACAACGCCTGGCCACCGGCCCCACCCGGGCCCTCGCGCTCACCAAGCAGCTCGTCAACGCGTCCCTGGACAGCGACCGTTCGACCGCGTTCGCGGCGGAGGCCACGGCCCAGGAGATCAACATGACGACGTCGGACGCCCAGGAGGGCGTGGCGAGTTTCGTGGAGCGCCGGAGTCCCGAGTTCCGGGGCCGGTGACCTTGGGCCGGTGGCCGGTGGCCTCGGGACGTCAGTCCAACAGGCCGTCGTAGTCGGGCAGCTTGTACGTGGTGTCGGCGTAACCGCCGCTCAGGTCGGTCGTGTTGTTGCCGATGTTGGCGATGATGTCGTAGCCGTTCGCCTCGATCGCCTTGCGCTGGGAGGTCTTGAAGTCGGCGATGGACTCGGTCAGCAGCTGGGCGACCGTGCGGGCGTAGAGGCCGTCGACCGTGTAACCGACCTTCGTCAGGTTGGACTTGGTGACCGAGTTGAACAGGTTGCTGCGGGCGCTGATGAAGAACACGCTGATGCCCTTGGCGTGCGCGTCCTGGGCGAGCGCGAGCACCGGCGCGGTGGCGGGGATGCTGGTGCTGTAGCCCTCGAAGTAGGTCTCCAGCGAGGTGTTGTCGATGTCGAGGACGATCGCCTGCTTGGCGCCCGAGGTGTTGGCGGCGGCGCGGCCGTCGATGTAGGTCTGCGCCGGGGTGGTGACGGCGGCGACGTCGGTCAGCCACTGCGCCTCGGTGACGGTGGCGGCCTGCGCGGGCAGGGCGGCGGCGAGGGTCAGGGCGAGGCCGGCCACGGCGGCAACTGCCGTACCGCGTGCGGTGAGACGGTTCATCGGGTGGGTGCTCCTCGGGAGGTCACGGCGGCCACCGGTTCCGTACCGGCGGCGGTCGTTGCGCAACTCTGCTGCGGACGGGTGTGCGGGGAGTGACTCGCGGAGGTCCGTGCGGCGACGTAACTCCCATGTTCTGCCCGGGAGTCTGTGAATGGGCCGTCAGCGCACACGGCGCCGCGACGCCCCTTCCTATCTGATGAGGCGTCAGCTTCAATGGTGGTGTGATGGGACAAGCTGGAGCGGCTGCCGCCGCCGTCCGCTACCTCAGGTCGTCCGCGAGCGCTCCGGCCGCGCGACCGGTCGAGGCGCTGCCGCGACCGGAGCTCAGGTGTGTCGCGGACGACGAGCGCGCGCCGGTCGACCAGCGCGAATTCCGGCGCGTACTGGGCCACTTCGCGACCGGCGTGACAGTGATCACCGCCCCCGCGGCGGCCGGTGAGCCCGGCCCCGCCGGCTTCGCCTGTCAGTCGTTCTCCGCGCTCTCCCTCGACCCGCCGCTGGTCGTCTTCATGGTCGGCCGTACGTCCGGGACCTGGCCGCGCATCGCCCGCGCCGGTGTCTTCTGCGTCAACGTACTCGGCGCCGAGCAGGGCGAGTTGTGCCGCGGCTTCGCGGTCAGCGGCACCGACAAGTTCGCCGGCGTGTCCTACGACGCCTCCCCGGTCTCCGGCGCCCCGCGCCTGACCGGCGCCGCCGCGTGGATCGACTGCACGATCCACGCGGTGCACACCGGGGGCGACCATCTGATCGTGGTGGGACGGGTGGACGCGCTGGGCAGCGAGGACCCGGACGGGGCGCCGCTGCTGTTCCACCGGGGCCGGTTCCTCTGAGTTTCCCTGAGTAACCCGCGCGCCGGTTCTGAGCCCGCGTACTCATGAGGGCGCGCCCCTCCTCCGCCAGGCTTGCTCCCAGACCGATACGAGCAACCGACCGGGGGGCCACGACCATGAGCAAGTTCACCCGAACCATCAGCGGGCGCGCACGGGCCGCCGTTCTCACCGCCGCCCTCATCTCGGGCGCCGGGCTGCTGTCCGCCTGCTCGTTCACCACGGCGGACGCCATGTGCAGTTCGGGCGAGTACCCCGTCCTGGCCGTGGACAGCACCACGGGCGGCGCCTGCGTGAAGGACGGCGACAACCCGCCCAGCGGCTACGCGCGCTACCCGAAGGGCAAGACGCCCCAGCACGTCGACGACAAGTGGGACACCTACTGGCGGACCCACACCATCGACGCGCAGGGCAACGTCAGCTCCGCGCCGTAGCCCTCAGGCCACCGCCACCGGCCGCATCGCCGCCATCGGCCGCCGCCGGATGACCAGCGCCATCAGCGCGGCCACCGCGCACAGCGCCCCGGACACGTACCAGACCATGTCGTACGACCCGAACGCGTCCCGGGCGACCCCGCCGAGGAAGGCCACCAGCGCCGCTCCGACCTGGTGCGAGGCGAGCACCCAGCCGAAGACGATCGCGCTGTCCTCGCCGTACTGCTCGCGGCACAGGGCGAGGGTCGGCGGGACGGTGGCGACCCAGTCGAGGCCGTAGAAGACGATGAAGAAGATCATCGGCGGGTGGACGGCGGGGGCCAGCAGCATGGGGAGGAAGAGGAGGGAGACGCCGCGCAGGGCGTAGTAGACGGCGAGCAGCCGGCGGGGTTCGAAGCGGTCCGTGAACCAGCCGGAGGCGATCGTGCCGACGACGTCGAAGACCCCGATCACGGCGAGCAGCGAGGCCGCCGCCGTGATGGGCATGCCGTGGTCGTGGGCGGCGGGCACGAAGTGGGTCTGGATCAGGCCGTTGGTGGAGGCCCCGCAGATCGCGAAGGTGCCGGCCAGCAGCCAGAAGGGCCCGGTGCGGACCGCCTTGGACAGGACGGAGACCGTGCGGCGGGCCGCGCCCGGCACGGGGGCCGGCTTCGGTACGAACTCGGCCGCGCCGTACGGCTTCACGCCCACGTCCGCCGGGTGGTCGCGCAGCAGCAGCCACACGAAGGGGACGACCGCGAGGGCGGCGAGGGCCACGGTCACCGCCGCCGGGCGCCAGCTGTGCTCCTCGACGATCCAGGACAGCAGCGGCAGGAAGATCAGCTGCCCGGACGCCGAGGCGGCGGTGAGGATGCCGGTGACCAGGCCCTTGCGCTCGGTGAACCAGCGGTTGGTGACGGTCGCGGCGAACGCCAGCGCCATCGAACCACTGCCCAGACCCACCAACAGGCCCCAGCACAGCAGCAGTTGCCACGGCGCGGTCATCCACACCGTCAGCCCGGACCCGAGCGCGATCACGGTCAGCGCGACCGCGACGACGCGCCGGATGCCGAAGCGGTCCATGAGGGCGGCGGCGAAGGGGGCCGTCAGCCCGTACAGCGCGAGGTTGATGGAGACCGCGGCCCCGATCGTCCCGCGCGACCAGCCGAACTCCTGGTGCAGCGGATCGATCAGCAGCCCCGGCAGCGACCGGAAGGCCGCCGCGCCGATGATCGTCACGAAGGTGACCCCCGCGACGAACCAGGCCCGGTGCGGCGCCGTCATACGGCTCCGCCACGGGCGCGGGCGGCTACGGGGCACGGGGTCGGGTCGTTCCTGGGCGGAGCCGGGCGCGGCATCGCTTGTCTGCGTCACGTCAACGAGCTTCCGCCATCCCCTCACTCCCGGACCACTGGCCCGAAGGACAGCGTTCGGTAGGATCGGGCCATGGCCGCCACCGACACCCCCTCCCACCCTCACCCCCGCCCCCACCGCGTCGTGGTCCTCGCCCTCGACGGGCTTCTCCCCTTCGAGCTGGGCATCCCGCACCGGATCTTCGGGCGGCCCAAGGACCCCGGGACCGGCCGGCCGCTGTACGAGGTCGTGACCTGCTCGGTCCGGCCGCCGGGTCCGGTCGACACCGACGCCGACTTCGCGATCGACGTCCCGAACGGGCCGGAGATCCTCGCCACCGCCGACACGGTGATCGTCCCGGCGTCGTACGAACTGGGCCCGGTCTTCGAGCAGGGCGTCCTCACCCCCGAACTCGCCGCCGCCTTCGCCCGCATCCGTCCCGGCACCCGCCTCGCGTCCATCTGCACGGGTGTCTACGTCCTCGCCGCCGCCGGTCTCCTCGACGGGCGCCCGGCGACCACGCACTGGGCGGACGCCGAACGCTTCCAGCGGCTCTTCCCGCGGATCGAGGTCGACGCGGACGTCCTGTTCATCGACGACGGCGACGTCCTGACCTCGGCGGGTGTCGCGGCCGGCATCGACCTGTGCCTGCACATGGTGCGCCGCGACCACGGCACGGCGGTCGCCAACGACGTGGCCCGCCGCACGGTCGTCCCGCCGCACCGCGACGGCGGCCAGGCGCAGTACATCCAACGCCCGCTCCCCGAAGCGCAGTTGGCGACCACGACGGCGGCCCGCGCCTGGGCGCTGGCCCGGCTCCACGAACCCATCCAGCTGCGGGACATGGCCGAGCAGGAGGCCATGTCGGTGCGCACCTTCACCCGCCGCTTCCGCGAGGAGGTCGGAGTCAGCCCCGGCCAGTGGCTCACCCAGCAGCGCGTCGAACGCGCCCGGCACCTCCTTGAGTCCACCGACCTCTCCATGGACCAGATCGCCACGGACGCCGGCTTCGGCACGGCCCAGTCGATGCGCCAGCATCTACAGACGGCGCTGGGGGTCACTCCGACCTCGTATCGCCGCACCTTCCGGACCGGCGGCGGCAGGGCCTCCGAGAACCACGGGAGGTACGACGCCGTCGGCGCCCCGCGCTGAACGGGCCGCGCGCCGCACCTCCCCCCACCACCCGACGCCGGTCAGCGCCACGGTCAGGCCGACCCCCGCCAGCATCGCCGTCGACGGGGCCACCAGCCTGAGCAGGCCACCGGCCAGGGAGCCCGTCGCCGCGTAACCGACGCCCGCCGCCGCGTACATGACCGAGTAGCCGGCGGCCAGCGCGTCCGGCGGCAGCACCTCGCGCAGGGAGAGGTTGCGGGTGAGCATCGCGCCCGACTGGAGCGTGCCGCCCATGACCAGCGCGACCGCGATGCCCGCCGTGTTCGGTATCAGCGCGGCCAGCGTCACGCACAACGAGGTCCCGGCCATCAGCACGACACTGCGGGTGCGCAGCAGCCCCGGCCAGCCGCGCAGGCCGTAGACGAAGGCGCCCAGGCCGCCGCCGACCGCCATTCCGGTCAGCAGCGGGCCGGACCAGCCGACGCCGACGCCACGCTGTTCGAGCAGGGCGGGCAGGACGAGTTCGGACAGCCCCAGCAGGGCGAGGCTGGCCGCGCCCACGACATACACCGGCCAGGCGCCGACGAGTACGCGCAGCAGCGAAGGACCGGCCTCGCCCCGGGTCCCGCCGCCCGCGCCCCAGACGGCCGGCAGCAGCCAAAGCCCCGCGACCGACCACGCCATCAGCCCGGCCGCGAGCAGCAGCGGAGCGCGCGGCGCGACACCGAGCGCCAGCCCGGCGACCGCGGCCGGGGACACCGCCCACACGCCCGCCGTGAGGATCGACTCGACGGACAGCGCCTGTGCCACGGACCGGGCGGGCACCAACTCGCTGAGCATCGTGCGCAGTCCGCCGGTCGCGGCGGACGGCGCGCCCCCGGCGACGCAGGCGAACCCGGCGAGCACGGCGGGATGCGCCCCCGGAAACAGTCCGAGCCCCAGATATCCCGCCGTCCCGATCGCGAGCCCGGCCGCCAGCTGTCCCCGGGCCCGCTCCGGCCGCAGCCGCATCCCGAGCACCGGGGCGCCGACGATCTCCCCGAGGACGTAGGCCGCCGCGATGATCGCGCCCAGCGAGTAGCCGCCGGGCCGCTCGCGCACCAGGAAGACCAGGGCGAGCGGAGCCATGGCCACCGGCATACGGGCGCCGACGGCGGTGCAGGCCCAGGTCAGGACCTGTCGGGAGACGACATCGCGGTAGGTCATGCCAGCACGCTACGGGCCGTCGCCGACAACATCCCACGGGATTTTCCCCGCCTGTGGACAACTCCCGCCATGCCCGCGTCAGGCGGCGCCCCGGGCGGTCGTCAGAACGTCAGCACCCCCCGCGCCACCCGCCCCGCCTCCAGATCCCCGGCCGCCTTCTCGAAGTCCTCCACCGGATACGTCCTGGTGACCAACTCGTCGAGCAGCAGGCGGCCTTGGCGGTAGAGCTGGGCGTACAGCGGGATGTCGTGCTGGGGCCGGGACGAGCCGTAGCGGCAGCCGAGGATCGACTTGTCCAGGAACATCGACGAGACCAGGAAGGACGCCTCCGCCGTCGCCGGTGCCGTGCCGAGCAGGATCGCCTGGCCGTGGCGGTCGAGGAGGTCGACGGCCTGCCGGACCAGTTCGACCCGCCCGACGCACTCGAAGACGTGGTCCGCCCCCGTGGGCAGCAACTCCCGCACCCCTTCCGTGGACGTGAGGAAGTCCGTCGCCCCGAACCGCCGTGCCGCCTCCTCCTTCGCCGGGTTCGCGTCGACCGCGACGATCGTCGACGCCCCCGCGATCCGCGCCCCCTGGAGGACGTTGAGCCCGATCCCCCCGGTCCCGATCACGACGACGCTCTCCCCGCGGTCGACCCGCGCCCGGTTCAGCACCGCGCCGACCCCGGTCAGCACCCCGCACCCGATCAGCGCGGCGGACGGCATGGGGATGTCCTTGGGTATGCGTACGGCCTGCACGGCCTTGACCACGGTCCGTTCGGCGAAGGCCGAGTTGGCGGCGAACTGGTAGAGCGGCTGCCCGCCCGCCCGCGTGAACGGCTTCCCCGGCCGCCCGATGGCCTGCCGGCACATGGTCGGCCGCCCCCGGTCGCACTCGGCGCAGGTCCCGCAGTTGGCGAGGGTGGACAGGGCGACATGGTCCCCGGGCGCGACATGGCCGACGCCCGCGCCCACGGCCTCCACCACCCCGGCCCCCTCGTGCCCCAGCACCACGGGGACGGGGAAGGGGATGGTCCCGTCCACCACGGACAGATCGCTGTGGCACAGCCCGGCGGCCGAGATGGCGACCAGCACCTCGCCCGCGCCCGGTTCGCGCACCTCCAGATCGTCCGCGACCTGGATCTGCTTGCCGTCGAAGACCACACCGCGCATCAGACGACCCCCTTGGGTTCCCTGGGCAGACCGAGCACCCGCTCGGCGATGATCGTGCGCTGAACCTGGTCCGAGCCGCCGTAGATCGTGTCGGCCCGCGAGAAGAGGAACAGGTGCTGGAACAGGTCGAGTTCGTACGACGGCGACAGCGACAGCGCCTGCGCCTGCGTCGGCGATGGCGACGGCGATAGTGGCTGTGACTGTGGCTGCGGCTGCGGCTGCGGCTGCGGCTGCGGCTGTGACCAGTCCACCGGCCCCACCGTCGCCGCCGCGCCCCGCACCGACATCGCCAGTTCCCCCAGCCGCTGGTGCCAGCCGCCCCACAGCAGCTTGGCCACACTGGGTGCCCCGGCGTCCCCGGCCCGGCCCAGCGTCCGCAGGGCGTTCCACCGCATGGTCCGCAACTCGGCCCACTGGCGCACGAGTCGCTCGCGCACGACGGGATCACGCACCGCGCCCGAGGCGACGGCCGCCTCGATCACCCGCCCCAACTCACCGGCGAACCCGATCTGTTGGGCCAGCGTCGACACCCCCCGCTCGAATCCGAGCAGGCTCATCGCGACCGACCACCCCGCGCCCTCACCGCCCACCAGGTGCTCGGCCCGCGCCAACGCCCCGTCGAAGAACACCTCGTTGAACTCGCTGGTGCCGGTCAACTGGCGGATGGGCCGCACCTCGACGCGCCCCGGCTGGTCCATCGGCACCAGCAGGAAACTCAGCCCGTGATGCCGCCGCGATCCCGCCTCGGTGCGCGCCAGCACGAAACACCAGTCGGCCTCGTGCGCGAGCGAGGTCCAGATCTTCTGCCCGGTGATCCGATAGCCGTCCCCCTCCCGTACGGCCGCGGTCCGCACCCCGGCCAGATCGGACCCGGCGCCCGGCTCGCTGTACCCCTGGCACCACAGTTCGTCGCCGGCGGCGACGGCGGGCAGGAAACGGGACTTCTGGGCGTCGGTGCCGTGCGCGATGAGGGTGGGGGCGAGCAGGTTCTCGCCGATGTGCCCGGACCGGGGCGGTGCGGCCGACCGCGCGTACTCCTCCGCCCAGGCGACCTGCTGGGTGAGCGTCGCGGTGCGATTCCCGTAGCCGCCTTCGGGCCAACCCAGCCCTATCCAGCCGCTTTTGCCGAGCGTGCGTTCCCAGACCCGCCGGTCCTGACCGGCTTCGGCGTGCTCAGCGAGCCAGGCCCGGGCCTCGGCCCGGAACCCTTCGTCCGCGTCGGTGAATCCATAGTCCACAGGGCTCCCCTAACAACACCGTCGAGTCCACCCGCACCCGCACCCGCCCCACGACCGACCCGCGCCCCACTAGGCGTTGGGCCGGCTCCCTTCCCGCGCCGCCCGTTCCATCTCCTGCAACCGGGACAGCATCGGCATCGGGTCCACGCCCACGGACCCCGGCAGAAACTCCGCGATCCGTTCGGCCGTCCAGCCGCCGGAGGAGGGTGCGTACGCCGACCGCAGCTCCCGGGGCTGTGCCCACACCGCGATCTTCGGTCCGGCGACCGTGTAGACCTGACCGGTGATCCCGGCCTCCCGCGCAGCGTCCGACAGCAGATAGACGACCATCGCCGCCACGTCCTCCGGCGACCCGATCTCCGCCAGCTCCATGGGGACGTTCGCCGACATCCGCGTACGGGCGACGGGCGCCACCGCGTTGGCGGTCACCCCGTACTTGTTCAGGCCCAGCGCGGCGCTGCGCACCAGCGAGATGATCCCGCCCTTGGCCGCGCTGTAGTTGGCCTGTGAGACGGACCCCTGGTGGTTGCCGCTGGTGAAGCCGATCAGCGTCCCGGCCCGCTGCTTCCGCATGACCGCCGAGGCCGCCCGGAAGACGGTGAACGTGCCTTTCAGATGGGTCGCGACGACCGGGTCCCACTCCTCCTCGGACATGTTGAAGAGCATCCGCTCCCGCAGGATCCCGGCGACGCACACCACCCCGTCGAGCCGTCCGTAGGTGGAGAGCGCGACATCGACGACCCGCTGTCCACCGGCCATCGTGGAGATGTCGACGGCGACGGCGACGGCCTCGCCGCCCGCCGCCTCGATCTCCTTGACGACCCCCTCGGCGATCTCGCTCGTCGGCGAGGCGCCGTCCATGGAGACGCCGTAGTCGTTGACGACGACCCGCGCCCCCTCGGCCGCCGCGGCGAGCGCGGCGGCCCGGCCGATGCCCCGGCCCGCGCCCGTGACGGCGACGACCTTGCCTGCCAAGAAGTTCGCCATGTCCGGCCCCTCCCGCAGTTTCTGACGGTCCGTTAGATTCGACTCAGATTCTACGACCCGTCAGATGCCTGAGGACAAGCCCCGGGGAGGCCCCGATGTCACTGCCGACGTCACCGCCGGCACTCGGTCCGGAGTTCCACGAGATCGCCAAGCGCGTGAACAACTGGGGCCGTTGGGGGCCGGACGACGAGATCGGCACCCTGAACCTGATCACCGACGAGGTGGTCGGCCGGGCCGCATCCGAGATCAGGACCGGGCGTCGCGTCCCCCTCGCCCTCCCCCTCCAGGCGGACGGCGTGCAGACGGGGATGATCCCCGGCCGGGTCAATCCGCTGCACGCGATGGTGCAGATCAACCAGGAGCTGTTCGGCCCGGGGACGGTCGCGTGCAGCGACGACGCGGTGACCATGGGGTTGCAGGCGGGCACCCACTGGGACGCGCTGACCCATGTCTCGCACTCGGGGCGGCTCTACAACGGCCGCCCGGCCGGCACCGTGACACCGCACGGGGGCGCCGAGTTCAGCGGGATCGACAAGGCGCGGCACATCGTCTCGCGCGGGGTGCTGCTGGACGTGGCACGCGCGCGGGGCGTCGACCGGCTCGACGGCGGTCACGCGGTGACCCCGGAGGACCTGGAGGCCGCAGAGCAGCTCGCCGGGACCCGGGTGCGGCCGGGAGACATCGTGCTCGTACGGACCGGTCAGGTGCAGGTGTACCTGTCCGGCGACAAGCACGGTTACGGCTACCCCTCGCCCGGTCTGTCCGTGCGGACGCCGGAGTGGTTCCACGCGCGCGATGTCGCGGCGGTCGCCAACGACACCCTCACCTTCGAGATTTTCCCGCCGGAGATCGAGGATCTGTGGCTGCCGGTGCACGCCCTCGACCTGGTCGAGATGGGGATGCTGCAAGGGCAGAACTGGAATCTCGAAGAGTTGTCCACAGCTTGTGGACAAGAGCGCCGCTACACGTTCTTCCTGTCGGCGATGCCCGAACCGTTCGTGGGCGCCACGGGAACCCCGGTCGCCCCCGTCGCCATCTTCTAGCCCGGTCCGGACGGCGCGGTCCGGGCTGACGGCCGGATGGCGGCGCGCTGCTGCCCGCCCCGAGCACGGCACCGCGCTGCCGCCATCCGACTCCGGCGTACCCGTCCCGGCTCCCGACCCCGAGGGAACCCACGCCGAACGCGACCCACACTCGGCGAGGACCCCCGTCACCGAAGCCCTCGTCGTCCCCTCGCGGCGAATCGCTGCCCACAAGCGTGACCACACGGTCACGTCGCGTCAACGCCCGTCCGGGGATTTGCGCCTTAAGCACCCTTTGCCACAGGGCGCGCACGGAAGCACGGCCCGGCGCATCTCCGCCCGGCACTTGCAGAGGACATCTACACGGCTTCGTACGCGAAGCCCTCGAACCCTCCGTACGCCGTGACACCGCCCCCGAACTCGGCGGCGGCCTCCCGGGGTTGACTGCCCCGGTCCAGCTCGCACCAGATGCGCTTGCCGGTGCCCTCGGCGCTCCAGCCCCAGCGGTCGGCCAGGCCGTCCACCAGCGCCAGTCCGCGACCGCCGGTCTCCTCGCCGTCCGCGCACCGCGGCGCCGGAGCCGTACAGCTGGTGTCGGCGACCTCGACGCGGACCGTGGCCGACTCGGTCGCCTCGTCCGGCAGGGAGAGCCGCAGCACGGCCGGACAGCCGGTGTGCACCACCGCGTTGGTGACCAGCTCGGAGACGAGCAGGATCAGCGTCTCCGCGAGCGGTTCGTCCGCTTCTATCCCGGACCCGGCGAGCCGGGAGCGCGCCCATCTCCTGGCCCGCCCCACCTCCGCGGGGTCGGGCCGGATCTCCAGCTGCACTTGAAGCACCTGCACCGCTCACACCATCCGAACCGGCGGACACATAGCCTCGCGCCTCACGAGGGCCACGATCGTAGCCATTCTCTGCATGGCCAGAACAACGACCGCAGCCAGGGTCACGGAACGTGAATCCCTTGCGAGACAGCATGATTGACGTTCCGTCACCCCAACAAGCGCTTCGGGCATATTCCAGCGCGAAGGAGTACGCGTGCGGGATACTGTGCGACGCTCATTCCGGGGAGTCGAACAGGCTGGGGTGAAAGCCCGTTCTGCCATACGAACTGCGGAGCGCACCGCCCGATCCGGAGCCGCCTCACAGGCAACACCGGCATGGCTCGTACCTTGAACCACTCGCATCCCACACAAGGTACCGGAGCCCCGAGTCGACTCCGGGCCGTGACGAGTCACGCATAGGACACAACCCGATATCAACGCTGCGTGATTCCGCCGTGCCACGATCCGTGACACCGTTGTCGAAGCGGCTCCGGGAACCGCAGGCAGGCACGTCACTACACCGCTCCGGCCACCAGATCGGCCGCGAGCAGCTCCTCACTCTCCGTGCCGCCGCCGCCACGCCGGGCCCGCACCCATGTCCGCTTCAGATGCAGGTGGACCTCGGACTCCCAGGTGAAGCCCATCCCGCCGTGCACCTGGAGACAGTCCCGGGCCCCACGCACGGCCGCCTCGTCGGCCAGCAGCCGGGCCGCCGCGATGTCCGCCGGGTCGCCGGTGACGGCCGCCGCGTACACGGCGGCCCGCGCGACCTCGGCCCGCACCAGCAGCCCGGCGCACAGATGCTTTACGGCCTGGAAGGCCCCGATGGGCTGCCCGAACTGCTCGCGGGTCCGGGCGTGTTGCACCGCCAGCTCGCACACGCGCGTGGCGGTGCCGAGCTGCTCGGCGGCGGTGAGCAGCACGGCCACGGGGTCGGTGCGCGCGGGCGCCGGCACCCGGTGCAGCGGGGTCAGCGGATCCACCGACCGCAACGCCACGGCGCCCTCGGCACCCGGCAGCACGACATCGGCCTCGGCCAGCCACTCCACGAGCCTGCCGTCGGCGGCGGCGACGACCGTCTCGCCCGTGGCCGCTCCCGGCACGGTCCCGGCGGCGAGGTGGGTGGCCACCAACGGCCCGCACACCAGGGCCCGCCCGGTCTCCTCGAACGCCAACGCGGCCTCGGGCAGCCCGAGTCCGGCGCCGCCCTCGGCTTCGGGCAGCCGCAGCGAGAACAGCCCGAGGTCGCCGAGGGCCCGCCACAGCCCCCGGTCGAGCCCGCGTCCACCAGGCCGGCGGCCCACCACGTCCCGCACGGCGGCCCGCAACGCCTTCTGTTCCGGCGTCAGTTGAAATCGCACCGTTCACCGCCCCTTCGGCAGCCCGAGAATCCGCTCGGCCACGATGTTCCGCTGGATCTGCGAGGTCCCCGCCGCGATGGTGTACGACAGCGACGAGAGCCGGTCCAGCACCCAGGGCCGGTCCAGATCGAGGGACTCCACGCCCAGCACCTCCGCCGCCACGTCGTACAGCTCCTGGCGGGCGTGCGAGTAGCGGAGTTTGAAGACCGAGCCGCCCACCCCCGGAACACCGCCGGAGGCCTCCGCCTCGCTCACGTTCCACTGCGTCAGCCGCCACAGCGCCCGGAACTCGGCGTTCAGCCTGCCCAGTTGCCGCCGCAGCACGGGATCGTCCCACCGGCCGGTGCGCCGGGCCTCGCCGGCCAGTTCGCCCAGCACCCGCCGGCAGGCGACGACCTCGCCCACGAAGGCCGTGCCCCGCTCGAACGACAGCGTCACCATCGTCACGCGCCAGCCGTCGTTCTCCTCGCCCACCCGGTTGCCGGCCGGCACCCGCACCTCGTCGAGGAACATCTCGGCGAACTCCGCCGACCCGGCGAGCGTCCGCAGCGGCCGTACGGTGATGCCGGGGGCGTCCATCGGCATGGCGAGCCAGGTGATGCCCCGGTGCTTGGGCGCCGAGGGGTCCGTCCGCACCAACAGCTCGCACCAGTCGGCGACTTCGGCGTGCGAGGTCCAGATCTTGGAGCCGGTCACCACGTAGTCGTCGCCGTCCCGGCGCGCGCGGGTGCGCAGGGACGCGAGGTCGGAGCCGGCGTCCGGTTCGCTGAAGCCCTGGCACCACACCTCGTCGCCGCGCAGCACGGGCGGCAGCCAGCGCTCCCGCTGCTCGGGCGTGCCCTCGGCGGCGATCGTCGGGCCCGCGTGCAGCAGCCCCACGAAATTGGCGCCCACGTAGGGCGCGCCCGCCTTCTCGGTCTCCTCCAGGAAGATCAGCCGGGTGGTCGGGGACGCGTCCCAGTGCACATCGGCGTACCCGGCGTCGTAGAGCATCCGCTGCCAGTCGAGGTCGTAGCCGCGTCGGCCCGGCCAGTCGTCCGGGGACGGCTTCGCGGGCAGGGTGGGGAGGATCTTGGCGAGCCACTCGCGCAGCCGGGCCCGGTACTCGTCCTCCTCGGCCGTGTAGGACAGGTCCATTACCGGTCGAGGTCCAGGCCCAGCATGCGGATCGCGTTGCCCCGCATGAGCTTGTAGACGGTCTCGTCGTCGAGGCCCTTGACGTGGTCGAGGGCGACCTCCTTGGTGTGCGGGAAGGTCGAGTCGACGTGCGGGTAGTCGGTCTCGAAGGTGGCGTTGTCGCGCCCGACCACGTCCAGCGAGGCGACGCCGTGCTTGTCGCGGAAGAAGCAGCAGAACATCTGGCGGTAGTAGTACGTGGACGGCGGGTCCGGGATCAGGTCCCGCACGCCGCCCCAGGCGCGGTGTTCCTCCCAGACGTCGTCGGCGCGTTCCAGGGCGTACGGGATCCAGCCCATCTGCCCTTCGCTGTAGGCGAGTTTGAGGGTCGGGAACTTCACCAGGACGCCGCTGAAGAGGAAGTCCATCATCGAGGCCATCGCGTTGTTGAAGGAGAGCGAGGCCTGGACGGCGGGGGGTGCGTCCGGGGAGGCGGCGGGCATCTGGGAGCTGCTGCCGATGTGCATGTTGACGACCGTCCCCGTCTCCTGGCAGACGGCGAAGAACGGGTCCCAGTAGCCGGAGTGGATGGACGGCAGCCCGAGGTAGGTGGGGATCTCGGAGAAGGTCACCGCGCGCACTCCGCGTGCCGCGTTCCGTCGGATCTCCGCGACCGCCAACTCCACGTCCCACAAGGGGATCAGGCACAGCGGGATGAGCCGGCCGCCGCTGTCGCCGCACCACTCCTCGACCATCCAGTCGTTGTAGGCGCGGACGCAGGCGAGCGCGACCTCCTTGTCGTGCGCCTCGGCGAAGGTCTGGCCGCAGAAGCGCGGGAAGGTCGGGAAGCAGAGCGAGCCCTCGACATGGTTGAGGTCCATGTCCGCGAGCCGGGCCTTGGGGTCCCAGCAGCCGCGCCGCATCTGCTCGCGGGTGATGCCCTCCAGGGTCATCTCGTCGCGGTCGAAGCCGACGGCGGCGATGTTGCGCTTGTACGGGAACTTGAGGTCCTCGTAGATCCACCAGTCGGTGGGCGGGCCGTCCGGGTCCATCGTGATCTGGTACTTGCCCGCCACGTAGGCGAGTTCGCCGATCCCCGCGGTGAGGGGCTGCGGGCCGCGCTCGCGGTATTTCGCCGGCAGCCAGGTCTCGAAGAGGTGCGCGGGTTCGATCACGTGGTCGTCGACGCTGATGATGCGGGGCAGTTCGGTGGCCATGGGTTCCCCTCCGCCGGACGGTACTTATCTGATGACCCGTCAGATAGCATGTCACCTGACGAGTCGTCAGCCAAGCAGGGGGCACCATGAACGAGACGCCGCACTCCCTGAGTTCCGCCCCCACGCTGTGGGAACTGGTCGTCCGCCGGGCCGACCTGACCCCCGACCGCCCGGTCCTGCTCCAGGACGACCGCGCCCTGACCTTCGGCGGGTTGCGGGACCGGGCCGAGCGGGTGGCGGCGGGCCTGTACGGCATGGGCGTACGGCCCGGCACGGTGGTCGCCTGGCAGCTGCCCACCCGGATCGAGACCGCCCTCCTCTCCTTCGCGCTGGCCCGCCTGGGCGCCGTACAGACACCGGTGATCCCCTTCTACCGGGACCGCGAAGTCGGCTTCGCGCTGCGGGAGTCGAAGGCGGAGTACTTCGCGGTGCCGGGCACCTGGCGCGGCTTCGACCACACCGGGATGGCCCGGCGGCTCGGCGCGCGGGGGATCTTCGAGGCGTACGACGACGCCCGACTCCCGGACGGGGACCCGGCGTTGCTCCCGCCGCCGCCCGCCGACGGCACCTCGGTGCGCTGGATCTACTGGACCTCCGGCACCACCTCCGACCCCAAGGGCGTGCTGCACACGGACCGTTCGCTGATCGCGGGCGGCTCCTGCCTCGCGCACGCGCTGCGGCTGAGCGCGGACGACGTGGGCTCGATGGCCTTCCCGTACGCGCACATCGCGGGACCCGACTACACGGTGATGCTGCTGCTGTACGGCTTCCCGGCGGTGATGTTCGAGCAGTTCGCGCTGCCGGACGCGCTGGAGGGCTACCGCAGGCACGGGGTGACGGTGGCCGGCGGCTCGACCGCCTTCTACTCCATGTTCCTCACCGAGCAGCGCAAGCAGCCGGGGACCAAGGTCATTCCCTCGCTACGGCTGCTCGCGGGCGGCGGGGCGCCCAAGCCGCCGGAGGTCTACCACTCCGTCGTACGGGAGATGGGCGTCCAGCTCACCCACGGCTACGGCATGACCGAGGTGCCGATGATCACCATGGGCGACCCGGAGGACACCACCGAGAACCTCGCCACGACCGAGGGCCGGCCGCCGGAGGGGATGGAGATACGGATCGCCGAGGGCGGGGAGGTGCGGTTGCGCGGCGAGGCCGTGTGCCAGGGGTACCTGGACCCGGCGCAGACGGCGGAGGCCTTCGACGCGGACGGCTTCCTGCGCACCGGCGATCTGGGGACCGTGACCGACAGCGGGCATCTGATCCTCACCGGGCGGCTCAAGGACGTGATCATCCGCAAGGGCGAGAACATCTCCGCGAAGGAGATCGAGGACCTGCTCGCCGCGCATCCGGACGTCGGGGACGTCGCCGTCGTGGGACTGCCGGACGCGGAGCGCGGGGAGCGGGTCTGCGCGGTGGTCGAACAGCCGCCGGGGGCCGGGGAGTTGACCCTGTCGGCGGTGACCGGCTATCTGCGCGCGGAAGGGCTGTCCGTGCACAAGCTGCCGGAGCAGCTGGAGATCGTGGACGCCCTTCCGCGCAACGAGACCCTGCGCAAGGTGCTCAAGTACAAGCTGCGGGAGCGCTTCGCGGATACCGGGGCTACTCGGGGACGGTGAAGTAGCGGGCGAAGGCGGAGACGATCTCCGCCTCGCCGACCTTGCCGTCGCTGTCCGTGTCGAGGGCGTCGGCGGCCATCGCGGCGATGTCGTCGGGCACCCCGAGGGCCTTGAGGACGCGCACGGTGTCCGCGATGGTGGCCGAGCCGTCGCCGTCCGGGTCCGCGACGTCGAGGGCCGCGTGCAGGAAGGGGCGGCCGATCTCGGCGAAGCGCTCCGGGTTGTCGCGCAGCCGCTTGACCGCGCCGTTCACGAACTCCTCGCGGCTGACCCGCTGGTCTCCGTCCCGGTCCGCTATCCCCGCCATGCCCTGCCAGAACGCCTCCGCGCCGATGTACAGGGCCTGTCCCTTGTCGGAGCGGGCCGCCGTGCCGAACTCCGCGAGCAGCGCCTTGGCCGCCGAGCTGAAGTCCTCGCGGTCGATGAAGCCGTTGCCGTCCTGGTCGAAGGTGGCGAACCGGGCGGCGATCCGTCGCTCGTACTCGGTGCTGACCATGTCTTTCGGGCCGCCTTACTCATGTGGGGGTGCACTTGGCAGGGAGCGTACGACGCCGGGGCGGGTCCGGGAGCGGAAAACGACGCTTGTACCAAGACCGGGGAAATTCCGAAACAACGGCGTCACGCCGCAACCCCACAGCGTCACGCCGGAACCCCGCGGTGTCACGCCGAGAGAGGGTCCGCCTCGTCCTCCGCGTCGTCCTCTGTGGCCGTCATCACATCGGGGTAGACGTCGAACAGGCGACGCACGCCGAGGGCGCCGAGGACCCGGTTGACGTGCGAGCCGTCGACCGCGCCCTCGGCCGGCAGGATCAGCCGCAGACGCCCCTGGCAGGAGCGGATGAGGCGGCGGGCGGCTATCAGCACACCGATCCCGCTGGAGTCGCAGAACAGCACCTCGGAGAGGTCCACGACCAGGCTGTGGCGGCCCTCCGCCACCACGTCGTGCACCCGCTGGCGCAGCACCGGCGAGGTCATCAGGTCCAGTTCGCCGGACACGAGGAGCACGGACCAGCCGCCGCGCTCGCCGTCGTTCACTTTGAAGGCCACCGTCGCGCCTTTCGCTAGCCGGAACTCCCGGAAACCGTCCGGAAACGGAAGCCGTACCTACGCTTCCTTGCAGCGCGGCTGCCCAGCGGCCGTTCCCTGAAACACGGGGACAGAAACGGAAAGCGGTCCGAAGAGGCTTGTTTTAGTCACCTTCGATCCTGTTCGATCAGTTGTGAACCGGGTAGGCACTCGTCCGCTACCACCCGCTCCTCCTCGGGGGCGTGCAATTGCAGGAAGGGGCGTGCGCTGTCCGAGGTGCCGACTACATTCGAAGAGACGGTGGGCGCACGCTTGACTCGGGCACGGACACGGTGAGGGGGCCGCATGGCGACGAAGGACGCACCGCCCCGATGGGACCGCAAGATGCAGCAGCGGCTGGCCCGCGGCGAGGCGGCGGCCCTCGGTGAGCTGTACGACCGCTTCGCCTCCCTCGTGCACGCCCTCGCCCACCGCGTCCTCGGGGACGAGCGCGCCGCCGACGGCATCACCCGCGAGGTCTTCGCCCACGTCTGGGAACACCCCGACGCCTACGACCCCAAACAGGGCCCGCTGCGCTCCTGGGTGGCCGCGCTGACCGCCCGCCTCGCCGTGCAGCGGCTGCGCGCCACCGAGACCGCCGCACTCGCCCGGGGCGGCCAGGGCTCCACCGAGGAACTGGAGCGCAAGGTCCGCCGCGCCTCCGTCGCCGCCCGCGCCGACTACATCGTCACGTCCATGCCCGCCCCGCTGCGGGCCGCCCTGGAACTGGCCTACTTCCAGCGCCGCGACTACCGCCAGACCGCCGTGGACCTCGGCGTCACCGAGGACGAGGCCCGCCGCCGGCTGCGCCTGGGCCTGCAACTCCTGTCCACCGCCCACGACACCGGCGCACCGCCACAGCCGGCGGGACCAGGGGGTGCGGTGTGAGCGACGCGAACGACGAGCACGAGGCGTACGAGGAGCCTGCCGTGCCGCCCCGAATCCCCATGCCCCGGGCCTCCGTCGAGGACGGCGGGCAGCCGTTGCCCGAGCCGGCCGAGGGCGCGTCCCGGCCCGTGCCGCTGGTGCTGGAGCACCCGGTGCTGAAGGCACTGCTCGGCGCGTGGGCGCTGGCCGCGTGCTCGGCGGCGGAGACGGCCGCCGTGGAGGAGCACCTCGGCGAGTGCGGGGCCTGCGCGGACGAGGCGCTGCGACTGCGCGGGGCGGTCGGCCTGCTGCACCCCGTCGAACCCCTCGACCTCGACCCCGGCCTGCGCACCCGCGTCCTGACCGGCTCCTTCGACCGCCGGCCACCGCGCATCCCGGTGCCCGAGTGGGCGACGCCGTACGACGCCGAGACCGCGCGCCTGGACGCCCTGCTCCAGGACATAGGCGACGCCGAGTGGCACGCGCCCGTGCGGCTGCGCTGGTTCGACGGCCTGGCCCCGACGAGCCGCCGTACGACCGTCGCCGGGGTGATCGCGCATCTGCTGACCGTCGACGGGCTGGTCGCCGCGGCACTGGGGCTCGACGACCCGCTCACCGGGGAGGACGCCGCCAAGGCCACGAACCCCGCCGCGCGCACCGAGGCGTACTGGCGCGCCTCGTACTTCCCGCCCACCCGCTCCATCCGCGCACCCTGGCGCGAGCAGAGCCACACCATCGTCCGCACGGTCTCCTTCACCGGCACCACCACCGGCAAACGGGCCGTGTCCTACGGCGACTTCGAGCTGCCGCTGCACGACGCGATGCTCGACCGGGCCTTCGAGTGCTGGGTGCACGCGGAGGACATCGCGGAGGCGGTCGACTATCCGTACGAGCCGCCGTCGCCGCGCAGCCTGAACCGGATGATCGACCTCGCGGCCCGCATGCTGCCGGTGGCCCTGGCCGAGCGAAGGCGCCACGGGTTGGCCGCGCCGGCCGAGGGACGGCACCTGGTCCCGGCCGGACATCCCGGCCGCAGCCTGCGGCTGGAGATCGAGGGACACGGCGGCGGCGAGTGGATGATTCCGCTCGACTCCCCCGGAGCGGTGGGCTCCGCCGAGCGCGAGGTCGCCCATATCGCCCTGGACGGCGTGGAGTTCTGCCACCTGGCCGCGGGCCACGTGCCGCCGGAGGAGGCGGCTGCCGGGCAGGTGGGGGATCGGGGGGCGATCAGGGATGTGCTGTTCGCGACGGCGAGCCTGAGCCGGATGTAGCCGCCCGCCCGGCCCGGCCCCCGAGTCCCCGGGTCCTACGCGAACACGACCGTCCGGCGGCCGTTGAGCAGGATCCGGCGTTCCGCGTGCCACTTCACGGCCCGGGCCAGCGCCTGGCATTCGACGTCCCGGCCGATCGCCACCAGCTGGTCCGGGGTGACGTCGTGGCCCACCCGCTCGACCTCCTGCTCGATGATCGGGCCCTCGTCGAGGTCGGCGGTCACGTAGTGGGCCGTCGCGCCGATCAGCTTGACGCCCCGCGCATGCGCCTGGTGATACGGCTTCGCGCCCTTGAAGCTCGGCAGGAACGAGTGATGGATGTTGATGATCCGGCCGCTGAGCGCCTTGCAGAGGTCGTCGGAGAGGACCTGCATGTAGCGGGCGAGGACGACGAGTTCGACGTTCTCCTCGCGCACCAGGTCCAGGACCCGCGCCTCCGCCTCGGCCTTGTTGTCCTTCGTCACCGGGATGTGGTGGAAGGGGATGTGGTACGACTCCACGAGCTCGGCGAAGTCGGTGTGGTTGGACACCACGGCGGCGATCTCCACCGGCAGCGCCCCGATGCGCGCCCGGAACAGCAGGTCGTTGAGACAGTGCCCGAACCTGCTGACCATGAGGACGATGCGCATCTTCTCGTCGGCCCGGTTGATCTGCCAGTCCATGTGGAAGGAGTCGCCGATCGCCGCGAAGCTCGCGCGCAGCTTGTCCACGGTCACCGGGGGCTCCGCCGAGAAGTGGACGCGCATGAAGAACAGTCCCGTGTCGCGGTCGCCGAACTGCTGGCTGTCCTCGATGTTGCAGCCGGTCATGAAGAGGTAGCTCGACACGGCGTGCACGATGCCCTGTTTGTCGGGGCAGGACAGGGTCAGGACGTACTGGTCGGCGGGCGCCGCGGCTCGGGTGGACTGCGCGTTCATGCGGAACAGGGTCCCATATCCCCCCGAGCCGGGAGACCGGCGTCCGCCACCCGGACCGGCCCGCTAAGCGGAGCGCGTCATGATCTGAAGCAGCTCCAGCGTGCGCGGCGGCGCGTCCGGGTCCTCACCGTCGCTCGACGCCATCCGCACGTGCGCGTCACGGGCCGCCCGTACCGCCTCCGGCCACGCCTGGTGGTCGACGTACGCGGAGACCGGGGCGTCGGGCCCGACCTGGTGCATGATCCGCAGCACCCGCAGGACGGCGGAGTCGACGAGGGCCGCCTCCTGGGAGTCGCGGAAGATCGTGCCGACGTACTTCTCGGCGGACCAGTTGTCCAGCCAGGTGTCCTCGACCAGGCGGTAGACGGCGTCGGTGACGTCCCCGTACCCGTCGACCCCGGCCAGCCAGACGTCTCTCTGGAACGCCGGATCGGAGAGCATGTGCAGCGCGGAACGCACGTTGCTGCGCCAGCGCCACCACGGCATGTCGTTCAGTGGCATGCCGCCCATGGTGAAGGAGCGACGGGGGCGACGGGAAGAGTTCTCCGGAGCTTGCACGGTCATCGATCGTACGTTCCCTGTCACACTCACAGGAACGCCCCCCGCAATTCACCTCCGCGTCACCACTTGTTGACCACCAGTCACTTCCCGGTTAGCGGTGTGGCGGAAGCGTGTGTGTACATGACCGGCAGGCGACGCAACCGCAGCACCTTCCTCCCCACGATCACCCGGCCCGTCAGAGCCACCGCCGGCTCGGCGGCGGCGCTGCTGGCGTGCGCGGCGCTCACGGCCGGCTGCGGGGTCATCCCCGGCACCGCGGGCTCCACGGACACCGCGATCACCGTCATGACCTGGGCACCCTGGGACACCAACGCGACCAACAAACCCGGCATGCCCGCCATGGCGACGGCGTACGCGAAGTGGATCAACAAGCACGGCGGTCTCAACGGCCGCAAGCTCAAGGTCCTCACCTGCAACGACCACAACACCAGCGTCGCCGCGGCACAGTGCGCCCGGCAGGCCGTCAAGGAGAACGTCGTCGCGGTCGTCGGCTCCTACAGCGAGTTCAGCGACTCGTTCTTCGCCCCGCTGGAGGGCGCCGGCATCCCGTACATCGGCGGCTACGGCGTGACGAGCGACGAGTTCACCCGCGCCCTGTCCTACCCCGTCAACGGCGGCCAGCCCGCGCTGCTGGCGGGCCTCGGCAAGGAACTCGCCCCCGGCTGCGGCACGGTCACCCTGGTGCGGCCCGACTCCATCGCCGGCGACGACCTGCCCCCGCTGCTGAACGCGGGGCTCAAGGCGGGCGGGCACGGACCGGCCGCCGACCAGCTCGCGGCCGACAACGCCACCGAGTACTCCAGCCAGGCCGCGGACGCCCTGAAGAGCGCGTCCGGCGGCAGCTCCGCGAAGGAGGGCTGTGTGGTGCCCTCGCTCGGGGACCGCACCGACACCTTCATGGACTCCTTCCGGCGCCAGCGCCAGGACTATCCCGCGGTGCGCACCGCGACGGTGCTCGGCAGCGTCGACCAGACCGAGATCAACTCGACGGGCGGGCAGTCCGGGCCCTACGAGGGCTCGTACATCACCGGCTGGTACCCGGTCGCGGGCGACGCGCGCTGGGACCCGATGAAGAAGGCCGTCAACGAGGTGGCCTTCGGGGACAACCGCATCGACCCGGCGGACGCGGGGGTGGAGACGACCTGGATCGCCTACACCGCGTTCAAGACGGTCGTGAACTCGCTCGGCAACGGCGAGGTGAGCGCCGACACCGTGCGGCGCGCCCTGGACGACGGCGTCAAGGTCACCACGGGCGGGCTCACGCCGACGCTCCAGTGGAGCTCGACCGACGACGACGATCTCGCCTCGGTCGGCCTGTCCCGTCTGGTCAACGCCTCGGTGACGCTTCAGGTCGTACGCAAGGGCGTTCTGGTGTCGGCGAAGAAAGGCTTCTTCGACATGACCGGCACATTGGAGAGCGCGGACCTCGACTGAGGTCCGCGCCCCTCCGCGCCCGTCGGCGCCGTCCGGTCCCGCCCGCTCAGAGCTGGGTCGGCTGCCGCTGGGTCAGACCGTAGGTCTTCGCGATCGTGTTCCAGAGCGCGGCGGCCTTGGTCTTCTGGTTGCTGGCGGTGCCGCTCGCCGCGTTGCCGGCCGCGGTCTGGCCGGTGGTGCGGGCCTGGCCCTTCTTGCAGCCGTGCTTGCCCGCGGCCTGGTCGGCCCAGGCCGCGTAGTGGTTGTCGGCCGCCGCGGACGCCTTCCACGCATTGGTGAGCGCGGTCGTCAGGGCCGCGTGCTCCGGCAGCTTGTCCACCGTCAACTGCGAGAGTTTCGTGACCAGTTCGGTGCGCTGCCGGGCCGCGTCCCGCAGGTCGGAGGCGGAGTCGCCGAGGTTGTCGCAAGCCTTCACATTGCCCACGGCCCGGATCACCGAGGCGCGGCTGCTGCCGCTGTCGGCGAGCAACTTGTCCAGGGCGACGGCCTGTTGCTCGGCCGCGTCGGTGCCCGCCGACGCGGAACCGCCGGTCGCGGGCGAGGTGGCGGCCACCGTCCGATCGCCGTCGCTCTTGCTCCCGCCACCGCTGAGCAGCGCCCCGGCACCGACCCCGAGGACCGCGAGGACGACCCCGACCCCGGCGATCAACGGCACCCGCGAACGGCGCCCGCCCCGGTCGCCGTCGTCGTCCTGCCCGGGCGGGGCGTACGAGGGCTGCGCGTAGCCCTGCTGCCCGTACCCCTGCTGCTGCCCGTAGCCCTGCGGCCCCTGGCCCTGACCCTGGTGGCCGTAGCCCGGCTGCTCGGCCTGCGGCGGCGGCTGTTGGAAGCGCGGCAGCTGCTGTGTGGAGCCGGCCGGTGTCTCGCCCCGGCCCGCGTCGCTGCGGAAGAGGTTGTCGAACTCGGCGGGCGGCTGCCGGTCCTCCGCCCCGCCCCCGTACCCGGGAGCGGCGCCCTGCGCGGGCACCGGCGGGAGGAACTGCGTGGGCTGCGCGTCGGGATGCGCGGCCGACGGCATCGGCCCCGCGCCGCCGGACACCTCCGGCGGCAGCGCCCCCGGCAGCACCGGCGGCAGGAACTGCGTCGCGCCCTCGTCACCGGGAAGGTTGACCACCGGCGGGATGAACTGTGTCGCGCCCTCGTCGGCCGGCGGCAGCGGGGCACTCGGGAACGCGGACACGGACGGCGCGGAGGAGGAGACGGGCGGCAGGGGCGCGCCGCCGCCCGCACCGGAAGCGCCGTATCCGTAGCCGTAGTCCGGTGCGCCGGAGCCGTAGCCCGGTGCGCCCGCCGGGTACCCGGCGGGCTGCTGCTCCGGGGCGTATCCCGGATTCGGCGTGTACTCCTGGGCGTACGACTGCTGCTGCACGCCGTAGGCCGCGTGCTGGGCGCTCTCCTGGGGCAGCGCGCCCGGCTGGCCGGGGACGCCGTCGTGGGCGCCCCACGGGGAGGTCTGCCCGGGGGCGGTGTCCCACTGCTGCGGCTGCTGGGTGTCGCCCCAGCCCTGGCCCGGCGGCGGGGCCGGGCTCCGGTGCTGGGGATCGTGCTGCTGGTCCGGGCCCCAGGACCCGCCCCAGGCCTGGCCGGCCGGGGGTGTGCTCGGCGGCTGCCCCGCCGACTGGAGGCCACCGCGTCCGCCCGTCATACCCGGCAGGAGGGGTTCGCCTCCGTCGGAGGGCAGCACGATGCCTTCGCGCGCGGGTCGCGCCGAGGGCTCCTCGCCCTGTCCACTCTGCGTCACCGGGACTCCTACGAATGGGGGACCTTCGGGATCGTCGGTTCACGCTACCGGGTACCCCGAGCCCGGTGCCACGCAGCACTGGACTGGACCTCTCCACTTGTGACGCCGATAACAGTCCCGGCCCCTCCTCCGCTCCAAATCCCGCCGTACGCCCCCCTTTCGCCCCGGTGGGCGGCACCGGGAACTCCCGTCACTCCCTGTTCACGCGGCGGCCTGCAAGTCCATCCGGGCCCCGAACTCCCGCACCACCGGCTCGTCCCGGTACGGCTCCAGGCGCTGCTGGAAGTCCTCCAGGTACTCGGCGCCCCGGTTGGAGCGCAGCGAACCGAGCAACTCCACCGCTTTCAGGCCCGTGTTGCAGGCCTGCTCGACCTCGCGCTGCTGCACCTGCGCGCTCGCCAGCAGGACATAGCCGATGGCCCGGCGGCGGGCCCGCGACTCCGGGTGCCCGTCCAGGGACTCCTGCGCGCACCTGGCCGCCGCCTCGGCCTGCCCCAGATCGCGGTGGCAGTGCGCCAACTCGTCGGCGAGATACGCCTCGTCGAAGTGCCCGATCCACGCCGGGTCGTCCCCCGACGAGGGATCGGCCGCGTCCAGCGCGCTCACCGCGCGCCCCGACGCCAGCTGCGCCGAGCGCGCGTCACCCATCAGGGCGTGCCCGCGCGCCTCCGCCGCGTGGAACATCGCCTCCGCCCGCGGGGTGACCCGGCCGCGTGCGCCCTCCTGCGCCGCGCGCGCCAACTGGGCGATCTCCCGCGGGTTTCCGAGCTGCGCGGCGAGATGACTCATCGAGGCCGCCAGGACGTACCCGCCGTACCCGCGGTCGCCCGCCGCCTGCGCGAGGCGCAGCGCCTGGATGTAGTACCGCTGGGCCAGGCCGGGTTGGCCGGTGTCGACGGCCATGTAGCCGGCGAGTTCCGTCAACCGGGCGACGGCGGCGAACAGTTCACGCCCCACGGCCTCCCGGTAGGACCCCGCCAGCAGTCCGGAGACGACACTGTTGAGGTAGTGCACGACGACCGGGCGGACATGCCCGCTGCCGTACTGGTGGTCCAGTTCGCTCAGCGCCTGCGTCATCGCGCGCACGGCCGCCACGTCGGACTGCCCCACCCGCGGTCCGGCCGCGCGCGCGACCTGCGAGTCCGGCGAGGAGATCAGCCAGTCACGGCTCGGCTCGACCAGCGCGGACGCGGCGACCGACGACCCGGACAGGAAGTCCCGGCGCCCCACGTCACTGCGCCACAGCTCGCAGACCTGCTCGATCGCCCCGAGGACGGTCGGCGAGAACTGGAGACCCACGCCCGACGCGAGGTTCTTGCCGTTGGCCATGCCGATCTCGTCGATCGTGACCGTACGGCCCAGCTTGCGGCCCAGCGCCTCGGCGATGATCGCCGGAGCGCGCCCGCGCGGCTGCTGCCCGCGCAGCCAGCGTGCCACGGACGTCTTGTCGTAGCGCAGGTCGAGACCGTGCTCGGCGCCGCACATGTTGACCCGGCGGGCCAGCCCGGCGTTCGAGCACCCCGCCTCCTGGATGAGCGCCTGCAACCGTTCGTTCGGCTGCCGCGCGACAAGTGGCCTTGCGGCCATGGCGTACCCCCTGGGAACAACCCCTGAAGCGAAAAGATCCGGCCGAGAAGATCAATGCCCAGCGAACCCGGCGAAAATGCGAAGCATGCGAGGAATGCCGGGGTGAAGGCTCGCACCCGCCCCTCACCTGGCTACCCAGCTCCCGCCCTCGGTCCTCCCGCGCGCCCCCGCACATGCATCCATGCGCCCCAGTTGCGGAATCGATGCTCCTCCCCCGCGCGCGCTACAGCCGTAACCCGAGGTGGGTGCGGGAGTTGTGTTGGGCGTGGAAGAGACGATCGCGGGCACCGAAGCCGCTCAGATTCCGAAGCAGCGCGGGGAATCGCTGCTGGAGACAGCCGTACGCTACGCCGAGGAGCGCCACTGGGACGTCTTTCCCGGCACCTGGCTGGAAGCCGTCGACGGGGTGCAGCACTGCTCCTGCGGCGACCGCGCGTGCGCCGCACCCGGCGCGCACCCGGCGCGCGAGGACTGGGCGACGCAGGCGACGGGCAGTGCGACGGTCGCGCGACGGATGTGGCAGAAGCAGCCAGGGGCATCGATTCTGCTGCCGACCGGGCGGACGTTCGACGCGATCTCCGTGCCGGAGACCGCGGGGTTCCTCGCGCTGGCGCGCATGGAGCGCATGGAGTTGACGCTCGGTCCTGTCATGTTGACGCCCGCGCGGCGGATGGAGTTCTTCGTCCTGCCGGGGGCCTCGGTGAAGGTGCCGGACCTGGTGCGGAGGATCGGCTGGTCCCCCGCCACTCTCGATCTCGTCGTGCTCGGTGAGGGCGGGTATGTGGCCACGCCTCCGACGCGGTTCGGGTCCCGGGGGGCTGTGCAGTGGGCCTGCCGGCCGACCGCCGCCAACCGCTGGCTGCCGGACGCGGAGGAGTTGATCTCGCCGCTCGCCTACGCGTGCGGGAGGGATCGGTAGCGTTGTCGGGAGCGGGTCCGGTGGGGGCCGGTCGGGCCGTTCCCCGCGCCTCTCGGGCGGGTCACCTGACCGTAGGCTTGATTCATGACGTCAGCCGCTGTGCGCGTACACGGACTCTGGAAGCGGTTCGGGCAGCAGGTCGCTGTCGCCGGGATCGATCTGGAGTTGCCCTCGGGGAAGTTCATCGGGCTGGTCGGACCCAATGGCGCGGGGAAGACCACGACCCTCTCCATGGTGACCGGGCTGCTGCGACCCGATCAGGGCACCGTCGAGGTCGTCGGGCACGACGTGTGGCGCGACCCGGTGGCGGTGAAGGCGCGGATCGGGGTACTGCCCGAGGGTCTACGGCTCTTCGAACGGCTCTCCGGGCGTGAACTCCTCGGCTACAGCGGGCGGTTGCGGGGGCTGCCCGGGGCCGAGGTCGACAAGCGGGCCACACAGCTGCTGGACGTGCTCGACCTGGCCGGGGCGCAGCACAAGCTCGTCGTCGACTACTCCACCGGTATGCGCAAGAAGATCGGGCTCGCCGCCGCTCTCCTCCACAATCCCGAAGTCCTGTTCCTGGACGAGCCGTTCGAGGGCGTCGACCCGGTCTCCGCGCAGACCATCCGGGGCGTCCTGGAGCGCTACACCGCCTCCGGCGCGACCGTCGTCTTCTCCTCCCACGTCATGGAACTCGTCGAGTCGCTCTGCGACTGGGTGGCCGTGATGGCCGCCGGCCGGATCCGCGCCCAGGGCACCCTGGCCGAGGTGCGCGGCGAAGCCCCCACGCTCCAGCAGGCGTTCCTCGAACTCGTCGGGGCGAGCGCCCGCGACCACGCCACCGACCTCGACTGGCTGGGCGGCGGCGCCCGATGAGCGGCCCCGGCACGTCCCCGGCCTCGATCACCCCCGTCGTCGTACGGCTGAAGCTGTCGTTGTTGCGCAACGGTCTGCGGCAGTCCGGTGGCCGGCGGGCCGCGTATGTCGCGTCGGCGGTCGTGGCGCTGCTGTTCGCGGCGCTCCAGCTGCTCGGGCTGATCGCCCTGCGCGGGGACGCGCACGCCGACTCCGTGGTCGTCGTCCTGGTGTCGGTGCTGGGGCTGGGCTGGGCGGTGATGCCGCTGTTCTTCCCGACCGGCGACGAGACCCTCGACCCGACCCGCCTGGTGATGCTGCCGCTGCGGCCACCGGCTCTGGTACGGGCGCTGCTGGCGGCCTCCCTGGTCGGCATCGGCCCGCTGTTCACGCTGGCGCTGCTGCTCGGTTCGGTGCTCGCGGTGGCGCACGGCGCCGCCGCGTACGTCACGGCCGTCCTGGCCCTCGCCCTGTCGCTGCTGGTCTGTGTGGCCCTCGCGCGGGCCGTCGCCGCCGCCAACATCCGCCTGCTGACCAGCCGCAAGGGCCGGGACCTGGCGGTGCTGAGCGGGCTGGTGATCGCGATCGGCGCGCAGTTGGTCAACTTCGGTGCGCAGCGCCTCGGTTCGTCCGGGCTGGCCCAACTCGACCCGGCGGCCGAGGTGTTGCGCTGGGTGCCGCCCGCGTCGGCGATCGGCGCGGTGGACTCGGCGAGCCGGGGTTCCTACGGCCCGGCGGCCGACCAACTGGCCCTGTCCCTGGGCGCTTTGGCGGCCCTGCTCGTCCTCTGGTCGCGCAGCCTCACCAAGCTGATGACCACGCCCGACGGCTCCACGCTCCCGTCCGCCGAACCGGCCGCGAAGGACAGGGCGGCCACCGGCGGCATGGCCCGGTTCCTCCCGGGCGGGCGCACCGGGACGGTCATGGAACGCAGCCTGCGCTATGTGTGGCGCGACCCCAAGACCAAGGCCGCGTGGGTGACTTCACTGGCGATCGGCCTGATCGTGCCGGTGTTCAACGCGCTCCAGGGCACCGGCTCGGTCTACTTCGCGTGCTTCGCCGCCGGGATGCTCGGCATCCAGATGTACAACCAGTTCGGGCAGGACACCTCCGCGTTCTGGATGGTCGCGACGACGATCTCCACGACCCGGGACGCCTACGTCGAACTCCGCGCCCGCGCACTGGCGTTGCTGCTCATCACCGTCCCGTACGCGGCGCTGGTGACCGTCCTGACGACGGCGATGCTCGGCGACTGGCACCGGCTCCCGGAGGTCCTCGGGCTCTCCTTCGCGCTCCTCGGCGCGATGCTGGCGACCGGCGCCTGGACCTCGGCCCGCTTCCCCTACTCCATCCCCCAGGGCGGCCACAAGAACGTCGCCCCCGGGCAGGCGGGCCTGGCCTGGATCTCCATCTTCGGCGGCATGGTCTCGGCGGCCCTGCTCTGCTCCCCCGTCATCGTCCTCACGATCTGGTCCAACGTGAGCGCGCAGGGCGACGACTGGCGCTGGCTGCTGCTGCCGGTGGGCGCGGGGTACGGGGCGGCGGTCACGTATGCGGGGCTGCGGCTGGCGGCGCCGGGCACGGCGCGGCGCCTGCCGGAGATCCTGGCCGCGGTGAGCAAGGGCTGACGCGCGGCTTTCTCTCTCGGGGGCGCGAACTCCCCGCCCCCGCAGGCGATCTCAGACCAGCACCCCGTCGAGGAACGGCTCGATGGCCGCCCGCCAGGCCTCCGGCTGGTCGTAGAAGACGAGATGCCCGGCGTCCCCCACCTCCGCGTACTCCCCCCTGGGCAGGACCCGCACCATCTCCTGCGCCTCGGCCCGCCCCAGCTCCCCGTCGAGCCCCCGCACCACCAGCGCGGGGCACCGCACCTGGGCCAGCTCCTCCCAGTGCGCGTCGTACACCCAGGTCTCCCGCGACTTCAGCATCTGCTCCGGCTCGAACACCGGCCGCCAGCCGTCGGGGGACTCGTGCATGACCTCGGCGTAGAACTCGCCCCGGGACGGGTTGGGCCGCTCCACCCACGGATCGTCCTCGCCGAACCACTTGCGGACGTCCGCGAGGGTGGCGAAGGGCGCGGGCCAGGACTTGAACCAGTCGGACCACTCCCGCTGCGAGGCCGCGCCCAGCGCGGACGCCCGCATGTCGCAGATGATCAGTCCCCGGACGAGATCGGGCCGCTTCGCGGCGAGCTGCCACGCGGTCAGCGCGCCCATCGCGTGGCCGATGAGGACGACCGGGGCGAGCCCCAGCTGCTCCAGCGCGGCCTCCGCGTCCTCGACGTAGGCCTCGCGGGTGAACGCCGCCTGCGCCGGCTTGTCGCTCTGGCCGTGGCCGCGCTGGTCGAGCGCGACGGCGCGATGCCGTGCGGAGAGCCAGCGGGCGGTGGACGCCCAGTGCGAGGCGCGGCCCATCAGGCCGTGCAGCAGGAGAACTCCGGGTGCCCGCTCGATCTCCGCCGACTTGGGCGGGTCCGCGAACTCCCATGCGGCCAGGCGTACGCCGCCTGCTCCGGTCACGTCGATGCGTCGCGCCATTGGTCCTGGCACCCCCCTAGCCACGCTCTGCCGCTTGTGCCGTTCCTTCTTGCTGCTGTCTCTTCTCTTGCTCGTCTCTTCCTACAGGTCACGCCCCGCGCGTTTCACCACCCCCAGGTTATCGAATGCAGATTCGAAAATGCCGTTCCGGGCCGTAACACCCCTCGTTCGAGTGACCCGGCTCAAGGAATGATCGCCGCCGCCGAGGGGAGATCTTCAGCGGGAGGCGGACCGATCGGGGAAACCGGTCCGAGGGGAATGACCCTGAGAGCTCGGGGCTCCGGGTCAGCACAGGGGAGGACAGGCCCCGGCGCCGCACGGCGCCGGGGCCCTCCCCACGTTTGCGGCACATCCTCCCGCCCCCTCACGGTCATATGCCTCACGCGACAGCCTGGCACGCGAAGCGTCCCGGCGCTGCGATTCAGCGCACTGAATCTTGGAATCTCCGCGACCGGCGGAACGCCACAACTCCCTCTCCAGCCCCACGAGTTGACCGCCCCACAGGGCGAAAGACACGGTCAGCGCTTGGCGACGAACACATGCGAGGCGATGTCCGAGTCCAGCTCGGCCGCCTCGCCACCGCTGCCCACCAGCACCCCGCCCGCCGACTCCGTCACACTCACCACCGAGCCGGGCTGCACGCCCGCCCGCCGCAGCGTGTACATCAGCTGGGCGTCCGTCTGGATGGGCTCGCCGATCCGGCGCACCACGACCGTCTTGCCGTCCAGGCCCGGATCCAGCTCCGCCAGCGACACCATGCCCTCGTCGAGGAACGGGTCGGCGCCGTCCTTCTCGCCCAGCTCCTCAAGACCGGGGATCGGGTTGCCGTACGGCGACTCCGTGGGGTGGCGCAGCAGCTCAAGGACGCGCCGCTCCACGGCCTCGCTCATCACGTGCTCCCAGCGACAGGCCTCGGCGTGCACCTGCTCCCACTCCAGGCCGATCACGTCGACGAGCAGGCACTCGGCGAGCCGGTGCTTGCGCATCACGCGGGTGGCCAGGCGGCGGCCCTCGTCGGTCAGCTCCAGATGGCGGTCGCTGGCCACGGCCACCAGGCCGTCGCGCTCCATGCGGGCCACCGTCTGGCTCACCGTCGGGCCGCTCTGGTCCAGCCGCTCGGCGATGCGGGCGCGCATGGGGACCACACCTTCCTCCTCCAGCTCAAGGATGGTGCGGAGATACATCTCCGTGGTGTCGATCAGTCCGGACATACGTGCCCCTCGATTACCTCTGCCCGAAGCTCGGCGGCTCCGCGGCGCGTGCGCTGGCCCTGCACCCAATTCTGACGCATCGCACTGACAACCGTGCCGCGCCGTTGAAACCAGCCGGTTACGGCGGCCCGCGAAGCCCCCTCTCCGCCCGCTCCCCGCCCGCTCCCCGGCGGACCCGATCGCCCTCGACGCCGTATTGACATCCCCTTGGTCCAGACCGCACGGTGATCCGCGACACCACTCACCGAGGGGGCTCCCGCATGAGCGACCGTACGCCGGCCGGCCAGTTCTTCGACGCCGCGATCACCCTGCTCCAGCGGGTCAGCGACGAAGAGGCCGACTCCGTCGGGGCGGCCGGCACGCTCCTCGCGGACACCGTGGCCGACGGCGGGCGCCTCTTCGCGTTCGGCGCCGGACACTCCTCGCTCGCCGCGCAGGACCTCGTCTACCGCGCGGGGGGCCTCGCCCTGATGAACCTCCTCGTGGTGCCCGGAGTCCTCGGCGTCGACGTCCGGCCGGCCACGCTGGGCTCCGCCCTGGAGCGCGTCGACGGCCTCGCGGGCGTGGTCCTGGAGACGTCACCGCTGCGCGCCGGCGACGCCCTGGTGATCATCTCGCTGTCCGGGCGCAACGCCCTGCCCGTGGAGATGGCCATGAAGTCCCGCGCCCTCGGCGTCCGCGTCATCGGCGTGACCTCGGTGGCGTACGCCTCGGAGACGACGTCACGGCACACCTCGGGGACGTACCTCAAGGACCACTGCGACGTCGTGCTCGACTCGAAGATCGCGATCGGCGACGCGGAACTGGTCCACGACGGCATCCCGGCCCCCTTCGCCCCCGCCTCCACGGTCGTCACCGCGGCCCTCCTCCAGGCCGTCATGGCGACGGCGGCGGCGACCCTGGCCGACCGCGGCATCGAGCCGCCGCTGCTGCGCTCGGGGAACGTGGACGGCGGCCACGAGTGGAACGGCCGGGTGTTCGAGGAGTACCGGGACCGGATCTTCTACCAGCACTGAGGCATCCCAGCACTGAGGCATCCCGGCACTGAGACGCCCCGGCGCCGACGCGGTCCTACGGCTTCTCGCCCGCCTCCGCCGCCAGGTCGAGCGCCGCCGCGATCCGTACGGCCACGTCCTCGGCGTAGATCGAGTCGGACCGTTCGAACTGGCTGCGGCCCGCGCCGCGCAGGAACGTCACCACGCCCAGCGTCCGCCCCCGGCTGCGCAGCACCGCGCACAGCGCGTGCACGGCGTCCTGGGGCCACTGGCGGGCCCTGGCCCACTCACGGGCCTGTTCGGGCGAGGCCGTGCCGATACTGGCCCGCACCGAGCCGACGCGTTCGACGCACTGGAGGGCGGGATGCCCCTCCCCGTAGCGCACGGGCAGCCCGGCCGCGCCGGTGAGCAGGCTGGGGCCCGGTGCCCCCGTGGGCGTGGCGGCGACCCGGACGAGCCGTACGACCACGGACCGGGCCACGTCGGAATCGTTCAACGATCCACCCACGACCCGGTCGACAAGGGCGTGGTCGGCGAAGCCCGCGAGAGCGAAGTCGAGGTGCACGGTGGCCGCGTCGCGCGGGTCCTCGCACTCGGCGGCGGCGCGCGCGGCCCGGTGCAGCTGCTGGGCGCGGAACCGCAGCAGCGACGCCTCCTGCTCGACCTGCTTGGCCTCGGTGACGTCCTGGAAGAGCCAGCCGACACCGAGCGGCACCGGCTCCTCGGTGAGCGGCGAGGACAGCCGCAGGAACCCGCTGCGCCAGCAGCGGCGCAGCTGGCCCTCCGGTGTCCGTACGCTCACCCAGATCTCGGCGGGCGCGGGCGGCGCGCCTTCCGCGAGGACGTGCGTGAGCGCGGCCTCCAACTCCTCGACGCCCTGGGCCAGCAGTTCGCCGAGAGGCCGCCCGAGGACGGAGGTGCGGCCGGTGCCGAGGGCCCGCGCGGCATGCGCGTTGACGACGGCGGGCCGTAGGTCGGCGTCCACGAGCACAACGCCCCAGGAGGCGTTCTCGAAGAGGGCCTCGCTGAGGGCGATGGACCGTTCCAGGTCGATCTGGGCGTGCACCTCGCTGAAGGCGCAGTAGACGCCGGCGGGCTTGCCGTCCGAGCCGCGCACGGCGGCGGACTGCGTCCGCACCAGCACCCGCCCGCCGTCCTTCGTGAGGAGGGCGAACTCGTTGACCTGCCGCCCGGGAGCCCGCATCGCGGACATGAGCCGCCCCTCGACCTCCTCGGCGTCCGCGCTGCGTACGGCCCACCCGGCGAGCCCCTGCCGCCCCACGGCCTCGGCCGCGGTCCAGCCGAGAATGCGTTCCGCCTCGCGGTTCCAGTGGGTCAGCACGCCGTCGGCGTCGAAGGCGCACAGGGCCGCGTCCATCCCGTCCAGCAACGCGGCCAGCAGATCGGACCCGCCGACCGCCTCGGGACCACCGTCCCGCTCGGGCTCGTCGGGACCCAACTCGTCGGTGGTCCCACTACGCCGGGAAGCACTCACCTGGACCCCCTGCAGGCTGCGTCCGCGGACACGGAGCGTCGGTTCACTCACTCACCATCATTCAACTCGAACGTGACGCAGCACACACCGCGTTCCCCCAAGATTGAGGGAATCGTTGTACGCCACCGGTTCCGGTCCCGGCACACTCGACCGATGCCCGCCCGCCTGCCCCTGGACGAACAGCTCACCGCGCTGCGGACGACGCTGTCCCGCAACCACATCCTCCTGGAGGTCCTCGCCCGCACAGCGGCCCTGGACCTCCCGAACTGGTACCTGACCGCGGGCTGCCTCTTCCAAACGATCTGGAACACGACCACCGGCCGCCCGCCGACCCACGGCATCAAGGACTACGACGTCTTCTACTACGACGCCACGGACCTCTCCTGGGAGGCGGAGGACAGGGCGATCCGCGCGGGCCGCGAGGCCTTCGCCGGCCTTCCCGCGACGGTGGAGATCCGCAACGAGGCCCGCGTCCACCTCTGGTACGAGCAGAAGTTCGGCACCCCGTGCCCGCCGCACGACTGCGTGGAGTCCGCGATCGACTCCTTCGCGTCGACCACCTGCTGCCTCGCCGTACGCCTCAAGGAGGACGGCGACTGGCGCGTCTACGCCCCGCACGGCCTCTCCGACATCTTCAACCTCGTCGTACGACCGAACCCGGCCCTGGCCCCCCAGGAGGTCTACGAGACGAAGGCGGCGCGCTGGCGGCGGGTGTGGCCGGAGCTGACGGTACTGCCGTGGCCCATGCCGTCCGCGAAAAACGGTTGATCCCTCGGGCGTGGGTTCTTAGGGTGGCGAGTACTTCGGAAAGGAGGTGGTTCGGCAGATGTATGGATACCGGACGGAAGAGGTGGCTGCGGGCTAGTGGCCCGCCGTCGTACTCGGTTCGGCGCCGGGCCCGCGTGTGCGTGTCGCACGCAACCGGCCTAACCCAACGCAGTCACCCGACCCGCGAGCTCGCCGGTACGTCCGGCCGGCTCCCCCGCCGTGAGGCGGAGGGACCTGAGCTCGCGGGTCGCCTGCGTCCACGGCCCGTGGCCCATGCC
Organism: Streptomyces sp. NPDC091280; assembly: GCF_044768565.1. Lineage (NCBI taxonomy): Bacteria > Bacillati > Actinomycetota > Actinomycetes > Kitasatosporales > Streptomycetaceae > Streptomyces > Streptomyces sp. NPDC091280. The sequence goes on from NZ_JBIVUZ010000001.1 coordinate 1,102,989, forward strand.
GGTCAGGGGCTCAGTCGGTCCAGGCGCCAGCCGCCGTCCGGCTCGGCGGTGTAGCGGAGGCGGTCGTGGAGGCGGTTCTCGCGGCCCTGCCAGAACTCGACCGTGCGGGGCGCGACGCGGAAGCCGCCCCAGTGGGGTGGGACCGGGACCTGTTCGCCCTCGGGGTAGCGGGCGGCCAACTCGCTGTACGAGGACTCCAGTTCGGTCCGGGAGGCGATCACCGAGGACTGGGCGCTGGCCCACGCGCCGAGCTGGGAACCGTGCGGGCGGGTGCGGAAGTACGCGGCGGTCTCGTCGCGGCCGGTGCGCCGGGCGGTGCCGGTGACCAGGACCTGGCGGGCCATCGGGTGCCACGGGAAGAGCAGCGAGACATGCGGGTTCGCGGCCAGTTCGCGGGCCTTGCGGGACTCGTAGTTCGTGTAGAAGACGAAGCCCTGGTCGTCGTAGTCCTTGAGGAGGACCGTGCGGGAACTGGGGCGGCCCTCGGCGTCGGCCGTGGAGAGGACCATGGCGTTCGGCTCGTAGACCAGTTCCTGGAGCACCGCCTCCTCGAACCAGCGGGCGAACTGGGCCATGGGGTCGGCGGCCAGGCCGTGCTCGTCGAGGCCCGCCACCCGGTACTGCCGGCGCATCGCGGCCGGGTCGAGGCGGGGATCACGGTCGGTGGGATCGCGGTCGGTCACGGCCGTCATCCTGCCGTACGGCGGGCGCGGCCACGAGTTCGGGTGGCACTCAGTGCCGCTCACCCTCCCGTCCGATGGCACTCGGCGCTATGGTGCTGATGTCTCTATCTTCGGCCCGCGAGTCGCGCGAGCGACCGTGGAGCCACAGCATGAGGAGCCGCCTGATGTCCGATGTCGACCCCACCTTCGTACCCGGACTCGAAGGAATCGTCGCGTTCGAGACGGAGATCGCCGAACCGGACAAGGAAGGCGGCGCCCTGCGGTACCGGGGCGTCGACATCGAGGACCTGGTCGGTCATGTCTCGTTCGGCAACGTCTGGGGGCTGCTCGTCGACGGCGCCTTCGACCCCGGACTGCCGCCCGCCGAGCCGTTCCCGATCCCGGTGCACTCCGGGGACATCCGCGTCGACGTACAGTCCGCGCTGGCCATGCTCGCACCCGTGTGGGGCCTCAAACCGCTGCTCGACATCGACGAGGAGCGGGCCCGCGACGACCTCGCCCGCGCGGCCGTCATGGCCCTGTCCTACGTCGCCCAGTCCGCGCGCGGGCAGGGCAACGCGATGGTGCCGCAGCGCGAGATCGACAAGGCGCAGTCCGTCGTCGAACGGTTCATGATCCGGTGGCGGGGCGAGCCCGACCCGAAGCACGTCGCCGCCGTGGACGCGTACTGGACGTCCGCCGCCGAGCACGGCATGAACGCGTCGACCTTCACCGCCCGGGTCATCGCCTCCACCGGCGCCGATGTCGCCGCCGCCCTGTCGGGGGCCGTGGGCGCGATGTCGGGGCCGCTGCACGGCGGTGCGCCGTCCCGTGTGCTCGGCATGATCGAGGAGATCGAGCGGACGGGCGACGCGGAGGCCTACGTCAGGCAGGCCCTCGACAAGGGTGAGCGGCTCATGGGTTTCGGGCACCGGGTGTACCGGGCCGAGGACCCCCGGGCACGTGTACTGCGGCGTACGGCACGGGAGTTGGGCGCACCGCGGTTCGAGATCGCGGAGGCCTTGGAGAAGGCGGCGCTGGCGGAGCTGCACGCCCGGCGGCCCGACCGGGTGCTCGCGACCAACGTCGAGTTCTGGGCGGCGATCGTGCTGGACTTCGCGGAGGTGCCGGCGCACATGTTCACCTCGATGTTCACGTGCGCGCGGACCGCGGGATGGTCGGCGCACATCCTTGAGCAGAAGCGGACGGGGCGGCTGGTGCGGCCCTCCGCCCGGTACGTGGGACCGGCGAGTCGCGGTCCGCAGGAGATCCGCGGGTTCGGGGACATCGCCCACTGACGGCCCCGCGCCCCTCAGGACACGGGCCTCAGCCCAAGGTGTCGTCCAGCAGGACCGCCCACTGGGCCACCACCCTCGCCCGTCTGTTCCCGTCGTCCGTGAGCAGGTTCGCCAGGCCCAGGCCTCTCGCCATGTCCAGGAGGCCCTGGACCGTCTCCCGCACGCCCGCTCTCGACTCGTCCGCGTCGAGCAGATCCACCGCGATGCGGTGGGTCTCCCGGCCCACCCGCGCCTCCAACTCGGTCACCCGGGGGCCGAGTTGGTCCTCGTTCGAGGCGGCCACCCACAGGTGCAGGGCCGCGCGGAACAGCGGGCCGGTGTAGAGGTCGACCAGGGCCTGCACCACCGCGCGCCGGTCCGTGGCGCCCTCCGGGAACAGGGCGCGGAGGGCGGTGGAGCGTTCCTCCGCCACGTATTCGACGGCCGCCGTGAAGAGGTCCTCGCGGGTGGGGAAGTGGTGCTGGGCGGCGCCCCGGGAGACCCCGGCGCGTTCGGCCACGACGGAGACCGTGGAGCCCGCCCAGCCGTGTTCGGCCAGGCAGGACACGGCGGCTTCCAGGAGGCGCTGCCGGGTGGCCCGGCTGCGGTCCTGCTTGGGCCTGCGGTCGGCCGTGCCCGGCTCGGGCGCCGCGCTCACACCAGCCATGCGGGATCCCGTCGTTCGAGGAAGGCCGTCATCCCCTCGCGGGCCTGCTCGGAGGCGAACAGCCGGGCCGAGAGCGCGGTCAGGCCGGCCGCGTCCCGGTCGAAGGTCTCCAGCACCCTAGCCGTGAGCAGCCGTTTCGTCTCGGCCAGGGCCTCGGGGGCGGAGCGGCGCAGTCCGTCGAGGATGGGGGCCAGGGTCTCGTCGACGTCCTCGCCCGCCGCCGTCAGCAGGCCGAGGCGGGCGGCTTCCGGTGCGTCGAAGCGTTCGCCGGTGAGGTAGTAGCGGGCGAGGGCGCGGGGGTCCGTGCGGGGCAGGAGCGGGAGGGAGATCACCGCGGGGGCGACCCCGATCCGTACCTCCGTGAACGCGAAGGTGGACTCCCCCGACGCCGCCGCGATGTCGCAGGCCGCGACGAGGCCCAGGCCGCCCGCCCGTACGTGGCCCGTCACCCGGGCGACGACCGGCTTGGGCAGTTCGACGATCTGCCGGAGCAGGGACACCAGCGCGTCCGGGTGCGGCGGGTCGCGCAGGTCCGCGCCCGCGCAGAACGTGTTCCCGGTGTGCGTCAGGACGAGTGCCCGTACGTCGGTGTCCTTGGCGCAGTCGGTCAGCGCGTCCGCCAACTCGGCCACCAGGGGCGCCGACAGCGCGTTGCGGGTGGCCGGCGAGTCCAGGCTCAGGGTCTCGACGCCCCGTGTGCGGGTCCGACCGATCGACGTCATGCGCGGCCTCGCAGTTCGCGGCGCAGGATCTTGCCGGAGGCGGCGCGCGGGACGGCGTCGATGAAGGTGATCCGGCGGATCCGCTTGTAGGGGGCGACCCGTTCGGCCACGTACGTCATGACCTCGTCCTCGGTCGGTCCGGGGTGGTCCGCGGCCGCCGCGCCGTGGCGGACCACGTAGGCGTGCGGGACCTCGTTGTTGTCCTCGTCGTACTCGCCCACCACGGCCGCGTCGGCGATGCCGGGGTGGGTGAGCAGGAGGGCCTCCAGTTCGGCCGGGGCCACCTGGAAGCCCTTGTACTTGATGAGCTCCTTGACCCGGTCGACGACGAACGTCCAGCCCTCGGCGTCCACTTGGCCGACGTCCCCGGTGTGCAGCCAGCCGTCCTCGTCGATCATCGCGGCGGTGTCGTCGGGGCGGCCCAGGTAGCCCTTCATCACCTGGGGGCCGCGGATGAGGAGTTCACCGGCCTCGCCGGTGCCGAGGTCCTTGGCCGGGTCGTCGAGGGACACGATCCGCATCTCGGTGCCGGCGATGAGCCGGCCGACCGTGCCGGGCGGTGCCGTGGCCATCTCCCCCACGGGGACCACGTGGGTGCCCGGGGACAGTTCCGTCATGCCGTAGGCCTGGCCCACCGGCGGCAGGCCCAGGCGCTGCGAGCAGGCGACGGCCAGCTTCGCGTCGAGGGGGGCGGCGGCGCTGATGATGTACTTCAGGGACGAGAGGTCGTACTGCGCGACCGCCGGGTGCTTGGCGAGGGCCAGGACGATCGGCGGGGCGACGTAGAGGCCGGTGATGCGGTGGTTCTCGATCGCCGCGAGGAAGGTCTCCAGCTCGAAGCGCGGGAGGACGACGACCGCGGCGCCCTTGCGCAGGGGTGCGTTCATCAGGGCGGTGAGGCCGTAGATGTGGGTCAGTGGCTCTAAAGGACACGCGAGCATCGGGCCCCCTCTCCGTGCGCTGAAGTGCGACGTTCAGAGAGTGGCAGCAGGCACGGAAACAATCAAGCGTGCTTGCATTTTGCGCTCTAGCGGTCGGCCCATGGGTCAGGCTCCCACACGGGATGGAACTCGTACGAGCGGTTGAGGCTCCATTTCGCGCCCTGGTCGCTCTTGGTGCTGGTGACCACGAAGCGGCGTAGGACCTGCCGCAAAATGGCGTTCTTCTCTACGGGGTTGATGGTCTCCCATTCGGCGAGCAGGCCAACGACCAGCGGGCGGAAGTCGGCGCGGTCCGGAGTGGCCTCGTCGTCGGCGACCGCTTGCAGATCTTTGACCAACTCGCCTTTACGGCCTAGCAGTTGGTCGCGAACCCGCGCGAAGGTGTCGGCCGGATACTTGTCCGGTTCGAGAACGTGATCGGTGGTGAGCCGATCGAGTGCGTCATCGATCTTGGCGAGTTCGGCCTGTAAACGCGCGCGAGCCTCGGCGGCCTGCTGGCGTGGGTCTGGCGGCGCGGTGCGCAGTTCGGGGACGGTGGCCGGCGCGTTGTCGATGCCGTCGGCGACGTCGCGCGTGAGCCAATCGCGTATCTCCTGTTCCACCTCATCCCGGCGTACGTACATGCCGAGCTGGCATTCGGAGTTGCCCTTGTTCTTGTGGTTGTAACAGGTGAGGGTGTCACCGCGTCCGTAGCGGCTGGAGCGGGCGACGGCCGACCCTCGGCAGTTTCCGCAGCTTCCGATGCCGGTCGTCGCGTACGTGGCGCGGCGGGCCCGTGGGGGCGTCGCCTTCACTTCCTTACGGTGCTGTTGGTACTCCTCCCACTGGTCGGGCGCGATCAGCGCGGGTTGGGCGCCCGCGATGTAGATCATGCGGTCGGCTTTGCAGCCGTCGAAGTAATCGCGGCCCAGGCCGCATGTGCACTCAGGGTCATGAACACGGAGCAGACCGGCCCCGAATCCTGAGTCGAGGTACCGCTGAACTGTGTTGGGCGCCCATCGGTTCCCGCGCGTGGTCGGAATGCTCATCTCGTCGTTGAGCCAGTGAGCGAGCATGGAGAACCCCTCGCGGGCGATCTTCCGCTCGTACAGTTCCGTTCCGACTGGTCCGAGGTCGGGGTGTCGCTCGTACCGTTCTTCTTGCAGGCGGATTCCGCCCTGTGCCGTGGGGTCGGGCACTCGTCTTGGGTGCCAGATGTACCCGAAGCGCGGCCGACCGGTGGCGGGGAGTTTCAGCGCGCGCCGGTGTGCGTGTGTCTCCTTCCACTGCTCACCGGCGCGGTCGCTCTCGAATACGGCGAGGTCAAAGAGGATGGCGCGGTTGAAGCGCCCTACGGCGGTTCGCGCGTCCACATCTTCGGTGGCCGAGGCGAGTTGACCGCCGGCGTGTTCGAGTCGGGCGAGGTTGACGGCGATGCCTAGATCGTTGCGGCCGAATCGACTGAACTTCCAGACGGCGATGCCGACGGGGTCGCCGCGCTCGACCTGCTCTATGCCTTGCATGATCTTGCGTTTGAAGTTTCGGCCGGTGGCGTCGAGGTCGACAATCCAGCCGATGATGCGGCGCCCAGTTCGCTTGGCCCATGTGTTGATGGCCGTTTCTTGCAGCTCAGGGCTGATCTTCTCTTCTTTCCACGTCGAAACGCGGATGTACCCGAGCCAGGGTTCGCCTATGTGCGGCGTTGCCTGAAAGGTGGGCGGTATCAGGAGGTCGGTCACTGCGCCTTCCGTTCGGAGTGTCGAACACGGTTCGGGTTCAACGTGATCACGTTGCCCGCGCCCTGCTCGGCGCGGCCCTCCCGACTGCCCGGCGCGGGCGGGGTGGGTGCGTCGAGCAGGCCGCGCGCGACATGATCAAGGGCGCGGTTGTAACCGGCGCGGTCGGCGTCGGCGAGTTGGTCGTCGGTGGCGCGCTGGGAGTTCTGCACGGTGCGGATGATGGTCAGGGGAACGGCGGCGAGGACGGCGAACAGGCCGGTCCCGAACAGGTCGTCGTTGTTGCCGAGTAAGCCGACAGCGCCCGCGCCGATCCCCACCGTGAGCAGGGCGAAGGCGAATACGGGCATGTATCGGTGGGTCACTGTGCTGCCTTTCCGTGCGGTTAGTTCTCGACGGTGCGCCCCTCGCCGCTCTCGGCGCGCTGCTCTCGCAGGGTCTCGGTCATGTTGACGAACACTCGGCGTGACTGCGGGTCGGTGATGCCTAGTTCATCTGCTGCGGTTTCGGGGGTCAGTGGGTCGGTGCGGGTGGGGTTGCGGACGTCGTGCAGTTCGCGTGCGCTGAGCACGCCGGCGGCGACGAGCACCTCGGCGAGGGGCAGACGGAGGGCGGCGGCAAGCGTCTGAAGTGTGCGGGTCTCCGTGACGGCCTGACCGCGCAGCATGCGGCTGACGGTGCCGCCGCCGAGGCCGGAGTCTGCGGCGAACCTGGTTTGGCCGCCACCCCTGGGCTTCAGGTCGTAGCCGCGTTCCTCAAGCTGACGCCTGAGCCAGGCGGCGAACTGCTCCGGCGTCGCGAGATCGCCCTCGGCCGGGTTCATATGTTCCATGGATGGAACATACCGCCCATGGAACATAGGCATTACGCGACCGCCGGAACACGTCCGAAACATGCAGGTTTAGCACGGTTCACCCCCAATGAACTGCGGCGATGCACTCGAACAGGTGACTGATTGTTGTTAGGCATATGCTGATTGTCAACAGCATTCGGCATATGCCTTACCGAATACATGTTCGACTCACCCGTCGCATCAACATGTTAACGTTCCATCCATGGAAGGAAGCAATCCATCCATGGAAGGAGATTGACTGTGTATGACCGCGCCGCCTTGATCACCGCCGCCCGACGGGCGGGAGACCGCACTTCGTCAGATACGGCGAGACGGTTGAAGGTTGCACGCAGCACCGCATGGCGCCTGTGGAACGGGCGCACGGCCCCAAGTGCCAACGTAGCGGCGGCAGTTGAAACGCACTACGGCGTTTCCGCCGGGCAGTTGATCAAGCGGTCCGCCGCGTGAGCGGCGACGTGATCCCCCGCGAGCAGGCACTCGCCAATGCCCGCCGGGTCCTCGACGCCGCCCGCTACCGCCGCGACAGCGACCGCGCCGCCGGCCGTCTCGCCCCCGAGACCGAACTCGTCTTGCGCCGCCTCGAACGCCAGCAGCGCCGGCAGGCGCCCGCCGTCGAGCACCGCGCCGCCGCCTGAAAACGCGGAGGGCCGCCCGGATTGCGCCCGGACGGCCCTCCCGACCGAACCCCGAGAGGTACCGATCGTGAACACCCCTGAGCGTACCGCCGCCGCACCGAGCGCGGACGCCGAGAAGCACGCCACCCGCACGGCTGTGATCGCCCGGCAGCTCGACCAGATCGCCCCCGGCACCGTGCGCGTGCGGAGCGCCCCCGTGCCGACCGACCGCGACGGCGAGCAGCGGCTCACGACGTGGATCGTCCTTGCCGACGCCCTCGACGGGCCGGTCAAGGCCGACCGCGACGCGCACCGCGCCGCCCGCGGCCTGCTGCTGCGGATGTTCCCCGCCGCCGACTGGACCCGTCCGCAGGTCTACGACGCGATCACGGGCGCCCTCGCCGTCGACATCCCGGTCATGCCCGAGGAGCTGCACAGGTGATCCGCCCGACGCTCACCGCCGACGGCCTCGCCGTACGTCTGCCGATCGCCGACCGTGCCGAGAAGCTGCTCGACGCCCTCGCCGTCGCGTACGCCGCCGACCCCGACACCGTAGACCAACTGCTCACGCACCACGGGGCGAACGTCGTCCGCCTCGATCACGCCGTCGTGAGCGAGGACATGCCCGAGCACGAGCGCGCCATGCGCGCCGCCGAGGCCGACGGGAGCCGCGAGGCCCTGCTCGCCGAGGCGCCGCCCGCCGACAACCTCGACGACCTGCTCGGCCCCGACGACGCGTTCACCCTCGCCGGCCGCATCACCAACCTCGCCGACTACATCCGCAACACGACTGCCCCCGGCAGAGGTGAGGCCGCGTGAGTCTCACACTCGACGTGGTCGGGAAGATGCTTACCGAGCGGGCCGTCGAGATGGTGCCGGGACAGCTCGCCATCGATGCCTGCGACGTACCCACGCCGGTTCCCTCTGCACCGCGACCGAATCGCCGAGCGGTTCGGACTGGCCGCACCAGCACCGCGCCCGTACGGGGCGTCTCCGTCGACCTCGCCCTCGCGTTCCTCAAGCGCACCCGCGAGACCGAGAACGGACACCGCGAGTGGACCGGCACCCCTGCCAAGGGCGGGGGCCGGTTCCAGCACAAGGGCACGTCGTACACCGCGTTTCAGGCCGCGTTCATCCTGTGGCACGGACGGGCACCGGTCGGCAGCGCCTCGCCGTCCTGCGACGTGCCGACGTGCTGCTCGCCCGCCCATGTCGACGACCAAGAGACCCGGAAGCGCGAGCGCGCGGCCCTCGCCGACGTCAAGGGCATGCGGCACCGGCGGCCCAGGTGCAAGCACGGCCAGGCCGTACACGGCCGCCACCGCGCGGACGGCCGGAAGTACTGCGCGGAGTGCAACCGGCTTGCCAGCAAGCCGAGTTGCGGGCACGGCAACCCGACGTGCCACGACTCCGAGGTACGGCCGTACCCGTGCGGGCCGCGGTGCGAGGAGCACCAGCCGGCCCGGACCCGCCCTTACGTGACCGCCGCCGCCTGATCTGCCCCGGGGCGAGGACGAGCCGCCGACGCCCCTCGCCCCGGGCGCACCATCCCGAGGAGCACAACCCCTGTGACCTGGTTCAAAGTCGACGACACGTTTTACGGGCACCCCAAGACACTCAAGGCCGGTAACGCCGCCGTCGGCCTGTGGACCAAAGCGGGCGCGTACGCCGCCCAGCACCTCACCGAGGGCATGGTTCCGGGCGTCGTCGCCCAGCTGTACGGCACTGCCCCGCAGGCCCGGAAGCTGGTCGCGGCCGGCCTGTGGCACGAGCACGGGCACACGTGCCCGCACCCGAAGTGCCAGCAGCCGGCACCCGGCGACTACTACATGCACGACTTCCTGATCTACAACCCGAGCCGGGCGCGCGTCGAGACCGAGCGCGCGCGGGCCGCCGAGCGGCAGCAGCGGGCCCGCGAACGTGCCGACGAGCAGCGGAACCAGGAGCGTAATCCGCCCGTTCCGTCGGCAAATCGTGTCGGAACCGAGGGCGATCCGTCGGACGGAAATCGCGAACCGGCCGCGAATCAGATCGAGTTTCCGCAAGACATCGCAGGTCAGAGGGGACCGTCACAGCGTGACGGTACCGACCCGTCACGGTCCCCCCGTCCCGACCCGTCCCATCCCGCTGTACCTCCTTCGGAGGTACAGCCAGCTAGCTACGGCTCGACGCCCGCCGTCCCGCCGAACCTTCGGCCGTTGCGTGACGCGCTCACCGCCGCCGGCGTCGTCGTCGAGTGGTCCCTCGCGGAAGCCGACTGGTTCCGGCTTGAGGCGATCGTGCAGCGGACCGCCGTCCCCGTCCTGGTCGACCATGCCCGTGAGCAGTGGCACCGGGCCCGAAGCCGGCCGCGCTCGGTGCGGTACTTCCTGCCCGGCTGGAGTGCGCTCCCGCCCGTGCCCGCGGGCGCCCCGACGGCGCCGGGCGCCGACGTGATCCCCCTCGCCGCCGCCCGTCCCGGACGCGTCGCCCGCGCCGCCGACATGTTCGCCGCGGCCCTCAACTCTCCCCAGGAGCAAGCCAGATGACCCGCGAAGAAGTCGCGGCCCTGCTCGCCTACGCCGTACGCCTCGACCCACGCAGCGCACCTGCCGACCAGGCCGCCGCCGAGGAAACCCTCGACCAGTGGGCCGACCTGCTCGCCGACGTCGCCGCGCGCGCCCCGCACCCCAACGGCCGCCACTGGGACGCCGCACAGGTCGTGCGCCACCACATCGCGACCTCGCCGTACCCGGTCCGGCCGTCGGACGTGTCGCGCCCGTGGCACAGCTTCCGCCGCGACGTCGTCGACCGCCACCACGACCCCGTTCCCGCCGCCGACCCGGACGACCCCGAGGCGTACCGCGCCGAACTGGTCGGCACCCGCACCGCCGTGGCGACCGGCGCCTCGACCGCCGCGACGTACCACGAACTGACCGGCGGCACCCGCGAGGAGCGCGACCGACTCGCCGCCGAACGCCTCGCCGCCCTCGGCGACTACGTCCCGCGCACCGTCGCCGACGCCCTCGCCGAGTTCCGGCCCCGTCGCGCCGAGCGCGACCGACTCGCCGCCGAGGGACTGCCCGACCCGCTCGACGTTCCGTGTCCGTACCAGCAGTGCCGCGCCGCCGTGGGTGATCCCTGCCTCAACTACCGCCGCAATCCCCGCAGTTTGGCGCACCCCTCGCGCCTCGACCTCGCCGCCGCCCGTCACTACGCCCCGAAGGAGCCGGCCGCATGACCAGCCGCAGGAAGCACCCCGAGCGCGCCCCGCACCGCCGCCGCGCGAGCGCGACCGACCGCACAAAAAACAACAGCGGGTACCGCATCACGGGATCGTGGGACCGGCATCCGGACCGCCCGGCGATCAGACCGACGCAGGACCGCAAGGCCGCCCGCCGCATCGCCCGGAACATGGCCGAGCAGGGCGCGTACGTGATCGTCGAGGCGCACCACGGACACGGCCGGTGGTCGACCTGGTTCGAGGTCGACGGCCCCGCCCTGCTCGCCGAGCGTCGCGCCATCGAGGAGGAGCAGCACCGCCGCGCCGCCGAGGAGCGGCAGCGCGCCAAGCAGGAAGAGTCCGCCCGCCTCGCTACCGCTGAGAAGTCCGAGCGTGAGCGCGCCGCCCTCGCGCGGCTCATGGTGCGCCCGCCGGTTGCCCGCGAGCAGCGCGGACGGCGCGAGGCACGACACGTCACCGGGGCACAGCGATGATCCCCGCCGCCGCCCTCGCCGTCGTACGCGCCGGCGTCGAGAACGCCCGAAGGAACGGCCTCGACACCGCCGGAGATGTGGCCTCGCAGGTCGTCGAGGAACTGGTCGCCATGGGATGGACGATCGTCCTCGCCGGGCCCGACGGCCACCCCTCAGCTACCTAAAGCCGTGCCGGGGGGCGGAAATCGGAGTGCCCAGGGCCGCCCCCTGTGAACTATGTTCCAACCATGGATGGAACGTGCCAGCCATGGAAGAACATTCGGAACGACTTCCCGTCGGAGGTAGCCCCCATGGACCGGCCCACACCGGCCGAGCGGTTCGCCGACAAGGTGAACACCGCCGGCCCCTGGTCACTCCGCCGGGACTGCCCCGGCCTCTGCCACCTGTGGGACGGATCGCAGAACGAGAAGGGCTACGGCACCTTTTGGGCCCACGGCCGCACGGTCAAGGCCCATCGCTACGCGTACGAGCAGGCCAACGGCCCGATACCCGTCGGCCTTGAGGTCGACCACCGGTGCCGCCGCCGCGAATGCGTCGCTCCCGGCCACCTCGACGCCGTCACGCACCGTACGAACATCCTCCGCTCGACGAACCACGTCGCGGCCCGCGCCGCCGTCACACACTGCCCGGCCGGCCACGCCTACGACCAGGCGAACACGATCCGCGCGAAGAACGGAACGCGGAAGTGCCGGAAGTGCAAGAACGCGTCCGCCCGTGCCAAGCGGGCCGAGCAGCGCGAGGCACGTCTCGCGCCCGTCGCACACCTCCGACGCCGCGCCGACCGCGCCCTCGCACAGGCCGCGTGACCGGCCGCGCGTCCGGACGCGAGCCCGCCCGCGCGCGCGAGCAGGACCTCGGCCAACCCGATACGAGACAGGAGCCCCACCCCATGACCCGCGTTCCCGACGCCGTCGCCGTCGCCTCGCTCGACACACACCGCCTGATCGTCACCGTGCCGAACGAGGGACCGGCCGACATCGCGACCAACCTCCCCCGGCAGACCGCCGCCGACGTGCTGCGGCAGCTCGCCGACGGCCTCGACAGCCCGGCCGGACTGTGCGCGACCGCCCGTGCGACCAGCCGCCCGTGCCCGATCCACGACGCACCCGCCCCGCCCTCGGCTGTTCTGCTCGCCCGCGGCACCGGCCAGGCGCAGCGTCCCGACGGCCTCGACCGCCTGCTCGCCGCCGTCGCCGACCAGCTGCCCGCCGACGACGCCGACCGCGCCGCCGACGGCCTCGCCGCTATGGCCACCCCCGCGGGCCGGGCCGTCGAGGAAACCCGCCGGTCGCTCGATTTCAACGACGACCAGCCGTCGCCCGCCCTCGCCTCGCTGCGCGACGCCCTGCTCGACCCCGAGCAGCGCACCCCCGCCGCCGCCCTCGCGACCGCCTACGCCCTGTTCGCCGCACACACCCGCGAACTGTCCGGCCTCGCCCGGCAGCACACCGACGCCACCCGTCGGCAGTGGGGCGTGACCCGCAGCTCGCGCGGCCTGCTCACCGGCAAGGACAGCATCCGGAAACTGCTCGACACCGTCGCCGCTCACCTCGACGAGCAGGCGCAGCGGTGAGCGCCGCCCAGCAGCTCGCCGCCGATGCCCTGGTCGTCACGGCGACCGTGATCGTGGCGGGCGCCCCGCTCGGATGGTGGACCGCCCGCCGCGACCCCGGCCCCCTCGCCGGCCGCGACCGCACATCGAGCCGGGCCCGCGCCGGCACGCAGGCCGACCGCGACCTGTTGCGCCTCGCCCGCAACGCCAACCGCCGTAAGGAGCAGCAGTCATGACCACCCGCCGCCGGCACTCCCGGACCAAGCCGCGCGACCACAAGCGCGCCGACCGGCGAGGGGCCCTCGACGTCCTGCTCGCCCGCGCCGAACGCGGCCGGCTCAGCGCCGCCGAGGCCCGGCTGTTGCACGAGTACGTCGAGCAGGAACGGCGCAGCGCCGACGAATCCCGCGAGGCCAACGAGGGCACCACACGCACCCTCGCCCACCACCGCACCGCCGCCGACGCCGTCGTACGCGAGTTGGAGAGGGACCGTTCCGAGGCCGAGCAGCGCGCCGCGGATGCCGAGGAGCAACTACGGGCATACCGGGCCGTGTTCGGGCCCGGCGCCCTCGACACCTTCCGGACCGCCGTTCGCCAGACCGACGCCGTGCGGGCCCTGCTGCCCACCACGCCCCGGCCCCGCCTCGGCCTCCCCAACGGCCTCGCGTACTCCAACGGCCTGTACGACGCGTACGACGCCGTCCGCGCCGCCCTCGCCCAGCACTGAACCCCAGGAGCAGCCACACATGACGACCCCCCTCGATCACGCCGCGCCGCCGGTCGCCCGCCGCGCCGCCGTCGACCTCGCCGCCGTACGCGAGCAGTGGGGCGACCTGCTCGCCGCCATCGAGCAGCCCCCGGCCACAGAGTGGCCGCCGCGCGAGTGCGCCGGATTCCTCGACCAACTCGCCGCCACGCAGGCCGCCGACGACCCCATGCCGACCGAACCGGCCATCGGTCGCGTGCCGTTGGTACTGCGCGAGCACCCCGCCCCGCTCAACCTCAGCGCCTTCGACGCCGCCCTGTCCGTCGAGCGTGATCTGTTCGACCTCGCCGACGCCGTGGCCGAGCAGGTACAGCGCCCCGCCGTCGACGAGGACGACCGCGCCGACCTCGCCCGATGGAACCTGCCCACCTCCCGCGACATAGGCCCGGCCGCCGCCGCTTCGGCCGGTTCCCGCGCGTACGGACTGCATTGGGCCGCCGTATGGCTGGAAGGCCGCGCCCTCGACGAGCCGGCCGGCGAACTGTTCCTCCCTCTGCCCGCCCTGCTCGCCGAACACGTCGCCACCGTTGCCGGTCGCGCACGCCGAACCATTGAGCGGGCCCTGAACCGAGACAGCAGGTCGACCACACTCGACTACCCGTGCCCCTGGTGTGGCGGACCGCTTACTGGGGTCACGCAGGCCGGTGACATCCCGGCCGTGTTTTGCGTCCGTGGCGAGCAGTGCCCGGCGCCGGCCGTCCTCGAAAGCCGGCGCCGCGCATGGAGAGGCGCCGAGTTGGCTGGCCTTTGGGCGGCACTGAATCGCCAACCAAGCTAGTGGAGTTGGACGAACGGTGTGGGCGAGGAGGGGGCACTCGCCCACACCGGAGCGGCTAGCTGTGGTGAAGGAATAGTTCCGCGATCACCGCCCACAGAGCGCGCACGCTCAAGCCGATGGCAAACCGCTGAGCAATTTCCTTCTTCAACTCCGCTTTCTTGGTCGACGGGTCGTCGGCCATGTCACACCTCATTTCTTTCAGAGGACGCCGACCAACCCGACTGGTTGGCCGTGCGGACCCTCGGGGCTTCCCCTTGGGCCCCAGGGCTCCTCTGCGAACGAGGTGTGATAACTCCCAATGTAGCGCCCTTACTTGATCATTTCAGTCACTCGCCAACTCCCGGAATGGACAAGGTCCTGAACCAGGTTGTGAACTTGGTACTGAACTAGGTACAGTGATGCTCTCGCCGGCGTCACCCGGCGGACCACAGACCGACCAACCCAAGGGAGCAACCCCCATGGAGACCCTGTTCCGCTACGCCAGCAACACCCGCCGCGGCGCCTTCCACTACGTCCAAGAGATCGCCGGCGGAGTACTGGTTGCACTGTGCGGCCGGCGGGCCGAGGGCATGCACCCCATCCCGTCCACCGTCCGACACACCGAGTGCCGCAAGTGCGCGGCCAAGCACGCAGCCCGAGCCGAGCAGGCCGCGCCCGTCGAGGCGCCCGCCACCGTCGAGGAGCAGACCGAGGCCGCCACGCTCTACCGGCCCGCCGCGCCCCGTAGCCGCGGAGTCGGTCACTACCGCCGCCCTGGCACGATCGCGAGCTACTGCGGTCGGACCGTCGAGGCCCAGCCCAGCAACGACGCTCTGTTCACCGGCACGTGCAAGCCGTGCGCCAAGGCCGAGCGTGCCGACCGTGTGGCCGCCGAGCAGCGCGCCGCCGCGTTTTCGGTGGACACCCCGCCCATCACCGAGCGCGCCGGCGTCCGCTGCTGCACCGTGGGCGCCGGCCGCCGCGTCCACCTGTCCAACAACGACGAGACCCTGTGCGGGCGCGAGGTCACCGAGTACGACGACGGAGCCCTGTTGGTCAAGGGGTCCGAACTCTGCACTCTGTGCTACCGCGCCGCCGAGGAGCGCGCCTACACGCGAGCCCTCGCCGCCGCCTCGCCCCTCGCCGCCGCCGCGGTCGAGTTGGCCGAGACCGTCGAGCAGGCCACCGCCCTGGTCACCGAGGCCGAAGCGGGCGAGGGCACGTGGCGGGGCGACTGGATCGGCGAGCAGCCGGCCGGCGACACCCTGTTCGACGTCGAACCGGCCGCGGAACAAGGCGCCCTGTTCACCAAGGGCGACCAGCCCACCCGCGAGGCCGTCAAGGTGCGCATGCCCCCGGAGCCGTCCGGCCTCGCCAGCATTCGCGCCAAGGCCGCCGCCGACCGCGAGGACTTCCGCGCCAAGATGGACGAGCGACAGGCCGCCGACCACCTCGCACACGGCGTCCCCGTGCCGGCCGCCCTACAGGCCCGTATCGACGCCCGCCGCACCGCCGAGACCGACCCCGAGCAGGTCGAGCAGGTGCCCGCTCGCCGCGTGATCGAGGGCGTCATCGTCGAGCACAACGGCACCGCCGAGGGCAGCACCCCCGGAGACGCCGGGCACCCGAACGTGATCGCCGCCCGCGCCGTCCTCAACCACCTCGCCGCCGCCCGCATGACCGAAGACACCGACGTCAGCCGCTACGCCGAGGCCGTCGACCCGACCGTCCGCGGGTACCTGATCGAGCCGCGCGAGGGCGCCCGAGTCGCTGTGTACTGGCTGGAAGAGGGGCGCATCGTCCGCCGCGACACCCCCATCAATGGCGCCTCCCTCGACTGCCTCGCTTACACCCTCGCCCGCCGCGGCTGGACCGTCGAGAAGATGTTGAAGTCCTCGCAGTGCGTCTTTGCCCACCGGCCCACGAACCCGGCAGACCGGCCCGTGTGGTGCGACGCGCACGAGGGACAGCACGCCGAGACCCCCGAGTGCCAGCACCCGCACGAGGTAGCGCCAGCCGGCCCCGAGCCGACCGTCGGGCACCCTTACCAGATCACCGACTGATCACCCGCCGGCCCGCCCTCAAGCGAGGGCGGGCCCGTACCCGACAGGAGCACCGCACATGCCCAACGATCAGCAGCCGGACGACGAGCAGAGCGCGACCGAATACCAACGGGCAGATCAGACGAAGTTCCCCACGTCGCCCGCCGGGCAACAGGCCTCCGTCGAGGGCATGGCCGCCGCCGAAGGCATGGAAGAGGTGCGTTCGTGGACACCCGGCGACCTCCGCCGCGCCATGAAGAAGCCCGGACCCCTCGAACCCACCCCGGCCCTACGCCGCTACACCGCACAGTTCCTCGCCCTCACTGCACAGTTCGAGCAGGACCGCCGCGCCGAGATCGCCGCAGCCGGCGGAGACCCCGACGAGGACCGCAACCCCTTCGAGTACGTACACGCCATCGCCGACGAATGGGCCGACAGCGAGAAGGACCCGGACCGCCGCGCCGCCCTGCTCGACGACCTCGCCGACCGCCTCGACACCAGCGAGGTACGCGCGCTACGCCTCGCCGCCGAGGCCGCCGCCGCCATCACCCCTCGGCTCATCTACGCGGACGCCGACCAAGGCGTAAGCCCCGCGATCACAGCCGACGACCTCGGCATGACCGAGTCCTACGTCTACCGGATCTTGCGCAAGCGCCCCACCGGCGACCAGTAACCCCGCACACAGATGCGGCCCGCACGCGGTGCGTCACCACCGGGCGGGCCGACTAACCGATGGGAGCAACCCCCATGGCCACCACAGAGACTACCGGCGCCCGCACGCTCGACCAGCGCCGCGCCACCGTGCGCCGCCTCGCAGCCGAGCACCTGTCCAACCGCGAGATAGGGCGCCGTCTCGGTATCCATCACCGCACCGTGGCGCGCGACCTCGAAGTACCAGTCGCGCCAACCGAAGCGCCACAGCCCGCGCCACCGGCCCCCACCAGCGGCGCACCCGTTGCGCCATCGCTGCTGTACGACCTCGAACCGGCACTCATCCAAGATCTGAACGTGCTGCACGACGCGCGCACCGGCGCAATGATCGGGCCCGTGCGGCGATACATTCGCGCCGCCGCCAACGCCCGCCGCGCCGACCTGCTCAGGGTGGCGCAGCCCGTCGGCACCGAGGGCGAGTAGACGCGAAAGCGCCCCACCCTGGGAAAAGGGTGGGGCGCTCCACGCGGGGACCGGTCGCGAGGCCGGCCGCGCGCGTTACCGCTTACGCCACTCGTTCTGGACGCGGCGAATCGCACGGATAGCGTCGATCACCTTGTCGGCGAGCGGCGGAACCTGCTCAGCGATGCGTCCCAGCGTGACGAACACGGCACTAACGATCAGGAGGGCAACAGCCCCCCAACCGAGGTTATTCACTTTGTTACTGCTTCCACGTGGTGCCCCGATGTTCCCGTGGCACGGTGTCGGAGTCGAGCGTTACAGCCTCACGACACCTACACCGAGCGGGACTTGCTTCGTTATCAATCCGTGATCTAAAGTTGGACCCGTCCTCGGCGTGCCCGGAAACAGACGCCTTCCCCGAACACCCCCCCCGCGGCGGGGCGTTCGCATGCACCCTGCAACCATCCCCACGGTTCACACGTCCCTCTTACGTAACGCTTACCAACCCGTGGGGGGACCACCCGTGAAGCACCGCGCCACCGCCTTAACCCTCGCCACCGTCGCCGCCCTCGCAGCGCTCACCGCGTGCAGCAGCACCGACGACGCCACGGCGAAGAAGTCGGCACCGCCGGCCACGCCCGAATCCGTGAGCGCCAGTGACGCCGCCGCCGCGCTGCACGATGCCGGCATTCCTGCCAAGCCGACTGGCCAGATGCGCGCCGCCCTACTCGCCGCACTGCGCGAGGTCAGTGCCGACCTGGTCGCGGACGAAGACAAGGCAATCGACAACAGCCGTAATCAGTGCTCCGCCATCAACGGCAAGTCGGCGAAGGTCGATTGGGCAGCGCAACAGCGGTTCGGCACCAGCTCGCACGAGGTGAGCGACGCCGAGGCGAAGCAGATCAACACCGCGTTGGCGACGTTCTGCAAGACCGCCTGACCCGACCCCCGAAGGCCCGGCACACCCTTGGGTGCCGGGTCGTTCGCATGCCCGCGGGAGGTGACCGCCCGTGGGACGCCCCATCGACGACGACGACCGCGAGCAGGTACGCCGACTGCATGCCGAGGGCAGGAGCCGGAACGACATTGCCCGCGCGATCGAACGGTCGCCGTCGACCGTGTCGAAGATCGCCGCAGCGTGCGACCCACCGCTCACGTTCGACCGCGCCGCCGAGGTCGAGACCGCCACCCGCGTACGCCGGGCCGACCTCGCCGCGCGCCGCGCCGACCTCGCGCTCACCCTGCACGACGTCGCCGAGCGCGAAATCGGCCGGATGACCGAGCCACACCTCTACTTCGAGTGGGGCGGGAAGGATCACACCTACGCCCAGAAGTGGCAGGACGAGCCGACCCCCGTCGACCGGCGCACCATGATGGCCACCGCCGGCGCCGCCCTCGACCGCTCCCTCAAGCTCGCCCCGCCGCGCGACGAGGTCGGCGAGCGCTCCCGCTCCGTGATCGGGCGCCTCATGGAAGGACTTGCCCGCAACTACGCCGAGCGGCACGGCAGTTCACCGGACGCCCCGGACGGCGACGATGACGGGTGACCTCGGTCTGTCGCCGAAGCAGGTCGATTCGATCGTCGAGGCCGCCGCGTTCCTCAACCTGTGGGAAGGCTCCGTTCGGTCCGGGAAGACCATCGCAAGCCTGCTCCGGTGGTTGGGGTACGTGGCCGACCCGCCGACCAGCGGCGAGCTGGTCATGGTCGGGCGCACCCGCGACAGCCTCGCCCGGAACGTGTTCGGCCCGCTCACGAACCCGGACGTGTTCGGCGAGGTCGCGCAAGACGTCCAGTACACCGCCGGCGCCGCGACGGCGACCGTCCTCGGCCGCACTGTGCACGCCCTCGGCGCCAACGACGCCCAGGCCGAACCGAAGGTACGGGGTCTGACGTGCGCAGGCGCGTACGTGGACGAGGCGACCACGCTCCCCAAGTCGTTCTTTGACCAGCTCACCGCACGGTGCAGCGTGCCGGGGTCGAAGATCTTCGCGACCACGAACCCGGACAACCCGAATCACTGGCTACGCCGCAACTACCTGCTCAGGCCGCAAGAGGCCCAGCTCAGGTCGTGGCACTTCCAGTTGGACGACAATCCCGGCCTTGACGACGAGTACAAGGCCCGGATCAAGTCGACGCACACCGGCCTGTTCTACAAGCGCAACGTGTTGGGTCTGTGGGTCCAGGCCGAGGGCGCCATCTACGACATGTTCGACGAGTCCGAGCACGTGGTCGACACCCTGCCGGCCATGCGCCGGTACTGGATCGGCATCGATTACGGCACGGTGAACGCCACGTCGGCGATCCTGCTCGGCGAGGGAGTCGACGGCCGGCTGTACGCATGCGCCGAGTGGCGCCACGACTCCCGTACCGCGCACCGGCAGATGACCGACGCCCAGTACAGCGCCGCACTGCGCAGGTGGGTTGCCGAGCAGGGCGTCGCCCCCGAGTGGACGTTCGTCGACCCGAGCGCGGCGAGCTTCATCACGCAGTTGTGGGCCGACTCCTACGAGGGCGTTGCCCGCGCCTCCAACGAAGTGGTGGACGGCATCCGGTCCGTGGCGAGCCTGCTCGGCGCCGGCCTGCTGCGGATACACCGCTCGTGCGAGGGACTGCTCGACGAACTGCCTGGCTACGTATGGGACACGGCCGCCGCCGACAAGGGCGAGGACAAGCCCGTCAAGGTCGCCGACCACTCGTGCGACGCACTGCGCTACGCCGTGCACTCCACCGCCCACGAATGGCGGCACCTGCTCGCCCTCGCCGCCTAAATGATATTGGACGCTGCTAAACGATTCCAGGTGGCCCTTTTGGGGTACCGCCCTCCGGAGATCGGATTACTCAGGGGAAGTATCAGTGCCATACCGTGAGGTTTACCTTCGCATTTTTGTCCTCTCCCGCAGAGGTCACCGAAAGCCCCGCGATAGCTCCACGACCAGACATCACACAGAAGTGATCACCTGGCTTGGCATCAATGTTTGCCACACCGGAGCTCTGAAGCTGAACTTGGCAGGTACTCAGGTTTGGCGTATCTGGCGCATCAATGGCAACAATCTTTCCAGAGCCAGAAGCAAACATGGTCACTGCGCCTTCCGTATTGCTCAGGCCTTGGCTTAGATCGATACTTTCGTCCATATTATCGTTCACCGAAACGGGACCACTCTGATCGATGTCCAACCCACCCACCCAAGGGATCACAGCGGAACCGCTGTATACCTGCGAGAGCTGCACGGTGGTTGGAGCATCCGAGGGTGCATCATCCGCCCCAGCCGGGTTACCTGGAGCTGCACTTACCCGAGATACAGGTTTCCCTCCCCCTGACGAAGAGGACCAGGGTCCGCTGTAGGTGATCATCGCTGCAATGATCGCACCGATGGCCCCGATTACTGCGGCGGCGATGATGAACCCTCCGCCGCTGCCTCCGCCCCCGTAGTCCTTCACGCGCCCTCCCTGCGTACCGAGTTCAGATATCACAATAGGACGGCGTGAACCTGCTCGCGGTTGCTTCATCCATACACTTACGGCCTTTCGTTTATATGTGCTAGAGGCTGTCTCGTAACCGGTGGGGCGGCTGGTGCGCTGACTGAGCCGCTCGGCATCGCCCGGCTCCACGACCTGTCTCTTCACTCATACGAATCGAATGCATCCTCGATTTCCTTACTCTTCGCAATCAAGGGTCTGTTATGCCGGACGCTTCGGGCACTGTCGGGCTTGCCGCCAATTACGAACGTCGGGAGGTGATCGGCGATGCCGCTCCCTGCGGACAACGCCCCGTGGCCGCCCCCAGCGTGGGCCCCGTACTACGACGCGATGCGCATCGACGACGCGTGGTACAGCGGCGACCGGAAACGCCTCGCCCGGATCTACACCAACCACCCGCGCCACACCGAGCGGCGCCGCCTGTGGGGGCGCCGGTCGTTCGACCACCGCCTCGACCGGCGCGACCACCGGCTACACGTCCCCCTTCCCGGTGACATCGCGAGCATGTCGGCCGACTTGCTGTTCGCGGACATGCCGACGGTCACCGTCGAGGACACCAACACACAGGCCCGCCTCGACCAGCTGCTCGACGAGGGCCGCGCGCAACAGGTGTTCCTCGGCGCCGCCGAGCAGGCCGCCGCCCTGTCCGGGGTGTTCCTGCGGGTGACGTGGGACCGCGACCTAGTACCGCGCCCCCTGCTCACCGTCATGCAGCCCGACGGCGCCGTACCCGAGTGGCGGTTCGGCCTGCTGCGCGCCGTGAATTTCTGGCGCGAACTGGAAGGCTCGACGACCTCGACGGTATGGCGGCACTTCGAGCGGCACGAGCCCGGCCGCATCGTGCACGCCCTGTATCAGGGGACCGCCGACAACGTCGGCCGCCGGGTGCCGCTCACCGAGCACCCCGACACCGCCGACCTGGTCGACAGCCTCGACGCCGACGGCGACACCATCACCACCGGCATACAGCAGCTCACCGCGGCCTACGTCCCCAACATGCTGCCCAACCGGCTGCACCGCGGCTCACCGGTCGGACGCTCGGACTACGCGGCACCGGTCTACGACCTGTTCGACAGCCTCGACGAAACGTGGACGTCGTGGATGCGCGACATCCGCCTCGCCCGCGCCCGGCTGATCGTCCCGGACGGGTACATGCGCAACGAGGGAGCCGGCCGCGGGGCGTCGTTCGACGACGACCGCGAGGTCTGGCACTCATTGCGGATGCCGCCGAACGAGGGCAACGGGATCACGCTGAACCAGTTCGACATCAGGGTCGAGGAGCACCGCAGCACCACCGAGGCAATCACACGGGAGGCCGCCCAGTCAGCCGGCTACTCCCCCCAGTCGTTCGGCCTCGACGGCGACGGAGCGCCGGTCACCGCGACCGAGGTCGACAGCCGCGACGCCCGGAGCATGGTCACCCGCCGCAAGAAGGCCGGCTATTGGCGGCACGCCGTCGCCGACATGCTTCATGTCCTGCTGCTGCTCGACGTGAAGCTGTTCGGCAGCAGGATCACGCCCGACCGGCCACGCGTCGAGTTCGGCGACGGCGTCGCCGAGTCCGCCGAGCAGACGGCGACCACACTCGACCTGCTCAACCGCGCCGGAGCCGTCAGCACAGCAACCAAGGTCAAGATCCTGAATCCGACGTGGGACGACACCGCCGTACAAGCCGAGGTACGGGCGATTCTCGCCGAGACCGGCGCCGCCGCGCCCGACCCTGTCGGCACGTTTCCGGCCTGACGCAGCGTCACTTAAAGCATTGCAGTACTTGCTGACGTTGCCACGGCCCGCATCGCGTACAGCGGCAATGTCATTGCTGACAGTCAGCAATGAGGCTGACTCTTATAACTTCCACGGTTCGTGGAGTTCAAGTATGCTGCACTTAATACGCCATCTTTCCGTTGTGCTCAGGCACGACAGAGGGCCCGAGATCCGGTTCGTACCCGGAAGTCAGGCCCTCCGACGTGGCGTACAGCTTGTGAGCCCGGCCGTCTGAGATTCGGCCGGGCTCATTGCTGAGATCCTGCCGTACGTCCGGGGTCACGTCAGGGACGCTCGCGCGAGCCCTACCGCAGCAGCCATTCGATGATGAGCCTGATCACCGGCAGCCAGTCGATCAGCATCAGCCGCTTGTCCGGCTTCCGCTTCCCGCTCTGCCTGCCGCGTTTGTCGCGACGCGTCATCGTGCCACCTCCAGTGACCCCAAAGTGCCCTGGAGTCCAGAGCCTTCACCGGGAGTCCCGACGAAGCACGTGAGGGGTCACGTGGAGCTGTGCCAGCAACTCTAACGCCTCATCAGGGGCGCCGCGGGATTCGGCGTACCACAACTACTCTCCGAAGTCACATAACTGGCAATCCGCTACGAACAGTTCGCGCACGCCTTCCATGTGTCCCAATTCGCGCGGTCGTTGGGGGGCACATGCCGATCCATCCGGGCATGGTCGAAGACCTCGCCGACGCCACCCGCGACCTGTACGCCGCCGCGGAGGAACGGCTGTTGGGCATCATCGCCCGGCAGCTCGCCGACGGCCTCGACGCGCCCGGTTGGGTCGAGCGCAAGCTCGCCGCCGTTCAGGCCGTGCGCCGCGCCGCACAGGGCGTTGTCGACGAACTCGGCAAGGCCGTCAGCCTCGACGTGTTCGACGCCGTCGCCGAGGCGTACAACACCGGTCACCGCGCCGCCGTCGCCGAACTCGGCGCCCTGTCCGACGACGGCCGCCGCCTGGTCGACGAGGTCACCCCGAACGCGCAGGCCGTCGACCGCCTCGCACAGGAAACCGTCGACCGGCTCACCGCGACGCACCGCTCGATTCTTAGGGCGGTCGACGACCAGTACCGCACGGTCGTCGCCGAGGTCACCGCCACGCCCCTACTCGGCACCGGCACCCGCCGTCAGGCCACGCAGGACGCCATGCGCCGATTCGCCGACCGCGGCATCGCATCGTTCACGGACCGCGCCGGGCGCCGTTGGCAGCTCACCTCTTACGCGGAGATGGCCGTACGGACGTCCGTCGGCCGCGCCGCGACCGAGGCTCATACGCGCACGCTCGCCGAAGCCGGCGTCGACCTGGTCATCGTCTCCGACTCCCCACGCGAGTGCCCGCTCTGCCGCCCGTGGGAGCGCAAGGTGTTGACCGTGGGCGGACCGGACGGCGAACACACGGTCGGAGCCGAGCACGCCACCGAGGACGGCCGCACGGTCCGGGTCGAGGTCGCCGGGTCACTCGACGAAGCCCGTCGCGCGGGACTGCAACACCCCAACTGCCGCCATTCCGTGAGCGCTTACTCGCCCGGCATCACACCCGTGGGGGACGCGACCAGCGACCCCGCCGGGTACGAGGCAGGGCAGCGACAGCGGAAGATCGAGCGGAACATCCGGCGATGGAAGAACCGCGAGGCCGCCGCCGTCACCCCCGAGGCGCAGCGCACCGCCCGCGCGAAAACGCGGCAGTGGCAGGGCGCCATGCGCGATCACCTCGCCGCGCACCCCGACTTGCGCCGGCTGCGGCACCGCGAGCAGCCGGGCGCCTCGAACCTCCCCGCCCCGCGCACTGAGCCGACCGCGCAGCAGGTCGACGCCGCACGGGTGTGGTCGGGCGACGACCGGTCCATGCGGGAGATGAGCGACGACCAGCTCGCCGCCGCCGAGGGGTCCCGCCTGCTCGACGACCGCGCCCGCGCGAGGATCGCGGCCGAGGCCGACCGGCGCGACCTCGACGACCTGCTCGACCGGGTGCGGCCCGGCGGGCACCTCGCCGACGATCTGCTCGCGTTCGGCGACAACGACCTCGCCCGCGCGTTCCCGCACCTCGACGACGGCGACGCGCTGCGCGTCATGGCGGAGATGGACCGCCGCGACATCGCGAGCCGGCTACCGGGCGTGCGGCGCGACCTGGTCGGCCTGTCCGACCACGACCTCGCCGCCCGCGCCCGTACCGCCGGGCCCGACGACCGCGCCGCCCTCGACGCCGAGGCCAACCGCCGCGCCCTGCTCGCGACGTACTTCCCCGGTGGGAACCTCGCCGTCGACCTCACGGCCGCCGGCGACAACGCCCTCGCGTGGTGCATGCAGTACGCCACCAACGATGAACTACTGCGGATCGCCGCCGAGATGGACCGCCGCGACGCCGTCGAACGGCCGCCGCCCGCCGCGACCGGCAACGCGGTCGACGACCTACTCGCCGACCGCGACGCCCTCGCCGAAGCGATGGACCCCGCCCCGGACCCGGAGACATGGGGCGCCCTCGCCGACGACCAGTCGTTCGCCGAGGAGTTGGCCGCCGCCATCGCGTCCGACGCCGCCAAGGGCGTGACCGAGGAGACCGCCCGCAAGGTCACCCGCGCCGAGGCCCGCGCCCTGTACGAGGAGTACGTCTACCGGCAGTTGCTCGCCGCCGAGGACGCCACGAACGGCTACCTCCTCAACAAGAAGGCCCAGGCCGCCGGGGTCAATCCGGCTGAACTGTTCACCGGTCCGGCTCGAATCGCATACGCGCGCGCGTCGGACGAACTGAAAGAGTGGTGGGCCAAGCACGGCCGGCTGACGCAGGCCGAGTTCATCGAGCAAGTCACCGGCCGCGAACAGCAATGGGCGACCGGGGCGCGCAAGAACGAGTCCGACCAGCAGAACAAGAGGTGAGCACGTGGGAACGCGTGAGGACATCGTGCGGGCCGTCACGGAAGGCGCCGAGGCTGGCCGCCGCGGCGACGACGTGAGGACGTGCCCGTACCCCGGTGACTCCCTGCTGCGCACGGGATGGATCAAGGGCTACGCCCGCGAGCGCCCCGCCACGGCCACCACCGAGTAATCCACCCCAGCACCACCCCCGAAGGGGGGCCCGCCACCGGCGGGCCTCCCTTTTTTCATGCCCGGACGCCCGTCCCATCGGGCCCAACCGCACCAGGAGTGCACCCATGACGACCCCGGCCCCGTCCTCGACCGCGCCGAGCGGTCAGCCGCAGGGCGACCCCGGCACTCAGCCGAGCGGACAGCCGACCGGCACACCCGCGCCCGTACCCGCGCCCACCCCGACCGCGCCGCCGGCGCCCGCCGCCGTACCGCCGTCCGCCCCCGCGCCGGCACCGCAGCCGGTACCTGTCACCCCGCCCGTACCGCCCGCGCCCGCACCGGTCCCCGCCGAGCTGCCGGCACCGGTCCCGCCGGTCGCCCAGGCCGCGCCGGCGGTCGAGGGTGACGTCAGCCGTCTGCCGCAGTGGGCACAGCGCGCCATCACCGAGAGCCAGAGCGCCGCACGCACGGCCGCCGTACAGACCGCCGTTCTCCAGACCGCGCCCGCGGCGGGCGCCGACCCGCTCGCACTGCTCGACTCCGTGTCGTTCCGCGCCGCGGCCGAGGCGATCGATCCGAACGACACCGTCGCGCTCACGGCCGCGATCACCGCCGCCGTCACGGCGAACCCCCGCCTCGGCGCCGCCACGGCGCAGGGACCGGCCCGCGGGGGCGCCGAGTTCAACGGGCCCCCGGCAGGCGACAAGCGCCCGGCCACCCTCGCGGACGCCATCGCCGCCCGCTTCAGCAGCTAACCGCAGACAGGAGCAGCCCCCATGCCCGTAACGCTCGACGAGGCGAAGAACAACGCCACCGATGACGTGGACGTGCAGGTCATCGACGAGTTCCGCAAGGAATCCGTCCTACTCGACTCGCTCGTCTTCAACGACGTCGTCAACCCCGCCGGCGACGGCGACACCCTCACCTACACGTACCGCCGGCTGATCACCCAGCCCACGGCCAGCTTCCGCAAGCTGAACACCGAGTACACCCCGAGCGAGGTCAAGACGCAGCGGTACAGCGTCGACCTCGCCGTACTCGGCGGATCGTTCGAGGTCGACCGGGTCATCGCCCGTATCGGCCCGGCCGCCTCGAACGCGGTCACGCTGAACATGACGCAGAAGATCAAGGCCGCCCGGACCACCTTCCAGGACGCCGTGATCAACGGCGACCAGGCGACCGACGAGGACTCGTTCGACGGCCTCGACAAGGCACTCGCCGGATCGTCCACCGAGTTCCGCCTCGGCACGGTGACCGACTGGACCGACTTCGACACCGACCCTCGCGCCGAACAGAAGGCCCTCGACATCCTCGACGAGTGGCTGTCACTGCTCGACGGCGCCCCGTCCCTGGTGATCGGCAACAGCACCGCGCTTGCCCGCGTGCGCGCCCTCGCCCGCCGCGCCGGCCAGTACACCCGCGACCCGGTCGACGGCTTGATCGGCGCCAACGGCCGCCCGATCGTGCGGGAGAACTACGGCGGGATCACCTTCGTGGACCCCGGGGAGAAGGCGGGCAGTTCCGCGCCGATCATCCCCATCGAGAACCGTACCGTGGGCGGCACCGCCGCGACCGGCCTCACGGACCTGTATGCGGTGCGGATCGGCCTCGACGGCTTCCACGGCGTGGCGTGCGTGGGCGGGCAGCTGGTGAACACGTGGCTTCCCGACTTCTCCGCCGCCGGCGCCGTGAAGAAAGGCGAGGTTGAAATGGGCCCGATCGGCGTCGTCCTCAAGGCCACCAAGGCCGCATCCGTCTTCCGCAACATCAAGGTCAGGTGACCCCGTGTACCAGGTGACCACTCCCGTGAAGGAGTTCAACGGCCAGGTGGCTGGCGTGTGGTTCGTCAACGGCGAGGCCACCACCGACAGCGAGGGCGCCGTCGCCTACTTCCGGCGCCACGGCTACAACGTGACCCCGCTCCGCAGCGAGCACAAAAGCGACGCCCCACAGACAACCAAGCCCGCGGGTCGCTCCCCTTCCAAGGAGTGAACAAACGGCTCACACCTGCCCGCGAGACAAAAGGAAGAATGCATTCTTAGCCCCCCGTGTCCCACGAAATGGCGTCAACCTTGATGGAGCGATCTCCAATTTCGAGAACTCGAATGAAGACAACGACCCCACCTCCGAATGTATCGAAACAGAACGCGTCGCCCTTGCGATAGCGCACCCCTGATACTTCTTCTGCGGAAAGCGGATTGGTGCCGATAACCTCGGTGCACTGGTCGCGGCTAGGCGTTCCAGCGCCCTCCCACCGGCCAACCTTCTCCACGGTCAGCCAGGCCAATTTTCCCGGGTCGTCCACGTCGAGTTCAACAGTTCCCCACGCCCCATCTGCACCAGATGTAGGCGGATTATTGTCGAAGTTCGTCATGCGGTCAGTGATACGCAGTGGACCTTGCCAGCGAACGGAGCGATCAGCCTCCTGACTCGCATCTCCGCCACTGGCCGTTTGCGCCCCGCCGCCGGCCACCGTTTTCGCTCCCGTGGCGTGACCGCCCCCGGTGTCAATGTTGTTGCCGCCACCATTGGTACATACACCACCACTGCACTTGTTGGTAGTGCACCCGGGAACGGAAAGCATCAACAGCAGCGCCAGAGTACCCACCATTCCAGAACGCCCGAACAAACGATCTCTCTGAATGAGCGACCTTAAATTCACCCACCCACCCCCAAAAAATATCGCAGTTGTGAACTGGATCGCACCTACCGAGGCGTACCGCTACCACTGGGCAATCCAATAACACTAGGCGATCCAGTACCGCCACTGTTGATCGAGTTGTTGTCTCCGTTCGTGCAGGCGGCACCACCAGAACAGTTGTTCTCATTTGAGATGGCGCTCTGGACGAGCAAACCGATGATCGCCGCAATGATCACAGCAGCGGCACCAATTAGAGCCGCCTTGATCGCAGTGTCCATGTCCCCCCCCCACGGTTGACCAATGTCATACCGCGCGCCTCATCCGATCACACCGAACGAGAGATTTCGTTCCGAACCGTTACAGATCATTACGAGTAAGGAGGTACTTAGTGCCCAGCCGCGTCTACGCCACCCCCGAGCAGGTGTGGACCGGCCCGCCCCCGCCGGACGCCGACCGGCTGCTCGCGCTGGCGTCCGAGGACATCGACGATGCCCTGTTGACAGCCGTCTACCGCACCGACAGCGCGGGCAGGCCGACCGATCCCAAGGTCGTGACCGCCCTCGCCGAGGCCGTGCGCGCACAGATCGAGTATTGGGCCGCGACCGGCGACGACGGCACGGGCGCGGCCGGCCGGTGGGATTCCGTGAGCATCGGCCCCGTGTCCCTGTCCGGCCGCAAGGACCCGCCCGCCGCCGCGGGCGACGTCGACCTCGCGCCGCGCACGCACCGCGCCCTCACGCGCGCCGGACTGCTGCCGGGGGTGATCTGGTGAACGTCCCCGAGTGGCTGCTCGTCCACCAGATCACCATCGAGCCGTACCGCGGCGACAGCGCGTACGGCCCGACGTACGGCCCGCCGGTCGCCGACGTCCGCGCCCTGGTCGCCGAGACCATCAAGACCGTGCGCGACCCCCAGGGGCGCGAGGTCACATCCACCGCGCAGATCATCGCCGCCCCCGACCTCGACTGTCCCGCCGAGTCCCGGATCACGCTCCCCACCGGCCGCACCACCAAGGCGATCAGCATCGCCCGCCACACCGCGCCCGGTCTGCCCGTGCCCGCCTGTACGGAGGTGAGTTGCGAGTGAACGCACTGCACTCAGCAACGCCGAACATGTTGCCGCCCATAGTGGCAACCTGAAGGGCGTTGAGTTGGAGCACACTGGCGCAGAAGGCGAAGCGTGCACGTGAGCCGTCCCGAAACGACGCGTAAAACTTGTCGCCGTTGCTATGGTTGAGGACAACTAGTAGGCCTACTTCAAGTTGGCCTACAAGTGAGATCCGTAGAGGGCAAGGGTGGGGCCTTGGCGTGACTGAGGCCCGGTTGGTGAGTTCTGGCGGGAACCAGGTCTCACAACAACTACGGCGGGAACCGCGCCCCTCTCCTCTGTTGATCTACAAAAGCAGAAGCCATACACAAGGAGACTGATCCTCCACGTGCCAGGACTCGGCGTGAGCCACGGTCTGGCCGCAGTTCACCCTGTGTACTGGTCTGCAACCGAGAGCCGCATACGAGAGAGCCGAGCCCCGGCGGGAACCGGGACTCGGCATATGAGACCCGGCGGGAACCGGGACTCAGCTTGTGTGTGCGATTGGGTGGGTCCGGCTGACTAGTCACCAGCCGGACCAGACTCAAGATCTGGTCCGTTCAGCCGCATTCACCCTGGCACGCCAGCGAGCTAGCGCATCAGCATCACCACAAGCCCCGTGAACGGGACGAGCGCACCCAAGATCGCAACCAGTGAGCGAACCCACATTGGTAGATCCTCTGGTTCTCGGCCGCCCTGTTCATCTTGCACGTGCCCGCTCCTCTCGCTGGAAGGCACCCCGCAGCGCGGGAACTTCGACCGCACGACACGGCCGAATGTGTGTGTGCGAGAGAGATCAGACGCCTCACAGGGTACAGCGCGTGTTCACCCCGTATGCCGGAACAAGGTTTATTCGGAGGTGAGTTGCCAGTGACCGCACGCGCACGCCTCACATGGAACGGCGCCGCCGCACTGCGCGGCACCCGCGCCGGCGCCGTCCGGGGTCTGCGCCTCGCCGCCGAACACGTCCTCGAACGCGCCCGCGCCCGCGTACCGATCGAAGAAGGCACCCTCGAACGATCCGGCGTCGCCTCGGTCGACGAGGAAGCGCTCACGTCCGCGGTCAGCTTCGACACCCCGTACGCGGTCCGGCAGCACGAAAACCTGAACTACCGGCACGACAGCGGCCGGTCGGCGAAGTACCTCGAAGGGCCGTTGACCGAGCAGGCCGACGCGGTCGCCGCGATCATCGCCGCCCAGGTGCGGAGGTCACTCCGTGGCTGATCTGCTCGACGGCCTCGCGCGCCACCTCGACGGCCTCGGCCTGGTCGACTACGACCCGACCGGCACGGTCGGCGATCTGTTCGTCGAGACGATGCCGCCCGCGCCCGACGCCGCCGTGTCCCTTGCGCTGTACGACGGGCCCGCACCGGAGTCCCGCGACGACGCCGAGCAGCGCCGGCTACAGGTGCGCGTGCGCGGCGGGCCCGACCCGCGTGTCTCCCGCAACCGCGCCGAGGCCCTGTACCGCGCGTTGCACGGCCTCGCCGGCGTGCAGTTGCCCGACGGGACATGGCTCACGCTCGCCGCCGCTCGCGGCACCCCCGCCCCGATGGGCGCCGACAGCAACGGCCGTCATGAGCACGTCGTGAACTTCGACCTCGACGTCTCCGGCCCCGCACCCACGTAAGGAGTTCCCGCATGGCAGGCAGCAGCCGGCCCATTGACGCCCGCGGATGGCTGTTCGAGGTCGAGGACGCGAACGCGACCACGAACACGTGGCTTCCCCTCGCCGGCCTCAGCACCTTCACTCACTCGCCCGGGGAGAACGAGGAGAGCGTCGACACGACCGTGTTCGAGTCCGACGGCCAGTACGAACAGGACGTCATGCAGCGCGGCGCGTCCCTGTCCGTCGAGGGGCAGTACCGCATCGACAAGACCACCAAGGCCCAGGACCCCGGACAGGCGTACATCGACCACGAGTGGACGAACCGCCTCGGGTTCGAGTCCCGCAACAGGATCAGGTGGCGGCACGAGACACAGACGCAGTGGGTCGTGTGGGACGCCACCGTGACGCCCGGCGAGCAGGGCGGAGGCAACAACGACAAGACGTCATGGTCGGCGACCATGACCAGGTGTGGCGCCGCGACCACGGAACCGGTGGTGACCACGTGAGCGAGCACGACCTCGACCTCGACGACGAGCAGCAGCTCGCCGACGCCGAGGGCACGGCGGACTTCGACGCGTTTTTCGCCGAGGAGTCCGCCACCCGCCCCCGGCAGTCCCTCACCCTGTACGGCACCGGCTACCAGCTGCCCGAGTCCCTGCCGCTCATGTTCACGTTGCAGATGGAGCGCGTACAGCACTCCAGCGACGCCGACGACGTACGGAAGATGCTCGCCACCCTCTACGGTGCCGACGTCCTCGACACTTGGGCCGAGCGCGGTATGACCGACCGGCAGCTCGGCGTCGTGCTGATCTACTCGGCCGCCAACATCCGCCGCCCCGGCAGCTGCACCATGCAGCGCGCCGCCCAGCTGTACGAGCGGCAGGAAGCGGGAAAAGCAGCCGCGCCGAACAGGGCGCAGCGCAGGGCGACCCCGAAGAAGACGAAGAAGAAGGGGCGGAGTTCTGGCACGCGGTCCTGACGCACTGGACCGCCGTCGAGGGCGACCTCGCCCGCGAGTACGGCCTCGCCGCCCGTGACCTCGCCGCCCTGTCCACCCGCCGGTTCCTCGCCCTGGTCGCCGGTCTGCCGGGCGAGTCCCGGTTCGCCCGCGCATGGTCGCGCACCCCCCGCAAGGTGACCAGCGCCGCCGAGATCGCCGCTATCACCGGCATCCCCGCCGCGTAGCCGGTCCGCCCGGCGACCGCGCCGGATGACCCCCTGACGGGAGGTGATCCGGCGTGGCACTGACCGTCGGCGAACTGCTCGCCACGATCGAGGTCGACGACCGCCCGGCCGCCGCGGGCATGCAGCGCACCGAGGACCGGATGCGCGCGACCGGCCTACGGCTGGTCACCGACGCCGACAGCGCCGGCCAGCAGGCCGGCGACGCGATCGGCGACGGCATGGCCGACGGAAGCGACGACGCCGCCGGCGCGGGCGCCGGGGCGTTGAAGGCGTTCGGATGGGCCGCCGTCGGCGCCGGTATCGGCGCCGCCCTGATGACCGGCGTGGGGCAGGCCCTCGAACAGGGCAAGATCCCCGGCACGCTGCGGGCCCAACTCGGCACCACTGGCCCTATTGCGAAGAAGTACGGCGAGGCCGCCGGCGACCTGTACGGCGGGGCGATCGTCGACTCGGTCGAGGAAGGCGTCGAGGCCATCAAGGGCATCGCCCGAAACGGCCTGCTACCCCCGGAAGCGACACAGACCCAGGTCGAGACCCTGGGAAAGCAGGTCGCCGACACGGCCGCCGTCATGGGCGAGGACGTCGGCAAGGTAACCCGCGCCGTCGGCACGATGCTGAAGACCGGCATTGCCGATTCGGCCGAGGAAGCCCTCGACGTATTGGTCAAGGGCACGCAGAACGGCGTGAACGTCGCCGAGGATCTGCTCGACACATACGCGGAATACCCGACGCAGTTCCGTGACCTTGGCCTCGACGCGAAAACGTCCATGGGCATTCTGCAACAGGGGTTGCAGGGCGGCGCGCGCGACGCCGATATCGTCGCCGACGCGCTTAAAGAACTGAATATCAGGGTCAAGGACGGAAGCGGCGCCGAGGGACTTAAGGCACTCGGTCTGAACGCCGACCAGATGGCCGTGGCATTCGCCAAGGGCGGGCCGCAGGCAAAGGCGGCACTGGACACCATCACCGACCGGCTACGGGCGGTGAAGGACCCCACCGAGCGTTTCCGGCTGGCACAGCAGCTGCTCGGCACGCAGTCCGAAGACCTGTCGCGCGCCCTGATGAACATCGACCCGAGCGGCGCGGTAAACGCCCTCGGCAAGGTCAAGGGCGCCACCGACGCCGCAGGCGACGCGATGCGCGACAACGCGGCGACCAAGTTCGAGATGTTCAAGCGCGGCGCCATGCAGACGCTCGTCAACGTCATGGGCACGTACGTGGTGCCGGCCCTGACGACCGGCGCCGACTACGCCCTCAAGTTCGGCAGGGGCGTTGCGACCGCGGCGGGTTTCGTCTCCGACCACTCGACGGAGTTCAAGGCCGCCGCCGTTCTCGTCACCACGTTCTTTCTGCCGACACTGGTCGCCCTCGCGGCACAGGCGTGGACCACGTCGACGGCCGTCGTCGCTGGCTGGATCGCCCAGGGGACCGCCGGAACGGGGGCGGCAGGATCGTTCCTCGCGGCGAACACGGCGATTCTCGCCGGTTGGGTCGCCCAGGGAGCCGCCGCGGTCGCCACCTCGGCGAGCGTGGTCGGCGCCTGGATCGCCATGGGCGTACAGGCCACGATCCAGGCCGCGCGCATGGCCGCAGCGTGGATCGTGTCCATGCTCCCGGTCGCCCTGGTGATCGCCGCCGTTGTCGGTCTGGTCGCGCTGATCGTCGCCAACTGGGATTCGATCGTCAAATACACCACGTTGGCTTGGGATTGGGTCTGGAACAAGGTCAAATCCGTTGGCCAATTCCTGCTGGACCTGTTCCTGAAGTGGACGATAGTCGGCATCGTCATATCGCATTGGGACGCGATAAAGACCGGCACCCTGAGCGTCTGGAATTCCGTCGTTTCATTCGTCAAGAGTCTGCCGCAGAAGCTCATCAGTTTCTTTTTGAACTGGACTCTTCCGGGCCTGATCATCAAGCACTGGCAGAGCATCAAGACCGGCACGGTCAACAAGGCGACGGAACTTCTCAATTGGGTGCGGGGACTCCCGGGGCACATATCGTCTTCGCTCGGCAGTCTTAAGGATCTGCTGTACAGCAAGGGAACCGATCTGGTTCGCGGCCTGTTCAAGGGCGTTCAGTCGATGGGTAGTTGGCTGAAATCGCAGCTGATCTCTTTTGCGAAGAACATGATTCCGGGGCCCATTGCAAAGGCGCTCGGAATCAATTCCCCGTCCAAGGTGATGGCGCGCAAGGTCGGCCGTTGGATTCCCGCCGGCGTCGTCGCCGGTATCCGCTCCGGACAGGGCGCCCTCTCCCGCGTCATGTCCACGCTCGTCACCCCGCCCGCCGTTCCCGCCCTCGCGGGCATGGGCGCGGGCGGGTACGACTCCCCGTTCGCCGCCGCCCAGAGCGGCCCTGCGGTGCACGTCGAGCACTGGCACGCCGCCGAGAACGGCACCCCCGACGACAACGCCCGCGCGCTCGCGTGGCTGGCCAAGGCGAGGGGGTGAGCCGTGGCCGCTGGTGACCAGGTGACCCGGCCGGGGCACGTGCAGTACGGCGAGCTGCTGCTCGGCCCCGGCACCCCCTACGGGTGGCGTTCGCTCGGGGGTTGGGAAGACCTTCCCGCCCTCGACTCCGGGACCGTGGCGCGGTCCGACGCGCACGGCGCGTTCCCCGGCCGACTGCTCGCACAGGCCCGCACGATCACCCTCGACGGCCTGCTCGTGCGGGCCCCCCGCGCCACCATCGGCGCGGTAGTCGCCGCCCTCAACTCCCGCACGGTGCCCGTCGAGGACGAACAGCCGCTCGTCGTCTGGCTCGACGAGCGCGGGCCCCTGCTCGCGTACGCCCGCGCCACCCGCCGGGCGGTCCCCGTCGGCCTCGGGTACCGCCTCGGGACCATCGTCGGCGGGGCGATCGAATGGCAGGCGACCGACCCGCGCCGGTACGAACTCGCCGAGCGCACGGTGTCGGCGACCCTGCCCATGTCCGAGGCCGGTCTGTCGTGGCCGCTTTCGTGGCCGCTCCCGTTCGGCAACCCGGGCAGTACCGGCGCCCTGTCGACGTCAAACGTCGGGGGCGCCGAGACCCATCCCGTTGTGGAGTTCCGGGGCCCGGTGACCCGGCCGTCGTTGACCAACCTCGCGACCGGCGACGCGATCGAGTACGACATCCCGCTCGCCGCCGGCGACGTGCTCGCCGTCGACACCCTCGCCGGGACGGTCGTCCTCAACAGCACGGCCTCGCGGATCTACACCGCGACCTCGCGCAGCGTGCCCGAGCAGACGTTCACGCTCGCCCCCGGCATCACGAACCTGATCTTCCGCGCCGCGCCCGGCAGCAACGACCCGACGGCGTCGGCGACCGTGCGCTACCGCTCGGCCCACTGGTAAGGAGAACCCACCGTGACCGTGCGTTCCGCATGGCTGCTGCCGCTCACGCAGACTCGCGAGGACACCCGCCTTACGCCGGTCGGCACGTTCGCGCCCGAGTCCGAGATGCGCACTCGCGACGGCGTGATCGCCGGCGGGAACCCGTTCGCCGCGACCGGCGCGGGCGCGATGTCCCTACAGATCGGTGTCGGCCGCGCCCAGGTGCAGGGCACCGACGCCCAGGGCGCCTACCCGGTATCGGTCGACGCCCCGGCCGTCCTCACGTTCGCCGACGGCGAGGCGCAGTTCGCCCGTATCGACTCCGTCGCCCTGCGCGTGTACGACCAGCTGTTCGACCAGGCTGGCCAGAACCTCGCCGCCGTCGAGATCATCCGGGGCACGGGGTCGGCGACCCCGGCCGCGCCGACCCTGCCCTCGGCCTGCCTGCGCCTGTGGGACGTGACCGTACCCGCGGGCGCCTCAGCCGGCGTGGGCGGTATCGACTGGAGCAGCGCGCTTGGCGACCGGCGCCGCTTCACCAGTGGCTACGGCGGGATCATCCCGCGCGGGTACGGCCTCGCCTTCAACGGCGCGTACGACGGCCAGTACCGCGACAACGGCACCGGACTGGATCGTTGGAACGCCGCCGCCGGCGCGTGGCAGGCGTACCCGCCCGTCCCGACCCGCCCCCTGGTGACGGAGCAGGCCGCCGACCCGCCGCTCAACCAGACCGGCGCGTTCGTCGACTTCACCGCCGCCGCCTGGCCCCGTATCACCTTCACCGTGCCCCCGTCCGGCGCCGTTTTCATCACCGTCGGGGGACAGGTCTCCAACCGCAACACCACCGCCGCCACGGCATGGATGACGTGGCGGGCGACCGGCGCATACACCGAGGCCCACGGCGGGCGCAACGGGATCAGCGCACAGGCTGGCCGTGTCATCGCCTCGCGCCGTGTCTACCGCTACGGCCTGACCCCGGGCGGACAGGTCACGCTCATTCCCGGCTGGAACATCAGCAGCGGCAGCAGCACCGGCACCGACGTGTTCGTACGCGACGGCCAACTCACCGTCGAATTCGTTCCGTAGCCACTACTGACCACTTCCACCACCCAGCGCCCGGTATATGGCCACCAAGGCGGCACACACGCCCACCGTGCCCCCAAAGCCAATTCCCGCACGCTGAAGGACATCGGACCAGTCGGCCCCTGCCGACCGCGCACCCCATGCAGCAATCGCCCCTATCAGCATCGCCAACAGCACTACGAGACCTATCGCCAACAGGCGCGCGGTCCTTCCGTTACCCATCTTCGACGCTCCCCCACTCGATCGGTCAGCAGTTCTAGTGCCGGGCTAACGACCTAGTACCGGGAGAAGACACTGAGTAGACACGACCGATTCCCATCGCGTTGTGCGCAGTAAGGGGGAAGTCTTGTCATCCCCCTACCGCTTGTTGTTCTGCGATCTGCGTAGCGATCAGCTGCTCGACGCACTGCCCGTACAGGGCGTCGCCCTCGACGACTACATCGGCAAGACCGGCCGCCTGACCGGCACCGTGCCGATCCCCAACCGCGCCGTGGCGGAGCGGGCCCGCCGGGCGATCGTGCCCGGCCGAACGGCCGTGTGGGTCGAGCGGGGGCGCGAAATCTGGTGGGGCGGAATCCTGTGGACGCTCGCCCTCGCCTCGGACGCCCGCGGGTTCCTCGGCGCGCAGATTCAGGCCGGCGGGTGGGAGTCGTACCTGTACCGCCGACTGCTGTACGACACGCAGACCGCCGAGCAGGTCGACCAATTCGACATCGTGCGCGGCCTGGTCGACTACGTGCAGAACACCCCCGGCGGGAACGTCGGGATCACCTACGACACCACGACGTCCGGCATCCTGCGCGACCGCACGTACCTGCGGTACGACCTACCGGCCGTGGGCGACCTGCTCGACGACCTCGCCGCCGTCGAGGACGGGTTCGAGTGGCGTATCGCGAGCTTCCGCGACACCGACGGCCGCCGCGTGAAACAGCTTCAACTCGGACACCCCGTCATCCGCGCGGGCGCGTCCGAGGTCGTCCTCGACCACCCCGGCCCAGTCCTGTCCTACACATGGCCGGTCGACGCCACGGCCAAGGCGAACGCGTGGCAGTCCCGCGGCGCGTCCGTGAACACCAACCAGGCCGCCGACTCCTACCCGCTCACCTCGCCCGTGCTGGTCGACGACGCCGATATCGCCGTCGGCTGGCCGCGCCTCGACGGCTCCAGCGACTACACGACGGTTGACGTACAGGGCACCCTCGACGCCCACGCCCGCGCCGACTGGACCGCTGCCCGCAACCCGGTGCAGATACCCGAGGTCGAGGTCTTGCTCGGCGGGAACATCGCGCCGGCCCTGCTCGGCGCCACGGTCCGGCTCCGTATCCGCGACCTGTGGCACCCCGACACCCTCGACGCCCGGTACCGCGTCGTCGGCCTGTCCATCACACCGCCCGAGCGAGGCCGCCCCGAGACGGCCCGCCTGTACCTGGAGGTTCCCTAGTGGCGTACGTCCCGCAAGACGTGCTGGACCGAATCGCCGCCCTCGAACGCGAGCTACGTCAACTGCGCGGCCGGGCGCAGATGCGGCCCGCCCTCAACCAGGTGTTGAACGGCGACGTCGTGATCGGCGAGGGCGGCCGGTTGATCGCCCTCGCCCCGAACGGCAACCGCATCTTCATGACCGGCCAGACCCCCGCAGGAGACTGGGCCGTCGGCATCGCACGCCCCACGGACGGCACGGCCGCCCTCACCGTCGGCGACGAGAACAACGACAGTGGCGCCGGCCAGATGATCCGCATGTGGAACCGCGACCAGGGCAACCCCGATGTGCTCGTGATGGATGACGCGTTCTCCGAGCGGTTCCTCGGCCGCCCGTGGATGCCCATCGGCCTGTACCCGACCGCGCGCCAGTCCTACACCGGCACCACCTACGACACCGCATGGTGGGGCGCCAGCCCCGCACACAACGCGGTCGCCGTGATCGTCGTGTTCACGTACGCCGGGACCGGCGGGGGACAGGTCAAGGTCTCCGCGACCCCGTCCGGCGGCACCGCGCGGACGCTCGCCGAGTACGACGTCGCCGCGAACACGTGGACACAGCGCACCATCGAGGCCCCCCTCGACGGTGTCGAGTTCCTGCAAACGGTCGTGTGGGACGTCAGCCACCGCGCCAAGACCAGCGGGCAGAACGTCGAGACCCGCATGTACCGCGCGTACACCCGGAACACCTTCACGGCGGACGAGGCACCCGACGTTCCCGTACGGACCGCCGCCACGGTCGCCGCCGCCGGCGCTGTCATCACCGCCGAGGCCGACGAGGGGGTGTGATGTGCTGCCCGAGGGCATCCCCACAGTCCGCGTGACCGGACGGTTCCTGTCCCCCGACGGCCAGCCCCTGTCCGGGCAAGTCGTCTTCCGCGCGCCGGCTTTGATCACGTTCGGTGCGTACGACGTGATCCTCGGCGGGCCCGTCATGGTCCCGCTCGACGCCACGGGCGCGTTCGCCGTCGTACTGCCCTCCACCGACGCCCCCGGCATGAACCCGAGCAGCTGGTCGTACACGGTCGCCGAACAGCTCGCGGGCGTGTCCATGAACCGTGTCTATCAGGTCCTCTTGCCTGCCAACGCGCCCGAGGTCGACCTCGCCGACATCGCGCCGACCGACCCCTCGACCCCGACCTACGTCGCCGTACGCGGCGACAGCGCTTACGAGGTCGCTGTCAAGGCCGGTTTCGTCGGGACCGTGGCCCAGTGGCTCGCGTCCCTGATCGGCTCCGCCGGAGCAGCAGGCGCCACGGGTGCGACCGGAGCGACCGGAGCGACCGGCGCACCCGGAGCGACGGGAGCAGCAGGAGCGACCGGCCAGCAAGGGCCGAAGGGCGACCAGGGCGCGGCGGGCACACCGGGCGTCGTCCAGTCCGTCAACGGCATCTCGTCCGCCGCGATCGTCCTCGCCGCCGCCGACGTGGGGGCAGTCGCCACGACCGCGCTCGGCGCCGCATCCGGGGTCGCCACCCTCGGCACCGACGGCATCCTCACGAGTGCTCAGCGCCCCACCTACACCGCCGCCCAGGTGGGCGCCATCGCCACCGGCACGGCCGTACTCCTCACCGGGGCCCAGACCGTTGCCGGCAACAA
This sequence comes from Streptomyces sp. NPDC091280, assembly GCF_044768565.1. Classification (NCBI taxonomy): domain Bacteria; kingdom Bacillati; phylum Actinomycetota; class Actinomycetes; order Kitasatosporales; family Streptomycetaceae; genus Streptomyces; species Streptomyces sp. NPDC091280. Next base: position 1,142,635 of record NZ_JBIVUZ010000001.1, read on the forward strand.
GACGTTCAGCGGCAACGTGATCGTGCAGGGCGTCGGCCAGACGCAGGCCGTCACAAAGGCCGCCGACACCTCCCGCACCAGTACCGCCACCGTCGCCGCCGACACGCACCTGACCCTGCCTGTGGTCGCCAGCGCGACCTACATCGTCGAGGCCGTTCTCGTGTGGACCAACGGGGGCGGAGGCTTCCGCGCCAGCTGGACCGCGCCGAGCGGCGCAACGATGGTGTGGACCGACAACGACGGCGCCGGCGCCTCGGCCCTCGGCACCGACCTGACGTTCAGCGCCACTACCGGGACCACCTTCCAAGGCGCGTTGATCGCCGGCACCACGGCCGGAAGCCTCACGCTCCGTTGGGCGCAGAACAGTTCCAACAGCGCCGCAACGGTCCTGCTCGCCGGCTGCTACCTCAAGCTCGAACGCGTCGCCTGACCCTCATCACTCCCGTACGCCCCGCGCACCGCGCCGGGCGTTTTTTCATGTCTGGAGACACCCACCATGACCAGCACCTCGCGCGGCATCGACGTTTCCGCGTACCAGCCCGCCCAGGACTGGAAGGCACTCAAGGCCGACGGCCTCACCTTCGCTTTCGCCAAGGCGAGCGAGGGACAGAAGACCCACGACCCCAAGTTCGCGACCCACATCAAGGGCATCAAGGCCGCCGGTCTGATCGCAGGCGCCTACCACTTCGCGTGGCCGAACCAGTCCGCCGCCACCGAGGCCGAGAACTACATCGCCGCCGTCAAGGCGTACGCCGGCCCCGGCTTCCTGCACTGGCTCGACCTTGAGCGCTACAGCGACGGCCGCAACTACAAGGGCCTGTCGGCCGCCCAGATCAAGGCGTACGCCACGGTGTGGATCGCCGCGGTGAAGAAGGCGTTCCCCGGACAGGTCGTCGGCATCTACACGTCCGCCTCGGACATCGCCGCCGGGCACGTCCCGTCGGGCATTCCCCTGTGGTACCCGGCGTACCCGTGGGGCGCCGCGACCTACGCCCGAGCAGAGGCCGCTACCCGGCCCAAGCCGAGCGGGCGCACCGTCACGTTCTGGCAGTTCACTTCGACCCCCGTCGACCGGAACATCGCGTACTTGTCCCCCTCGGCACTGCGCGAGTGGGCCCAGGGCGACACCGACGACGGCGACGAGCCGAAGACGTACACCCCGCCGAAGTACCCGACCGGCCTCGCCCCGAACAAGGCCAAGCCGTCGGCCGTCACACTTCAGCGCGCGCTCAAGGCCGCCGGCTACATGGCCAAGTCCGTTGCCGAGTCGCCGAACTACGGACCCAGGACTCAGGCCGGGGTCGTCAAGTTCCACAACGCGCACCCGGCCTACCGCGCCAAGGGCAAGACGTCCGACCCGGCCATCGGCCCGAACGGTTGGGCCGCCCTCTTCCGCCTCGCCTACGCCAAGTAGCCACCCCTCGCCCGCTCCGGCACCGCGCCGGGGCGGGCCCCTGTATCCGTGCTCTCAGAAACGAGGAACCCCTCATGACCCCCGCCAGCAAGCGCACCGTCCGCACCGTCATTCAGGGCGTCGTCATGTTCGCCGTCGCCCTCCCCGCCATCGTCAGCGCGTCCGGCATTCCGGAGTCCCTTCCGTGGGTCGCCGGCGCCCTGGTCGTCGCCGCCGGCCTCGCGCGGGTCATGGCGCTGCCCGTCGTAGAGCAGCTGCTCGACCGGGTCGGCCTCGGCCTGGTCGACGACGACCAGGGCGGTAGCGCGTGACCATGCCGCCCACGCCCGAGCAGTCGGTCGCCGTTGAGTTGGAGAAGCTACGCGGCACGATGGCCGAGGGGTTCGCCCGAGTCGACGGTTCCCTCGCCCTGCTCGTACAGCGCGGCGACCAGACCGACCGGCAACTCACGGACCACGACCAGCGCCTCGACGCCCTCGAACACGCCCGTTGGCCCCTGCCGTCGCTCGCCGCCTTGGTCGCCGTCGTCGGCCTCGCAGTATCCCTGTGGCAGCTCGCCCGTCAGTGAGCACCGCCGCCCACATCAGTGCCCCTTCAACCGTAGGCACCAGCCACAATGCCCCCACGCGGCCCGAATGGCCGCGTGGGGGCATTGTGTCGTTTCGCGCCGCCCGCTCGCCGTAGGCTCACACCGCCCCACACACCGACTGGCCGTCGCCTTGGTCCGGCTCTCTACTCAAGACCGCCGAATCGGCCCGTGGCCGCAGCGATAACGAACGGGGTCACCTGCTCGCGGGTGAACAACAGCGCAGGCCCGTGCGGGTTCTTGCTGTCCCGAATGGCGATCGTCTCCTCATCGACTATCCCGCACTCGACGCACTGCGCCCCGCTGTCGGAGAACGAGGACTTCCACCACTCCACTGGGAGGGTGGAGGCGTCGTCAACTTGGCTCATGTGCTCTTCCTTATCTCGGTGATCAGTTCCGCCGAAGCCTCGACCGACTCAGCAGAAGACGAGAGGCGTTGCCACGCATCGCGGTGTGTGGCGACCTTGCCGCGGTCCTCGATGTACAGGGCTGACGTCAGCGACTCGGCGTGTACGACATCGAGGTCAGGGTGTGGACCGAACCCCAGGATGGTGAACGTGCCCATCTGTCCAACGTGCAACCGAGCGTCCGAACGCAGTACCTGAATGTTGACGTTCGGACGCTTCCCCATGGAGAGCAGCCGTCCCAACTGCTCATGCATCAGGCTCGCGTCGTCGGAGGTCGACCGTAGAGCCTGCTCGGCGATGATCGCCCACAGTGCGAGCGGTTCCTCGCGCGTGAGCACGGCCTGACGTGCGAGGCGGACCTCGACCAGAGCGTCGACACGGGCCTCGATTGCTTCCGACATCGCCGTCGCGCGGATGATCTCGCGTGCGTACTCAGCCGTCTGAAGAAGCCCAGGGATCACGCCGAGTTGCCACGTCGAGACCGATTCGGCCTCGGCCTCAAGGCTGATCAGATCCTCGTACACGGGAGTGAGGACGCCCCGGTACGAGTGCCACCAGCCGCGTTGTCCGCCCTCTTTGGTGAGCTTGACCAGGGCCGCGCGCAGTTCGTCGCTGACCTCGCGGCCAAGCTGTACGTACAGGTTGAGCAGATCCTCGACGTCCTTCGCCTTGGCCGCGCTCTTGGCCGTTTCCATCCTTGACAGCTTCGAAGAGATGAACGTCCCCTCGGACCTGTCCGCGACCTCATCAAGAGTGAGGTCGCCGCGCAGAGCACGCAATTTCGCGCCCAGTCGCCGCCGGCGCACGGTAGGCGCACTCACGGTTTCCCCCTCCTGGTCGGTGTCTTGTCCATCAGTCTGCCGTGCCCCTTCATCGCCTGTCACCTGCTGACTTACCACCTTGCCCCCTCTTCCTGGCGTCATATGCAATTTTCTACACGAGCATGTGAGCCCTTGCGATGAGGTGAGTCTGAGGAGCACTCTGGGGGAGAGAAATGCGATTTCACCCACACGCGTGTGACGAAATGCCATGCTCGTGTTGGGACTTGCCCGTGAGGGGACACCATGATCGAGCGACGGCGGGACACCATGCCCGCCATCCATGCAGTCCAACTTGGCCCACCGCCAGTTCTGTTACTGGCAAGTGAGCCCAAGTCAGCCAAAGTTGCACGCGAGTTCGTACGTGAGTACGTCGTACACAACTTCCCGGAAGCGTCCGAGGACTACGTCGAGACGATCGTCTTGGTCACATGCGAGCTGGTCACCAACTCGATTCGATACGGCACCCGGCCCGACGACTCCGTACGCATCGAACTCGACACCGACAACACCCGAACACGCGTCGAGGTACACGACGCCGTACGACGACGCCCCCACCGCCAGCCGGAATCCAACCTCCGGGACCACGGGAGAGGCTTGATCATCCTCGACGCCCTGTGCCCTGGTAACTGGGGAGTCAACGACACCCGGGACGGCAAAGCCGTGTGGGCAGTGGTGAAGGCATCATGACCGGACCCGAAGCAAAGGCACCGCCCGTCGCGGGATTCGTCGCCGGCATCTGCCTGGCAACCGGCGTGCATCAGAAGCACCTGTTCCCCGTCGCCCAACTGATCGCCTATCACGCGGCACCACGCCTCGAAAACGAGAGCGTCGACAGCATCCGTGCGGGCATGCAGGCATTCGCGGATGCTCTCAACCTCGGGCCATACGACGGCCCCCCACCCCACATCGGGCACCGTATCCGCATACGGCAGGGCACTCCGTGGCTCGACTACGGCGACGGCGAGAAACGGCTCGGCCTGTCCGCGGCGCGGTCGTGGCTGGATGTGGTCGAGGCCGGCGGACCAGTCCGAATCGCGGTCGTGTTCGACCCCCTCGGCTCCGATTCTGGGCAAGCCTCAGTCGCCGAGCACGTACTCGTATGCCACGCGCGGGGCGCAATGCGCTGGGGCACGACGTACCACGTCTGACCACCACGCGGCGAACGGGCCGCCCCGGAGTGATGTAGACCCCGGGCCGACCCGCCGCGGTCGAGAGTACAAGCCCGACTGTGTGCCTGCGCTCATTCCCGGACGCACAGCGGATCACCACCACTACGGGAGGAACACGGCATGACCACAGCAACACGCACAGCCATTCAATCCGTCGAGCTTGAGATCACCGGCACATGCCAACTCAGGTGCACGCACTGCTGCACCGAGTCGGGCCCCAAGGCATCCCACGGAGACATGACCCGCGAAGACTGGCAGCGAGTCATCACAGACATCGCCGAACTCGGCATCCCCGCCGTGCAGTTCATCGGCGGCGAGCCGACCCTCGCCCCCTACCTGCCCGAGTACATCGACCACGCCCTCGCCGCCGGCCTCAAGGTCGAGGTGTATTCCAACCTGACCCACATCCGCCCCGGCCTTTGGTCCGCGTTCCAGCGCCCCGGCGTCTGCCTCGCCACCAGCTACTACAGCGACCGCGCCGAAGAACACGAGCAGATCACGAACGGCCCCGGCAGCTACCAGCGCACCCGCGGCAACATCAGCGAGGCCGTAAGCCGCGGCATCCCGCTCCGCGTCGGCATCGTTGAGGTACTGGAAGGACAGCGAGTCGACCAGACACAAGCCGAACTGCGCCAACTCGGCGTGTCAGCGATCAAGGTCGACCACATGCGCAAGGTAGGCCGTGCCGCCGACTCCGCAACGTCGATTCCAAGCACGTCCGAACTGTGCGGCAACTGCTTCCGGCGTCGAGTATCGGTCGACCCGAACGGGGCCGTGTCCGGCTGCATTCTGTCGCGGTTCCTGGTCGCCGGTAACGTCCACGAGCAGCCCCTCGCCGCCATCCTCCACAGCGACCGATGGCAGGACCTCATCAAGGCCGTACCAGCACCCCGCAGCGCATGCGGGCCGGACGATTCAAGCGACTGCGACCCCGCCGGTACCGAAGCGTGCGACCCTGCATACTTCGCCCCCGACCCGACGCCCAGTCTCGGAGGGACCGCGTGATCTGGGAAACCGCCGCCGGAAACCTCGCCAACCGCACCACTCACAGATCGTCACGGTGGCGCGGACCAGTCGCCCGCACGCCGCGGCACCTGTTCGTGCCCCAGTGGTGGGAAGTCGACGAAGGGCAATGGACGCTGCGCGAACCGGTGAACGACGAGGAATGGTTCCGCGCCGCCTACGCCGACCGCTCGCTGATCACGCGCGTCGGCCGGTTACATGCGGACTGCGCCAAATCCGACGATCACCCCGCGGGCCGGCCGACGTCCTCGGCGACACTGCCCAGTCTCATCGTCGGGATGTTCCAGCACGCACGGCTTGAGGACGGCGACGAACTACTCGACATCGGAACCGGCAGCGGCTACGGAACGGCCCTAGCCGCCCAGCGTCTCGGGGCGGACGCGGTCACAAGCGTGGACGTCGACGACTACCTCATCGAGGCCGCACGCGACCGCCTCGACCTGATGGGTCTACGCCCCACCGTCGAAGCCATCGACGCGACCGGCCCCCTGCCCTTCCTTCCGAAGACGTTCGACCGCATCGTCGCAACGGTCGCCGTCCGCAGCATCCCGGCGAGCTGGCTCACGGCCATGTCCAACGGGGGACGACTGGTCACCACCATCGCCGGTACCTCGCTGCTCGTCACCGCGGACAAGCAACCCGACGGGGGCGCATCGGGGCGTGTGGAGTGGGACCGTGCCGGATTCATGCACGCCCGCCACGGCACCGACTACCCGCCCGCCCTGTCTCTTCTGCTCGCCACCGCGAAGGAGCAGGAAGGAGAGGAGGTCACAACGGGCCCCTATCCAGTCGTCGACGTGACGAACGCATGGGATCTGGATTCCATGCTCAGCCTCACGGCCCCGGGTATCGAACACGATTACCGCACGGACGGCGACCAGCGAACCGCCGTCATGGCGCACGCAGATGGATCGTGGGCACGCGCAACGGCAGTCGGGAATGAACAACCGGTCGTCCACCAAGGCGGGCCGCGTCGCCTGTGGGATCTGCTCGACGAGGCTCGCGCCTACTGGCTCAGTCACGGCGAACTGCCCGTACGCGGGGCGCGCGTCATGATCAAACCAGACGGGACGACAATCCTCGCTCGCGGCGGGTGGCATGTGAAACTCACGCCCTGAGTCGGCTTGGCCGCCCCCCTCTCCCAAGGGGGCGGCCAAGTCCCGCAACACAGTCGACCCCGGCACTATGACCACGGGTGCCGGGGTCGACTGCCGCTCGGTGTCCTTTAGACCCACTGACGTGGAAGAACGGCAGGACGGCGAGGATGCGGTCGCCCGGCCCGGCGGGCACGACCGCGTCCAACTGGGCCAGATTCGTGGCTATTTGACTGTGCGTCAGCATGACGCCCTTGGGGACGCCGGTCGTTCCCGAGGAGTACGGGAGGGCCGCGACGTCCGCGACGGGGTCGATGTCGACGACCGGCTCGGGGGCCGTCGAGGCGAGCATGTCGGCCAGCGAGCGGTGTCCGGGCGCGCTGTCGCAGACGAATATCTCCTCGACCCCGCCCGCGAGTTCGGCGGCCCGGCGGGCGGACTCCAGGAACGGCGACACCGTGACGATCCAGCGGGCCGCCGCGTCCCGCAACTGCTTGGCGAACTCCTCCGGCGTGGCGAGCGGGTGCACCGTCGTGACGGCGGCACCCGCGCGCGTGGCCGCGTAGAAGGCCAGCGGGAAGGCGACCGTGTTCGGGCTGTGCAGCGCGAGGACGTCCCCCTTGCGCACCCCCGCCTCCGCGAGCCCCGCCGCGACACTGCGGTGGAACCGGTCCACCTGGGCGTACGTGAGGGTCGTCCCGTCCGTGCCGTCGATCAGCGCGGGCTCCTCCGCGAACGCCGCGGCCCCGCCCAACACCGCGTCGTGGATGGGCAGTTCTACGGCCGGAACGTCTGCGTACTCGCTGCGGAACATGGCTCCTCCTGGCACGAACGGGCGTGGGCCGCCCAGCGGCTAGTACGACTTGGGCAGGCCCAGGGTCTGGTGGGAGACGTAGTTGAGAATCATCTCCCGGCTCACCGGGGCAATACGAGCCACGCGCGAGGCGGTTATCAACGACGCGAGCCCGAACTCGCGCGTGAGACCGTTCCCGCCGAGGGTGTGCACCGACTGGTCCACGGCCCGCACACACGCCTCCCCCGCCGCGTACTTGGCCATGTTCGCCGCCTCGCCCGCGCCGACGTCGTCGCCCGCGTCGTACAGATACGCGGCCTTCTGCATCATCAGACGTGCCAGTTCCAGTTCGATGTGCGCCTGGGCGAGCGGGTGCGCCACCGCCTGGTGGGCGCCGATGGGCGCGTCCCACACGGTGCGTTCCCGCGCGTACTCGATCGCCCGCGCGAGCGCGAAGCGGCCCATGCCGATCGCGAAGGCGGCCGTCATGACGCGTTCGGGGTTGAGCCCGGCGAAGAGCTGGAGCAGCCCGGCGTCCTCGTCCCCGACGAGCGCCTCGGCCGGCAGCCGTACGTCGTCCAGGGTCAGCTCGAACTGCTTCTCCACCGCCTGGAGTTCCATGTCGATCGGGCGGCGCGTGAAGCCCTCCGCGTCGCGCGGGACGATGAACAGGCAGGGCTTGAGACGGCCCGTGCGGGCGTCCTCCGTACGGCCGACGATCAGCGTCGCGTCGGCCAGGTCCACACCGGAGATGAAGACCTTGCGGCCGGTGAGCAGCCAGTCCGCGCCGTCCCTGCGGGCGGTGGTGGTGATGCGGTGGCTGTTGGAACCGGCGTCGGGTTCGGTGATGCCGAAGGCCATGGTGCGGGTGCCGTCCGCCAGCGCGGGCAGCCAGGTCCGCTTCTGCTCCTCCGTGCCGAAGCGGGCGATCACCGTGCCGCAGATCGCCGGTGACACGACCATCATGAGGAGCGGGCAGCCCGCGGCTCCCAACTCCTCCAGGACTATGGAGAGTTCGGAGATGCCGCCGCCTCCACCGCCGTACGCCTCAGGCAGGTTGACGCCGAGATAGCCCAACTTGGCCGCCTCGGACCAGAGTTGCTCCCGGTCGTAGGCCCGGCCGTGGCGTTTGCCGAGGGCGGCGACCGCCGAGCGCAGGGCCTTGTGTTCTTCGGTCTCGGTCGTGGGCATGTGACTCCTTCGTTGTGGCTGGTCGCGCAGTTCCCCGCGCCCCTAGGTGGGGTGCACTACTGCCAGCAGGGAAGCGAGCTGGACCTGTTGGCCAGGTACGGCGTTGAGAGCCGTCAACTGGCCTGTCACCGGTGCTGTGATCTTGTGTTCCATCTTCATCGCCTCCAGCCAGAGGAGGGGGTCTCCGGCCTTCACGGCGGCTCCTACGGCCAGGCCGTCCGCGACCCTCACCACCGTGCCGGGCATGGGGGCGAGGAGGGAGCCGGGCGCGAGTTGGGCCGCCGGGTCCGGGAAGCGGGGCAGGGACGTCAGGGTCGTCGCGTTCACGTACACCTGGTCGTCGCCGTACCGTGCCACCTCGAACTTCCTTCGTACGCCGTCCACTTCGAGTACGACGAGACCGGCGTCGGCGTGGACGACGCGTACCCCTTCCGCGGTCAGGCCGTCCCTCGTGTGGCGGTAGTGGACCTCGTGCTCCTCGCCCGCCATGACGTAGCGCTTCACCTGCGGCTGGGACGGCAGGTTGCGCCAGCCGCCGCCGAACCGGGAGCGGCCGTGGGCGTCGGCGAGGGCCGCGGCCAGCGGAGCGTGCGGGTCGGGGGCCGCGGTGGTGAGGTCGGCGAGGTGGCGGTCGTAGAAGCCGGTGTCCATCGCGGCGGTCGTGAACTCCTCGTGGCGCAGGGAGCGTACGAGGAGGTCGCGGTTGGTCACCGGGCCGTGGACGGTCGCCCGGTCGAGGGCCCCGGCGAGTTTCCGGAGGGCCTGCGCGCGGGTGGGGGCGTGGGCCACGACCTTGGCGAGCATCGGGTCGTAGTGGACGCCGATGTCGTCGCCGCCGGTGTAGCCGGTGTCGAGGCGGACGCCGGCCGGGACGGCGAGATGGTGCAGGGTGCCGGTCTGGGGCGTCCAGTCGTGGGCCGGGTCCTCGGCGTAGAGGCGGGCCTCGACGGCGTGGCCGTGGGGGCGGGGCGGTTCACTGTCGAGGGGGTGGCCTTCGGCGACCTGGAGTTGCAAGGTCACCAGGTCGATGCCGAACACGGCCTCCGTCACCGGGTGTTCGACCTGGAGCCGGGTGTTCATTTCGAGGAAGTGGGGCCTGCCGTCGCGGGAGACGAGGAACTCGACGGTTCCGGCGCCCTCGTAGGCGACGGCGCGGGCGGCGCGGGTGGCCGACTCGTGCAGTTCCCGGGTGAGTTGCTCCGTCAGGCCGGGCGCCGGGGACTCCTCGATCACCTTCTGGTGGCGGCGCTGGAGGGAGCAGTCGCGGGTGCCGAGGGCCCAGACCGTGCCGTGGGTGTCGGCGAGGATCTGCACCTCGACGTGCCGGCCGCCCTCCACATAGGGCTCGACGAAGACCTCGCCGTCACCGAAGGCGCTGACCGCCTCGGCGCGGGCCGCCGTCAACTCGGCCTCCAGATCGGCGAGTTCGCGTACGACGCGCATGCCGCGTCCGCCGCCGCCCGCCGCCGCCTTGACCAGGACGGGAAGGTCGGCCTCGGTGACACGCTCCAGGGAGGCGATCCCCATGAGTTCCTTGGCGCGGGTCTTGGAGGCCATCGCCTCGATCGCCTCGGGGGGCGGCCCGATCCACACCAGGCCGGCGTCCCGCACCGCGCGGGCGAAGTCGGCGTTCTCGGAGAGGAAGCCGTAGCCGGGATGGACGGCGTCGGCGCCCGCCGCGAGGGCCGCCTTCACGATCAAGTCGCCCCGCAGATAGGTGTCCTGGGGCGTCGACCCGGGCAGCCGTACGGTCGTGTCGGCCTCGCGGGTGTGCAGCGCGTGCGCGTCGGCGTCGGAGTGCACGGCCACGGTCCGGATGCCCAGTTCACGGCAGGTGCGGAAGACCCGGCAGGCGATCTCGCCCCGGTTGGCGACCAGTACTGTCGAAATCACGTGATCCCTCACATCCGGAAGACGCCGAAGCCACCGCGCGCGCCCTCGAAGGGCGCGGTGTGGAGGGCGGACAGGCACAGGCCGAGGACGGTGCGGGTGTCGCGCGGGTCGATGACACCGTCGTCGTACAACCGCCCCGACAGGAACATCGGCAGGGACTCGGACTCGATCTGCTGCTCCACCATGGCGCGCAGCGCCGCGTCCGCGTCCTCGTCGTAGGGCCGCCCCTTGGCCGCGGCGGACTGGCGGGCGACGATCGACAGGACACCGGCGAGTTGCTGGGGGCCCATGACGGCCGACTTGGCGCTGGGCCAGGCGAAGAGGAAACGGGGATCGAAGGCGCGCCCGCACATGCCGTAGTGGCCGGCGCCGTACGAGGCGCCCATCAGCACGGACAGATGCGGTACGCGGCTGTTGCTCACCGCGTTGATCATCATCGCGCCGTGCTTGATGATGCCGCCCTGCTCGTACTCCTTGCCGACCATGTAGCCGGTGGTGTTGTGCAGGAACAGCAGGGGGATGTCGCGCTGGTTGGCCAACTGGATGAACTGGGCGGCCTTTTGGGACTCCTGGCTGAACAGGACCCCTTGGGCGTTCGCCAGGACGCCGACCGGATAGCCGTGGAGGGCGGCCCAGCCCGTCACCAGGCTGGTGCCGTAGAGGGGCTTGAACTCGTCGAAGTCGGAGGCGTCGACGAGCCGGGCGACGACCTCGCGCGGATCGAAGGGCGTCCTGAGATCCCCCGGGACGATGCCCAGCAGCTCGTCCTCGTCGTACTTGGGGGGCGCGGCCGGGCCCGGATCGCCGTACGCCTTGCGGTGGTTGAGGCGGGCGACGACACGGCGCGCCTGCCGCAGCGCGTCCTGCTCGTCGACAGCGAAGTGGTCGGCGAGCCCCGACACGCGCGCGTGCATCTCGGCACCGCCGAGCGACTCGTCGTCGCTCTCCTCGCCAATCGCCATCTTCACCAGCGGCGGCCCGCCGAGGAACACCTTCGCGCGCTCCTTGACCATGATCACGTGGTCGGACATGCCGGGGACGTAGGCGCCGCCGGCGGTCGAGTTCCCGAAGACGACCGCGATCGTCGGGATACCGGCGGCCGAAAGGCGGGTCAGATCACGGAAGACGGCGCCGCCCGGGATGAAGATCTCCTTCTGGGACGGCAGATCGGCGCCACCGGACTCCACGAGGCTGATGCAGGGCAGCCGGTTGGCGAGCGCGATGTGGTTGGCCCGCAACGCCTTCTTCAACGACCACGGGTTGCTCGCACCGCCGCGCACCGTCGGGTCGTTGGCGGTGATCAGGCACTCCACGCCCTCCACCACCCCGATCCCGGTGACGAGCGCGGCACCGACCGCGTAGTCGCTGCCCCACGCGGCGAGCGGCGACAGTTCGAGGAACGGCGTGTCGGGGTCGAGGAGCAGCTCGATGCGTTCGCGGGCGAGCAACTTGCCGCGGGCGCGGTGCCGTTCGACATACTTCGGCCCGCCGCCCGCCAGCGCCTTCGCGTGCTCGGCGTCCAGCTCGGCGAGCCTGGTGAGCATCGTCTCGCGGTTGGCCCGGTAGTCGGGACCGTTGAGGTCCAGGGCGGACGGAAGGACGGTCACAGCAGGGCCTCCGGAATGTCCAGTCGACGGGAACGCAGCCACTCCCCCAGGGCCTTGGCCTGCGGATCGAAACGGTGCTGGGCCGCGACACCCTCGCCGAGAATGCCCTCGACGACGAAGTTGAGCGCGCAAAGACCGGGCAGCACATGCCGGACCACCGTGAACTCGGCCGTCTCCGGCAGGAGTTGGCGGAAGCGTTCGACGGTCAGCGCATGGGCGAGCCAGCGCCACGCCTCATCCGTACGCGCCCACACCCCCACGTTGGCGTTTCCTCCCTTGTCACCGCTACGGGCCCCCGCGACCAGACCAAGGGCCGCCCGCGCCGTGGGCCCGTCCGGCGCAGGCCCGGGGAGGGCAGGCTGCGGAACGTCCTCCAGTACGAGGGTGTCGTGGGCCGGGGCCACGGCGACCCGGCGACCGTCGTGGAGGACGGCGACATGCTCGACGGCGCCATGAGGGACATACACATCGTCGAAGACGCCATAGGGCGCTCCCTTTCCAGGTGGGGTCAGCACATGGAAGCCCGGGTAACTGGCCAGCGCGAGTTCGACGGCGGCGGCGCTCAACGCCCGCCCCACGACCTCCTGCTCGGCGTCCCGGACGACCAGCCGCAGCAGCGCACTGGCCGTCTCCTCGGTGGCCGCGTCGGCGTGATCAGTACGGGCGAGATCCCAACGGAGTTCACCGGGACGGGACTTGGCGTCGCCGAACGCGAGATCCAGCTGCTCCCGGACGAGCGCGGCCTTGCGCTCGATGTCGAGCCCGGTGAGGACGAAGGTGACCTCGTTGCGGAAGCCCCCCAGCCGATTGAGCCCGACCTTGAGACGCGGCGGCGGGGCCTCCCCCCGCACCCCGTCGATCCGCACCCGGTCGGGCCCGTCCTCACCGAGCCGGATCGTGTCGAGGCGGGCGGTGACGTCGGGTCCGGCGTACCGGGCGCCCTGCGTCTCGTAGAGCAGCTGGGCGGTGACGGTGCCGATGTCGACGACGCCACCCGTGCCGGGATGCTTGGTGATGACGCAGGAGCCGTCCTCATGGATCTCGGCGAGCGGAAAGCCGGGACGGCGCAGCTTCCCGGCCGGGTGCTCGGTGAAGAAGGCGTAGTTGCCGCCGGTGGCCTGGGTCCCGCACTCCAGGACGTGTCCGGCGACCACGGCACCCGCGAGCCGGTCGTACTCCCCGGCCCCCCACCCGAAGTGGGCGACCGCGGGGCCGGTGACCAGGGCCGCGTCGGTGACCCGCCCGGTGACCACGACGTCCGCGCCGGCGTCGAGACAGGCGGCGATACCGAACCCGCCGAGGTAGGCATGGGCGGCGAGCGCCCCCGGATACCGGTCGACGAGATCGTCCCCCTCGACATGCGCGACCCGCACCGCTATCCCCAGCCGATCGGCCAACTTCCTTACGGCGTCGGCGAGTCCGGCCGGATTGAGCCCGCCCGCGTTGGTGACGATCCGCACCCCGCGCTCGTGGGCGAGGCCGAGGCACTCCTCCAACTGCTTCAGAAAGGTGCGGGCGTACCCGGCGCTCGGGTCCTTGAGCCGATCCCGGCCCAGGATGAGCATGGTGAGTTCGGCGAGGTAGTCACCGGTGAGGACGTCCAGCGGGCCGTCGGTGAGCATCTCCCGCAGGGCGTCGAAGCGGTCGCCGTAGAACCCGGAGGCGTTGCCTATGCGCAGGGGCGCCACGCGGGGGCTCACTGGCCGGCCCCCTTGCTCGGCGGCCGTCCGGCACCGGGCGGCCCGGCGAAGGCCTGCGCGATGTCGAGCCAGCGACCGGCGTCCGGACCCTCGGCCAGCACCGCGAGGTCGTCGCGGTGGGCTCGCTGGGTCACGAGCAGACAGAAGTCGAGGGCGGGACCGGTGACCCGCTGGGGGGCGTCGTCGGGGCCGTAGACCCACAACTCGCCCGAAGGGGCGACGAGTTCGACCCGGAACTCCGCGCCGGGCGGCGTCAGCCCACGCACCCCGAAGGCGAAGTCCCGCGCCCGTACTCCGATGCGCGCCACATGCCGGAGCCGGTCCGTGGGCGGGCGGACCACACCCACGGCGTCCGCCACGTCCTGGCCGTGGGCCCAGGTCTCCATGAGCCGGCCGGTGGCCATGGAGGCGGCCGACATGGGTGGGCCGTACCAGGGGAAGCGGGTGCCGGCCGGTGCGGCGCGCAGGGCGTCGAGCAGCGCGGTCCGCCCGGCCCGCCACCCGGCGAGCAACTGGGCGGGCGGTTGCGCGGCCCCCTCGCTCGCCCCCTGGTCCACGAACGACTCGGGAGCGGCGAGCGCCTTCTCCACCAACCCGTGGAACGCGCGCTCGTCCGTCACGGCGAGCAGCGCCGAGTGGTCGGTCCAGGCCAGGTGGGCGATCTGGTGGGCGACGGTCCAGCGGGCGGCGGGAGTCGCGACCGCCCACCCCTCCGGGCTCAACTCGGCTACCAGCCGGTCGAGTTCCTCGCTCTCCTCACGCAGGTCGTCGAACACGTGCGTCGGATCGGACATGGGGGGAGCATGGCAGGGGTGCTGGAAACAATCAAGCGTGCTTGCATTATTTGGTGGGATGGTGCTTGCGGGCGTTGTGAGGTTGCTGTTGGGCCACTCGCTTCTTTGTCAGAGTCGGGCTTCCACGGACCGAGTAAAGGGCGCTCCCTGCGGTCGCGTCGGCTTCGCCGATGACCCTCCGGGTCACCCTTGACACGGTCCGCTCCAGCCCGGTGGAGAAGCGAGCGAGCGGCCCGGAGGAGCGGGGGGCCTGGGCGAGTCGGCCCCTTACGTGGGCTGCGTACGCGGCCGGTGCTACGGGGCGCATCCGCATCTCGCCAGCACGCCGCGCCGGTTCAGCGGCCAACGGCCAGTGGCAGACCAAACCTCCGGCACGAGAGGAAGAAGAGGAGGGTGGGGGGTGCTGGAAGCCGGGGAGAAATCTAACCACTGACACGCACCATGACCGGTTAGAAATGACCCCGGCTTCTGGAGAGGGCAGGGTCGTCTAGGTGGGTGGGTGGTTGGTTGGTCAGTTGGCCCCCCTCGGGGTTGGCCGCTGAGACGGCCCGGCGTGCTGGCGAGGCGCGGACGCGTTCCTCTTCGCTGGGCGCGTACGCAGCCCAGGTAAGGGGTCCACCCAGCCGGGCCCCCTGCTCCTCCGGGCCGCTCGCTCGCTTCTCCACCGGGCTGGAGCGGACCGTGTCAAGGGTGACCCGGAGGGTCATCGGCGAAGCCGACGCGACCGCAGGGAGCGCCCTTTACTCGGTCCGTGGAAGCCCGACACTGGCAAAGAAGCGAGTGGCCCCACGGCGACCTACGACTGAGGGGCCACTCCAGCGGCCTCCCGCTTCGCCTTCCCCCGCCCCACCTGCGTCCGCACGGCTCCGATACTCGCCCCGATGACCAACCCGATGGCCAGGGACTCGGAGACGGACAGTGACTGGTGAAGGATCAGGAAACCCGCCGTGGCGGCGATGGCGGGCTCCAGGCTCATCAGGATGGCGAAGGTGGAGGCCGGCAGCCGTCGCAACGCCAGGAGTTCGAGCGTGTAGGGAAGAACGGACGAAAGGACCGCCACAGCCGACCCGAGCGCGATGGTCACCGGGTTCAGCAGCCTCGTACCCGACTCCGCGATACCGAGCGGCAGAAACACCACCGCCGCCACGGCCATCGCGAGCGCCAGCCCGTCGGCCTGCGGGAAGCGGCGTCCCGTACGGGCACTGAAGACGATGTACGTCGCCCACATGGCACCGGCGGCCAGTGCGAAGGCCACACCGACCGGGTCCAGATCGCCGAAGCCTCCGCCGCCGAGCAGGAACACGCCGGCCAGGGCGAGCCCGGCCCAGACGGCGTTGATCGCCCGGCGGGAGGTCAGTACGGACAGGGCGAGCGGGCCCAGTACCTCCAGGGTCACCGCCGGGCCCAGCGGGATGCGGGCCAGTGACTGGTAGAAGAGCCCGTTCATGGCAGCCATCGTGATGCCGAAGACGACGACCGTGCCCCAGTCCGTACGGGAGTGACCGCGCGGGCTCGGGCGGCAGACCACGAGCAGCACCACGGCCGCGACCAGCAGGCGGAGCGTGACCACGCCCAGTGATCCGGCCCGGGGAATCATCGTGACCGCGAGCGCTCCACCGAACTGCACCGAGATGCCCCCGGCCAGCACGAGGCCCACCGGACCGAAACGGCTGGGGGCGGCAGCCGGGGTCGCCGTCACGGGGGCGGTCGTCGACGTACTGGGGATGCTCACGGCGCTTCCAGGGGATCAGCTCGGGGTTCGTCCATCACGATGCACTGCTCGGTCCATGGTAATGGACTGAGACAGGTGTGAGAACCCTTTATGCAACTGTCCTGGACTCAGATGCCGCTCCAGGGGACCTCGTCCCGGAACAGCGGCCGACCGTCGGGGAGGGTGGCGGGCATGGGTCCGAAGAGCGGATCGGAGGCGTACTCGGCCTCGACGTAAGCGGGTTGATACGACTGCGACACCTGTTGCACGTAGGGCATCTGCTGCACCTGTGGCGCCTGCTGGACCTGTTGCATCTGCTGTACCTGTTGCATCTGCGGTGCCCAGCTCTCGACGAACAGCGGCAACCGCAGCTCCCCGGTGTCCATCACCGCGTTGTTCTGCGAACGGTGCAGTCGCGCGTACGCCCCGCCCCGCGCCATCAGCTCGTCGTGCCGGCCCGTCTCGACGATCCGTCCCCGGTCGACGACCAGGATGCGGTCGGCGTCGGGGGCGAGGTTGAGGTCATGGGTGATCATGATCGTCGTACGGCCCGCCATCAGTCGCCGCAGCGGCTTCACGACTCGTCGCGCCGCCATCGAGTCGAGCCCGGTCGTCGGTTCGTCGAGGACCAGGACCGGGGCGTCGCGCAGGATCGCCCTCGCGATGGCCAGCCGCTGGAGCTGACCGCCGGACAGGCGGGCCGAGTTGGGGTCGACCTTCGTGTCGTAGCCCTCGGGGAGGCGGAGGATGAACTCGTGGGCGTCGGCCGCGACCGCCGCGTCCATGATCGCCTGTTCGCTCGCGCCGGGCCGGCCGCAGGCGATGTTCGCGCGGACGGTGTCGTGCAGGACGAGGGTCTCCTGCGGGAGCAGGGTGACGTACTCGCGCAGGCGGGCGAGGGGGAGGTCGCGCAACGGGACGCCGTCGAGGAGGAGTTCGCCGGCGTCGGGGTCGTAGAAGCGGAGCAGCATCTTGGAGACCGTGGACTTGCCGGCGCCGCTGGGGCCGGTGACGATCACCAGTTCGCCGGGGTTGACGGTGAAGGAGAGGCCCTCCAGGGCGGGGCGGTCCGCGCCCGGGTAGCCGAAGGAGACGTCGCGGAACTCGACCGTGCCGTCCGGGCGGCCGAACTCCGTGCCGTGGCCGGGGTCGGCGACGGACGGTCGTACGTCGAGGATCTCGATCAGCCGCTCGGCGCCGGCGGTGGCGGCGGTGATGGTGAGGCCGAGTTGGGCGAGGCCGCGCACGGGCGGGTAGAGGTAGCCCAGGAAGGCGGAGAACGCGAGGAGTTGGCCGAGGGTCATGCGGCCGGTGGAGATCTCCCAGGCGCCGATGCCGATGACGGCGAGCACGCAGACGGTCTCGATGACGGTCACGAGCTGGCCGTACGCCTCGTTCAGGCGGGTCGCGCGGACCGAGGCACGGAACCAGGCGCCCGCCTCCTCGTTCAGGCGTCGGCGCTCGGCGTCGCGGCGGCCGTAGGCCTGGGTCAGCACGATGTTGCCGAGGGACTCCTCGACGACCGAGGTGATCGCGCCGTCGGCGACCCGGCCCTCGCGCGAGACGTCCTTGATGGAGCCGGAGAACCTGCGTGCCGCCAGCCAGAAGAGGGGGGCGAGGACGAAGGTCGCGGTGGCGAGGTCCCAGCGCAGCCAGAACGCGGCGGCGGCGTAGAACAGGGCGGAGAAGATCGCGGAGGCGGTGCCGATCACGCCGGAGACGACGAGTGTCTCGATCGCCTCGACGTCGCTGGTGAGGCGGGACAACAGGTCGCCCTGGCGGTGCTGTTGGAAGAAGTGCGGCGGCAACTGCTGTACGTGGTCGAAGACATGCTCACGCAGTCGCATCACGAAGCGTTCGGTCGCCCACGCGGCGAGGGAGTTGCCCGCGTACCCGACGATCGCGCCCACGACGGCCACGCCCAGCCACTTCGCCGCCGGGTTCCAGAACGCGCTCAGCGAGCCCTTGGCGAGGGCGTGGTCGGTCAGCTGGCTGAAGAGCAGGACGGACTCGGTCTCGGCGAGCGCCGCGAGCACCGTGCACACCCACACGATGATCAGCCAGCGTCTGAGACCTCGGGTCAGCGGCCAGAAGCGACGGAAGGCCGTACGGGCGGGAATAGTGGGCGTTTCATCGTCCTCGTATTCGAGGTCTTCGTCGTCCGCAACCATGTCACAATTCCCTTCGCTTTCCGTCGCCAGAATTCTTTGGAATTCAGGAAAGAAAAGAGGGCCGACTGCGTGGGTCGGCCCTCCTTCACCGCGGGATCAGCTGTTGTCGTCGGCGCCGGGGATCGGCTTCGGCGGCGGCGGAACGGGCTTGTGCTTCTTCTTCGGCTTCGGGGGCGGGGGCGGCAGCTGCTGCTTCTTGGGCTTGGGCAGCGGGGCGAGCTTGTTGAGGCCCATTCCGAACTCCTAGGTTGTGCAGTGGAATTTGTGCGTCAAAGTCGGGCGTTTTACCGCCCGGGGAATTCCCGACACCGATGAACTTACACGCCCCCGACACCAGGAATCGGCAAAGTCGGCAAGGGAACGGCAAGCAGGCGCTGTGAATACCTATGCGAATCCTGAGCGAGGTCCACGAACCTGAGAGTTCTCTAATAAACCTGAGAGCAGCCTTAACGAACCTGTGCTTCCGCCCTCAGACGACGGCCGTCATCGCCCGTCCCGGGGGCCGAACGCCTCCAGCGCGTCCGTGTCCGACGCGCGGGCGTTGAGGAAGTAGTCCGCCCAGGCGGCGATGTCCGGGTACGCGGACTCGCGGGTGAGGCGGGTGATCGCCGCCGGGATGTCGTACGGCGTCACGCGCAGGTCCGTGCCGGGGCCGAGGAGGCACCAGTGGGCGCCGGGGCGGCCGTAGGGCATGCCCACGCTGCCGGGGTTGACGATCAGGCGGCCCTGGGCGAGGCGGACGTACGGCATGTGGGTGTTGCCGCAGACCACCGTGCGGACGGAGTCGTCGAGGCCGGCCAGGACCTCGGTCCAGCGGGACGGGCGGGAGTCGACCAGGACGACTTCCTCGTCGTCGCGGGGTGTCGCGTGGCAGAAGAGGACCCTGCCGAGGCCTCGGACCGGGAGGGTCAGGGTCTTGGGGAGGGCGGCGAGGAAGTCGATCTGGTCGGGGCGGAGGGCCGTGGCCGCGAACGGGGCGATCGGGTCGGGGATCCCGGTGCGTTCGCCGCCGCGGTACTCGACCAGTTCGCGGTCCGCGTTGCCGGAGATCCACAGGACTCGGTCGCCCTGTGCGCGCAACAGGTCGACCACTTCCGCCGGTTGGGGGCCGGCCGTGATGTCGCCGGTCAGGACGACGCGGTCGGCGGCGGCCACCTCGGGTTCGGCGAGGACTGCTTCCAGGGCGGGGAGCACGCCGTGGATGTCGGAGAGGACCGCGACCCGGCCCAGCTCGTCTTCCTTTCCGTCGGTCATTTCGCGTCAGCCTCCAACGCCTCCGCCAGGACCTCCGCCAAGTGCCTCCCCTGTACCCCGGCCAGTTGCTCCAGCTGTGTACGGCACGAGAAGCCGTCCGCCAGGAGTACCGCGTCGTCGGGTGCCTGGCGTACGGCCGGGAGCAGTTGTTCCTCCGCGCAGGCCGCCGACACCTCGTAGTGGCCGCGCTCGAAGCCGAAGTTGCCCGCCAACCCGCAGCAGCCGCCGGACAGTTCGCCCGTGAGGCCGGCCGCCGCGCGCAGGCGGCGGTCGGGGGTGTCGCCGAGTACCGCGTGCTGGTGGCAGTGGGTCTGGCCGACCGCGGGGCGGTCGACGCGGGGCGGGGTCCAGTCGGGGGCGAGGCGTTCGAGTGCCTCGGCGAAGGTGAGGACCAGCGCGGCGAGGCGGGCCGCCCGGGGGTCGTCGGGGAGGAGTTCGGGGAGGTCGGTGCGCAGGGCCGCCGCGCAGCTCGGCTCCAGGACCACGACGGGCGGGGCGCCCTCGCGGTCGAGCAGGACGCCCATGCGGTCCAGGGTGGTGCGCATGACCGCGCGGGCGCGGTCCAGTTGGCCCGTCGACACATAGGTCAGTCCGCAGCACACGGGCTTGCCCGCCATCACCGGCGGGACGGGCAGCACGCCCAGTCCCGCCGCCTCCAGAACCCGTACGGCCGCGTGGCCGACGGAGGGTGAGAGGTGCTCCGTGAAGGTGTCCGGCCACAAGTAGGCCTGGCCTCCGGTCGGCGTCTCGGTGTACTCGACTCCGTCGTGCGTGTTCCGCCGGGACTCCGCCATGACCTTGCGCCGCCATGCCCGGGTGAACGGCACTGCCGCCACCCGCGGGATCTCCCGCTCCCCCGCGATCCCGCCCAGCCGCTTCGCGAGCCTCGCCAACACCCCTACGGAGGCGAGGGAGTTGACCAGCCACGCGGTGCGGGTGCGGGCCACCAGCCTGAGCCAGCGCGGCAGCCATCCCATCGTGTAGTGGGACGCGGGCCGGCGCCTGCCCTCGTAGTGGTGGTGCAGGAACTCCGCCTTGTACGTGGCCATGTCGACCCCGACCGGGCAGTCCGTGCGGCAGCCCTTGCAGGACAGGCACAGGTCCAGCGCGTCGCGGACCTCCGTGGACCGCCAGCCTCCGCCGACCAGTTCGCCCGCGAGCATCTCGTGCAGCAGGCGCGCCCGGCCGCGCGTGGAGTGCGCTTCCTCGCCGGTGGCCCGGAACGACGGGCACATCACCGACGATCCCGACACCTCTGTCGTACGGCACTTGGCGACCCCCACGCAGCGCCGGACCGCGGCCGAGAAGTCGCCGCCGTCGGACGGGTAGCCGAAGACCACGTCGACGGGTTCGCGGGGCAGGACGGAGAAGCGCAGGTTCGTGTCGAGGGGCGCGGGCCGCACCAGCATCCCGGGGTTCAGCAGGCCGTCCGGGTCCCACACCGCCTTCGCGCGCTCGAAGAGGGCCACCGTCTCGGCGCCGTACATCCTCGGCAGCAGTTCCGCGCGGGCCTGGCCGTCGCCGTGTTCGCCGGAGAGGGAGCCGCCGTGGGCCACCACCAGGTCGGCCAGGTCCTCGGAGAAGCCGCGGAAGCGGGCCACGCCCGGCTCCGTCAGCAGGTCGAAGTCGATACGGACGTGGATGCAGCCGTCCCCGAAGTGCCCGTAGGGCGTGCCGTGCAGGTCGTAGGACCCGAGGAGCGCCCTGAAGTCCCGCAGGTACGCGCCCAGTCGGGCCGGTGGTACCGCGCAGTCCTCCCAGCCGGGCCATGCCTCCGTACCGTCCGGCATCCTCGTCGCCGTGCCGCTCGCGTCCTCGCGGACGCGCCACAGCGCGCGTTGGGCCGCCGGGTCGGTCACCACGAGGGAGTCGAGGACGTCGGCCGCGCGGGCGATCGTCCCGGCACGCGCGTGCGCCTCCGCCGCCGTGTCGCCGCCGGTCTCCACGAACAGCCAGGCGGTGCCGCGGGGCAGGTCCGCCGTGAAGCGCACCAGGTCGGCGGCCATCCCCTCGACCGTGAGCGGCCCGTGGGCCAGCAGGCCCGCCGCCGCGTCGGCCGCCGCGCTCTCGTCGGCGTAGCCCAGCACGGCGAGGGCCCGCGCGCGGGGTGCCTCGACGAGTCGTACGACCGCTTCCGTGAGGATGCCGAGGGTGCCCTCGCTGCCGCAGAACGAGCGGGCGACGTCGGCGCCCTTCTCGGGGAGGAGGGCGTCCAGGGCGTAGCCGGAGATACGGCGCGGGAGGTCGGGGAAGCCGGTGCGCAGGCGGGCCAACTCGCCCTCCACGAGGGGCCGTAGACCTGTTGGGGCGCCCGCCCAGTCGCGGCCGGGGCGCAGCAGGTCGCCGCGTGCGGTGAGGACCGACAGCTCGCTCACGTTGTCCGCCGTGGTGCCCCAGGCGACCGAGTGGGAGCCGCAGGAGTTGTTGCCGATCATGCCGCCGAGGGTGCAGCGGCTGTGGGTCGAGGGGTCGGGGCCGAAGCGCAACCCGTGCGGGGCGGCGGCCTGTTGGAGGCGGTCGAGGACCAGACCGGGCTGGACCACGGCGGTGCGGGTGGCGGGGTCCAGGGACAGCACGGCGTTCATGTGACGGGTGAAGTCGAGGACGATGCCGGTGCCGGTCGCCTGGCCGGCGATGGAGGTGCCGCCGCCGCGGGCCACGACCGGTACTCCGTGCGCCCGGCAGGCGGCGAGGACGGCCGCCACGTCGTCGGCGTCACGGGGAGCGACGACGCCCAGCGGGACGCGCCGGTAGTTGGACGCGTCCATCGTCGTCAGCGCCCGGGACGTGACGTCGAAACCGACCTCGCCCCGGACGGTTCTCGTCAGCTCCGTCTGAAGATCCAGCATGCCCCCAGCATGGACGGATTCTGTAAACGCATCCAGAACCTCCCCAGTTCGATCACTAACTCTCATATAGTGACCGACAGTTGAGCACCCGGTGTCGCTTCTCGCCCAGGAACCCGACGAGCACCCCCCGAGGACACGACCGAGGACGACAGAGGACCACGACCAAAGACGCCCGAGGACCGACCGAGGACCCCCTTCATGACCGCCCCCATGCTTCCCGGCGAACGGCCCACCTTCCGCGCCCTCGCCCCCGCCCCGCTGCTCACCGCCGTCCTGGCCGGACTCGCGGTCGCCGGCGCGGTCTCCGTGGCACCCCGCTCGCAGCGCCTCGCGGTCGCCTGCGCGGCCGGCGCCGGCGCGCTGCTGCTGTGCGCGGCCGTCGCGGCGGCGGCACACGCCTACCAGACCGCCCGCGTCACCCGCCGCCGGCTGGAGGCCGTCACCCTGGACGCGGGCCGGCTGATGCAGGAACGGGCCCGGCTGAGCACGGAGTTGGACCGCGAACGGGTCCAGCTGACCGAGGAGCTGACCCACGAGCGGGCCCGGCTGACCACGGAACTCACCCAGGAACGCGCCCGGTTGACCTCCGAGTTCTCCCAGGAGCGGCTGCGGCTCACCACGTCCTTCGCGGAGGAACGCACCCGGCTCACGGAGGAAGCCACCCTGGAGCGGGCCCGACTGACCGCCGAGAACAAGCAGTTGTCCGAGCGGGCGCACCGGGACGCCCACGAACGCGCCGCCGCGCTCTCCGCCACCGCCAACGCGGCCGGCCGGATGCAGGCGCTGGCGACCGGCATGCTCGCCGACCTGCGGGTGATGGAGGAACGGCACTCCGACGAGGACGTCCTCGCCGATCTGCTGCACCTCGACCACCGCACCGCGCAGGCGGGCCGCCTCGCCGACTCCGTGGCCGTGCTCACCGGCGCCCGGTCCGGCCGTCGTTGGGCCCGCCCGATCGCCATGGAGTCGATCCTGCGCGGCGCGATGGGCCGGATCAGCGGCTACCAGCGGGTGCGGGTGCACTCCACGAGCGAGGCCGCCGTCGCCGGGCACGCGGCCGAGGGCGTGATGCACGCGCTCGCCGAACTCCTCGACAACGCCGCGAACTTCTCGCCGCCCACCGCCGAAGTGCATGTGTACGTCGAGGAGGTGCCGGCCGGGGTCATCGTGTCCGTGGAGGACAGCGGCCTGGTCATGGGCGACATCCAACTCCGGCGCGCGGAGCGGGCGGTGAGCGGTGACTCCGCCGAGCTGGGCGGTCTCACCGGCACCCGGCTGGGCCTCGCGGTCGTCGGGCGGCTGGCCCGCAAGTACGGGCTGAAGGTGTCGTACCGGCCCTCCGCGCGGGGCGGCACGGGTGTGCTGATGCTCGTGCCGCAGGACATCCTGGTGCCGCAGGACACCCCGGCCGCCCCGCAGGAGGCCGTCGCGCCGGCCGAGCCGGTGACCGCCGCGCCGGCCCCGGAGCCGGTCCGGGAGTCGGTCCGGGAGTCGGTCCGGGAGCCGCAGGCCTCGGCGGAGCCGGTCGTCCCGGGACAGCTGCGGGTGTCGTACGCCTCCGCGCGCGCCGGCTCCGACCTCGACCCGGACCCGGTCCCCACGCACGAGTCGGCGGACCGCGAGGAGTTGTCGGACGCCTTGTCGGAGGTCCTGGCCGAGTCGCGGCCGGACAGCCCGAGCGGGCTCCCTGAGGGCCTGCCGAAGCGGCGCCGGGGGCAGGCGCTGGCGGCGGCCGAGCGTTCCCGCGCGCGGGTGGAGGCCGCGGCTCCGCTGCTGCCGCACCCCGCGCCCACGGCCGACGACACCCTGGCCAGGACCGCCCGCTTCAACAGCTTCCGCCAGGCCGTACGCGGCGCGATGACCGAACAGCTGACGGACGTGACGGAGTCCGACGACGAGACGGCGGCCGAACCGTCGGCCGCCGAACAGCCCGCGTCCGTACGGGAGTCGGAGCCGACGCCCGAGTCGGAGCCGCAGCCGGAGTACGCCGAGTCCACCACGTCCCTCACCCACCCGCACCCGGAAGGCAACCCCACCTCATGACCGGCACGACCACCGCCGACGAGAAGCTCACCTGGCTCATCGAGGGCCTGTTGGAGCGCACCCCGGGCGCGCGCCACGCGCTCGTGCTGTCCCGGGACGGCCTGAAGCTGTGCCGGACGCCCGAACTCTCCGTCGACCAGGCCGACCAGCTCGCCGCCATCGCCGCCGGGATCCAGTCCCTGTCGCACGGCGCGTCGGTGGAGTTCGGCGACGGCAGCGGGGGCGTGCGCTCCGCGATGACGGAGTTCCACGGCGGGGTGCTGTTCATCGTCGAGGCGGGCGAGGGCGCGCATCTGGCCCTGGTCACCGCGGAGGACGCGGACGCGGGTCTGATCGGGCACAACATGAGCGAGCTGGTCGAGCAGCTCGGCGAGCACCTGCGCGCGGAACCCCGTACGTCATGAGCCGCCCCGGCAGGGACGACTCGCCCGACCGCCTCTACACGCTCACCGGGGGCCGCACCCGTTCCGCACCGGACAACCCGTTCGACCTGGTGACCCTGGTGGTCGCCGAGTGCGATCCGGCGACCGGGATGCAGTCGGAGCACGCGGCGATCCTGCGGCTCGCCGAACACCCCACGGCAGTGGTGGAGTTGGCGGCCGAACTGAAGCTCCCGGTGAGCATCACCAAGATCCTCCTCTCCGACCTTCTCGCGGCCGGCCGGGTCAGTGCCCGGCATCCGCGCAAGGCCGTGTCCGATCCCGACGTCCTGGAACAGGTGCTCGTTGGACTCCGCAACCTCTGACGCGGCCGACAAGGCCCGCACCCCGCTGGGTGCCAGCGCCGACAACGGCCTCAAGATCGTGGTCGTCGGCGGCTTCGGCGTCGGCAAGACCACGCTGGTCCGTTCGGTCAGCGAGATACGTCCCCTCAACACCGAGGAGACGATGACGAAGGCCGGCGAGGCCGTCGACGACATCAGCGAGGTGCGCGGCAAGTCCGCGACGACCGTCGCCTTCGACTTCGGCCGCATCACGCTCGACGCCCACAACGTGCTGTACCTGTTCGGCGCGCCCGGCCAGGAACGGTTCTGGTTCCTGTGGGACCGGCTGTTCTCCGGGACGCTCGGCGCGGTCGTCCTCGTCGACACCCGCCGTATCGGCGACTCCTGGTACGCCATCGACCGCCTCGAACACCACGGCACCCCCTTCATCGTGGCCTGCAACGACTTCGGCGGCCCCACGTACACCCCGCGGCAGATCCGCGAGGCCCTCGACCTCGACCCGCACGTCCCCCTCCTGGACTGCGACGCCCGCTCCCGCGCGTCCGCGAAGCAGGTCCTGATCACCCTGGTCGAGCACGTCCGCGGCGGCCACGGCGCCCAGGACCCCGCCCGCCCGCATGTCCCCGTCCCGCACCAGGAGTTGGCTCTGTGACCGCGCCCGTACCGCTGAGTGGACCCAGGTTCCAGACCGAACCGGCGCGGCTGTACCGGGAGATGCGGCGCGAGCACGGCGCCGTGACGCCCGTGGTGCTGGACGGCGACATCCCGGCCTGGCTGGTGCTCGGCTACCGCGAACTGCACCAGGTCACCGGCGATCCGGTCCTGTTCAGCCGTGACTCGGACCTGTGGAGCCAGTGGGACCACATCCCCGACGACTGGCCGCTGCTGCCGATGATCGGCCGCAGGCAGCCGTCGATCCTGTACACGGTCGGCGAACGGCACCGCGAGCGCGTCGGCATGATCAGCGACGCGCTGGAGGCCGTCGACCCGTCCGAACTGCGGTCGTACGCCGAGAAGTTCGCGGACGAGCTGATCGACGGGATCTGCGCCAAGGGGGAGACGGACCTCGTCGGCGACTACGCGATGCTGCTGCCGGTGCGGGTGCTGGCCCGGCTCTACGGCTTCCGGGACGAGCAGGGCCCGGGGCTCGTCACCGCCCTCAACGACATGATCGACGGGCGCGAGCGGGCCATCGCCGGGCAGACTCATCTGGCCGGTTCCATGGGGCAGTTGCTGGCCGACCGGAAGGCCGAGCCGGCCGACGACGTCGTGTCGCGGATGCTCACGCACAGCTCCGGTTTCTCCGATCTGGAGATCGCGCAGGACCTGATGGTGATGATGGCGGCCGGCCACCAGCCGACCGCCGACTGGATCGGCAACTCGCTGCGGCTGATGCTGACGGACGACCGTTTCGCGGCCTCCCTCTTCGGTGGCCGCAACAGTGTCGCCGAGGCGATGAACGAGGTCCTGTGGGAGGACACCCCCACCCAGAACGTGGCCGGGCGCTGGGCCTCCCGGGACACCCAGCTCGGCGGCCGGCGCATCCGCAGCGGCGACCTGCTGCTGCTCGGCCTCCAGGGCGCCAACTCCGACCCCCAGGTCCGCACCGACGGCGCCTCGCTCACCGGCGGCAACAACGCGCACTTCTCCTTCGGGCACGGGGAGCACCGGTGTCCCTTCCCCGCGCAGGAGGTCGCCGAGGTCATCGCGCGGACGGGCATCGAGGTCGTACTGGACCGGCTGCCGGACATCGACCTGGCGGTCCCGGCCGAGTCCCTGACGCGCCGGCCCTCGCCGTGGCTGCGGGGCCTGACCGCGCTGCCGGTGCGTTTCACACCCGTGCCCGCGCTCTGATCCCGCGTACGTCCCGCGCCTGTCACGTCCCGCGTACGCCCCCCGTACGTCACGTCCCGCGCCCGTCACGCCCTTGGAGGCATCCCGTATGACCAGCACGCGCATCGTTCTCGACCCCTTCGTCGGCGACCTGGACGGCGAGAGCGCCAGGCTTCGGGCGGCCGGTCCGCTGGCCGCCGTGGAACTCCCCGGTGGGGTGCCCGTATGGGCCGTGACCCATCACGCGGAGGCGAAACAGCTGCTCACGGATCCGCGGCTGGTGAAGGACATCAACGTCTGGGGGGCCTGGCAGCGCGGGGAGATCCCCGCGGACTGGCCGCTGATCGGGCTGGCGAACCCGGGCCGTTCCATGCTGACCGTGGACGGCGCGGACCACCGCCGGATGCGCACGCTGGTCGCGCAGGCGCTCACCCCGCGCCGGGTGGAGCAGCTGCGGGAGCGGATCGCGAAGCTGACCGAGGGCCTCCTCGACGGCCTCGACGGCCTCGACGGCGACGTGGTCGATCTGAAGGCGGAGTTCGCCTACCCGCTCCCCATGTATGTGATCGCCGACCTGATGGGCATAGCGGAGTCCCGACTCCCGCGCCTGAAGGAGCTGTTCGAGAAGTTCTTCTCGACGCAGACCCCGCCGGCCGAGGTGATCGCGACGCTCACGGAACTCGCGGGCATCATGGCGGCGACGGTCGCGGCCAAGCGCGCCGAGCCGGGCGACGACCTGACGTCGGCCCTGATCGCCGCCTCCGAGGACGGCGACCACCTCACCGACGAGGAGATCGTCTCCACGCTGCAACTGATGGTCGCGGCGGGCCACGAGACGACGATCTCGCTGATCGTCAACGCGGTCGTCAACCTGTCGACGCACCCCGTCCAGCGCGCCCTGGTCCTGGCCGGCGAGGCCGACTGGTCCTCGGTGGTCGAGGAGACCCTGCGCCACTCCACGCCCACCTCGCACGTCCTGATCCGGTTCGCCACGGAGGACGTCCAGGTCGGCGACCAGGTCCTCCCAGCCGGGGACGCGCTGATCGTGTCGTACGCCGCGATCGGCCGCGACGAGCAGGCGCACGGTCCGACGGCGGGCGAGTTCGACATCACCCGCACCAGCGAGAACCGGCACATCTCCTTCGGGCACGGCCCGCACGTCTGCCCCGGCGCGGCGCTGTCCCGGCTGGAGGCGGACGTGGCGCTCCCGGCGCTCTACGAGCGTTTCCCGCAGCTGGACCTGGCGGTCGCGGCGTCCGAGCTGCGCAACAAGCCGGTGGTGACGCAGAACGACATCTTCGAGCTGCCGGTACGCCTGGCACCGTAGCCCGCCCGCCGCCCGCCGTCCGCCGTCCGTCCACGGGCCGGAGGGGTCGCCGCTCCGGCCGTCTCATCGAACGGACGCGTTTCCGTCCGGTTTCGCCGAGGCGATACGCTCCGGCTCGTGGCTGATATCGAGATTCCCGCTGACATCAAGCCCGCCGACGGACGTTTCGGCGCTGGCCCCTCCAAGGTGCGGACGGAGGCGCTGGACGCGCTGGCCGCCACCGGTACGTCCCTGCTCGGCACCTCCCACCGCCAGGCCCCGGTCAAGAACCTGGTCGGCAAGGTGCGCGAGGGCGTCTCCGCGCTGTTCTCGCTCCCCGAGGGCTACGAGGTGATCCTCGGCAACGGCGGCTCGACGGCGTTCTGGGACGTCGCGACCCACGGCCTCATCGAGAACAAGTCGCAGCACCTGAACTTCGGCGAGTTCAGCTCCAAGTTCGCCAAGGCGGCCAAGCTGGCCCCGTGGCTGGCCGAGCCGACCGTCATCGCGTCCGACCCCGGCACGCACCCGGAGCCGGTGGCGGAGGCGGGCGTGGACGTCTACGCCTTCACGCACAACGAGACGTCGACGGGTGTGGCCGCGCCGGTCAAGCGCGTCGCGGGTGCCGACGAGGGCGCGCTGGTCCTGGTGGACGCGACGTCGGGCGCGGGCGGTCTCCCGGTGGACGTGTCCGAGACGGACGTCTACTACTTCGCCCCGCAGAAGTCCTTCGCCTCCGACGGCGGCCTGTGGATCGGCGTGTTCTCCCCCGCGGCGATCGAGCGCGCGGAGCGCGTCCACGCCTCCGGCCGCCACGTCCCGGAGTTCTTCTCGCTCCCGACCGCGATCGACAACTCGCGCAAGAACCAGACGTACAACACCCCGGCCCTGTCCACCCTGTTCCTCCTCAACGAGCAGCTGGAGTGGATCAACGGCCAGGGTGGCCTGGCCTGGTCGACGGCCCGCACGAAGGACTCGTCCGGCCGCCTCTACGGCTGGGCGGAGGAGTCGAAGCACGCGACCCCGTTCGTGTCCGACCCCACCAAGCGCTCGCAGGTCATCGGCACCATCGACTTCGCCGACGAGATCGACGCGGCGGCCGTCGCCAAGGTCCTGCGCGCCAACGGCATCGTCGACACCGAGCCCTACCGCAAGCTCGGCCGCAACCAGCTCCGCGTGGCGATGTTCCCGGCGATCGACCCGGCGGACGTCGAGGCACTGACCAAGTGCATCGACTACGTCATCGAGAAGCTCTGACTTCTCTCCCACGACGAGGAAGGGCGCCCCGCGATCGGCTCGCGGGGCGCCCTTCGGCGTCGTAGGAGGACGGCGGGCCGCTCGCAGCCGACATCGAGGTGAACCCGCAACCGGGACAAATCAACCGCCCGCCACAGCCGCGTAACAGCGACGGCGAACGGAACAACTCCCGCCCCGCTCCACCGGTCGAACCTGCTGCGTCGCACCCTCGCGGCGCAACTCCCGCACTCCCGACCGACGTTGGAGTCGCCCCATGACCAGGAAGCCCCTGCCGACGCGGCTCGCCGCTACCGGCGCGCTGCTGCTGCTCACCACCGGCGCCCTGTCCGCGCCCGCCGCCTCCGCGACGCCCTCGGACGCGTCCCCCGGTGACGCCTACGTGCTGAAGGTGACGACCGACCCGACCGCCACCAGCCACGACAACCGCCATGTCGACGTCATCGGCACGGTCACCGAGGCGGATGGCACGCCCGCGCCGAACATCCCCGTCACGGTCCAGGAAGTCGTCCGTTTCACCACCTGGAACCCGTGGGGCGACCCGATCGACCCCACCTACTACGAGCCGCGCGACCTGGGCACGCCGGTCACCGACGCGAACGGGAGGTTCACCGTCCCCGACGTCGCGATCGACCACACGAGCGGCAGCAGCCTGCTCAACGTCCAGCAGGGGGTGGAGATCACGGCCCTCTACGACGTGGACGGCGACCTCGACACCCCGCAGGACGGCTACTACGCGGACACCACGGTGAACGCCAACGCCCGTACCAGCTCGGTCAGTTACCGGGTCAGCAAGAAGAAGGTGAAGTCCGGCGACATCCTCACGGTCACAGGCCGGGTCACCCTCCCCAAGGGCGTCCAGCCCGCCGGCACCGAGGTCTTCCTCCAGACGTACTGGGAGCAGGAGTACGACGTACGGACGATCGCCACGTACGACGGCTCCTTCGCCCTGTCGGTCCGCGTCACGGGCTACGACGACACGTTCACGCTCCGCACGGCACCGAGGGACATGTACGTGACGGGGGCGCGACAGGCACTGCCGATCACGAACACGTCGTTGCCGCGCGGGTAGCCGTCAGTCCTTTCCGTGTGCTCCGTCCGCGCGCGTCAACGCGTCGATGACCATACGGACGGCGAACTCCGGGTCGTCCGCGACGCGGTTGACGTGTTCCGCGAGGAGGAACACCGTGGCCTCCAGCGGGGTCATCTCCTCCTTGGTCCAGTCGCCGTACTGGCGGCGCCACAGGTTGGGGCTGAGGCCCGTGCCCGCGGCGATGGTCAGGCCGGCCATCATGGGGACGGCCTCGGGCGGGCAGCTCCTCGGCATCATCCGCATCGTGGCGACCAGCGTGGGCACCACGTACTCGACGACGTCCTTGCCCTGGCTCTCGTGGGCCTTCCGCAGCCAGGTCATGAACATATAGATGAGCGTGCAGGCGCCGTTGAGGAGATCGTCGAGTCCGCCCGGGCCCATGGACGCGATCAACTGGTCCATCAGCGCCCGCTCTTCGGGGTCGGTGCCGGACCTGCCGTCGTGGACGGACTTCAGCCGGGAGTCGATCATCATGAGGACCGCTCCGACGTCGCCGACGGGAGCGTACTTGGGGTCGCAGGACGTTGACACGGGCCGCCTCCTCGATCGGCCGCGCTGAGTGACGCGGCGCGTCCGCAGAGTAGTCGGAGGGGGCGGCGAGGTGTGGCGGCTTCGTCGGTTCCATGGCAACCAAGCCGGAAGTTGGATTTACGGCGCCGTGGGCCACAACTGTTCGGCGTGAGCAGACCCGAGCAGAGGGCTGAGCCGAGCTGGGGCGGGTACGTCCCATCCAGGACAACAAGGGCAGTTCGACCGCACAATGACGTCGGGCGAGTGGGGACGAATCGACCCAGAGCCGGATCGGTGAGGCATGCCCAGCAGGCACCTGTATCGAGCGGTGAGCGGACGGAAACCGGGGGAGAGCGGCGTGACGCAGTCTTGGTTGGCACTTCTCGTGGCGCTCGTCGGCGTGGGCGGCACACTGAGCGCGGCGCTGGTCACCCAGGTCAGGGCCGACCGTGTCAAGCGGCTGGAGATCGACACCCTGCGCGGACAGCACGCGGCGGACCGGGCACACGCCGAGCGGATGCGAGCGCTGGAGTTGGCGGACGCCCACGAGCAGCGGGCCGAGGCGCGCCGGGCCGAGGCACACGCCCGGCTGCGCTCCTGTTACGTCTCCTTCAACGCCGCGGCCCGGCAGTATCAGACCACGCAGGTCAATGTCGTGCACGCACTGCGCACCGGCACGGACGTGACCAGTCACGTCGAGGCCATGGACGAGGCTCGCACCGCCTTCCGGGCGAGCTACGCGGAAGCGCAGATGCTGTTGCCGGGCTCGGTCCTCGAAGCGGCGTCGGCGGTGAGCCGCAGGCTGAATGACCACTACGGCGTGCTGAAGAAGTCCCTGTCCGACGTCTCCCGCCCGCCGGCCCCGCCCGAGTGCGGGCAGCGGGTCCAGTCCGCTTGGACGATGCTGACCGAACTACGCCGGACGATGCGCCGGGACCTGCGCATCGACGAAGCGGAGCCCTGAGCCGCCCGGTACGGCTACTGCCCGTGGTGGGCGAAGGCGGACCACACCTCCAGTTCGTCCATGCCGCGCTGCTCCGCCTCCCTGAACACACCCTCGCACGCGGCGAGTTCGTCCGGCACGGTCCGATGCGGGTCGAGCATCCACAGCTGGGCGGCCCGCAACGCGTCTCCGGCCGGGTCTCCGGCGCGCAACCGGTGATGGAGGACGAGCATCAGCGCGGTCGTCCTCGGATCGTCGGCCACGTCCCATCGCGACCCGACCACCGCGGTGGCGCCCGCGCTGAGGAAGGCCGTGGACAGCGTGAGTGCCTCGTCGTGATCACTCACCGTCAGATCGCTGGTGCAGTTGGCCAGGACGACCGTCCCTCCGGGTGTCCCGGGATCCCGGTCGACGGCTCCCGCGAGCACGTCCGCGACCGTGACGCACTGCCCGGCGGTGAGTCGGAGCACCGAGTCCGCGGGCGAAATCCCCGTGTCCGCATGGCAGTTGACATGAAGCACAGCGGTCGGGATCCGACCCTGGCCGGGCAGGAACGCCCTCAGGGACTCCGGGGTGGGAGGCAACGGCGGCCGCGCGGCGGCGGCGTGCTCGCCGAGGCCGCCGACGACCCGTGTCCCCTCGTACAGGGAGCCGACCAACGCCGCCTCCCGGTGCATCCGCCAGGAGCCCTGCGGGTCCGCGACCACAGCCACCGATGCCGCGCCGAGCCGAGCGCGGGGCCGGTCGGCCACCTCCGTGAGCTGGCGGGCTGTGGCACCGTACCGAAGTGCCGCCCGCTGGCACGCGTAGGCCGCACCGGCCCGGCCGTCCGAACAACGGGCCGCATGCCAGGGCACCACACCGAGCGCGCCAACCGGCGCCAGCACCAACCTGGGCGTACGGCCGTACCGAGTGCGGGACGCGGACAGCACGGGACCCATCGCCACCTCGCCCGCCCAGGAGCACAGCGCGTCGAGCGCGTCCCGCCACCGCTGCTCCAGGCGCGCGAGTCGGCGCCGGTGATTGGTGTGCATGACCTCCGGATCGCCCTCGGCTGGCCGGTCGTCAGCGCGGGCGGCGCTGCGGAACGCCTCGGCGGCGCAGTCGTAGGCACCGAGCGGGTTGTCCGCGGATACGACGAGGCCCGGCAATGCGAGTGCCTCCACCACGCCGGTGGCGCTGACGATCACCGCGTGTCCGGAGGTGGACGGGCCGCTGGTGCCCGTGCCCGTCTCCGTGTCCTCGCCGGGCACGAGGTAAACCAGCGCGTCGCGCCCGAGCCGCCGTAACGCCTGGCCGACGCGGCCCGGACTCGGCGCGGACACCAGCCGTCTCTCGGCGGCGCTCCCGGCGAAGGCCTGGAGGACCTGACGGCGCAGCCCGTCGGAGATGACATGCCGTCCGCCGCCGGCCGCCGCTTCCTCCCAGCGGCGGGCCAACTCTCCGTGCCCGTCGTCGCGCAGCAGTTGCGGCACTGTGACGCCGACGGTGGCAGCGTTGAGGACGAGCCCGCGTCCGAGTTCCAGCGCCTCGTACGCCGTGCCGGGCTCCTCGTCCTCCAGACTCCAGCGCACGAGGCGGAGCATGTCGGAGGCGACCGCGCGGGCGGACTCCAGAGCGTGTCCCGTACCGGACTGGAGCAGGACAGCCCGGCCGTGCGCGTGCAGCAACGTCCGGGCCGTGTCCCGTGCGTCCCGGCGGTGTCCGACGTCAGCGGGACCGTGGGCGCGGTGCGCGTCGGCGAGCGCCCGGAGGACCGCCCGGGCCAGCGGATCGCCGGGGGCGGTGTGCAGCACCGCCGACCGGTCGCGCAGCACCCGCAGCGCCCGGCCGAGATCGGCCGTGTCACCGCCGCGTCGGTGGCGGGTCAGCAGCAGGACACCCAGGCCGTACGCGCAGCGGCTGCGGGAACCGTGGTACCCGTGCGAGCCGTGCTCGGTCTCGGTGTCGAGCACGGCGACGGCACGGTCGAGCAGGGCGTCGACAGCATGGTCGTGAATGCGGTGCGGGTCATCGGCTGCGGTGACCCGCGCGCCCTGCGCCTGGTACAGCTCGCAGAGGGTCGCCGCGGCCCTGAGGAGCAGGCTCGGGCGCTGCATGCCCTCGTCCGGACAGTCGGCGGCGACGCCGAGGAGTTCCTCGGCGGCGGCTCGCGCGGATGCCTGGTCTCCTGTGGCGACGGCGTGCTCCGCACGGAGCCGAATGAGCTCGCCGTGCAGGGCTGGGCGCCTAGGGTGCCTCTCCGGGAGCGCGCGGAGTGCGCCCTCCGCGCCCGCGAAACCGTTCGGAGTGAGGTGCCCCAAGGGTCCCGAGAAGACCACCGCGATCAGTTCGGCGCGGAAAGGAGCCGTCCGCTGCTGGGACGTCGGCCGGAAGAGGCGTGCGGTCACCCGCGGGTCACCGGCGGCCACGAGGAGATCGGACAGCGGGGGCAGCACCACGTCCTCGGGCGTGCGTTCGAGAAGTGCGCCGTAGCCGCGGGCGGCGGCGTCGAGGTCGGTGCGGTCGCCGAGAATGAGGTGCCGGTCCAGGAGCAACCTGGCCAGGAATTCGGCGCAGCGGTCCGCGAGGGCGGTCTCGGCGGAGACCGGGACGCCGGCCGAACCGAGGGCGGCCACCGCCCTACGCGCGAGGGCGACAGCGGTCTCCAGGTCCTGGCCGGCACGGTCCCGCAACCAGCGGTGATGGTGCAGCACGGCCAGGGTCGCGGCAGCGGGCGCGCTCAACGGTTCTTCGATGCCGACCAGTTCCGCGACCCGGACGGCCGGAAGCGCGAAGGGGTCGGGAGTACCGTCGCCGAGCAGGACAGCCGCGCCGAGGTCGAGCACCGGGACCGCGGGAAGGGCCGCCGGGCCGCCGAACGCGTCCGGCCCGCTACGGTCGTGTGCCGACTGCCGGTTCTGCGGGGCGTGCGCGCCGGCGGCCGGTGACCGGTCCCTGGCCTCCGGT
The DNA here is from genome assembly GCF_044768565.1 of Streptomyces sp. NPDC091280. NCBI lineage: Bacteria > Bacillati > Actinomycetota > Actinomycetes > Kitasatosporales > Streptomycetaceae > Streptomyces > Streptomyces sp. NPDC091280. The sequence continues at coordinate 1,177,767 of NZ_JBIVUZ010000001.1, forward strand.
GTGCCCTCAGCTTCCGGTTCGTCACCTGAAAAGCTCAGGAGGAGCCCGAGCAGCCGCTGTACGTCGCCCGAACCGAGCCGGTTCAGGGCGGCCACCATGGGTGGACGCAGCGGCGATTCCTTCGGGAGCAGGGTGATCGCCTCCTGGAGCGCGAACCGCGTGGCCTTCCGCTCGCCGTCGGTGGCCTCACCCGCCTCCTCGACACGGAGCCCGAGAGCACCCCCGATTCCCAGCATGATCACCCGCAGGCCGGTCGCCTCGGCCTCCAGCCGGGGCGTGCTCCGCAGCAGCCGTTCGGACCAGGCCCGGGAATCGGCAACGGAGGGTGGCATGTTCGGGGATCGCAGCAGCCGCACCATGACGGAGAGGAAGGCGATCAGGGGCTCCTCGTCGCCGGACGAGCTGAGCAACGCGTCGAGCAACTGGACGTCGTCCTCGACCGTCGGGAAACCCGACACATCGGGCAGTACCGGGTCGTTCCGATCGGCCGCCGCGCGCACGAAGGGTTCCGTGTACCAGACCTGATACATCAGGGCGATGAGGAACGCGCCCCTGAAGTCGTCGTCCCCCAGTCCGGCGCGCTCGGGCAGACGTTCCATCGCGACCCGCATGCAGCGCAACGCCTCGCCCAGCACCTTGGGTTCGGCCACGGGCAGCCGGCAGGCGAAGTCCAGCAACAGCGCGACCCCCAGGAATCCCTGTGCGTAGAGGTGGAGTTCGTCGTCGTGCGGGTAGAGCCCCGTCCCGCTGCGCAGGAGGTCGACGGCCTCGCGTACATCCCTCACGACGTCCGGCGCGGTGCGTTCGATGGCGGTGACGGATTCCGGCCGCCCACCCTTGACGGCCTGTTCGGCCACGCCGTAGGCCAAGGGCAGTCCATGTCGTACGGCACGCTGCCCGAGGACGATCGCGGCCTTGAGCACGGCCTCGGCGCGGTCGTCGTCCTCCGGTCCGATGAGGGGTACGAGCTGCCGCGCGCACACCGCGAGCCGGTCGTGCTCGCGGTCGCCCAGCACGCCTTCCGAGAGGTCGAGCCAGAGCAGTTGGACGAGAGTGTCGAAGTACGCGACGAACTCGTCGTCCACCGCCGCGCCAAGGGCCCCGGGCCTGGCCGGGTCCGCCGAGCGCGCTGCGGGGTGCGCCGCCAGCACCGCCTCCACCAGCGCCACGGCGGCCTCACGGTCCTGTGCCGGAGTGGGATCGCCGACCCGCTGCGCGCTCCGGTTCTCCTCGGAGCGCGAGCACAAGGCGTGGACCAGCCCCTTCTTCAGCCCGAGCGCGCTCTCGTCCTTGAGGCCGGGACGAGCGAGCGCCGCCCTGTACCAGTCGACGGCGCAGCCCTGATGGCGCTGGGCGGTGGAGAGTTCGAGCAGCAGGTCACACAGGAGCGTGCCCAGCTCCACGGCACTCTCCGGGTCGTCGCTGTCGAGCAGCTCCGATGTCAGGCCGAGGAGGGTGGCCGCCTCCTCGGCGCCGACCTCGGCCGTGGCCGCGGTGGGGTCGGCGCGGACGCGGTCGTCGAGGTCCAGAACGGAGAGCTGTACGAAGTCGAAGGTCACTACGGGCTCCAGCGAGGTGTCGAGATCGTCGGCCGCCCGCGCGGCTCCGAGCAGGGCGATGGCATTTCGGCGGTCGGCGAGCCGTTCGGGGTTGCGGTGGTCCGCGCAACGCGACCGGTCGGACAGGACGAGGCCGAGGACGGCCCGGCAGCGGGCGGGGTCGGCGACGAAGGGGTGGTCCGGTCCGTCCAGGAGGCCGCCCAACAGCCGCACGATCAGTTCCACGTCCGCCTCGCGCGCCGGGCCGGGCACCGAACGGCTCCAGCGGTCCGCCACGTGGAAGGCCCACGCGCAGGTCAGGTCGACCTTCGCGAGACGCTCGGGTTCCGGCCCGCCGTCGCCGCACACGTCGGCGGCGAGCGTGCACACGGTGGCGAACCGCTCCCGCAGGCGACCGAGCCGAGGGTCGGCCGGTTCCCGCGCGCAGCGCATCGCTGCGGCCTCCAGGGACATCTCGTACAACGCGTAGCGCTGCTCCACGTCCGAGACCGTGTCGCACAGTGAGGCGAGCAGGTTCTCGGCTTCCCGCAGTTCCCCGGGGACCGGCCCTGGGGCCGGCTCCCGTCCGGCCGCTTCCGCCAGGAACCGCTCGGCGGCCTCCAGCAGCCGGGCCACTCGCTCCAGTGGCTCCTCCTGGCCGGTGCCGCCCATTCCGTTCCCCGCCATTCCCCACCCCGATTCGGCATATGCCCATTCCGCACCCTGCCGCCGTGCACGGCCCAGGGCGTTCCCCGCCGGTCTTCCGGGCGCAGCTCCGGGACGAGCTTCTGGAATTCTGTTCGACCGGCCCGACGAATGCTGTCCCAATTATCAAGACCGGTCAATTGCCAAAAGAACGGTACCTCACTACCGTACGGATCCATCCCGATTCCCGAGGGGGGCGCATGGACGAGGACGAGGCACGACTCATCAGCGCGCTGACGAGAGATCGGCAGGGGATACGAGAGAAACTCACCCCGGAAGACCGGAACCAACTCGACGTATTGCTCGACCTGGCCGCCGAAGGGGGCGACGAGCGGCGGCAGCGGGCAGTGGCCCGTGCCGTCGCGGCCCATCTGCGCGCCTCGCTGCCCGAGGACGAGGTCCGAGCGGTCGAGCGGCGGTTCACCGACACGACATCACCCCTGCCGCACGTACTGCTGGCCTCGTTCGCCTCACTCGGCGACCCGTCGACTGGACCGCACGCGACCGGGCCGACCCCGCCGGACGACGCGCGGGCCCAACCCTCTCCGTACGAACGGCTGTTGGCGGCACCCGCGCTCTCCGAGGACGACCTGAGGGAGAACTTCGGTGTGGAGACGACCGCCCCCGAACTGATCAGGCTGCGGCACCACGACGGCACCGAGGGGCTGCCGGCCTTCCAGTTCGACGGCTCAGGCCGGCCCCGGGACGTGGTCGTAGCCGTCAATCGCATGCTGGGCGCCGCAGAGGATCCCTGGGGAGTGGCCGACTGGTGGCTCGGCCCCAACCCCTGGCTGGCCGCGCCCCCGGCGACCCTGCTCGGCAGAGGTCTGGACGGACAACTGCTCGCCGCGGCGAGCGTCGTGGGAGAGGAGGACTGACATGGCCCGAGGCGCACGACTGCCCGATATGGGCACGGCCGAACCGAGGCGGGTCGACTGGGAGGCCGGCCGGATCCTGCACCGGGTGCACTCACGCAAGCGCGAGGCGGTCGAGTTCAACCCCACGCCCCAGGACCACCACTTCGGGGGCGGCCGGTTCGACAGCACCCCCAACGACCACTACTCCTACCTGTACGCGGCGCCCGAACCGACGACGGCGCTGGCCGAGAGGCTGCTGCGCGACATCAGCTTCGACGGCACCAGTCCCACCCGTGTCCTGCCGCGCAGAGAACTGGAGGGCAAGCGGCTCTCTCAGATCCGGCTGGCCCGCGACGTGCCACTGCTGTCGCTGCACAGCCTGTTCGACCTCAATGCCGTGCAGCAGGAGGACGACTGGCTGGTGCGCTCCAAGCCCGCGGAATACGCCTTCACCCGCCGCTGGGCGCACTGGCTTCGTGCCGAGGCCCCCTGGGCGCAGGGCTTCCTCTACGGGTCGCGGCTCTCCTTCCCGGCGATGTCACTGGTGCTGTTCGACCGCTGTGCGCACAGCGATCTGCTGGAGCCCACCGACGAACCCGCACGCGACCTCGACGATCCGGACGGCGTGCGGTGGGTCGATGAGCAACTGAAGGATTTCAAGGTCAGGGTCGGGCCCCCGGACGACACCGGGGCCTGACGCCGCCCCGACGGCCTGTCCGCGAGCGTGCCCCGCAGCGGCAAAAGCCGGGCGCCTTCCGGGCTCTTTCCGGGTATTTGGCCGAAACCGCAGACCGACCACCCGCACACGTGCATACTTTTTCATCAGTAACTGCCCGGGCTACCACAGCCGCACCTTTCGGCATGTTCCATTCCGAATGCAACGGGGTCCATTCGCCTTCGGCGCCGACAACACATTGCTGCGCACATTCGGGCAGTCAAACAGGAATGGAGAAAGCGCGCCGTTCTTGCACGGCGGCACTTCTTGCATTTCCTGCTTTCCCTCCTCGATCACCGAGCCACGTCAGGACAGGAATGTCTGAATTCTCGAACGTCGAACGCCCCGCCGTGTTTCCCGTCTGCCTCTGTATCGATGTCTCGTACTCGATGGCGGGACCGCCGATGGCGGCTGTCAACGAGGCCCTCCCCGAGATCAAGTCGGCGGTCAAGAGCGACCCTGCCACCGGCGAGATCGCACGGCTCGCCGTGGTGACCTTCTCCGACCGGGCCAAGGCCGTCCTGCCCCTGACCGACATCGCGTACGCCGACATGCCCGTGCTCTCACCGGAGGGCGGGACCAACTTCGACGAGGGACTGCGCGCCTCCGGTGACGCGCTGCGCGACGGCATCAAGGGCCTCGGCAAGGGCAGCGCCTACCACCAGCCGGTGATCTTCTTCATCAGCGACGGCGAGCACAACGCGGGCGTCGACTGGACCCACACCCGGAACCAGATCACCTCCAGGGACGACAAGTACGGGGCGCAGATCGTGAGCTTCGGCTTCGGCCAGGCGAACCGGGACGCCATCCAACGGGTCTCGACGGGCTTCGCCTTCTTCACCGACGAGAGCGACCCGGGCACGGCCGTACGCGAGATCCTTCGCACCGTGCTGAGAAGCATTCGGACCACCTCCAGCAGCTTCTCCTCGGCCACGGGCGGCGCGCTCTCGGTGCCGCTCGACGGCACGAAGCTCACGCAACTCCCGCTCGACCAGCGCACGGTGAACTGAGCGTGCCACTGTTCAGCCGGCGCCGGGCCCGGCACGCGGTTCAGGAAGCGGACGACCGCGGCGGCGGGAACCCTGCGGCAGACCATGGTGCCGTCGTCCCGGGCGCGGGACCCACGACGACGGACGCCGGCCCGGCTCGGTCGGACATGACCGAGCCGGGCACGGCGGGCGGGACGCCCATGGCCGTGGACGAGCCTGAGGCCACCGCCGTGGACAGCGGCCCCGCGTCGGACGTCGTGCGCGCGCCCGGCGCGCCCGATGCCGACACCGACGTCCGCGCATCGGCAGGAGCGAGTACTGCGGCCCTCGCGCTTCCGTCCTTCGCCCCACCTCGCACCCTGCCCACCGAGGCGCCTCATGTGGGCGAACACCTGCAACCGCTTCCGTTCCCCCGCCTCGCGCCGCTCACGACGTCGCTCCCTGGGCTGAGGGCCGACGGCGGGCTGCTGGGCGACCGCTGGCTGGGTGCGGCGAGCCTCGCCGGGCAAGCGCACCTGAACGGGGGCACCACAGCACAGGACGCCTACCAGTTCACCCTCTCCGACGACGGCTCACTGCTCGCCGCCGCTGTCTGTGACGGCCTGGGCTCGCGTCCGTCGACCTCGCAGATCGGCGCGACCCTCCTGGCGTCCCTGCTGTGCGAGATGGCCCGTACGGTCACCGTCGGACAACTCGCGGCCGACCCGCAAGCCGTCCTGGGCGGTGTCCTCGGCGCGGCGTGCGCGCGGGTGGCGGAGTTGCGCGCGGCCGGGATGCCCGACGTGACGGACCGAGACCTGTCCTGCACGGCCGTCCTGGTACTGCTCCCGGCCACGGGCACCGGCTGGGCCGTCCGGGTCGGGGACTGTGCGGTGATGCGGCTGGCCAAGGAGGAGTGGGAGACCGTGTTCCCCCGCGACGGCGGACCCGTCAACCGGGTCTCCGCCGCGCTGCCCCACCCCGCCGCGGCGGAGATCGCCGAGTACGCCCCGCTGGCCGAGGAGGGTCCCGGCGACCGTCTGATCCTGGCATCGGACGGGTTGGCGGAGGACGCCTTCGGCTCGCCCGCGGTGCGCGCCTGGCTCGCCGAACGCTGGGCACGGCCCTGCGACGCCGTCGCGATGGCCGACTCACTGCGCTACCGGCGCCGTGGTTCGCACGACGACCGGACCGCTCTCGTGGTGTGGTCACGGCAGTCGCGGGACGGATGACCGATGCGCGCCATCACCAGCAGGCTCGGCCGCAGATACCAGGTCGAGTCGCAGCCCTTCAACAAAGACGGCGGCCAGGGGCTGCTGTACCGCTGCACGGACCAGGACGGGGTGAAGCGCGTCTACAAGGAGTACAAGGCTCCCGTGTCCTCGTCGTCCGAGGTCCACCGGCTGCACGAGTTGGCCCTGCTCGGCCTGGAGGCCGTGCGTCGGGCCGAGAACGGCCGTGGGTCAGGGGCGCGCGGCGGCCTCGCCACGACCGCCGAATCCTCCATCAATTGGCCCATCGACGTGATCCACGGCAGGAACGGTGATGTGGCGGGCGTCGTGCTGCCCCTCATCCCGCCATCCTTCATGTTCACGGACCCGGCCGGCCGTTCGGCGGCCCGTACGCTCGACTTCCTCTATCTGGCCCGGGCCGAGCCGCCGCCGCCCGCGGCATGGGTACGCCTCGGTGTACTGCTGCGCGTGTGCGACATCTTCAAGGAGTTGGAGGATCTCAAGCTCACCCACGGGGACTTGTCCGCGAAGAACCTGGTGTGGCGCGAACAGGACACACACGCCTATCTGATCGACTGCGACGGGCTGACCTCGTGGAGCACGCCGGCCACACACGGGGTCGCCACACAGGAATGGACGGATCCCCGTCGCATGGCCGACACGATCCCGGCGCACGACCGGTTCAGCGACCGGTTCGCCCTCGCCCTGGTGCTGTACCGCGGCCTGTTCCTCAACCCCGGTGGTCCTCGTTGGCCGGAAGGACACCGGAAGGGGCGGTGGATCAAGCCCTCGGGGTTCCCTGCTCGGCTGGACCCGACGCTACGTCAGCTGTTCAGCCGCGCGCTCGACGACCCGTTCGCGACGAACACGCGTCCCAGCGCGGCCGAGTGGCACGGCGCCCTGCACAGAGCCTTCCTCACCACCGGCCGCACGCCGTCCTACCGTGACGACGCGCTGCGCGTCCTGGACGATTACGCCGCCCAGCATCGGCGGGGGGTCCAGCACCAGCGGGCGACCTCCGGACCAAGACAGACCCCGGCGAACCACGGCCTGCCGCTCCAGACGCCCCGCCCCCACCCTCAGCCGCACATCACGCCGCCCGCGCAACCGGTACCACCGGCGACCCGCCGACCGCAGCCGCCCGCGCGTCCCCGCCGAAGCGGCGCCACACCGTGGGTGGCCGGGGTGCTGGTGACAGCGCTGGCACTGATCGGCGGTGGCGTGTACTGGTTCAAGAACAACCACACCGACCCGTCCACCGCGCTCCCGCTCCGGGCAGGGCCCCCCTGCCCCACCACCGTGGCCGCCCGCATTCCTGACGGCAGCGGAGCGACACTGCTGCACACCTACACGACCGAGTGGAACCTCATCCGGTTGTGCGAGACCACGAGCGGAAAGATCTACTACGACGGCTCCTGGCTTCACCCGGACGCCCGCCACAAGAAGTCCGAGGAGATCACCATCCCCGCCGAGACCACCACGGACGGCTACCAGGCACGCAACCACGGGTACCTGTACGTCATCAAGGACGGGTCGGTCATCATCCACCAGCCCAAGGGCGGGACGAAGAAGTACCGCCTCACGGAGGCCGACTGAGCGCACGGTGCCCGGCCGTCGTCACCGTCGCCGTCGCGCCGTCCGGGCTCACCGCTGTCGCGCGGCGAGTGCGTCCAGTACGGCAGCCGCGCTGACGGGATTGCGTGTCACCAGGTGCACCGACCAGTCGGGGTCGGCCGCGAGGGCGATCTCCAGCGCCCCGAGAACCGCCTCCACGCTCTGGCGGGCGGCAAGGCCGCCGCGCCCGGCGCCGAACAGGGGCAGGGCGACGGACCGCAGCGGGAGTCCGCCGGAATCCCGCTCCTCGCCCGCCAGCCTGAAGACACGTACGACCGCCTCGGCGACGGCTTCCGGTGCTGTCTCGTAACCGTTCCCGGTCGCGCAGGGGGTGGTGACCGCCGCGTGGAAGATTCGGCGCACGCCACGCGCCGCCAGTGCGCCCGGCGGGGTCACCGCCACGGTGCCGAGGGCCACGGGCAGTCCGGACGGCACCGAGGTCTCGGTCCAGGTCCGGAGCTGATGCGCGATCACATCGTCCACGATCCTCCCACCGGCGTCCTTGGTCGCACCGGCCCGTCGTAAGCTCCCCGAGACCGTGCGGCGGAACGTCTTGGACATCTCGAAGTAGATGTTCTCCGACGACACCAGCACGTCGACGTCCTCGATCAGTTCGATGGGCGCGACATGCAGGGTGACGGTCACCTCTCCATGCGGAAAGCGCGTGAGCACCGGATGCCGACCCGCCCGCACGGGCTCGGGCGGGCATGACGGCACGGGCCCCGGGCCCGTCTCACGTGTTTCAGCGGCCGGCCCCGGCGTCGGGTCGAGCAGGACGGTTTCAGGTTCGGCTCCCGCCAGGATCGCCTCGGCGACCTGACGGATGAGCAGCTTCTCGTGGTGTTTGCGGAACCTGTCGAAGCCGATGCCCGCCATGCCGACAGCCTTGTCCCGGCGCGCCTTGCCCGCCAGGGCACGTGTGCCCGGCAGGAGACCGAAGGTGATCAGGCCCACCTCGCGCTGTTCGGGGTCGAGCCCTTCGACCGCGTGAAGCAGTGCCTGTTCCACCGCGGCCGTGTCGACCTCGCCGTGCCTCGGTACCGGCCGTGTGTCCGCGCCAGCGGACCGTGCGAGCACTCGCGGCAGTTCGACGAGTGCCGCCTCGTGCAACCGCAGCAGCCCGAGCGCGCGAATCCTGTGCAGTTCCTGGCACAACGTGTCCACCGTCGCCGCGTACCGCCCCGGCACGTCCCCCAGATCCATGTCCGAAAGCATGGTGGTACGGCTCCCGCCCGGCAACGGAATCCGCCGAACTCACGCCCCGGGAAAGGACGCGGAGGAACATCTACCGGCTGAGCCTGCGGAACCTCCGTACCGCCAACGGCAGGAACACCAGTGTCAGCGCCGCCGGCCACGCCCCGGCGAGCAGCAGCGCGTGCCGCTCCGGCCAGGACGTGCCCTGGCCGGTCGGTGCGCCGAAGAGGGCGCGGGTGGCGCCCGCCGTGGAGGAGAGCGGGTTCCACAGGGCGGCCCGGCCCAGCCAGTGGGGCATCTGCTGGGGGGAGACGTAGATGCTGGAGATCATCGTCAGCGGGAAGACGATCGCGAACAGGCCGCCGACCTGTTCGGGGCCGGGCAGGAGGAGGCCCAGCCAGACTCCGACCCAGATGAGCGCGAAGCGCAGGGCGAGCAGCAGGAGCACCGCCCTGGCGAAGCCGAAGCCGTGGCCGAAGAGGGGGCCCGTGCCGAAGTCCGGGCGCCAGCCCATGCCGTAGGCGGTGGACATCATGATGCCCAACTCCGCGCAGGACACGATGAGATCGGTCGCGCCGCGGCCCGCCACCACCGCGGACGGCGCCATCGGCATCGAGCGGAACCGGTCGATGACGCCCTTCTTGGCGTCGTTGACGAAGATGGTCGCCGTGGAGACGAACCCCATGGCGACGGTCATCACGAACATCCCGGGCATCAGGAACGCCTTGTAGTCGCCGCCGCCCGGCACCTGGATGGCCTTGCCGAAGACGTATCCGTACAGCAGCACGGACAGGATGGGGAAGCCCAACTGCCAGAGGATGCTGACGGGTTGGCGCCGGTAGTGGGTCAGGCCGCGCCGGACGACGTTCCAGCAGTCGGCGACCGTCCAGAAGAGACGGCCGTGCTGCGGTCGTCTGCGGTAGGTGCGTCCGGTGCCCTCGGACGCCGTCGTGACACCGCCGCTCATACCGCGGCCCCCTCGATCTCCGGTTCCGGCGCCGGTTCCGCTTCGGTACGGCGGCCCGTCAGCCGGAGGAACACGTCGTCCAGGCTCGGTCGGCGCAGGCCGATGTCCTCCACCGGGATGCCGTAGTGCTGGAGGAAGCGGGCGACTTCGGTGAGGGAGCCCACCCGGTCGGCGACCGGTGCGTGGACCTTCAACTCCGCGATGTCCGCCTCCGGTTCACCGCCGTGGGCGACCCTGGCCACGGCCTGCAACGCGTAGGGGACGTGGGCGGGTTCGCGGACGACGACCTCGACGCGGTCGCCGCCGACGCGGTTCTTGAGGCCGTCGGGGGTGTCGTCGGCGATGGCCCGGCCCTGGTCGATGACGGTGATGCGGGAGGCCAGCCGGTCGGCCTCCTCCAGGTACTGGGTGGTGAGGAGGACCGTGGTGCCGTCGGCCACCAACTGCCGTACCGCTTCCCAGACTTCGCCCCGGCTGCGCGGATCGAGGCCGGTGGTCGGTTCGTCCAGGAAGAGGACGGCCGGAGCGAGGATCATCGACGCGGCGAGGTCCAGCCGGCGCCGCATGCCGCCGCTGTAGCCGCCGGCGCCCTTGTCGGCGGCGGCCTCCAGATCGAACTGGCGCAGGAGTTGGGTCGCCCTCAACTTGGCCCGCCTACGGCCCAGATGGAAGAGACGGCCGAACATCTCCAGGTTCTGGCGGCCGGTGAGGATCTCGTCGATCGCCGCGTACTGGCCGGTCAGGCCGATCCGGGAGCGCACCTGGCGCGGCTGCCGGGCCACGTCGAGACCGGCGACGGTCGCCCGGCCGCCGTCGAGCCGGACGAGGGTGGAGAGGATGCGCACGGCGGTGGTCTTGCCGGCGCCGTTCGGGCCGAGCAGACCGTGCACGGTGCCCTCGCGGACGGCGAGGTCGAAGCCGTCGAGGGCGCGCTTGTCGCCGTAGCGCTTCTCCAGCGCCTCGGCCTCCACGACGTGTCCGTGGCTCATGGGTCCCTCCCTCCCTGGCGGCCTGCGTGCACCGTATCCGATTGCGCGTACGGTGTACTCGGTTTCGGTTCAGGGGCCCGCACTCCGGACCTACACTCCCCCCATGACGAGCGGGCCGGTGAGCGGCGGTCAGGAATCCAGCGGCGGCGGTGACATCGGCCGCACCCTCGAACTGCTGTGGGACACCGGCCCGCGCCCCAGCCGCGGCCCCAAGCCGGGCCTGAGCGTCGACCGGATCGTGGACGCGGCCATCCGCGTCGCGGACGGGGAGGGGCTCGACGCGGTCTCCATGCGGCGCGTGGCCACCGACCTGGGCACGGGCGCGATGTCGCTGTACCGCTACGTCCCCGGCAAGGCCGAACTCCTCGACCTGATGCTCGACCGCGTCCGCTTCCCCGCGCCCTCGGCGGACGGACCGGTCACCGGCGGCTGGCGCGCCGCCCTGGAGACCGCGGCCCGCGACGCCCTCGCCGTCCACCGCCGCCACCCCTGGCTGCTGCGCGTCAACCAGTCCCGGCCGCTGCTGGGCCCGCGCGCCCTCGCCACCCTGGAGCACCTGCTCGGCCGGATCCGCCCCATGGGCCTGACCGACCCGGAACTCGTCTCGACGGTCGTCATGATCGACGGCTATGTCGTCGGCGCCGCCCGCACCCAGGTCCACCAGGAGGAGGCGGCCCGCTCCACCGGCCTGAGCGACGCGGAGTTCTACGGCGCCCAGGTCCCGGCGCTGGAGAAGGCCATGGCGACCGGCGCCTATCCCACCCTCGCGTCCCTCTCCCCCGACACCTTCGCCGCCGGCTTCGACCACTTCGAGTTCGGACTCGGCCGCATCCTGGACGGCCTGGAGGTCCTGGTCCGGCAGCGGTCCGCGCGGTAGGGATTCAGCCGCGCCGGGTCAGTCGCCGCAGCCCGATCACGGCCCCGCAGACGATCAGGACGGCGACGGCGCCCACCTTCAGGTTCTTTCCCGAGCCGCCGCCGTCGTCCCCGCTGGCCGAACTCCCGCTTCCGGACGGCGACTTGGACGCCGACGAGGCTCCGTCCGGCGCGTCCTCGGCCTGCACCGGGCTGTCGGTGCCCTCGCTGCCGTACATCAGCTTGGTGCCGTCCGCGGAGTAGCTGATGGACTCGCCCTGGCCCTGCAACGGCACGTCGAGGCGGCCCTCGCGCTTGATCCTGCCGCCGTTCCAGTCGTAGTAGATGCCGCCGAAGTAGCCGCGTACGGCGAGCTGTTCTCCGTTCGGCGAGAAGGCCGCGTCGGTGGCCCAGAGGTCGACGGCGGCGACGGGCTTGAAGTAGTTGGTGCCCGAGGTGGAGAGCTTGGCCGGGCCCTCGAAGAGATGCCCGCCGTCCTCCTTCTTGTCGATGATGTAGACGCGCCCCGTCTTGGGGTGCACGACCAGCGACTCGGCGTTGCGCGCCCCGTTCGAGTACTTCACGACGTACTGCGTGGCGCGGATCGTCTGGTCCTTGAGCACCTTCGGCTCGGGCAGCTGGTAGATCCAGACGTGCGGCCAGGTCCCGTCGAGGTTGTCGCCGATGTCGCCGACGTAGATCTGGTTGTCCGGCCCGATGGAGATGGCCTCGACGTCACGCGGCTTGCCGACGCCGCTGAAGGTGACGGTGGCGACCGTCCTGCCGGTGGCGCTGTCGACGGCGTAGATGTACGGGCCGTCGTCGCTGTCGTTGTGCGTCCAGTAGATGCCCGGGTGGAGATGGGAGGCGGCGAGGCCGCTGGACTCGGTGATCCGGGAGTCGGTGATCGTGAACCCCTTGTCGCCCTTGCCGCCGTCGGCGGAGGGTGCTGCTGCTGCGGGCAGGGCGAGCGCGCCGACGAGGAAGCCGGCGCCGAGGAACGCGAGGAAGCGACGCATGCCCCCAAGCCTGCCATCGTGGCGGGCCTCACACTCCACCGGCTCCGGCGATCGGCCGTTGATCGTCCATCATGAGCGGATGCTCAGGTTCATGCCCGTAGGCGACTCCATGACGATCGGGAGCGCGGGCGAACACACATGGCGCTACCGGATCTGGCAGCATCTGCGCGCGACCTACGGCGGCCCGTTCGCCGTGGTCGGCCCGCGCGAGACGCTGTACGACAAGGCGACGGACACCCCCACGTCGTACGAGTACGCCGACCCCGACTTCCCGCACTTCCACCTCGCCGGCTGGGGCGAGGGCTGGCTGCACATGGTCCCGCTGATCGGCGGGGCGGTGCGCGCGCACCGGGCGGACGTGCTGCTGGTCTCCCTGGGCCTGATCGACCTGGGCTTCTACACGAACGCGGCCCAGACCGCCGAGAACCTGCGCGCCTTCGTGGCGGAGGCCCGCGCCGCGAGGCCCTCCGTCCGCATGGTGTTCCTGCCGGTGATCCCGAACGTCCGCGCCCGCACCGACGCCCCCTTCGCCGCCGAGGTCGCCCTCTTCAACGAACTCCAGGCCAAGGCCGTCGCCGACCTGGACGACCCGCGCTCCCCGCTCCTGCTGGCCTCCGTCCCGGAGGCGTACGACATCAACCACGACACCTACGACGGCACCCACCCCAACACCTCCGGCGAGCACCGGATCGCGGGGGCGTTCGCGGCGGCGATGCATCAGGCGTGGGGGATGGGCGGGGAGTACGGCGAGGACAGTGCGGACGGCGGGGACGGCGGGGAGGACGACTGGGACTCCTCGTCCGGCGCGGCCGACGGTCACAGGGGCGGGGGCGGCAGCCGGTACCGGGCGGCCCACTCCTCGTTGAGGCGGTCGGCCTGGCGCTGATGGCTGGGGGTGATGCGGCGGCCCGCGGGGAGCGTGAGCCCTAGGTGGTCGAGGACGCGGAGGGTGACGGCCTCCGGGTCCGCCGAGAGGTCCTCGTAGCGGACGCGGTACGGCTCGACGCCGTGGCTCTCGAACCAGCGCCGCCAGCCGGCGTCGTGCTCCTCCACGGTGCGCAGGATGCGGGTGACGGCGTCGCGGTCGTAGGAGGGCCGACCGGCGGCCGAGGCGGACCGGGCGCCGCCGATCTCGCCCCTCCCGCCGACGAACCAGACGCCGGTCTGCTCGGCGCGCAGCCAGGACACGGCCTGCGCGAGGGTGTCGTCCCGGCGCAGATGCACGAACCGGAGGCGTCTGCCGAACTCCCGTTCCAGCAGCCCGACTTCGTCCCCGGCCAGGTCAGGGTGCAGGTCCGCGAGGCGACTTGTGAGTTCGGCGTGCGTGCCCCACATGAGCTTGGCCCCGAAGACCCCGTTGCCGGTACGACCCGCCGCGAGCGCGGCCCGCACGAAGTCGCCGTAGTCCAGGGCGTGTTGGGGGGTGTGGGCGACTCCCCAGCGCTCGGCCCACGCCGCCTCGTCCGGCGACCGGAAGTAGGCCTGCGGGTGTCCGGCGACCCCGGTGGAGTCGAGGAGGCCGAGGAGGAGGGAGCTGCCGGTTCGGGGGGTGGCGCAGATGAAGTACGCGTCTGTGTCGATGTCCTTGTCCGTCGGTCGGGTCACGGGGACAGGGTCGGGGGCCGGCACCGAGGGGGCAACCGGATATCGACGGCCGATGGCGTGATCACTCCGTATCCCGGTCACCGTGCGTATCGTTGTACCGCGCGGCTGCACTTGTGTGGAGGGCGGCCGGGGAGGAGCGCCACGATGACCGTCCTCGAAGACAGGATCGCGATGGCCAAGAGCGACGACGAGATCACGCTCGACGAGTGGTTCGAGCGGATCGAGAAGATGCCCGCCCCCGAGGGATACAAGGTCGAGATCGTCGAGGGGACCGTCTTCATGTCGCCACAGCGGGACACGCACTGGGAGATCATCCTGGACATCGTCGAGCAGCTACGGGCCAAGTACCCCCGGAAGCGTGTGAAGTCCGATGTCCGTATCGACTACCCGGGCCACCTCAACGGATTCGCGACCGACGTGACGGTGATGACCGAGGGTGCCGAGAAGACGGAGGGCGGGGGCTGGCGCCACCAGGACGTCGAGTTCGTCGCCGAGGTCATCTCCAAGGGCACCGCCGCCAACGACTACGGTCCGAAGAAGGCCGCGTACGCCCTCGCCGAGGTCCCCGTCTACGTCATCGCCGACCCCTATCAGGGCCGCTGCCACATCTACACCCATCCCAAGGGCGACGACTACACGACCGAGACGAAAGTGGCGTTCGGGGACGACATGGATCTCACCGACACCGTGGTCGGCCTCACCCTCAAGACCGACGAGTTCCCCCGCGACTGACCCCCCTTGCATAGAGCGCACTCCAAGACGTTGGCTGGGTGCTCATGAAGTACACGCAGCTCGGACGCACAGGCCTCAAGGTCAGCCGACTGGTCCTCGGCACGATGAACTTCGGACCGCAGACGAACGAGGCGGACAGCCACGCGATCATGGACGCGGCGCTGGACGCGGGCATCAACTACTTCGACACCGCCAATGTCTACGGCTGGGGCGAGAACAAGGGCCGCACCGAGGAAATCATCGGCAGCTGGTTCGCCAAGAGCCCCGCCCACCGCGACAAGACAGTCCTCGCCACCAAGGTCTACGGCAACATGGCCGCCGAGGGCGACGCCTGGCCCAACCACGACAAGCTCTCCGCCGTGAACATCCGGCGCGCCGTGGACGCCAGCCTCAAGCGGCTCCAGACGGACTACATCGACATCTACCAGTTCCACCACATCGACCGGGCGACGCCCTTCGAGGAGATCTGGCAGGCGATCGACACCCTGATCCAGCAGGGCAAGATCCTCTACGTCGGGTCCTCCAACTTCCCCGGCTACAAGATCGCCCAGGCCAACGAGGTCGCCGCGCGGCGCGGCGGCACCATCGGGCTGGTCAGCGAACAGTGCCTCTACAACCTCGCCGAGCGCCGCGCCGAGATGGAGGTCATACCGGCCGCGCAGGAGTACGGCCTCGGGGTCATCCCCTGGTCGCCGCTGCACGGCGGGCTGCTCGGCGGTGTGATCAAGAAGGAGGTCGAGGGCGGGCGCCGGGCCGGTGGCCGGGCCGCCGACTCCCTCGCCAACACCACCATCCGCGCCCAGATCCAGGCCTACGAGGACCTCCTCGACAAGCACGGCCTGGAGCCCGGGGAAGCCGCCCTGGCCTGGCTGCTGACCCGCCCCGGCGTCACCGGCCCGATCGTCGGACCGCGCACCGCCGAACAGCTCGACTCCGCGCTGCGCGCCGTGGAGCTGGAACTGAGCGGGGAGCTGCTGGCCTCACTGGACGAGATCTTCCCCGGTCCGGGGCCCTCGCCGGAGGCCTTCGCCTGGTAGTCGGCGCCAGGGCAAGCGCCCCTTCAGGGGCGCGGGGAACTGCGCGGCCAGCCCCCGCGGACGCGCACCCGGCATCGAGCGCGCAGTCCCCCGCGCCCCGCCCTCATTTACCGAGCGCCGCGGCGAGCCCCACGACAACGAACAGCAGCACAAGCACACCGGCCATGATCCGGTTCCGGGTTTTCGGGTCCACGGACCCGAGCCTAACCGGCCGCGCCCAGCGGCCGGCGGGCGACCGCCTCGTACCGCGGCTGCTCCCCCGGAACACCGGACCCCGGCAGGTTGCTGCGCACGAGTACCAGTTCGTCCACCGTCCACTCCCGTCCCGCGAAGTCGTCGAGGCGGTCGAGATACGGGCGGACGTCCCGCGCGTCCCGGCTGCGGGCCAGGGTCAGGTGCGGGCGGTAGCGGCGGTGCTCGCCCGTCGTGGCCGCCTCCTCGCAACCGTCCGCCAGCAGGCCCAGGGCCGTGACGTCCCCCGCCGCTCCGGCCCACAGCGCCCGTCCCTGCCCGAACTGCCCGCCCCCGCGCAGCGCGAGAGGGAAGGGTGCGCTGCGGCGCGCGGTCCGCTCCAGGGCGGCCGACAGTTCCGGTACGGCGTCGTCGTCGACCTCGCCGTAGAACGCGAGGGTGAGGTGCCAGCCCGGGCGGCCGGTCCAGCGCAGTTCGTCCGCGCCCGGCAGGCGTCTCAACTCATCGACCCGTGCGGCGAGTTCGGCGGTGATGTGCTCCGGTGGCAGCACGGCGGCGAAGAGTCTCATGGGGCTCAGCCTGCCACCATGGACGGATGACCATCAGCATCAGGGACGGCGGTCCCGAGGACGTTCCCGCGATACTCGGCATGCTCGACAGCGCCGTGGCGTGGCTCGTGGCGCAGGGGCGGACCGGGCAGTGGGGCAGTACGCCGTGGTCGGAGAACCCGAAGGCGGTGGCGATGGTGCAGCGGTACGTCGAGGAGGGCTCGCCGTTCCTCGCCGAGATCGACGGGGTTCCGGTCGGCACGCTCACCCTCACCGAGGCACCGGGGTCGTACGTCGAAGCCGTCGACGAGCCCGAGCGGTATGTGCATCTGCTGGCCTCCGACCGCCGGTTCAAGGGGTACGGCGTCGGCAGCGCGCTGCTGGCGCACGCGGCGGAGGTGACCCGGGCGGCCGGGATCTCGCTGCTGCGGGTGGACTGCTACGCGGGCGACGACCGCAAGCTCGTCGCCTACTACGAGGCCAACGGGTTCACGGCGACGGAGGCATTCGTCGTCGGCCCGGACGACTGGCCGGGGCAGGTGCTGGCCCGCAGGCTGTAGCACCTGCCCCAAGTGTCAGGCCGCCGCGGTCAGTCGCTCCCGCTGCCTGGGGACGAAGGCGAGGCTCGGGTGGCCGTGGTTCCAGCCGAACGACAGGCGCAGGTCGCCGATCCGGGCCAGGACCAGGCCGATCGTGGCGGCGGCCAGGGCCGCGACCGCGCCGCCGAGCGCGAAGCTCACCCGCGGGCCGTAGGCGTCCGTGATCCAGCCGACGATCGGTGCGCCCAGGGGCGTGCCGCCCATGAAGACCATCATGAACAGGGCCATCACCCGGCCGCGCATGGCCGGGTCGGTGCCCATCTGGACGGCGGTGTTGGCCGTGACGTTGACCGTCAGGCCCGCGATGCCGATCGGGACCATCAGCAGGGCGAACAGCCAGTAGGAGGGGGCGACCGCGGCCACGATCTCCAGCAGGCCGAAGGCCGCCGCCGCCGCGATCAGGACGCGGAGGCGGGTGGTGCCGCGGCGGGCCGCGAGCAGCGCGCCGATCAGGGAGCCCACCGCCATCAGGGTGTTGAAGAGGCTGTAGGCGCCGGCGCCCGCGTGGAAGATGTCGTCGGCGTAGGCCGACAGCCACACCGGGAAGTTGAAGCCGAAGGTGCCGATGAAGCCGACGAGGACGATCGGCCAGATCAGGTCGGGGCGGCCGGCCACGTAGTGCAGGCCCTCGCGGAGCTGGCCCTTGCCGCGCGGGGCACGCTGTACGGCCGTCAGTTCACGGCCGCGCATGAGGAGCAGGCCGGCCAGCGGGGCGACGAAGGACAGGCCGTTGAAGAGGAACGCCCAGCCGGTGCCGACGCCGGTGATCAGGACGCCCGCGACGGCGGGGCCGACCAGGCGGGCGGACTGGAAGTTCGCCGAGTTGAGGCTGACCGCGTTCTGCAACTGCTCGGGGCCGACCATCTCGGAGACGAAGGACTGGCGGGCCGGGTTGTCGACAACCGTGGCGAGGCCGACGGCGAAGGCGGCGACGTAGACGTGCCAGACCTGGACATGGCCGGAGAGGGTCAGGAAGGCGAGGGCGAGACCGGTCAGGGCCATCGCGGACTGGGTGACGAGGAGGGTGGGGCGCTTGGGCAGCCGGTCGACGAGGACACCGCCGTAGAGCCCGAAGAGGAGCATCGGCAGGAACTGGAGGGCGGTCGTGATGCCCACGGCGGCGGAGGAGCCGGTGAGGCTGAGGACCAGCCAGTCCTGGGCGATGCGCTGCATCCAGGTGCCGGTGTTGGAGACGACCTGGCCGATGAAGAAGAGGCGGTAGTTGCGGATCTTCAGCGAGCTGAACATCGAGGACTTGCGGGGGGTGTCGGGTGCGGGCGGGGAGTCGGGGGTGGCTGGCGCGGGGACGGAATCTGCTCCGGGTCCCGAACTCAAAGGTCGCCTCCTATGCAGCGCGTACGAACAGCGGGCGTGGGGCCCGCTCACAGATGTGCGAGTTTCTCCAGTACGGGGGCGGCGGCGACGATCTTCGCCCACTCGTCCTCGTCGAGGCCGTCGACCAGGCCGGCCAGGAACGCGTTGCGCTTGCGGCGGCTCTCTTCGAGCATGGCCTCCGCCTGGGGGGTCTTGGTGACGACCTTCTGGCGCCGGTCCTCGGGGTGCGGCTCCAGCTGCACCAGGCCCTTGGCTTCGAGCAGCGCGACGATGCGGGTCATCGAGGGCGGCTGCACATGCTCCTTGCGAGCGAGCTCGCCAGGGGTCGCGCTGCCGCAGTTGGACAGGGTGCCCAGCACCGACATCTCGGTGGGGCTCAGTGACTCGTCGACCCGCTGGTGCTTGAGTCGGCGGGACAACCGCATCACGGCTGATCGCAGGGAGTTCACGGCGGCAGCGTCGTCGCCATGGTTAAGGTCCGGCATGTTCTTTAGCGTAACTCATTACTCTCGCTAAAGACCAACTGGACACGGATACGACACGCCGAGATGCCCGTGACTCTGGCCACTGAACCCTTCCGTCACCCATATGGGTGATACCGGAGCGGAACGTGACACGGTGGCCGGGGCCGCCCCTGACCCTCGTTCCATGGGGACCAGCGTGCTCAGCCTGCGGATAGACGGGGAGCTGCTCGAACGGCTCCGACACCATGCGGCGAAAAGGGGAATGAGCGTCCAGGACTATGTGGTCCGGACGCTCGTTCGCGACGACTTCGACGAGCGGTTCCAGACCGCGGTCGAGGAGACAGAGAAGTTCTACGGGGTCAACGGGGTCACGTGAGACCCAGGGCCGGCATCAGGTAGTAGAAGCCGAAGACCGCCGCCACGACGTACATCGGCACCGGGACCTCCCGGCCCCGGCCCGCCACCAGGCGCAGCACCACGAAGGTGATGAAGCCCATGCCGATGCCGTTGGTGATCGAGTAGGTGAACGGCATCATCACCATCGTGACGAAGGCCGGGATCGCGATCGTGTGGTCGGCCCAGTCGATCTCCTTGACGGAGCCCGCCAGGATCAGGAAGCCCACCGCGAGCAGCGCGGGGGTGGCCGCCTGGGAGGGGACCATCGTGGCGACGGGCGTGAGGAACAGCGCCACGGCGAACAGGGCGCCCGTGACGACGTTCGCGAAGCCCGTGCGGGCGCCCTCGCCGACTCCGGCCGTGGACTCCACGAAGCAGGTGGTCGCGGACGAGGAGCTGGCGCCGCCGGCCGCGACGGCGATGCCGTCGACGAAGAGGACCTTGTTGATGCCGGGCATGTTGCCCTCGCCGTCGGTCAGCTTGGCCTCGTCGCTGATGCCCATGATCGTGCCCATCGCGTCGAAGAAGCACGACAGCAGGACCGTGAAGACGAACAGGACGCCGGTCAGCACGCCGACCTTGGAGAAGCCGCCGAACAGGCTGAACTGGCCGATCAGGCCGAAGTCGGGGGTGGCGACCGGGTTGCCGGGCCACTTGGGTGCCGTCAGGCCCCAGCTCGGGATCGTCGCGACCGCGTTCACGATCACCGCGAGGACGGTCATCGCGACGATGGAGATCAGGATCGCGCCGGAGACCTTGCGGACGATCAGCCCGAGGGTGAGCAGCACGCCCAGGACGAAGATCAGGACCGGCCAGCCGTTGAGGTGACCGTCCGCGCCGAGCTGGAGCGGGACGGTGGTCTGGGCGGCGTCCGGGATGCGGGTGATGAACCCGGAGTCCACGAGCCCGATCAGCATGATGAACAGGCCGATACCGATGGCGATCGCCTTGCGCAGGCCGTAGGGCACCGCGTTCATCACGCGCTCGCGCAGTCCGGTGGCGACCAGCAGCATCACGACGAGGCCGGCCAGGACGACCATGCCCATCGCGTCCGGCCACGACATGCGGGGCGCGAGCTGGAGGGCGACCACGGAGTTCACGCCGAGTCCGGCGGCCAGCGCGATCGGGACGTTGCCGATGACCCCCATGAGGAGGGTGGTGAAGGCGGCGGTGACGGCGGTGGCGGTGACCAGCTGGCCGTTGTCGAGGTGGTGGCCGTACATGTCCTTGGCGCTGCCGAGGATGATCGGGTTCAGCACGATGATGTACGCCATCGCGAAGAAGGTGGCGAACCCGCCCCGGATCTCGCGGGGGAGGGTGCTGCCCCGTTCGGAGATCTTGAAGTAGCGGTCGAGGGCGGTCTGCATTGGAGGTTCCTACGAGCAGAAGTGGACAGTGGGAAGCGGTTTCAGTATGAACATATGAAGACGTCAGGCGCTATCTCCGCGCGTAGACCACGCGCCCGTCCGGGCTCCCCGTGTCGCCTCGTAAGCTGTGGGCATGGCGAAGTGGACACCGACACACGAGGCACCGGAGCCCCTGGAGGGCCCGATCGTCCCGACCATCATCGGCGGCACGATCCTCTGGTTCGTCCTCTTCCTGGTACAGCTCCCCTTCTACGGCTGGTTCGACGACCACGGCCATCTGTGGTGGCTGTGGACCTGCCTGGCCGGGGCCGGGCTCGGACTGATCGGCATCTGGTACGTCCGGGGACGGGACGCGGCGATCAGGCGCGCGGCGGCACCGGAGGCGGAGTCCGCCGGATAGCCCGTACTACCCACGCACTACCCGGCTCCTCCCCTGGTCGGATCTTCCGGGCACTCGGCGGGTGAAGCCGTAAATCCGCACGTACCGTCGAATGCATGACGCACACCGACGCGGGCGCCGAACTCGACCCTGTGCACCCCGTGCCCGTTCCGGCACGGCGGGCCCATGGACTCAGCACCGCCGAGGTCGCCGACCGGGTGGCGCGCGGGGAGGTCAACGACGTCCCGGTGCGCAGCAGCCGCTCCCTCGGCGAGATCGTCCGCGCCAACGTCTTCACCCGGTTCAACGCGATCATCGGCGTGCTCTGGCTGATCATGCTGTTCGTGGCGCCGCTCCAGGACAGCCTGTTCGGGTACGTGATCATCGCCAACACCGGGATCGGGATCATCCAGGAGTGGCGGGCCAAGCAGACCCTCGACTCCCTCGCGGTGATCGGCGAGGCGAAGCCGACCGTACGGCGGGACGGGGCCGCCGTGGAGGTCAGCACCTCCGCGATCGTGCTCGGCGACCTCATCGAGATCGGGCCGGGCGACAAGGTCGTGGTCGACGGGGAGTGCGTCGAGGCGGACGGGCTGGAGATCGACGAGTCGCTGCTCACCGGCGAGGCCGACCCGGTCGTCAAACGGCCCGGGGACGCGGTGATGTCCGGGAGCTTCGTGGTCGCCGGCGGTGGCGCGTTCGAGGCGACGAAGGTGGGGCGCGAGGCCTACGCCGCCCAACTCGCCGAGGAGGCCTCGCGGTTCACGCTCGTCCACTCCGAGCTGCGCACCGGTATCTCCACGATCCTCAAGTACGTGACGTGGATGATGATCCCGACCGCGATCGGCCTGGTCATCAGCCAACTCGTCGTGAAGCAGCACGGGTTCAAGGACTCGATCGCCCGGACGGTCGGCGGGATCGTGCCCATGGTCCCGGAAGGGCTCGTCCTGCTCACCTCGGTGGCCTTCGCGATCGGCGTCATCCGGCTCGGCCGGAAACAGTGCCTCGTCCAGGAACTTCCGGCCATCGAGGGGCTCGCCCGCGTCGACACGGTCTGCCTCGACAAGACCGGCACGCTCACCGAGGGCGGCATGGACGTCACCGAACTGCGTCCGCTCGGCGGGGCGGACGAGGCGTACGTACGCAAAGTCCTCGGCGCGCTCGGCGAGTCGGACCCGCGGCCCAACGCGTCGCTCCAGGCGATCATCGCCGCCTACCCGGACAGCGAGGAGTGGCGGTGCGTGGAGTCGCTGCCGTTCTCCTCCGCGCGCAAGTACAGCGGGGCGTCCTTCAGCGAGGGCGACGGGGAGGCGAGCACCTGGCTGCTCGGGGCGCCGGACGTGCTGCTGGCCGAGGACGATCCCGCCCTGGCCGAGACGGGACGGCTCAACGAACAGGGTCTACGGGTGCTGCTGCTGGCCCGGGTCGCGGGCGAACTGGACGATCCCGAGGTGGCCCGCAGCGCCCGGCCGACCGCGCTGGTCGTCCTGGAGCAGCGGTTGCGGCCCGACGCGGCCAGGACGCTGCGCTACTTCGCCGAGCAGGACGTACGGGCCAAGGTCATCTCCGGGGACAACGCGGTGTCCGTCGGGGCGGTGGCCGGGAAGCTCGGGCTCACCGGGCAGGTCGTGGACGCGCGCCAACTCCCGGCCGAACAGGAGGAGATGGCGAAGTCTCTGGACGAGGGCACGGTGTTCGGGCGGGTCTCCCCGCAGCAGAAGCGGGACATGGTGGGGGCCTTGCAGTCGCGCGGGCACACGGTCGCGATGACCGGGGACGGCGTCAACGACGTGCTCGCCCTCAAGGACGCCGACATCGGGGTGTCGATGGGCTCGGGGTCCGAGGCGACCCGGGCGGTCGCGCAGATCGTGCTGCTCGACAACAGCTTCGCGACGCTGCCCTCGGTCGTCGCCGAGGGGCGACGGGTCATCGGGAACATCACCCGGGTGGCGACGCTGTTCCTCGTCAAGACCGTCTACTCGGTGCTGCTGGCGGTGCTGGTGGTCTGCTGGCGGGTGGAATACCCGTTCCTGCCACGGCACTTGACGCTGCTGTCGACCCTGACGATCGGTGTCCCCGCGTTCTTCCTGGCACTGGCGCCCAACACGGAGCGGGCACGGCCACACTTCGTGCGGCGGGTGATGCGGTACTCGATCCCGGGCGGGGTGATCGCCGCGGTGGCGACCTTCGTGACGTATCTGATCGCCCGTCACTACTACACCGGGAAGGGGTCGTTGGGGGCGGAGACCAGTGCGGCGACCCTGACGCTGTTCCTGATCTCGATGTGGGTGCTGGCGATCATCGCGCGGCCGTACACCTGGTGGCGGATCACCCTGGTGGCCTCGATGGGGGCCGCGTTCGTGGTGGTGCTGGTCGTGCCGTGGCTCCAGCACTTCTTCGCGCTGAAGCTGGTGGGCGTGACGATGCCGTGGGTCGCGGTGGGGATCGCGGCGGTGGCGGCGGTCGCCCTGGAGCTCGTGTGGAGACTGGTCGACCGCCGCGTACCGGATCAGTGACGCCGCTGCTTACTTCACGTCGACGAAGTCACCCGTGGCGTTGACCGCCGGGGTGGTCGAGGTGCCCGCGAAGCTGTAGCGGAAGTAGCCGTCGACGGTCGCCTTGACGGTGGTCTTCAGGGCGCCGGTGGTGCTGGTCTTGATGGTCTTGACCGTGGTGTAGGTGCTGGCGCTCTTCTTGCGGAACTGGAGCTTGACCGGCTGGGTCGCGTAGCCGGAGTACGTGCCGGCGTCCCAGTTCGCGCGGGAGAGCTTGCCGGTGACCGTGATGGTCTTGCCCTTCTTCACGGGCTCCGGGGTGGCGTCGACCGTGAGCTTGGACAGGCGCTGGACCTGGAAGGACTTCGCGTTGTCCTTCTGGACGTAGTCGTTGTCCTTGCCCGTGGCGATGGCCCAGACCTTCCAGCCGCCGGCCGCGAAGTTGAACACGTTGGTGCCCGGCTCCAGGTCGAAGGTCGACTTGCAGGTCGACGTCGTGGCGTTGACCGTGGTGCAGGTGGCGCGGTTGTTGCTGCTGTTGGCGACGGCGCCGGTGTCGGAGGAGTCGATGTCGGCACCGTGGTACAGGATGGCCTGCGCCCAGCCGACGCCCGAGGCGTCCTTCACCGTGAAGCTGACCGTGATGGTCTTCTTGGCGGTCGCGCCGACGACGACCGCCTTCCCGCCGTTCACCACGACCCCCGAGATCGTGGTGTCGCCCTGGACCTCGTCGGCCTGCGCGGCAGGCACGGCGAGGACGGACAGGGCCAGGGCGCCGGTGACGACGCCGAGGGTGGCACGCATGCGCATGGGTTCCCCAGTTACAGAAGTGATCGTGGGGCCAGTTGGCCCGGCAGAACAGACCTGTGACGGATGGGAATGGTTGTACGACTCGGGAAGGTTTTTCCGTCGAACCAATGGTTGTACGACTCGGCAAGGTTTTCTCAGTCGAACCAGCGGTCCCTGGCCAGTTCCTCGGTGCGTGACGGGTCCTCCAGGAGGGCGGCCACCTCGAAGCGGCGCGGCCACTGGCCCGCCGCCCAGGCGAGGGCGGCGGCGACGCCTTCCAGCGTCGAGGCGTGCAGCACCCCGTCCCGTGTCCGACGCCAGTCGATCTCGACGCCGTCGACGACGAGTTCCTCGTGCTCGACGTAGGTCGCGGGGGTGCGGGGGCCCAGCAGGACACGGACGGAGTCCGGCACGTCGTGCTCGGTGCCCTCGGAGTCCACCGAGCCCGTCACCGACTCGCTGAGCCGGCGGACCTGGAAGAGTTCGGCCAACTCGGCCGCCCGGGACGGGCGTACGGGCAGGAGCGGGATGCCGGCGGTGAACGGGAGCAGGTCGGGCGAGTCGACCACCATCGCGTCCGCCGCGTCCACGACCGTGACCTCGCCGTCGACCACGGCCCGTACGTCGTCGGGGAGGGTGACCTGTTCGGGGTCCAGGTCGGCCAACGCTCCGTAGAGGGCGTGCAGTTGGGCTCCGGTGACCTCGCGGTCCGGGTCGGCCAGGCGGTCCAGGAGTTCGGCGGCGCCGCCGGGTTCGTCGAGGAGGGCGGCCACCGAGGTGCGCACGCCCAGGGCGCGCAGCACCTGTTCGTCGTCGAAGCCGGTCGCGTCGGCCTCGTCGTAGAGGCCGCGCAGCAGCGGGTCGCCGCCGGACGCCAGGAGGCCGGCCGGGCGGCGGCCGTCGAGCACCGGGTGCCCCCGCAACCACCAGGCGGTGTAGGGCCGTACGGCCTCGTAGGAGCCGTCGGGGAGCAGGACGCGGACCTGCTGGGTGATCGCGTCGCGCAGGGGCGGCTGGGCGAGGAGGGCGAGGGCCTGGGGCCAGCGGTCGTCGTCCACCAGGTCCAGGTCGCGGACCGCCACCAGTTCCGTCGCGACGGGCGGTACGGGGGTGTCGGGGAAGCGGTCGAGGACGTCCTCGGACCACACGTCCACCGAGTCCAGCAGGCCGGGGTCGTCGGGTTCGGCGAAGTCGCTGTCGCGGGGCTCCAGTTCGTCCGGGTCGAGGACCACGTCGGTGGCCCGGACGAGGGCGAAGGTGGCGAGGACCCCGCAGGCGGCCAGCGGCTGTTCGCCCCAGCGTTCGGCCAACTCCGCGTCCACGAAGGCGAGTTCGTCCTCCCGCATCACTTCGGCGAACGGGCTGCCGGGCAGGACGAGTTCGCCCGCCGGCACGAGTTCGCCCTCCTCGTCGGGCAGGGCGAGCGCGCCGAGCCAGGGCTCGTCGCCGGGCGCCAGGTCCGCGTCCCGGACGAGGGCGAGGACCGTGTCGGCCAACTCCTCGGCGTCCAGGGACGGTTCGTCCCACACGGCGCCGCCCTCGTCGTCGAGGGAGGCGGCCACGGCGGCCCGGACCTGCGGGGTGGTGAGGACCGCGCGGGGCGTGGCGGGCAGCGCGCCGAGCTTCTCCAGCAGGGGGTGCGCGGCGTCCGGGTGGACGACCTTGAGGCCGAGCCGGGCCAGGACCTCGGGGGCGACCTGCGCGGAGTCCGGGGTGGGCAGGAGGACCTGCCGGGGTCCGATGGTCGTACGTGTTCCCGTGGCTCCGAACGCCTGGGGGGTGCCCCCGGCGAGCGGTACCGGCAGGCCGGACAGCCGGTCGGGGTCGACGCCCGCGAGGCTGTCGTAGAGCCGTCGCCACCAGGTGGGGTCCTTCTCCAGGCCCGCCAGGCGGTCGACGGCGTCGGCGAGCGGGAGCCGGGCGACGCCCAACGTCCGCAGTTCCACGCGGCGTTCGAGGCCGGCGGGCAGGAGCGTGGGGAGCACCTCGGCGAGGACGCGCACGGTGTCGGCGCCCGCGCCCTCGACGATCTCGGCGTCCCGGGGCCGTAGCGCCTCGGGCAACTCCGGGTCGTCGGTGGCGGGTTCGACGGCGGGCGGGAGGAAGGCGGTGCGCGGCAGCCGCTCCAGGACGGCCTGGCGCAGGGTGCCGTCCAGCTCGCCCTTGGCCAGCGGGCCGGGGACGAGATCGATGACGCCTGCGGTCACCGGGCGCCAGGCGGCGAGGAGTTCGACGTAGGCGTCCGCCGCGCGCTCCACCACGAAGTCGGTCAGCGGGCCGGGGGCCGCGTGGCGGCGGGTGGTGTCCAGCGGGAGCGACGCGATCAGCAGCGCGGGGACGCCGAGGGGTTCGTCGCTGGGCGTCGGCGCGTGCACGACGGGGCTGGTGCGGGGGCGGGCCGGGGTGCCGTCGGCGTCCACGGGGACGGCCCAGGTGACGGACCACTGGGGCCGCAGCCGCTCCTCGACCGGGCGGTCGGCGAGGAGTTCCTGGGCGAGTTCGCCGTGCGCGTCGATCGTCCGCCAACGGGTGGTTCCCTCGCGGCTGTCGTCCACGACGGTGTCGGCGCCGACCGTGCGGCGGGTCAGGCTGCGCGGGGCCTGGTCCCCCACCTCGATCACGACCTCCACCAGCCCCGGCAGAGCCAGCAGCAGGGCGTCGTCGACTGCGCCCAGGAGGCGTTCGGCGAGGTCCTCGGCGGCGGTGTCGCGCAGCGGGAGGATGACGACCGTGTCGTAGGAGTCGGGGGCGCTGCCCACGGCGGCGAACGGGAGCCGCAGGAGCGGGATGTGGCCGTCGCGGCGGCGGATCTCGGTGCCGAGGCCCGGGCTGTGCCGGGCGGTCTCCTCGGCCAGGTCGCGGGCCTCGGCGAGGGACCAGCGGACACCGCCGTGCCGTCCCACGAGGGCGGGTTCGTCGGTCACGGCGACGACGGCCGCGAACCCGACGCCGAAGCGTCCTACGGCGCTGTCGCCCGCGTCGCGTTTCGCGGAGGCGCGGAGGGTGGAGAGCGATTCGACACCGGCGGCGTCGAGGGGGGCGCCGGTGTTGGCGGCGCACAGGACGCCGTCGCGGAGGGTGAGCCGGAGGCGGCCGGCCACGCCGGCTCGGGCGGCGGCGTCGGCGGCGTTCTGCGCGAGCTCCACGACCAGGCGGTCGCGGTAGCCGCCGAGGACGAGGTCCTCCTCGGCGTTGGCGTCCTCCCGGAACCGCGCCGGGCTGGTCGCCCAGGCGTCGAGCACCCCGCGCCGCAGACGGGCGGTCCCGAACGGATCGGCACCCTCGGCGGCGGGCCGCACGAACTTGCTCACGTACGTTCACTCTCCTCATCGGCGTCGCGATGAAGGTACCGCGCGGACGTGGCTGCCGTGTTTTCGGCCGCGAGCGGTGGGGGTCGGGCGGGGCGGTGGGGGTGTCGGGGTCGTGGCGGTACGGCGAGCCCGCCGCGGTCGCGCCCCTCTGTCGGTTGTCGGGTGGACGGCGTGGGGACCAGCTAAGCGGCGGGCTCGCCGTACCGCCACGACCCGCTCCCGTCCGTCGTGCGGCTGCGGGTGCATGGTGCTTCTCGTGCTGCGTTGCTACGGGTGGAATCTCCAGCGGCCTTCGGAGACCACGTCTGTTTCGTCGCCCCTTACGCGGATGGCTGTGTCGTCGTCGATGAAGTAGAGCGGGAAGTCGGCGCGTTCGGTGATGCGGTCGGCCCAGGCGTCGTCCCGCTCGGGGAAGTCCGGTGAGTGGAGGTGGGGTTTGAGGTACCAGTCGAAGAGGGCGAACGGCGGCTGCACTGTGGTCGCGCCGAGGAGGTGGAGGTCGGCGGTGTCGCCGATGACGTCGGCGGAGTGCTCGGTGAGGTTGCGGCTGAAGATCATCGATCCGGCGCTGACGCCGACGTAGACCCGGCTCTCCAGTGCCTTCAGGAAGCCCTCGGCCAGGCCGTTGCCGGTGATGCTGCGGGCGAGGTGGTAGTGGTTGCCGCCCTCGACGTAGACGACGTCGGCGTGGAGCAGCCGGTCCAGCACCAGCTGCCTGGGCAGGCCGTTGAGCTCCAGGACGTCGAACTCCCGCCAGCCCAGGCCGTGCAGCCGGTTCATGTCGTCGACCAGCCAGGTGTGGTCGCCGGGTTCGGCGAGGGACGCCGTGGGGACGAACACGACGTTCGCCGCCCCGAACGGCTTGCCCAGCATGTCCCGGAGGGCTTCCCGCAGCGTCTCGTTGCGCAGGCCGCTCGCCGTGAGCAGAAGATTCAACTCGTTCAACTCGTTCAACTCGTTCAACTCGTTCATCGGGCGAGCCAAGCATGGGGGCTACCCGCGCGCTGCACGGGTAGGGCCCGGAGCGTTACGAATGCCCCAGCTCCGCCGTTTCCTCGTCCGCGCCCGCCGGGACCGAACCCGAGTCCGCCGGGGGGCGGAGCGGGAAGGGGTCGACTTTCGTCTCGTCGATCACCGGGGCCGGGGGCTGGGGCGGTTTGGGCATGACGGCTGCCTCCGAGTGGCCGCCGCAGCCGTAGGACAAGGACACCACGTGGCCGTCGGCCGGGGAGAACTCGTTGGCGCAGACGCCGAAGGCCTGGCCCAGGGAGCCGCCCACGGCGACCAGGAAGCCGCAGCTGACGCAGGCCGCGGGGGCCGCCTGGGCCATGGGGGTCTTGGAGCCGTAGCCGTCCTCCCAGCGGTCGGCGGCGACGTGCAGGCCGTAGCGGGAGAGGACCCGGGCGCGGCGGATGCCCAGTTCCTCCGCCACCGCGGCGATCGAGCCCCGGGAGGGGGCCGGCGGGAGGGCGGCGGGGGCGCCCGCCGTCACCTCCGCGTCCTCCGCCTCGGCCAGTTCCGCCATCTCCTCGGAGACCGCCGAGTTCGGCGGCGGCTCGTCCTCGCCGCTGTAGCCGGGCTCCAGGCGCAGATCCTCGGCGTCCGTGGGGAGAAGGTCGCCGGGGCCCATGTCGCCGGGGCGCAGGCGTTCGCTCCACGGGACCCACTCGGGGGCGAGGAGCGAGTCGGGGCCGGGCAGGAGGACGACCTCGTCCAGGGTGACGAGCTTCGCGCGGGACGCCCTCGCGACCGTCACCGCCCAGCGCCAGCCCCGGTAGCCGAACTCCTTGCACTCGAAGAAGTGCGTGACCACACGGTCGCCCTCGGATTCGAAGCCCGCGTGCTCGCCGACCACGCCGGGCGCGGCGGCCTCCTCGGCTGCGGCACGGGCGAGGTCGACGGCCTCGGCGCACAGGCGGTCGGGGGTGCGGCTTCGCGTGGTCGCTGCGCTCACAGGTATCGCTTCTCTCCTACGCCGTCTCACGGGTGCGCCTGTCGTGGCGAAGGGAGCGGACGGAGCGGCTGGAAGACATGTACCAAACCCTTGGGGGCACTGGTTGAGGGCCGCGTCGACGTCCGCGCCCGATCGCGCTCGGGCGCGCCTACACCATCCATTCTGCGGGATGGCCGAGAGGCGCGCGGCCGAGAACAATCGCCACGGCGCGCTACGCACGCTACCTGCTCCCGGGCCGTGCGCCCACACCGACGTTCTCCCGGGCGGTGCGCGGCGGCCGTCCGGAGACCTGTGGAAGGGCCGTCCGGAGACCTGTGCAACGGCACTGAATCCATCTCAGGAGGCCGCCATACGTGCGGTAACGGCACTACTCGCGCCATTCTCGGGGCACTATGACGGGGTGGCAGCCGCGAGGTCGCCCCAAGGTGCCACCGGTGTCGGTGGCGCCAAGGGGAACATCCGAGGTGGCGGTTCGGGCCGGGTCGGCGGTTCCGTCCGTGCGATGGGTCGTGCCCTGCACTTCCCCGTCACCGGTACCGCCCGGGGCATCCGCAAGGCGACCCACGCGCACGGCGCGGGCGAGTCGGGCCTCGGCCGGCTGATCGAGCTGCACGCGGTCAACGGCGCCGGCGACGTCATGATCACCGTCGCCCTCGCGTCGACCGTCTTCTTCTCCGTACCGACCGACGAGGCGCGGGGCCGGGTCGCCCTGTACCTCGCGATCACCATGGCGCCCTTCACGGTCCTGGCCCCGGTGATCGGGCCCCTCCTCGACAAGCTCCCGCACGGCCGCCGCGCGGCGATGGCCGCCGCGATGCTGGCCCGCGCCCTCCTCGCGCTGATCATCTCCGGCGCGGTCGCCAGCGGCAGCCTGGAGCTGTATCCGGCCGCCCTGGGTGCCCTGGTCGCCTCGAAGGCGTACGGCGTCGTCAGAAGCGCCGTGGTGCCCCGGCTGCTGCCGCCCCGCATCTCGCTGGTGAAGGCGAATTCGCGGGTCACCCTCGCCGGGCTCCTCGCCACCGGTGTGGCCGCCCCGATCGCGGGCGGGCTGCATGCCATCGGTGACCCCTGGCCGCTCTACGGCGCCTTCGTGATCTTCGTGGCGGGTACGGTCCTGTGCTTCTTCCTGGACCCCAAGGTCGACTCGGCCAAGGGCGAGGACACGGCGCTGCTCGCCGCCGACGAGAACCATCTGCACGGGCCGCATCCCAAGGAGGTCAAGCGTCCCGGGCTGCGCACGGTCGGCATCGCCGTCACGCACGCGCTCGGCGCCAACGCGGCGCTGCGCTGGCTGTCCGGCTTCCTGACCTTCTTCCTCGCGTTCCTGCTGCGCGAGCATCCGATGACCGGGCAGAGCGCGGCCGTGTCGCTGGGCATAGTCGCCGTCTCGGCGGGCGTCGGCAACGCGCTCGGTACGGCGGTCGGGTCCTGGCTGCGGCAGCGGGCACCGGAGATCATCATCGTGACGGTGGTCGCGCTGGTGCTCGGTGCGGCGATCACGGCCGCGATCTTCTTCGGCGCCGTGCTGGTGGCGTGCCTCGCGGCCACGGCCGGGTTCTGCCAGGCCCTGGCCAAGCTGTCGCTGGACGCCCTGATCCAGCGGGACGTGCCCGAGCTGGTGCGGACCTCGGCGTTCGCGCGCTCGGAGACGATGCTCCAGATGGCCTGGGTGCTGGGCGGCGCGATCGGCATCGTGATGCCCCTGAACGGCGCCCTCGGCCTCACCCTGGCCGCCGCGGTCATCGCCCTGGGCTGGCTGACCACCCTGCGCGGACTGCTCGCCTCGGCCCGGCACGGGAGCGGCGGACGCCCCCGGGTGGCCTGACCCGTGTCACCCCGGCCCGGCGGCGGACGCCCGCGAGTGGCCTAACCCGCGCCCCCCGGCCCGGCACGCCGCACCCCACGTGGGGGGAGGACTGGACGGGCCCGATAGCCTTCGCCCCATGACCATGCAATCCGCTGTGCGACGCCGCCGCGCCGTCGCCGCCGCCGGCGCCGTTTCCGCCGGACTGCTCGTCCTGTCGGCGTGCGACAAGCCGACGCCGATCTCGACGATCACCGTCGGGAGGAACTCGGTCCACACGGAGGCCACCTGCTACAACGACGGCGACGCGGTGAAGACCGCGGACCTGCCGAAGTGCCTCAAGGCCTCCACCTCGATCTCGGTCGACCCGGACGAGACGGTGCGCTTCGGTGTCGACCCGAAGATCGCCGACAACGGCTGGACGATCCTGATGAACGGTCAGCCGCTGACCGACTCCAGCAAGAAGACCTACCGGACCATCCCGGGCAGCGTGTTCTTCAACACCCAGTACGGCGCGACCGGCAACTCGACCGTCGTCTCCATCAAGGAGGGCGACAAGACGGTCAAGGGCATCTGGTCCTTCAAGTTCAAGAAGGACTCCTGACCACGTCGTCCCCCCGCGTCCTCGTCGCCACCGCCGTCCCGGCCGAACGGGACGCGGTGGCGCGGGCGTTGACCGGTGACCGGATCACCGTCACCGCCGTAGGGGTGGGTCCGGCCGCCGCTGCCGCCGGCACCGCGACCGCGCTCGCCCGCGTCCCCTACGACCTCGTCGTGTCGGCCGGGATCGGCGGCGGCTTCCAGCCCGAGGCGCCCGTCGCCTCCCTGGTGGTCGCCGACGAGATCACCGTCGCCGACCTGGGCGCCCAGACCCCCGAAGGGTTCCTCCCGGTCACCGAACTCGGCTTCGGCGCGGTCACCCACCGCCCGCCCGCCGCACTCGTACGAGCAATCGCGACCGCGAGCGGCGCCCGCCCCGGCACCGTACTGACCGTGTCCACGGTGACCGGTACGGCCGCCCGTGCCGCCGAACTCCGCGCCCGCCACCCCCGGGCCCTCGCGGAGGCGATGGAGGGCTTCGGCGTCGCCGAGGCCGCCGCCGTCCACGGCGTCCCCGTCCTGGAACTGCGCGCGGTCTCCAACCCCGTGGGCCCGCGCGACCGCGCCGCCTGGCGCATCGGCGACGCGCTCGCCGCCCTGACCGAGGGCTTCGGGAAGTGCGCGCCCGTACTGGAGAGTTGGAACCCGCATGACCACTGAGCAGCCGCTGCGCATCGCCTACTCCCCCTGCCCCAACGACACCTTCGTCTTCGACGCCCTCGCGCACGGCCGGGTGCCGGGCGCGCCCGCGCTGGACGTGACCTTCGCGGACATCGACATCACCAACGGCATGGCCGAGCGAGGCGAGCTGGACGTCCTGAAGGTGTCGTACGCCGTGCTGCCGTACGTCCTCGACACGTACGCGCTGCTGCCCTGCGGGGGCGCGCTGGGGCGGGGCTGCGGGCCGCTGGTCCTCACCCGGGACGCGGACACGGACCTCACCGGCCGTACGGTCGCGGTGCCGGGCGAGCGGTCGACGGCGTATCTGCTGTTCCGGCTCTGGGCGGCGGACACGGTCCCGGGCGGGGTGGGCGAGATCGTCGTCATGCCGTTCCACGAGATCATGCCGGCCGTGCGGGACGGGAAGGTCGACGCGGGGCTCGTCATCCACGAGGCCCGCTTCACCTATCAGAACTACGGGCTGCACAAGCTCGCGGACATGGGCGAGCACTGGGAGGCGACCACCGGTCTGCCGATCCCGCTGGGCGCGATCATCGCCAAACGGTCCCTGGGCGCCGAGCGGTTGACCCTGCTCGCCGACTCCATCCGCACGTCCGTGCGCGCCGCCTGGGACGACCCGGAGGCCTCCCGCCCGTACGTCATGGCCCACGCCCAGGAGATGGACCCGTCCGTCGCCGACCAGCACATCGGCCTCTACGTCAACGAGTTCACCGCCGACCTCGGCGTGGACGGACTTGCCGCGATCCGGGGGCTGTTGACGCGTGCGGCGGCCGAGGGGCTGGTGCCGCCCCTCGGACCGGATTCGCTCGAATTCCCGTAGCCGGAAGGGGCGGTGGGATGCGGTGCGGAGTCGTGCGGTGCGATGTCGTGCGGTGCGCCGTCGTGCGGTGTCGCGGCTATACGTCCAACTGGTCGGCGACCGCGCGCAGCAGGCCCGCGATCTTGCCGCCGGAGGCCTTGTCGGGGTAGCGGCCCTTCTCCAGCATCGGGGTGATGTTTTCGAGAAGGGTCGTCAAATCCTGGACGATGGAGGCCAGTTCGTCCGGCTTCTTGCGCTGCGCCGCCGCGACCGAGGGGGTCGGGTCGAGCAGCGTGACCGAAAGTGCCTGGTCACCGCGCTGACCGGCGACGACCCCGAACTCCACGCGCTGTCCGGGCTTCAGCACGTCAACTCCGGCGGGCAGTACCGAGGAATGGACGAAGACGTCGCCGCCGTCGTCGCGGGAGAGAAAGCCGAAGCCCTTCTCGCTGTTGAACCACTTGACCTTGCCGGTGGGCACGTCTGTCCTCGTCCTCGTACTCGTCGGAAAACTGCTCGGAAAACACTGGGGAACTGCCGGTACCAAGGCTAATGGTCTTCAGGCCGGTGACAAGACGTCGCCGGACTGTTCCTGTGCGCAGGGAACTACCCTGGTCGAGTGCGTGACAAAACCCAAACGAATTCCGCCGTGGCCGGTGACCGACTGATCC
Organism: Streptomyces sp. NPDC091280; assembly: GCF_044768565.1. Taxonomy (NCBI): domain Bacteria; kingdom Bacillati; phylum Actinomycetota; class Actinomycetes; order Kitasatosporales; family Streptomycetaceae; genus Streptomyces; species Streptomyces sp. NPDC091280. The sequence goes on from NZ_JBIVUZ010000001.1 coordinate 1,212,178, forward strand.
GTGCCGGTGCCATCGTCTTCTTCGTCGGTGCGGTGGCCACACTCGTCACCGTGGTACCGCTGCTGCTCCATACGACGCCTTTTCCGACATACATGTACCTCTTGAGCATGCTCATGGGCGTCGGATTCCTGCTCGCCGCCGCCGGAGTACTGCGGTCCGTGGCCGCCGGCCGCCGTCAGGCGCGTGTCACGAGGTAGTCCGAAAGCCATCGCGGGAACTCGGTGAGAGCGCCGAGCACGACATCCGCACCGGCCGTCCGCAACTCCTCCTCGTCGCACGGCCCGGTCGCCACCGCGACCGACAGGGCACCGGCGGCCCGCGCGCCGCGCACGTCCCCGACGTGGTCGCCGACGTAGACGCTCGCGCCCTCCTCGCGCAGCGCCTCCGCCTTCTGTTCGGCCCACAGGTCGCCGATCACCGCGTCGGCGTCGATGCCGAGGTGCGCGAGGTGCAGCTTGGCGTTGGGCTCGTACTTCGCGGTGACGACGACCGCCCGCCCACCGGCCGCCCGCACGGCCGCCATCGCCTCGCGGGCACCGGGCATCGCGGGGGTCGCGGCGACGGCGATCGACGGGTACATCTCGCGGTACAGGTCGGACATGGCGGGCACCCGGTCCGCCGGGAACCAGTTGATCAGCTCGTCGGCGAGCGGTGGGCCGAGCCGGGTGACCGCCAGATCGGCGTCGATGTACGTGCCCGTCCGCTCCGCCAGTGCCAGGTAGCAGGCGTGGATACCGGGCCGGGAGTCGATGAGGGTCATGTCGAGGTCGAAACCGACCGTCGGGGCGGGCGGAGTGGGCGGAGTGTGCGGAGTGGGCGAAGCCTGCGGGGCGGGGTGCTGAGCGCGCGAGGTCATATGGGCCATTGTGCCCAGGGCCCAGGCCACAGGTTCCAGGGACCAGGGCCCGCGACCGTCACCGTCGTCGCTGTGAGCGCCACACCAGGAACAGCGCCGACGCGACGGCCGCGCCCCGCACCACCCACGGCCAGGTCTGGGAGATCGCGTCGTTCATGTGGCCCTGGGCGACGGGGGTGCCCCAGCGGCCGTCGTTGCGGCCCCAGAGCCAGACGATCCCGGCCACGACGGCCGCCGTAGGCATCCCGATCACCGCCCACTTCGTCTCCGCGTCGGTCAGCCGCCGCGAGGCGTACGCGATGAGCCAACCCAGCAGCAGCGCGAACCAGTTGCCGAGCACCGCGCCGACGACGAGGAGTGCGGCGGCGATCAGGAGGAGCGGGTTGGACCAGCCTCCGGTGGGCAGGCGGGGGACCACTCGGCGGCGGCGGGCGGGGGCTTCGGGCGCCTGCTCGACGGCCGGTGCGGCCACCGGCTCCTCCGGCGTCTCCTTGGGAACCTCTTTGGAAGTCTCCTTGGGCGGCGGGGGCTTGAGGAGTTCGGGGATCTCCACGCCACCGGTGAAACCGGGCACGCTGTCGCCGAGCGCGAACCCGTTGCCGTTGCCGTCGCCGCCGCTCTCCACCCGCCACCAGTCGGGCCGCAGCACGCTGTCCCCGAGTTCGGCCGCGCTCGCGAGGTGCGGCGGGGCGGCGCCGCTGTCGGGTTCCGGCGCGGGCGCGGCCTTGGCGGGCCGCGGACGCGGTACGACCCGGCGCAGGCCCTTGGGCCGCAGGTCGTCCTCGTGGTCGCGCTGCACGGGGACGGACGCGGACGGCGCGAGGGGGACACCGGCGCCGGTACCGGCCGCGGCGACGACCTCGTCCGGGGTGCCGAGGGCCTTCAGGATGCGCTGGACGGCGGCGGGGGTGTCGGCGGCGGCTCCGGCACGGCGCCGGTCGATCTCGTTGCGCAGCTCCGACACCAGCCGCATCCGGGCGACCGAGGGCAGCTGGCGTTGCTGCGCCACGTCGCCGACGCGGCTCAGATACTCGTAGACGACCTGGTCGCTCTCGATACCCACGAAGTCCCCTCCGGGGCGGGTGCGTTGGATACCCCGTGGTGACAGACGTTACCGCCAGCGGGCCCGGTGCCGGGAACCTCACGTCGTCCGCGCTCCCCCACCGTCGCACCCACCCGCTACCGTGGGTCGGATGAGCACTCCGGCCACACCGCCCCGTTCGCTCGCGGAGGCACTCCGAACCAGGGACGACGCCTCCCTGGCCGCGCTGCTGCGCAGCCGCCCCGACCTCATCACGCCCGTGCCGACCGACCTCACCCAGCTCGCGACCAGGGCCGGCACGCGCGCTTCGGTGGTGCGGGCGCTGGAGCGGCTGGACCGTTTCACGTTGCAGGCGGCGCAGGCGCTGGCCGTGGCGGCGGACCCGGCGTCGTACGACGAGTTGCTGGGGCTGATGGCGGGCGACGCGCGCGATCCGGCGGTGGTGAACGCGCTGCCGCGCGCCGTCGCGGTACTGCGCGAGCAGGCGCTGGTGTGGGGTGCGGAGGACCGGCTGCGGCTGGTGCGGACGGCCCGTGAGCTGCTGGCGCCCGCGCCGCAGCATCCGTCGCCGACCGGCCTGGGTCCTACGGTCGCGGAGGCCACGGCGGGGATGTCGCCGGGCCGGATCCAGGAGATCGTGACGGCGGCGGGGCTGCCGTCCACCCATGACCCGGTGTCGGCGGTGGCCGCGCTCACCAAGCTGTTCACGGCCCGGCGGCGGATGAAGGCGCTGCTGGCCGGTGCCCCCGGAGACTCCGTGGAGGTGTTGAACCGGCTGGTGTGGGGGCCGCCGTACGGGCAGGTGACGGCCGAGCCGGCGGCCCGGCTGCGCTGGCTGATCGACCGGGGGCTGCTGCTGCCGACGGCGCCCGGCACGGTCGTACTGCCGCGTGAGGTGGCCCTGCATCTGCGGGCCGGGCGGGCGCACCGGGAGACGGAGCCGGTGGCGCCTCCGGTCGAGGCGAGGGCGACGCACCGGCCGCGGGTGGTGGACGCGGCGGCGGCCGGGCAGGCGTACACGGCGCTGGCGACGGTCGAGGAGCTGCTGAAGGACTGGGACGAGGGCGGGCCGAGCGTGCTGCGGGCCGGTGGCCTCAGCATCCGCGATCTGAAGCGGACCGCCGTCGCGCTGGACCTGGCGGAGCCGGTCGCCGCGTTCTGGGTCGAACTCGCTTACGCGGCGGGCCTGTTGGCGTCCGACGGCGAGGCCGACGAACGGTATGCGGCGACCCCGGCCTACGACGAGTGGCTGGAGCGGCCCGCCGCGCGGCGCTGGACGCACCTGGCCGAGACCTGGCTGACGGCGACCCGCACGTCCGGGCTGGTGGGCGGCCGGGACGCGAAGGAGCGCACGCTGTCGGCGCTGGGCCCCGGCCTGGACCGTTCGGCCGCCCCGGAGGTACGGCACCGGGTGCTGGGCCTGCTCGCCGCCCTGCCCGAGGGCGCCTCGCCGTCCGCCGAGTCGGTGCTGGCGCGGCTGCGCTGGGAGCGGCCGGTGCGGGGGACGGGCGGTGCGGCGCCGCAGTCCGACGAGGACCTGCGCAGCCGGCTGGCCCGGTGGACGCTGGAGGAGGCGGAACTGCTCGGGGTGACGGGCCGCGGAGCCCTGTCGGGACAGGGTCGCGCGCTGCTGGGCGCCCGGGGCGCGACGACTGCCGCCAGCCCTGTGGCCCCCGCCGACCCCGCGTCCTCCGCCAACCCTCTGGCCCCCGCCTACCCTGCGGCCCCTGTCGGCCCCGCCGAGCCCACGCCTCCGGCCGGACCCGGTGACAAGCTTCCCGTCCACCACCACCGGCCGCCCGCTCCCCCCGAACCGCTCTCCCCCGCCGAGCAGGCCGCGGCGAGCGCCACCGCCGCCCGGCTGCTCGCCCCGCTCCTCCCCGAGCCGCTGGACCACGTGCTGCTCCAGGCGGACCTGACGGCGGTGGCCCCCGGCCCCTTGCAACGCCCGCTCGCCGATGTGCTGGACGTGCTCGCCGACGTGGAGTCGAAGGGCGGGGCGACGGTCTACCGCTTCACCCCGGGTTCGGTGCGCCGCGCCCTGGACGCGGGCCGCTCCGCCTCCGACCTGCACGCCTTCCTCACCGCGCACTCCCGTACGCCGGTCCCGCAGCCCCTCGCCTATCTGATCGACGACGTGGCCCGCAGACACGGCCATCTGCGGATCGGCGCGGCCTCGGCGTACGTGCGGTGCGACGACGACACGGTGCTCAGCGAGATCCTCGCGGACAAACGCTCGGCGGGCCTGCGGCTGCGGCGCCTCGCGCCGACCGTGCTCGCCGCGCAGGCCGATCCGGCGACCCTCCTCGACGGTCTGCGCGCGCTGGGCTTCGCCCCGGCCGCCGAGTCCGCGGACGGCGATGTCGTCATCACCCGCGCCCACGCCCACCGCACCCCGCCGCGCACGGCTCCGGAGCCGGTACCGGACGGCCCGCCCACCCCGGACACGACCCTCCTCTCGGCGGCGATCCGCGCGATCAGGGCGGGCGACCGCGCCTCGACCACCCCGCTGAAACCGTCGACGACCCCGGCCCCGGCCGGTGAACTCCCCCGCACCGGCCCCGCCGAGACCCTCGCCACCATGCAGGCCGCCGTCCTCACCGGCACCACCCTCTGGATCGGCTACGTCAACGCCGAGGGCTCCGCCAGCCAGCGCGTCATCGCCCCCATCCGCGTCGAGGGCGGCTTCGTCACGGCCTACGACCACACGGCGGACGAGGTCCGGACGTATCCGCTGCACCGGGTGACGGGGGTCGCGGAGCTGGCGGAATAGGCCCGCCTCGGTCCGGACGGCGGCCCAGGTCGTGGTCGGGGCGGCGGTCCAGGTAGCGGTCCAGCGCCTCGACCGAGTCCGCCACGAACGTCGGACGCCCGGCCCTCGCCCGCAGCTCGTCCTCCGTGACCCACGCGTACCAGGAGATCTCGTCCGGGTCGGGCGTGATGTCCCCACCGACGACCGCTTCGTGGACACCCATCCAGTACGGGCTGATCGCGCCCCGGCACAGGTACTTGAAGACGAACCGGACCGGTGCCACCACCCCGAGTTCCTCGGTGAGTTCACGGGCCGCCGCCTCCTCGTAGGACTCCCCGACCTCCGCGGCACCACCCACCAGGAAGTTGTACTGCCCCGGGAACCGGGACATGCCCGCCGCCCGCCGGTGCACCAGGATCCGGCCCTCCCCGTCCCGGCAGACGGTCGTCGCGACCCGGTGCAGCCAGTGCCGCGCGATGGCCTCGCCCCGGTCCGCGGTCCCGACGACCCGGTCCTGTTCGTCCACCCGGTCCACCAGTTCTCCCATGGCCCCCACCCTCGCAGAGCCGACCGTGATCACCGGCCGGTAGTGCACACTGGACGTTTGGCCGTGCGGAAGGGATGTGTACGTACGTGAATGGCCCCCTCATCGTCCAGTCCGACAAGACCCTCCTCCTTGAGGTCGATCACGAGCGCGCCGACGACTGTCGGCGGGCCATCGCGCCGTTCGCCGAGTTGGAGCGGGCGCCCGAGCACATCCACACCTATCGGGTGACACCGCTCGGGCTGTGGAACGCGCGGGCCGCCGGGCACGACGCCGAGCAGGTCGTGGACGCGCTCGTCGAGTACAGCCGGTACCCCGTGCCGCACGCGCTGCTGGTCGACATCGCCGAGACGATGGACCGTTACGGGCGGCTGACGCTCAGCAAGCATCCGGCGCACGGGCTCGTGCTGACCACCACCGACCGGCCGGTGCTGGAGGAGATCCTGCGCTCGAAGCGGATCGCCCCGCTGGTCGGCAGCCGGCTCGACCCCGACACCGTGGCCGTGCATCCTTCCGAGCGCGGCCAGATCAAGCAGGTGCTGCTGAAGCTGGGCTGGCCGGCCGAGGACCTCGCCGGGTACGTCGACGGCGAGGCGCACCCGATCGAGCTGGACGAGCAGGGGTGGGCGCTGCGGCCGTACCAGAAGCAGGCCGTGGAGAACTTCTGGCACGGTGGCAGCGGTGTCGTCGTGCTGCCCTGCGGGGCGGGGAAGACCCTGGTCGGCGCGGGGGCCATGGCGCAGGCCAAGTCGACGACGCTCATCCTCGTCACCAACACCGTCTCCGCCCGGCAGTGGAAGCACGAGCTGATCAAGCGGACCTCCCTGACCGAGGACGAGATCGGCGAGTACAGCGGGACCCGGAAGGAGATCCGGCCGGTCACCATCGCCACGTACCAGGTGCTGACGACCAGGCGGAAGGGGATCTACCCGCACCTGGAACTCTTCGACTCCCGCGACTGGGGCCTCATCCTCTACGACGAGGTGCATCTGCTGCCCGCGCCCGTCTTCAAGTTCACCGCGGATCTGCAAGCCCGGCGGCGGCTGGGGCTGACGGCGACCCTCGTGCGGGAGGACGGCCGGGAGTCGGACGTGTTCTCGCTCATCGGGCCGAAGCGGTTCGACGCGCCGTGGAAGGAGATCGAGGCGCAGGGCTACATCGCGCCCGCCGACTGCGTGGAGGTGCGCGTCAACCTCACGGACTCCGAGCGGCTGGCGTACGCCACCGCCGAGGCGGAGGAGAAGTACCGCTTCTGTGCGACGACCGCGACGAAGCGGAAGGTCACGGAGGCGATCGTGCGCCGGTTCGCCGGTCAGCAGATCCTCGTCATCGGGCAGTACATCGATCAACTCGACGAGCTGGGCGAGCACTTGAACGCGCCGGTGATCAAGGGCGAGACGTCCAACGCGCAGCGCGAGAAGCTGTTCGGCGCCTTCCGTGAGGGCGAGATCAGCGTGCTGGTCGTCTCCAAGGTCGCCAACTTCTCCATCGACCTGCCGGAGGCGACCGTGGCAATCCAGGTCTCGGGTACGTTCGGCTCGCGCCAGGAGGAGGCCCAGCGGCTCGGGCGGGTGCTGCGGCCGAAGGCCGACGGGCATCAGGCCCACTTCTACTCGGTCGTCGCCCGGGACACGATCGACCAGGACTTCGCCGCGCACCGCCAGCGCTTCCTGGCGGAACAGGGCTACGCGTACCGGATCATGGACGCGGACGAGCTGCTCGCGGAGAGCTGAGGGCCCGGGTCACTTACGGCGTATGCCCGCTTCCTCGCCGTACTCGCCGAGGACGACCACGCTGAACGCGGCGCCCGCGAAGACTTTTATGGCGCGGAGGGCATTGCCCAGTCGATGGGGGCGGGTGCCGCCGGTGGCCGGTGTGGCGCCGGTCGGGCGGACGGGGGCGGGGTGGATGGTTGCTGCGCTCATGCCTCCATGGTGCGTCTTGGGACATAAGGGCGGCATCGGCCCAGAGGTCCAATTTCCGGTCCGCCCGTGTCCACCCCCGGGCGGACCCGTTCCCCTCCTGGGTGGAGGGGGCGTCCCCTAGGGGACGGAAAACCATTCGCCTCCGCCGCCGCCCCTGACCTAGAATCTCCGCTCTTGCCCGCCTCCCCGCAGGGAGTGCCGCCGCCCGGACGGAAACCGGTCGGCACCACCCGCCCAGCAGCCACAGCAGGTCCTCCGGAGGCACCCCCTTGTCCACGCCCACCGACGATCCCCTCGCCCGCGAACGCACCCACCTCGCCTCCTCCCGTTCCGCCCTGCGCGCGATGCGCGAGGACGTCGAGTCCCTGGACATCAAGGACGTCACGGCGAACTGGGTCAACGCCGAGGTGCTGGCCCGCCAGATCGACGAGCGCATCAAGGCGCTGGCCGACCTCAGCGACACCCCGCTGTTCTTCGGCCGCCTCACCTACCTGCACGCTCCCGGCGCCGAGCGGGCGGAGGGCGCGGAGGGCGAGCGGTTCTACATCGGGCGCCGGCATGTGCACGACGGCGACGGCGACCCGATGGTGATCGACTGGCGGGCGCCGGTCTCGCAGCCGTTCTACCGGGCCTCGAAGAAGGACCCGCAGGACGTCTCGCTGCGCCGCCGCTTCGGATACACGGGCGGCGACCTCACGGCGTACGAGGACGAGCACCTGATGGACCCGGCCGAGGCCGCCACCACCAGCAAGCTGCTCCAGCAGGAGATCGAACGGCCCCGCGTCGGCCCGATGCGCGACATCGTCGCCACCATCCAGCCCGAGCAGGACGAGATCGTGCGCGGCGGGCTCGGCGGCACGGTGTGCGTGCAGGGCGGTCCCGGCACCGGGAAGACCGCCGTCGGTCTGCACCGGGTCGCCTACCTTCTCTACGCCCACCGCGAGCGGCTGGCCCGCACCGGCACGCTCGTCATCGGGCCGAACCGGTCCTTCCTCCACTACATCGAGCAAGTCCTGCCCGCACTGGGCGAGTTGACGGTCCGCCAGGGCACGGTCGACGACCTGGTCGCCCATGTCGAGGTGCGCGGCACGGACGAGGCACCGGCCGCCGTCGTCAAGGGCGACGCCCGGATGGCGGAGGTCCTGCGCAGGGCCGTCTACTCGCATGTGCGCATCCCGACCGAGCCGGTGATGGTGGTGCGCGGCTCACGCCGCTGGCGGGTACCGGCGTACGAACTCGAAGCCATCGTGCGGGAGTTGCTGGACCGCGACATCCGCTACGGCGCCGCCCGCGAGGCCCTGCCGCAGCGCATCGCGCATGCCGTGCTGGTGCAGATGGAGCGGTCCGGGGAGGCGCCGGACGACCGGGTGCAGGACGCCGTGGCGCGCAACGCGGCGGTGAAGGCGGCCGTGAAGGCGATGTGGCCGCCGGTCGAGCCGGAGAAGCTGGTGCTGCGGCTGCTCACGGACGCGGACTTCCTCGCCGCCCACGCGGACGGGATCCTGGACGAGGACGAGCAGCGGACGATCCTGTGGACGCGGCCCGGATCCGGAAAACGGGCGGTCCGGAGTGTGAAGGCCGCCAAGTGGGCCGCCGCCGACGCCGTGTTGATCGACGAGGCGACCGACATCGTCCAGCGGACGCACTCGCTGGGACATGTGGTGCTCGACGAGGCGCAGGACCTCTCCCCGATGCAGTACCGGGCGGTGGGCCGCCGCTGCACCACCGGTTCCGCGACCGTCCTGGGCGATCTGGCGCAGGGCACCACGCCCTGGGCGACCCGGAGTTGGGACCAGGCGCTGGCGCATCTCGGCAAGTCGGACGGTGTGATCGAGGAGTTGACGGCCGGTTTCCGCGTCCCGACGGACGTCATCACGTACGCCTCCCGGCTGCTCCCCCACATCGCGCCGGGTCTGACTCCGGTCGCCTCGGTGCGTGAGAACCCGGGCTTCTTCGATCTCCGCGAGACGGCCGGGACGGCCGAAGTGGTCGCGGCCTGCGAGGAGTTGCTGCGCAACGAGGGGTCGACGGGCCTGATCGCGGCGGACGCCCGCGTCCCCGAGCTGGCCGAGGCCCTGACGGCGGCGGGCATCGGGTACATCGACCCCGGTGAGGAGACGACCGCGGACACGCGTCTGACCCTGGTCCCGGCCTCGCTCGCGAAGGGCCTGGAGTACGACTACGTGGTCCTCGACGAGCCGCGGGCCGTGGTGGACGGCGAACCGGACGAACGCACCGGCCTGCGCCGTCTGTACGTCGCCCTGACCCGGGCGGTGTCGGGTCTGATCGTGACGCACACGGCGCCGCTGCCGACCCAACTCGCCTGAGGGCGAGGGCCGTTCAGGCGCCGTCGAGCACGGCCCGCCACTCCGCCACCGCGGTCGCCGACACCGGCCGGTCCCAGCCTTCGGGGCGGGCGGCGCCGCCGATGTGGAAGGCGTCGATCCCGGCGGCGCGCAGGGTCGGGACATGGTCGAGGCGCAGGCCGCCGCCGACCAGGATGCGCTGCTCGTAGCCCGGTTCGCCGCGCAGGGCCGCCTCGCGGAGGAGTGCGGGGAGGCCGTCGTCGACGCCGTCGGGCGAACCGGCGGTGAGGTAGGTGTCGAGGCCGGGCAGGTCGGCGAGCTGTTTGCGCAGGGCGTCGCGGTCGGCGGCGCGGTCGATCGCGCGGTGGAACGTCCAGGCGCAGCCGTCGAGTTCGGCTACGACGCGTTCCACCGCGTCCAGGTCGACGCCGCCGTCCGGGGCGAGGAACCCGAGCACGAACTGGTCGGCGCCGGCGGTCCGCAGCTCGCCGGCGACCCGTACCAGCCGGTGCGGGTCGCCCGCGGCGAACCCGTCCGCGAGGCGGATCATCACGCGCAGGTCGATGTCGACGGCGGCGCGGATCGCGGCGAAGGTCTCGACCGGTGGGGTCAGTCCGTCGGCCGCGATGTCGGTGACCACTTCGAGGCGGTCCGCGCCTCCGGCCTGGGCGGCGATCGCGTCCTCGGCGCCGAGGGCGATCACCTCCAGGACTGCACGCGTGCTCATAGGGCCCCTTCCGTCGTGTTCCGTCGTGTTCCCTGGAGCGGCTACAGGTCTAGTCCAATCTCAGGGTACGCGGGCGGGCCGGGGGCCGCGAGATCGCCCCCGCGAACAGCGAACGCGTCGTAGAGAAGCTGTCGGCTGTTCTGACGGGTCACAGGAGTGAGAGGGGTTAGAACGGACCCCGGCTTCTCGCGCCCCTGGGTTCCCGGGCACGGGCACCGGCCGCGCGCGGGGGAGCAAAATAAGGCCCATGGCCGATCTCGACGCCCTTCGCACCCGCTGGACCCGCGCTCTCGAAGGAGTCCGGGCACCCGGCGGCGGACCCGACCCGCTGCCGTACGCCGAGAATCTCCTCGCGCGCTGGCAGGAGCCGCAGCGGCACTACCACACACTCACGCACCTCACGGCGGTCCTGGACCACATCGACGTGCTGGCGGAGTACGCCGCCGACCCGGACGTCGTACGGCTGGCGGCCTGGTTCCACGACGCGGTCTATCTCCCCGACCGTTCCGAGAACGAGGAGCGGTCGGCGCGGCTGGCCGAGCGGGCGCTGCGCGAGGCCGGGGTCCCGGAGGCGAGGACGGCCGAGGTCGCCCGTCTGGTGCGCCTCACCGTCACCCACGCCCCCGCCGCCGACGACCGCGACGGCACGGTCCTGTGCGACGCGGACCTCGCGATCCTGGCCGCGCCGCCGTCCGCGTACGCCGCGTACACGGCCGCCGTCCGCGAGGAGTACCACTTCGTCCCCAACGACGCCTTCAGGGAGGGCCGTTCGGCGATTCTGCGGCAACTCCTCGCCCTGCCGCACCTGTTCAGAACGCCGTACGGGCGGGCGGAGTGGGAGGCGACGGCACGCTACAACCTGACCGGGGAACTGGCCCTGCTGGGCTCGGCGGACCCGAGCGCCGGGTGAGAAAAGCGTGCGGGCGGGCGCGGTCGCGGCCCGTATGCTCCCCGGCATGGGGACCACAGGCGCACCACAGGTGGAAGAGGCCGTAGCGAGCTGTCTCGCGCTGCTGGGCACGGCGACGGACCGGGACTGGGACGGTGTACGGGCCGACCGCCTGGAGTGGAGCTGCCGCCGCACCGCCGAGCACATCGCCGGTGATCTCATCACGTACGCGGGCCAGTTGGCCGGCCGCGCCCAGCACAGCTACCTCCCCTTCGAGCTCGCCCTCGACGAAGGCACCGACAACTCCGGTGTCCTGGAGGTGATCGGGGCGACCGGCGCCCTGCTCGCCGCCGCCGTCCGCACCACCGCGCGCGAGGTGCGGGCCTTCCACCCGTACCCGTTCCGCAGCGCCAACCGCGAGGGCTTCGCCGCGATGGGCATCGCCGAAGTGCTCCTGCACACGCAGGACATCGCCCGCGCCCTGGGACTGGACCACCAACCGGCCCGCGGACTGGCCGAGTTCGTCCTCACCCGGATCTTCCCGCACGTCCGCCCCGGCGCCGACCCCTGGCGCACCCTGCTGTGGGCGACCGGCCGCGGCGAACTCCCCGGCCGGGCGACCGTCACCGAGTGGCGCTGGCACAACAACCTCGTCCTGCCCACCGAGCGCCTCACCCTGGAGGGCGTCCACCCGGCAGCCGCCGCCGACCTGGCCGCCGGCGGCGACGGCGGCTTCGAGTGGATCCCCGGCGGCCCCTTCCAGGGCACCCGGGAGGCCGCGACCTTCATGACGAAGGCGTACCAAGCGGGCCTGCACCGCCCGGAGTTCGGAGTCTTCGCGCTGGTCCGCCGCGAGGACGGGCGCGCGGTCGGCGGCATGGGCTTCCACAGCACACCCGACGCGGCGGGCCGTACCGAGGTCGGCTACGACCTGGTGGAGGGCGCGCGCGGCCAGGGCTACGCGACGGAGGCGCTGCGCGCCCTGACCGGCTGGGCGCTGGCCCGGGACGACGTACGGACCGTCCTCGCGACCGTCGAACGCGACAACCACGCCTCCCGGGCGGTGGTCTCCCGCGTGGGCTTCAAGCAGGTGGGCGAGGACCTCGACGAGCTGTCCTACGAACTGGGCGGGTGAGCGGACGACCCGGCTACGCCGCACGCCCCTTGGGCCTGCGCAGCCCCGCCGCCGTCAGCAGCCGCACCAGCTCCCGGCTCCTGACCTCCACCGCCCCGGCGGCCACGGCGTCCGCGTGACGATGCGAAGGGATGTCGTAGTGATCCCGCTCGAAGGCCCGCCGCGGCACGCCCAACTCGGCCGCGAACACATGGAGTTCGTCGTAGGACACATCGCTGACGAGGTGGGACCAGAGGCGCCCGTGTCCCGGCCAGGTCGGTGGGTCGATGTACACGGTCACAGGGAACCCAGGTTTCCCACCGCGGCGACCTTCACGCCCGCCTGGTGGCACACCCAGTGCGGGTCGGGTCCCAGCTCCGGTTCGACCTCCAGGGCGTGCGGGTCACCGGCCGAGCAGACCGGGCAGAGCGGCCAGCGGCCGTACGCCTCCAGCAGCGCGTCCTGCACGTCCTGCGCGACCAGGCCGGCCACGTAGTCGACGCCGTCCGGCCACTGCTCCACCCACCACCGCCGCTGCGCGACGGACTCCTCGACCATCGACACCACGTCCGCCGCGACGACCTCACGGGCGGCCAGATCGGCGAGCACGAGCGCACGCGCGGCGTGCAGGGCCTGCTCCAGGGGAGTGACGGGGTCGTCGGTGGGTTCCATGCACCCATTGTGCGCACTCTTGACCGCCACCCGGATCCGAAAATATCTTTCAAGGGTGACCCAGGACGTGAAGGAAATTTTCGGCGGCGGTTCCGGGAGCACGCCACCCGCCGCCCTGGCCGCCAAGGTGCGCACCCTCGCCCCGTCCATGACCCGCTCCATGCAGCGGGTCGCCGAGACCGTCGCCGCCGACCCGGCCGGCTGCGCGGCCCTCACCGTCACCAACCTCGCCGAACTCACCGGCACCAGCGAGGCCACCGTCGTCCGCACCGCCCGCCTCCTCGGCTACCCCGGCTACCGCGATCTGCGCCTGGCCCTCGCCGGGCTCGCCGCGCAGCAGCAGTCCGGCCGGGCACCCGCCCTCACCACCGACATCGCGGTCGACGACCCGATCGCCGACGTCGTCGCGAAACTCGCCTACGACGAGCAACAGACCCTCGCCGACACGGCCGCCGGCCTCGACACCGCGCAGCTCGGCGCGGCCGTCACCGCGCTCGCCGGGGCCCGCCGCAGCGACGTCTACGGCGTCGGGGCGTCCGGGCTCGTCGCCCAGGACCTCACCCAGAAGCTGCTCCGCATCGGGCTCATAGCCCACGCCCACAGCGACCCGCACCTCGCCGTCACCAACGCCGTGCAGCTCAGGGCCGGGGACGTGGCGATCGCGATCACCCACTCCGGGTCCACCGGGGACGTCATCGAGCCGCTGCGCGTGGCCTTCGAGCGCGGGGCCACGACCGTGGCGATCACCGGGCGGCCGGACGGGCCGGTGACGCAGTACGCCGATCACATCCTCACGACGTCCACGGCCCGGGAGAGTGAGCTTCGGCCCGCGGCGATGTCGTCGCGGACGAGTCAGCTGCTGGTGGTGGACTGTTTGTTCATCGGGGTGGCGCAGCGGACGTACGAGCAGGCCGCGCCCGCGCTGTCGGCGTCCTACGAGGCGCTGGCGCACCGACACCGCAGGTAGGCCGGCAGAACGCGCACGGCATCACATCGCACACCCGAAAGAGCCGCTCATCCATGACCTCCACGTCCAACCCCCGTGATCTCCGCGCCGAGTTGGAGACCCTCACCACCGAAGCCTTCCGCCCCGAACTCGCCGAGATCGACCAACTGCCCACCCTCGCCATCGCCCGCCTCATGAACGCCGAGGACGCCACCGTCGCCGCCGCCGTGGCCCGCCGCCTCCCGGAGATCTCCGCCGCGATCGACGCCGTGGCCGAACGGATGGGCCGGGGCGGGCGGCTGGTCTACATGGGGGCCGGTACCGCCGGACGGCTCGGTGTGCTGGACGCCTCCGAGTGTCCGCCGACGTTCAACACGGCGCCCTCGCGGGTGGTCGGGCTGATCGCGGGCGGGCCCGCCGCCATGGTGACCTCGGTGGAGGGCGCGGAGGACTCACGGGAATCGGCGGTGGCCGATCTCGACGCGCTCGCGCCGACCGCCGACGACACGGTGGTCGGGATCTCCGCCTCCGGCCGCACCCCGTACGCCATCGCCGCCGTCGAGCACGCGCGCGGCCTCGGCGCGCTGACGATCGGCCTGTCCTGCAACGAGCACAGCGCGCTGGCGGCAGCCGCCGAGCACGGCATCGAGGTCGTCGTAGGACCCGAACTCCTCACCGGATCAACACGGTTGAAGGCGGGCACGGCCCAGAAGCTGGTCCTCAACATGCTGTCCACGATCACGATGATCCGGCTGGGGAAGACCTACGGAAACCTCATGGTCGACGTCCGCGCCTCCAACGAGAAGCTGCGCGCCCGCTCCCGCCGTATCGTCGCGCTCGCGACCGGCGCGGACGAACCGGAGATCGAGCGGGCCCTCGCGGCCACGGACGGCGAGGTGAAGAACGCGATCCTGGTGGTCCTCGCCGGGGTCGACGGCCCGACGGCCGCCCGCCTTCTGGAGGAGTCCGGGGGCCGCTTGCGCGCGGCACTGACCACCGCGACCGGCTGACCAGCACGCTCAGGGGGTGGATACCGACACTCCGTACGACCTCGCGTCCGCGCTCCTCCCCCTGGTGGGCGGCCCCGCGAACATCACCTCCGTGGCCCACTGCATGACCCGCCTACGACTCGGCCTGGCCGACCGCTCCCGGGTGGACGAGGACGGGCTGCGCGCACTGCCCGCCGTGCTCGGGATCGTGGACGACGACACGTACCAGATCGTGCTGGGGCCGGGGGTGGTGGCCCGAGTGACCCCGGAGTTCGAGCAGTTGGTGAGCGATGGCCGTGAACTGGCCCTACGAGGCGCGGAGTTGAAGGAGAGCCGACAGGCACGCAACGCGACCCCCGCCAGACTCCTCCTCCGCCGGATCGCGAACATCTTCCTCCCGCTCATCCCCGCCCTGGTCGGCTGCGGTGTCCTGGCGGGCCTCAACGGCCTCCTGATCAACATCGGATGGCTGCCGGGCCTGACCCCGGCCCTCACCGCCGTCGCCTCCGCGTTCCTCGCCCTCATCGCGGTCTTCGTCGGCCACAACACGGCGAAGGAGTTCGGCGGGACGCCGGTGCTCGGCGGGGCGGTCGCGGCGGTCGTCGTGTACCCCGGGGTGGCGAAGGTGACGGCGTTCGGGATCGCCCTCTCCCCCGGCCAGGGCGGAGTGCTGGGCGCGCTGGCCGCCGCGGTCCTCGGCACGTACGTCGAGAAATGGTGCCGCACCTGGGTCCCCGCGACCCTCGACGTCCTGGTCACCCCCACCCTGACGGTCCTGGTCGCAGGCCTGGCGACGCTCTACGGCCTCATGTACGCGGCCGGCGAGATCTCCACGGCGATCGGCACGGCGGCCAACTGGCTCCTGACGACCACGGGCCCGTTCGCCGGCCTGATCCTCGGCGGCCTCTTCCTCCCCCTGGTGATGCTGGGCCTCCACCAGGCCCTCATCCCCATCCACACCACGCTCATCCAACAGCAGGGCTACACCGTCCTGTTGCCCGTCCTCGCGATGGCGGGCGCGGGCCAGGTCGGCGCGGCGGTGGCGGTCTACTTCCGCCTGCGCCACGACACCTCGCTCCGCACCACCATCAAGTCCGCCCTCCCCGCAGGCCTGTTGGGCATCGGCGAACCCCTCGTCTACGGCGTCTCGCTCCCCCTCGGCCGCCCGTTCCTGACCGCGTGCGCGGGCGGGGCGGCGGGCGGCGCGTTCGTCGGCTTCTTCGCGACACTGGGCGACAAGGTGGGCGCGACGGCGATCGGCCCCTCCGGCTGGGCCCTGTTCCCCCTGCTGGCGGGCAACAGGGGGCTGGGGACGACGGCGGCGATCTATGGGGGCGGGTTGCTTACGGGGTACGTGGTCGGGTTCGCGGCGACCTGTGCGGTGGGGCTGCGCGGGGTGACGGCCGGCGCCGCGTCCCGGGAGTGAACGCGGGGTCCCCCTCCGGCGTCGTAGGTGCGGACATGCGCCGGCACCAACGCCCGAGGGGGCTCCATGAACACGCAAGCGAACCGTCGCGTCGGCCCGCTGCTCGCACCGCTCCTGGGTGTCTGTCTGCTCGCCGGTTGCGGCACCGACCGAAGCGCGGACGACGGGCGGGCCAACGATCAGCCGCCGCGGGCACAGGAGAAGCGCGCCCGTGAAGTGGCCGACGCCTGGCACGGATCCGCAGCCGCCACCGCCTGGAGCAAGGGCTACTACCCGATGGCCGACCCGACCCGGCCCCCGGAATCGGGCTGGCACAGCGACGCGGACAAGCGGGCCTACGAGACCGGGAACATCGTCCGGCGCGGCAGGCTGCCGACCACCGGGATCACACGGGGGAAGGTGAAGTGGCGCAGCGGAAGCACCCTGACCCGTCCGCTGGTGGAGCCGAACACGGCGTATCAGTCGTTCGCCCACCACAACAGCGCGGGACCCCGGCTCACCGTGACGGGAGTGAAGCTCGGCGAGACCACGATCACCACGAGCCGGGGAACGGCGACTGTGCCCGCCTGGCTGTTCACACTTGAGGGCTACGACACTCCGCTCGAACAGGTCGCCGTCACCCCGTCGAGCCTGCCCGGGCCGCCGGTCGGACGAGCCGGGCGAGGATCCGCCGACGGCCTCTGGAGCGTCCCGCGGCTCGCCCGGACGGCGCCGGACGGCCGCGCCCTCACCGTGCGGGCGACCCACGGCGCCTGCGACGACGGCCCCGTCGTCAACGTCCTGGAGACCGACGAGAGCATCGTGCTGTACGCCACCGTCACGGGAGCGCGAAGCGGCCCCTGCACCGCCCAGACAATCGAACAGGACGTGCGGGTGGAGCTGCGGCAGCCGCTCGCCGACCGCGTCGTCCTGGACGCCCTCACCGCCCGGCCGGTGCCGTACCGAAGCTGAGGGAGCCGAGCCTCACGGTTCCGCACCCGCGCCCGCAGCACCTCCTCCCGCGCGACGGGCGCCGTCGACTCCGGTGGGCAGTCCCACACCGGAGTCCGTCGCCGAGCGGGCGAACATCCGACCGCCTCCTATCCTTGGGGAAGCCAGGTCGAGCTTCCCGAGCCGCTCGGTTTCGCCCTCGACACCGAAGAACTCAAGGACTACGCAGACTGACACCATGAACCACGCCCAGCAGACCGCCCTAGGCCGCGCCCTCCGGCTCCTCGGTGAGCACGGTGAGGCACTCACGTCCGACACCCCCGACGCCAAGCTCCACGAGGTCAAGGCCGACCTCAGGCGCGCCCTGGACCTGCTGGACGACACGGTCAGCGGTGGCCCGCCCACCACCCGCTGCGCCGAGCATCCCAACGGCCCGGTCGACGCCGACGCCCCCGACCTGTGCCTGCTCTGCGAGACCCGGCGCCGCGCGGCCCGCCGGTCCGAGTTCAACGGGCCCGCCGCGCCCCGGCCCGCCGACACCACGCCGTCCCGCTACGGCGTGCGCGAGGACCGGCCGCGGGCGCAGCAGCGCTGGCTGCCGGAGGCCTGGAACGGCCAGGTGTGGCAGCTCTGCGGCACCCCGCGCCGGGACCGCCACGAGGCCGAGCTGTATCTGAACGCCCAGCGGCGCGGTTCGCGGCCCGCGATGGCCTACCGCCTGGTGCACGAGTTCACGGACTACGAGGTGCTGCGGGTGTGGGGCACGCCCGTGCACGTGGACATCGAACCGCTGGGGAATCTGTAGCGCACTGCGCGCACCGTGTGCACCGCGCGCGCAAAAACGAAGTCCCCGTCCCGCACTGTGCGGGACGGGGACTTCGTGTCGGAGCGCCGGGCAGGCCTTGCACCTGCATCTCCCCGCAGGAAGCGGGACGTCTTTCCTTGGACCACCAACGCAGCGCCTGCCGACCGGAGTTACCGTGGCGGGCTCAAGATCGATCATAGCCCGAGGAAGCCCCGTACGCCAAAATCGAGGACTCGTGTGCGGCCGGATCCGATGTGACGGAAGATCCACGTATGACTCAACATCAAAGCGACAGAACGCCGGGAGCGGGCGCCGCCGACGCATACCTGGCGGGACTCCGTGAACGGCTCATATCCGACGGCACGGTGGTGACCGCGACCACCTGGCGGGAGCTCCCGGTGACGATCGGCAGCAGATCGGACCGCAAGGCGCGGTGGTTCGGCACGAAGGCGGAGCTGTTCGTCTACGCCACGGCGGTCCCCGAAGTCGACCAGGAGCTGCTGGCCGCGTACACCGGGTGGGCGCTGGACTACACGAAGAACCTGCGGACCGGGCTGTCGAGCGCCCGCAACGCGGCGCTGATCCTGCCGGCCCTGGTCACCGCCAACGCCCAGCCGGCCGCGCGGACATGGGCGGCCAAGGACGGCCGGCTGCTCGGCAGGTCCCTGATCGGGCGGCCCATCACGGTCGAGACGTCGGGCACGGGAGTCACCCGGGTCACCATGTACCGGGGCGGCAGCATGTACGGCGGGATGTTCACGCGGCACGTCCTGGAGAAGGCCGCGCTCTACTTCCCCTGAGCCGCGGGCGCGTGCCGTTCGATGATCGACCGGGTCTGCTCCGCGTCCAGCTGGTACACGGTCTCGTGCGCACGGGGGTCCCGCGCGTGGAAGGTGTGGAACATCGGCCCGGTCTCCCCGCCCAGTTCCACCAGCGAGGCCGAGGCCCCGCGCACGGCCCGCTCCGTGCCGTAGGGCGTGGTCAGGTCGATGCGGTTGACGATCCCCGGCGTGACCCACACGGGCGTGGCCTCCAGGAAGCCGAAGAGCTGGAGGTGGTAGTGCCCGGTGAGGACGGCCCGTACGTCGCCGCCCCGGATCGCGTCCGCCAGTTCCCGGGGATTGCGCAACCCGAAGGCCTGTTGGGACGGCACGTCGAGGGCGAGCGGCGGATGGTGGAAGGCGAGGACGGTCCCGTTCTCGGACGGGGTCCGCAACTCCGTCCGCAGCCAGTCCAGTTGGGCGCGGCCGAGTTCGCCGTAGACCTTTCCCGGCACCAGTGAGTCGAGCGTGATGAACCGGTATCCGTCGACATCGCTCACGGCCGCGCAACCGAACTCCGCGGGAAAGGCGGCGGACACGACCCGGTCCGTGCCGTCCGCGGCCAGGTGTCCGCTCCCCAACACCTTCCCGAACGCCTCGCGTTCGTCGTGGTTGCCGGTCGTGTAGAAGACCGGCGTCCCGCCCAGCCGCCGCGCGAGGTCCCCCACCATCTCCCGGAGGGTCGTATACGCCTCCACCGCACCGTCGTTGGCGAGGTCCCCGGTGACGACGATCGCGTCCACCCGGCGCTGGTGCCGGAGTTCGGCGAGCATCAGCCGCAGCGAGTCCGTGGCGTCGACGCCGTGCCGGTTGGGGGCGTCGGTGCGCTCAAGGTGCGTGTCGGACAGGTGCAGAATCCTCATGTCCCGGCACGCTAGCCCGAGTTGGGAGCCGCCGACAGAGGGCGAGGCTCAACGGCGGGCGGCCGGACGCCACATCGTCGTGACGACCTGGCCGCCGGCGGTGACGATCTCGTCGCGGGCGACGAAACCGACGCTCTCGTACCGCTTGTTGTTGGCCGGGTTGGTCGACTCCAGATAGACCGGGGCCGGCGCGGGCAGCGCGTCGATCCGGGCCAGCCCCTCCCGCACCAGCGCCATGCCCAGCCCCTTGCCCCGGTGGTCGGCGTGCGTACCGAGAATGGTGAGGTAGAAGAACGGCTCGTCGGGATGCGCCGCCTCGAACTGCTCCCCGACCGCCATGATCGCGCGGGCGGTGCCGGCGTCGGCGGCCTCGGCCAGCCGCCCCTCCAGCCCGGCCGCCTCCGCCTCGGTCAGCTCGACCCCGCCCGCCGGGATGAAGATCGCCGCGGCCTCCACGTCCGGCGTCACCAGCGTCCAGGGGTAGCGCAGCGCGGAGCCGGCGTAGACCCGCCACATCACGGCCGCCTGCTCGGCCCGCCTGCCCTCGTCCGGGAAGGCGGGCCCCCAGACGGGGTCATGGAGGAAGGCGCTGGTGAACGTGGCGACGATGGCGTCGAGATCGGCGACCGTGGCCACCCGGCTGAGGGAAGTCATACGATCACCGTACGCACACCCGAAACCCCTGGCGTACCCCCCGCCCGACGGCTGGAACCCGCTCAGCTCAGCGAGCCCAGCGCCGCCGCGTCGTACGGCGCCAGCTCGTCGACCCGGCCCGCGAGGACCTTCGCCGCCCACTCCGGGTCCTGGAGCAGTGCGCGTCCCACCGCGACCATGTCGAACTCGTCGCGCTCCAGGCTGTCGAGGAGGTCGTCGATGCCCTTGAGGGGGGCGCCCTCGCCGCGGAAGCCCTTGATGAAGTCGCCGTCGAGGCCGACCGAGCCGACGGTGATGGTGGGCTTGCCGGTGAGCTTCTTGGTCCAGCCCGCGAGGTTGAGGTCGGAGCCGGTCTCCTCGAACTCGGGGAGCCAGTAACGGCGGGTGGAGGCGTGGAAGACGTCGACGCCCGCCGCGGCGATCGGCGTGAGGATCGCCTCCAGTTCCTCCGGGGTCTCGGCGAGCCGGGCGCCGTAGACGTCCTGCTTCCACTGGGAGAAGCGGAAGATGATCGGGAAGTCCGGGGAGACCGTCTCGCGGACCGCGGCCACGATCTCCGCCGCGAACTTCGTGCGGGCGACCGGGTCGCCGCCGTAGGCGTCGGTGCGGCGGTTGGTGCCCGCGTACAGGAACTGGTCGAGGAGGTAGCCGTGGGCGCCGTGCAGCTCGACGCCGTCGAAACCGATGCGCTCGGCCGCGGCGGCGGCCTCGGCGAAGGCGCCGATGACGTCGTCCAGGTCCCGCTGGGTCATGGCCGTGCCGGTGACCTCGTCGCTGCCGATGCGCAGCCCGGACGGGCCGACCGCGGGGGCGTCGGCGAAGGGCGGCTGGCCCTGCTCGCGGACCATGCCGATGTGCCACAGCTGGGGCACGATCGTGCCGCCCGCCGCGTGCACGCCCTCGGCGACCTTCGCCCAGCCCGCGAGCTGCTCCGCGCCGTGGAAGCGCGGGACGCGGTCGCTCTGCCCGGCCGACTCGTGGCCGACGTAGGTGCCCTCGGTGACGATCAGGCCGACGCCCGCGGCGGCCCGGCGGGAGTAGTACCCGACCACGTCCTCGCCGGGGATGCCGCCCGGGGAGAACTGCCGGGTCATCGGCGCCATCACGATCCGGTTCGGGACGGTCAGGCCGTTGAGGACGATGGGGCGGGCGAGGACTTCGGCCGCTCGGGAGGCGGGGGCGGTCGTAGACACGTGTGAGGGCTCCTCGGACTACCAGGCACGGGGTACCGGACGGTATGTGCGTATGCATTGATCATGCGTCAACAACAACCTCCGGGCCAAGCCCGTCATTCCGGCCGTCCCGCCCCTCGGCCTGTGATCCCGGACACGCCCGAGGGCGGTACCCCCCGCCAGAAGCAGGAAGTACCGCCCTCGGTAAGACCGTTGACCGACCGGAAGGGGTCGATCAGAAGTCCATGTCACCGCCCGGCATGCCGCCGCCGGCCGGGGCCGCGGCCTTCTCCGGCTTGTCGGCGATGACGGCCTCGGTGGTGAGGAAGAGCGCGGCGATGGAGGCGGCGTTCTGCAGAGCGGAACGCGTGACCTTCGCCGGGTCGATGATGCCTTCCTTGACCAGGTCGACGTACTCGCCGGACGCGGCGTTGAGGCCGTGACCCGGGGTGAGGTTGCGGACCTTCTCCACCACGACGCCGCCTTCGAGGCCGGCGTTGACGGCGATCTGCTTCAGCGGGGCCTCAAGGGCCAGCTTCACGATCGCGGCACCGGTGGCCTCGTCGCCGTCGAGCTCCAGCTTCTCGAAGACGTGGCCCGCCTGGATGAGCGCGACGCCGCCACCGGCGACGATGCCCTCCTCGACGGCCGCCTTCGCGTTGCGGACGGCGTCCTCGATGCGGTGCTTGCGCTCCTTGAGCTCGACCTCGGTGGCCGCGCCCGCCTTGATGACGGCGACGCCACCGGCGAGCTTGGCCAGGCGCTCCTGGAGCTTCTCGCGGTCGTAGTCCGAGTCGCTGTTCTCGATCTCGGCGCGGATCTGGTTGACCCGGCCGGCGACCTGGTCGGCGGAGCCGGAGCCGTCGACGATGGTGGTCTCGTCCTTGGTGATGACGACCTTGCGGGCGCGGCCGAGGAGGTCCACGGTCGCGTTCTCCAGCTTGAGGCCGACCTCCTCGGAGATCACCTCGCCGCCCGTGAGGATGGCGATGTCGCCGAGCATGGCCTTGCGGCGGTCGCCGAAGCCCGGAGCCTTGACGGCGACGGACTTGAAGGTGCCGCGGATCTTGTTGACGACCAGCGTGGACAGGGCCTCGCCCTCGACGTCCTCGGCGATGATCAGCAGCGGCTTGCCCGACTGCATGACCTTCTCCAGGAGCGGGAGCAGGTCCTTGACGTTGGCGATCTTGGAGTTCGCGATCAGGATGTACGGGTCGTCGAGGACGGCCTCCATACGCTCCATGTCGGTCGCGAAGTACGCCGAGATGTAGCCCTTGTCGAAGCGCATGCCCTCGGTGAGCTCCAGCTCAAGACCGAAGGTCTGCGACTCCTCGACGGTGATGACGCCTTCCTTGCCGACCTTGTCCATCGCCTCGGCGATGAGCTCGCCGATCTGGGTGTCGGCGGCGGAGATGGAGGCCGTCGAAGCGATCTGCTCCTTGGTCTCCACGTCCTTGGCCTGCTCAAGGAGGGCACCGGAGACGGCCTCGACGGCCTTCTCGATACCGCGCTTGAGGGCCATCGGGTTGGCGCCGGCGGCTACGTTGCGCAGGCCTTCCTTGACGAGGGCCTGGGCGAGGACGGTCGCGGTGGTCGTACCGTCACCGGCGACGTCGTCCGTCTTCTTGGCGACTTCCTTGACCAGCTCGGCGCCGATCTTCTCGTACGGGTCCTCCAGCTCGATCTCCTTGGCGATGGAGACACCATCGTTGGTGATCGTGGGGGCGCCCCACTTCTTCTCAAGGACGACGTTGCGGCCCTTGGGGCCGAGGGTGACCTTGACGGCGTCGGCGAGCTGGTTCATGCCGCGCTCAAGGCCTCGCCGCGCCTCCTCGTCGAACGCGATGATCTTGGCCATGTGAAGTGGTCCTCCCGGACTGGGGTGGATTGCTCCGGACCGCGCTGGCGCCCGCGACGGACGGCTCGCCTGCCCCGTGGCTCCTTGCGCCACCTGGCCTGCGGGCCTCACCGACCCGATCCTTCGTTATCACTCTCACCTTCAGAGTGCTAACGCCAATGATTAGCACTCGGCATGGTCGAGTGCAAGCGGCTCCCGAGTACTGGCACCCCCGACCAGGAGGCTCGCACGCCGAAGGGCCCGTACCCCAGGAGGTGACCCCCCAGGAGTACGAGCCCTTCGGTGAGGAACGAAGAACGTCGCTGCTGTTCGTCGGCGCGTGCTTCAGCCGGTCGCGAGCCGGACCATGTCCGCCTGCGGCCCCTTCTGACCCTGCGAGATCTCGAAATCGACCCGCTGACCCTCTTCCAGGGTGCGGTAGCCGTCCATCTGAATCGCGCTGTAGTGGACGAAAACATCCGCACCACCGTCGACCGCGATGAAGCCGTACCCCTTCTCCGCGTTGAACCATTTGACGGTGCCCTGAGCCATGCCTAACTCCCCTATTACTGGCCCTTGCACGGATCCGCACTTCGCGGATCCGGGTCAGACCTCACCCCCCACAGGATTGGGGGCGTGCGCCGGAACGCGTCGACCGCGGCCGAATGTATCCGTCCAACTGCCGTCTGCAACAGGTCAATCCGACGAGAATTCCGGGCAGGACCGGTCGGGAATTTACGGAGAATTCGTCCGACTTCAGGGCAAGTCGGGCCCGATAAAGGGCACATAAGGCGCAAAAGAGCCACACACTTTGGCTACTTCTCGTCGCACAAGGAGCCGGTACTCATATGCGTTCGGCATGCGGGATGGAGCGCGTTCCCCAACTGTACCGTGCTCAACCATAGAGAATTGCCCCCTCCGCTTCTCTCGCGGAAGAGGCAATTCGATGAACACTCGGTAATCTACGTTACCGAGGGTAACGATCAACCCCCGGCAACGGCCGGAATGATCGAGACGCCGGCCCCGTCCGGAGTCGCCGTCTCCAGCCCCTGCTCGAACCGCACATCGTCGTCGTTGACGTAGACGTTGACGAACCGGCGCAGCTTGCCCTGGTCGTCCAGGACGCGGGCGGCGATGCCGGTGTGGTTCTTCTCCAGGTCGCCGATGACCTCGGCGAGGGTGGCGCCCTCGGCGGCGACCTCGGCCCTGCCGCCGGTGTAGGTGCGCAGGATGGTGGGGATGCGGACGGTCACGCTCATGCGAGGCCAGCCTCTCGGAAGGAGTCCAGGTTCGGGCGGATGGTCGCGGTGAGGCCGGTGTCGGCGACCGCGTCCAGGGTCTTGAGGCCGTCGCCGGTGTTCAGCACGACCGTGGTGAGCGTCGGGTCCAGCAGGCCGTTGTCGATCAGCTTCTTCGTCACGCCCACGGTCACCCCGCCCGCCGTCTCGGCGAAGATGCCCTCGGTGCGGGCCAGCAGCCTGATCGCCTCGACGATCTGCTCGTCGTCCACGTCCTCCACCGCACCGCCCGTGCGCCGGGCGATGTCGAGGACGTAGGGCCCGTCCGCCGGGTTGCCGATGGCGAGGGACTTGGCGATGGTGTTCGGCTTCTGCGGGCGGACCACGTCGTGCCCGGCCTTGTAGGCCACGGACACCGGCGAGCAGCCCTCCGCCTGGGCGCCGAAGATCTTGTACGGCTTGTCCTCGACGAGCCCCAGCTTGATCAGTTCCTGGAGGCCCTTGTCGATCTTCGTGAGCTGCGAGCCGGAGGCGATCGGCACGACCAGCTGGTCCGGGAGCCGCCAGCCGAGCTGCTCGCAGATCTCGTACGCCAGGGTCTTGGAGCCCTCCGCGTAGTACGGCCGCAGGTTGACGTTGACGAAGCCCCAGCCCTCGCCGGCCGGGTCGCCGATCAGCTCGGAGCAGAAGCGGTTCACGTCGTCGTAGTTGCCCTCGATGCCGACCAGCTCGCCGCCGTAGACCGCGGCCATGACGACCTTGCCCTGCTCCAGGTCGTGCGGGATGAACACGCAGGAGCGGAAGCCGGCCCGGGCGGCGGCGGCGCCGACGGCGCCCGCGAGGTTGCCGGTGGAGGAGCAGGAGAGGGTGGTGAAGTCGAAGGCGCGGGCCGCCTCGATGGCCTGCGCGACGACACGGTCCTTGAAGGAGTGGGTCGGGTTGCCGGAGTCGTCCTTGACGAACAGCTTGCCGGCGTCGACGCCCAGTGCGCGGGCGAGGTTGTCGGCCTGGACGAGCTTGGTCCAGCCGGGGTTGATGTTCGGCTTGGTCGCCACGTCGGCGGGGACGGGCAGGAGGGACGCGTAGCGCCAGATGTTCGCGGGGCCCGCTTCGATCCGCTTGCGGAGCTCTTCGGTGTCGTAGCCCGAGAAGTCGTAGGCGATCTCCAGCGGGCCGAAACACTCCTCGCAGGCGAAGACCGGGCCGAGCGGGACGCGGTGGCCGCATTCGCGGCAGGAGAGCGCGGTGGCGGGGCCGAGATCGACGGCGTTCGCGGAGCCGGTGTCAGTGTTCGCGGTGTTCGTGGTGCTTGCGACAGTCTGCGCAGCCATGGAGGCGAGGCCCTTTCCTCATCTTCCTCACGACGCGTTTCGCCGTGAGACGGATTTGGCACCTTCCCGAGCCGGGAGCCTCGGCACATGTACGTGTACATGCGACAAGACCGGCTGGAGGGTTGCCGGGGCTTCAACGGGCCGTATCCCTCTGCCCCTCTGGATGAGCGGTGTTCAGTTGTGTATGCAATTGTCTCGCCGACGGCCTCGGACATGTAATGGTCATCAGCGTTGTTCAAGACTGTAACCGAAGGCCAGGACAGTTGAGTGAGCCGTCCGAACCGCGAGATGGAACGCAGAGGAGCCGCGCAACGTGCTGAAGGAAGTCGAGCACTGGCTGAGCACCCGCTCCTGGTCCCTGACCGACCGGCCGCTCCACAAGATCCTGGCCGCGAAGCACCGCACGGGCCAGTCGGTCTCCGTCGTGCTGCCCGCGCTGAACGAGGAGGCGACGGTCGGCGAGATCGTCGCCGTCATCCGGCACGACCTCATGCAGCAGGTCCCCCTCGTCGACGAGATCGTCGTCGTCGACTCCGGGTCCACCGACCGCACCTCCGAGGTGGCCGCCGCGGCGGGCGCCCGGGTGGTGCACCGCGACGACATCCTGCCCCGCATCCCCGCCGTGCCCGGCAAGGGCGAGGTGCTGTGGCGCTCCCTGCTGGTGACGAGCGGGGACATCGTCTGCTTCGTCGACGCGGACCTGAAGGAGTTCTCCTCCGACTTCGTCACCGGCATCGTGGGCCCGCTGCTCACCGACCCGGGCGTCGACCTCGTCAAGGCGATGTACGACCGCCCGCTCGCCGGCGCGGCCGGACAGGGCGGCCGGGTCACCGAGCTGATGGCCCGCCCGCTGCTGAACATGCACTGGCCCCAACTGGCCGGATTCGTCCAGCCGTTGGGCGGTGAGTACGCGGCCCGCCGCTCGCTGCTGGAGCAGCTGCCGTTCCCCGTCGGCTACGGCGTAGAACTGGGCATGCTCGTCGACGCGCTGCACCTGGTGGGCCTGGACGCGCTCGCGCAGGTCGACGTCGGTGTGCGCAAGCACCGGCACCAGGACGGGCAGGCGCTGGGGCGGATGGCCGCGCAGATCTACCGCACGGCCCAGCTCCGGCTGGCCCGCGGGCATCTCGTCCGGCCCTCCCTGACCCAGTTCGAGCGGGGTCCGGACGGTTTCGAGCCGCGCACGTACTCCGTGGACACGGAGGAACGGCCGCCGATGGCGGACATCGCCGAGTACCAGTCCCGCAAGGTGGCGTAACCCGCCCCGTCCGCACGTTTGAGCGTTTCCGGGCCGGGCTAGGTTGTGCCGTATGGCTTCTACGTCAGCTACGTCAGCTACGTCGGCCGCGAAGGCCCAGGTGCTCGTCGCGTCCAACCGCGGCCCGGTCTCCTACGAGGTCGGCGACGACGGTGCGCTGCGCGCCAGGCGCGGCGGCGGCGGGCTGGTGTCCGGGCTGTCGGCGATCGGCCCGGACGCGGACGCCCTGTGGGTGTGCTCGGCGCTGTCCGACGGCGACCGCGAGGCGGTACGGCGCGCGGTCGGCGAGGACGGCGTACGGATGCTGGACATCCCCGCGGACGTGCACAGCGACGCGTACAACGGCATCGCCAACTCCGTGCTGTGGTTCGTCCACCACATGCTCTACCAGACCCCGCTGGAGCCGGTCTTCGACGCGGAGTTCCGGCGCCAGTGGGCGTCGTACGAGACGTACAACCGGGCGTTCGCGACGGCGCTGGCGGAGGAGGCCGCCGAGGGGGCAGCGGTGCTGGTGCAGGACTACCACCTGTGCCTGGTGCCGGGGATGCTGCGGGAACTGCGGCCGGATCTGCGGATCGGCCACTTCTCGCACACGCCGTGGGCGCCGGTGGAGTACTTCGGGATGCTGCCCGACGACATCCAGGTACGGCTCATGGAGGGCCTGCTCGGCGCGGACCGGGTGGGATTCCTGACCTGGCCGTGGGCGACGGCGTTCCAGAACTGCGTGCAGGGGCTCGATCCCTACCGGTGGCTCCCCTTGTGGCCGACGGGTTCTCCCCGGGCGGTCGAGCATGTGCGGCGCGATCCGGACACCGGGCGCGAGCGGATCACCCGGAAGACGTTCATCGGCGTCCACAGCCTCGGTGCCGACGCCGACTTCCTGCGCGTCCGCTCGCACGAGCCGGACGTCGAGGAGCGGATGGCCGCGCTGCGCGAGGAGATCGGCGAGGGCCGCAGGACGATCGTCCGGGTGGACCGGACCGAGCTGTCGAAGAACATCGTGCGCGGCCTGCTGGCGTACCGGCAACTGCTCGACGACCACCCCGAGTGGCGGGAACGGGTCGTGCACGTGGCCTTCGCCTACCCGTCCCGGCAGGACCTCGCCGTGTACCGGGACTACACGGCCGAGGTGCGACGGCTCGCGAAGGAGATCAACTCCCTTTACGGGAAGCCTGGTTGGACCCCGGTCGTCCTGCACGTCAAGGACGACTTCGCCCGCTCCCTGGCCGCGTACCGCCTCGCCGACGTCGTCCTCGTCAATCCCATCCGCGACGGTATGAACCTGGTCGCCAAGGAGGTCCCGGTCGTCTCCGACGAGGGCTGCGCGCTGGTCCTGTCCCGCGAGGCGGGCGCCTTCCAGGAACTCGGCAAGGACGCGATCCCCGTCAACCCGTACGACGTCGTCGCCACGGCCGACGCCCTCCACGAGGCCCTGACGATGCCGGACGAGGAACGCGCCGGGCGGACGAAGCGGCTGGCCGCGGCGGCCACGGCGCTGCCGCCGGCCCAGTGGTTCCTGGACCAGCTGAACGCCCTGCGGGATCAGCCGAGTTGAGCCGCGAGCGCGGACAGCAGGGCCACGACTCCCGCCGCGCCGTCCACCACCAGGTCCGCGCGTTCGCGTAGTTCCGCGACCTCGTCGTTGCCGCTGCACACCAGCAGGCCGGGGACGCCGTCGGAGCGGAGCTTCTCCACCGCGGCGAAGGCGGGCAGGTCGCCCAGGTCGTCGCCCGCGTAAAGGACGGACTCGGCGCCGGTCTCGCGCAGGTACTCGGTGAGCGCCACGCCCTTGTCCATGCCGGGCGGGCGCAACTCCAGGACCATACGGCCCGGTTCGACGATCAGGCCGTGGCGGGCGGCGAAGTCGGTGAGGGGGCCGCGCAGCGCCTCGAACGCGGCCTGGGGGTCGTCGGCGCGGCGGGTGTGGACGGCGAGGGCGCGGCCCTTCTCCTCGATCCAGGTGCCCTGCCAGGCGCCGATACGGTCCAGGAAGCCCGGGAGTTCGGCGCGGACCGCGGCGACGCCGGGGTGCGGGGCGGGGGCGCTGACCGTGGCACTCACCGCGTCCCAGCGCTCCGTGCCGTAGTGGCCGAGGACGACCAGGTGTTCCAGGCCGGGTACGCCCGCGAAGCCGCCGTTGCGGACCGCCACTCCGGCCGGGCGGCCGGTGACCACGGCGACGGCGGCGACCTTCGGCGCGAGGGCGGCCAGCGCGGGCACCGCGCCCGGGTGCGCGCGGGCCTGCTCGGGGTCGGCGACGATCGGGGCGAGCGTGCCGTCGAAGTCGAGCCCGACCACCGCGGCGGCCGGTTTCGCCAGGATCGCTTCGAGGCCCTCGCGTCCGGCGCGGGTGACGGGGGTCGGCAGTGCGGGCGGGGGAGCTGCGGGGTCGTGGTGTCCGGTGGAGTCCTCAGGGCTGCCCATGCCTCGACCCTATCCGGGCCGGGCCGACCGCACCCCTCGCCCGGTCGGCCAGGGGTCTGCCGTCGGCCGGGTCCTCACCGCTCCGAGCGCCGTGTCTCACGGACCCGTCTCAGCCGGTTCACCGTCACCGGGTCGTGGGCTAGCGCCCGCTCGTCGTCCAGCAGGGCGTTGAGCAGCTGGTAGTAGCGCACGGGGGCCAGGCCCAGTTCCTCGCGTATCGCGCGCTCCTTCGCGCCGGGGCCCGGGAAGCCGCGGCGCTCCAGCGCGAGGATGTCCTGTTCCCTCCGGTGCAGGGGAGGGAGACGCGAGGGGCGGTCCTTGTCCATGTTCCGCACGGTAGCGCCCGCCACTGACAACGGCCCCGCCTCCCTCTGACCGGTCCCCTGCTTCCCGTTGCTTCCCGCTACTTCCCGCTCTCCGCGAGCGTGGCCGCCGCCTGCAGCTGGCCCAGTACCGCGCCGGGGCTGCCGTGCGCGGCGACCGCCTGCCCTATGCGCTGCTTGATGTCGGCGCTGACCGTGGCCCAGGAGGTGTTGCCGACCGGGTAGAGCGTGGAGAGGGGGAGTTCTTCCAGGAACGGGCGCAAGGCCCGGTCCTGCCGCGACGCCTCCATCACCTTCGACGCGGAGTTGGTCACCGGCAGCAGGTCGTACTCGCGGGAGAAGGCGAGGACGTTCTTCTCGCTGTAGACGTAGTCGAGGAAGTCGCCGATCTGGTCGCGGTGGCCGTTCTGCTTGAAGGCGGTCATCCAGTCGGCGACGCCCATCGTGGTCTTGGCCCTGCCGGTGCGTCCGGGCATCGCGACCGTGCCGAAGCTGACGCCCTTCTTCGCCGCCTGCTGGATGAGCGTCGGGTGTCCGTTGAGCATGCCTACGTCACCGTTCGCGAACGCGGCGAACGCGTCCGCGCGATTCAGCTCGGCGGGGGCGACGGGCCCGGTCAGCCCCTTGGCGACGAGGTTGTCGCGCAGCCAGGTGAAGGTGGAGATGTTCTCCGTGGAGTCGAGGGTGTAGGTGCTGCCGAGGTCGTCGGTGTAGCCGCCGCCTCCGCCGAGCAGCCACTGCATGGTCTCGGCCTGCGCCTCCTCGGAGCCGAGCGGCAGCGCGAACGGGTACTTCACGCCCCGGTCCTTCAGCGCCCGCGCGTCCGCCGCCAGCTCGCTCCAGTCCTTGGGCGGGGTCAGGCCGGCCTTGGCGAAGAGGGTCTTGTTGTAGAAGAGGACGCGCGTGGACGCGGCGAACGGCATGCCGTACTGGACCTGGTTCACCTGCCCCGCGTCCGCGAGCGGCTCCAGGAAGTCCGCTTCCACGGGGATGGAGAGCAGGTCGGCGGTGGAGTACAGCCTGCCCTCGGTGGCGTAGTCGGCGTACGCCCCGATCTGCGCCATGTCGGGGGCCTTGCCCGCGTCGACCATCGCCTTGACCTTGGCGTCGACCTCGTTCCACGAGTACACGCTGACGTCGACCCGCACACCGGGGTGCTTGGCCTCGTACGCCGTGACGAGCCCGTCCCAGTACTTCCGCGAACTGTTGGACGCGGAGTCGCCGTAGTCCGCGGCGACGAGCCTGAGGGTGACGTCGCCGGAGCCGCCGCCGAGGCCGCAGCCGCCGAGGACCGCCGTCATGCCCAGTACGGACGTCGCCGCGATCATTCCTGTCCTGCGCCGCTGCACTACGACTCCCCAACCTTTGCTGTCGTGACGTTCGCTCCGCGAACCCATAAGGTCTACACCACGTGAGTGGACTAGACCTCTCGCGGGTCGGCGGGCCACACTGTCCCCCGTGAGACATGTCATCGCCCTCGACGTGGGCGGCACCGGGATGAAGGCCGCCCTAGTGGGGACCCGCGGCGAGCTGCTGCACCGGGCCCGCCGCGCCACCGGCCGCGAACACGGACCGGACGCGGTCGTCGAGCACATCCTCGGCTTCGCCGCCGAACTGCGCGCGTACGGCGAGGAGCGGTACGGCCAGCCCGCGTCCGCCGCCGGAGTCGCCGTCCCCGGCATCGTCGACGCCGAGCGGGGCATCGCCGCCTACTCGGCCAACCTCGGCTGGCGCGACCTGCCGCTGCGCGACCTGCTCGCCGCCCGGCTCGGCGGTGTCCCCGTCGCCCTCGGCCACGACGTGCGCACCGGCGGCCTCGCCGAGGGCCGGATCGGCGCGGGCCGGGGCGCCGACCGCTTCCTGTTCGTCCCGCTGGGCACCGGCATAGCGGGCGCGATCGGCATCGACGGCCGGGTGGAGGCGGGCGCCCACGGCTTCGCGGGCGAGATCGGCCACATCGTCGTACGACCCGGCGGCGCGCCCTGCCCCTGCGGCCAGACCGGCTGCCTGGAGCGGTACGCGTCGGCGGCGGCGGTGACGGAGGCGTGGGCGGCGGCCTCCGGCGATCCGGGGGCGGACGCGGCCGACTGCGCCAAGGCCGTCGACGCCGGGGACACCAGCGCCACGGCCGTCTGGCAGCGGGCCGTGGACGCCCTCGCCGACGGCCTCGTCACCGCCCTCACCCTCCTGGACCCCCGCACGATCATCATCGGTGGCGGCCTGGCCGAGGCGGGGGAAACCTTGTTCACACCACTGCGGGACGCGGTGCGACGACGGGTCACCTTCCAGAAGCTGCCGTCGATCGTCCCGGCGGCCCTCGGGGACACCGCCGGATGTCTGGGTGCCGGGCTCCTGGCCTGGGACCTCCTCAACTCAACCGACCGTACGGAGGTAGCACCCTGATGGCAGCCCACCCAGGGGCGCGGGACAGCGTCGACATGCGGCTCCGCCGCGAGGCACGACCGGCCACGACGCACCCGCACTCCGCGACGACCGGGAACACGACGGTGCTGGCCGGAGCGAGGGTCGTGCTGCCGACCGGGATCGCGGACGGAGGCCGGGTCGTCGTCGACGGCACCCGCATCGCCGCTGCCGCCCCCGACGACGCCCCGGTCCTCGACGTCACCGGCCACTGGCTGGTCCCGGGCTTCGTCGACCTGCACAACCACGGCGGCGGCGGAGCCTCCTTCACCTCCGGCACGGTCGACGACGTCCTCAAGGGCATCCACACCCACCGCCTGCACGGCACCACCACCCTCGTCGCCTCGACCGTCACCGGCGAGATGGACTTCCTGGCCCAGCGCGCCGGGCTCCTCTCCGAACTCACCGAGCAGGGCGACCTCGCCGGCATCCACTTCGAGGGCCCGTTCATCTCGCCGTGCCGCAAGGGCGCCCACTCCGAGGGCCTGCTGCGCGATCCCGACCCGGCGGACGTGCGCAAGCTGGTCGACGCGGCGCGCGGCAGCGCCAGGATGGTCACCCTCGCGACCGAACTCCCGGGCGGCCTCGACTCCGTACGGCTGCTCGTCGAGCACGGCGTGATCGCGGCGATCGGGCACACGGACGCCTCCTACGAGCAGACGGCGCAGGCGATCGACGCGGGCGCCACGGTCGCCACGCACCTCTACAACGCGATGCCGCAGCTCGGCCACCGCGAGCCCGGACCGATCGCGGCGCTCCTCGAAGACGAGCGCGTCACCGTCGAGTTGATCAACGACGGTACGCATCTGCACCCGGCGGCCCTCGAGTTGGCGTTCCACCACGCGGGCGCGGACCGGGTGGCGCTCATCACGGACGCGATGGACGCGGCGGGCTTCGGCGACGGCCGGTACATGCTCGGCCCGTTGGAGGTCGAGGTCAGTGACGGGGTGGCACGGCTGGTGGAGGGCGGTTCGATCGCCGGCTCGACGCTGACCCTGGACCGGGCCTTCAAGCGCTCGGTGACGGTCGACCGGCTGCCGGTCCAGGACGTGGTCGCCGCGATCTCCGCCAACCCGGCCAGACTGCTGGGGAGTTACGACGAGATCGGCTCGCTGGAGCCCGGCAAGTACGCCGACCTGGTGCTGCTGGACTCCGCCTTCGATCTCAAGGGCGTGATGCGGCGCGGCACTTGGGTGGTCGAGCCCCGACTGGGCTGACATGTGACGTGGTCGAGGGCGGCGGTTGTCCCGGGGGACTGGGAGGACCGCCTCCCGTTTGACATCATCGTGCCTCCGGAACAAGCGCGTTCACGCGGAAGTCGGGGGAGGTCGACGCGGGTGATTCTCACCGTCACACTCAACACCGCGCTCGACATCACCTACCGGGTACGGGAGTTGCGGCCGCACGGCACGCACCGCGTCTCCGAGGTGAGCGAGCGGCCCGGCGGCAAGGGGCTGAACGTGGCCCGGGTGCTGGCCGCCCTCGGCCACGAGGTGACGGTGACCGGGTTCGTGGGCGGGTCCACCGGACGGGCCGTGCAGGACCAACTCACCGGAACGCCGGGGGTGTTGGACGCGCTGGTCCCGGTCTCGGGTGCCACCCGGCGGACGACGGCGATCGTGGACGAGTCGAGCGGTGACACGACTCAACTCAACGAGCCCGGCCCGACGGTCGCTTCGGCGGAGTGGTCGGCGTTCCAGGAGGCGTACGAGAGCCTGCTGCACGGGGTGTCCGCGGTGGCGCTGTGCGGGAGCCTGCCGCCCGGGGTGCCGGTGGGCGCGTACGCGGGTCTGGTACGGACGGCGCGGGGCGCCGGTGTGCCCGTGCTCCTCGACACCGGCGGCGAACCGCTGCGTCGCGGGGTCGCCGCCCGTCCCGACATCGTCAAGCCCAACGCCGACGAACTGGCCGAACTCACCGGCTCCCACGACCCGTCACGGGCCACCCGGGACGCGCGGCGGCGGGGCGCCCGCACAGTGGTCGCCTCGCTGGGCGCAGGGGGGCTGCTGGCGGCGACCCCGGAGGGCACCTGGCACGCGACACCCCCGGCCCGGATGCGCGGCAACCCGACCGGCGCGGGCGACTCGGCGGTCGCGGGCCTGCTCTCGGGCCTGGTGGAACGCCTGCCCTGGCCGGACCGGCTGGCCCGGGCGGTCGCCCTGTCGGCGGCGACCGTACTGGCGCCGGTGGCGGGCGAGTTCGACCGCGCGGCCTACCAGGAACTGCTGGGGCGGGTCGCGGTGACGGGGGACGCCACCGCGGCGTGAGGCGAGTCGGCGAATCGGGCCGGATCAAGCCTGTCGGGCCGGGTCGGCTACTTCTTGACCTGCCCCTGCTTCACCCACAACTGGTCCAGCAGGACATTGCAGTTGTCGCCGCTCTCGCAGGACAGGGTGACGGTGTTGCTGCCCTTGGTGAGGCTCGGCCAGGCGAAGCTGGTCGTCCAGCCCTTCGCGAAGTCGCCGTCCGCGGCCTGCGCGTAGTTCTTCAGGCTGAACGGGCTGCCGAACTTCTTGCCGTTGATGCTGAGCGTCATGTGCTGGTCGTCGCTGGTCGAGCTGTAGTGCGCGAAGACCGTGTAGGTGCCGTCCGAGGGGATGCCGTTGATCTGCCAGGAGACGGAGGCGCCGACCGTGTTCAGGCCCGTCACGTAGATCCCGCCGTCGGCGTCGGCGCCCTTGACGTCCGAGGCCAGGGTGGCGCCGCCCTCCAGCTTCAGCGCCTTGGCGTCGATGGTCTGGGTGTCCAGTCCGCTCGACGCGCTGGAGCTGGCCGACGGGCTCGACGAGGCGCTCGACGAGGCGGAGGGTGTGCTGCCCGCCTGGTCGTTCGTCTTGTTGTCGTCGCCGCTGCCGTTCATCATCGCCACGCTGATGCCGATGACCACCGCTGCGACCACGGCTATCGCGCCGATCAGCAGGCCCTTGGTGTTGGGGCCGCGCCCCCGGCCGCCGCCGCGACCGCCGTCGTAGGACGGGGGCTGCTGGGTGGGCGGGGGGCCGAAGGACTCCGGGGCCTGGTAGTGCGCGTTCGGCTGGCCGCCGTAGGCCTGCTGCTGCGGGACGGTCTGGCCGTAGGGCTGCTGGTACTGGGCCGTGGGGGCGGCGGCCGGCTGGCCGCCGTACTGGCGCTCGCCGACCGCGCGCACCCGGTTGACCGAGCCCGGGTAGCCGTAGCCGCCGCCGGACGGCGGCTGGGCTCCGGCGGCCTGGCCGTCCTCGTACAGATAGCCGAACGGGTCGTCGTCCTCGGGCGTGCTCGCGCCGTTGTTGCCGGGCGTCATCCCTAGGTACTCCTCAACAGGTGCGGGTGCGGGTACGTCAGCTTCGGATGCGTCTTCGATTTCGTCTTCGATTGCATCTTCGATACGTCTGGAGAACTGCGAGCCTACCCGCTCCGCGTGGTCCAAACGGGTGACTCGGACGGCATCACAACGCTGACCTGGAGATCATCCCGCGCGTCTGTGCTGTTTGGGACGAGATCGTTTCTCGATGTACATCCGTTCGTCGGCGGACTTCAACACCTCGTCCGCCGTCATGCCGCAGTGGGCCCACCCGATGCCGAAGCTGGCCCCGACCCGCATGGCCCGGCCGTCGACCCGGATGGGCTGGATGATCTCGTTCCGCAGGCGTACGGCGAGGTCGGCGGCGTCGGCCTTGCCGAGGCCGTCGGCGAGGACCACGAACTCGTCGCCGCCGAGCCGGGCCACCGTGTCGCCGTCGCGCACGGCCCGGCCGAGCCGGCGGGCGACCTCGATGAGAACCGCGTCACCCGCGTTGTGCCCGAACCGGTCGTTGATCGACTTGAAGCCGTCGAGGTCGCAGAAGAGGACCGCGAGCCCCTTGGTGCCGTCGTCGCGCTCGCCCTCGGGGGCGACGGTGTGGACGTGGTGGTCGTAGGCGTCGAGGAGATCGGTCCCGCGGGGGTAGTCGAAGCCGTGGCCGTTCGCGTCGTAGGCCGGGTGTCCGTAGGCGGCGTCGATGGACTCGGCCTCGCCGGGGAACGCGGACTGCGGGCGCTGGCAGAGGCGGGCGGAGAGGCGGGTGCGCAGCTCGGCCGAGTTCGGCAGGCCGGTGAGCGCGTCGTGCGCGGCGCGGTGGGCGAGTTGCAGCTCGCGGCGCTTGCGGTCCTCTATGTCCTCGACGTGGGAGAGGAGGAAGCGCGGCCCGTCGGCGGCGTCGGCGACGACGGAGTTGCGCAGCGAGACCCAGACGTAGGTGCCGTCCCGGCGGCCCAGGCGGAGTTCCGCGCGTCCGCCCTCCGCCGAGGTTCTCAGCAGGGTGCCTATGTCCTCGGGGTGGACGAGGTCCGAGAAGGAGTAGCGGCGCATCGCGGAGGCGGGGCGGCCCAGCAGGCGGCACAGGGCGTCGTTGCTGCGGAGTATTCGGCCGTGCTGGTCGCCGCCCATCTCGGCTATCGCCATGCCGGAGGGGGCGTACTCGAAGGCCTGCCGGAAGCTCTCCTCGCTGGCGCGCAGGGCCTGTTGCTCGCGTTCGAGTCTGACAAGTGCGCGTTGCATATTCGCACGTAGACGCGCGTTGCTGATCGCGATGGCGGCCTGGAAGGCGTACATCTGGAGCGCTTCGCGCCCCCACGCGCCGGGCCTGCGGCCGTTGCGCGGGCGGTCCACGGACAGGACGCCGATCAGTTCGCCGCACGAGCCGCCGGAGACGCCGGGCGTGTACATGGGCGCGAACAGCCGGTCGGAGGGGTGCCACTCGTCCTCGAAGCGGGGCGCGGGGCCGTCGGTGTACCACTGCGGTACGTCGTCCTCGTCGAGGACCCAGCCCTCGGTGTGCGGGATGAACCGCAGGTCGCCCCAGCCCTCGCCCATGCCGAGCCGGCGCTCCCAGGAGGCGCGGGAGCCGACGCGGCCGGTGATGAGTGCCTCGGCGGCGGAGTTGCCGGAGAACGCGGCGACCACGAGGTCGCCGTCCGGGCGCACGAGGTTGACGCACGCCAGCTCGTACCCGAGTCCGTTGACCACGCCGTCGGCGACGGTCTGCAGGGTGTCCGCCAGGCTGCGGGCGGTGTTCATGTCCGCCATGACCGTATGCAGTTGCCGCAGGTTCTCAAGACGGACGTAGGGTTCCGACTCGGTCTCCATGCTCGCCCTCCCCCCGAGACCTCGCAGCGAATCAAGGGTCTTCTTCCCCGCCACTGAATCACAGCGCGCTGCCCACTCGGTACACAGGGTCAACAATTACTACCCCTTGTGACTCAAGTCACAGCGGAAGATGAACAATTGAGTGGAGTTTCTGCATTTTCCCTGTGCGTTTACTGAACGCAAACTTTGTGGGTGTGTGGACATGATGCACGACGCCGTCCCACCGCGTGGGCCATTGGACCTAGGACCCCGTTGCGACCGAAGTCCGATGCACCGCACGGCACTCGGAGACTAGCGTTCCCGGCGTGCTGAACACCGCGTCGATCACCGAGTCCGCTCCCTCCGGGCATGCTGTGGGGGTGAGCAACGACGAGTTCCGCGCCGCCCTCGCCCGGCTGGCCGCGGGCGTGGTCCTGGTGACCGCGCACGAGGAGCCGTACGACCCGGACGACCCGCACGCCCCGGTCGGCGAGGACGTCGGCATGACCGCGACCGCCTTCATGTCGGTGTCCCTGGACCCGCCGCTGGTCCTGGTCAGCCTCCGCAACGGCTCCCGCATGGACGACCTCCTCGACGAACAGCCCCTGTGGGCCGTCTCCGTCCTCGCCGAGAGCCAGCGCCACATCGCGGGCCGCTTCGCCATGAAGGGCCGCATCAGCGACCGCCTCCTCTTCGACGACATCCCCTACGTCCACGGCGCCGCGTCCGGCGCCCCCCTGGTGCGCGGCGCCCTCGCCACCCTCGAATGCCGCACGGAACAACGGGTACCGGCCGGGGACCACACCCTCGTCATCGGCCGCGTCCTCACGGCCGAGACGACCGGCACGGACGGCGGCCCACTGACCTATTTCCGAGGCAGATACCGACAGTTGGGCTGACCCCGAATCCATTCGCCCACCCCCGAGCACTCCCCCTACCGTCCCCCCATGGCACCGACCACCACAGAACATGGCCCCCGCCTCGAAGAGATCACCCGGGGCAACTCCGCCTGACACGAGGTCCGTTCCGGCCCCGCCGGGTTCTACACGGGCCTGGGATTCCGGCCCAACGGGGAGCTGAGCGGCGGCGAGACGGTCGGCGTACTGGAACTGACGTAGCCGCGCCGCCCGCTCCGGTGGCGCCGTCCACCAGTGCGGGCCGTGCCGTGAAGCACCCCTCCCGTGCGGCGGCCGACTGCAACTGCCGTACCACCATGGGGAGATGGCCGACGATGAACGCGATCTCCCGAAACGGCAGCGCGAAGTGGTCGTGCGGCGCGAAAGCGAACCGTCCGGCGGGCCCACCGGGACCGGAAGGACCGCCCGGACCGGAAGGACCACCGGGACCGGAAGGACCGCCGGGTTCGGAACCCGGCGGCGAGAAATTCACCCACCTGTCACCGTGGGAATTCTCGCGGGAAAGCAGCCGGAGTTGCGGTCGGAGGCACGGCCGGAGATCCGGCCGGAGATCCGGGCGGCGCGGGATTACCCCCAGTCCCGGCCGGTCCGGCCCCGCTTCGTGTCCGAGCGGGCCTTCTTCTCGCGCAGGCGGCGTTCGTTGATGCCTCGGGGAATCCGGGTGGGCCGGCGCGGCTTCGGCGGGGGCGCGGTGGCCTCCGCGAGCAGCGCCGCGAGGCGCACCGCGGCGGTCTCGCGGTTGCGCCACTGCGAGCGGTGCTCGGAGGACCGTACCGTCACCACGCCGTCGACGAGCCGCGAGGCGAGCCGCTCCAGCGCCCGCGCCTTCCACACCTCGGGCAGGGCCTCGGTCTTCGCCAGGTCGAAGCGCAGCTCCACCTGGGAGTCGCTGGTGTTGACGTGCTGCCCGCCCGGCCCCGACGACCGCGAGAAACGCCACATGAGCTCGGCCTCGGGCAGGGAGACGGAGCCGCGGATGAGATAAGGACCGGACATGTCCCCATGGTCGCCTGACTGTCCGGTCCACGTCACGCCAATTACCCCGGACGTTCCGGCGGGAGCGGCTGATGAAAGGGCAGGTAAAGAAAGTAAAGCCACCTGGAACCTTCGATACCCCTCTTGGCGTTCATAGGGGTACCGGTAGCTTCGTCCCCAGTACGAAGCCCGCACCGCAACGAGGGAAGGACTCCCAACAATGGCTGTAAGCCTGTCCAAGGGTGGCAACGTCTCGCTCACCAAGGAGGCCCCGGGCCTGACCGCCGTCACCGTAGGCCTCGGCTGGGACGTCCGCACCACCACCGGCACGGACTTCGACCTCGACGCCTCCGCCATCGCGGTCAACCCCGAGGGCAAGGTCTACTCGGAGAACCACTTCATCTTCTTCAACAACAAGCAGACCCCGGACCAGACCATCGTCCACACCGGCGACAACCGCACGGGCGAGGGCGCCGGCGACGACGAGGCGATCAACGTCAACCTGGCCGGCCTCCCGGCCGACATCGACAAGATCGTCTTCCCGGTCTCGATCTACGACGCGGAAGCCCGCTCGCAGAACTTCGGCCAGGTCCGCAACGCGTACATCCGCATCGTGAACCAGGCCGGCGGCGCCGAGATCGCCCGCTACGACCTCTCCGAGGACGCGGCGACGGAGACCGCGATGGTCTTCGGTGAGCTGTACCGCAACGGCGCGGAGTGGAAGTTCCGCGCCGTGGGCCAGGGTTACGCCTCGGGCCTGGTCGGCATCGCCCAGGACTTCGGTGTGAACGTCTGACGGACGCCCCGTCTGTGCGCGACCCCCGGCCGCCTGATCACGGCCGGGGGCCCACAGGGGTGTCTCAGACCCGTGTGGCAGTGTGCCGGGGTCAGCAGCGGCTGGACCCTGGAAGGACAGCGCACCCATGTCGTTCGGACCGCCCTCCGCCGGTTTCGGGCCTCCCCCGCCCACCGGTCCGCCCGCCTGGATCCCGCCGACCGAGACCGAACGGGCCCTCGCCGAGGCAAGAGCGCGCGGCGACCGGCCCGCGTACCACGACGTGCTCGCCCGGACCCACCTCTACTACGAGATGTCCCGCGAGGCCTACGACGCCCAACCCGACCGTGTGCACCGGGTGTTCATCCGAGACGTCCGACGCGGCACCAGGCACTGGGAACTGTTCACCGACGGCATGCTCCCCGCCCCCCGCACCGACATGGTCTACTCGCGCGCCTCACTGCGCTGGATAGCCGAGGCCTGGACCCCGCAGTGCCCGCCCACCCTCGTCGTCAACCCCGGCACCCCCAGCGAACTCGCCCTCCCCTACGGCCCCCCGGGCACCACGGACTGGTCCCGCGCGGCCGAACACATCGGCACCCCCGCCACCGCGATGCGCCTGCGCGCCCTCCACGTCGGCGGAGCACTGCACGGCCCCGTCGCCCACGGCCTGGCCTGCGGCGCCCTCCTCTGCGTCAGCAACGGCTCCCTGTGGAACGCGCCGGCCTGGCACGGCAGCGGCTACGACGGCGAACGCCGGCGCCTGCGCGAGTGGTGGGGCATCACCACCCGCGCCGAGTGGCAGCACCACCTGCGCAACCTGCTCGCCGCCGAAGCCTCCAGCTCCGTATGGGAGTTCGCGCTCAGCCTGCGCCGCACCATCGCCCGCGACTTCGGCGGCCACGTCGACACCGGCTACTGGCGGCAGGCCGTGGCCACCGTCATCCGCGCCGATTCCGAGGGCTCCACCGTCATCACCGAGGACGGCGTCACGAAGACCGACCCGCGCCCCGCCGCCGAGACCGAGGCCCGCATCGCGGGCGTCCAGCACCTCATCGGCCGCATCACCCGCTACGAGGCCCGGATGCGGGCCGACGGCATCCTCGACGAGAACCGCCACGTCACCTCGGTCGAGGCCTGGGACCTGGGCCGCGCCTCGAAGATGGCCCGCTGGGGCCTGGGCGCCCGCTACTGCACCCTGCCGGAGACGGAGTCGGCCCTGATCCGCGCGGGCCGCGCCGCCACCCTCGCCTACCGCTCCTGGGCGGACTTCTCCACCGGCTACATCCTCGGCCGCTGCCTGCACTTCGACGAGGAGGAGTTCGGCGACTGGTACCAGGACATGGTCGCGGCCCACCGGATCCTGACGTCCGACCCGGGCAGCCCCTGGCTGAACATCCCGTTCCGCTAGACCGGTCGCGCGCTACGACGAGCCCGGCCGACACTCAGCACTCCGCCCCGTTCCGGTTAGCGTTCCCCCATGTTCCTCGAACCGCTCACGCCGACCGAGGCCGGTGCGCTGCCCGGCGAGCTGCTGACCGAACTCGCCGCCCTCTACGCCTCCAACCACGCGTTCCACGCCCTCAGCGGCGACTTCCCGGACCCGCAGGACATCCGGCCCGAGCAGGTGGCGACGGCGTTGGCCGACGAGCTGGCCGACCCCGAGGTGGAGGTACTGCTCGCACGCGGCGCGGGACGCCTCGTCGGCATCGCGATCACCCTGGGGACCCATCCCGATCCCGCCGACGACGACCCCTGGATCGGCCT
The DNA here is from genome assembly GCF_044768565.1 of Streptomyces sp. NPDC091280. NCBI lineage: Bacteria > Bacillati > Actinomycetota > Actinomycetes > Kitasatosporales > Streptomycetaceae > Streptomyces > Streptomyces sp. NPDC091280. The sequence goes on from NZ_JBIVUZ010000001.1 coordinate 1,253,963, forward strand.
CCTGATGATCGACGCCACACAGCAACAACAGGGACACGGACGGCAGTTGGCATCCCTCGTCGAGGACCGCTTCCGCACGGCCGGGCGAACCGCCGTACGCCTCGCCGTCCTTGACAACAACCCCTCGGCCCTGGCCTTCTGGACCACCCTCGGCTACAAGGTCATCGACCACCGCCCGGACCGCCAACTCGGCCGCCCCTGCACGGTATTGCGCAAACAACTGCGCGCCACCCGCCACTCCGCCCGCGTCGCGGTACTCGACCCCACCGGCGCCGTCTTCCTCCTCCGCTACGACGACTCCGAGACCGACGGCACCTTCTGGGCACTGCCCGGCGGCGGCCTCGAAGCCGACGAGAGCCCACGCGAGGCCGCCCTGCGCGAACTCCGCGAGGAGACCGGCTGGACCGACCTGGAGCCCGGCCCCCTGCTCCGCACCAGCGAGACCGACCTCACCTTCGCCGGCGTCCCGACCCACCAGCACGAACGCCTCTACGTCACCCACGGACCGCGCCGCGAACCCACCGGCGCCCACCTCGCCGCCGCCCACGCCCAGGACGGCATCCGCGGCTGGCGGTGGTGGAGCCGGGAGGAACTGCGCACCACGACGGAGACCGTGTGGCCCGCCGAACTCGTCCAACTCCTGGACGAATTGAACGAGAAGGCCGACCAGGGCTGACGCGGACGAGCAGGACCGACGCAGGCCTCTCAGGCGTGCGCCGGCTTCCCGTCCCCGTACAGCCAGTCCTTCCAGATCCCCCCGAAGTCCTTCCCCGGCGCCATCCGCTCCACGTACTTCGTGAAGTCGGCGGTGTCCGCGTTCCCGTGCCGGTGCGCGGCGGCCCAGCCCTGGACGATGTCGTAGAACCGGTCGTCGCCGACCGTCCGCCGGATCTTGTGCAGCACCATCGCGCCGCGCTCGTACACGGGACTGTCGGAGATGTGCGCGGCGGAGCTGGGACGCCCCGGCGGAAAAGCCCACACGGCCTCGCTCTCGGCCGGGTCGTCGAAGTAGGTCCCGGCGTAGAGCGCGTCGAAGCTCTCCTGGGCCGTGTCACCGCCGTGGTCCTCGGACCAGAGCCATTCCGCGTACGTGGCGAAGCCCTCGTTGAGCCACATGTCACGCCAGCTCCGCGGCGTCACGGAGTCGCCGAACCACTGGTGGGCGAGTTCGTGCACGAGGGTCGCGGTGTCCGGGGCACCGGGGAAGAAGGGCCGGTTCTGCGTCTCCAACGCGTAGCCCGCGTCACCCCGCCGATCGACGATCGCACCGGTGGAGGAGAAGGGATACGGCCCGAAGTTGTACTCCTCCCACTCCATGATCCGCGGCAGCGAAGCCAGCACCGCGCGACTGGCCACCGCCTCCTTCGGGTCGACCGCCGTGTACACGGGAAGCCCGTTCTTCGTCGTGGTGCGGGTGATGTCGTAGTGCCCGATCGCGACCGTGGCCAGGTAGGTCGCCATGGGCTGGGCGGTACGCCACCGGTAAGTCGTCCGGGTACCGGCGGAGTTCGTGGTCTCGGCCCTCAACTCCCCGTTGGAGACGGCCTGGAGACCCTTCGGGACGGTGATCGAGAGGTCGTAGGTCGCCTTGTCGGAGGGATGGTGGTCACCGGGGAACCAGGCCATAGAGCCGACCGGTTCACCGAGCGCCACCGCACCGTCAGCCGTGGGCAGCCAGCCCTCCTCCGACCCGTCCGGATCGGTGAGCGTCTCGGGCACGCCGGAGTAGCGGACGGTCGTCTCGAACAGCTTGCCCTCGGCGAGGGCGGAGCGCGGGCGGACGATCAGTTCCTGGCCGTCGCGCTTCCATCGGGCGTCACGGCCCCCGACCGTCACGGACTCGACCTTCATGCCCTTGAAGTCCAGGTCGAAGGCGGAGAGTCGAACACCGGCCCGCGCCGTGATCGTCGCCGTACCGGTCAAGGTGGCCGAGGCGTCCGGGGTGTACGCCAGGTCGAGGGCGTAGTGGGTCACGTCGTAGCCGCCGTTGCCGGCCTTGGGGAAGTACGGATCCCCCACCCCCGCGCTCCCGGCACTCCCCCGCGCACCCCCCGCCCCACCGCACGCCGTCAGCAGCAGGGCCAGCCCACACGCGGTGACCGTGAAGGCGAGGGGCACGGACGGGTTCGCGGATCGGGGGGACATGTCCGGAATCCTATGACCCCCCGGTCCGCACCGCCTGACGCTGTCCTGCGTGCGCAGGGCCTCCCTCAACTCCGCGCCTAGATCGCACAGTCGACGAAGGCCGGCGAGACCTGGCACCTGACACCTGCCACCGCACCAGCACCACTGGCGCCTCACCGACGGCAGGCTGACGCACCACGACGAAACGTGACCCACGACCGACGCCCCGGCAGACCGGACACAGACACAGACATGGACATGGACACCAGGTGGCACAGGGAACGCACCCCCCGCCCCCATGACACCATCACCTACGTGCTCGACATCGGCTACGCCCTCTCCAACCGCTTTCCGGACCCCCCGCAGACCGACTACCGGCGCGCCGACGTCCACGCGCTGCGGTACGACCTGTTCTGCGGTGACGTGTATCTAGCCGACACCAAGGCGGACCGCGAGGTGGCCACCGCGTGGGGCTGGGTGCCGGTGCTCGACTTCGCGTGGGCGCTGTGCGACATCGTGGAGCGGATCGACCAGGACCCGGCGGGTTCGCGGGCGTCCCGTCCGCAGCGGGCGGAGCTGGACTTCACCGAGTCCACGGACCGCATGCTCTTCGAGCGGCGCTTCGGCTGGGTGGACGTGGAGGCGGACTGGATGCGGCGCGACGAGGAGCCGTTGACCTTCTCGCACACCGAACTCCGCCGCGAGGCAAGGGACTTCCTGCACGACCTGATCGCCGACCTGGTCGACATGCACGATGCCCTGGGCGAGAACCCGGCGATCTGGACGCTACAGGCGAGGTTCCCCCGGGTGGGGTGAACACCTGCGGACGACACCCTCCGGGCCCCGCCCCCCTGCCCCCTCCCTCCCCCTCCCCCGCCTCCCCCTCTTACTTATCCCTCCACCCGTTCCCCCTCCACGCGTTACCCCTCCACCCGAATCCCCAGCTGCACGGCCAACACAGGTGCCAGATCCAGCAGTTGCCCCATGCTGATGACGGCTCCCGAGAGCCGGTCGACACCTCGGGCGATCTCCAGCTCGGCGGCCCCGCGCAGATCCACGTCCGTGAACGTCGCCCCCGTGAAGTCCACGCCCTTCAGCGAGCAGCCCACGAACTCGACCCGTTCCAGCCGGGCTTCGAGGAAGTCCGGCTCGACGAGCACGCACCCCTCGAAGACGACGTCCCGGAGTCTGGCCCGGCGCAGATTCAGGTAGTCGATCTTCCCGCCCCGGACGACCACCCGCTCCAGGACGGCTCCGTGCATCTGCACACCCCCCATCCGGGCGTCGATCAGCTCGACATCACGCAGGGTGGACTCCGCGAGATCGGTACCGACACCCCGTATGCCGGTGAGGACCGAATCCAGGACGCGAGCGTGGTGGAGCCGGGTCTCGTCCAACGCGCACCCCGTCAGCGCGCAGTCCATGAACCGGGCGCCCCCGCCGTCCTGCGCCACGAAGTCCTCGTCCTTGATCTCCAGCCCGTCGTAGTCCCCGTCGGGCTCCAGTTCCCCACCCCCGTACGCCTCCAGAGCCGGCAACCGCACTTCGGGCCGCCGCGCCCCCTTCACTCCACCCGTCCCGCCGTTCCCGCCTGCCGCTCTCCTCGCCATGCCCCCCATCCTGCACCCCACCACTGACAACGGGCCTCGCCCCCTTGACCTCAAGCATGCTTGAGGTTGAAAAGTGACGCCCATGCACGCCATACGACTCCACACCTTCGGCCCCGCCGACCACCTCACCTACGAACAGGTAGAAGCCCCCTCCCCCGCGCCCGGCCAGGTCCGTATCGCCGTGGCCGCGGCCGGAGTCCACCTCCTGGACACACTGCTGCGAGCAGGCGAACAGGGCCCCCTCCCCACCCTCCCGACCCTCCCCACGATCCCCGGCCGCGAGGTGGCCGGTGTCGTCGACGCGCTCGGCGACGAGGTCGCAGACACGTGGCTGGGGAAACGGGTGGTGGCCCACCTCGGATTCGCCCCCGGCGGCTATGCCGAGTCGGCGGTGGTCGATGTCGACCGGGTCCACGAGATCCCCGGGAACCTGGACTTCGCCCAAGCCGTGGCCATGATCGGAACGGGCCGTACGGCGATGGGGATCGTGCAGTTCGGTGAGCTGGGACCGGATTCCGTGGCCGTGGTCCCGGCCGCGGCCGGAGGCCTGGGCACCCTCCTGGTCCAGTACGCCGCCCAGGCCGGCGCCACGGTGATCGGCCTGGCGGGCGGCCCCGAGAAGACGGCCCTGGTCCGGGCGAACGGCGCCGACCTGGCCGTCGACTACACGAGCCCGGACTGGCCGGAGAGGACCCGCGCCTGGCTGGGCGACCGGCAGGCGACCGTGGTGTTCGACGGCGTGGGCGGAGCCGTGGCCCGTGAGACCACCGCTCTCCTCGCCCCGACCGGCCGGCACATCGTCTTCGGCTGGTCGAGCGGAGAGCCGTACCGCACCGAGAACGCGACCGAACAGATCCTCGGCCCCACGATGACGGCGAGGACCGGCGGCCCGAACCCCATCCGCACCCTCGAACTACGGGCGCTGACCGAGGCCGCCGAGGGCAGGCTCGTACCGGCGGTACAACGGTTTCCACTATCCGCAGCGTCGGACGCGCACCGAGCCCTGGAGACCCGGGGGACGACCGGAAAAGTGGTCCTCGAACCATGACCGGCCCCGCAGATGCGATACATACCGGTTCATGGTCTTCTGGGCAGATGAGCGTCACCCGAACAGGTGAGTCCAGTACGACCGTCGCCGAGCCCGATCCCCGGCGCTGGTGGGGCCTGGTGATCATCGCTCTCGCGCAGCTGATGGTCGTCCTGGACGCGACGATCGTGAACATCGCGCTCCCCTCCGCACAGCGTGACCTGGGCATGTCCGACGGCAACCGCCAGTGGGTCATCACCGCCTACACGCTCGCCTTCGGCGGACTGCTCCTGCTCGGCGGCCGGGTCGCAGACCTGGTGGGCCGCAAACGGACGTTCGTCATCGGCCTGATCGGCTTCGCCGGCGCCTCCGCGCTGGGCGGCGCGGCCACGACCTCCGGCATGCTCTTCGGCGCCCGAGCCCTCCAGGGCGTCTTCGCCGCCGTACTGGCCCCCTCCGCGCTCTCCCTCCTCACCACGACCTTCACCGACCCGAAGGAACGCGGAAAAGCCTTCGGGATCTACGGCGCGCTCGCGGGCAGCGGTTCGGCGATCGGCTTCATAGCGGGCGGCCTGCTGACCGAGTACCTGAACTGGCGCTGGTGCCTCTACGTCAACATCCCCATCGCCGTCATCGCGGTCTTCGGCGCCTTCGCCCTCCTCCACGACCGCCCCGGCCACACGGGCGCCCGCCTGGACGTGCCCGGGGTGATCCTCGGCTGCGGCGGACTGGTGGCGATCGTCTACGGCTTCAGCGAGGCGGAGCCGCGCGGCTGGACGGACTCCCTGGTCCTGGCCCTGTTCGCGGTAGGAGTCGTACTCCTCACGGCCTTCGTGGTCTGGCAGACGAGGGCCCCCAGCCCCCTCCTCCCCCTCCACATCGTCAAGGACCGCAACCGGGCGGGCTGCTTCCTCACCATGGGCCTCGCCGTGATCGGCATGTTCGGGATGTTCCTGTTCATGACCTACTACCTCCAGGGCATCCTCGACTACTCCCCCGTGAAGACCGGCATGGCCTTCCTGCCCCTCACGGTCGCGATCATCATCGGCTCGACCCAGATCTCGGCGCGGCTGATGCACCACGTACCGCCCCGCACCCTGATGGTGCCGGGCGCGATCCTGGCCGCCGGGGGCATGTCCTTCTTCACCCGCCTGACGGTCGACTCGGACTACGCGACCGAACTCCTCCCCGGGCTGATCCTGATGGGCCTGGGCATGGGCCTGATCTTCATGCCGGTCTTCGCCACCGCGACGGCCGGGGTGGCACCGCAGGACTCGGGCGTGACGTCCGCGACCGTCAACACGTCCCAGCAGGTGGGCGGTTCGATCGGCACGGCCCTGCTCAACACGATCGCCACCACCAGCAGCACGGCCTACATAGCCGCCCACCTCCACACCCCGTCCCAGAAGGCCCTGATCACCAGCAAGGGCATCGTCCACGGCTACACGGTCGCCATCTGGTGGGCCGTGGCCGTCATGCTCCTGGCAGGCTTGGTGGCAGGCCTGATGGTGACGGCAAAGGCCCCAAAACACAGCTGAGCCAAACGGACAGCCCCCACCCACCCGGGCCACCCCCACCCGGACGGCGGGAGAGCCGAGTACGGCGGAAGCACCGGGCACTCCGGGATAGCCGAGTACGGCGGAAGCACCCCGCACGGACCGTCAGCGGCGTACGGCGAGAAGGGGTCGTGCCGGGGGGTGTCCGCCCGCAGCGGTTGGCGCGTCAACACCCTGACACTCTTGCGAGACCGATTCCGCGCCGTTCCGAGGACGGACACCCCCCGGCACGGCACCGACCCACAACGAACCGCAGCCGAACCACGCACCCCGCGCTCAGTGCCGCCCAGCCACCCGGTCAGCGATCCGCGCCAACCGCGACGACCGCGCCCCATGCCCCGCGAGCTCCCGCCGGTCCGCCGCGCGATAGGTCGCGTACATCCCCTGCACCCCCAGCCAACGGAACGGCTCCGGCTCCCACTTCCGCACCTTGTGCCCGACCCAGGGCAGCCCGGTCAGATCCGTCGCACCGCCCTCCCCCGAGTCCAGCAGGACCAGATCCCGCAGCGTCCGCCCGGCCAGATTGGTCGTGGCGACCCCCGACCCGACGTAACCCCCCGCCCACCCCAGCCCCGTAGCCCGGTCCAGCGTCACCGTCGCGCACCAGTCCCGAGGCACCCCGAGCACCCCCGACCAGGCATGCGCCACCCGCACCCCGGCGAGCGCCGGAAAGAACCGCACGAGGATCTCCCGCAGCGCCTCGACCGTCGCCGCCTGCGTCCGCCCGTCGTTGTCGGTCCGCGACCCGAACCGATACGGCACCCCACGCCCGCCCAACGCGATCCGCCCGTCCGCGGTCCGCTGCGCGTACATGTACGCGTGGGCCATGTCCCCGAGCGTCTCCAGCCCGTCCCACCCGACCGACGCCCACTGCTCGTCGCTGAGCGGTTCGGTCGCGATCATCGAGGAGTTCATGGGCAGCCAGGTCCGCCGCTGCCCCTTGAGACTCGCGGTGAAGCCCTCGGTGCACCGCAGAACGTAGGGCGCGCGAACGGTGCCGTACGGCGTGACCGCGTGCCGAGGCCGGATCTCGGTCACGGGCGTCGACTCGTGCAGCACCACCCCCAGGGCTTCAACGACCCGAGCGAGCCCCTTCACCAGTTTCACCGGATGCAGCCGGGCACCATGCGGCGTCCACGTGGACCCGACCGCGTCCGCGACCCGGATCCGCTCCGCGGTCTCGCGCGCGCCGTACAGTTCACGGTCCTTCTCGCCGTACGACAGCTCGTGCTCGTGGAAGACCTTCAGCCGTGCCAACTGGGCCGGGGTGCAGGCGACTTCGAGCACGCCACCCCGATGGACATCGGCCTGGATCCGTTCTTCCTCCGTGACCTTCACGACCTCGGCGACGGTGTCGTTCATGGCCTTCTGGAGCCGTACGGCGGCTTCCCGCCCGTGCAGTGCGGCGTACCGGTCGCGCCCGGCGATCCCGTTGTACAGCCACCCGCCGTTGCGCCCCGAGGCGCCGTAGCCGCAGAACTTCTGCTCCAGGACGGTGACCCGCAGGGAGGGATCCGCGCGCTTGAGGTAGTAGGCGGTCCACAGCCCCGTGTAGCCGCCGCCGACGATCACGACATCGGCCGTGGCGTCACCGGCAAGCGGCTCCCGCCGCTCCGGAAGCCCGTCGTCCGCGTACCAAAAGGAAACACCACCGTTGACGAACCCACCGGCCGAACCACTCACCGAACCGCTTACCGAACCACTCGCCGAACCACTGACCGAATCGCTTGCCGAACTGCCCATGCCCGGACGCTAACCCCTAAGGGCGGCCACTGTCTCCTTCGGATTCCATGCTTTTCCGCAGCCCCTGACCAGCGGATAACACGCGAGACCGATCGCCATGGAGGTGAAATGCCCAAGATCGGTGAAGGTCCGATGGGTGACCAGGGGCACCCCGTAAACACCGACGACCACCACCAGATACGCGTAACGCCAAGGCGCGGCGATCCGATAGACGAGCACCCCGACCACCCCCGCCAGCGCGTAACTCACCCCGATGTCAAGGGTGTCGACGGAGGACTCCGGCGCCATGCCGTTCTTCACGGCCCACAGCAGCGCCCCCTCGCTGATCAGCGAGGCGAGCACGTGCGCGGCCACGCACACCATCAGCCAGCGCGCCGTCCCGAGCCACCGCTCCGCCTGCGCGTGGAACACCGTGTACAGCACGGCGTACGGCAGCCAGCGCCCCCCGTCGATCCACATCGCGCTCGCGAACAGCACCCGCACCGGGTTGTTGGACAACTCGTGGATGTTCGTGGACCGCTGCCGCAGGAAGTCCTGTTCGAAATCCGGCGACATGTGATGCATGGCGACGGTGGTGAAGAAAAGAATCCCCAGCCAGACATAGGTGCCGGGGGCGCTGCGCACATACGTCCACACCCTGTGGAGGCCCCGGATAATTCGCATGAGCCGATTCACGCACGCCAGTATCGTCCCGGGCGTGATCGACATTCCGGCCGGGCTGGCCGCCTCCCAGGAGAGATTCAACGGCGAGGCCGGACGAGCGTTCGTGGCCGCGCTCCCGCACCGGGCGGCCGACTTCCTCTCCCGCTGGTCACTACGGCTGGACGGCCCGTCCCACTACGGGATGTGCGCCCTGGTCCTGCCCGTACGGCGCGCCGACGGCACCCCGGCCGCGCTGAAACTCCAGCGCCTGGACGAGGAGACGGCGGGCGAACCGCTCGCACTGCGCGCATGGGCGGGCGAGGGCGCCGTAGAACTCCTCGCCTACGACACCGCGACCGGCACCCTGCTCCTGGAACGCCTGGACGCGTCCCACGCCCTGACCCACGAACCGGACACCCGCGCCGCGACCCTCGTGATCGCCGGTCTCCTGGCCCGTCTGACGACGGTATCCGCACCACCGGAACTACGCCGGGACCTGGGCACGCTGACCACGGCCATGCTGGACCGGACCCCCGCCGCCCTCACCCACCTCCCTGCCGCCCCCGACGCCCCCGACCGACACCTGATCGAGGACTGCGCGGCGGCGCTCCGCGAGGTGGCCGCGGACCCGGGCGACCGCCTCCTGCACTGGGACCTGCACTACGACAACGTCCTCGCCCCCGACACCGGTTCCGCCCACGACGACCGGGGCCCTTGGCTGGCGATCGACCCCAAGCCACTCGCCGGCGACCCGGGTTTCGAACTCTTCCCGGCGCTGGACAACCGTTTCGAGCCCGACGAAATCCGTTGGCGCTTCGACGCGATGACCGACGTGATCGGCATCGACAGGGAACGCGCGCGGGCCTGGACACTGGCCCGGGTCCTCCAGAACGCGCTGTGGTCGATCGAGTCCGGCCGCCGACCGGCACCCCACCACCTGGAGATCGCCCGCCGCCTACGCACCTGACCACACCATCCGTCACAACCCTTGGTTGTACCGACAAGGCGACCCGGTTGTTTGACCACTGCCGGTGCCACTCGCTTGGATCCATGAGGTCAACACAAGGTTGTCCGACACAGTCCGCCAGAGCTGGCCGGAGTCCGTCAGAGCCGGACGGAACCCGCCAGAGCTGGCCGGAATCCGCGAGCCGGACGGACCCCGGCAGAGGGAGCGCAGAGGTGGCCAGGCGAGCGCTGGGAAGGCAGTTCGGCTGGCTGTGGGCGGCGTTCGCGATCAGCTCGTACGGCACCGGTCTGGGCTTCGGCGCGTTCTCCGTCCTGGCGATCCTCGTACTGCACTCCGGCCCGACCCAGGTCGCGATACTGGCCGCCTCGGGCCGGGCGGTGGGCTCGCTGCTCGCGGTGCCGCTGGGACCGTGGGTGGAGTTCCGCCGCAAACGCCCGGTGATGATCGCGATGGACCTGACCCGCTTCGCGGCGCTGCTGAGCATCCCCGTCGCGTACGCGCTCGATGAACTGACCTTCACCCAGCTGCTCCTCGTCTCGATCACGGTGGCCACCGCGAACATCGCGTTCAACGCGGCGAGCGGCGCCTACCTCAAGTCCCTCATCGCGCCCGAGGACCTGCTGATCGCCAACGCCCGCTTCGAATCGACGACATGGACCTCGACGATGCTCGGCCCTCCGCTGGGCGGCGCGGCGATCGGAATGTTCGGCCCGGTGACGACCGTGGTGGCCGACGCGACCAGCTACCTGCTGTCGGCCCTGGGCATCAAGGCCATCGGCGGCCCGGACCCGCACCCACCCCCCAAAGACAAACCAGACCCACACCCACGACCACGACCAGGGCCGGGCTCAACCCCAGGCCCAGGCGACCTGCTGGCGGGCTGGCGCCACATCCTCACCCACCCCACCCTGCGCCCCCTGCTCCTGAACGCGATGACGGTCAACAGCCTGATCATGGCCTCGGAACCCCTGCTGGCGGTGCTCATGCTGGGCCATCTCGGCTTCGCCCCTTGGCAGTTCGCCCTCGCGCTGGCGGCTTCCTCCGGCGCCGGCGGCTTCGTAGGCTCCCGCCTGGCCCGCCCGCTGGCGGCCCGTTTCGGCCGGCACAGAGTGCTGCTGACGTCCGGGACACTGCGCGCGTGCTGGCCGCTCGGCCTGGCGTTCGTCGGCCCAGGGACCCCCGACATGCTCCTGGTCGCCGCCCTCCAACTCGCCTTGGTGACCTGCATCGGCGTCTTCAACCCGCTCCTCGCGACCGCCCGCCTGACCCACACCGCCCCCGACCGCGTGGCCCGCACGCTCACCGCGTGGTCGATCAGTACGAGCGCGGCGATCGCGCTGACGACGGCCGCGTGGGGCTGGCTGGCCGCGGCCACGACCCCCCGCACGGCGATCGCGCTGGCCGGAGTCCTCCTCCTGGCCAGCCCCCTGCTCCTTCCCCGCCGCGAGCCCGCCGAACGGGACGCGGACCCGAGCCCGTCTTCTACGCTCTCCGCATGATCCGCACCGCGACCCCCACCGACATCCCCGTCATCCACGCCCTGATCCGCGAACTCGCCGCCTACGAGAAGGAACCCGACGAGGCGAGGGCCACCCCCGAGCAACTCCACGAGGCCCTCTTCGGCCAACACCCCGGCGCCTACGCCCACATCGCGACCGACGACACCACCGGCGAACCGGTCGGCTTCGCCCTGTGGTTCCTCAACTTCTCGACCTGGCGCGGAGTGCACGGCATCTATCTGGAGGACCTCTACGTCCGCCCCACCGCCCGCGGCGCCGGCCACGGCAAGGCCCTCCTCACCGAACTCGCCCGCATCTGCGTCACCCGCGGCTACGAACGTCTGGAGTGGTCCGTCCTCAACTGGAACACCCCGTCGATCGGCTTCTACGAGGCGCTGGGCGCCCGCCCCCAGAACGAATGGACGGTGTACCGACTGACGGACGAGGCACTGAACGCGGTGGCCCAGGCCTGACCCCGACGGCACGACCTCACACGCAACTCGGGTACACGATCATGGCCATACCGGGCAGGGTCCCCGCATGAGCTTCACGAATACGCCAACTTTCTTACCGGGCCTCGAACTTTCCCGCCGCTTCTACACGGAAACCGTCCGCCCCCTCCTCGAAGAGGCCGCCCCCGACCTCCCCCACTCCGCCGCCCGCATCGGCGGCGGCTCCGAGGTCCTCGGCTACGACACCCCCGGCTCGCGGGACCCGGAATGGGGTCCGCGCCTCCAACTCTTCCTCCGCACAAGCGACTTGCCCAGGCACGCGGGCCGCATCAGACACCACCTCGCCGAACACCTCCCGAAAACCTTCCACGGCCACCCCACCCACCAATGCGTCGAAGTCACCCACACCACGGCCTGGTTCACCGCGGCGCTCGGCTTCGACCCGACCCACGGCACAACCGTCACCAACTGGCTGGACACCCCCACCCACCTCCTCACGGAGGTCACGGCGGGCGCGGTGTTCCACGACGGCCTCCACCGACTCGGGCCGCTGCGCCACGACTTGCGCTGGTACCCGCACGAGGTCTGGCTGCACGTCCTGGCCCGCGAGTGGCAGCACATCGCCGAACGCGAAGCCTTCGTGCGCCGTTGCGGCGAGGTGGGCGACGAACTCGGCTCCGCCGTGGCCGCGGCCCACGTGACCCGCCACCTGATGCGCCTGTGCCTCCTCATGGACCGCCGCTACCCGCCGTACGACAAATGGCTCGGCACAGCCTTCGCCCGCACAGCAGCCGGCCACCGCCTCACCCCGGTCCTCAAGTCCGCCCTGACCGCCACGGACTGGCAGCCCCGCGAAAACCACCTGACGCACGCCTACGAAGCGGTGGCAACCATCCACAACCAACTGAACCTGACGGACGGCATCACCCCGACCCCCCACCCTCTACACGCCGAACGCTTCACCACGGCCCTGCTCAACCGCATCACCGACCCGACGTTGAGACGGCTGCCCGAGCGGTAGGAACACTGAACGAAAGGCCACCTCCGGCGAGCAGGGCCAGGCCGGGCAGGGCCGTCGTCGACCCGGAGCACGATCTCTCCTCATCCGGCTCCTGGGCGACCTCGGCCAGCGGGATCACCGGGCGGTTGGCCAGGGCACCGCTGATATCGAACCGCAGGAACAGGTGATCGCCGTTCTCGGTCACGAGCCGGAAGGTCCGGCCCTTGTTGGCGCCGGCGCGCCGGGAACAACGAAAATCCCAGCTCAGACACTGTCTGGGCTGGGCTTCGGAAGAGAGCCCCCTGTCGGATTCGAACCGACGACCTACGCATTACAAGTCCTGGCTGGATCTTGCCGGGTTGTTCCGGACGCTGACTCGGTGTCCGGAACCGCCAGGTCAGGACTGGCTCGCTGTGGGGCATGGTCCACGCCAGGACAGCTCCTGCCGCACCGTCCGCTCACGCAGCGCTCACGCACAGCAAGCCGGTGACCAGTACTTTTCTGATCCTCCGCCTGGTGTCCTCCTGACCTTCAGGGCAGGGTCAGGGGCCGTCGCTGTCCGGCAGCGCGTGTTCGAGGAGAACCTCTGCGGCCGCCCGTGCGTGCCGGCCATAGTTCGCCTCGCCGAACACCTTGGCTCGACTGGCCGCGCCATCCGCCAGGGTGGCCATCTGCTCGGCGAATGCGAGGGGCTCTCGGCAGCCCAGCTCCGTCACCAAGGCGGCGATCAGCTGCGCCATCCGCAGTTTCTGTTCGCGGGCGTAGGAATGAACCGCGCTCTCCGGATCGGGAAACTCCGCGGCGGCGTCGATGAACGGACATCCGCGCACCAGACCCGCATCCGCCGTGAGCTGGTCGAACAGCATGAGGATCCGTTCCCAGAGAGAGGCATCCTCGCGGGTCAGCGCGCGCTCCAGGGTGGCACCCGACAGCACGAGGCTCTGCAAGTGGGCGATCACCAGGTCGTTCTTGGTCCTGAAGTGCGCATAGAGCGTCCGCTTCGACACCGGTGCTTCTTCCGCGACCTTTTCCATGCCGGTTGCGTTAATCCCCCTGGGTCGCGAACAGTTGGGCGGCGGCCAGAATCCACTCCCGGCCTCCACATCCCCGCCGTTGAGGTGCCGTAATCGCTGGACATCAGCGTCGTCGCCACCCCGCAAGGACTCGGCTTCCTTGACGCGGAGGCGGTCGGGGCACAGACCGGCCACCCCATCCGCTCGGCCTGGCGATCACCGGGAGAACCACGCCCAACCCGCGGACGCGATCGCGGTCGCCCCGGCCACCTTCAACAAGTGGCCGCCAGAGTTTCCGACAACCTCGCCTTGGGCTTCCTGTGCGAAGCACCCGCCATGGACGTATCAGTCGCCGTACTGTCGTACCTGAACTCGGTCCAGGCCGCCCACCTCGCGCACTGACAGAGTCTGGAGCGGCTGCGCGAGACGGGCGTCCTGATCGGCTCGTATCCCGAGGTTGTCCGCACGGTCGTGATCAACGCCGCCGTGCTTGCGGCGGTCGGGGAGCCCGGACGGCGGCTGCCATGTGACCTGCGGCGGCCTGGCCCCGCTGTCATGCGCAGACCCTCGCACGATCACCCGACCAGGAAGCCGGTTCGACCAGGCCATCGCATGATCGACAAGTGGACAGCGGCTAAAGCCCGACCACCCAGGCACGGGCCTTCGGCGCGTTCGGTGAGTCCATGGCGTCCAGCCGACGCACCGCCTCGGAGCCGAGACTCCGCGCGCCGTCCGCGTCCCCGGCTGCGGCCAGCCCGCGAGCCTGGCCGTACAGGCACAACGCGGCCAGTTCCTCCTGGCCTGTGCGCTCAGCACCCGCGAATGCTGCCCGGAAGATCTCCTTGGCGGTGCTGTGGTCTTCCTGCGCCGCGTGCGACTCGGCCAACTGCAGCCGCAGCCGGGCCAGCATTGCAGCGTTGCCGCGCTCCAACCGCATGGCACGCAGCAACGGGTCTTGGGCAGAAGCAGTGTGGCCGTGGGCCAGTTCGAGTTCAGCCTGCGTCTGCAGAGCCTCGACCAACACCGACCGGACCGCGATCCGCTCTGCCACACTCAAACTCTCATGCAGGTGGTGTTCTGCTGCCTCGGGCCTGCCTGCAGCAAGCTCCTGTCGAGCCAGGGCGCTCAGGGCGTCGCTCAGTTTCTCCGGGCGGTCCTGGGTCTGGGCCATCGCCACGGCTTCGCGCAGCAGCAGCCCGGCCTCGTCAAGCGAGCCCGTACTGGTCAGGACGCGCCCCAGGTTGATCATCAGTGGAAGGTACTCGTGGTAGTCCAAGTCGCGGGCGAGCCGTAGACCTTCGGTTAGCAGTTCACGGGCACTGGCGTAGTGACCACGGTGGATGGCGAGCCAACCCAAACCGTGCAGGGCGTCCACTTCGTCCGTGCCCAGCCTCTCAGCGCGGGCCAGTGCCAGGCATTCCGCGAACAGATCCTGCGATTCCGCGTAGGCTCCTACCATTGTGCGCATCCAGCCACTCACTTGCAGCAGCCCGGCGATCTGCGAGGCGACTCCAGCCTCACGGGCCAGCTCCAAGCCGCGCTGCAGATGCGCGGCCGACTCATCGTGGCGCCCCTGTAGCCCGTCCACCCAACCCAAACCTTGCAGCGCCGGGACTGCCTCCACGCCTTGGGCACCGACCAGTGCGTCCGAGAAGTAGCGGCGGGCACTCTCCAGATCACCGCGCATGCCGACACTCCAGCCCAGCTTCAGCAGCAAGCCGATGATCTCGCCGATCGAGTCGGTCTCCTGGGCACGGTGCATACCCTCATCGAGATATCGCCCGCCCTCCCGCAGGTCGCCGCGTTCTAGGACGACACTTCCCAGGCGCAGCAGCGTGCGGGCCTCAGCTCGGGCGTCTCCCACCGCACGCGCAGCATGTAGTGCGTTCTGAAGATGAGGCTCGGCCAGGATGTAGAGCCCACGATGCACGAGCAGCGGGTAAGCCGCATCGACACCCGCGAGCAACTCCTCGTGCATGGCGTGACGATGAGCATGGTCCAGCGCATGTAGGACATTGCCCAGCTCGCTCTGGAACTCCTCGCTCGTCATGACTGCCTCCTGGGCCACGCTGGCGTCACCGACTCCACCTCCACGAACTCCGTCAGGGCTCCTTCCGCCGACGATGCCCACGTACACCGCGGCCATACGCCGCTCCGCCGCGGCCAGGTCGCCGCGACCATGTCCTGTCCCCGCCCCCTTGGACCGTACGTAGTCGTGGACTACTTGGTGCATCGTGTAGCGGTCACGGCCCGGGGATTCCACCAACCCAGCCCAAACGGCAGTACGCAGCACCTCCGGCGCGGTCTCCGTAACCGCCAGCGCAGCTGTCAGCGGGAAGTCATTGGGCTTCGGAAGAAACGCGGCGAGGCCGAGCAACGCCCGCTGCGTTTCTTCCGGTAACCGGTCATATCCGATATCCAGTGCGGCCAGTAGCGAGATGGGCAACCCACCGGAAATGCTGGGGTGAGCAGCAGCCGGAGCCTGTCGGCGCTGCAGCCGTAGCCGCTCCTCCGCTTGGCGCAGCCGCTCCAGTGCCTCGGTCACCGAGTCATGGCCGATGACCGTCGCTCCGCGCAGGTGGTGGCCTATCAGTGTGAGGGCCAGTGGCAACCCACCGACCAATTCCACCAAGTCGACAGCGACCGCTCGGTAGGCGTCGACCGCCTCCTCCGCGAGCGCCTGAAGCAGCTGTAGCCCCCCGGCCGGCGTCAGCTCATCTACCCGTAACGCCATGCCCCCGAATTCCAGGGCCACGCTGGGGAAACGAGTAGTCAGCAACTGCGCGCTGTCAGGGCCCCCGACTTGGAGGGCAAGCGCACCGTCCGGATCCCATGCGTCGTCGATGACGAGGAGAAAGCGTCCGGAGCCGATACGCCGATGCAGGCTCTCGGACCAGCCGAGCACACCAGGTGTGCGCACATGTTCAGGTGTCAGCCCGACTTGCTCGCCCCAAAGCACGAGGTGCTGCAGCACGTCCGCACCCTCCGCGCGTGAGCCCAGACCTGCCCACAGGACACCGTCCGGGAAGCGCTCCCGTATCTCCCGGTCGTAAGCAAGGTCCAAGGCGAGCGCGGTTTTGCCGACACCAGGCAGTCCGTATAGCGCGACGGCGCCGCCGGCGAGCCCTTGGCGGATCTGGGCACGCAGATCCTCACGGCCGACGAGAAGGCCGGAGGGTCGGGGTGGAGCAAGGAACGGTGCGGGAACAGGTTCAGATTTGGGGTGGACATGGACGGTGGCGTAGTCGCCGATCAGCGCAACGTCAGCATCTCCATGAAACTCCACGGGTACGGGCCCGACTCGGTCCACGACGTCACGTCGATGGCGTCGCGGGGTCCGGGCCGCGGCCGGATTCGGTGGGCGGAGAGGGAGCCCTTTCGGCGGCCCTGTTGATGGTTACATCCACGCGCGCGGCGTCGCCAACGACCGCGCTGCCGACCTCGCCGTGGAAGTGCGTAAGGTATTTTGCACCCACAGCACCACCGTCGCCAACCGCGTCCAATACCCGTTGCGCCGCCGCAACCAGTTGCGCATCGTCGCCAGCCCCCACGGCAGTCAACTCGGCCCGCAGCGGGGGCCCCCAAGCAGCGGGCTCCTGCTCGAACCGGTCCAGCACGAGCCGCCCGTCCTCGCGGTCGGCGAGCCGGGCGCGCACCCGCTCCCGCAGATCACGGTATGCGGCCAAGGCGAACTCCCTGGCAGCCTCACTCGCACCAGCCGTGGCACCAGCCAGCAAAGCTGCGACGATCAGCGACACCGGTTCCATTGCGCCCTCCCCCGAGTCCGAATCCGTGTACAGAATGTAACGCTGTGTGCCTGACCGCGCCAGAGAAATGTCATCAACCAACGGCCAACCCTTCTGCTGAGCATGGTGCTTGAGAACTGGCATGCGAAGCCTCCGCCAACCGGACAGTCGATCACGACCAACGCGACGGCGAGACCGTTCCGTTCAACGCAACGAACGCCCCGGGAACCTGCACACGGTCGGCGGCTGAACGAGTGGGGAGAGAATGCCGCGAATCGTCTTGCCGGGTCGACGTCTACCCAGATGCCGTGGGCAGCCGACCTGGTATTCCTCACGGCGGAACCGTTCATGGCACTCCGCCTCTTCGATATCACCGTGCCTCTTATCCATACCGTCATGAAGTAACTGCGTTGTGGCAAACCGGATTTCGTTCGAGGTGTGCGGCGGGTGATCATCTGGAAAGAGGTACGGGTGCGGCCGCGGGCATGAAAGAACGGGCCCGTTGGTAGTGACGCTTTCGGGCGCCCCGGGGTATGAGAGCGCGCCCCCTCGCGCGCTCCTGACAACAAGTCGGTTGCCCGGATAGCGTCGCTGGGCCGGGCGGGGTCGGGCGCCACAAACTCGGGGTGCCAGGACCCCGGAGAGGGGAGATCCGTTGAATCTGGATGAGGTCTCGTACGAGCGTCGCAAGTTGCTGGCGGTCGAGGCTGGCATCTCCTTGAAGGACATGACCGGTAAGGACTGGGCGATTGCGGCCACCTCGCTGGTGCCGGCCGTCGGCCTGCCCGTCGCCGGCTGGCAATGGCACCGGCGACGGTCTCTCGGCATCACCATGGTCACGGTGCAGGCGGCGAAGGAGGTCTTCAACTTCCCGGACGGACACCCGGTCAGCGGCACGGTCTACGCTGCCCATCCTCACGATCACGCCAGCTACTACCCGCTGCATGACGTCCACGGCTATCTGCTCCGCGCCCGGGTGGAGGAGCTGGCCGTCCTCTTTCGGACAGCCGGCGCCGGTTTCATCGAGATCGAGGCCGCGGACATCGCCAGTGAACACGAGCTGCAGCTGGCGCTCGGGCTGCCCCTGGTGACCCAGACCGGCCTTCCCATCGGACAGGGAACGGCCGGAACCGATTTCTCGTGGCGGAAGCAGGCCCGTGTCGCCTACCGGTGGCAAGGAGGTCTCGGCCCATCGGTGCAGGGGGAGGGGGCCGATCCCCTGGCGCACCCCTTGCTGGCGACCGAGCCGGTGATCCGCGACATGGTGAGGACGCTGGTGGACAGCACGATGTCGCAGGCTTCGGCAGTCATGGAGTCGTCCAAGGACTTCGGATTCACCCCGGAGCTTGCCGCCAAGGTGCAGCAGCAGGGTTTACAGCTGGGCGGAGCCTTCCGTCGGCACACCTCCAGCCGGCTCGTCGTCCGCGTCGCACGTGATCCCGACGGATTCAACTACGACGGATAGCCGGGGACTTCACGAGCAGGGAGCCGGGCCGTTGAGAAGGAGTTGTCAGCGTGCCGAGGAACAGTCGGTCTTCGCAGGATTCCGTGGCGCGGCAAGTCGTGCGACTCGTCTTCGATATCCAGGAGCGACACCTCTCGGAGGCCGTCGCCGTCGAGCGGGTCCGTTCTCCGCAGTGGGCTTTCTCCCAGGAAATGGCAGAACAGACGGCCGGGGCTTCTCACGAGGCGATGAGCGAAAGGGCCCGCGCGATGCCTACTTGTACGCCCGCCTGGCCTTGGAGGCATCGGAGATCCGTTGGGGACGGACGCGGTCGAGCCCTTGGTGGTCTGCGCCTGACGCGCTGGTGGACGCGGCCCTCTGTCTTGCGGCCGAGCCGGATGCCGGGCGCTTTCGCCTGGCCTGCGACGTCGTGGACCAGTAGATCGCACTCCTCCGTGTGGACAGCGATGTCGTGGAACTGGCAGAGACTCTCTTCGTGGCCGGAATTTTGCGTGTCCATCCGCAATCAACCGTTGCGCTGGACACCGCGGCGTCCCTGGGAATGAGAGCGTTGTGGCCAATCGGATTGCGTTCGAGCGGTAGCCGGGGGCGGTTCGGGCACTCGTGCGGTGCGGGTGGCGGGCATGAAAGAACGGGCCCCTCGGTAGGGACACGGTTGAGTCGACCAAGCACTCCGAGGAGACCCGTTGCCCGTCCAGTGGACCACTGCCGTGCCCGAGACGCCCAACCCCGTCACCCTGGAATGCGACTGCTACGTCCACCAGTTCGGGGCGATCGCTCCAAGGCGGCGGGAGTCGTACTACGAGACCGACATGAGCGACGCGGAATGGGCCTTGGTCCGGGTGTCGATGCCGATGCCGGCCTGGATGGAGTCCTGGGGCGGCCGGCCGGAGGCGCACTGCCACCGCGACATGGTCGACGCGGTGCGCTACGTGGTCGACAATGGCGCGAAGTGGTCTGCGGTGCCACGGGATTTCCCCTAGTGGCGGGCGGTGTACGACTTCTTTCGCCGCTGGCGTGCGCACGGATACGTCCGGGAGTTATACCAGCGGCTGCGCCGCACCAACCGGGTGGCGAGGGGCCGCAGCGCGGAGCCGACCGCCGGCATCATCGATGCGCAGTCCGTCGACGGCGCGGACACCGTCGTGATGTCACGCGGCTTCGACGGGAACAAGAAGCGCGACGGCCGCAAGCGCTCGATCCTGACCGATACCTGCGGTGACCTGCTGTAAGTCATCGTGACCCCGGCCGACGTCCACGACTCCAAGCCCGCGCCCGCGCTCCTGGACCTCTACATGGACGAGCCCGGACGGCTGCTGAAACTCGTCTGGGCCGACAGCGCCTACCAGGGACAGCCCTGGCCGATGCGTGCGCCCGGCACGGCGTGAGGGTCGAGGTCGTTCAACGCGCGGACGGGATACGCGGCTTCACCGTCCTGGCCCGCCGATGGGTCGTGGAACGCACCCTGGGTCAGCTCTCACGGGCCCAGCGTCTCAACCGTGACCACGAACGCCGCCCGGACCATTACGAGCAGACGGTCTGGTGGGCCGGCCTGATCACCCTCACCCGCCGGATCGCCAGCGAGCGCCGGCACTGGCCCGATCGCCGGCCGGGCCCGCAGCCGGCCTGAACAGGCCCTCTCCCGCTGCAGCCAGCCCTTCGCTTGCAGGACATAGGCGCGATGGCGCACCCGTTCCACCGCGAGTTTTTCCCGTCCCAGCCCCAGAGTGTCCGCGATCGTGGCCACGTCCACCAGGCCGTCGGCGGCCACGACCGTCTCGAAAATCTGCCGGTACGTGCCGCACAACGACCGTCCTTCCAGGCCCACGTGCCACTGCGACGGCCGCTCGTCATAGCCCTCACGCCCTCTGCGCGAGGGCACCTTGGCCTCGCTGTCCGGCTCCTGCGGCACATCCGCAACCGCCCCGGCATCGGCGGCCGCCTGCGCACCCGTCGCGGCAAGCTCGTCCATCAGCTCCTCCCGCCCGATCCGGGCGAACTCCCACCGCTGACCAGCCTCGGCGGCCTATTCCTCGGCCTCGCGCAGCCGGGCCTCCGCCCCGCCCAGCACTTCGCGAGCCCGCACTTCACCCCGTTCCATCAACGCGATCACCGACGACACCGACCACCTCCAGGACGAGAAACCACCCGCCCCGGTGCTGGCCGGGCCCACCGACGAGAACACGTCGAGCATGGAAGAACCGCAGCTCTTCGAGCTGCGGTTCTGTTGGCCACAACGCTCTCAGAAGCGGCTCCCCGTAGCGGGGCTGCTCAGCGAATCGGGTCAGCGTTGACCCGATTCGCTGGATCTGACCTGTTGGAACTCTTCTACTGTGGGTCTCTGGCAATCTCGCCGAACCTTAGGCAGCTACATGTCGTGCAAGGATCATGCTGCCGCCCAGTGGTGAACCCGCGCCTCGTTGTGCCTGGTTCTTCGCTGCGGGCTTCGCAGCACCGGCTCGCGGCCGGGGGCTAGTTTCTCGGAGTACTTCTTCCGCTGTCGGGTGCCCGTCTACCCAACTACTCAGAGTTTCAGGGTCGACGTAGCGATAACTCTGGGGCGGGTGGAACGAGCCTCCAGCACGAAGGTGGGCCAGGGGAACTGGATCGGAGAAGGGCCTGGCGGCATCAAGGAGCAGAGCTGACGCCTGCTCTGCTCCTTCCATGTAGGCGAGGTAATCACGTCGGCTGATAGCCCCATGCTCCTTGTGCGTCTTCCAGATCTCAGACGGCGTGCCGACCTGTACGGCCGTGACGGTTGCGGTGCCCACCAAGGCCATCACTGGCGACGTGGCGTACAGGATGACCTTCGTTCCTGGTGGGACGGCGACACGTTGGCGGCGGAGTTCGACGGACTTTCTGCCGTCCAGAATGGCGGTGGCATACCGGGGGTGGAGGGACATCAGGAGTGAGCGTTCGTGCTCGTTCACTGTGCTGGTTGGCCTTCCTGATAGATGGCGCTGAACAGGTCGGGAGTGATCTCGAAGACCGATTGCACGCCGAGCGGGTGCTCGCGCTGCGCAGCCAACGACTGCACTTTGTGCAGCCCCACCGGTCGCGGAAAGATCTCTGTATCGGAAAACAGTAGAGCCCGCGCCTCGCCTCGATCACCGCACGCGCGCAGGATGTCCTCCAGCCCCCACACCCCCAGGTGCCTGAAGCGGTCGTACAAAGAGCGTCCGGTGTCGACAACAGTGGCGTCGAAGCGAGAGCAGGCGATCACAGCGGAAACAGACTGGTTCTTGTCTGAGCTGGCGTACCAGAGGATCCGGGCCGGGACCTTCTCGCCGCGGGAGCGTGCGGCGCGGTAGTAGACGTGCTCGCGGCTGATGCCTAGATGATCGGCTCGGGGAGTAAGCGCGCTGGGGACGCCGAAGAGATCGCTGGACCACAGGGGCTGGATGGGAACGAGAAAGCACGGCAGCTGTGAATCAGTGATCTTCGCGGGCCACCAGGCACGCTCAAGTGCAGCAGCGGCTGCTGCTGGCATGGCGGTAGGTACCGCTGGTACCTGGAGATTGATGAGGGCAGCTGCGGACTGAGCCTGCTCGTCCACGGTCTGGGCATCCGCGCAGACATCCAGGACAAGCGTTACTAGGGTCCCGTCGTGCTCGCGAAAGCCGTCCTCGCCGGCTGCGATGCGTACAGACGGCTGCAGGTGCCTGTCGGTGAGAGACAGTAGGCGAACGCCCGAACGGCGGCAGTGATCACGCAGCCGGAAGAGGATCTGTCGAGCCAGGGTTTGGTGCATGGGATGGCCGTCGAGTACCCGAAGCAGTGGCACGACCAACTGGCCATCGCGTACTCCGTAGCCGTAGGTGGCCGCGATGGCTCCTTGGGCGTCAATCACCTGCTGGCGGACCCAGCGGGCCGGATGCGTCGCGAGCTGACGAAGCTCCGCGACAAAGTCGTTCCTGCGCTCCCCGGCCGCCTTGTTGAGGAAGGCGAGTTGCCCTTTCTCCTGTCCGGAAGGGACGGCCTGAACCGTAAGTGACGTGCCGAGAAGATCACCAGGTTGGTAGACCTGGGCTCTGGTGAGCTCGTCCACGTGTAGGACGATGTCCGAGGGCCTGAGGATTCGTACCTGACAAACCGACGTGGCAATGTCAGACAAGGAAGCGAGGAACTCGTCCCGGGTCACCAGGAACAGGATGCCGCTGGCGCTGCTCTCGGCGACGTAGCGCAGATCGCGAAGATCATTTTGAGAGAGCTGACGTTTGTTGCCGATGTGGTCCTGGACCGCGGACCGGAGCTCCTCCATAAGACGGTCCGCGTCGTTCCGACTCACACTTGGCTCGATGTATCCGTGCGTCGCCTGCAACTGTCGACGTCGCTCTGCGGAGTCGGAGATCTTGCCAATCTCGGCTTTCAACTGCGGCAAGACGACGAGGTCCACCAGCCCAGCTAGCCAGTCCGAGGTGAGTGTCCGAGACTCCTGGGCTCCGTGCCGCTCTGCGGACGAATGCAGGTCCGCGAAGACGTTGCAGTCCATCGCCACGGATAGGAGTGCGGTCGACTCAAGGTCGGAGAACAAATGGGGATGGTCGTGATCGCGTGACCAGACGACAAGGGGTTTACGGTCCTTGCCGCGACCGTCGACCTCATTGCGGGCCTCGAATCCCAATTGCCGCCACATCGCGTCGTAGCCGTAGTCCTTACGGCACTTGAGCACGATGCCGGAGCGGTCGTGGTGGCGAGCGGAGATGTCGTCCACCAGACGGCGGCCGATGCCCTGTCCCCGAGACTCGTGGTCCACGCACAGATGGGTGAGACGGATCTGCTGCCGGGGTAGCGAGAAGAGGGTGTAGCCGACAAGCTTTCGGCCGACCATCGCGGCAAGCAACCGGTTCTCCGTGGCGGCCTGCGCATACGCGGCAGGTGGCATGAACCCCAGGGTCTTGTTGAAGCGGTCGCCGAGTTCCACGATCGCTGTCAGGAGCTGCTCGTCACGGGACCCAACGAGCTTGATGATTACCTGTGTTGCGGACGAAGACTTCGGCTTCTGCATTGGGCCAGTCTTGCGGCTTCTGCGCCACGATGCGCAGGCTTTTCGATCAACCGCCGCTACGACGCGCCCAGTGGGGGCGGCCACCCACCTCGCCGCTGTTCGCTCCTTGGCACATTCAGTGTGGGCGTCTGCGGTGTAGCTATGCGTCTCCTGACTGACCTAGCCAATGAAAGCTGAAGCGCCACAGCCGCCAGTCGAGTTCGTACGGGTAGAAAAAATGGAGGCGTATGACGCATGACTGCTGGCTGTGGCGTCCGCAGCGGGGCCGACACCGCTGCCACAGACATCGGTTCGCCGGTTCAGTCCGCAAGCGGTGACTGTTTCACTGGCATGCTGCCCTTCATCTGAAGGCGAGTTCACGGAAGGCGTTGCGGATCTCGGTGAGGGGCTGGCGGTCGCGGGTGTAGTAGAGCTTGTTGGTCAGCAGTGCGGCCCAGCGCCCCTGGTCTGGTGAGATCCACATGCCGGTTCCAGTGAAGCCGTAGTGCACCCATACATCCTGGGTCGGTTGGGTACCGGGAGCTGGGTGCCAGAACAGGCCGCGTACGGGCTCCAGTTCACCGGTCTGGATCGTCAGCGACTCAGTCGCCCAGGCCGACCCAAAGCCGGCCTGCTCAGATGCACAGGTGTCGTCCAGCATGTAACGCAGGAAAGCGGCGAGGTCATCGAGGACGGTGAAGGTGCCGGCGATGCCGCACACGCCGCCCAGGAGTCGTGCGGAGAAGTCGTGAGCGACGCCTTTGAGGTGAGTGCCGGTGTCCTGGTCGAGTTCGGTCGGTGCACATCGTGCGGCGATCTCAGAGGGAAGCGGCCCGAACTGAGTGGTGTTCATACCCAGCGGCTGCCAGGTCCGCTCCGTGGCGAGTTGGCCGAGGCGCTGGCCCGAGAGGTGTTCGGCGAGGTAGCCGAGAATGAGGGCGGCCCGGTCGGTGTATTCGACGGCCTCTCCGGGCTGGCGGTGCAGTGCTTCTCTCAGTACGCCGTCGCGGATGTCCTGCGGGTCGGTGCCGTAGAGGTTTCTGAGCTGGGCCCGCAGGGGGACGCCGGCCGTGTGGGTCAGCAACTGGCGGGCGGTTACCGATCCGAGCGCGTGGCCTTCGACCGCGGGCCAGAAGGTGCCCAGAGGAGAGTCGAGGTCGAGCTTGCCTTCTTCCCAGAGGAAGCCGATCGAGCACCACACGGCGAGGATCTTGGTGAGGCTGGCGGCGTCGAAGACGGTGTCGGGCCGCATCGGCACGTCCGGTTGCTCGGGGTCGAGGACCCCTGTGGTGCCGTCCACATGAGTTCCGGCGGTGTCTCCGACGGCCCATACAGCGCCGGGGTAGACCTTGTCGCGGACGCCCTCGCTCAGGAGCTGCTCGATGCGGTCAGTGCGGTACGTCATGGTCTCCCTGTTCGCAGTCGGCATCCCGCCGGTCAGCGTAGCGACGCGGGTGGGACGAGTGGAGGAACGGCGTGCGGGGCTGCCGACCCTCATGGCAAGCCAGTTACCTTCTCTGCCAAACGGCCCGGTTTCTGAACCTGCTCAGGAGAGTTGGTGGCCGAGGTCGGTGAGAGCTTGCGCGGTAGCCGAGAGCGGGTAACGGGTGGCATTCGCGTAGCCCGCCTGCCGCAGCGCGGAGACCAGGCCAGGAGAGGTTCGCAGCCGATCCAGATCGCGGGCGAAGGCGGCCGGGTTGGTGAAATCGGTAGCTACGCCGGTCGCGGCAAGGGCCTCGCTCAGGCCCGGTACGGGTTGGTAGAGGACGGGCAGTCCACAGGCTTGGGCCTCCAGCGCGACCAAGCCCATGGCCTCCAGGGTGGTGGACGGCATGACCAGTACGTCGTGCTCGGCGAACGCCTTCCACAGTTGTTGACGGGGTAGCCACCCGAGGTAGTGGGCCCTCACGCCGGCCCGTTTCAACAGCGAGGCCAGGGCGTGGAATTGGGCCCGGGGCGCGGCGATGCTCAGCTCGACACCTGGCACAGGGGCCAAGCTCTTGATCAGGGCCGCCACGCCCTTCTCGGTGGTCAGCCGTCCTGCGTACAGCAGTCGTAGGTGGCTGGTGGAGGCGTGGGTCGGTCGGGGCGGCGGAGCGGTGAGCAGGTGGTCGGGGATGCCCCAGGGGATGTGGGTGATCTTCCGACGGTCGGTCTTCGGGGCGAGCTTGAGCAAGCGGTCGGCCATTGCCTCTGTCGGGATGACGATGGCGTCGGCGGCTCTGACGGTCTCGCGCAGGACTCGGAGTTGATCGTGGTGGGCCTCGGCGAAGATCAGGTCGGTGCCGTGGACCAGGGCGATGCGGGGATGCAGGGGCAGGGCTCTGATCAGGGCTGGGGTGGCGCCGAAGGTCAGGTGCTGGAGGTGCAGTACGCCGATCTGGGTTGGGTCGATCGCGGCTGTGAGGGCCCTGCGTAGGGCTGTGACGTAGCTGCCGAAGGCCGGGCCTTCCAGGCACGTGCCGGCCACGGGCAGCAGGTCGAGCCCAGCGGGGAGGAGGCGCCTCGGATTGGACGGGCCGAGCATGAACGCGCGTGCCGGGATGAGGGGGCGGTCGCCCGTGTAGAGGTCGAGGAAGAGTTCGACGCTGCCGCCCGGGCTTCCGGCAGGCAGGTCCAGCAGGGTGGCGGCCAGTGGCCCGGCGGCTGAGCGGGGACTCACAGGACTCCTCCATGGATCTCCTCGTAGAGGCGGGAGATGTCGATGCCGTCGGTCGCCGCGTACTTGGAAAACTGCTGCTGGTAGCTGGCCGGCGTGCCGAAGGCGGTGAGGAAGACGAGCTTGCCGAAGGTCATCCCGGGATAGACCCGGACGGGCTTGGCGGCGCGGATCTCCAACGTCCAGCGAATGGCGTGGCCTTGGTGGCCGAGCGGGGCGGAGACATGGACCCAGATGCCGAGGGTGCCGATGGTCCGATCGCCGTTGAGTATCTGCGCGTACGTCTCCGAACCGGTCTTCTCCAGCGTGACACCGAGGTAGAGCACCCCCGGCTTCAGCACCAAGCCCGTTGCGGGGATGACCTGTTCGACGAATGCGGTGGGGGCGGCGGCGTCCAGGTCACCAGCGCAGACGCGAAGCGTGTCGCCGAGCCGCCAGTCGTAGGCGTTCGGGGAGAGACGGGCGGGATCGTACGGCTCGATCGTGATCTCGCCCGACTGAAGGGCAGCTCTGATCGCGGGGCCGGTGAGGATCACGAGGCGACCGCCTCGAACCGGGCGACGTCCCGCCAGTACTTCGACGGCTGCGGGCCTGCGGCGGCCTGGTACTTGCCTTGGTACGGGTCGATTTCACCGGTCGAGACGAAGAACATGATCTGCGCGATCTTCATGCCGGCATACACCCGTAGCGGACGGACTGGCGAGAGCATCAGCGTCCACTGGCCGTGGAAGCCGATGTCGCCGATGGGGGCGGTGATTTCGACGAAGAGGCCGAGCCTGCCGACCGAGGAGCGGCCGAACAGCAGCGGTACGAAGGAGTTGGAGCCGACCTGTTCGAGGGTGTGCCCGAGGTACAACTCGCCGGGTTGGAGCACGTGTCCGTCCGTCCCGATTTCCATCTCACGCGTGAGGTTGGGGCGGTAGGAGTCGATCACTGTGTCGGCGTAGGTCAGCAGGGTGGGGCCGAGGCGGACGTTGTAGCTGTTGGGGTTGACCTGCTCCAGCTCGAAGGGGTCGATGGTCAGGCGACCGTCGCGGGCAGCGGCGGTGATCTCGGGGCCGGTGAGGATCACTGCTCGCCTCCCTCGGTGGCGCCGCCGGGCAAGGTGGTGGCCAGGACGCGACGTACTGCTTGGCTGAGCCGGAGCCCGGCTTGATGTGTTCGGCCGCCCAGATGGCTGTCGGCGAGGTAGTCCGTCGTCAGCACGCTGCTCATCGCCGACCGAAGAGGCGTGGGAGCGATGATCAACGGGCCCACGCATTCGGCGAGTTGCGTGAGCAGCTCGTCGTGGTCCTGGGCGTGCTCGTCAGGAAGGACGGCGTGGACGAGCTGGTTGTCGAAGGGCTCGATGGCCAACAGGTCGCCGAGGGTGAGCACTTCGCCGAGCGGTACGGAACGGAGCGCGGTCTCGTTGAGGATCACCGCGTCTGCGCCGAGGCCGGAGTGGAGTCGACCGGCGATCTCTCGCAGCAGACGGCTGAGGTCCAACCCCCCATTGCGGTAGGGCTCGTTCACGGTTCCGAGCGGACTCGCCAGCTTCCGGCTGAAGAGGGAGATCTTCTCCCGCACCGTGGCGAGGTCTCCGGGAACTGCGGTGGCATTGGGAAAGGTGCATGTGCGGGCGGCCCAGCCGCTGCCGCCCGGTTCTGCGGTGGCGTAGCCGACGCCGAGTTCGCGTCCCTTGACGACCAAGGTGTAGCCGATGCGCACAGGGCCGTAGGTGTCGCTGTGGCAATGGCCGGCGAAGATGACGTTCGCGAACGGGCAGGCGGCGGCCAGCTTCAGGTCCTCCTCGAACCCGGAGTGGGACAACACGATCCAGGCGTCGGCTCGTTGGTGGTTCTCCAGCATCACCTCGCGCAGGGCGTGAGCCGGGTTGGTGACGTGATGGCCGGTGCGGTCGCGCGTGGGGATCGTGTTGAACGCCTGGGGGCCCATCACCGCGGTGATGGCGACCCGTTGGCCGCCGATCCGCTTGATGCGTACTCGGTCGAAGAGGGGTTTGCCGTTGGCGTCGGAGGCGTTGGCGCACACGGTCATCTCGTGCAGCCCTGGTTCGAAGTAGTGCGGCCAGCCGTGATTCCCGGGTGTGAGCAGGTCGTACAGGCGGGTGAGGATCTCGCGCTCGATGTGGCCCTTGCCGAGGCGGTAATAGCCGCTTCCTTCGAAGAAGTCGCCGCAGTCCACTACCAGGCTCTCGGCCCGGGCGGCGTGGAGGTGGGTGAGCATCGGCGTGGCCTCGTCGAAAGCCGAGTGGACGTCCGTCGTAGCGATGATCTTCCGTAACTGTCGGCTCATGGGGTGACCTCACAGATGTCGGCGCCGAGGGCGTGCAGCTTGGTGGGCAAGTCGGCGTGCCCACGGCGGAGTTGATCGAGGCCGCCCAGCGTGGTGACACCGCGTGCGGTGAGGCCGGCGATGAGCAGGGCCGAGCCTGTACGGATGTCGGTGGCCTCCACTCCCGTGCCGGTCAACTGCTGCGGGCCGGTGAGACGGCACTTGGTGGGCGACAGGTCGTGGATCTCGGCGCCGAGGCGGGCGAATTGGGGCAGGAGGTTGCCGTGGCGGCCGGGGTTGATGGTGTCGGAGAAGAGATGCGTGCCCGGGCGGGTGAGAGCCAAGGCCATCAAGGGCGGTTCGAAGTCGGCGTCCAGGCCGCCGGGGGCGAGGGAGGCGACGGCTCGTAGCGGCCGGCTGGTGGGGCGGGTGTCGTGGGCATGGACGGTCAGTACGTCGTCCTCGGTGCTCGCGGGCACACCGAGCTGTCGTAGAGCACTGACCAGGGGAACGACGTCATCGCCGCGTACGCCGCAGATACGTGCCTCGCCGCCCGTCACTGCGACGGCACAGGCCAGCGTGCCTGCCTCGATCTTGTCGCCGGGCACCTTCCAGGCGATGGTCTCCGTGGGAGCGGATGGGGGCGGCGCGAGCGAAAGAAGGGACTCGCCGGCCCGGCACTGCCATCCAGCCAGCCGTATCGCCTCTACGACGCTGAGGACTTCCGGCGAGAGGTTGGGCCCTCCCAGCCGCAGTGGCCGTCCGGCCACGACGGCGCGCAGGACGGCGGCGACGGTCGCGCCTCGGGAGCGGAAGGGCAGCATGATCGAGACCGTTCCGGTCCGTGCGGCGGCTGCTTCCACGAGGTAGCCCCGGTCGTCGACGGTCGTACGGTCGCCGAAGTGCTCGTAGACCGTGAAGTGCTGTTCCATGCCGCGTTCCCCGATCCGGCACCCGCCTGGCCAGGGGAGACGGGCCCGTCCGTAGGCACCGAGCAGCGCTGGTACGAGGTAGTACGACGCTCGGATACGTGCGGCGGTCTCGGGGTCGGGCCACGGTCCCGGCCTGTCGCTGGGCAGGATGACCGCGGTGTGCAGATCGGTGACGGGGCGGGCCGTGTGCCAGCCGGACTGCTGGAGCAGCGTGAGCATCGTTTCGACGTCGGTGTTCGCCGGGACGTTGCCCAGGTGTACCGGACGGTGCAGGGCCGCGGCGGCGGCCAGGAGGGGCAGGGCCGCGTTCTTGGACCCGTCGACTGTCACCGAACCGGTGAGAGAGGTGCCGGGCCGGATGGCGACCACTTCGGCGGCGATTGGGGGGGGATCCGTACGGCTGTCAACCGTCAACTCCTTTGCAGGGGAAGGCATCGTGAGGGCCGGTCCGGGCCGCTGACCTTGAACTCGGCCCAGGACCGCTTGCCGGACGGCAGTGGTTCGATCCCGTGTCGATCGGCGAGGGCGGCGACGATGAACAGGCCGCGCCCGCCTTCCTCCTCCACGTCCGGCAGTCCGACCTGTGGGGCCTTGGAGCTGGCATCGGTCACCTCGATCAGCAGGCGTTCGTCGTTCAGGCGGGCGCCGGCCGAGATGGGGCCGTGGCCCGCGTGCCGTACCGCGTTGGCGAGCAACTCGGCTGCGACCAACTCCGCTGTTTCCAGGAGTTCCTGATCGAGGGAGGCGTCCCAGGCCCGTATCCCGAGGGCGAGTTGCCGGCGCGCGGAGCTGGCGGCAGCAGGTGTGCCGTGAACGGGGAAATGGATCTGATGCGCTTCCATGAGCGGCCTCCTGGATCGGTGTGGCAGCTCCACGCAACCGCTTCGGAGGCAGACGGGGCCACGCCGTGTGCCGGCGCCGCATGACTTATGCAGGAGCTGCATCGCGGTCAATTGCCGCTCGGTTACGCTCGGTTGAGCAGGCAGGATCGGCGACGGCAGAAGGGGCCGTGGCACAGATGGCCGAGGCACAGAGTGAAGCGAGACGGATCGGCGAAGTGATCCGTCAGGCCCGCGTGTCACAGCGGCGCTCGCAGACGGAGGTTGCCGCCGCCCTGGGGTACCACCAGTCGAAGGTGAGCCGTCTGGAGAGCGGCAAGGGCACCGAGGACGTCCGCACGCTGCGCGAGATCGCGCAGGTGCTGGACATTCCACCGCACCGTCTAGGTCTCGCCGCCTCCTCCGACACCAGCCCCGCCGACCCCGGAACAGAGGACATGCACCGCCGTACCTTCCTGGCCGCGAGCGTCGCAGCTCTCGCGGCTCCGCCGTCGTCCACCGCAGCGCACTTCGACCTGGTACAGGTCCTGCTGCCAGGCACGCTCCCTGCTGCCACCGGGCAAGCCCTGGACATCGACGAGCTACGGGACCGGACACGGGACGTGCGCCGGATGTTCTGCACGTGCGACTACACGGATCTGGAGCGGACGCTGCCGGGTCTGATCACCGACCTGCGCCATGCCGCCGGCGGCTCATCCGGCTCTGCGGAGGCGTCCGGGTTGCTCGCCACCGCGTACCAGACGTCGGTGAGTCTGCTGCTGAAGCGAGCGGATCACGGCAACGCATGGCTCGCGGCCGGGCGGGCCATGGCCGAGGCGGAGCGATCCGAGGATCCGATCGTCCTCGCCGCCAGTGTGCGCGTGCACGCCCATGTCCTCGTGCGCGAGAAGCACACCGCCCAGGCCATGAACATGGTCCGCCACACTGCCGACCAGCTCACGGGTTCCTACGACCAGCGCTCGCCCCGGTATCTGGCAGCGGTCGGCCTGCTGTTGCTCCGTGGGGCGACCGCCGCCAGCAGAAACGGCGATCGCCCCACTACCCAGGACTTCCTCACCGAGGCCAAAGAGGTGGCACGCTACGTCTCCTTCGACCGGCCCGACGCCTGGGCTAACTTCAGCCCCACCAACGTGGCCCTGCACGAGATCAGCGCGGCCGTCTCCTTCGGCGACGCTGGCATCGCGCTGGAAACCGCGCGGCCCCTCATGCGGCGGCACATTCCCGTCCCAGAGCGCCGGGCCGCGCTCTGGGTGGAGACCGCCCGCGCCTACAGTCAGCAGGGCAGACTCGCCGACGGCTACCAGGCCCTGCGCATCGCCGAGAGCTGTGCGGCTCAGGACATCCGCCGACCGGCCGTACGCGAACTGGTCGCCGACATGGCGGCCCGCGACCGGCGCCGGGCACTGCCCGAGCTGCACCACTTCAGTCGCCAACTGGGAGTGCCCGCGTGAGTGACCAGCCCGACAAGCCGTTCCTCCAGATCGTCGTCTGCGCGGCCGGGGTGGCCGCCGACGTCGGCAAGCTGATCACCGCAGCACAGGAACGGCACTGGGACGTCGGTGTCGTCGCCACCCCGCAGGGACTCGGCTTCCTCGACATCGAGGCGGTCGAGGCGCAGACAGGTCTCCCCATCCGCTCGGCCTGGCGAACACCGGACCAACCGCGCCCGACGCGCCCCGCAGACGCGATCGCGGTAGCACCGGCCAGCTTCAACACCGTCAACAAATGGGCCGCCGGAATCTCCGACAACCTCGCCCTGGGCATCCTGTGCGAAGCACCCGCCATGGGCGTACCGATCGCCGTACTGCCGTACCTGAACTCGGCCCAGGCCGCCCACCCCGCGTACCGGCAGAGCCTGAAGCGGTTGCGCGAGATGGGCATCCTGATCGGGTCGTACGAGCCTCATCGGCCGAAGGCCGGAGGCGGGGCCGACCAGTATCGCTGGGAGGAAGTGTTGGAGTTGCTTGCCCCGAGGCTGTCCGCGCGGTCTTGATCGTGCGCTGGATGCCGGTGCTGAGGTGTTGGATACGCCGAGTCAGGGCTCGTGCGGGAGAGTGGGCCTCGGCAGAGGCTGCGGTGATGCGTCGTTCACGCAGAACATCCCACGGCACCCGATCCGTGTACCGCGCCGCACCCCAAGCAACACAAAAGGCCAGGTCACGGGCGATGTGACCTGGCCTTCGAAAGAGCCCCCTGTCGGATTCGAACCGACGACCTACGCATTACAAGTGCGTTGCTCTGGCCATCTGAGCTAAGGAGGCCTGCACGGTTGTGCCGTGGGTGTGGGCGCGTGCCTGGTGCAGTGTACCCAGGTCCCGGTGACTGCCTGTCGAAAATTTCCGCGAAGTTCAGATGCCTTCAGGTACTGACAGAACGGGCGAACGCCAGGTAGCGTCCGTTCTCAGTTCACTCGCGTGGACTACACCACCACCTTCCTACAACGGATCGTCCGGCACGTTCCTGCCGGTAGAAGGGGGCCTTCACCATGGCCACTGTTTCGTTCGACAAGGCGACCCGGATCTACCCGGGCACCGAGAAGCCCGCCGTAGACGGTCTGGAGATCGAGGTCGGGGACGGCGAGTTCCTCGTCCTCGTCGGTCCGTCCGGCTGCGGCAAGTCCACCTCGCTCCGCATGCTCGCGGGGCTTGAGGACGTCAACGCCGGCGCCATCCGCATCGGTGACCGCGACGTCACGCACCTGCCGCCGAAGGACCGGGACATCGCCATGGTGTTCCAGAACTACGCGCTGTACCCGCACATGACCGTCGCCGACAACATGGGCTTCGCGCTCAAGATCGCCGGCGTGAACAAGGCGGAGATCCGGCAGAAGGTCGAGGACGCCGCCAAGATCCTGGACCTCACCGAGTACCTCGGCCGCAAGCCGAAGGCGCTCTCCGGCGGTCAGCGCCAGCGTGTGGCGATGGGCCGCGCCATCGTGCGTGAGCCCCAGGTCTTCCTCATGGACGAGCCGCTGTCGAACCTCGACGCCAAGCTCCGTGTCTCGACCCGTACGCAGATCGCGTCCCTCCAGCGCCGTCTCGGCATCACCACCGTCTACGTCACCCACGACCAGGTCGAGGCCATGACGATGGGCGACCGGGTGGCCGTGCTCAAGGACGGTCTGCTCCAGCAGGTCGACTCGCCGCGGAACATGTACGACCGTCCCGCGAACCTCTTCGTGGCCGGCTTCATCGGCTCCCCGGCCATGAACCTGGTCGAGGTCCCGATCACCGACGGCGGTGTGAAGTTCGGCAACAGCGTGGTGCCCGTCAACCGCGAGGCGCTCAAGGCCGCCACCGACAAGGGTGACCGCACGGTGACCGTCGGCGTGCGCCCCGAGCACTTCGACATCGCCGAGCACAACGGCGAGGCCGCGAAGTCCCTCAGCAAGGACTCCGAGGACGCCCCGGCCGGTCTCGCGGTCTCCGTGAACGTCGTCGAGGAGCTGGGCGCCGACGGCTACGTCTACGGCAGCGCCAAGGTCGGCGACGACCTGAAGGACCTGGTCGTCCGCGTCAGCGGCCGTGCGGTGCCGGACAAGGGCGCGACCCTGCACGTGGTGCCGCGTCCGGGTGAGATCCACGTGTTCTCGACCTCGACGGGCGAGCGTCTCACCGACTGATCCCACGTTCACGGGAAGGGCCTCGCGGTGATCCGCGGGGCCCTTCCCGTTGGTGGTCCACGGCGGCCGGCCGATATGACGAATACTCCGGCAGAACCGTCATTTCGAGCAGTGTTCGTCAACGCCCTACCCAATTCGAGGCACCGATCCATCCCCCGAATCGGTGACTAAATGTCGCCAAATCATTACCGGGCGCTACCCTCACACGCGTGAAGCACTCCACTAACCAACAGCCGCGACGCGGCCGGGGTCCCGCCCGCCGGATCGGCCGCACCCTCGCCCTCGTCCTGCCCGTCATGATGGTGCTCTCCGGGACCCTCGCGGTCACCCGGGTCAACTGGACGGGAAGCCCCTCCAGCTCGACGCTCACCGCCACGGACGTCACGGCGGCCGGAGCCTCCTCGCGGGCCGCCGCACGCGCCCCGCAGGACATCCTGCGCGACCAGCTGATGACCGAGCTCCAGGACAAGAACCCGGGCGTCGTCCTGACCCACCTCCAGGAGGCAGTGAACGGCCACCCGTCGCTCGCCGGCCACTGCACCTCCATCGCCCGCGCCCTGGGCCGCGCAGCGGTCCGTATCTACGGCGCCGCACGCGCCCAGTCCTACGCCCGCCCGGTGTGCGACACCGCGTTCGCCTCCGGGGTCATGGCCGCGCACAGCTGACCGGGAGCCGGCGCCCGCAGTAGGAGGTCGGTAACGGCTGATTAAGGAACGCTCGCAGCCGGAAGAAGCGGTGGGGCCGCCACGTACAGTTCGGGTCATGACCGATCCGAACGCCGCGTCGCGCCCCACCCAAGCCGTGATCCTGGCCGGTGGCCAGGGGTCGCGGCTGCGCCCCTACACCGACGACCGGCCCAAGCCGATGGTCGAGATCCCCGGCACCGGGACGCCGATCATCGGCCATCAGCTCGTCTGGCTCGCCGAAGAGGGCGTGACCGACGTCGTCGTCAGCTGCGGGCATCTCGCCGAGGTGTTGCAGGACTGGCTGAAAACAGCCGATCTGCCGGTCGACGTGACCACGGTCGTCGAGACGGAGCCGCTGGGCCGCGGCGGCGGCCTCAAGTACGCCGCCGCGCATCTGCCCCGCCCGGACAGCGCCTGGTACGCCACCAACGGGGACATCTGGACCCGCTTCTCGCTGCGCGACATGGCGGACTTCCACACCGAGCGCGACGCCGTCGCCACGATCGCGCTGGCCCGGCCGCGCATCCCCTGGGGCGCCGTGCAGACGGACGACTTCGGGCGCGTCACCGACTTCATCGAGTCGCCGCCCACCCAGTACGCGATCAACGCGGGCGTCTACGTCTTCTCGCCGGAGTTCTCGGGCTTGCTGCCGGAGCGCGGGGACCACGAGCGGACGACCTTCCCCCACCTCGCGCGTGAGCTGCGGCTGGCCGGGTTCCCCATCCCGCAGGGGGCCTACTGGCGGGCCATCGACACCGCGAAGGACCTCAGCGAAGCCGCCAAGGAGCTTGCCGCGCTGGGGCGTTAGTCGTCAATCGCCAGTCGTCGACCCTGGCCCTTGGCCCTGCCGAAGGGGGCCCGCACCGTCCGGTGCGGGCCCCTTCGTGTTCCTGGGTGTCAGCCGGTGGGCGGCTGCTTCAACAGGCCCCCCACCGGCCCGGCTACCCCAACAGGCCGCCCACCAGGCCCGGCTGGCCGGAGGAGGACGAACCCCCGGTGCTGGAGCCGCCACTCGATCCGGTGCCGCCGGTCGTGCCGCCGCCCGACGTGGGGCCGGAGGTCGTGCTGGGCGCCTGGCCGGCCGGCGAGGACTGGCGGGGCTGGGTGCGGCCCGCGGTGCCCTGGGTCTGGCTGGGGGTGCCGCCGGTGGCCGTACCGGTCGAGGAGCGGGTCGCCCCGGGGCTCGTCGCGGCGTGCGACGGGCTGGCCGAAGTGGGCTTCCGGGACGGCGAGTTGGCCGCCGAGGGGCTGCTGCTGCGGCCCTTGGTCGGTTCACCGGGGAGCGGGGCGCCGGGCAGTTCGTTGCGCGGGGCCTCGCCGGGGCCGGGGACGACCACCCGGCTGGAGTCGCGTACCGCGCCGCCGAGCAGCGAGCCGATCAGCAGGGTGAGGCCGATGGAGACCGCCGTGACCAGGGCGCCGCGGCGCAGCACGTAGCGGCGCAGTTCCCAGATGTCGGCGCGGGGTCCGAGGCGGCGCCAGGCGCTGCCCGCGAGGCGGCCGTCGACGGAGTAGACGGGCGCCCCGGCGATGATCAGCGGGGACCAGGCGGCGAGGTAGATGATGTCGGGGGCGTCGTAGGCGGGAACGGTCTTCCAGCTGACGGTGACGATGAGCGCGGCGGAGAGCAGCGCGCCGCCGACCGCCGCGACCCGCTGCCACAGGCCGAGGATCGTCAGGACGCCCACGATGACCTGGGCGAAGGCGATGACGAGGCCGGAGCCGACGGGGTGCTGGAGCGCGAACTGCCGTAGTGGCTCGGCGACTTCCCAGGGGTGCAGGGTGTTGAGCCACTTCACCATGGAGCCGCGTTTGCCGCCGTCGAAGTAGACGGGGTCGCACAGCTTGCCCATGCCGGCGTAGATGGAGATGAAGCCGAGGAAGATGCGCAGCGGGAGCAGGACGACGCCGAGGTTCATCCGGCGGCCGGGGTAATAGGCGTGCCGTACCGGGTCGTTGGGGTGCCGTGCGGTGCGCCGGGCGCGGTCGCCGTCCGCCTCGAAGTCCTCGAACTCCCCCTCTCCGTAGGCGGGTTCGTCGTAGGCGCTGCCCACGGTCCGCATCGGCGGGAGCAGCCGGTTCTCGCCCGTGTCGTGGGCGTGGCCGCGCTGGGCGCCGACGAGGGGGGTTTCGAGGGTCTGCGCCGTCAGGTGGTCGTCGCCGTAACCGCCGTCCTGGATACGGGGGATGACCTGCGTGGCGCCGGCGTCGGCGGTCGGCTGCTCGCCGTGGCGGACGCCGCTGCCCCGTACGGCCTGGAGGAGCCGGTGGGCGCCGGTGTCGTCCGGGGCGGACCGGCCGCTCCAGACGACGGGTCGGCGGCGGGCGGCGCCGGAGCCGGTCGCGGCCATCCGGGCGGGGTCCTCGGCGGCGCTCGACTGCCGTGCGAGGCGCGGGTTTTGGGTGCGCGTCGAGGCGCCCAGCTGCACGCGGAAACTCGCATGGTTGACGATGACCTGGGCCGGATCGCTCGGCACCTTCACCATGCTCAGCGCGGGAGGTTCGTCCAGTCCGGACTGGAATCCGGATGAGCGGTCCCCCGTGGGTGTGCGGGGTGTTCTGGTGTCCACACTCATCTAACCGAGTGACGTGTGTTTAGGACACTGCTTTGACTTGCCGGATGTGTCCGGACAGCGTCAAGCTCGCCCTCGGCCGCCAGATTGCCCCGAGTGGGTGACCGTGCCGAACGTCCGTGCAGGACCGCTCGCGAGCCGCCGCGTCAGGACCGCTTGCGGGCCGCCTCGTACAGCACAACTCCCGCCGCCACACCGGCGTTGAGGGACTCGGCGCCGCCCGGCATCGGGATGCGGACCAGGAAGTCGCAGGTCTCGCCCACGAGTCGGGACAGGCCCTTGCCCTCGCTGCCGACGACGATGACCACCGGGCCTTCCAGGGCGGCCAGTTCGCCGAGTTCGGCCGCTCCGTCGGCGGCCAGGCCGACGATCGCGATGCCCGCCTTCTTGTACGCCTCCAGGGCGCGCGTCAGGTTCGTGGCGCGGGCGACGGGTGTACGGGCCGCCGTACCGGCCGACGTCTTCCAGGCACCGGCGGTCATGCCGGCCGCGCGGCGCTCGGGGACGAGGACGCCGTGGCCGCCGAACGCGGAGACCGAGCGGACGATCGCGCCGAGGTTGCGCGGGTCGGTCACCCCGTCGAGGGCGACGATCAGCGGGTCCTCGCCCTTGTCGTAGGCCGCGTTGGCGAGGTCCTCGGCGTGCGCGTACTCGTACGGCGGGACCTGGAGGACCAGGCCCTGGTGGTTGAGGCCGTTGGTCATGCGGTCCAGCTCGGGGCGCGGGGCCTCCATGAGGTGCACGCCACCGCGCTCGGCGACCAGTTGGAGCGCCTCGCGCACCCGCTCGTCGTTGTCGATGAACTGCTGGACGTAGAGCGTGACCGCCGGGACGCCCTCGCGCAGCGCCTCCACGACCGGGTTGCGGCCGACGACCATCTCGGACGTGCCCTTGCCGCCGCGTCCGCGCGCGACCGGTGCCCGGCGCTGGACCTGCCGGGCCTGGGCGTTGGCGATGCGGTTCTTCTTGTGCCCCTTGCGGGCCTCGGCGGGCGGGGTCGGCCCCTTGCCCTCCAGGCCCTTGCGCCGCTGGCCGCCACTGCCGACCTGCGCGCCCTTCTTGCCGGACATGCGGCGGTTGTTGGCTGCCATGACCTACCTGTCTGTTCGGAGTCGTACCGGAAGTCTGTGGACGTACGTCTATGCAGTGTGCCGCCCGGAGGGCCGGGCGGCACAGTCGATCTTCGTTGACCGGGGTGTGACCGGAGTGGGTTCAGCGTGAGCCGAGGGTCCAGCGGGGGCCCTGCGGGCCGTCCTCGATGACCAGGCCGGACTGGTTGAGCTGGTCGCGGATGGCGTCCGCGGTGCCCCAGTCCTTGCGGCCCCGGGCGGCCTCGCGCTGGTCGAGGACCATGCGGACCAGGGTGTCGACCACGCCGTGGAGGTCTTCGCCGCGGTCGGCCTCGCCCGCCCACTGCGGGTCCAGCGGGTCCAGGCCGAGGACGCCGAGCATGGCGCGCACCTCGGCGAGGCGGGCCACGGCGGCTTCCTTGTCGTCGGCGGCCAGCGCGGAGTTCCCCTGCCGGACGGTCGTGTGCACGACGGCCAGGGCCTGCGGCACGCCCAGGTCGTCGTCCATGGCCTCGGCGAACGCGGGCGGCACCTCGGCCGCGGGCTCGACGACTCCCCCGGCCTTCTCCACCACCCGCTGCACGAAGCCCTCGATCCGCGCGAACGCGGACTCCGCCTCGCGCAGGGCCTCCTCGCTGTACTCGATCATCGAGCGGTAGTGCGGGGTGCCGAGGTAGTAGCGCAGCACGATCGGCCGCCACTGCTTGACCATCTCGCTGACCAGCACGCTGTTGCCGAGCGACTTCGCCATCTTCTCGCCGGCGATGGTGACCCAGGCGTTGTGCAGCCAGTACTGCGCGAAGTCGTCGCCGTAGGCCTTGGCCTGGGCGATCTCGTTCTCGTGGTGCGGGAAGATCAGGTCGAGGCCGCCGCCGTGGATGTCGAAGGCGGAGCCGAGGTACTTGTGCGCCATCGCCGAGCACTCCAGGTGCCAGCCGGGACGGCCGCGGCCCCACGGGGTCTCCCAGTCGGGCTCGCCCGGCTTGGTCGCCTTCCACATCGCGAAGTCGCGCGGGTCGCGCTTGCCGGTGATGCCTTCCTCGCTGGGCTGGCGCAGGTCGTCGATGTCCTGGTTCGACAGCTGGAGGTAGTCCGGGTACGACCGCACGTCGAAGTAGACGCTGCCGTCCGCCTCGTAGGCGTGCCCGCGCTCGATGAGCCCGCGCATCATCTCGATCATCTCCGGGACGTGCCCGGTGGCCCGCGGTTCGTACGTCGGCGGGAGGCAGCCCAGTGCCTGGTAGCCGTCGTTGAACGCGCGCTCGTTCTCGTAGCCGATCGCCCACCAAGGGCGGCCCTGGTCGGCGGACTTGGCGATGATCTTGTCGTCGATGTCGGTGACGTTGCGGATGAACGTGACGTCGTAGCCGCGGTGTTCGAACCAGCGGCGCAGGATGTCGAAGTTCAGACCCGAGCGGATGTGGCCGATGTGCGGGGCGGCCTGCACGGTGGCACCACACAGGTAGATCGAGACGCAGCCCGCGGTGAGCGGGGTGAAGTCGCGAATCTGCCGGGCGCTGGTGTCGTACAGACGAATGGTCACGGTACCTAGGGTAGTGGGCCGACGGGAGTGCGCGGGACCGTTGTCCGGAGCGGGCCGTCGGGCTTGAGTCGCGCGGTTTCCCGCGCGCCGGAAAAGACTCCGCTCACGCCGATTTCACCACCAGCGCCGTCGCCACCGCCATCAGGCCCTCGTCCCGGCCCGGGAAGCCGAGACCGTCCGTCGTCGCCCCCGACACCGACACCGGCGCCCCCGCCGCCCGGGACAGCAGCCGCTGCGCCTCGTCCCGGCGCTTGCCGATCTTCGGTCGCGGCCCTACGACCTGTACGGCGACGTTGCCGATGGTGAAGCCGGCCGCGCGGACG
Organism: Streptomyces sp. NPDC091280; assembly: GCF_044768565.1. NCBI lineage: Bacteria > Bacillati > Actinomycetota > Actinomycetes > Kitasatosporales > Streptomycetaceae > Streptomyces > Streptomyces sp. NPDC091280. The sequence goes on from NZ_JBIVUZ010000001.1 coordinate 1,294,318, forward strand.
ATCCGTGCCGCCTCGGTGAGCAGGGTGACGCCCGACGCGCCCGACCACTCGGGGCGGCCCGTGCCGAAGTGCTGGCCGAGGTCGCCGAGGCCCGCCGCCGAGAACAGGGCGTTGCAGGCCGCGTGGGCGACGACGTCCGCGTCGGAGTGGCCGGCCAGTCCGGGGCCCTCGCCCTCCCACTTGAGGCCCGCGCACCACAGCTCGCGGCCCTCCTCGAAGGCGTGGATGTCGGTGCCGATGCCGACCTGCGGCAGGGGGTACGGCTCAGAAGCCATCGTTGAGCCTCCTGCGGGCGAGGACCGCCTCCGCGAGGACCAGGTCCAGGGGGCGGGTGACCTTGAAGGCCTCTTCGTGGCCGGGGACGACCACGACCGTCAGGCCGAGCTGCTCGACCATGCTCGCGTCGTCGGTGACGTTGTCGGTGACCGTCTCGTGGGCACGCACGAGCGTGGCGCGGTCGAAGCCCTGCGGGGTCTGCACGGCGCGCAGCCGGGCCCGCTCGGGGGTGGCGACCACCGGCTCCGGGTCCCCGGGGCGCGCGGCCGGCTCGACCTCCTTGACCGTGTCGGCGAGCGGCAGGGCCGGTACGACGGCGGGGGCGCCGTCCCGTACGGCCTCGATGACCGCGTCGACCGTGTCGACGGGGACGAGCGGGCGGGCCGCGTCGTGGACGAGGACGATGTCGTGGCCGGGGGGCAGCGCGTCCAGGCCGAGCTTCACGGACTCCTGGCGGGACTCGCCGCCGGGGACGACCAGGAAGTCGGTGCGCTCGGGCAGCGCGTGCGCGTCGAGGAGGGTCTTGACCTCGGGGGCGCCGTCGGGCGGGGCCACCACGACGACCAGGGTGACGGCACGGGACGCGGCCAGTGCGCGGACCGCGTGGATGAGCATGGGGGTGCCGTTCAGCGCGCGTAGCGCTTTGGGGGCGCCGGGGCCGAGGCGTACGCCCCGTCCGGCGGCCGGGATCACGGCGGCGACGGAGGACTGCGCCTGCGAAGAGCGCGAATCGTCAGACATCGGTTCCTGTCAGGTTTGTGTGCTCGACCTACGTGGGTATGGCCTGAGGAGTGCCGGGCGCGACGCCTTGACCGGACCCTTCCGTGACACCGGTCGAGCCTGCTGCCCGGGCCCGGCACACCATTATCGGGGGACGTTTCCTCCGGCCCGCGACGAGGTCGGTGTCGGGGGCGGGCGGGAGATTTTCCCCCGGACATGCCGAAGCGCCCGGCGACAGGCGGGCTGTCATCGGGCACCACGGCATTTCAGTGTGCTGAGCAGGGCGTACCAGGTGCCTGCGTCAGGACGCGAGAACCTCGTCGAGCAGGGCCTCCGCCTTGTCCTCGTTCGTGTTCTCCGCGAGCGCCAGCTCACTCACCAGGATCTGGCGAGCCTTGGCGAGCATGCGCTTCTCACCTGCGGAGAGTCCGCGCTCGCGCTCGCGACGCCACAGGTCACGGACGACTTCCGCGACCTTGATGACATCGCCGGAGGCGAGCTTCTCCAGATTTGCCTTGTAACGACGCGACCAGTTCGTGGGCTCCTCGGCGTACGGAGCGCGCAGCACCTCGAAGACCCGGTCCAGCCCGTCCTGACCGACCACATCACGTACGCCGACGAACTCCGCATTGTCCGCTGGCACACGCACCGTCAGGTCACCCTGGGCGACCTTCAGCACCAAGTAGGTCTTGTCCACGCCTTTGATCTGGCGAGTTTCGATAGCCTCGATCAGCGCGGCCCCGTGATGGGGATAGACCACGGTGTCGCCAACCTTGAACGTCATGTGACAGGTACCCCTTCCGTGGCTATCCAGGGTAACACGGAAACCGCGTGTTCTGAATGGCGTTTTCGCAGGTCAGGGCATATCTCGGGGCTTGACAACAGCAACAGGAACGTGCTGCGGAGGCCGAGCGGAGGACGGTATTCGCAGGTCGGAGCAGCTCTCCGGGCGAGGTGAAACGCGTACGTTACACACATCCGGAGGCGCCCCCAAGTGGACGAACGTCCCCAAATGTCTGGTTCCAAGTGCTCGACTTCCACTACTCCGTTCGGTGGCCGGAGCCCGGTGCGAGACGAATCCGGAATTGATCACCTGGTCGGCGCGGAACGGCCGGTGATCAATTCTTCGAGGTGTCCCGCATTCTTCACGGAAAATCCGTGCGCGGACGGCTCAGCTGCTTATGTGAATGCGGCGCGAGTGGCGGGCACAAGTGACCCACGAGTCACATGAGGCACACGGGTACCCGGTTGGGGGAGGGTCGGGTGCGGTGGCGCGGGAACGGCTCGGTAACCTAAGCCCGCTGACAGACACTTAGGGCGGCTTTATTGGGGAGTCGCCCTGCTCCGCCCACGTTCAAGGAGTAGCCGCCGCCGTGAGCAGCAGCCTTCGACGCGGCGCCCTCGCCGCCACCGCCATCGCGTTCTCGTTCGCCTCGCTCTCCGCCTGCGCTGCCGGCAACGACGCACAGACGCTGGAGGTCAAGCCGGACAACGCGGCCGTCTCCGTGGGCGTCATCAAGGTGCAAAACGCCCTCGTCATCACCCAGCCGATCAGCGACTCCAGCCCCCAGCCCACGGGCCCGGCGGTGATCTCCGCGACGCTGTTCAACACCGGCAAGGACCCGCAGACCCTGGACTCGGTCAGCGTCGACGGCGTCGGCACGGCCACGCTGACCCCCGCCAAGGGCAAGGGCAAGCTGACCGTCCCGGCCTTCGGCTCGCTCGTCCTGGGCGGCAAGGGCAACGCCTCCGCCGCGCTGACCGACGTCGGCACCGGCCTGGAGGACGGCAACGCCCAGAAGGTCACCTTCACCCTCAGCTCGACCGGCGCGGTGAGCCTGAGCGCGTTCGTCGTCCCCGCCGAGAGCTACTTCACCAAGTGGGGCCCGACCGCGATCCCCACGCCCGCCCCGGGCGCCTCCGCGACCTCCTCGGGCTCGCCGAAGCCCGGCAAGAGCACGTCGGCGACCCCGTCCGACTCGTCCTCCGAGAGCACCACGGCGACGGCCACGGCCTCCGCCGGCTGACCGGCGGTCGTAGCGCTACGACGACGATGGGCGGGACCTCACGCAGAGGTCCCGCCCATCGTCGTCGTAGTGCCGCCCGGAAGGCGGTCGCGGTCTACGGCTCGAACTTGTAGCCGAGGCCGCGGACCGTGACCAGGTAGCGGGGCGCGCCCGGGTCCGGCTCGATCTTGGCGCGCAGGCGCTTGACGTGGACGTCGAGGGTCTTGGTGTCGCCCACGTAGTCGGCGCCCCAGACCCGGTCGATGAGCTGCATGCGGGTCAGTACGCGGCCCGCGTTGCGCAGGAGCATCTCCAGCAGGTCGAACTCCTTGAGGGGCAGGTCGACCTTGGAGCCGGAGACCGTGACCACGTGGCGATCCACGTCCATGCGGACCGGACCTGCTTCGAGGGCGGCGGGGGTGACCTCCTCGGGCTCGCCGCGGCGGCGCAGGACGGCCCGGATACGGGCGACCAGTTCGCGGGACGAGAAGGGCTTGGTGACGTAGTCATCGGCTCCTATTTCCAGGCCTACGACCTTGTCGATCTCACTGTCCTTGGCCGTCACCATGATCACGGGGACGTTGGAACGGCCGCGCAGCTGGCGGCAGACCTCCGTGCCGGGCAGCCCCGGCAGCATCAGGTCGAGCAGGACGAGGTCGGCGCCGTTGCGCTCGAACTCGTCGAGTCCGTCGGGCCCGGTGGTCGCGATGGCGACCTCGAAGCCCTCCTTGCGGAGCATGTACGACAGGGCGTCGGAGAAGGACTCCTCGTCCTCGACGACAAGCACTCGGGTCACGGAAGGACCTCCGGGGCGGGAAGCGGTTCGTAAGGGGATCTGTCAGGGGACCCCTCGGCCTCGTCGTCGAGGTCGGGGTGCTGGTGGGCACGGTCGCGGGCCGCACCCGCCTCCGGTAGCCGCAGGGTGAACGTGGAGCCCTGTCCCTCGGAGCTCCACACCGTGACCTCCCCGCCGTGCGAGGCGGCCACGTGCTTGACGATCGCCAGCCCGAGACCCGTACCGCCGGTGGCCCGTGAGCGGGCCGGGTCGACACGGTAGAAGCGCTCGAACACGCGCTCCTTGTCCTTCTCGGATATCCCGATGCCCTGGTCGGTGACGGCGACCTCGATGTGGTCGCCGCCGGGCGCGGTCACCCGGCGGGCGGCTATGCCGACACGGGTGCGGGCGGGCGAGTAGTTGACGGCGTTCTCGACCAGGTTGCCGAGGGCGGCGGCCAGCTGGCCGCGGTTGCCCCAGACGTGCAGGTCGGCGGTGCCGCCGGCGGCCATGGTGATCTGCTTGGTGCCGGCCTGGTGGCGGCAGCGGTCGATGGCCTCGGCGACGAGTTCGTCGACGCGCACCGGTTCGGCGTCTTCGAGGGGGTCGTCGTTCTGCACCCGTGACAGGTCGATGAGCTCCTGCACGAGGTTGGTCAGCCGGGTGGCCTCGATCTGCATCCGGCCGGCGAAGCGCTCCACCGCCTCAGGATCGTCGGAGGCGTCCATGACCGCCTCCGACAGCAGGGAGAGCGCCCCGACCGGGGTCTTCAGCTCATGGCTGACGTTCGCCACGAAGTCCCGTCGTACGGCCTCGATACGGCGGGCCTCGGTGAGGTCCTCCACGAGGAGCAGGACGAGCCGGGAGCCGAGCGGGGCCACGCGCGCGGACACGGCGAGTGCCTCGCCGCGTCCGGTGCCCCGCCGGGGGAGGTCCAGTTCGACCTGGCGTATCTCGCCGTCGCGCCGGGTGTCCCGGGCCATGGTGAGCATCGGGTCGACGGACAGTTTTCCGCCACGTACCAGTCCGAGGGCGTACGCCGCCGAGCTGGCCTTGACCACGGCGTCCGCCTCGTCGAGGACGACGGCCGAGGAGCGCAGCACCGAGAGGACGGTGTCCACGCCCGGCGGAAGCACCGGGTCCGTGTGCAGGGAGGTCCTGGTCGGTCGCTTCTGGTCGCGTTCGCTCCAGCGGAACGCCAGCATGGCGATGACACCGGTGAGTACCCCGGCGATCGCTGCCGCTGCGGCGACCGCCGCGTTCACGTCCATGCCCCCAGGTTAGGCATGGGATACCTCCTGGCCACAGCCATCGGAGTGCGACCTCGAACACTCGTCGCCCAGAGTTCACCTTGGAGCCAGTATTGGTTCATTTGGGGTGGCGGAAACCGTCGCGTAGGAGCGGGAACGTGGGAGCGTGGGGTGGAAGGGCCGGTTTTTCGTCACGACCGACAGGCCCGGGGCCCCTGAGCCCCCGAAGCGAACGTAGGAGAGGGAACCCTGATGCGGGACGCGTACCACGAGGAACTTGACTCGATCGGCGACGGTCTGGTGGAGATGGCCCGGCTGACCGGGTCGGCGATCGGACGCGCCACGACGGCGATCCTGGACTCCGACCTGAAGCTGGCCGAGAGCGTCATCGAGGCCGACAAGAAGGTCGACGACCTCCAGCACGACCTGGAAGCACGGGCCATAGCCCTGCTGGCCCGGCAGCAGCCGGTGGCGACGGACCTGCGGATCGTCGTCACGTCCCTGCGCATGTCGGCCGACCTGGAGCGCTCCGGCGACCTCGCCCAGCACGTGGCGAAGCTCGCCCGGCTGCGCTTCCCCGACCGCGCGGTGCCGCACGACCTGCACGCGACCATCCTGGAGATGGGCCAGCTCGCCCAGCGCCTGATGGCCAAGGCGGCCGAGGTCATCATCACGAAGGACGTCGACCTGGCGCTCCAGCTGGAGCAGGACGACGACGCGATGGACCTGCTGCACCGCACGCTCTTCCAGCACCTGCTGGACGAGAAGTGGAAGCACGGCATCGAGACCGCGGTCGACGTGACGCTGCTGGGCCGCTACTACGAGCGCTTCGCCGACCACGCGGTGTCGGTCGCGAAGCGGGTGGTGTTCCTGGTCACGGGTGAGCACGCGGACGAGATCCAGCCCGACATCCAGCCGGCGACGGGGGCCGAGGGGGCGTAGCTCCCAGGTCGGGGGCGTGGGCCTCCGGTCGGGGGGCTCGTGCGGGAAGCCCCAATGCGCCGTTGATGCGCCCGCCGCAGCGGGCATCCAATGGGCAGCATCCGATGGGCACAGGCACCAGCCTCCAGGAGGACCCATGGCCGAATCCCCCGCCACGACGCCGGACCCGACACAGGAGCGCGAGACGCAGCAGCCCGCCGAGATCAAGAGCCTCCCGCTCTTCGGCGCCTGCGGCTGCGGCTCGGGCTGCGGCTGCGGCTGCCAGTCGGGCAACCCCTGCCAGTGCGGCTGACCGCCGCCCGCTTCCCGGAGGGGCCTTGGTGCTACGGCACCGGGGCCCCTCCGGGGTTTGTGGGGGGGGCGGCGGCGGTGGGGGCTGGGGCTGGGCATGGTGAGGGGGGCGGCTGCGGGGCCCCACCCCCGCCCGGGGGGACTGGGAGGCGGCGAGGGCCTGTGGGCAGCAGGCGGCGATAGGCAGTGGGCTCCTGGGGCCAGCAGGCGGCGGACGCCGGGAGCCGGGTGGCGGCAGGCGCTGGGAGATGGCGGGAGCCAGGAAACGCCTGACGGCGAGATCCGGCAGGCGCCAGCAGGCGGGCGGGCGCCGCGAGACAGCAGGGGCCAGGAAACGGCGTGAGCCGGACGCCGACAGGCGACAGACGGCGGGAGCCGGGTGGGAGCCGGACGCTGGCAGGCGGCAGTGGGCGCCGGGGGGCCAGCCGGCAGGCGCCGACAGCGCAGTCGATCAGCCGGGGGCTCCCGTCCAGAGGGGTGCCCGACCTCCCCGTGATCGTTCCGCACGGTCGCCCCGTGGCGCGTGGGAGCGCAGCATGGGGAGGGGGGACAAGAAGGAGGTGTGTGAGGCCATGGCTCAGTACATGGACGTACATCACGGAATGAAGGGCATCACGGCCGACCAGTTGATGGAGGCGCACAAGGCGGATCTCGCCGTGGAGAAGGACGAGGGCGTCCACTTCGAGCGGGCCTGGGCGGATCCGGAGTCCGGAACCGTCTACTGCCTGTCGGAGGCGCCGTCGCCCGAGGCGGTCCAGCGCGTGCACGAGCGCGCGGGGCACCGGGCCGACGAGGTGCACGCGGTGCCGTACTCGATCTGACGCCGCGGGGCAAAGGAGGGAGGGCTCGGTGGTGTCCGGGGTGCAGCCAGCCCCACCCCCGGCCGGGTGGGCGCTCCATGGTCCGGGCGGGCGAACGACGGCATCGTAGAAGCCAGTTGGCCACCAGCCGATCGGAAGCGGTCGGCCGTCCGGAAGGAACGTCCCATGGAATCAAGGCAGTTCACCGACCCGGCCGAGGTCTCCGGCGAGCAGGCCCTCGCTCCGCTGCTGGCCGCGTGGGACCTGGCGCACCCCGCCGCGGGTGATCCCGAGTGGCGGCACCTGCTGGACGAGATCGCGCATCCGCGCACCACCGAGGCGTTCCGGCGGCTGGCCGGAGCGGGAGCCGGAGCAGGGGCCCGAGCCGGGGTGTGAGTCAAGCCTTGCGTTCTCCAGGACCGTTCGAGCATTGGGTGCGGTTTGGGCAAAAGCTTCGGCATCGGCAGTTCAACTGACTTGTCCTGTGCATGTCTCACTGGATGGGATGCACGCAGACCTTCGCGTGCAAGTCACAACCATCCAGGGGGGATTCATGCACATAGCCCGCAACAGACGTGGCCTCGCGGCTTCCACGGCCGCCACCGCCACTCTCGCCGTCGCCGCACTGGCGACCGCCCCGCTGGCCGGCGTCAGCACCGCCGCATCCGCCGCCGTACCGGCGACCAAGGCGGTCCCGGCCATCGCCGGACACGCCCTCGTGCGCGACGTGCCCAGCCCGCTCACGAGCGAGCAGTGCGAGGCCAAGTGGCAGATCGCCTGCTACACCCCGTTGCAGTACCGCACCGCGTACAACCTCAACTCCCTTTACAAGAAGGGGATCACGGGCAAGGGACGGACGATCGTCATCGTCGACTCCTTCGGTTCACCGACGATCCAGCACGATCTCGACGTCTACAGCAAGCAGTTCGGCCTGCGCAGCACCAAGGTCAACGTGGTCAAGTGGGGCGACGTCCCCGTCTTCGACCCGAAGAACGCCGACATGACCGGGTGGGCCGGCGAGACCACCCTGGACGTCGAGATGGCCCACGCGGTCGCGCCCGACGCGAAGATCGTGCTGGTGGAGACGGCGGTCGCCGAGACCGAGGGCGTCACCGGTCTGCCGGAGATGATGTCCGCCGAGAAGCACCTCATCGACCACGGCGTCGGCGACGTCATCACGCAGAGCTTCGGCGCCACCGAGAACACCTTCCCCGGCTTCGACCAGGGCGACTTCTCCAGCATCCAGAAGCTGCGCTACGCCTTCCAGGACGCCAACCGCAAGCACGTGACCGTCCTCGCCTCCTCCGGCGACGGCGGCGCCACCGACTACAACCTGGACGGCACGGCCTTCTACGACAAGCCCGTCAACTCCTGGCCTTCTTCGGACCCGTTGGTCACCTCGATCGGCGGCACGCAGCTCCACCTGAACGACAAGGGCGAGCGCGTCACCCCGGACAGCGTCTACAACGACTACGGCGCGGGCGGCGGCGGCCAGTCCCACGTGTTCTCCCGTCCGTCCTTCCAGAACGGCGTGAAGAACGTCGTCGGCACCCAGCGCGCCACGCCCGACGTGTCGATGGCCGCGGCGGTCAACGGCGGTGCCTGGACGTACTCCAGCTACGACCCGACCGCGATCGGCTGGGACGTCTACGGCGGCACGAGCGAGGCCAGCCCGCTCTTCTCGGGCATCGTCGCCCTGGCCGACCAGGCGGCCGGCCACCGCGTCGGCAACATCAACGAGGCGCTGTACACGCTGGCGAGGCACGACGCCAAGAGCAACGGCATCGTCGATGTGAACGACGGCACGAACAACACCTATGCGGGCGTGACCGGTTACACCGCGGTCAACGGCTACGACATGGCGACGGGCGTCGGCACGGTGGACGCGCTGCGGTTCGTTCCGGCGCTGGCGAAGGCGAGTTGGAAGCGCTGAGGCTCCACTGACACACCCACAGACGGCTCGGCCCGGGTTCGCGTCCCACGCGAACCCGGGCCGTCCGCATTTCCCATTCCCCGCCAGGGGCACCGGAGTTGGGAGCGTCGCCGGCTGGAGGACCCCGCCGTTCCACCGTCGGAATCGGATCGGAAGCGGATGGCGGCTACCGACGGAAGCGGCGACGGCGGTGCACTGAAGTCCGGTGGGGCCGGGTGGCGGTGGCGGGCCAGGGTCCGGCGGGCGATGCCGCGTGGGGGAGCCGAAAGATGCGGAGGAACCCGTCGGAGCGGGGAACGGACGCCGAGGACCGCCCGGCCTCACCTCGGTCCCGGCCGCCGGGCCGCCCTCAACTCCCTTGCGGGCGTGGCTCATTCACCCCGGTCGGGCCCCGGAGCGGGCTCCAGGTCCGGTACGAGTTCGTGGAAGCGGCGCTCGACCGGAGACAGGTCGGTGCTGGCCAGGTCCTGCGGGCGGACCACGATGCGCAGTTCGGGGGTGAGCGCGGGATACCGGCGGCACGCGGCCATGAACGAGTCGACGATCAGCGCCACGAGCTGGCTGCGGTCGAGGTCGGTCACACGGGCGAGCCCGGAGCCGATGAGCGGGACGGCGACCGGTCTGAACAGGCCGTGCACGGCCACCGAGGCCCAGAGGTGGTCCAGGCCGGAGCGCAGGTCCTCGTCACCGGACCTGGCCACCAGGTCGTTGCCGAGCCGCGAGTAGGCGACCGCGAAGACCCGGCGCCCGTCCACGGGCACGGCGACGGTCGTACCCACCGGATAACGCACCCGCCGGCCGCGCGGCTTGGCCCGCACGCTCTCCGTGCCGACGGCCCGGACCGTCCGCAGCCCGGCCTTCAACTTCTCGTCCAGCAGCCGCCGTCGGCCGCCGAAGAGCCGCTCGACCAGCTGGCTCTGCACGCTGTCGCGGCTGATCACGATGTCCTGGTCGGTCTCCGTGTCGAAGGTGTCGGTGAAGCCGACCACCAGATTGCAGTCCGTCTGCTCGAACAGGTCGCCGCGGACCAGGACGACATCCGCCCGCTGACCGGGCAACGGGACCCGGTGGCGCAGCAGTTCGGCGCCGTGGCGGGCGCGGAGCGCGGCCCGCAGGGTGTCCAGGGTGCGTACGGCGTCGAGGTCGTCGGGGTGGTCGCGGACGATCAGCTCCGCGACCGGCAGCGCGAGGTCCGGGCGGCCCAAGTCGGCCTGGACCCGGACCAGTTCACGGCGGGCGGAGTCCACCAGGACGGTGAGCCGGCGGATCAGCGGGGCGGCGAAGCCCTCGCCGTTGACCTCGGCCAGCGGCCGGCCGCGGATCAGCTCCAGCGCCTCGGCGAGTTCATGGGCGGCGGTGGCGGGCGGGGCCAGCAGGGCGGTGCCCACGACCTCCGTGAACCGCGCGCTGTCCAGTTCCTCGGGCCGCAGCACCAGACGGTAGGCGGTCTCCGGGCCGTGCACGGTGACCTGCTGCTCGGTGCGCAGCACCCGGGCCCCCGTGCCGTCCTGGCGAGGATCGAGCGCGCGCCGCAGTTCCAGGACGCGCTTCTGCACCTCGTTGCGGTTGCGCTGGTCCAGATGACGGGGTCCGTCCGCCAACCCCCATACGTCGCGCCGCAGTTGGCGTACCGGCACGGCCTCGCCCTCGGCGGCCACCAGGCGGACCAGCAGCCGGGTGGTCAGGGGGGTCAGCCGGACCGGGGTCCCGTCGACGTCGAGCCGGACCGGCCCCAGCACTTTGACCTGAATGCGCACTCGTCCATCGGCCACCCGCGTCGCCCCCGCCGCGCCCGTGTATCACCCTGTGTCACCGAGAAGTGACAAGAAGATTATCATGATGCCTTGGAGAAACCGGGTGCCCCAACTGCGCGTACCGACACGTTTCCTACGGCTCTACGGCACCGGGCGCGCCCGTAGGGTTTTCGTCCGCAACACGATGGTGGCCTTCGGCGGAATATCGGCGGTGCTCCAGTTCGTCGGGCAGTTCTTCCCGCGGAGTTTCCCCGACCCCGGCACGGTCACCGTGGTGGCGGTGGCGGCCTGCCTGGTGTGGGGGCTGGGTCAGGCGCGGCCGGTGCTGCGGGTGGAGCAGGTGTTCCGGCGCCCCGATCTGACGGTGGTGGTCGAGGCGGGCGACCTGTTCGACCAGCCGGCCCATCTCGTCGTCGGCTTCTGCGACACCTTCGACACCGCGACGGACAACGGCGATGTCATCAACACGGCCAGTGTGCAAGGTCAGTTGCTGCTCCGACGCTACGACGACGACGTACGGCGCCTGGACACGGAGCTGGTCGCGGCACTCGCCGGGGTGGCGCCGGTCGCGCGGGAGGAACGGCACCGCAAGCCGCTGGGCAAACTGGACCGCTATCCGGTCGGCACGGTGGCGGTCCTCGGCACCCGGCCCCGGCTGGTGTTCGCGGTCGCGTACAGCCGTATCGGCAACGACTGCGTCGCCGCGTCCAGTGTGGAGGAACTCTGGCTGGGCCTCGGCCGACTCTGGGACGCGCTGCACCGGCACGCCCAACTGGAGCGCGTGGCCATGCCGTTGGTCGGCTCGGGGCTCTCCCGGCTCGATCACCTCGACCAGGACAGTCTGCTGCGGCTGATCCTGATGTCCTTCGTGGCCCGGTCGCGGGAGGGCGCGGTCTGCCGGGAGTTGCGGGTGGTGGTGCGGCCCGCCGATCTGGAACGGATCGACATGCGCGAACTGGCGGCCTTCTTGAGGTCCTTGGCGTCGGGCCTGGACCGCGCGTGAAGGAGAGGGGGAAGGGGGAGGGGACGGAAGCCGAGGCTCCCGTCCCCTCCCCCTTCCCCCTTCCCCCTCTCCTTCTTGGTTCTCTTCTGTGATTCAGGCGAGTCGGCGGTACGCGGCGAGGTTCCGGAAGTGCCGGGTCTCGCGCCATTCCGGTCCGCTGTCGTCGAGTCGGCAGCCGGCCAGGCGCAGCCGGGCGGCGATCTTCGCGAGGGAGGACTCCGTGCCGTCGAACCGGATGACGTTGATGCCCGCCGTGTCGGCGACATGGCGCAGCCGTCCGACCTCGACGATGACGGTCCGCTCGGGGTAGGCCATCAGCACCATGCCGAGTTCGATCAGCACGTTCTGCCGTGGCTGGCCGGTGAGTTGGGTCTCGTCGTCGCGTTCGCGGTTGCCGAGCAGGTGCGGGTGGAGCTTGGCGACGTCGTCCGGGGTGAGCAGGACCAGGGCGGCCTGCGCCTGCGCCGGTGCGTTCATCACCACCTCGCCGAGGAAGGGTGCGGTCTTGCCGGTGGCGCGCACCAACTCCTCCCACTCCAGGGGCCGTAGATCGAGTCGGCGCAGCAGTCCGAACATCGCCCGCCGTACCTCTTCGTCCCGGCCGTGCACGACGAAGACGCTGCGGGCACGGTCGTGGACGGCGGGCGTCGGCTGATCCGCCGGCCGGTCGGAGGTCGGTGGTTCGGTGGCCGAAGTCGCGGGCGCGGCATGGTAGTTGTAGCCGAAGCCCTGGTTCTCCCCGCCGAGGATTACCTGGCTGTTGTCGCCGAACGTATGGCTCTCGCTCATGGCTGGTCCCTTCGACCGGCGGGCGATTCCGGGCCCTGTGGCCCGTAGTTGTAGCCGAAGTTCTCGTTGTGCCCGCCGAAGATCGCCTGGGAGTTGTCCCCGAAGAGGATGTTGGTCTGGGCACGGTCGTGGTCGGCGAGATCCACCTGGTGCTCGTCCAGGAACTGCCGGATGCCCTGGAGCAGTCGGCGCTCGACGATCTGCGAGTACTTCAGGGCGTCGGTCTTCTGGAAGAAGTGGTGGTAGGTGTCGCTGGTCGCCATCTCCCGGACGCTGGTCAACGCGCCGCAGTCCACGGACGCGTTGGCGTAGCGGGCGAGCCGGAACTCGCTGGTGTCGGCCGTCACGCCCACCGTGGTGAACTCGATGGTGGAGCGCCCGCCCCGCCAGGGCCGCAGCAGTCGGCGCACCCGCTCCGGCAGGAAGCGCTCGGGGAAGGCCCGTAGCGGCCACAGGCACAGCGCCGCGCACCGGCTCGGCACGGCCTTGACCATGTCCCACGCGATCCGCACCGCCAGCCTGCGGTCGAAGCTGTTCGGCAGTCGGTCCACGAGGTGGAACTCCCTTACCAGCGGCCCGAGTACATAGGTGTAGAACTCGGTGTGCAGGGTGTCGCCCTTGAGGTCGAACCCGACGAAGATCGAGGTCACCAGCTCCTCGTTCCAGGAGCCGACGCGCACGCACAGATACTCGCGGGCCGCGTCGTAGTCCTCCCGCCAGTGGACGTCCGGCAGATCGCCCAGGCCCGGCAGCCGGGACCAACCGGCGCCCAGCGTACGGTCGTTGGTGCGGATCGCGGTCGTGTAGCGGCGCTGCTCGACGGTCAGCCCCTCGATGCGTTCGTCCCGGCGGGCCTCCTCGCGCAGTTCCGCGCCCATCCGGGCGGCGACGTAGGAGGTGATGTCGTGGACGGTGAACGGCAGGACCGGCTTGCGTTCCACCTCGTCCAGGTCGCGCCCGGCGCCGGGCAGTTCGAAGTCCTTGCGGGCGGCGAGGCGGTTCCAGGGGGCGCCGAGCAGGAGTTGGGCGTTGGCCCAGTCGCGCAAGGGCAGTCCGGCGCCGACGAAGGGCCGGAAACCGCCGTAGAAGACGAGGCCGCCGTGGCTGCCCTGTTCGCCGTCGATCTTGTCGATCAGGGCGTCGGTGAGCTTGGTGTTGGCCGGGTAGGAGCCGTCGAAGCCGCCGTCCGGGCCGGTCTCCTTCAGGCGGGTCATCAGGATGTGCAGGGTGACGACCCGGCGCAGGTAGGCGGAGCCCCACAGCACCCAGAACATCAGCTGCGCGGCGACGAAGACGCTCAGCGGGCCGATCGCCAGCAGCAGGAGCGCGACCGCCGAACCGGCGACAACTCCCCTTTGGATACGGCGCAGTCGGCGCGCCGCGAGCGCGTGGGCGAGGACCGACACGGCGTCGTAGCCGTAGGACGGGGCGACCACTCTGAAGCGCCGGTGGAGCAGTTCGCGGATGACGTCCCGACGGTAGCCGGGGTCGAGGTAGGTGCCCGCGGAGAGCAGGCGGGTGGCCTTGGTCCGCGCGTACGCGCGGGCGACCTGCGGCGGCGCCCCGGGCGACGGGACGGGCGGATTGCGGTGCGGTGCCTGTGTGCTCACGATGGTTCAGCGCTCCACTCGTACGGGGTCGGTCAGCTGATCCGGGTTGCCGTGCCGTGGGTGATCACACCGTCGAGAACGGTGTAGGTGACGTGGTACGAGTGCGAAGTACCGTCCGTCTGAAGGGCGTTGAGGACCAGCGTCACGACGGTCCTCTGGACGGACAGCTGGCTGGCGGTGTCGCGCTGGGTGGTGGCGTAGCCCGCGACGAACGCGTCGTAGTCGGCGTCCCCCAGGTTCTTGCCGCCCAGGTCCCAAGCCGCCTGGTAGTCACGGCCGTTGACCGCCGCGAAGTAGGCGGTGACGACGGCTCGCGGATCGGCGTCGGGGGTGACCGGGTCGGTCGAGGTCGGACCGAGGGTGGGCGTGGAGGTGAGCGTCGGTGTGGACGTGGGGGTGAAGACGCTGGTGGAGGCGGGGACAGGCGTCGGATCGCCGAACAGATTCCCTCCCTCGCTGCCGGCGGTGCCGACGGTGCCCCCGCCGTCCCCGGTGTACGTGTACGACGCCGTCGGCGGGGTCCAGGTCTTGGCCTGCGCCGCTCCGCCGCCGGTCGAGAAGGAACCGTCGACCAGCCCGATGAGCAGGAGGATCACCAGGGGCACCCCGATGACGGTGAGCCCCCAGGTCCGGGCGGCTCCGACGGGCGGTATCAGTCCGTCGGCACGGTAGGAGGCGGGCGGGTTCGGCACGGCGGGCGGGTACGACGGTGGTCCGAGGTCGTTCATGGGGCACTCCAACGGTCGCGACAGTGCGCCGATCTCGCGCCCCCGTCGCACAACGGCTGATTGACACCTTGCATGCCACCGCCGCCCCCGCTTCCGCCACCAGAACCGATCCGCTTCCGAACCACTTCCGGACATACGACAAGCCCCCTGCCGACGAGGGACTCGTCGGCAGGGGGCCCGTGCACCTGGTGGTCGCCGTTGGTCGTCATTGGCCCCTGGTGAGCGGCCTCGGACGGCCCAGGGGCGGCCCGGTCATGGGCCACATGAACGGCGTCAGCCGGTGGATGTGGCCCGCCATTGTGCGGTGATGCACCCCTCTTCCATGTCCCACCACTCTTTGGCCACACCGTGGTCGAGGAGCCGTTGCACCTTGGCGAGATCGGCCGTGGGCGGGACGTCCAGGGCGACCATGCCGAACTTCTCTATACCCTCGCCGTCGACGCCAAGTTTCTTGAACGCGTTGATCACGCTCTGCCGTGCGGCTCCCGAACCGCCGTCCCGCATCACGATGAGACGGATGGTGCAGTTCTCGGAGCGCCGAACCACCTCGCCGGCCCACCGCACCCCCTCCTCATCGGCCTCAGTCGCCACGATGTCCCCACAGGCAATGCCCCGAACGAACCACGGGATGTTGTCGAGCCGTGCGGTGCCGTCACCTTGGTCGACCGCCCACAGGCTCTCCACGGAGGCCGGGGGCCAGTCTTCCTCGATTTCCATCCGGAAGTGCACCTTCACGTATGGGCCCTCGGGGTTCGTCATAGTCCCCAGAATGCAGAACCCTGACGCGGCGGCCGCAGGTGGGTGGCCGATGACGTCTGCTCAGAGCTGGATCCGGGTTGGTCCCCACCCCAGCCGACGACAGCCAGCCACGACGGCGAGGACTTCGACCGATCACGCGCGGGTACGCCTCGCTGTACCCCCAACGGCCTCCGTCGCCTTGCCTGTGGCGTCGACCAGAGCAAGCCACGGCGTACGTCACTCAGCGAGGAAGCGGGGAAGCGGGCGCCGGCCTCGGCCGACGTGATCCCCGAGCGGAAGCCTGACGAGTCGTACGCCGAGTCTCGCGAGAACGGCATGCACGCCCTCAGACACTTCTACGCCTCGGTGCTCTTGGACACCGCGGAGAACATCAAGGCCTTCGCTGAGTACCTGGGCCACTCGGACCCTGGTCTGACGCTTCGCGTGTACGCACACCTGATGCCGTCCGACGAAGAGCGCACCCGAACGGCAATCACTCAGGCGTACGAAGCCTCCATGTACGGGCGCGATCTTCCCTACGGCCCATAAGAGAGCATCAAAGATTTCTTCCTCGCGAGGAAGACTTTCCCTCTCGCGAGAATGAAAGCCAGCCAGCACACGGTCAACCCGCCAGCAGAAACAGGAACTCTCCCTCCCGAGGGAGAGTTCCTGTTGTTCCATCGCTGGAACAAGTTGTTCAAATAATGAAACAACCAGCCGTTGAGACTCAAGCCGCCCCAGTTAGCTGTGCAGCCAGCCGCAGTTATCCTTCAACCAGCTCAGAGCGGACAAGCAGCGAGATGAAACAAGGGGAAAGAAGAGGCAAGTGAGGCGCTGTGAGCCACCCAGAATGCCTCACTGCCCCTGTTCCGCAGACGAACTGTCTACAGAAGAGGGACAGCAGCCGCATTTCATCTGCACGTTTGTGCTTCGGGTGACGGCTATGGGAAAGTTCCAGCGCATACGAATGCCGCCCGTCCAGGGGCGGCATTCGCTTCCATTTTCCGCGCTCGGAAACCCTAGCCAGGAACCGACCACAGATGGAGGCCACATGGTCCCACGCGCAGGTGTCACCGTCGACATCTGTCCCCGCGACCTGCCGATCGCGCTCATCGGCACGGCCGGCGGTGCACTCGCTCTCTGGGCCCGCGCCCCCGCCGAGATCGTCATCCCGACGGCTCTGCTGATCGTCCTCGACATCCGCGTCCGCCGCTGGCGCCGACGCGCCTGACGGCCCGATCCAGCAGCTGACGCCCCAGAGACGGCCTGAGGTCACCGAAAAGCCCCCCACCCGCAGGGAAACCGCAGGTGGGGGGCTCAATTGTGTCGCGTTACTTCTTCTTGCCCTGGTTCTTGACCGCCTCGATCGCCGCCGCCGCCGCGTCCGGGTCGAGGTATGTGCCGCCGGGCTTGAGCGGCTTGAAGGACTCGTCCAGTTCGTAGGCCAGGGGGATGCCCGTCGGGATGTTCAGGCCCGCGATGTCGGCGTCGGAGATGCCGTCGAGGTGCTTGACCAGGGCGCGGAGGCTGTTGCCGTGGGCGGCGACGAGGACCGTGCGGCCGGTCAGGAGGTCGGGGACGATGCCGTCGTACCAGTACGGGAGCATGCGGACGACGACGTCCTTCAGGCACTCCGTGCGGGGGCGCAGCTCCGGGGGGATCGAGGCGTAGCGCGGGTCCGCGGACTGGGAGAACTCCGTGCCGTCCTCAAGGGGCGGGGGCGGGGTGTCGTAGGAACGGCGCCAGAGCATGAACTGCTCCTCGCCGAACTCCGCGAGGGTCTGCGCCTTGTCCTTGCCCTGGAGGGCGCCGTAGTGGCGCTCGTTCAGGCGCCAGCTGCGGTGGACCGGGATCCAGTGGCGGTCGGCGGATTCGAGGGCGAGCTGCGCGGTGCGGATCGCGCGCTTCTGGAGGGACGTGTGGACCACGTCGGGGAGGAGATCGGCGGCCTTCAGGAGCTCGCCACCGCGGACCGCCTCCTTCTCGCCCTTCTCGTTCAGGTTGACGTCCACCCAGCCGGTGAACAGGTTCTTCGCGTTCCACTCGCTCTCGCCGTGGCGGAGGAGGATCAGCTTGTACGGTGCGTCGGCCATGCCTCAGAGCGTAATCCACGCATTCGGGTCGGGATCGGGTGGCCGTCTCCCGGCCGGACAGTTGACGGCTTCTGTTAATTGAGTGGTCCGCCGGACCCTCCCCTTCGTAAGTTGTGCCTGCCGCCTTGGCCACTTACACACCACCTGTCCGACCGTGGGGGAACGATCCATGTCACTCGCCGCCCTGAGACGTGCCGCCCGCGAAACCCTCTCCGGTCTGCCCCGCGAGTTCTGGTGGCTGTGGACCAGCACCCTGGTCAACCGGCTCGGCGCGTTCGTCTCGACCTTCATGGCCCTGTACCTGACGCTCGACCGCGGCTACTCCGCCACCTACGCCGGTCTCGTCGTCTCCCTGCACGGCCTCGGCGGGGTCGTCTCCTCCATCGGCGCGGGCGTGATGACCGACCGGCTCGGCCGCCGCCCCACGCTCCTCGTCGCCCAGTCCTCGACCGCGGCGGCCGTGGCACTGCTCGGCTTCGTGCACGACCCCCTCGCCATCGCGGGCGTCGCCTTCCTGGTGGGGATGGCGAGCAACGCGTCCCGCCCGGCGGTGCAGGCGATGATGGCGGACATCGTGCGCCCGGAGGACCGGGTCCGCGCGTTCTCCTTGAACTACTGGGCCATCAACCTCGGCTTCGCCGTCTCCTCCATGGCCGCCGGTTTCATCGCCGAGGTCAGCTACCGCGCCGGGTTCCTGCTGGAGGCCGGGATGACGGCGGTCTGCGCGGTCGTCGTCTTCCTGAAGCTGCCCGAGTCCCGGCCCGCGGTCGCCGACGGCGGCGACGGCGGGAAGCCGGCGGACTCGGTGGGCCTCGGGACCGTACTGCGCGACGGGCGGTTCATGAGCGTCGTAGGACTGTCCTTCCTCGTCGCCCTCGTCTTCCAGCAGGGTTCGGTCGGTCTGCCGGTCGCGATGGGCGAGGCCGGTTTCACCCCCGCCGACTACGGCACCGCCATCGCCGTCAACGGCTTCCTCATCGTCGCCCTCCAGATCCCGGTCACCCGTCTCATCGAACACCGCGACGCCAAGCGCCTGTTGGTCGTCTCCTCCCTCCTCGCGGGCTACGGCTTCGGACTCACCGCGTTCGCCGGCTCGGTCGGCGTCTTCGCCCTCACGGTGTGCGTGTGGACCCTCGGCGAGATGATCAACGCCCCCACCCAGACCGGCCTCGTGGTCCGCCTCTCCCCCGTCCAGGGACGCGGGCGCTACCAGGGCATGTACACCCTGTCCTGGGCGGTCGCCGCGTTGATCGCCCCCCTGATGTCCGGCTTCGTCATCGACCACTTCGGCGCGGAGTGGCTGTGGGGGTTGTGCGCGGTCGTGGGGACGGGGGCGGCGGTGGGGTACGGGGTGCTGATGCGGCGGCTGCCGGCCGCCGAGACGGCCGGCTTCGAAACCCCGGTGGCGGCGAAGCCAGAGGTCGGCGCGGTCTGAGGGCCGTGCTCAGCACACACCGGCTCAGCACGGCACCGTCTCAGCACACCACTGGCTCAGCACGGCACCGGCTCAGCAAACGGCCGGCTCAGCACACCACCGTCACTGAGAACGGCCGGTCGCTGTCCACCGTCGCGTTGCCCGGCCCGGACGGTGTCGCCGTGCGGACGAAGAGGGTGTTGCGGTTCACCTGGCCGACGAGGATGGACGCGCTGCCCGGTCCGGGGTCGCTGCCGCCGTTGGTGTTGACGGTGCCGAGGAGGGCGCAGCCGTTGAGGTTGTGGGTCGTGGTGATGTTGTAGCGGCCGTTGCCGAACCGGTGGACCCCGCGGATGCCCTGCCCGCCCAGGAGGTGTCCGTTGGCGGCGACCTTGGCCCAGTCGGCGGTGGCCGCCGCCCGGTGGACCTGGTCCGGTTGGGCCGACGCCGCGACCGTGCCGCCGAGCGCGAGTGCGGTCGCCACGGCCCCCAGGGCCAGCTTCGTGGATCGGTTCATGGTTCTCTCCCTGCCGACTGCCGAAGGATGGATCGGATGGATCGGATGGATCGGGTGCATCGGATGGATCGGTGCAGGTGGCCCGCCCCGGGCGCGGGCTCACCGGGGAGGACTCTCCTCCCTCCCCGCGCGTGTCCAGAAGGCTTCACCGCGACGGCCACTCGAACCGGTCAAGCCGTCCCGCGCGCCCGCATCATCCGCGCCGTACACGGGCAGTCATCACCGAATCACCCCGTGTGCCGGCACGCTCACACCCTCCCCACGGATCCATCCGCCCTCACGGATGCATCCGCGCCCCCTTCACCACCTTGTCCACTCCGTTGCGCGGCCCGTACACCGCCAGCCCCACCACATCCAGGTCCGCCGTGGCGACGGCCCGTACCGCCGCGCGGTTGTCGCGGTCGTTGCCGGTGGCGAACAGGTCGGACGTGAAGACCGCGCGCGGCAGGGACCGGGCCAGTACGCGTCCGTGGGCCGCCGTGAGGGTCTCCTTCGTGGCCTCGAAGACCAGCACCGGCTGTCGGAACATCGGCAGATAGCCGACCCCGTCGGCGTCCTCGTACGGCTCCCCGATCACCTCGGGGATCTGTGTGCCCAGGCCGCTGACCAGGAAGGACGTGACGTTCAACCGCTGCCAGGGCGCCAGGTCCTCGCGCAGCAGGACGGCGATCTTCGTGTCGAAGCGGAGGGGGTCGCCCGCGATGTCAGTGCTCATGCACCGAGACTGCCGAGCACCCCAGGACCCCGTCTTGTACGTTCTTTGCATGGCCCCGCGGCAGGAAGTCTCCGCGTGGCGGCCCCGTATCCCCGGTGTCGTCGAGGTCTTCCACGCCCACTTCACCGAGTACGCCTACCCGATGCACGTGCACGACGCGTGGACGCTGCTGATCGTGGACGACGGTGCCGTGCGCTACGACCTCGACCGGCACGAGCACGGCACCCCGCACGACACGGTGTCGCTGCTGCCGCCGCACGTCCCGCACAACGGCTCCCCCGCCACCCCGCACGGCTTCCGCAAGCGCGTCCTCTATCTCGACGGGACCCATCTGGCGGACGGCCTGATCGGCTCCGCCGTCGACCGGCCCGATCTCCGTGATCCCGAACTGCGGTTGCGCGTCGGCCAGTTGCACACCGCGCTCGATCACCCCGGCGACGAACTGGAGGCCGCGAGCCGGCTGACGCTCATCACCGAACGGCTGCACGCGCACCTACGACCGTCCGCCCCGGCCCCCGCCCCCACCGCCGACCCCGCCCTGGCCCGCACGCTGCGCGAACTCCTCGACGCACGCGTCATCGAGGGCATCGCGCTCGACGAGGCCGCGCGGCTCCTGCACGCCCATCCCGCCCATCTGGTACGGGCGTTCAGCGGCGCGTACGGCATCGCACCGCACCAGTACCTGATGTCCCGCCGTGTCGACCGCGCCCGCCGCCTGCTGCTGGAGGGCCACCCGCCGGGCGAGGTCGCGGCGGCGACCGGCTTCTACGACCAGTCCCATCTCACCCGCCATTTCCGCAAGTCGGTGGGGGTCACGCCGGGGCGTTATTCACGCGACAGCCGACGGCGCCGTGGCTAGATTCCCCGTATGGACTGGCATGAGTGGCACGACTCCTACAACTCCCCCGATTCCTACCTGAGTCGGCGCCTCGCCCTCGTCCAGGAGCGCGTCCGCCACGCCCTCGACACCGCCCCGCCCGGACCCCTCACCGCGCTCAGCCTCTGCGCCGGACAGGGCCACGACCTGATCGGTGTGCTGGCCGACCATCCGCGCCGGGCCGAAGTCCGCGCCCGGCTGGTCGAGTTGGACGAGCGCAATGTCGCCGACGCGACCGGGGCCGCCCGCGCCGCCGGTCTGCCCGGGGTCGAGGTCGTCGCCGGGGACGCCGCGTCGACGGACCAGTACGCCGACCTCGCCCCCGCCGACCTCGTCCTGCTGTGCGGGGTCCTCGGCAACATCACCGACCCGGACGTCGAACGCCTCCTGGACCACTGCACCCAACTCTGCCGCACCGGCGGCACGGTGATCTGGACCCGCAACCGCAAGGCGCCGGACCTCGTGCCGCGGATCTGCGGCTGGCTGGAGGAGCGCGGCTTCGAGCGGCTGTGGGTGTCCGACCCCTCGATCACCGCGTCCGTCGGCGCCCACCGCTTCACCGGCGAACCCCGCCGACTCCCGCCCGGACAGCGCATGTTCGACTTCATCGGCTACGACACCCTGTGGCGCACCTGAGTCACAGCTTCCGCTGCGCCTCGTACAGGTTCCGCGGCCGTACGGCGTCGGTCGTGCCGTAGAGCTCCAGGCGGGAGTGCAGGTCGCCGGTGAAGTCGGGGACGTCGATCTGGTCGAACTCGGTGACCGTGTTGAGGCCCACCGTGGCGCTGTACGGGGCGAGTTGGTCGATCTTCATCAGGCCCGCGCGGCCGTTGGTGACGCGGATGTTCCAGTGGGTGAAGCGGGCGCCGAAGAGCGGTCCCGCGTTCGCGTCGCCGCCGTGGCGGCCGTTGTTGTTCACCGTGATGTCGGTGCGGACGTTGGCGAAGGGCAGGCCGCGGTGGCTGTCGAAGGTGCCCATGCGCATGTCGCCGCGCGACCAGACGTTGTGGGAGGACAGGCCCTCGACGTTGATGCCGTGGAGCTGGGTGTTGGGCGGGGCCGGGACCGTCCGTTCCTCGATCGTGAAGTCCTCGATGAGGTTGTCGTGGGAGCCCTCGCGGCAGAAGTAGGGGTGGTGGGAGCCGCGGCCCGCGACCGTCGTACCGCTCAGGGTGCAGGCGGAGGCCGCCACCAGGCCGAAGCCGTTGTCGACGTGACGGACCGTCACGTCCTCCACCCGGCAGTCGTAGGCGCATTGGAGGACGACCCCGTTGTAGCCCTTGTCGAGGAGGTGCGGCTGCTGCGGGGTCTCGACGGCCTCCAGGGTGAGGCCTTCGACACCTGAGCCCGTCAACTCCGTCACGTGGGTGGTCAGTTGGGGATTCCACTCGGGGCGCAGGTCCAGGGGGAGCGGACGCTCCAGCGTGACCTCGCAGCCCCGCACGCGCGCGATGCGGACGGGCCATTCGTAGGGGACGTAGGAGAGGAGTTTCGTCTTGTCGTCCCAGTAGTACGCCTCGGGGCCGGGGCCGCCGCCCGCCATGTGCTGGAGGAGGGTGTGGGCGGGGTCGTCGGAGAGGCGGAGCAACACCAGTGCGCCCGGCCTCAGTTGCGAGGGGTCGGCGACTCGGACCGTCCAGGAGCCCTGCCTTGCCGGTTCGACCGTCGTCAACTGCCGCCATTCGTCCCGCTTGTTGCCGGTCCAGCCCTCGAAGGGCCAGGCCTTCGCCCTGATCGCGGCGACCAGGGAGTCCCAACGGGCCGTCGGGGCCAGCCAGATGAGGCCGCCCGCCCAGGACCAGGACGACTTGTCGCCGCCGTAGCGGGAGCCGTAGACGCCGATCAGTTCGGTGAGGTTCTTGGTGGCGTAGAGCGTCGTACGGTCGCTGCCCGCGCCCCTGACCAGGACGTTCGAGTGGCCGACGCGGATCACGTCGTCGATGCGGAAGGTGCCGGGCGGGATGTGGACCGTGCCACCGCCGGCCCTTCCGGCAGCGGCGATGGCACGGTTGATCGCGGGGGCGGAGTCGGTGACGCCGTCGGCGACGGCGCCGTAGCGGCGGACGTCGAACACCCGGGAGGGGCGGGGCCGGCGCCGGGCGCCCGCGTCGCCGATGTACGGGATCTGCGGGTGAGTGAAGGGGGTGCGGGTGAACTCCCGCCAGAGGGAAGGGACTTGGCCTCGCGTTGCCGGTGGCGGCAGGGGGACCGCCAGGGCCAGCGCGCTGCCGAGCAGGGTTCGTCTGGTGACACGGATGCGGCTCATGTACGTACGTCCTCCCATGCGCGTGCAACTTCATGGATGTGAACGACGTTCAGAAATGTGCTGGCGGTGAGCATGGCATGGCGCCACGGCGTAGCGATAGGGGTCGGTACTAGATCAGTTGGCGGGACGCCGGGTCAGATGCGTGAACGCGTCCAGATTCCGCGTCGACTCCCCGCGCGCGACCCGCCACGCGTACTCCTTGCGGATCGCGGAGGCGAAGCCCAGCTCCAGCAGGGTGTTGAAAGCGCCGTCGGCGGCCTCCAGTACCTGGCCGAGGAGGCGGTCGATCTCGGCCTCGGTGACGGCGGGGAGCGGCAGCCGCCCGGTGACGTACACGTCACCGAGCTGATCGACCGCGTAACTCACGCCGTACAGCTTGAGGTTGCGCTCCAGGAGCCAGCGGTGGACGCCCGTCTCGTTCTCGTCGGGGTGGCGGATGACGAAGGCGTTGAGCGAGAGGGAGTGGCGGCCGACGAGGAGGGAGACGGTCGTCGACAGCTTGCGGGTGCCCGGGAGTTGGACCACGAACGTGCCCGACTCCGGGCTCTCCCAGTCGAGTTCGGCGCCCTTGAGGAAACCCTCGATGACCTGCGCCGCCGCCCGCTCCTGGTCCACTGCCTCACCCATGGTGCGAGCGTACGTGACGGCGGTGGGCCTGGGCCGCGGCCGTGTACACGTCGGCCGTGGCGGCGGCGGCCGTGTCCCAGCCGAAGCACTGCGCGTGTCGGGCGGCGGCCTCGCCCATGCGCGGCGCGAGCAGGCGGTCGTCGGCGAGGGTGCGCAGCACGCGCGCGTACGCGGCGGGATCGTGGCCCTGGACGAGGAAGCCGGTCTCCCCGTCGCGCACCGCCACCGGGAGGCCGCCGACCGAGGCCGCGAGGACCGGCGTGCCGGCCGCCTGCGCCTCTATGGCGACCAGCCCGAAGGACTCGCTGTAGGACGGCATGACCAGCACGGACGCGGCCCGGAACCAGTCCGCGAGCTGCTCCTGCCCGACCGGCGGCCGGAACCGTACGACGTCCGCGATGCCCAGCCGCGCGGCCAGCTTCTGGAGGCCCTCCGGCTTGGCGAGGCCGCTGCCGCTGGGGCCGCCGACGACCGGCACGACGATGTTCGAGCGCAGCTCGGGCCGCTCGTCGAGCAGCACGGCGACCGCGCGCAGCAGCACGTCCGGGGCCTTGAGGGGCTGGATGCGCCCGGCGAAGAGCGGAATGAGGGCGTCCTGCGGCAGCCCGAGACGGGCGCGGGCCGCCGCACGGCCGTCGGCGGGGCGGAAGCGTTCGAGGTTGACGCCCGGGTGCACCACGGCGACCTTGGCGGGGTCGGCCGCGTAGTGCCGTACGAGTTCGTCGGCCTCCTCGGCCGTGTTGGCGATGAGGCGGTCGGCGGCGGAGACGATCTGGGTCTCGCCGATGACGCGGGCGGCGGGCTCGGGGGTGTCGCCGTCGGCCAGGCTGGCGTTCTTGACCTTGGCCATGGTGTGCATCGCGTGCACGAGGGGGACGCCCCAGCGCTGCGCGGCGAGCCAGCCGACGTGGCCGGAGAGCCAGTAGTGCGAGTGGACGAGGTCGTAGTAGCCGGGGCGATGGCCGGCCCACGCCTGCATCACTCCGTGCGTGAACGCGCAGAGCTGGGCGGGCAGTTCCTCTTTGGCGAGGCCTTCGTACGGCCCCGCGTCGACATGGCGGACGAGGACGCCCGGGGCCAGTTCGACGGTCGGGGGGAGGACGGCGGTGGTCGCGCGCGTGAAGATCTCGACCTCGATGTTGATCGCGGCGAGGCGCTGCGCGAGCTCCACGATGTAGACGTTCATGCCGCCCGCGTCGCCCGTGCCGGGCTGGTGCAGCGGCGAGGTGTGCACGGACAGCATCGCGACCCGGCGGGGCCTGCGGTGCAGCCGCAGCCGCGCCGAGGAGGCCGCGGACCGCCGCCCGAGCCTGCTGACGTACTGGCTCACGTGGCGTTCCTCCTCGCTCCGGGCATGCCTGACGGAGGGTGTGGGGTTCCCTCCAAGGGGGTGCAACGCCAGGGGGCGGGATTCTCATTCCGGCGCATGGGGATTTTGCCTGGGCATTACCGGAGGTCGCTCAACCGTTCGAGGCATTCCTGCGTGGGCGGTCGCACCGCGCCCCCTCGGCCGCACCCCGCCCCGGCCCCCGCCCCCTCCCGCCTACCCTCGTACGTATGACAGCCCGCGCAGCCACCCGACCCGAAGGAACCGTGACGCGCGGGACGACCAACCCCAACCGGCTGCGCCGGATGGACCGCTGGATCGTGGCGACGCACGGTGCGCAGTTGCGAAGGGCCGTCGAGCCGGTCGCCGTCGACCTCGGGTACGGCGCCGCGCCCTGGACGGCCGTGGAACTGCTGGAGCGGCTGCGTTCCGTCGCGCCGCACGCGCGCGTGGTCGGCGTCGAGATCGAACCGGCCCGGGTCGCGGCGGCCCGGCCGTACGAGCGGGAGGGGCTGGTGTTCCGGCACGGCGGGTTCGAGATCCCCGTACCGCAGCGGCCGTCGCTGATCCGCGCGGCCAACGTGCTGCGGCAGTACGACGAGGGGCAGGTCGCCGAGGTCTGGGCACGGCTGTGCGGACGGCTCGCGCCGGCCTCGGAGCGTTCGCGCGGCGGGCTGCTCGTGGAGGGGACCTGCGACGAGATCGGGCGGCGGCACGTGTGGGTCGCGCTCGGGCCGGAGGGGCCGCGGACGGTCACCTTCGCGACCCGGCTCGGCTCCCTGGAGCGGCCCTCCGATCTCGCCGAACGCCTCCCCAAGGCCCTCATCCACCGCAATGTGCCCGGCGAACCGGTGCACGCCTTCCTCCGCGACTTCGACCGCGCCTGGGCCGCTGCCGCGCCCTACGCCTCCTACGGCGCCCGTCAGCGCTGGATCCGCGCGGTGCGGGACCTCACCGCCGACTGGCCGGTGGTGGACGGTCCGGTGCGCTGGCGGCAGGGCGAAGTGACCGTGGCGTGGGGGGCGTTGGCGCCGCGCGGGTGAATCCCCGTGCGCGGTGCGGCCCGTGGGGAACGATCTCCGCCGGCCGTTCGTCACACGGGCGGGGAGATCGCCACGGCGGGCGGGGAGATCGCCATGACCGGTCGTGCCAGGTCACGACAGGTCATGACCTGGAAGGAAAGGGAAGAAGTACGGGAAGTACTACCTCTGTCGTTTTGTGTCCGGGCATGGCACGATCCCCCAGGCGTCCGTAAGTTACTGACGGTCAATCAGCTATGGGCATGGGGGCAGGGGTATGGGAGCGGCGGGCAGGCGGGTCCTGGTCACTACGGCCGTCTCGGTGGTCTGCGCGGTCACCGTACTCGCGGCACCCGGCACGTCGTTCGCGAGCCCCACGCCCACCCCTACGGCGACCCCGTCGAGCACGGCGTCCCCGACTCCCGTGACCAACAAGGACCTTGAGGCCGTACGCGCGAAGCTCGACGACCTCTATCACGACGCCGCCGTCGCCACCGACGCCTACAACGCGGCCGAGGAGCAGACGCGGAAGCAGTCCGCGCAGATCGTCGAACTGGCCAAGAAGATCGTCAAGGGCCAGGAGAAGCTGGACGAGTTGAAGGACCGCGCCGGGGCCGCGGCCCGCTCCCAGTACCGCACGGGCGGACTCCCGGACGAGGCACAGCTGATCCTGAGCGACAACCCGCAGGCCTTCCTGGACGGCGCCGGGCGGATACTCCAGGGCCAGCGCGCCACCAAGGGCCTGATCTCCGAACTGACCCGCACCCAGGACGACTTGAAGCAGTACACCGCCGACGCCTCCGCCCAGTGGCAGGCGCTGGAGAAGAACCGCCAGGCCAAGGCCGCCGCCAAGAAGGAGATCACGGCCCGGATCGCGGCGGCCGAGAAGCTGGAGTCCCAGCTCGAACAGCGGGAGAAGGACCGCCTGGCCGCGCTGGAGCAGCAGGCCGCGCTGAAGGCGCAGACCGAGTGGCTCGACTCCGGCGTCCTCAAGGACATCAGCGGCAAGGCCTCCGCCGAGGGCAAGGCGGCGGTGGCGTACGCGACGGCCCAGCTCGGCAAGCCGTACGAGTGGGGCGCGGAGGGCCCGAAGTCGTACGACTGCTCGGGGCTGACCTCACAGGCCTGGGCGAGCGCCGGCGACCCGATCCCGCGCACCTCGCAGGAGCAGTGGAAGCAGCTCAAGCACGTCGACGTCAAGGACATGCGGCCCGGCGACCTGATCATCTACTTCGACGACGCCAGCCATGTCGCGATGTACATCGGCGACGGCGCGATCATCCACGCCCCGCGCCCCGGGCGCACGGTGACGATCGCCGGGGCGGGCTCGATGCCGATATTGGGCGTTGTGCGCCCGGACGCGTGATATGTCCGCCCGATAGGCGCGGTCACTGCCGACGCCCCGAACCACGTGACCTGGCACACGCCTCACCCGCCCCAAACCCCGCTCCGGCGTGACCTTCGTCATCCCCGCCCCACCACCGTCCTGCCCAACTGCGGTACAGAACACGGCATATGACTGTGGCCGCCTGCCAGGCGACCTGCCTCACACCATTCCTTTCCGGCGCCCACTACCGCTATGGTCCCGGTCGGTGGGTCGAGGTCCCTCGCCTCACCGCGCCCTCGGGGGGAGGGAAGGAACAGGACGATGCCCGCACCCATACCGCGGCAGAGAGCGATCCCGGCCGCGGAGAGTGGTCAGGCGCCGGCCGTGCCCACGATCGGCGAGACCCCCGGAGCACCCTCCGGGGCCGCACCCGGAGACCTCTCCGGGCCGCCCGCACCCGGAGCCGGCTCAGCGCCGACGTCGGGGACCACCTCCACCGACACGGCGGAGGCCGCTCCCGACGGCACACCCGGAGTCACGGAAGCCCGGCCCGCACAGGACACCGCCAACGGCGACGACACGAGCACCGGCACCGGTACTGATGCCGGTGCCAGTACTGGCATCGAGGCCGCCCAGCGCGCCGCCCACTCCGGTCCCGCCGGTCACCTCACCCTGCTGATGATCGAGGACGACCCCGGCGGCTCGCCGATCGTGCCCGAGCTGCTCGACCCGACCGGCAAGCCGATCCGGGTCCGTACCGCCCGCAACCTCACCGAGGCCGAGCGGCTGCTCACCGACGACGTCCACTGCATCCTGCTTGACCTAGCGCTGCCCGCCCCCGGCCGGGCCGCGGACGGCGCCGACGAGGAACTGGCCGTGCTCAAGCACGTGCTGCGCATCGCGCCGCACCACGCCGTCCTCGCGCTCACCGCGTCCGGCGACACCGAGCGCGGCGCCGAGGCGGTCCGGGTGGGCGCCCAGGACTATCTCTTCCGGGACGAGCTGGACGGCCGGCTGCTGAGCCGCGCGATCCGGTACGCGGTGGAGCGGAAACGTTCCGACAGGGCCGAGCGCAAGCTCACCGAGTCCAAGCTGCGCGCCCAGGAGAACGCCCGCCTCGAACGCGGCCTGCTGCCCACGCCCCTCCTCGACGGCTCCGCGCTGCACTTCGCCGCCCGCTACCGCCCCGGCCGCTCCCGCGCACTGCTCGGCGGCGACTTCTACGACACCGTGCGCACCCCGGACGGCACCGTGCACGCGATGATCGGCGACGTCTGCGGGCACGGCCCCGACGAGGCCGCGCTCGGCGTGGAACTGCGCATCGCCTGGCGCGCGCTCACCCTGGCCGGCCTCTGCGGCGACCAGCTGCTCGGCACGCTGCAACAGGTCCTGGAGCACGAGCGCTCCGACGACGAGATCTTCGCGACGCTCTGCACGGTCGACATCGCGCCCGACGGCCGCCGCGCGGGCCTGTGCCTGGCCGGCCACCCGTCCCCGCTCCTCGCCCGCCCCGGCCGCCCGCCCGAACTGCTCCCCTACGACAACAACGGCCCCGCCCTCGGCCTGCTCCCCGGCGCCCGCTGGCCGCGCACGCAGGTGGAGCTGGGCGCGGAGTGGAGCCTGATGCTCTACACGGACGGTCTGATCGAGGGCCGGATCGGCGAGGGCCGCCGCGAACGGCTAGGCCAGGACGGCATGGTGGCGATGGTCCGCCGCCAGCTCGCCGAAGGCCTGCGGGGCGAGGAACTGCTCCGCGCTGCGGTGAACGAGGTCCGCGACCTCAACGGCGGCGAGCTGACGGACGACGTGGCGGTGGTACTGCTGGACCGGGCGCCGTAGGAGTCGGCGTCGGCCGTGGTCGGGAGTCGGCGTCAGCGTCAGCCGTGAGGCTCGGCGTCCGCGTCAGCCGTGGTTGGGAGTCGACGTCAGCCGTGGTTGGGGCTCAGCGTCCGCCGTTGTACGGGCCGTAGGGGCCGTCGCTGCTGGAGCCGCCTCTGCGGCTGCGGCCGCCGCCGGGGAGGCCGCGCAGGGCCGGGCGGACGTCGACCATGTACACGATCGTCGCGACGAGGCCGATGATCGGCAGGAACGACAGGATGTTGAAGATCAGGTTCACCACGAAGGCGAGCCCGAGGATGATCAGCCAGAACGGCTTGGTCTTCTTGTCCGCCGCGCGATAGGCGTCCTCGCGCCGGGTCGCGGCGTCGACGAGCGCGAACCCGCTGAAAACGATCAGGGCGGTGCTCAACAGCCACATGAACCCTGTGAAGCCCTGCATCAGCACTACGTCCACCACCAGACTCGGCTAGTCATTACGCGGTCACCGTACCCGCAACCGGATTGCCGCTAAAGACAGAACGGGTCGGGCACCCGTCGAGTGCCCGACCCATCACCGATCACCCGTTCGGGTCACTTTCGTGTCACTTCGCGGGCGGCGTCGTCTTCTTCGCGGCGGCCTTGCGGGCCGGAGCCTTCTTGGCGACGGGCTTCTTCGCCGGGGCGGGCGCGGCGGCGGCCGGGGCGGGCGCGGCGGCGGCCGGGGCGGGCGCGGCGGCGGGCTCGTCCTTGACCGGGACCGGCTCGGCGGCCGGCTCGACCACGACGGCCAGCTCCTCGATCTCGTCGGCGGCCTCGCCGCGCCAGGTCTTCACGGCCTGCTCGCCGTGCTCGGCGACCTTCTCGTAGGCCTCGCGGGCCTTGACCGCGTACTCGGCGGCGACGCCGACCCCGCGCAGCGCGAAGTCCTGGGCGGACTCGCCGAACTTCTTCAGGTCGGCGTCGAGCGTGGTGCCGAGCTTCTTGAGGTCGCCGTCGAGGCTGGTGAGGAACTCGTTGACCTTGGTCTGGAGGGTCTCCTGCGCCTCCTTGGCCTTGGCACCCGCCTCCTTGGCACGGGCGGCGGCCTTCTCCTGCACGGCCTTCGGGTCGGTGCCGCGCACGGCGTCGATCCGGGCCGGGGCCTCGGCGCGCAGCTGCTCGACCAGGCCGGGCACCTTCTTGGCCTGCTGGAGGGCGAGGTCGGCGGTGCCGGCGGCGAAGTAGAGGGGGGTGGGGTCGCTCAGGGTCTTGCGCAGGTCATCGGTGATGGCCATGGTGATGGTCCTCCCGGTTGCTGTCAGTTGAGGGTTTTTTGTTGCTTCCGCGCTGGGCGGGCGGGTCGTGCAGTGTCGCGTCGTCGACGACGGCCCATGTCGTGCTGTCCGGTGCCGTGCCGTGCCGTGCCGTCCACAGGCTGTGTCGTCGTCAACCGGTCGGCTGCTCCCGCGGTTCGGCGTCGCTGCCGTCGGCACCGTCACTCACGCCGGGACCGCTCTCCACGCCCTCGTACCCGTCGGCGATCTCGAACCCGTTCTCCTTGCGGAAGGACTCGTAGATCTGAAGCAGTACCTGCTTCTGCCGTTCGGTGAGTGTGGGATCGGCGAGGATGACCGCACGTGTCTCGACCTCGTCCCGGTCCCGCTCGGCGTCGAGGATGCCGGCCCGCACGTACAGCGTCTCGGCGGAGATCCGCAGGGCCTTGGCGACCTGCTGCAACACCTCCGCGCTCGGCTTGCGCAGCCCGCGCTCGATCTGGCTCAGATACGGATTGGACACCCCGGCGGCATCGGCGAGCTGCCGCAGGGACAGCTGCGCGGTGCGCCGCTGTTCACGCAGATACTCACCGAGATTGCCGACGTTGAGCGATGCCATGCCTTCACCTTGCACCACCTCTGCTAACTATTGCAAGCACCTGCTTGCAAAAGTGCGCCACGCCACTCGTTGTGCCGTACGGAGTTCACCCCGGACCGCGCCGAAGCACTGAGCACCTACTCCGCCCGGACGGATCGGAACGAGTGGCAGTAGGGATCGTGGACGTCCTTCCGCATGCGCTCCAACTCCCAGGTGTCCAGGAGGACCGGGAGTGCGGCATGCGTTCCTGTCACGCCGACGACGACAGCACCTCCCTCGTCCCGAAGGGGAAGATCCACGCCGAACGGCGGGGCATCCCGCGTTGTGGGGGTGTCGAGGTGGAGGCGGCACGTTTCCCGGTCGAGCAGCAGGAAGCCGCGCGGGCGCGGTTCCGCCGCCGCGGCAGGTTCCGTCGGGACGGAGAAGGCCACCACTGCGCAGCATTTCGTGTGCCGGCTGCGCGTGCAGACCGGACAGAGCTGTTGTGTCCGCGACGGCGGAGTCAGGCCGGTTGTACCTCGTCGAAGACCGCGATGGCCTCGGCGGGGTCCGGGCTCACCAGGCGGTTGAGGCCCTCGGTGGTGATGTGGGCCCACTTGGCGGCCCGGGTCCACATGCGTTGTTCGAAGGCGCGGACGGTCGCGTCGAGGTCTTCGGGGGCGGCGGCGATCGACTCGGCGAGTTCGGCGCCGTCCAGCATCGCGAGATTCGCGCCGACGCCCAGCGGGGGCATCAGGTGGGCCGCGTCGCCGACGAGCGTGACCCCGGGGACGTGGGTCCAGGTGTGGGACACGGGGAGAACGTGGAAGGGGCGGTGGGCGAAGGCCGTGCCGCGGCGGAGGAGGTCGAGGACGGGAGCGGCCCAGCCGTCGAACAGTTCCAGCAGGACCGACCGCACGGCCTCGGTGTCGGACAGGTCCGCATCCAGGCCCAGTTGCGTGTGCCAGTCCAGCGGTGCGCGGAACTTGGCATACACCTTCACGTGTCCGCCGCTGTTGCGCTGGGCGACGAGGCTCCGGTTCGGGCCGTACACGGCCAGGGAACCGTCGCCGATCAGCCGGGCGAGGTCGGGGTGGCGGTGGTCGACGTCGTCGAGGGAGGTCTCGATCGAGGCGACCCCGGTGTAGTGGGGCGTCACCGGCGACACGGCCGGGCGGACCCGGGACCACGCGCCGTCCGCGCCGACCACGAGGTCGTACGTCTCCTGTCGCCCGTCCGCGAACTCGACGAGTACGCCGTCCTCGGTCCCCGGCACCACCCGTGTCACGCCCCGCCCCCACCGGACGTCGAGCGGGCCGAGCAGCAGGTCGCGGAGTTGACCGCGGTCGATCTCGGGATTGGCCAGGTCGCCCGGGCGGGGCCGCCAGTCGCGCAGGACGTTCCCGGCCGGGTCCAGGATGCGCATGGCCTGCCCCTCGGGCCGGGACAGCGCGTGGTACTCCGCCAGCAACCCCGCCTTCTCCAGGGCGAGTTGACCCATTCCTTCGTGCAGGTCCAGCGCGCCGCCCGGAGGACGGGCGTCGGGGCCGGGATCGCGTTCGAGCACGGTCACAGTCACGGTCACGTCGGCGGTGGCGGCTCCGGCGCCGGAAGGTGCGTTGCGGTGCAGGACTCGGGCGAAGGTGAGGCCGGCGGGGCCTCCTCCGACTACGGCGATTCGCTGTCTCATGGCGATACACTGTATTGACCCGATGCTACGTATCGCAACAGTACGATGCGTTCATGACTGTGTGGGACCGCCCGGAGCCGCCGACCCGGCCCGTGCCGCTGGACCGGGAGCGGATCGTCGCCGCCGCCGTCGCGCTCGCCGACGAGGGCGGGCTGGAGGCGGTGTCGTTGCGCAAGGTCGCGGCCCGGCTGAACGCCGGTCCCATGCGGCTGTACGGCTTCATCTCCACCAAGGAGGAGCTGTTCGACCTCATGGTGGACGAGGTCCAGGCCGAGATCCTGCCCGAGGAACGGCAGGAACGGGAGGAAGGGCAGGATCGGCCCGGGGACTGGCGGGAAGCGCTGCGCGTCCTCTCCCATCGCACCAGGCGGGCCGTCCTCCG
This sequence comes from Streptomyces sp. NPDC091280, assembly GCF_044768565.1. Classification (NCBI taxonomy): domain Bacteria; kingdom Bacillati; phylum Actinomycetota; class Actinomycetes; order Kitasatosporales; family Streptomycetaceae; genus Streptomyces; species Streptomyces sp. NPDC091280. The sequence goes on from NZ_JBIVUZ010000001.1 coordinate 1,327,835, forward strand.
CCACGAATGGCTGGCCGACCTGCTCGGCGGCCGTCCGAGCCTGGGCCCGAACGGTCTCGCCGTGACCGAGGCCACGCTGTCCGCGCTCGACGGTCTCGCCGATGTCGACACCGTCATACGTGCCGTGGAGACCGTCGGCGCCTACTGCACCGGCGCGATCCGGCGCGAGATCGCGAACCTGCGCGCCGAGCGCGCGACCGGCCTGTCCAAGCGCGACTGGCAGCGCGCGTCCGGCCCGCACGTCACCCGCATGCTGGCCACCGGCCGCTTCCCTGCACTGTCCAGGGCCGTGTACGACGGCACGGACGTGGACGCCGAGACCTCCTTCGCGACCGGCCTGGAGTGGGTCCTCGACGCCGTGGCCGCCAGACTCGACCGACCTCGGACGTGACGACCGGCGCCGACATCCTGGCCGCCCCCGCGCTCGCGGAACGCCAAGTCCTGACGGGCCAGCTCGCGTTCGTTGGCACCGGTGAAACGGTCCCGGAAGACCCCGTCGGCGTCCGCTCTGTCGTCGGCGGCGCCGCCGAATCCACCGGGGGGACTGCCAGTTGACGTAGAGGAGTCAGACACGACCCGCGTCCTTCCGTCGCCCTCGACCTGGCCAACAGACCTGGCCCTCGACTCAACCTTCGTTCTGCCCTTCGGTCTTGTGTCCCGTCCAGGCCCGCAGCTTGTCGGGGTTGATCACCAGCCACAGGTCGGTGATCAGTCCGTCGCGGACCCGCGCCGCGAGTACGGCGATGGTCGTACCCGCGATCCGGACCGCGACACCGGGCGTGCCGTTGACGTCGTCCTCGACGAGCTCCACCTCGGGCTCCCGGCGCATCAGGCCGAGGAAGAGGCGGGCCACCTTGTCGCGGCCGACGACCGGTCGCAGCGCGGCCCGTACCTTGCCGCCGCCGTCGCTGCGCGACTCGACGTCGGGGTCGAGCAGGGCGACGAGCGCGTCGAAGTCACCGGTCTCGCACGCCTCGCGGAACGCGGAGACGACCCGTCCGTGCTCCTCGGCCGTGCTGCCGCCGGGCGGCCTGCGGGCCAGGCGGTGGCGCGCGGACGAGGCGAGTTGGCGGCAGGCGGCCGGGGTACGGCCCACCGTCTCGGCGATCTCGGCGAACGACAGCCCGAAGACATCGTGCAGGACGAACGCGACCCGCTCCGCCGGGGTCATCGAGTCCAGCAGCACGAGCATGCCCATGCTGACGGACTCGTCGAGGGTGACGCGGTCGGCGGGATCGTCCGCGCCCGTGGTGCCCGTGCCGGCCCAGGTGCTGCCGTGCCGGACCGGTTCGGGCAGCCACTCGCCGGTGTAGCGCTCGCGCCGGGCCCGCGCGGACCCGAGCTGGTCGAGGCAGATCCGCGAGGCGACCCGGGTCAGCCACGCGAGCGGCGCCGCGATCTCCCGCTGCGCGTCCTCGGACAGGGCGTACCAACGGGCGTACGTCTCCTGTACGACGTCCTCGGCGTCCTGCACCGAACCGAGCATCCGGTAACCGAGGTTGAGCAGCCGACGCCGCTCGGCCATGAGGGAACCGAGGGTGGGGTCCTGGCCACCTGGTCCGGGCGCCGGTGCCGCTCCGGTCGCCGATGCCGGTACTGGCGGGATGTGCACGGCGCGGTCATCCTCACTGGACGGCATGCGACCCGACCTGCTGCACGAGCCATTCCTCGAAGGTCTGGCTGCCGCGGGGCCCCGACTCCCCACCCGGGAGCGGCAGTTGTCCGTCGCCCGTCATCGCCGCGCCGGTCGCGCCCGGCATCCGTACCGGCAGCAGCAACCGGCGTTCGTGCCGGGCGCGCAGCAACCGGCGTGCCATGTCGACGAGTTGCTCGACGCGCGGCCCGGCGAGGTCGGGGGCCATGCCCCGGGCAGGGGCGAGGGTGAGGTCCACCAGGTGCCGGGCCACTTCGCGGGCCGCGATCGGCTGGGTCCGCATCCGGGGCACCACCGCGACGGGCCCCGGGACCCGGTCGAGAGTCTGCGCGGCGAACTCGTGGAACTGGGTGGCGCGCAGCACGGTCCACGGCAGCGGGCCGTTCCGCACGACGTCCTCCTGCCGGAGTTTGCCCCGGTAGTAGCCGAGGCCGACCCGGTCGATGCCGACGATCGACAGCACCACGTGATGCCGTACGCCGGCCCGCGCGCCCGCGTCGAGCAGCTGCCGTCCCACGGTGTCGAAGAACGCGACGGCCTTCTTCGCGCTCGTCGTCGTCACGTTGCTCACGTCGACGACGGCCTCCGCGCCCTCCAGGGCGGCATCGAGCGCCGCGCCGCCCGCGACGAGGTCCACGCCCCGCGACCGGCTCAGCACCACCGGTTCGTGTCCGGCGGCGGCCAGTTCCTCGACGACGTACCGGCCGACCAGCCCGGTGCCGCCCGCCACAGCGATTCTCATACGGTCCCGCTCCTTCACTGGATCCCATCCCCTCGCACCGAACGAACAGGCACCGCTACCGGCCTCGGCCCCGGCACCAACAGCACGGCCGCCGCCAGTACGAGCGCGGCCAGGAGGACCACGTTGAGGACCTGGTCCCGCGTCCCGTACATGTCGAGGTGCTGCACGTGATAGCTGAAGTGCAGCACGTTGAAGACCAGCCACACCGCACCCGTCGTCTGCACCAGCCTGGTGTTCCGCACCTGGCGCAACGCGACGAGCGTGAGGCAGGCCAGCGCGAGGAACATGGCTCCCGCGTCCTTGGCGAGGTGCTCGTTGTAGGGCCCCAGCTGGGGCAGCCAGCTCAGTCCGAACCCCGGGAAGTTCGCGTACCACCCGGTCGGCGCGAAGTAGGCCCAGGTCCCTGTGTACACGCCGACCAGCGCCAAGAGGCCGAGGCTGACGTACCGGATTCTGTTCATACGTCTACGACGACGCAGCCTCGGAAAATGTCAGGGCGGGCGGCGTGGAGGTCGGCGCGCGGGGTGGAGGTCGGCGACCGGAGTGGAGGTCGGCGGGACGATCAGGGCCGCGGCCCGCCGGGCGCCGCGCGCACCATGAACACGTCCACGGAATCCTCCGTCTCCACGGTGAACCCGTACCGCGCGTACAGCCGCCGGGCCGGACTCCCCCGCAGCACGTTCAGCCGCACGGCGCCGCCGCCCCCGTCACGGCGGTCGCACCGCGCCAGCAGTTCGCCCAGCACCCCGGACCCGATGCCCGCGCCCTGGAACTCCGGCGCGAGATAGAAGTGCTCCAGCCAGTGACAACGGGCGTCCGCGTCCGGCCGCAGCGCCACGCACCCGGCGAACCGCCCGCCCACCTCGATCACCCAGGTGTGCCCCGGCTCGAACCCGTCCCGCAGCCGCTGCCGCACCCGCCGCTCGTCGTACCGCCCGAGCCGCTCCAGATCCGCCCGCAGCACGACCGCCCGCAACTCGGCCACACCCTCGACATCCGCCCACACCGCAGGCCGTATCGCCCAGTCCGCCATGATCACCACGGTAGCGCGGGCCGGTACGCCGACGGATCACCTGTCAGCCCAGCCCGGCCGCCTCAGGTCACCGATCGGCCGCCAACCACGCCTCCATCACCGAGAGATCCGCATCCGTGATCCCGTACCGATGGTCGACGCGCTGAAGCAGGGCCGGGCCGGGGTGATGCGCGCTCACCCAGTCGCGGTCGGTGTCGCCGATCTCGTCGTCCACCCAGACGAAGGACCGGCCGGCGGCCCAGGTGACCAACGGCCGGGTCTTCCAGTGCAGTTGCCTGCCCCCGCTCCCGCCCGCTCCCCCGCCGTCGCTCTCCTCGGCCGGGTCGGGCCAGTCCACCAGGGGCAGTTGGGGGAGGCCGAGCCAGGGGGCCACGCAGACGTTCGCGTCGTCCATCCAGGTCGTGGCCCACACCAGTTCACAGCCCAGCGCCAGGAGCCGTGGGCCGAGTGAGGGGTCGATGCGGGTCAGCAGGGGCGGGGCGTCGAGTGCGGGCGGCGCGAAGCCGGAGGCGTGGACCGGGTACGGGTGGGACGCGCCGAAGGGCAGCAGCGTGCCGTCGACGTCGAGGAAAAGGAGGGTGGGAGCGTCCCCTCGCGGAGCACTCGCTGACAGGGCACTCGCTCTCACCGCGCTCCCGCTCACGCCCCTTCGCCCTCGGGTCCACCCGCCGCGCGCAGCAGTTCCTCGATCCTCGCCCGGTGGGACTTCTCCCAGTCGTCGAGGGTCTGGGTGGACTCCTTCTCCAGGCGGGTCCGGGCGGCGGTGAGGAGTTCCGTGCTGCGGGCGGACGGTACGACCACCACGCCCTCCTCGTCGGCCACCACGATGTCCCCGGCGTCGACGGTGGCTCCGCCGCAGCGGACGCGTTCGTTCAGCGGGAGTACGGTCTTCTTCGCGCCCGGGATCGGGATGACGCCTCGGGCGAAGACGGGGAAGCCCGCTGCCCGTACCTCGCTCAGGTCGCGGATCACCCCGTCCAGGACGAAGCCGGCGATGCCCCGGCGCTGGGCGATGGCACAGACGTTGCCGCCGGCCAGGGCATAGTCCAGGTCGCCCGACTCCACCACGATGACCGAGTCCGGCTCGGCGCGATAGATGGCCGCGTGCAGCATGAGGTTGTCGCCGGGCGGGCAGCGCACGGTGAAAGCCGGCCCGGCGAGGCGGGACGGCGGGCCCCACAGGGGCCGGATGCCGATGTCCATGATCCGTTCACGGCCCAGGAGTTCGGCGAGCGTGGTGGTGGGGATGTCCTCGAATTCGGTGGCGTCGGTCATGCCCCGGACGCTACCGTCCCTCCCATGACTGCCGGGTCGGCCATGTGCCGTGAGCGAGTCGGGTACCCGGCCTCCGAGTGAGGTCGTGGCGGGCCAGGGGCCCGCCGTCTGTCACTGCGTCCATCTCGACACCCTTCACGGACCAGCGACAGAAAGAGCCGACACAGCCGTATGCCCCATGACTTCAACCAACAGATCATCGACGAGTTCCGTGCCCGCAAGGGCCGCGTGGGCGGCCACTTCGAGGGCGCCCGTCTCCTGCTCCTCACCACAACCGGCGCCCGTACCGGCACCCCGCACACCACCCCGGTCGGCTACCTCGCCGACGGCGGCGACCGCGTCCTCGTCATCGCGTCGGCGGGCGGTTCCGACCGGCACCCCGACTGGTACCGCAACCTCCTCGCCCACCCCCAAGTGACCGTCGAGAGCGGCGCGTTCACCTACGAAGCGCGCGCCGTGGTGCTCGACGGCGCGGAACGCGACGAGGTCTTCGCCCGCGCCGTGGAGGCGGACCCGGGCTGGGCGGCGTACCAGGAGAAGACGACTCGCGTCATCCCGGTCGTGGCCCTCTACAGCCTGGCGCGGGGCGGCCCGGGGAACATCAACGCGTCCTCCTTCGGCGAGGCCATGAAGGTGGTGCACGACGCGTTCCGCCGCGAACTGGCACTGATAAGGGCGGAATTGGCCGACGAGCCCGAGCCCGAGCCCGAGGCCAAGACCGAGAATGGGACCGGGACAGACAGCGGGACACTCGGCGCCCAACTCCGCATCAACTGCCTGACGTTCTGCCAGGGCCTGCACAACCACCACACCGGCGAGGACCTGGCGTTGTTCCCGCTGGTCGCCGAGCAACACCCGGACTCGGCGGAGGCGTTGGCGCGGCTGCGTGAGGAGCACGAGCGGATCGCGGTGTTGGTGGAGGAGCTGCGCCGAGTCCTCGCCACCGGTACGGACCGGGAGAGCACCCGTACCGAGGTGGATCGTCTCGCCACCGCCCTGGAGGCTCATCTCACCTATGAGGAGGCGGAGTTGATCCCGCTCCTCACCTGAGGTCTCAGGCCTGAGGCCCGCCTCCCCCTTGGCCCCTTAAGCCCCTTCCCCGGCATACCGCACCAGCGCCCCGGCGATCCGGGACCTGCTCGGGATCTCGGCCAGGCCGAGGGGGACGGCGGCGGCCGTCATGATGGTCTGTAGTTTCCGGACCGCTGCCGGGAGCCGGACCCAGTTGATGTTCGATCCGTCGCGCAGGGACAGGGACAGCCGGATGACGTCGGTGAACACCGACTGCGCCCGCTTGAAGTCGAGGATGCGCCCCAGGTCGTCCGCCCAGCCCCGCACGCTGCCGGGCCGTACTCCGCCGACGGCTTCCGCCCAGTCGCCGGCCATGCGCTGGGCCTGCTCCGCCGGATAGGACATCAGGTAGAGGTGGGTGGCGAGGTCGTAGAGGGGGTCCCCCAGCATCGCCAACTCCCAGTCGATGGACCAGAGTCGGTTGTGGGGGTCGAGGACGAAGTTCTCCCGGTGCAGGTCCGCGTGGAGCAGGCAGAAGTCGCGGCGGACGAGTCCGGAAACGTTCTTTCTGAGGTGGACGAACGCCTCGGGGTGGAGGCCGAGTTCTGTGAAGAGCCGCCCGAACGCGGGGAAGTTCTTCTCGTAGACCTGTTGCTCCACGAAGACGATGAGCCGGTCGAGGAAGTCGTCGCAGTCGCCGTCCTCGGCGCGGTCCTGGGCCTCGCAGCTGCGTTCCACTTCGAGCGTGTCCGGTGTGACGCGGGCCAACTCCCGGAACAGATCGACGATCTGGCCGTGGATCGGCTGCGGGATCCGCCGGTCGCCCCACGGGCGGGACTTGAGCGTGCGGCCCTCGATGAAGACCTGCAGGGCCATGCCCTCCACGTCGTGGATGACGGGGATGCGGCTGATCCGGCCGTTCAGTGCGCGGAGCAGGGCCTCTTCCGATCGGAAGCACCTGCGGTCGAACCACAGGATCCGCTCGCGCGGTTCCCGGAGTTTCACGATCCGCGTCTCGCCCGGCATGGTCAGCACATAGGTCTCGTGGTGATAGCCCTTCAGGGGGCCGGTCACCACACCGCTTTCGCCGACCAGTTCGTCGGCTCGCTGCCGAACACCGGTGAGTTGGGATGTCATTCGCTGGGTTCAGCCCGTTCCGGTTGAGCCGATGAGTAAGGGATGAGGCACGTTACTCCAGAGGCGTCGGACAACGCCGGAGAACCCGCCCATTGAACCGTCGCGGGCGACGGCACGTACATCCGACGGGCGAGCGGACGAATTCGGACGTGCGCGCACCCCCGGCGGGTACGCGTCGCCGCGCCTGCTCGCCGCTGTCCGGGCCGTGGTGTCGGCTGTGGTGTCGGCCGCAGTGTCCGACCGTCCGGGCGGGACACCTGGCCGGACGTCACAACTGCCGTACCGAGTCCAGCACCGGCCGCAACGACCCCACCACGGACTCGGCGCCGGCCCTTCGCAGCAACGTTTCCTTCGTCTCGTTACGCGCGTAGCCGAGGAACGGGATGCCGGCGCGGCGGGCGGCTTCGAAGTCGGAGGGGGTGTCGCCGATCATCAGGGCGTCGGTGGGGGCGGCGCCCATCGCGCGCAGGGCGCGGTTGAGGCAGTGGGGGTTGGGTTTGAGGAGGTCGAGGTCGTTGGTGCGGCCGTAGACGTGCGGGGTGAAGCACTCCAGCAGGCCCCGGCCGTGGAGGTATTCCGTCACCGTGCGGGGGGAGTTGTTGGTGGCGACGGCGAGGTGGATGCCGACGGCGTTCCAGGTGCGTATCAGGGGGTCCGCCCAAGGGGTGGGGAACGCCGAGTCGACCGCCTTGAGTTCGTGCTGGGTGAGCAACTCCTCCAGTTCCTCGACCAGATCGCTGCGCGGGTGCCGCTTGTTGACCGCGTGCAGGACGACGTGCGGATCGGGGTGCACTCGCTCGCTCGGTGTCAGAAGTCCCTTCAGCCCCTGCCTCTCCAGCCAGGCCACCAGGTCCTTCGCCACGCCCTCCGCCGAGAGTCCCGCGAAGAGCCGGCAGATCGGGCCGTCGAAGTCGAAAAGGACGAAGCGAGCGCCGGTGATCAGTTCGCGTACGTTGCCTGTCTCTTCTGTCACCGGAACAGTCTGCGCCGTATCAGGAGTCACTAGGAGAGTGTCAGGTCCGTGGTGATGGTTTCCCAGAGGGCGTTGAACCACTTCTGCGATTCCTCCACGAACGCCGCGTCGCGCTGACCTGCCTGTCGCTGGAAGGAGAAGAGCAGGGACTGGCTGCCGAGCACGTCGTACATGTCCAGGGTCTGGCTGCCGTACTCCTCCGCCCGTCTCACGAGCATGTAGTAACCGAGCAGCGCCTCCTCGCCGTTGAGGAGATACAGCTTCACGGGCGGGGTGAAGGGCAGGGCGCGGAAGGTGACGTGCACGTCGATGCCGTGGGTGGCGCGCAGGGCCAGCAGGTTGTGCTGGAGCACCTGTCCCTGGGAGTTGCGCATCAACAGCCAGCGCTTGTGGACCGAGTCGTCCTCGCCGGAGTCCTCGACCGGGACGGGGAAGGCGAGGGTGATCTCCCTGGACGGGACCAGGATGCGTACCTCGATCGAGCGCGGGTCGAGGCGACCCTCGTGGATCTGGCGGAGGGTCTCACCGATGGCCACCATCAGGGTCTCGGCGGTGTGGCACACGACGTCGATGCGGACGTCCGTCGCCCCGAACGCCTCTGCCAGGCGCGGCGCCAGCCCCACCATGGTCCGCTGCGGTTCGTCCGGCCCCGCCGGCGGCTCCGCGATCCGTGGCGGGCTCCCCTTGCTGACGTTGGTGAGCAGTCCGGCCTCCTGGAGAACCCGCAACGCCTGTCGTACGGCGCCTCGTTCGACGCCGAACTCCTCCGCGAGGTCGGCCTGGGTGGGCAGGCGGTCGCCCGCCTTGAGGTCGCCGGCGCGGATGCGGTCCCGCAGGGCGTCGGCGATCTCCTGGGGCGAGAAGCTTCTGCTGCCGTTCACTGCCACGTTCTCCTGGGTCACAACCAAACGGTATAACTCTGCCCCATCTAAGGGGAGTTGTTTGGAACTTGATGTCGAGTAGGTGTGAGTAGGTACCAAACGGGAACAACTTAAGCAGAGTTGGCTGCCAACTTTCTAGAGTTGCTCCAAGTTGGTGGAAGTTTTGCTTCCGCAGCCCGAAGGGGGAAACACCGTGCCTGCCATCGCTCTCCTGTCCGCCGTCTTCGTCGTCGGATTCGAACAGATCGTCCAGTGGAAGTTCGGCGCCACCGGCATCATCGGCCTGCTCCTGGTCTCCATCGGCATCAAGGCCAAGAGTCCGGCCATCAGCTCCATCGGGGCCGTCGTCCTGGCCCTGCTGTTCACCGGACCCGCTCTGTGATCCGAAAGCCGCCCTCCGGATCAGCCACCGCGGGAGGCGATCAGCTCGTCAGCCTCAGCTCCGAACTGATCGTCTCCCACAGTGCGTTGAACCACAGCTGGGACTGTTCCACGAACGTCGTGTCCCGCAGCCCCGCACCCTGCTCGAACGCGAACAGCATCGACTGGGTGCCCTCCGCGTCGTACATCTCCACCTGCTCCTGACCGATCTCCTCCTCGCGCTGGCTCAGTGTGTAGTACGCGAAGAGCGCCTCCGAGCCGTTGAGCAGGTACAGCTTCACCGGAGGCGTGAACGGCAGCGCGCGGAACGTGATGTGCACGTCGATGCCGTGCGTCGCGCGCAGGGCCAGCAGATTGTGGCTCAACACCTGCCCCTGCGCGTTGCGTTGGGCCAGCCAGCGGCGCTGCGGCCGGCTGTCCGCCGGGGAGTCCACCAGGGACGGGAACGCGAGCTCGATGTCGCTGCTCGGCAGCAGCACCCGCACATCGACCTTGGCCGGATTCAGCTCCCCGGCGTGGATCTGCCGCAGCGGCTCGCCGATGGCCAGCGTGAGCGAGACCGCCGTCAGACACAGCGCCTCGATCTCCACGTGCGGCTGCGCGAAGGCGTCCGCGATGCGCGGGGCCAGGCCCACCATCGTGGGCTGCGGCGGGGCTCCCGGGCCGGTCAGGGCCAGTCCCAGGTCGGGGGCCACGGTCGCCGGACTCCCCTTGGACACATTGGTGAGCAGTCGCTCGGACTGAAGGATGCGCAGCGCCTGCCGTACGGCTCCGCGCTCGACGCCGAACTCGTCCGCCAGCTTGGCCTGGGTGGGCATGCGCTGGCCGGGCCGCAGCACACCGGACCTGATCCTGGTGCGCAGCTCGTCGGCCAGTTCGCGGTGTGACCACTGTGGCCGTGGTGACCTCGACCGTCCATTGACGGTGGCGTGTTCGGGCTCCACGACCAAACCCTACAACTTCTCGCCATCTTTGGGCAGTTCAAGGAAAGGTGGTTATGAGACGCATCCAAGAGGAGATAACTAGAGAAGAGTTGGTTACCAACTTAGGTAACTTGGCCGACCGGACCTCTCTCCTGGAGGGGAGCCGAGAGCCCGGTCGGCCGGCTCGACAGCACGACGGTGCGACAGCACGACGAACCACGACAACTCAACAGCTACGGATGAGTTCACCCACCCGCCGCCAACCGGCCGCACAGCGAGGAGCGTTCAGAAGATGTCCGGGCACCAAGGCCGCCTGGACGTACGCAGCAGGGCGTCGGCCACTCGGGCGGCGCCCGCTCGTTCTTCCCGCACCAGGCCCAGCGCCGCGAACCGCGAGGCCGACGCGTCACCGAGCCACAGCGACGCCAACTCCCGTACATCGAGCGCGAGTTCCGCACTCTCCGTGGTCGGCGCACAGGACGCTCCGTGCGCCGAGGCGTCCAGCCGGTAGCGCCCGCCCGCCAGTCCGGCCGCGTCGGTCACCTCGAAGACCAGCGTGCCCTCCCCCTCGTAGGACCGCGCCTCCATGGCCCGTACGACGTCCAGGACGCGCACCCACAGCCAGTCCGCCTGGCTGGTGATCGTGGCCGCGCGCGGGTCCGGGAGGAAGTGCGGCAGCAGGTCGTCGGGGGAACGCCAGCCCGACTTCACCCGGGTCACCCAGTCCAGCGAGCAGACGTGCTGCCACAGGGCGCGTTCGGCGGCCGGGGTGGTCGCGATCAGCCCCCGCACGGTGGCCGTGTCGCCCGGCTGCTTGGCGTCGGTCCAGGTGTCGTCGCAGGTGTAGGGGGCCAGGCCCGCGACCTCGCCGCCCGGCGCGCGGTAGACGGCGTAGAACGGCTCGTGCCACGGCACCCGGCCCGGCCGTACGGCGCCCGTGGCGACCCGCCACCAGCGGTCGTCCCGGTCGATCGCGCCGGGCAGGCCGCGGCGCAGGCGGTCGTGGAGTTCGGGGCCGAGCTTGCGGACGTCCGCCGCGTCCACCAGGTCGATCCGGCCGCCGTCCTCCGGGCCGGACCAGCGGGGGTCCAGGCCGGTGCGCTGGACGTCGATGGCCCACTGGGTGGCGGTGGTGGCGGGGCCGAAGCCGTAGCGGCCGTAGATGCGGTACTCGGCGGCGATGAGCGTGGCGACGACGTCGCCGCGTTCCTTCGCCGCGGCGAGGTCCTGGTCCATCATGCGGGTGAGCAGGCCTCGGCGGCGGTGGGTGGCGGTGACGCTGACGTTCGTGATGGCGTCGGCGGGGACGGGGGTGCCGCCCACCGCCGTGAGTTCCTGGGGGAAGGAACGGAAGGTGGCCACGCAGCGGTCGTCGTCGAAGGCGGCGAGGGTGCGGGACGGGTCGATGTAGCCGGTGCGGTCGGCGAGTTCGGCCTCGTCGACGGTGGGGGTACGGAGGAAGCCGGTGTTCAGGGCCCGGATCCAGTCGGGGATCTCGGAGGTGGTGACGGGGCGTACGGGGAGGTCGTGTCCGCGGCTGCTCATGGGGCCACGGTAGGTCGGTGCGGGGTGGCGCGGCCGGGATTTTTTCCCGCCCCCGCGCCGACCGCGAAGCGTCGCCTGCGGTGAAGCGTCACCGACCGCGAAGCCCCGCCGGCCCTGACGCCCCGCCCGCGCGAAGCGGCCTCACACCAGCAGGTCGTCCACCTGTGCCTCGCCCGCCCGGTACCTGCGGGCGATCTCCGCGCTGCACCCGTCGGCCGTGTGCTGGAGGAGCTGACGGCGCCGGGACACCTGCTGTTCGTACCGTACGAGCCGGCCCATCGCGTCGGTCAGTTCCTGGTCGGTGCGGGCCTCCAGGTCGGAGAGTTCGACCTCGGCGAGCATCTCGGCGGCCAGCAGCCGGTACTCCTCGCTGTGCGGGGTGCCGAGCGTGACGTGCCGGGCCGAGGAACGGTGGCGGGCGGGCGCGTCGGCGAGGATCTCCGAGAGGCGCTCCACCACCGAGGCCGCGCCCGCCGGGGAGCGGCGGGCCAGTTCGGCGCGCAGGATGTCGATACGGCCCTGGAGGAGCCGTCGGACGTAACTGAGGTCGGCCTCGTCGCGCTGGGCGTCGCGGCGCAGCGCGCGCAGTTCCGGGAGGCGCAGCGCGGTCAGGTCGGGTGCGGCGGGTTCGGCCGGCAGCAGCGCGCTGTCGACGCGCTGGACGGGCGGGCGGCGCGTGGCCGGTGCTCCCGCGCGGATCAGCGAGACAGTCCCGGGGGGCTGCCCGGTGCTCGGTGTGCTCATGTGCCTCTACCCGTCCCCTCGACCGGCGTGTGGACAGCATCGTGCCACCCCAAGTGGCCGCTATGTGACCGAGTGCCCCCGAACGGCCCCAGATGGGGGGTTAAGGAACAAAAATAGGCCCGCCGGGAGCCGTTCGCGTCCGCACGGCATGATGGGACTCATGCGAGCAGTGGTACAGCGGGTGGACGGCGCGAGCGTCGTCGTGGACGGCGAGACGGTCGGGGCGGTCGAGGGCGAGGGGCTGTGCGTCCTCGTGGGGGTCACCCACGAGGACACCAAGGAGAAGGCGGCCCAACTGGCCCGCAAACTCTGGTCGATCCGCATGCTGCACGAGGAGAAGTCGTGCAGCGACATCGACGCGCCGCTGCTCGTCATCAGCCAGTTCACGCTGTACGGCGACGCCCGCAAGGGCCGTCGCCCCACCTGGAACGCGGCGGCCCCCGGCGATGTGGCCGAGCCGCTCGTCGACGAGGTCGTCGCCCAACTCCGCGCGCTGGGCGCCACGGTGGCGACGGGCCGCTTCGGCGCCCGGATGCGCGTGGCACTGACGAACGACGGCCCGTTCACGGTCGTGATCGACCTCTAGGGCTCTACGGCTCTACGACGACTTCCTGGGCCGCCGCCGTCGAGTCGGCCAGGAGGGGCGCGTCCAGCGGTACGTTCCGCTTCACCAGCGCCAGGGCGATCGGCCCGAGTTCGTGGTGTCGTACGGACGTGGTGATGAAGCCGATCTTCCGGCCCTCCGCGCCCTCGTCCGCGAGCCTCAACTCCGTGCCGTGGCCCGGGAGATGGACCTCGCTGCCGTCGAGGTGGAGGAAGACGAGACGGCGCGGGGGCTTGCCGAGGTTCTGGACGCGCGCGACCGTCTCCTGGCCGCGGTAGCAGCCCTTCTGAAGATGAACCGCCGTGCCGATCCAGCCCAGTTCGTGCGGGATGGTGCGGTGGTCGGTCTCGAAACCGAGGCGGGGCCGGTGCTGTTCGACGCGCAGCGCCTCGTAGGCGAGGATGCCGGCCGCCGGGCCGGACTCGGCGGCGTACGACTCCAGGTCCTCGCGCGGGAGGAAGAGGTCGCGGCCGTAGGGCGTCTCGCGTACGACGACGCCGTCCGGGACCTCGGCGATGGAACCGGCCGGGAGGTGGACGACCGCGAACTCGCCTGTCCGGTCGGCGACTTCGACGCGGTAGAAGAACTTCATCGACTCCAGGTAGGCGATCAGCGCGTCCTGGGTGTCGGGTTCGGTGTGCATCCACACCGTGGTGCCGTCGTCGACGAGGTACAGGGCGTGCTCGATGTGGCCGTGCGCGGAGAGGATCAGCGCCTCGGTGGCGACGCCCGCGGGGAGGTCGGTGACGTGCTGGGTGAGCAGGAGGTGCAGCCAGCTCAGCCGGTCGTCACCGGTGACGGCGACCACACCGCGGTGCGAGAGGTCCACGAAACCGGTGCCGTCGGCGAGGGTGCGCTGCTCGCGGAACAGGTCGCCGTAGTGGGCGGCGACGCCTTCGTCCACCCCTTCGGCCGGGACGGCGCCGGGCAGGGACAGCAGGGGGCTCTTCATACGGGCAAGCCTACGACTCGGTAATTGAAGACTCAGTTGAAGTCTTCAGGGAACAGTCCCGGCAGCGGCCGAAGATCGCGAAGTGCTTCATGTCGGTCTCGAAGCCGAAGGTGTCGCGCAGCTTGGCCCGGAACTCGGCGGCGACCTCGACATCGGCCTCGATGACGTTCGTGCAGTCGCGGCAGACCAGGTGTATGTGGTGGTGGCGGTCGGCGAGGTGGTACGTCGGCGCCCCGTGCCCGAGGTGGGCGTGGCTGACCAGCTGGAGCTCCTCCAGGAGCTCCAGGGTCCGGTACACCGTGGAGATGTTGACCCCCGAGGCGGTCTTGCGCACCTCGATGAGGATGTCGTCGGGGGTCGCGTGCTCCAGGGTGTCGACGGCTTCGAGCACGAGCTGCCGCTGCGGGGTCAGCCGGTAGCCGCGCTGCCGCAGATCACTCTTCCAGTCGGTGCCCTGGTCAGTGCCCCGGTCAGTGTGTCGGTCCGTGCCTTGGGTGCTCACCACACCCACGAGTCTAGGCCTACTTGAAGAAAGCGATCCCGTCGTCCGGCATGTCGTCCGGGAGGGCCTTGGCCCACCGCTCGACGTCCTCCGGGGTGACGACCTTCTTCAGGTGGGCGGACATGTAGGGGCGGAGTTCGACCTCGGGGGTCTGCTTCTCGCCGACCCACATGAGGTCGCTCTTGACGTAGCCGTAGAGGCGCTTGCCGCCGGTGTAGGGGCCGGAGGCGGCGGTGCGGGCGACGGCGTCCGTGACGAGGTCGATCTGGGGCTTCTGCTTGGCCAGCTCGCCGTACCAGATCTCGACGACTCCGTCGTCGCGGGTCATCGTGACCTCGACCTTGCGGTCCGCGTCGATGCGCCAGAAGCCGGACTCGGTCTCCAGGGGGCGGACCTTGTTGCCGTCGTTGTCCAGGACCCAGGTGTGGGAGCGGTACTCCAGGAAGTCACGGCCGTCGTGCGTGAAGGAGACCTCCTGGCCGAAGTTGCACTTCTCGGAGCCCGGGAAGTCGTGCACGCCCGCGCCGGCCCACTCGCCGAGCAGGAAGACGAGGGGGACCAGGTCCTTGTGGAGGTCGGAGGGGATCTCGATCATGACGTCAGCAGTTCCTCGGTGGGGGTCAGCGCTGGCCCTGGTACAGCTTCTTCACGGTCAGCCCGGCGAAGGCGAGGACGCCGACGCAGACCAGGACCAGCAGGGTTTCGAAGAAGATCTCCACGGGTGCTCCTTGAGCGATGCGCGTAATCAGGGCCGGGCCCCAGCTTAGTCGGCCGGGGCCCGGTGCTCACTGCGAGGTACGGCTAGCCGAGCAGCTGGCTCTGCAACGTCACCGTCTGCTGGAACGGGACGGCCTCGGCCTGTCCCTTCCTCGACTGCACGATCATCGCGAGGGTGTCGCCGGCCGTGACGAAGGCCAGGCGGACCTGTTCGGCGCCGTAGGGCTTCGTCTCGACGTACGGCAGGACCGGGACATCGGTGATCTTGGCCGCGTCCGGGAAGTCCTCGTCCGACTCGTAGTCGTCCGCGCCGCGGACCGGGTACGTGGGGGCCGCGTATCCGGCCAGTCGGCCCGAGATCTCGTCGGCGGTCGTCGCCGTGTCGAACTGGAGCAGGTAGATCCTGGTGCGCGTGCCGTCCGGGGTGGTCCAGCCGCGGGCGGCGATGTGCCGCAGGCCCTGGTCGGTCAGCCGCTGGGCGATGTCGCTGCGGCTGTCGGCGGACGGGAACTCGGCGAGGAACACCTTCTTGGCCAGCCAGCCGTCGCTGCCGTCGAGGGCCTTGTCCCGTACGGCTCCCTTCGGCGCCGGGAGCAGCAGCGCCCGCAGGTCGGCGAAGTGGGCGCCGGCCGCGTTCTGCGTGGCGAACGGCCCCGGGCTGCCTGTGGGCAACGGCGGCTTGCTGAGCGTGGGAAACGTCCACCGCCCGTCCGACGCGGTCGCGAGCCCCGGCACGTCGGACCGCTTCATCCCGGCGATCCCGTAGGCCGTCCCGGCCCCGACCACCGCGAACACGACAACAGCGGCACCCCACCGAAGCACGGCCCGGAGGGCGCGGCGGTCTTTGCGGGGGGAGGTGGGGGGTTGGGCGGGGGCTGGGACCGAGGGGGTGGGGTCGGGGGAGGGGGCGGGGTCCGAGGCCGGAGCCGGGTCCACGGCCGGGGTCGGGGCCGGGGCCGGGGTCGGGGCCGGGGCCGGGGTCGGGGCCGGGTCCGAGGCCGGGGCCGGGGCCGGGTCCGGGGCGGAGGCCGGGGCGGACGCGAGGCCCGCACCCGGGTCCACGGCCGGGGCCGGGGCCTTCGTCGGTGTGGGTGTTGGTGTCTCTTGCTGTTGGTCGGTCATACCGCCTCCCCCGGGTCCTTGATGCGGTCGAGTTGTTCCTGGAGCAGGCGGCCGATCGCGTACGTCTGCATCGGGCGGGCGGATTTCGCGGTGAGGGTGACCAGGATCTCGCCCTGGTAGCCGGAGCAGTAGATCGTGTCGAGCTTCTCGTCGGCGTCCTTCGGGGAGAGGAAGCACTTGGCGTTCTTGTAGCCGTTGATCGTCGGGCCGGGCCGGAAGACGCCCAGGGACTCGAAGAGCTCGTTCTGGAAGCGGGACGCGTTCCGTACGGCCGTCCTGTCCCCGATCTGCGCCAGCACGATGCTCACCGTCGACGCCTTGTCCGTGTAGACGGACGCCTGCGCGTCGGTGCTGACGTAGCTGCGCATCGCCAGGCCCTTGGTGTGCTGCTTGTCGACCTCGTTCTCCAGCCGCTTGCGCTGCTTGAGCGGGAGTTCCTTCAGCGCGTCCTTGCGGAGCGCCGTGGCCTGCGCCCCGGTGAACGACACGTCGTGCCCGTACTCCGCGATGTCGGGCCCCTGGCTCCAGCCGTCCGGCCCGTACGGCACGAGCGCCGCCGCGAGCGTGCTCACCTTGCCGCTCGTCGCCTTCTCCGACGACACCTTCGGGAACGTCCATACGGCGTCCCCCGCGTCCCGGTCCGCGCCGTTCACGGTCACGACGGTGTAGCCGACCCCGCCGATCACAGCGACGGCGAGCAGCGCGGCACCGGCGATCGTCGCGATACGGCCCTTGCGGACCGGTTTCGGGGCCGCGTCGGCGGTCAACTCCTCCGAGCTGCCGACGAGTTCGGGGACGAGAATGTCGGTCTGCGGCTCCGTCTCCGGCTTGGTCTCGGTCTCCGGCTGGTTCTCGGTGGTCACAGCCGCTCCATCTGTCGCTCGGCCAGGTCCATGATCTTCTTCTTCGGGACGGGCTTCGCGGAGGAGACCCAGATCTCCATCTCGATGTCACCGCGCCAGGCGTGCGCCTCGGCGTTGTAGACGTCCGTGTAACCGGCCTTGCGGTCCGGCGAGTTGTGCACGTACGCCATCCCGTCAGCCGTGCCCGGGACGGGCCAGCTGTCGGTGTCGGACTTCTGCTCGGCCCAGTAGTACGCGTCGTCCGAGTCGGAGGCCGTGACGAGTTCGTCCTCCTGGCGGAACTGCACGAGCCGGATCTCGACGAACAGGGCGCTGCCCTCACGCCAGTTGGTGACGGCGGCGCGACGGAACTGGCTGGCGACGAGGTCGCTGAACGCTTCGGCCGGCTTCTCGAACGTCTCCGCGTACTGGGCCAGGTCCATCCACCCGTCCGCGCCCACGTCGTAGCCCGCGTCCCGCGCGCCGCTCGGCCTCTTCAGCAGCAGCTTGCGCAGGTCGCCGTCCGTCTTGACCCGGCGGTCCTCGGCGGCGGACAGGGGCTCCGGGGCGGGGCCCTTCGACTGCGTCAGCGTCGCCTGCGAGAGCGAGGGCAGCTTGTCGGGCGCGCGGTTCGCCTGGACCACGAAGCCTGTGCAGGTGCCGGCGACGACGCCGAGCACGGCGGCGACCGCGATCAGGAGGGCGGTACGGCCACGGCGGCGCGGCGGCCGGGGCGCATCGCCCGTTGCCGCTTCTTGAGTCGGTTCGTCCGGTGCTTCTGGAGCTTCCGGTGTTTTTGGTGCTTCGGCTGTTTCTGGTACTTCCACAACGTCCCCCACGGAACATGGCATGCGCATTCCATATGCGCGCACAGGAGACTCATGGCCGTTGCAAGGAGTTGCAGGGGAGTTGATTACGATTCGGTCATGGCGAAGAAGCTCGTGATCAAGGTGACCGCGGGGGCCGACGCCCCCGAACGCTGCTCACAGGCGTTCACGGTGGCGGCGGTTGCCGTCGCCAGCGGGGTCGACGTCTCCCTGTGGCTGACCGGCGAGTCGGCGTGGTTCGCGCTGCCGGGCCGCGCCGCCGAGTTCCAACTCCCGCACGCGGCACCGCTCCCCGACCTGATCGACTCGATCCTCGCCGCCGGCCGCGTGACGCTGTGCACGCAGTGCGCGGCCCGGCGGGACATCACGGAGAAGGATGTGCTGGAGGGCGTACGGATCGCGGGGGCGCAGGTGTTCGTACAGGAGGCGATGGGGGACGAGACGCAGGCGTTGGTCTACTGACCCTGCTTCTTGACCGAGCCGACGAACTCCGCCCAGGCATCGGCACCGAAGAGGAGCGTGCCGTGGGTGGGGTTCTTGCTGTCGCGGACGGGGACGAGGGAGGGGATGTTGGGGGCGAACTCGACGCAGTTGCCGCCGTCCGTGTTGCTGTAGCTGCTCTTGCTCCAGCGGGCGTTGGCCAGGAGGTCGTCGGAGACTTCGAGGCACTCGCCGCCGTCCGTGTTGCTGTAGCTGCTCTTGCGCCACGTCACACTGCTCAGGTCGATGGCTCGCACGGCACTTCCTCCAACATCCGCAGGACGAACAATCGTGACTCGGCCGGGGATAGCGCCAGGTCGCGTACCGCATCATATGCACGTTGCAGCCGCTCAACCCGGTCGGTTTCCTCGATCAGTTCGCCGCGCACGTCGTTCTCCGTGTAGGCCACGGTACGACCGTCCAGCAGCCTCAGGAACATGGTGTCGGTGTTGGTCAGGCCGTGTACTCCTGTGTCGAACGGCAGGATATGGAGCGTGATGTTCGGACGATCCGCCATCTCCGCCAGGAACTCCAACTGCTGCCGCCACGCCGACCGATCACGCAGCCCCATGCGCAGTACCGCCTCGGAGAGGATGGCGCGGAACGGAGGAGCTTCATCTCCTTCAAGCAGCAACTTCCGGCGCCCCATGCGCGCTTCGACCTGCTGCTCCAAATCCTTGCCCCTGGCGCCTCCCGCCGCCAAGGCCTCCCTTGCGTACCCGACTGTCTGAAGCAACCCTGGCGGCGCGCTCACGGAGTACTGCCACAGGCTCAACGCCTCGGCCTCCAGCATCATGTACCGCCGGTACTGCTCCTTGAACTGCATGGGATCCGCCAGCGCCAACTCCCACAGAGTGAGTAGCAACGGCGCCGTCCCGTAGTACTGATCCAACGCCTGCACCACCTCGGGCCCGCCCAGCGTCCCCCCGCTCTCCATCTTGCTGAACAGCGACGAGTCCCACCCCACCTCCCTTTCCAACTCCCGCAGGCTCAGGCCACGTTCGCCCCGCAGGCGCCGTAGCTCCTCGGCGAACCGCTTCCTGGGCTCGTGGCTTCGCTCGGTGATCACCAGCCGTTGAGGCATCCCGCGCTCCTGTTGAATTTGTTGAATTTGGCGTGCCCGGCGTTGAAGTTGAGCCCGTTGGCGCTCCATCCGCCCCCGGCCTGGGCCATCCTCATCACGCACCCAGTTGCACACAGAGTAGTCCAACTGTCGCATTACGTATGGAAGTTGCACAAAAAGGAGGCTCAGCCGATGGAACCCGGAACCCTGCTCTACGACCCCTCCACCGACAAGGTCGGCGAGTACCAGGACAAGTCGGGCCCCTACGCCCTGCTCCGCCCCGTCGGCGGTGGGCGCGAATGGCAGGCCGATCCCGCCGCGTTGCGGCCCGCGACCGACCAGGAACGGCTCACCGCCGGTGTCCGCGCCGCCAACTCCCGTGCGCGGACCGACGCCCCGTTCGTCCTCGCCGCCCCGCCCCGGCCCGTCGCCGACTGCGCGACCTGCGCGGAACTCGCCGGGCGCCGGGCCACCGCGCAGGCCGAACACGACTACAGCGCGGAGACCGACACGAACGTCCTGCTGCGCAAGCACCGGATCGAGGCCCACCCCGGATGAACCGCCCACGCCCCCATCAACTGATCCAGGTACTCCCGGTCCAGACGCTCCCGCCCCCGCCCACGCCGGTCGTACGCCCGCCGGAACCACCGCCGGCCACACCCCCGCCCGCACGCGAACCCGCCCGCCGGCGGCGGCGGTTCCGCACACCCCGCGCCTTCCGCGACGACGCCTTCTGGACCGGCGCTCTCACCACGCTCTGCATCAGCGGCCTCCTGGTGGCGATCATCTCCACGACGGCACGTATCGAATGGTGAGGGACGGGTTGGCCCCGTGGGGGCTTCGTCGCAGGTCATCGACGTGGGCGGGCGGTGTCGTGACGGACGGGCCGGCCGATGCGGCCCGTGGGCCGATGAGCTGACGTCAGACCGACCGCGATCGACGAATGTCCCGTTTCGGACCATCTGTCGGGACCGTGCGCCCGTACCTTGGTGGGTGGCTGCACCAAGCGGCGAGCCGACGACGCTGCGCGACAGTACGGCCTGCGGACACGGTCCGCGACGGGGGAACGACGACGAGGCGGGGGGACGGCTGTCCCTTCCGCCGGCCGCGGTACGCGCGGCCGCCGTCATCGCCACGCACTCTCCTCCCGCCAGGACGACCGCCGGTATCTGCTCGGTGCGGGCCGCAGAGATCACCGCCGACCGTTCGCCCGGAAGGAAGACGATGAGCACCGACACTTCTCCCGCCTCCTACCCGAAGCTCTTCGCCTGGTTCAGCGGAGACGCACCCGACACCGCTCAGATCGCCCACGAACTCGCCCTGATGGCAAAGAGCTCGGACTTGGCGCGGCTCCTGACCGGCCTCAGGCTCCATGGCGAGACGGATCACTTCTGCGAGGCGTTGCAGACGGCGTTCCCGAAACTCAACCTGGCCTCGCCGGACTTCTCCTCGCCCCAGGGAGCGCTCGGCGTTCTGGCACAAGCGCGGCTGAAGACCGTCGGCATGGCCTGTCTCGCCACTCTCGGCGAGCCGGAACACATCTTCAACCCCAAGCTCTTCACCTCGGACGCCACGGGCCTCCTCTACGACAACGTGCCCGTCTTCTGCTTGGTCGGCGCCAAGCGTGAGCGCGTGTTCCGATCCGGCAGGCAGATGCTCTACATCGTCAGCCCGGACCACGATCTGAAGGGCTGGCTCCAGTGGAAGAACTCGGACATGGACGTCCGGAGCATCTGCGGTGTCACGCCCGACGACCACGCGAGCGGGTACAACGCCCTCGACGCGACCGGCAGCCTCACGTGGGAGTGCTCGTACGGGAAGTTCGACACGGCCGTGGAACTGCTCAACGCGATCGCGAAGAGCGAGGCGTTCGGGAAGGTGGACTGGGGGCAGTCGTACTGCACCGCCGGATGGGTGTCCTCGCTCATGCCGTCGCTCACCACCTCGGGTGATTTCCGCGTCCCTGGAAAGACCTTGACGATCGGTCAGAACGTCCACACGCCCCCGGCGATCGGCAGCGCCTGGATCAAGGACGTGGGCGGCGACTGCACGCAGGCGTACTTCCCCGTGGACTGGACGGACGGCGTCAGGACCGTGCTGCTCCCCCGTACCGCCACGGACACCAAGTTCCAGAACATCCAGACGTTCTGCGCGATCCTCTCGAAAAAATTCTCTCCCCAGCAGAACACGTCCAAGCAGGAACGAACGGCCCGGTTCACCTACCTCAT
Source organism: Streptomyces sp. NPDC091280 (assembly GCF_044768565.1). Lineage (NCBI taxonomy): Bacteria > Bacillati > Actinomycetota > Actinomycetes > Kitasatosporales > Streptomycetaceae > Streptomyces > Streptomyces sp. NPDC091280. Next base: position 1,349,471 of record NZ_JBIVUZ010000001.1, read on the forward strand.
AGCCCAGCACCCGGACGCGGAGCAGATTCTGCGGCAGATGTTCGGCAATTTCGGGGACTACTACACAAAGTAGGGTCGCCACAGGCAGAACGGGTGTCCCGCCGGGTCGAAGAGGACCCGTACGTCGTCCTGGGGCTGGTCGGCCGCGAGCGTGGCACCCTCCGCCACCGCCCGCGCCGTCTCGGTCTCCAGGTCGTCGACCTCGATGTCCAGGTGCAGCATCATCTGCTGCTCGCCGGGGTTGCGGGTGGGCCACACGGGCGGGACGTAGTCCGGCTCGGTCTGGAAGGAGAGGGCGGTCCCGCCGCCGGGCGGGCCGATCAGGACCCAGTCGGGTTCCTCGGCGCGGACGACGTAGCCGAGCAGGCGGAGGTAGAAGCCGGCCAGCTCGTGCGCGTCCCGCGCGTCGAGGACCACCGTGGACAGTCTCGTGGGCGACATGCCCGCCTTCCTACTGGCGTCGCTTCTTGCCGTCCAGTTCGTCCCACCACTCGTCGGACTTGGGGTCGCCGGACGGGTCGTCCCACCAGCGGTCGTCGGGGCCCCTGCGGTTGGCGACCATGGCGGCGACCGGTGGGATCACCATCGCGACCACACACATGCCGACGGCCACCGGCACCGACCAGATCCGCACGACTCCCCAGGCCAGGACGAACAGCCCGATGCAGATGCCCATCATGACGAAGTACGTGCGACGGCGGCGTGCCAGCATGCTTCCAGGGTAGGCCTGGGCAGCCGAAAGGGCCGCGCCCGGGAAACGGGCGCGGCCCTTCGGGAGTGATTCAGCGCCGAATCGGCGGTGAGTCGGCGGTCAGACCGCGATGGCGACCTCCGCCAGCCCGCCCGTCTGGGCGACGACCGTGCGGTCGGCGGTGGCGCCCGGAACGAGGGCGCGGACGGTCCAGGTGCCTTCGGCCGCGTAGAAGCGGAACTGGCCCGTCGCGGAGGTCGGGACCTCCGCGGTGAACTCGCCGGTCGAGTCCAGGAGGCGGACGTAGCCGACCACGGGCTCGCCGTCCTTCGTCACCTGGCCCTGGATCGTGGTCTCACCGGGCTTGATCGTCGAGGCGTCGGGGCCGCCGGCCTTCGCTCCACACATGTGCTTCTCCAGAGGTCTTGAAAGGGGCGGACTTGCTTGGCGGGCTTACTTGTTGGCGCCGAGCTCGATCGGCACGCCGACCAGGGAGCCGTACTCGGTCCACGAGCCGTCGTAGTTCTTGACGTTCTCGACACCGAGCAGCTCGTGCAGCACGAACCAGGTCAGGGCCGAGCGCTCGCCGATGCGGCAGTACGCGATGGTGTCCTTGGCGAGGTCGACCTGCTCCTCGGCGTAGAGCTCCTTGAGCTCGTCGTCCGACTTGAAGGTGCCGTCGTCGTTGGCGTTCTTCGACCACGGGATGTTGCGGGCCGAGGGCACGTGGCCGGGGCGCTGCGACTGCTCCTGCGGGAGGTGGGCCGGGGCGAGCAGCTTGCCGGAGAACTCGTCGGGCGAGCGCACGTCGACCAGGTTCTGCGAGCCGATCGCGGCGACCACGTCGTCACGGAAGGCGCGGATCGCGGTGTTCTGCGCCTTGGCCTTGTAGTCGGTGGTGGCCCGGGTCGGGACCTCCTCGACCAGCTCGCGGGCGTCCAGCTCCCACTTCTTGCGGCCACCGTCGAGCAGCTTGACGCTGTCGTGGCCGTAGAGCTTGAAGTACCAGTAGGCGTACGACGCGAACCAGTTGTTGTTGCCGCCGTAGAGGATCACCAGCGTGTCGTTGCCGATGCCCTTGGCCGAGAGGAGCTTCTCGAAGCCCTCCTGGTCGATGAAGTCACGGCGTACCGGGTCCTGGAGGTCCTTGGTCCAGTCGATCCGGATGGCGTTGCGGATGTGGTTCTTCTCGTACGCGGACGTGTCCTCGTCGACCTCGACGATGGCGATGTCCGCGTTGTCGAGGTTGGCCTCGACCCAGTCGGCGTCGACCAGGACGTCACTGCGGCTCATGCTGTTTCTCCTCCGGGGCAGTTACGGCGGTGCGGTGCGTGAGAGGGGTGCGCGCTCGCGCGGGTGCCCAGAGATCAAGGGCACGCGGGAAGACGGAAGCCTGCGCTTCCGCTCAGAAAGTGCGACAGAGCATGGCGGCGACGCGGCACAGGTCCACTGCCCGCCGCTTCGTGAGATCCGCCTGTTGCCTCATAGGGTCGATCGTAGGGACGGACTGCGGGACATGTCACCGGTGTGTCGTATTTTGAGACGCGATCGTCCGTGATGTGAGATCGACGGACGGACAGCGGCCCCTTCACCGGGAATCCGCGCGCCGTCCGCTGTCCTCATCACTGCCGTACGGACACTGCCGTCTCGCCCCTCGGACAGCCGCCGTCCACCAGGGCCCGTCCGGACCTCGTCCTACCCGGCCAGCCGGACGTTCGAACCCTTCACCTTGATCTCCACACCGTTCTTCGCGGCCTGCACACTGGCCAGCTTCACCCCGCCCGGCAGCTGGTCGATCGTCTGCTGGAAGTCGGTGATGGAACGGATCCGGGAGTCGGCGAGGTCGACGACCAGCTTGGGCAGGTTGTCGGCGTGCACCTTCACGGTGTCGCCGTCGACGGTCACCGTGCTGAGCACCGGATACGTCGTCTCCTGACCGGCGACCGAGATCCTGACGTCGACCTTGATCTTGCCGTCGCCGCCGTCCGCGAGGTTCACGACCTGGGCCGTCACCCCGGTGAAGATGTCCGTCGGCTCGGACTTGGCGGCCTTCAGCAGCTGGTCGTAGGCGATGCTCGCGGAGCCGGACGCGCTGGCCGCGGTCGCCGAGCTGTAGCCGTTCGAGAAGGTGACGTCCTTCATCGTGGCCTTGAGATCGTCGATCCGGATCGTGGAGGTACCGCTGCCGCTGGTGTTCGCGGTGGTCGCCTCGTAGGTCTTGATGCCGAGCTCGACGTCGTCCAGCTCGCCGGAGGCGACCTGGGTGAGGAAGGGGAAGCCCTTGATGGAGACGTCGGGGGCGGAGGCGAGGTTCTCGCTCGTCTGCACCTTGCCCGCCGCCTCGTCCTGGGCGAAGTAGACCGCGACCCGGTCCACGACCACGAACAGGATGCCCAGGATCACCACGACGGTCAGAAGTATTCGTAGCCCACGCATGTGCGGTGTTCCCCCACCTGACGGTCGTCGAAGAAAACGGACGAGAAAGAACGAGAAAGAAAACGGACGAGAAAGCGCATGCGGAAAGCGGTACGACAACCTGGTGGCCGCGATTCGCGAGCGTAGTCCCGCGAATCTCCGCGAATCGCTACGTCAGCGCGCGGCCCAGCAGGTAGACCGCCGGGGCCGCCGCCGTGAGCGGGAGGGCCACACCGGCCGTGAAGTGGACGAAGCGGGACGGGTAGTCGTAGCTCGCCACCCGGTGGCCGATCAGCGCGCAGACCGCCGCGACCGCGCCGAGCAGCGCGCCCTTCGCGCCGAGGCCGGTCATCCCGCCCACCGCGATGCCCGCGCCGGCGGCGGCGAGCAGCGAGACGACCACCGAGGCCACGGTCGGCAGCGGGATCGCGCGGGCCAGGATCGCGACCGCGACCCCCGCCGCGCCCACGGTGACCGCGTCCGGGTCGGCCGCGAGATGGCCGGTCGCGACGATGGCCAGGGCCGCCGAGGCGATCGTCGCCATCAGGCCGGTGATCCGGGTGTCCGCGTCGGCGTGCGAGCGCAGTTGCATCACCAGGGAGAGCAGGACCCAGACGCCGAGGGTGCCGAGGATCGCCGCCGGGCCGTTGTCCCGGCCGGCCGCCAGCAGGGCCACGTCCGCGACGAGCGCGCCCGCGAAGGCCAGCGCGATGCCCTGCCGGGCGGGCCACATCCCGTTCAGCCGGAACCAGCCCGCCGCCGTGACCGCCTGGAGCACGACGAGCGGCACGACGAGGGCGTACGAGCCGATCTGCGCGGTGACGGAGAGCAGGAGCGCCAGGACGGCGGTGAGGCCGGCGGGCTGCATCCCGGGTTCGATGATCGGCGAGCGGCCCTCCAGCCGGGCCCGCTGGGCGTCGGTGATCCGGGCGTTCCCGGAGAGCGTCGAGGGGCCGTAGGCGCTCTCCGGCGGCGCGGGAGCGGGCGGCGCGGTCGCGGGTGCCTGCGCGTGGGGGTCGTGACTCGGCTGCTCCGCCTGGTGGTTCTGCGGCGGGAAGTACGCGAGGTCGGAGGCGGCGGGTCTCGACTGCTGGACCTGGGTGTCCCAGGTCTGGCCCTGCCACTGCTGGGTGTACTGCTGGGCCGCCTGCGGATCGTCGTAGGCCTGCTGCTGGTGGCCGGGCCAGGCCTGCGCGTGCTGCGGCCGGTGCTGCTGGGCGTAGGGGTCGTAGCCCTCGCCGTAGCCCTCGTACGGCTGGTTGCTCGACGGCTGGTTGCTCATCGGTGTGCTCATCCTCCTGCGAACGGCGGGAGCACCTCGACCGTGCCGCCCTCGGCCAGCCGTACCGTCTCATGCCCGCGGGTGCCCACGGGGTCACCGTCGACGAGGAAGGAGCATCGCAGCAGTACGCGGGCGAGTTCCCCGGGGTGTCGCTCGCGCACCTCGGCGAGGGCGTCGGCGAGGGTGGCCGCGTCGTACGGCTCCTCGGCGATCCCGGCCGCGGCCTTCGCGGCGGCCCAGTAGCGCACCGTGACCTTTGGCATCCGCTTCCTCAATCGATCGGGGGCTGCAACGGTCAGGCTAGCTGTCCTGTGCACCGGCCCAGCGCCCGATACGGGCCAGCAGGTCGTCGTCGGCCGCGTGCTCGGCGTGGCCCATGCCCGGCTCCAGCCAGAGTTCGGCGTGGCCACCTGCGGCTTCGGCCAGCATGCGGGGGTGGTCGAGGGGGAAGTAGCCGTCGATCTCGCCGTGCACGACGAGCAGCGGGGTGGGCGCGATCCGCGGGACCGCCTCGACCGGGGAGAGCGGGACCGGGTCCCAACCGCTGTGCTCGATACGGGTCTTGAAGCCGAGGCGGCCCACCATCCGGCCCTCGGGGCGGGTCACCAGCCAGTGCAGCTTCCGCATCGGGGCCGTGCCCCGGTAGTACCAGCGGGCCGGCGCGCTCACCGAAACCACCGCGTCCGTGTGCGCTTCCGTGCGCCCCCTGCGCCCCTGACCGTCCGCTTCACCCTCCGGACCCGCCGGGCGGTAGAGCGCCGCGTGCCGCAGCACCACCGAACCGCCCATCGAGAAGCCGACGGTGACCACCCGCGCGTGCCCCCGCTCCCGCGCCCAGGCGACCGCCGCGGCCAGATCCAGGACCTCGCGGTCGCCGACCGTGGACCGGCCGCCGGAGCGTCCGTGGCCCCGGAAGGAGAAGGTGACCACCGCCCCGTACTGGGCGAACGCCTCGACCACCCGGCGCACGTGCGGCTTGTCCACATCGCCCGTGAAACCGTGCGCGACGACGAACACCAGGTCACCGGAAGGTGGCGCGGAGGCGTCGTATACGGCCGCTGCCGGGTCGTATACGGAATCGATCGTCACCCCGTCGTCGGTGTGCAGAAACGTCCGCAAAGGTGTGCGTCTGATCGTCTCAGAGTTCGGACGAACGGTGGATCGTGCCACATGACCTGCCGTACCAGCGCTCATGTGGGCTATTCTGCTGGACAGAGGACTCGGGCAGCGAAGCCCCCGGGTCCTTTTGTGCTTTCAGGAGCGTTGTATACGAAGCGGTACACCACGGGAAACCCCAGGTGGCCGCCGGTCGTACAAGGCCCCCGGGATCGCAAACGCTGTGCCGCACGACACACGTCCTCGCAGGGACCGAGGAGGAACCAGACATATGAGTTCTCTGCTGCTCCTGACCAATGCCCTCCAGCCGTCGACGGAGGTGCTTCCGGCCCTTGGCCTGCTGCTGCACAACGTGCGCGTGGCACCGGCGGAAGGCCCCGCACTCGTCGACACCCCCGGTGCCGACGTCATCCTCATCGACGGCCGCCGGGATCTGCCTCAGGTGCGCAGCCTGTGTCAGCTCCTCCGCTCCACCGGACCGGGGTGTCCGCTCATCCTCGTCGTCACCGAGGGCGGCCTCGCCGCCGTCACCGCCGACTGGGGCATCGACGACGTGCTCCTCGACACGGCCGGCCCGGCCGAGGTCGAGGCGCGGCTGCGGCTCGCCATGGGCCGCCAGCAGATCGTCAACGACGACTCCCCCATGGAGATCCGCAACGGCGACCTCTCCGTGGACGAGGCGACGTACTCCGCCAAGCTCAAGGGCCGGGTCCTCGACCTGACCTTCAAGGAGTTCGAGCTCCTGAAATACCTCGCCCAGCACCCGGGCCGCGTCTTCACCCGCGCCCAACTGCTCCAGGAGGTGTGGGGCTACGACTACTTCGGCGGCACCCGGACGGTCGACGTCCACGTACGACGGCTGCGCGCCAAGCTCGGGCCCGAGCACGAGTCGCTGATCGGGACCGTCCGGAACGTCGGTTATCGATTCGTTACCCCGGAGAAGGGTGACCGCGGCGGCGAGGAGGCCAGGATCAAGGCAAGCGCCGCCCTCGCCGGAGCAAAGCCGGAGGACGCGGACGAGACGGCCGACTCGGCCGCCCTGGACGCGGCCGAGATCCCGGCCGACGCGTAGCCCGCGCCCGGGCAGGGCACCGGGCTTCTTCGAGAAGCTCGATACGCCCTGCCCAGAGCGGGTCAATCCGCGTAGACTCCGCGCGTGGCAAAGGTGACTCGGGATGACGTGGCGCGGCTGGCGGGTACTTCGACCGCCGTTGTCAGCTATGTCATCAACAACGGACCCCGGCCGGTCGCCCCGGCCACGCGCGAGCGTGTCCTCGCCGCGATCAAGGAACTGGGGTACCGACCGGACCGGGTGGCCCAGGCCATGGCGTCGCGGCGCACGGACCTCATAGGCCTGATCGTGCCGGACGCGCGCCAGCCCTTCTTCGGGGAGATGGCGCACGCGGTCGAACAGGCCGCGTCCGAGCGCGGGAAGATGGTGCTGGTCGGGAACTCCGACTACGTCGCCGAGCGCGAGGTCCACTATCTGCGCGCCTTCCTCGGCATGCGCGTCTCCGGCCTGATCCTCGTCAGCCACGCGCTGAACGACCTCGCCGCCGCCGAGATCGAGGCCTGGGACGCCCGCGTGGTCCTGCTGCACGAACGCCCCGAGGCCATCGACGACGTCGCCGTCGTCACGGACGACCTCGGCGGCGCCCAGCTCGCCGTCCGCCACCTCCTGGAGCACGGCTACGAGTACGTGGCCTGCATGGGCGGTACGGCGGACACCCCGGCCGTCGGCGACCCGGTCTCCGACCACGTCGAGGGCTGGCGGCGCGCGATGGCCGAGGCCGGTCTGCCGACCGAGGGCCGGCTCTTCGAGGCGCCGTACAACCGCTACGACGCCTACCAGGTCGCCCTGGGGATCCTCGCCGGGCCGCAGCGACCGCCCGCGATCTTCTGCTCCACCGACGACCAGGCGATCGGCCTGCTGCGGGCCGCCCGCGAGCTGCGCATCGACGTACCGCGCGAACTCGGCGTGATCGGCTTCGACGACATCAAGGAAGCCGCCCTCGCCGATCCGCCGATGACGACGATCGCCTCCGACCGTCCGGCGATGGCCAGGGCGGCCGTGGACCTCGTGCTCGACGACGGGCTGCGGGTGGCGGGCTCCCGGCGCGAGCGGCTGAAGCTGTTCCCCTCCCGCCTGGTGACCCGGCGGTCCTGCGGCTGCGAAGCCTGACCGGACCGCCGGATCACGGCCGTCCGGTCAGAACAACGGTCAGAACAGCAGGTTGTACTGGTTGTAGCCGGTGCCCAGCTTGATCCGCGTCCCGAAGAGCGCCGTCGTCGCCCGGTTGGTGCCCGGGTACAGCCACAGCGTGCCGCCCGAGTCGCGGGTGATCACATCCGCGATGCCGTCCCCCGTGACGTCGCCGTTGGCCACGTACGAGGTGAAGTTCCAGCCGGTACGGGCCTGGACGCGGGTCTTCCACGGGGTGTGCTCGATCTGCGTGCCCGCGTAGAGGTACAGCACGCCGGAGGAGTTGCGGACCAGGAGGTCGGCGCGGCCGTCGCCGGTCAGGTCGCCGTGGCCGAAGATCCTGACGTTCTTCCAGGCCTTGTTGACGACCTTCACCCGGCCGTAGAACTGGCCGTCGCCCTTGCCCGGGTAGAGGTACACCGAGCCGTCGGCGTCCACCGCGACCAGGTCGGGGCGGGCGTCACCGGTCAGGTCGCCGGGGATCGCGTACGACTTGTAGCCGCCCCACACCGAGCTGATCCGCATCCATGTGAACTCGCCCGTGGAGTGGTTCAGGTAGTCCCGGTAGAGGTTGCCGTCCGTCTTGTCGCGGAGGATCAGGTCCTGGTAGTAGTCCCGGTCCAGGTCGGCCTGAAGACCCCAGCTCGCCGACTGCCAGCCGCTGCCGACGAAGGAGCGCCGCGCGAGCGAGGTGCCGTTGCTGTCCTGCTCGAACAGCCCGCCCGAGGGCGTACGGCCCAGCACATCGGCGCGGCCGTCGAAGGACAGGTCGGTGTCGTCGATGCGCGGCTGCGCGGCCCAGGCGTAGGAGCCGACCTTGGTGAAGACCGGGTAGGCGCCCTTGGCGGTGCAGCCGGTCACGCCCCAGGAGACGATGCCGATGACCTTGTTGTCGACGATCACCGGGCCGCCGGAGTCACCGTTGCAGGGGCTGGTGGTGCCCTCGTCGGCGCCGGAGGCGGGGGTGCCCGCGCAGAACATCGAGCCCTCGATGAACTCGTCGTCCCCGAGGACCGACTTCATCGCGCTGTCGCAGGTCGCGTCCGGGACGATCGGCAGCGTGGCCTTGCGCAGGTTCGCGGACAGCTCGGTGCCGGTGCCGGAGGTCAGGCCCCAGCCGTAGACCGTGGCCTTCGCGCCCGGGGTGACGTAGGCGAGGTCGTTCAGGTACGCCAGCCGCATCCACCGCTGGTCCAGGGGGCGGGCCAGGGTGAGGACCGCGATGTCGTTCTGGGCCGTGGTGGCGTTGAAGCGCGGGTGGTTCCACTGGTGCAGGACACCCGTGACGGTGCCGGACGTGTCGTCGTAGAGGCCGGTCGCGCCGGCCAGGACCGCGCCGTTCTTGACCCAGTCCAGGCCCGCGACGCAGTGCGCGGCGGTGAGGACCTTGTTGGGGGCGACCAGGGTGCCGCCGCAGAAGTAGCCGTCGCCGGTCGTGTCGTCGTAGTAGGCGAGCTGGACCATCCACGGCGCGCTGGAGATCGTGGTCTCGGTGCCGCCGATGATGTACGGCGTCTTCGTCGCCGTCTTCTTGGCGCTCGCCCGGGTACGGGCCGCGTCGACGACCCGGGAGCGCAGTTCCTGGTCGGAGGCGGTGGGCTTCGGCAGCCCGGCCTGGGCCGCGGCCGACGCGGCGGACGGCAGTCCGGGCGGGCCGTCGACCGCGGTGGCGGGCCGGGCCGCGAGAACGCCGGCGCAGCTCAGCGCCAGCGCGAGGGCGGCGGCCGGGAACGCCGTGGTGGTGCGTCTCAGCCGGCCGCGCAGGGCACGTATCACTCGGGACTCCTGTGTGGGTGTCGTAGTGGGCCCGGGAAGGGCGTACGACGCGACCACGCGGAGCCGACGACACGCGTCTCGTGACGGCGCGTGCACCGGCGCTGTTCGCGGAGCCCCCCTCCGGCCCGGAGATCGTAGGCCCCGCCTGTCACCGCACACACCTGCCGCACAGGGGTCACACAAGTATTCGTCCGGCCCGTGCCGTGCCCTCACTCCCCCGCAACCTCACGTTTTCCCGAGTTTCCGGGCCACGGGCGTCTTTATATCGGGCATACGAGGTTCTGTCGGGCTTCTCAGCGGGGACTCAGGTACCTCTCATGATCGCGCGACAGTCTCTTTTCCATGACCGAGAGCTTCCGCCGCAGCGGCGAGTACGAGACCCCCCAGGGCGACCAGCCGCAGGCGTACCCCCAGCAGCAGCACGCCTCTTCTCCCGTGAACCCGGAGTGGCCGCCTCCGCCGGCGTACCAGCCGCAGCAGGCGCAGCCCTTCGAGCCGGCGCAGCCCGCTCAGCCGGCGCGGCCCGCTCAGGCCTTCGAGCCGGTGCAGCCCGCTCAGCCGGCTCCGGTCCCCCAGGCGGCCTTCGGCGCCGACGGCTACGGCGGCTCCGGTGGCGGCGGCGACACCGCTCTCCTCACCCCCCTCCAGGCGGAAGCCCCCAGGCCCAAGAAGCGCAACCGCGGTCCGATCGCGCTGCTCGCCGCCGTGGCGATCGTCGCGGCGGCCGTGGGCGGCGGTACCGCGTACGCCTTCCAGCAGCTGACCGGCAAGGACACCGTCGCCACCTCCAGCACCACCACGGCGGTCGTGCCCTCCAGCAAGCGGGGCGACGTCGCCACCATCGCCGCGACCGTCAGCCCGAGCGTGGTCGAGGTCGAGGCGACCCTCAGCAACGGCACCTCCACCGGCGCGGGCGTGATCATCACCACCGACGGCCAGATCATCACCAACAACCACGTCGTCTCCGGCGCCACGTCCGTCAAGGTCAAGACGAGCAACGGCAAGTCGTACACCGCGAAGGTCGTCGGCACCGACAGCAAGAAGGACCTCGCGCTCCTCCAGCTCCAGAACGCCTCCGGCCTGACGGCCGCCACCCTCGGCAACTCCTCCGGCGTCCAGGTCGGTGACACGGTCGTCGCGATCGGCTCCCCCGAGGGCCTGACCGGCACGGTCACCAGCGGCATCGTCTCCGCCCTGAACCGTGACGTGACCGTCTCGACCGACGAGAGCCAGAGCCAGAGTTCGGGCAACGGCAACGGCAACGGCCAGTGGCCCTTCCAGTTCGGCGGCCAGCAGTTCAACGGCGACACGGGCTCGTCGACCACGACGTACAAGGCCATCCAGACCGACGCGTCCCTCAACCCCGGCAACTCCGGCGGCGCCCTGATCGACGCCAACGGCGACATCATCGGCATCAACTCCGCGATGTACTCGTCGAGTTCGGACTCCTCGTCCTCGTCGTCCGAGGCCGGAAGCATCGGCATCGGCTTCGCCATCCCGATCAACACCGTCAAGGCGGACCTGGCTTCGCTGCGGGCGGGCGGTTCCGACAACTAGGTCCAAGGGCCACCAGCTACCAGTAGGGAGTACGTCATGATCAAGCAGGTTTCGCACACGGTGACCGACACCGGAGCGGCCGGTCTCGGCCTGGCCCTCGGGGTGGCGTACGAACTGCACGCGCCGGCCGCGCGGGCCCCGGAAGCCGTACGCGCCCCGGAAGTGGCGTCCGCCCCGGAACTCATGGGGCTCCGCACCAGCGCGGCCCACCCGCACCACCGGAAGGTGCCGCTGAACCGGCTCGCCACGATGCGGGCCTGAGTCCGGGCACCGCGACCCCGATCTCAGCCGGTTTCTCCCCCGCCCTCCGCTTCACGCACCGGCCGGGAAACATGCGAGGCTGATGACGACCGGCCGATCGTTGTCTCCCCGTCCCACCGCACCCGAGGAATCCAGCCCATGAGCCCCGCCGAAGGCGACCGTGACATCCAGCGCATCCTGATCGTCGACGACGAGCCGGCGGTGCGTGAAGCACTCCAGCGCAGTCTGGCCTTCGAGGGGTACGACACCGAGGTCGCCGTCGACGGCGCGGACGCGCTGGAGAAGGCCACCGCCTACCAGCCCGACCTGGTCGTCCTCGACATCCAGATGCCGCGCATGGACGGCCTGACGGCCGCCCGCCGGATGCGCGGGGCGGGCACGACGACGCCGATCCTGATGCTCACGGCGCGCGACACGGTCGGCGACCGGGTGACCGGTCTCGACGCGGGCGCGGACGACTACCTCGTCAAGCCCTTCGAACTCGACGAACTCTTCGCTCGGGTACGGGCGTTGCTGCGCCGCAGCTCGTACGCGGCGGCCGCGGCGGCCGGGACGGCTCCCGAGGACGACTCCCTGACCTTCGCCGACCTCCGCATGGACCTCGCGACGCGCGAGGTGACCCGGAACGGCCGGCAGGTCGAGCTGACCCGCACGGAGTTCACGCTGCTGGAGATGTTCCTCGCGCATCCGCGCCAGGTCCTCACGCGGGAGCAGATCCTGAAGGCGGTGTGGGGCTTCGACTTCGAGCCGTCCTCCAACTCCCTCGACGTGTACGTGATGTACCTGCGCCGCAAGACGGAGGCGGGCGGCGAGCCCCGGCTCGTGCACACGGTGCGGGGTGTGGGTTATGTGCTGCGACAGGGTGGAGCGGAGTGAAGAACGTCCTCAACCGGTTCCTGCACCGGTTCCGGACCCTGCCGATCCGGTCCCGGCTGGCGATGCTGGTCGCGGCGGCGGTGGCGTTCGGGGTGGCGGCGGTCTCGGTGACGTGTTGGTTCATCGTGCAGGGGAAGCTGTACGAGCAGGTGGAGAACGACCTGCGGAAACAGCTGGTCATGCGGCAGCTCAGCGATCAGGCTGAGGCCGCGGTCAACAACTGCACCACCAAGGTCTCGCAGGACTCCGGCAACGGCCCGCGGAACACGTACTTCCAGGTGGTCTCGGAGAGCGGGAAGACCTGTGTCATGCCGTTCTCCGTCGGCACGGTGAAGGTCACCCGGACCGACAAGGAGCTGATCAAGAAGGGCGAGACCCGCGAGGGGGTCTTCCACAACAGCACCGACGCGGACGGCAACGACGTCCGCGTGCTTGCTCTGCCGGGATTCACCATCACCGACCAGACCACAGGTGCCACCTCCAAGGCGGCCGTCCTGATCGCCCTGCCCCTGTCGAGCACGGAGAAGACTCTCAAGGACCTCGCCCTGATCCTCCTCCTGGTCTCCGGCATCGGAGTCGTCGGCGCCGGAGCCGCAGGCCTCGCCGTCGCCCGGGCCGGCCTCCGTCCCGTCGACAAGCTCACCGAAGCCGTCGAACACGTCGCCCGCACCGAGGACTTGACGATCCGCATCCCCGTCGAGGAGGACAGCGACGACGAGGTGGCCCGCCTCTCCCGCTCCTTCAACTCCATGACGACCTCGCTGGCCAACTCCCGCGAGTTGCAGCAGCAGCTCATCGCGGACGCCGGTCACGAACTCCGCACCCCCCTCACCTCCCTGCGCACCAACGTCGAACTCCTCACCCGCAGCGAGGAGACCGGCCGCCCCATCCCTCCGGCGGACCGCAAGGCACTGCTCGCCTCGGTGAAGGCGCAGATGACCGAACTGGCGTCCCTGATCGGCGACTTGCAGGAACTGTCCCGTTCGGAGGGGCAGCGCGGTGAGCGCGTCCAGATCGTCTCGCTCCAGGACACCGTCGAAGCCGCGCTGCGCCGAGCCCGCCTGCGCGGACCGGAGTTGACGATCACGGCCGACGTCCAGCCCTGGTACGTCCAGTCGGAGCCCTCCGCGCTGGAACGCGCCGTGGTCAACATCCTCGACAACGCGGTGAAGTTCAGCCCCGAGGGCGGCACGATCGAGGTCCAGCTCACCCGCGGTGTCCTCACGGTCCGCGACCACGGCCCCGGCATCCCCGCCGAAGAACTCCCGCACGTCTTCGACCGCTTCTGGCGCTCCCCCTCGGCCCGCGCCCTCCCCGGCTCCGGCCTGGGCCTGTCGATCGTCGCCCGCACGGTCCAACAGGCCGGCGGCGAGGTGACGCTGTCCCACGCCCCGGGCGGCGGCACGGTGGCCACCGTACGACTGCCGGGGACGCCCACGGCTCCGCAGGAATCGGCGCCGTAGTCACGTCGTCACATGACGGGAATCAATTGGCAGCATCACCGAAGAAGCCCCCCAGAATTTCCTGAGGGGCTTCTTCGCACCTTCCTGTCGGCACATCGATGGCGACAGGTCAGTACCTGATCCTATTCGTTGAACGAATCGCTCCAGATTTCATCGCCGCCGCCATTCCAGGACACGGTCATGTTGTAGGTGTAGAAGTTCCCGATGTCATAGCCCTTTTTGTTGCAGCCGCTGTCGCCGCCATCGGTGACCACCAACACCGTCACCCTGTCCGCGGTCAGGCGGTTGAAGCGGAGCAAGGTGCCCGTGACACCATGTCCGTCGGCCTTGGTGTCACAGACCTCGAAAACATCCCCGTCGTCATGGAACTTCATATAGCCCTTGCCGCCGGGCAGATAGATGATTTTGTCCGAATTGGCGCTTGCGGGAAGCGCCGAGACAGTAATCATCGCGGCAGCAACTGCACCAACCGTGGCCAGACGGGCAAGCCTCTTGCCGATCATTCTTTCCCCCTCCTTCTTGCTCTTCCTTCTGCAAATCGCCGAAGGTCGACGCAGCCGCCACAGTCGGTCCTTCTGGAACGGCGCGCCCCCACGACCCCGGGAGCATATAAGCGAACACCTATTCGATCAACTGTGATTGGTGCGCAGCCGGGCTGCGAGGCGCGAACACCCCGAGCGGCGCCCACGCATAACCCGCTGCCAACCCCCTGCCAGCTCCCGCACAGGCACCCGTCACACCGTGTTCGGATGGCGGAGGCGCGGAAGATTCTGCTGGCCGATGACGACGTGGACGTACGGGAAGGGATCGGGCGGCTGCTGAGGTTCGAGGGGTACGAGACCGTCCTCGCGGGGGACGGGCGTACCGCGCTCGATCTGCTCGGGGGCGAGCCCGATCTCGTGCTGATGGACGTCACCATGCCCGGGTTGGACGGGCTGGCCGCGACCCGGCGGATTCGCGCGTCGGGGTGCACCGTGCCGATCCTGATGCTCACCGGGCGGACCGCCGTGGGCGACCGGATCGTCGCTCTCGACAACGGCGCCGACGACTATCTGAGCAAACCGTTCGCGGTGGAGGAACTGCTCGCCCGGGTACGGGCGTTGCTGCGCCGGAGCGGGCGGCGGGCAGCAGACGAGGCGCCGCCGGCTCCCGAGCTCGAACGGCTCGTCTTTCATGATCTCGTCATGGATCCGGGCCCCCGTACCGTCACCCGCGGCGGCCGGCCGCTCGAACTCACCCGTACCGAATTCCTGTTGCTGGAGTACCTGTTGCGGCATCCGGGCACCGTGCTCACCCGGGCCCGGCTGCACCGGCACGTCTGGGGGTTCGACTTCGAGCCCGCGTCCAACACCCTCGACGTGTATGTGATGTATCTGCGGCGGAAACTGGAGAGCCGCGGCGAACCGCGGCTCATCCACACCGTGCGGGGGCTGGGGTACACCCTCCGGGGCGCAACTCCTCACAGGTGACCGCTAGTTGAGCGGCAGCCTCAGGATCATCGTGTCGTCCGCGCGGTGCCGTCCCGTGCCCGTTCCTGTGCCTGTGATCGCCGTCTCGGGGAGCGGGCCCGCGAGTCGCGCGTACGCGCCGCCCCGTGCCACCAGCTCCGCGTGCGTGCCCTCCTCCACCAGGCGTCCGCCCGCCATGACCAGGATGCGGTCGGCGTCGGGCGCGAGGCTCAGGTCGTGGGTGATCATGATGGTCGTACGGCCGGACATCAGCCGGCGCAGGGGCCGGATCACCTGGCGGGCGGCCACCGAGTCGAGGCCCGCCGTGGGTTCGTCGAGGACCAGGACCGGGGCCTCGCGCAGCATCGCCCTCGCGATGGCGATCCGTTGCAGCTGGCCGCCGGAGAGGGCCGCCGTGCCGGGGGCGATCAGCGTGTCGTAGGCCTCGGGAAGGGCCGCGACGAAGTCGTGGGCCGCCGCCGCCCGTGCCGCCCGCTCGATCTCCTCGTCCGTCGCGCCCGGCCTGCCGCACTCGATGTTCTCGCGGATCGTGCCGTTGAGGATCAGGGTCTGCTGGGGCAGCAGCGCCACGTTCTCGCGCAGGAATTCGAGCGGTACGTCCCGCAGCGGGACGCCGTCCAGGCAGATCACGCCCTCGGAGGGGTCGTAGAAGCGGGTCAGGAGTTTCGACAGGGTCGACTTGCCCGCGCCGCTCTCGCCGGTGACTATCACCAGCTCGCCGGGGTTCGCCCGGAACGTGACGTCGTCCACCGTCTCGCGGGGCGCGCCGGGGTAGCGGAAGGTCACGCCGTGGAAGCTGACCCAGCCGTGGACCGGCCAGGCGGGGACGGGTTCGCGGGGGTCGCCGACGGACGGGGTGGCGTCCAGGATCTCGTTGATGCGGGCCGCGCCGGCCGTGGCCGCCGTGAGGGTGAGGCCGAGTTGGCCGAGGTTGCGGACCGGGGGGTAGAGGTAGCCGATGAAGGCGGCGAAGGCGAGGAGGGCGCCGAGGGTCATGCGGCCGGCGGAGATCTCCCAGACGCCGAGGCCGATGACCGCGAGGACGCAGAGGGTCTCCACCACCTCGACGAACTGCTCGTACATCTCGCTGAGGCGGGCGCCGCGCACCGATGCCCTCATCCACGCGCGGGCCTCGACGTCGAGGCGCTTCTCCTCGTCGCGGCGGCGGTTGTAGGCCTGGGTGAGGACCACGTTGCCGAGGGACTCCTCGACCACCGAGGTGATCGCGCCGTCCGCCACCCGCTCGTCCTGCGAGGCCTGCTTGATGCGGCCGGAGAAGCGGCGGGCGGCGAGCAGGAACAGGGGGGCCAGGACGAACGTGGCCAGGGCCAGGTCCCAGCGGAGGTAGAGGGCCGCGCAGGCGTAGAAGACCGCGGAGAAGGCGGCGGAGATCGTGCCGACCACACCTGAGACGACCATCTGCTCGATGGCCTCCACGTCTCCGGTGAGGCGTTCCACCAGGTCGCCCTGGCGGTGCCGCTGGAAGAAGTGCGGCGGGAGGTCCTGGACATGGCCGAAGACGTTCGCGCGCAGGCGCAGGACGAAGCGTTCCGCGGTCCAGGTGGCGAGGGAGTTGCCGAAGTAGCCGACGAGCGCGCCGAGTACGGCGACGCCGAGCCAGGCGGCGGCCGGGCCCCAGAACGCGGAGAGTGAACCGGCCTTGAGGGCGTTGTCGGTGAGTTCCGCGAAGAGCAGGATCGCGGCGGTCTCGGCGAGCGCCGACACGATGACGCACGCGATGATCACCGCGAGCCATCTGCGGTCACCGCGGGTCAGCGGCCAGAAACGGCGGAAGGCCTCACGGGCTTCCCTCATGGTCAACAACTCCCTTCGGACTTCGGAAAAAATGGCCTGGACGTGGCCGAGGCGGGGCCACCGGCGCGAGCGTGCTCGCTAACCGGCGGCCCCGCCTCACGGGGTGCCTGCTCAGCCCTGGTGGGCGACCGGACGGCGCTTCGGAGCGGGCGCGGGCTTCTTGGGCGCGGGCTTCTTCGGGGCCGGAGCGGGCTTGCGGTGCTTCTTGACCGGGACGATCTTGTGGAAGCTCATGTGGGGTTCCCTCCCTGGGAGTTCGGCTCTGCGGCCGGATGTGGGGTGCTGCGGGTCTTCTTCTGCGGCTCTCGGGACTGCTTACTTGTGCCCGACCGGACGACGCTTCGGCGCCGGCGCCGGCTTCTTGGGCGCGGGCTTCTTCGGGGCCGGGGCGGGCTTGCGGGTCTTCTTCACCGGGGCGATCTTGTGGAAGCTCATGTCTGTTTCCCTCTCTGCTGCGGTCTCTGCTGCGGTTCTGCAACAGTTCCTCTACCGATCTGCTGCAACTGCCTTTGAATTACTTCTGTAAATTCTCTGTCAGCCCTTTTGGGCGACCGGGCGGCGGCGCGGGGCGGGCTTCTTCGGGGCCTTCTTGGGGGCCGGGGCGGGCTTGTGGTGCTTCTTGACCGGGGCAATCTTGTGGAAGCTCATCGCGTTCTCCTTCGTCTTGTACTGCCTCTGCCGTTTGCGCTGTTCGCTTTCGACATGGAAAACACTACTGGACTTCCGGCGCGGAAAAAGCGATTTTCGCTTAGACCTTGCTGAGCGGTTGCTATGGATGACTCTTATGGAATTCCCGGAACCGAAACCGGTCTTACACAGAATTTAGAACGGGAAAAAGGAAGGGGCCCGGCGCCGACCTGCGGCACCGGGCCCCTCAGGGGGGTTGCTGCTACTGCACGACCGTGATCCGGTTCGCCGTCGGAGGCGTGAGCGGGCTCGTCGCCGAGGAGTGGGCGGTCAGGTAGCGGGCCAGCGCGGTGAGGTCGTCCGTGCCGACCAGGTCGCCGGTGCCCTGCCCCAGCGTCGTGAAGCCGTCACCGCCGCCCGCGAGGAAGCTGTTCGTCGCGACGCGGTAGGTGGCGGCCGGGTCGATCGCCTTGCCGTCGAGACGGATGGAGTCGGTGACCACACGGTCCGCGCCGCTCTTCGTCAGGTCCAGCGTGTACGTCAGGCCCGACGAGGGCTGGAGCACCTTCGGCGCCGCCGCGTTCGTCCCGCTCACCTGCTCCTTGAGCACCTGGACCAACTGCGCGCCGGTGAAGTCCTGGAGGTTCACGGTGTTGGCGAACGGCTGCACCGTGAAGCCCTCGGCGTACGTCACCACCCCGTCGCCCTCGGCGCCCGAGGCCTTGTACGTCAGGCCGGCCCGCACCCCGCCCGGGTTCATCAGCGCGAGGTCGGTCTCCGGGTCCAGCTCACGGCCGTAGGCGAGCTGCGCGTCGGCGATGAGGTCGCCCATCGGGGACTCGGTGCCGGTGTTGTTGACGTCGGCGGAGATGTAGCCGATCGCGCGGTTGCCGATGGGGGCCGCGAGGGTGTTCCACTTGCTGATCAGGGAGGTCATGTCGGCGGCCTTGGGCACGGTCCGGGTGACCACGTGGTTCGCGGACTTGACCGCCGTACGGGCGATGTCGCCGGTGACGCGGTCGTACGTCAGCGTGGTGTCCGTGTAGAGGCGGCCGAAGGACGCGGCCGAAGTGACCGTGCGGGGCTTGCCGCTCGGGTCGTCGATCGTGCAGACGTAGGCGTTGTGGGTGTGGCCGGTGACGAGGGCGTCGACGGCCGGGGTGACGTTCTTCGCGATGTCGACGATCGGGCCGGAGATGCCGGAGCCGCCGCCGGACGCGTCGCAGTCGTAGTTGTAGGCGGAGGAGGCGGGGAAGCCGCCCTCGTGGATCAGCGCGACGATCGACTTCACGCCCTGCTTCTGGAGTTCCTTGGCGTACTTGTTGATCGTCTCGACCTCGTCCTTGAACTGGAGGCCCTTGACGCCGTCCGCCGAGACGATGCCCGGGGTGCCCTCCAGGGTGACGCCGATGAAGCCGACCTTGACGCCGTTCTTCTTCCACACCCAGTAGGGCTTGAGGATCGGCTTCTTCGTCTTCTCGTCGAGGACGTTGGCCGCGAGGTAGGGGAAGTCGGCGCCCTTGAACTTCTTGTCCGTGTAGCAGCCCTCGGTGGGGTGGCAGCCGCCGTTCTGGAGGCGGGCCAGTTCCTTGGCGCCCTCGTCGAACTCGTGGTTGCCGACCGAAGTGACGTCCAGGTCCAGCTTGTTGAGGGCCTCGATGGTCGGCTCGTCGTGGAACAGGCCCGAGATCAGCGGGGAGGCGCCGACCATGTCGCCGCCGGCCGCGGTGATCGAGTACGGGTTGCTCTTGCGGGCCT
Source organism: Streptomyces sp. NPDC091280 (assembly GCF_044768565.1). Taxonomy (NCBI): domain Bacteria; kingdom Bacillati; phylum Actinomycetota; class Actinomycetes; order Kitasatosporales; family Streptomycetaceae; genus Streptomyces; species Streptomyces sp. NPDC091280. The sequence continues at coordinate 1,368,780 of NZ_JBIVUZ010000001.1, forward strand.
CGCGCAGGTGGGTGGCGAGGTACTCGACACCGCCCGCGTCGATCGTCTTCGTCGTGCCGTCCGGCTGGAGTTCGGTGACCCGGCCGGAGGAACCGGACGGGGGCTCCAGGTTGCCGTGCAGGTCGTTGAAGGAGAGGAGCTGGACGTCCTGATAGCGGCCGGGCTTGGAGCCGTGACCGGATCCGCCCCCGCCCGGGTTTCCGTGCGCGTCGGCGGGCAGCGCGGCGGCCAGCGCACCGGCCGTGGCCAGGCTCGCGGCGGCGGCGAGCAGGCCGACGACACGGCGTCTGCGCGGGCGGTACGGCTGGGAAGTGGCTGGCATGAGCCCCCCTGTCAGTCGGCTGAGAAGTCACCACGTTCCGGCGCAGCCTAGGGTCAACGCGCGTAGCGTGACAGGGGGTTCTTGGTTACATCCTGGTTTCTTCTTTGCCGCCACTTTGCCGGTACGTCCGCTTACCCTGAGGCCATGACCAGCGACGACACCGCACGGCCCGCAGCCATCTCCCGTTCCATCGAGACCCGTTCCGAGCTCACCCCGGACCAGGCCGGGGCCGTCCTCGCGCTGATCGCCGAGGCCGCCGGGACCGACGGGCAGCCCGCGGTGTCCGAGCAGGGGCGGCTTCAGCTGCGCGGCGGGGCGCGGCCCGGGGTCTCGCATCTGCTGCTCACCCTGGGCGAAGAGCTCGTCGGCTACGGCCAGTTGGAGGACACCGACCCGGTGGAGGCACCGGCCGCCGAACTCCTGGTCCGGCCCGCCCGGCGGGGGCACGGGCACGGGCGGGCGCTCGGCTCCGCGCTGCTGGCCGCCTCGGGCAAGCGGCTGCGGGTGTGGGCGCACGGCGGGCATCCCGCCGCGCGCCATCTGGCCCAGGTGCTCGGGCTCGCCCTGTTCCGCGAACTGCGCCAGCTGCGGCGGTCGTTGGCGGATCTGGAACTGCCCGAGCCGGTGCTCCCGGAGGGGGTGACGGTACGGACCTTCGTGCCCGGCGCCGACGACGCGGCCTGGCTCGCCGTCAACGCCGCGGCCTTCGCCCATCACCCGGAGCAGGGTTCCCTCACCCAGCGGGACCTCGACGACCGCAAGGCCGAGGCGTGGTTCGACCCCGAGGGCTTCTTCCTCGCCGAACGCGACGGCGAACTGATCGGCTTCCACTGGACGAAGGTCCACGCGGAGGAGCAGCGCGGCGAGGTCTACGTCGTCGGGGTGCTGCCCGGCGCGCAGGGCGGCGGGCTGGGCAAGGCGCTGACGACGATCGGGCTGCGGCACCTGGCCGCGCAGCGGTTGCCCACCGCGATGCTGTACGTCGACGCGGACAACAAGGCGGCCGTGTCGGTGTACGAGCGGCTGGGGTTCACGACGTTCGAGACGGACCTGATGTACCGGTCGGAGTCGTGAACGGCTGAGCCGCGCGGGGCCCGGTCACAACGGGCCCGGTCATGACAGGCCTGGTCAGGACGGGGTGGGCCGCAGTCGCCTGCGGCGTAGCGGCTCCGGGCCGCAGGCCGTCCACACCAGGGCCGCGCCCGCCAGGACGAGCGCCCAGTGGTCGTGGCCCACCGCCCACGACTTGTCCTTCGGGGCGGCGAACAGGCCCCAGTTCTCCGGGAACAGGAGGGCCGCCGCCATGGCCGTGGCGAGCAGGGCGATGGCGACCCGCTGGCCCGGTTCCGCCTCGTCGGTGAGGCGGACGGCCGTGGCCGACGCGGCCAGCGCGACGAGCGCCGCCGCGCCGGCCTCCAGGGTGAGGGGGCCGACCGGGGGCCGTACCTCCGCCGGGACCAGCAGGACCACCGCCGTCCACCACAGGGCGGCCAGGGGCGCGACCAGCGCGGTGCGCAGGGCGGCCCGGAGCATACGGCGGGTGGGGACCGCCGCCGTCACCTGACGGGCCGGGTCGTCCAGGAGGAAGGTCAGGCCCAGGGCGAGGCAGAGCGCGGCGCCGCGCAGCACGGCCAGCGCCGTCCAGGAGTTGGGGTGGTCGGAGAGCAGTCTCGGCAGCGCGGCCAGCAGGAGCCCCGCCCCGGCGCCCGCGCCGAGCGCCCGCCGGGGCAGAGCGCGCAGCACCGGGCGGACCAGCTGCCCCGGCACCCCTGTGGTCACTCGCACTTGTCCGCTCCCGTCGGTGCCTTGACGCCCAGCAGCCCGGCCACCTTCGCGGTGGTCACCTTGGGCGCGGTCAGCTCCGCCCAGTGCGCCTTCACCCTGGGGGCGATGGTGTTCTTGTCGGCCTTCAGCAACTCCCGTACCACGGTGGTCTGTTCGGCCGTCATCGACAAGGGGTTGGTCGGCGAGAGGACGATCGCGGAGCCGGCCACGCTGTCGTCGAGGCGGACCGCGCGCAGCTGGGTCAGCGGGTCGGACTGCCAGCCGAGCGCCAGCCACATGATGGTGACCATGCGGCCGTCGCAGAGGGACTCGGTCGCCTTCTCGTTGCCCATGATCAGCACCGAGGAGACCGCCGCGGCGAACTCCGGTACCCGGGGGCCGCCCCAGCCGGTGCCGACGGTCACCTGGTAGGGCGTGGTGGACGGGTCGATCGCGCCGTCGCCGTCCATGCCGTAGCGGGCGTCGACGCGCTGCCGTACGAGCAGCTTCTCGTCGGCCGCGGTGCCGCCGGCCAGGGACTGGACGTGGTCGGCGACCTCGGCCCAGGTGCCGGTGCGGGGCAGCCACTCGGGGAACGCGCAGTACGTGGAGTTGCCGTGCCGGGCGCAGGACTGGACCTTGGCCGGGTTGACGGTGGCCAGCACGCGTGCCTCGGTGGTCTCCCGGGACACCTTGCCGGCCTGGCCGACCGCGCCCCAGGCGCCGAGGCCGACCGCCACGACCAGTGCGGCGGCGACGGTCTTCGTCCGGCCGCCGTTGACCAGGACCGCCGCCAGCGCCAGGGTCAGCGCGAGGCCGAGCAGGTAGAGGGCGTGCCAGGCCGCCGGGCGGCCCAGCAGGTCGGAGGGGAGGGTCTTGCTGCTCGCCTCACCGATGACCGGTACCAGCCACCGTGTCGCGCTGCCGTCGTCGCTGCCCGGGACCGCCCCCAGGAAGAGGGTCGAGAAGAACGCCAGCACCAGGAGCATCGGCGCGCCGAACGGCGACCGCACGATGCGGGCCAGCAGCACTCCGGCCGTTCCGGCGAGCAGCACCGTGAGCGGTCCGGCGAGGAGTTCGCCCACCGAGCCGCGCCCCACCGAACCGGGCGCGAGCACGCCCCAGGTGAACTGCGCGGCCACCAGCAGCGCGGTGACCGCGGCGGCCGGTACGACGGACAGCGCGAACGCGACCGTACGGCGCCAGGGTTCGAGGACGAGCACGTCGAAGTGCCGGTCGGTGTCCTGCCGGTGGGAGCGCAGCACCGCCTGGTTGGAGCAGAGCAGCACGGCCAGGGCGGGCAGCAGCGGACCGGTCTGGGTGGCGCGGTCGATGTCCTGGAGGGCCGGGTAGCCGGTCCACGCGTCGCGCATGTTCCAGCAGATCCAGGCGGCGTGCAGGACGAACATGAGCAGCACCGGGAGGCGCAGCAGGAGTTTGCGGGACTCGAAGAGAGCGAGCGCGAACACGGCCGCCCAGGGCCGGCGTCGCTCGTCGGCGCGTTCGGCCGGGGGCGCCTTCTCCAGTACGGCGCTCATGCCGCCACCTCCGCGGCCATACCGTCGAGGGCGATCAAGTAGCCGTCCTCCAGGGTGGGTTCGACGAGTTCCGCGCCGGCCGGCGGGTCGCCGACGTTGCGGAAGGCGCCGAGGCCGGTGCGCCAGCCCGCCATCGCGGCGGGGTCGCGTTCGCTGCCGCTCCACACCCGGCCGGCGGCGCGTGCGGTGAGTTCGGCCGGGGTGCCGTCGAAGCGGACGGTGCCGCCGGCCATGACGACGACGCGGTTGCAGAGCATCGCGACGTCCTCGGTCTGGTGGGTGGAGAGCAGGACCGTGCGGCCCTCGCCCGCCCGGGCGATCAACTCGCGGAAGCGCATGCGCTGTTCGGGGTCGAGGCCGACGGTCGGTTCGTCGAGGACCAGGAAGCCCGGGTCGCCGACGAGGGCCGCGGCGAGCGCGACGCGCTGCCGCATGCCGCCGGAGAGTTTCTTGATGCGTTTGCCGCGCACGTCGGCGAGGTCGACCTCGGCGAGCACCCGCCGCACCTCGCGGTGGCGTCCCTCGCGGTCGGTGAGTTCCTTGAGGATCGCGACGTAGTCGACGAACTCGAAGGCGGTGAAGTCCGGGTGGAAGCCGGGCGTCTGGGGCAGGTAGCCGAGGACGCGCCGCACCTCCTGGCGTCCGCCGGTGGTGCTCGGGTCGTGGCCGAGCACGGTGAACGCGCCCGAGTCCGCGGGCAGCGCGGTGGCCAGCACCCGCAACAGGGTGGTCTTTCCCGCGCCGTTGGGGCCGAGCAGCCCGGTGACGCCCTCGCCGAGCCGCAGCGACACGTCGTCGAGGGCGTGCGTCGAGCCGTAGCGCAGGCTGAGCCCGGCCGCGGAGACGGTGGTGGTCATGTACGGAACTCCAGTCGGGGTACGGGGGATTCAGATGAGGGGCCCGAAGGCGGCCGGCCGGGTGTCGAAGCGGTCCCGGAGCAGGTAGAGGAGTCCGGCCGCGAGCGCGGCGACGGCCGCGGCCACCGCCTGTCCGGCCAGGGTGAAGGGTTCGAGGGTGCCGCCGTGCAGGTCGTCGGCGATCACGAGGAACGCGACCCAGCCGCCGCCGACCAGGGACGGCGCGAGGACCGGTCCCAGGCGTGGGGTCAGGGCCAGGCCGGTCGTGGTCAGGGCGAGGGCGGGCAGCAGCCAGCCCAGGGCGGCCAGGCCGTAGCCGGGCAGCGCCAGGGAGGCGAGCCCGTTGAGGCCGAGGCCGGTGGCCAGGACGGCGACCGTGCGGATCATCAGGAGCCGGAAGCCGTGCATGGGGGCGACGACGGTCATCTCGTACGTCGGGTCGAACTTCGGCCCGAACGACAGCGCGACGCCGGCGAGCGGCAGCAGCGGGGCGAGTCCGAGGAAGAGGGTCGGGGACTGGGTGTTCTTCAGCGTGTTGGTGACCAGGACGGTCATCACCAGCAGCGCGGCCACCGCGCCGAGCCACGAGCGGCGCAGCACCGGCGTCGCCGCGAGCAGCCGTGCCGTGTGGTCGGCGACGCCGATCCGCACGAGCAGCGATTCCACCAACCCCCTTTTGGGGACGTCGAGTTCGGCGTCGAGGCGGTCCCAGCCGGCGTCGAGCGCGACGGGGTCGGTGACGGCCGCCAACAGGGCCCGGCAGTCGGCGCACCGCGCGAGGTGGGTGTCGGCGGACCAGAGCATGGGCGGTGCCAACTCGCCCCGCGCGTAGGCGCGTACGTCGTCTTCGGCCACATGCCAGGTCATGCCAGCTCCTCCCGCAGTTGCTTACGGGCCCGCATGGCCCGTGTCTTGACCGTCCCGGCCGGGATGCCCAGCAGGACGGCGGCCTCCCGGGTGGTCAGCCCGTCGATCACGGTGGCCTGGAGGACCGCCCGCAGTTCCGGCGAGAGCCGGACCAGGGCGCCGGCGAGGTCTCCGTGCTCCACCCCCGCGAGCACGCGTTCCTCCGCCGACGCCTCGTCCCGGTGCCGCAGCCGCGTGAGCGCCTGCCGCAGCCGGCCGCGCGCGCCGTCGCCGCGCAGCACGTCGATCAGCCGGCGTGACCCGATCCGCCACAGCCACCCGGCCACGTCGCCGTCCTCGCGGTAGCGGGCACTGCCCCGCCACACCGCGAGAAACGTCTCCTGTACGACGTCGTCGACCATCCCGGCGTCGGCGCACCGGCCGCGCAGCCGGGCAGTCAGCCAGGGCGCGTACCGCCGGTACAGCTCTTCGAACGCGCGTCGGTCGCCGTCCGCCGCGATGGCCCGCAGCAGCTCTCCGTCGCTTCCCGTTTCGCTCACGTCTCCTCATCGCACGAGCCCCGTCGATCGGTTCACGGACCGGGGCACGGATCTCTCTTGACTTTCGCAGCCCCCCTGCACCACCCTTTCACTACTCAATTAGTGAAAGGGTGGTGGAACCCCAGTGGTCGAGTACCGCATCGACCGGCACAGCGGTGTGGCCACCTATGTCCAGATCGTCCAGCAGACCAAGCAGGCGCTGCGGCTGGGAATGCTGGAGCCCGGCGACAAGCTGCCCACGGCCCGCGAGGTCGTCGAGGCCACCGCCATCAACCCGAACACCGTCCTCAAGGCCTACCGCGAGCTGGAGCGCGAGGGACTGGTCGAGGCCCGCCGCGGCCTCGGCACCTTCGTCCGCAAGGGGCTGAGCACCACGCCCGCCGACTCCCCGCTGCGGCTGGAGCTCGACGACTGGGCCGACCGGGCCCGCGCGGCCGGCCTGGGCCGGGACGACGTCGCCGCGCTCTTCGCCGCCGTACTCGACAAGCACTTCCAAGGAGAACGTTCATGACAGGCACCGCCGCGATAGAGGCGACCGCGCTCGGCAAGCGGTTCGGCCGGCGGGGAGGGTGGGCGCTGCGGGACTGCGCGTTCCGGCTGCCCGCCGGGCGGGTCTGCGCGGTCGTCGGCCCCAACGGCGCGGGCAAGTCCACGCTCCTGGCCCTGACCGCCGGACTGCTGGCCGCGAGCGAGGGCGGCCTCACCGTCCTCGGCGGCCGTCCGGGTGCGGCCCGCGAGCGGGTCTCCTACGTCGCCCAGGACAAGCCCCTCTACCCGCAGCTCACGGTCGCCGAGACGCTGCGGATGGGCGCCGACCTCAACACGGACCGCTGGGACGGCGCGCTCGCCGAGCGGGTCGTCGCGGACGGCGGCCTCGACCCCAAGTCGGGCATCCGGGCGCTCTCCGGCGGTCAGCGCACCCGCGTCGCGCTCGCCCTCGCGGTGGCCAAGCGGCCCGAACTGCTGCTCCTGGACGAGCCGATGGCCGACCTGGACCCGCTGGCCCGGCACCGGCTGATGGGCCTGCTCATGGCGCAGGCCGCCGAGTCCGGCACCACGATCATGATGTCCTCGCACGTGCTGTCCGAGCTGGAGGACTCCTGCGACCACCTGCTGCTGATCGACGGCGGCCGGGTCCGGATCGCCGGCGAGATCGACGACCTGCTGGCCGCGCACCGCCGCGTCTCCGCGCCCGCCGACACCGTCCTGGACGCCCACACGGTCGTCGAGTCCCGGACGACGGGCCGCCAGCTCACCGCCCTGATCCGCCCCTCGGCCCCCCTCGCCGCCGACTGGCAGACCGGCGCACCCACGCTGGAGGAGCTGGTCCTCTCCTACCTCCGCAGCCCCCAGGCACCGGCCGTCGAGACCGCGGAGACCTCGGAGACCTCGGAGGCCGCCGCGTGATCGCCCTCCCGACCCGGCGCCCGCAAAACGATGGGGTCATTTCTAACCGGTCACACGGCAGGACAGCGGTTAGGTTCACCCCCGGCTTCCAGCAGGCCCCACTTCCCACCACCCCGGAGACCGCCGCATGACCGCCCTCGCCACACCGTCGGCGCTCGCCGCGCGCCCGGCCCGGTCGCCGCACCTGCTGCGCTGGCTGATCCGCCTGCACCGGCCGGCCCTGATCTCCTGGATCGTCCTCGTCCTCGTCGTCGGAGGCCTGCTGCTGTGGGTGGGCGGCCCGCTGACCGACGCCTCCGCCGCGGCCTGGAAGCAGTACCGCGCCTGCGGGACGGCCGACTGCGCGTACGACATGGACGCGATCGTCCGGTACAAGGACTGGTACACCTACACGACCGTCGCCGTCGTCGCCGTCCCCTTCCTGGTCGCCGCCTGGTCCGGTGCCGCGCTGGTCAGCCGTGAACTGGAGAGCGGCACCGCACAGTTGGCCTGGACGCAGGCGGTCTCCCCGGTCCGCTGGCTGGCCGCCAAGCTCGCCCTGCCCGCCGCCCTGATCACCGCGGGATCCGGTCTCCTCGCCGGACTGCACCACTGGGCCTGGTCGGCCGGGCAGGGCCGGATCGACACCGCCAAGGGCTGGCACGACCTCGGCACCTACGCGGCCAACGGCACGGCCACCACCGCGATGGCCCTGGCCGGCCTGGCGAGCGGCGCCTTCTGGGGGGTGTACAAGCGCAACTCCCCCGGCGCGCTGGTCGGTTCACTGGTGAGCACCGGCATCCTGTGGAGCGCCGTCGCCCTCGCGACACCCCACCTGTGGCCCTCGGTCAGCACCATCAGCAGCCTCCGGCACAGCGTCCCGGCCGGCTCCGGCATCGTCGTCGACCAGGGCCTGGTCACCTCCACCGGCGAGCACATCTCCGGCCACCTGTGCGGCAGCGCCACCGACCGGACCTGCCGGGCCGCCTACGACCGGCTCGACGCCGTCGGCTACTTCAACGACCACCACCCCGCGTCCCACTACTGGCCCCTCCAGTCGACCACGACCGCGATCGTCCTCGCCGTCACCGCCCTGCTGACGACGGCCGCGTTCGAACTCCTCCGGCGCCGCACCGCTTCGGCGCCCGCGCGGAAGGCAGCCGCCGTATGACCGCCCCCACCGCCGTCTTCCCGGCCCGTACGGTCCTGCGGCTCCAGCGCGGCGCGCTCACCGTCTGGGCGGTGCTCTTCACCGCCGCCGCCGGCCCCCTGCTGTGGGCCTACGGCCCCGGCGGCACCGCCGCGGCGGCCGACTGGGCGCGCAAGTGCACCGCGCACGGCTGCGACTGGAGCAGCCCCGTCTCCGCCTACCACCTGGCCTACGCCACCGCCGAGTTCCTCATCGGTGTCACGCCGTACTTCGCCGCCGCCACGGCGGCCGTGCTCATCGGCCGCGAACTCGACCACGGAACCGTACGGCTGGCCTGGACCCAGTCCGTCTCCCCGACCCGCTGGCTGGCCGCCACCCTCACCGTGCCCGCCGCCCTGATCACCGCCGGCACCACCGTCCTGGTCCTGCTGCACCGACTCCTCTACGACGCCCACCAGGTCCCGGTCAGCTGGCACTGGTGGGACGACCGCGCCTTCGAAGCCAACGGCACCCTCGCGCTGATCCACCCGCTGCTCGGCCTGGCCCTCGGCGCCCTCGCCGCCCTCCTCCAGCGCCGCGCCCTGCCCGCCCTCGGCCTCGCGGTGACGGCCACGGCCCTCGTACGCACCGCGCTCGACGTCGCCCGCCCGCACCTGTGGCCGACGGTGACCCGCGTCAGCACCGTACGCACGGGCTACGACGCCCCGCCGAACGTCCTCCACGTCGAGCAGGGCGCCGTCACCGCCACGGGCGCCCATGTCAGCGACACCTGCTTCACCGACACCAAGTGCCTCAAGGCCGTCGACATCACCGGCTACTACGTCGACTACCACCCCGCCGCCCACTTCTGGCCCCTCCAGCTCGTGGAGAGCGGCATCGTGGCGGCCCTCACCGCCCTGGTCCTCGGCGCCGCCTTCACCCTGCTGCGCCGCCGCACCTCCTGACCGGATCCCCCCTCACGGCGGCTCCCAGGCATCCGTTACGTTCGTTTCCGTGCCGTAGACGTCCGGGAGCCGCCCCCCGATATCCCGCACGCCATGTCGCCGTAACCATTGGTTCAGACGGGCTTGCGACGCTCGGCGAATGAAGCCCGTCGTGCCAGAGCCTTCGCCGCCTCCCGAGGTGAACGGGAGCGACGGCGCCGTCCTCCCGCTCCTTCCGGCGCTGTCCGACGCGCCCGTATCGCCCGTCGCGCGGAACAATGGGCACATGAGCAGCCAGCCCAACGCCCAGGCACAGGTCCAGCACGCGCAGCCCTCCGTGGGCTCCATAGCCGCCCACCGCCCGCACACCGTGTCGGCGGCGGTCTCCGATCTGGAACCCGACATCGACGCCGACCTCGACGAGTACGAGGAGTCGCCGTACGACGGGCCCCAGCTCCCGCAGGGCCGCTTCCTGGACCGGGAGCGCAGCTGGCTCGCGTTCAACGAGAGAGTGCTGGAGCTCGCGGAGGACCCGAACACCCCGCTCCTGGAGCGGGCGAACTTCCTCGCGATCTTCGCCAGCAACCTGGACGAGTTCTTCATGGTCCGGGTGGCCGGCCTCAAGCGCCGTATCGCCACCGGGGTCGCCACCCGCTCCGCGTCCGGCCTCCAGCCGCGCGAGGTGCTGGAGATGATCTGGGCCCGCTCGCGCGAACTGATGGCCCGGCACGCCGCCTGCTACCACGAGGACATCGCCCCCGCGCTGGCGGAGGAGGGCATCCACCTGGTCCGCTGGAACGAGCTGACCGAGAAGGAGCAGGCCCGCCTCTTCACCCTGTTCCGGCACCAGATCTTCCCCGTGCTGACCCCGCTGGCCGTCGACCCCGCGCACCCGTTCCCGTACATCTCGGGTCTCTCGCTGAACCTCGCGGTCGTCGTGCGCAACCCGGTCACCGGGCACCGGCACTTCGCGCGCGTCAAGGTGCCGCCGCTGCTCTCCCGCTTCCTGGAGTCCTCGCCGGGCCGCTACGTCCCGCTGGAGGACGTGATCGCCGCCCATCTGGAGGAACTCTTCCCGGGCATGGAGATCCTGGAGCACCACGCGTTCCGGCTGACCCGCAACGAGGACCTCGAAGTCGAGGAGGACGACGCCGAGAACCTGCTCCAGGCCCTGGAGAAGGAACTCATGCGGCGCCGCTTCGGGCCGCCGGTGCGCCTGGAGGTCGAGGAGTCCATCGACCGCGAGGTGCTCGACCTGCTGGTGCGCGAGCTGAAGATCAGCGAGGCCGAGGTGTACCCGCTGCCGGGCCCGCTCGACCTCACCGGCCTGTTCCGGATCGGCGGCCTGGACCGGCCCGAGCTGAAGTACCCCAAGTTCATCGCGGGCACCCAGCGCGACCTCGCCGAGGTCGAGACCGCCTCCGCGCCCGACATCTTCGCCGCCCTGCGCAACCGGGACGTGCTGCTGCACCACCCCTACGACTCGTTCTCCACGTCCGTGCAGCGCTTCCTGGAGCAGGCGGCCAACGACGACGACGTCCTCGCGATCAAGCAGACCCTGTACCGCACCTCCGGCGACTCCCCGATCGTCGACGCCCTCATAGAGGCGGCCGAGGCCGGCAAGCAGGTCCTCGTCCTGGTCGAGATCAAGGCCCGCTTCGACGAGCACGCCAACATCAAGTGGGCGCGCAAGCTGGAGGAGGCGGGCTGCCATGTCGTCTACGGCCTGGTCGGCCTGAAGACCCACTGCAAGCTGTCGCTCGTGGTCCGCCAGGAGGGCGACACGCTGCGCCGCTACAGCCATGTCGGCACCGGCAACTACCACCCCAAGACGGCCCGCCTCTACGAGGACCTCGGCCTGCTGACCGCCGACCCGCAGGTCGGCGCCGACCTCTCGGACCTCTTCAACCGGCTGTCGGGCTACTCGCGCCGCGAGACCTACCGCCGGCTGCTGGTCGCCCCCAAGTCGCTGCGCGACGGCCTGATCGCCCGGATCAACAAGGAGGTCCAGCACCACCGTGCCGGACGTCCCGCGCACATCCGCATCAAGGTCAACTCGATGGTGGACGAGGCGATCATCGACGCGCTCTACCGCGCGTCCCAGGCAGGCGTCCCGGTCGACGTGTGGGTGCGCGGCATCTGCGCGGTACGGCCCGGCGTCCCCGGCCTGTCCGAGAACATCCGCGTACGGTCCGTCCTCGGCCGCTTCCTGGAGCACTCCCGGGTCTTCACCTTCGGCAACGGAGGCGAGCCCGAGGTGTGGATCGGCAGCGCCGACATGATGCACCGCAACCTCGACCGACGGATCGAGGCCCTGGTCAGGGTCACCGACCCGGCCCACCGCGCCACGATCAGCCGGCTCCTGGAGACCGGTATGTCGGACACCACCTCCTCCTGGCACCTGGGCCCGGACGGCGAGTGGACCCGGCACGCGACGGACGCGGAAGGCCAACCCCTGCGCAACGTCCAGGAGATGCTCATAGACGCCCGGAGGCGCCGGCGTGGCACAGCAACACCTTGACCCGACGGATCCCACGGCCCGGGCCGTGACAGGTGACGCCCTCGCGGGCTACCTGCGCGGCCAGGCCACGGAGTTCCTCCGCGCGCTGCGGCTGCACCGGGAGACCGGCGGCGGGCAGAACGGCACGGAGGAGTCCGTCGACGCGGCGCGCGCCCTGCGCCACTCGGCCCGCCGGATCAGCGGCAGCCTGCACACCTTCCGGCCGCTCCTCGACGCCGACTGGTCCGAGGAGATGCGCCCCGAACTGGCGTGGCTGTCGGGCACGTTGGCGCTGGAGCACGCGTGCGCGGCCCGGCTGGAGCGGCTGCTGCTCGCCCTGCACCGGCTCTCGGGCTCGGCCGCGTTCCCCACGCAGTCGGCGGCCTCGGCCGTGGGCGGCCGGGTCACCGGCGCGGGCCGGGGCGTCCCGGCCCCCGCGAGCGGACGGGGCACCGGACCGGCCGCACCGGCCACCGTCACCGTCGAACGCGGCAATCTCACCGTGGGCGCCGCCAAGGCGGGCGCCCTGCTGGAGCGCCAGCTCACCCTGGCCCGGACCCGGGCCCACTCCACCGCGCTCCAGGCGCTCGGCTCCTCCCGCTTCCACGCGGTCGCCGACAAGGTCGCCGTACTGGCCAGCGAGGTGCCGCTGACCCCGACCGCCGGCGGTGCCGATCTGCGCCCGCTGGCCGCCGCCGCGAGTGAGCGGCTGAACGACGCGGTCGGCGCGCTGCCGCTGGTCACCGCCGGGCATCCGTACAACGCGGAGGCCCTCGTCCACGGCCTCTCCCCCGACCCGGCCCCGCATCCGCAGGACGGCCCCTGGCACCAGGTCCGGCTGCTGCTGCGGCTGCACCGCTACGCCGGTGAGGTGCTGCACGCGGACGGGGCGCCCCTGGACGTACGTCTGCTGGCGGCCGGCCAGGCCCTCAATCTGCACCGGGACGCCTCGGAGGCAGCCGCCGCCGCGGCCTCGGCGGCCCGCACCCCGCGGATCGCGCCGGCGACCGCGTACGCGCTCGGGGTGCTGCACGCCGACCAGCGGCACGAGGTGGAGGCGGCCCGCTTCGCGTTCCAGCAGTCGTGGCAGAAACGGGCGGTGGGCACCCCCTGACGCCCCGCACCAACCCGCGCGGAGGAGACGGTGAACCCTCAGTGACTTCCTCGACGAACGACACCACCGTCCAGGCGGCCGGCTGCGTCCTGTGGCGGCACCGGTCCGCCGGGGACCTCGAACTGGCCCTGGTCCACCGGCCCAAGTGGGACGACTGGTCGTGGCCCAAGGGCAAGCTCAAGCGGGGCGAGACCTTCGAGGAGGCGGCCCGCCGCGAGGTGCTGGAGGAGACCGGCCACACCTGCCGGCTGGGGACCCGGCTCCCCTCGGCCCGCTACACCGACCACCACGGGCGGCCCAAGGAAGTGCGCTACTGGGCGGCCGAGGCGACCGCCGGGACCTTCGAGCCCAACGACGAGGTCGACGTCCTCGTCTGGCTCAGGCCGGACCAGGCCCACGGGCGGCTCACCCACGAGCGGGACCGGGACCTGATCTCCCTCGTGCTGATCGCCGTGGGCACCGACGAGGATCTGCTCGACTGACCCCGTCGCCGGGGCTGCCGTGGCGCCCACCTCGCGTTACGTTGCGAAGGGACGGCCGGACCAGGGTCGTCGCCCGACCGAGGGAACGCCTGCTCGTGGCCGCGTTTCCGGGCCCGCCGCGCCTGGCATAGTCCGGAATCAGCTCGTGTCCTCGACGTGAGCGTTCCGTGACCTAACCACACCGCCCACAGGGGTTCACCCTCCGTTCACTTATGCCCATAGGCGCCTTCACCTGTTCTGCCTAATTTCGGCCTTACGCGATGCGAGCCGCGACCTGGGGGTCGCTACCCGCGTCACCCACGTCTTCGCACGCCGCCGGAATTCAGGACGGCGGCTCCTGGAAGGAACTCCCTCAAGTGAAGCTTCAGCGCATGAACCGGCGGGCCATCACCCTCGGTGCTCTCGCCGTCTCCGGCGCCCTGGCCCTCACGGCGTGCGGCTCGGACGACAACGGCGGCTCGGCGAGCAGCAGCAGCTCCTCGTCGAGCAAGGCCAGCTCGGCCATCTGCGGCGACGCCAAGAAGGGTCAGCAGCTGCTCGCCGACGGCTCGTCCGCGCAGAAGAACGCGATCGACGCGTGGGTCAAGACGTTCAGCCAGGCCTGTGGCGTGCAGATCAACTACAAGGGCGGCGGCTCCGGCGCCGGTGTCACCTCCTTCAACCAGGGTCAGCTGGCGTTCGCCGGTTCCGACTCCGCGCTGAAGCCCGACGAGGTCACCGCTTCCAAGAAGGTCTGCTCCGGCGGCCAGGGCATCGACCTCCCGATGGTCGGCGGCCCGATCGCGCTCGGCTACAACGTCCCGGGTGTCGACAACCTGGTCCTGGACGCCCCGACGCTCGCCAAGATCTTCGACAGCAAGATCACCAAGTGGAACGACGCGGCGATCAAGAAGCTGAACCCGTCCGCCACGCTGCCCGACCTCAAGATCCAGGCGTTCCACCGCTCGGACGAGTCCGGCACCACGGACAACTTCACCAAGTACCTGATCGCCACCACCCCGGACAACTGGAAGTACTCCGGCGGCAAGGCCTGGCAGGCCAAGGGCGGCCAGTCCGCGGCCGGCTCCGCGGGCGTGGCCCAGCAGGTCAAGGCGACCTCGGGTGCCATCGGCTACTTCGAGCTCTCCTACGTCGCCGACGGTGTCAAGGCGGTCAGCATCAACACCGGCGCCTCGGCCCCGGTCGCGCCCAGCACCGACAGCGCCACCAAGGACATCGCCGCCGCCCAGGTCGTCGGCACCGGCAGCGACCTGTCGCTGAAGCTCGACTACAACACCAAGGCCGAGGGCGCGTACCCGATCACCCTGGTGACGTACGAGATCATCTGCGACAAGGGCAACAAGGCCGACACGCTGCCCGCGACGAAGGCGTTCCTGTCCTACATCGCCAGCGAGGACGGCCAGAAGGTCCTCTCGACCATCGACTACGCGCCGATCCCCGACGCGATCATCACCAAGGTTCGCAGCACCATCGCGAGCATCAGCTAGTCCGAGTGTGCGGCCGGGCCCCGATCCAGGGGCCCGGCCGCACCGTCCGGTGCACCGCCGCCACGGACCGCACACCGCACGTGTGGACCCGCAGACCGGAGAACCCCGATGGATATATCGACAAAGAACCCTGAAGAAGCACCCCCTCCCACCCCCGAGCCCTCCGTCGCGGCGCAGAAGCGCACCGCCCGGGGCGCCACCCGGCCCGGCGACCGTATCTTCCTCGGTCTCTCCCGCGGGTCGGGCATCCTGCTGCTGGTGATCATGGCCGCCATCGCGGTCTTCCTCACCTACCGCGCCTCGCTCGCGATCAGCAAGGACCACGCGAACTTCCTCACCACCTTCGAGTGGAACACCAACCTGGTGCCGCCGAAGTTCGGCATCGCCGTCCTGGCGTTCGGCACGGTGGTGTCCTCGATCATCGCCATGGTCATCGCGGTCCCGATCGCGGTCGCCATCGCCCTGTTCACCACGCACTACGCCCCGCGCAAGCTCCGCGGCCCGGTCTCCTACGTGATCGACCTGCTGGCCGCCGTGCCGTCCATCGTGTACGGCCTGTGGGGCGCCCTGATCCTCGTCCCGCACATGATCGGCCTGTTCGGCTGGCTGAACGACTACTTCGGCTGGACCGGGATCTTCTCGTGGGACCAGGGCGCGCCCCGCTCGATGCTCACCGTCGGCATCCTGCTCGCGATCATGATCCTGCCGATCATCACCAACGTCAGCCGTGAGGTCTTCCGGCAGGCCCCGCAGATGATCGAGGAGGCGGCCCTCGCCCTCGGCGCCACCCGCTGGGAGGTCATCCGCATGGCGGTGCTCCCCTTCGGCCGCTCCGGTGTGATCTCCGCCTCGATGCTCGGCCTCGGCCGCGCGCTCGGCGAGACGATGGCCGTCGCCACCGTGCTCTCCCCGGACTTCATCATCCACGCCAGCCTGCTCAACCCGGGCGGCGGAACCTTCGCCCAGAACATCGCCAGCAAGTTCAGCGAGGCGACGCAGGACGGCCGGGACGCGCTCATCGCCTCCGGTCTGGTCCTGTTCGTCATCACCCTGCTGGTCAACGGCGCGGCCCGGCTCATCATCGCCCGCCGCGCGGAGTACTCGGGGGCCAACGCATGAGCAACGCAGTCGTAGCCGACAAGCCCGTGAGCACCCTTCAGGGCGCGACGCTCCCGAAGTGGTCGCCGTACGCGATCGCCGGCGGCTCCATCGTGCTGGCCGTGCTGATCGGCCTGGTCGGCAGCCTGGACAGCAAGATCCAGTGGGGTCTGATCGCGGCGATCCTCTTCGTGATCGGCACCTACGTCATCGCCTCGCGCGTCGAGGGATCCCGTCAGGCCAAGGACCGGATCGCGACCAGCCTCGTCTGGGTCGCCTTCCTCCTCGCCGTCGTCCCGCTGGTCTCCCTCCTGTGGACGACCGTCTCGCGCGGTGTGAAGGTCCTCGACGTCTACTTCCTCACCCACTCGATGGGCGTGGTCGCCGACACCGAGCCCGGCGGCGGTATCTACCACGCCATCATCGGCAGCCTTGAACAGGTCGGCCTCGCCACCCTGATCGGCGCCCCGATCGGTGTGCTCACCGCGATCTACCTCGTCGAGTACGGACAGGGCAGGCTCTCCAAGGCGGTCACGTTCTTCGTCGACGTCATGACGGGCATCCCGTCCATCGTCGCGGGTCTGTTCATCCTGTCCCTGATGCTCCAGTGGGACATGCAGCCCTTCGGCTTCGCCGGTTCCTGCGCCCTGGCCATCCTGATGATGCCGGTCGTGGTCCGCTCCACCGAGGAGATGCTGAAGCTCGTCCCGAACGAGCTGCGCGAGGCCTCCCTCGCCCTCGGCATCCCGAAGTGGCGCACGATCCTGAAGGTGGTCCTCCCGACCGCGATCGGCGGCATCACCACCGGCATCATGCTGTCGGTGGCGCGCATCGCCGGTGAGACCGCGCCCGTACTGCTGCTGGTGTTCGGCAACCCGTTCATCAACAACAACCCGTTCGAAGGCGCGCAGGCCTCGCTCCCGCTGTACATCTACCAGCAGTTCGCGCAGAGCGCGGGCGCCGGCGCGGCCTACGACCGTGCCTGGGCCGCGTCCCTCACGCTGATCGCCTTCGTGATGATCCTCAACCTGGTGGCCCGCGGCATCGCCCGCTGGAAGGCCCCCAAGACCGGTCGCTGACCGCGACCCCCTCAGCGACCGTTCTGAAGTCTGGAAGTGAAGCAATCATGTCCAAGCGAATCGACGTAAGCGGGCTCACCGCCTACTACGGCGCCCACAAGGCGATCGAAGACATCTCGATGACGGTCGAGCCCCGCACGGTGACGGCCTTCATCGGCCCCTCCGGCTGCGGCAAGTCGACCTTCCTGCGCACCCTCAACCGCATGCACGAGGTCACCCCCGGCGGCCGGGTCGAGGGCAAGGTCCTCCTGGACGACGAGGACCTCTACGGCCACGCCATCGACCCGGTGTCCGTGCGCCGCGAGATCGGCATGGTCTTCCAGCGCCCGAACCCCTTCCCCACCATGTCGATCTTCGACAACGTGGCGGCGGGACTGCGGCTCGCCGGCTCGTACAAGAAGAGCGAGCTGACGGACATCGTGGAGAAGTCCCTCAAGGGCGCGAACCTCTGGAACGAGGTCAAGGACCGCCTGAACAAGCCCGGTTCGGGCCTGTCCGGTGGTCAGCAGCAGCGTCTGTGCATCGCCCGCGCCATCGCGGTCGAGCCGAAGGTCCTCCTCATGGACGAGCCCTGCTCGGCCCTCGACCCGATCTCCACCCTCGCGATCGAGGACCTGATCGGCGAGCTGAAGGAGCGCTTCACGATCGTCATCGTGACGCACAACATGCAGCAGGCGGCCCGCGTCTCGGACCGTACGGCCTTCTTCAACCTCGCGGCGGTCGGCCAGCCCGGCAAGCTCATCGAGATCGACGACACGGAGCGGATCTTCTCCAACCCGTCGGTCCAGGCCACGGAGGACTACATCTCGGGCCGCTTCGGCTAAACCGAGCCTCCGCTTCTGAAACCCCTCGCGGTGCTGCATGGCGGTGCCACCGCGAGGACGAAAAAGGGCCCGCCCCTGGCTCCCGGGGGCGGGCCTTTTCGTGTCCCGGACGCCTACAGGAAGGCGAGGTTCACGACCCAGAACGAGCAGGCGGCCACCACCGCGGCGGCCGGCATCGTGATGAACCAGCCCATGACGATGTTCTTGGCGACACCCCACCGCACCGCGTTCACCCGCTTCGTCGCCCCGACGCCCATGATCGCCGAGGTGATGACATGGGTCGTGGACACCGGCGCCTTGAAGAGGTACGCCGTGGTGAACATGATCGCCGCGCCCGTCGTCTCCGCCGCGAAGCCCTGCGGCGGGTCCAGCTCGATGATCTTCCGCCCGAGCGTCCGCATGATCCGCCAGCCGCCCGCGTACGTCCCCAGCGACAGCATCAGCGCGCAGACGATCTTGACCCAGACCGGGATCGGGTCGCCGTAGGTCGAGTGGCCGGAGATCACCAGGGCCATCACCACGACACCCATGGTCTTCTGCGCGTCCTGGAGCCCGTGCCCGAGCGCCATGCCCGCCGCGGACACGGTCTGCGCGATGCGGAAACCGCGCTTCGCCTTGTGCGGGTTGGCCTTCCGGAAGATCCACAGGATCGCCGTCATCACCAGGTAACCGGCGACGAGACCGACCACCGGCGAGACGAACATCGGCACGATGACCTTGTCGACGACCCCGTGCCAGATGACATCCGTACCGCCCGCCAGCGCGGCCCCGACCATCCCGCCAAACAACGCGTGCGAGGACGAGGACGGCAGCCCGAAGTACCAGGTGATCAGGTTCCAGGTGATCGCCCCGACCAGCGCGGCGAAGAGGATGCCCATCCCCTTCGACCCCTCGGGCGTCTCGATCAGCCCCTCGCTCACCGTCTTGGCGACCCCGGAACCGAGAAAGGCGCCCGCGAGATTCATCACCGCGGCCATCGCCAGTGCCGCGCGCGGGGTCAGTGCCCGCGTCGAGACCGACGTGGCGATCGCGTTGGCCGAATCGTGAAAACCGTTCGTGTACGTGAAGAAGAGCGCGACCAGAATGGTCACGACCAGAGCGAAGGTGTCCATGAAGGGGTCAGGACTCCTTGACGGCGATGGTCTCCACCGTGTTCGCCACGTGCTCGAACGCGTCCGCCGCCTCCTCCAGCACATCCACGATCTGCTTGAGTTTGAGCACCTCGATGGCCTCGTACTTGCCGTTGAAAAGCATGGCCAGCAGCTTGCGGTGGATCTGGTCGGCCTGGTTCTCCAGCCGGTTGACCTCGATCCAGTACTCGGTGAGGTTGTCCATCGTGCGCAGGTTCGGCATGGCCTCGGCCGTGAGCTCCGCCGCCCGCGCCAGTACCTCGATCTGCTGCTCGACGCCCTTGGGCAGTTCCTCCACGTTGTAGAGGACGACCAGGTCGACGGCCTCCTCCATGAAGTCCATGATGTCGTCGAGGCAGGACGCGAGGTTGTAGATGTCCTCGCGGTCGAAGGGCGTGATGAAGGAGGAGTTCAACTGGTGGAAGATCGCGTGCGTGGCATCGTCACCGGCATGTTCAGCGGCCCGCATACGCTCTGCGATCTCGGCCCGGCCGGCGGTGTCCGCCCCGAGCAGTTCCATGAGGAGTTTCGAGCCCGTGACGATGTTGTCCGCGGACGCGGCGAACATGTCGTAGAAGCTCGTCTCCCTGGGGGTCAGACGAAAGCGCACAAGGGGTCCTCGGGATGCATCGGTTTCGGTCAGGCTGATGCTAAGTGCATCATCCGGCCACGGCTAATGGGCCGTCCCCCAGTGTCGCCCATCAGGCACAGTGATCCGCACGGGGGCGTACCAAGGGCCCTATACCCAGCAAAGTTCGTTACGATATACCCACTAGGGGTATATGTCTGGAGGACGTGATGGACGCGACGGACGCGATGACGACCACCGGGGCCGACGCGGCGACGGCGCCCTCCGAAACGGCCCTCGAACCGGCCCTCGAAGCGGCCCACGGACCGGTCACACACGGTTACCACAAGCAGAAGGACGAGCACCTCAAGCGGCTGCGCCGGATCGAGGGCCAGATCCGCGGCCTCCAGCGCATGGTCGACGAGGACGTCTACTGCATCGACATACTCACCCAGGTGTCCGCCTCCACCAAGGCCTTGCAGTCGTTCGCGCTGCAACTCCTGGAGGAACACCTGCGGCACTGCGTCGCCGACGCGGCCGTCAAGGGCGGCACGGAGATCGACGCGAAGGTCGAAGAGGCGACGAAGGCCATCGCCCGGCTCCTGCGCACCTAGGCTCTGCCGGACCTAGCGTCCGTCGAAGGTGTCCCGCTCCTCCGCCACCTTCAGCACCTCGTCGATGCTCTCCAGGCTGAGCCGGTCCTGGGCCGCCGAGGCCGCGATGATCAGGTCGCCGCACAGTTCGATCTCGGCGAGTGCCACGTGGTCCTGAACTGCCGTACCGCCGACCGGAGCCACGTGCGTCACCTCTTCTCTGCCGTCACCGACTTCCTAGAGTAGGGAGCGGTCTACACACCGCGCATGGCACGGACGGGCTAGTTCTCACACCGACTCGTCACCGATCGGTTCAGGTCACTTCTCGGCGATCCGCCCGGCATAGATGTCCTTCGACGCCGGAAGCCGTACGTCCACCCCGGCCCCGAAGTCGTACAGCAGCGTCGTCGAGGCGACCGCCACCGTGCTGCGGCGCTGCCCGTTGACGAAGCTGAACCGCTGGCGGACCTTGCGGACCCGCCCCTCGTCGTCGAGGTAGACGTCGAAGGGCACCCGGGCGGTGGCGAACCCTTTCGCCGCCGACCTCAGGGCCGCCCGGTTCCCCGCCGAGGCGCTCCGCGCGGCGACGGAGAGATCGGCGACCCCCTGATAGTGACGCACCGGGGCGCCGGCCACCTCCGTCTTCCCCAGATACGTCGCCGCGGTCGCCCCGCGCAGCACCTCGGCGGCGGCGTACGGGTCGGTGGCCCCGCCGGTCACCAGATTGCCGTCGGACAGGGTCCCGGTGTCGACCCGCACCCACTTGTCGGCGGGCACCCCGGCGCCCCGGTTCTTCATGAACAGGGCGCCCGGCGCGAGGAGTTCGGTGATCGGCCGGTGCTCACTGGCGCCGGTCGGGTCCTGCGGCAAGTGCACGGTGAGGCGGCCGAGTTGGCGGCGGAAGTCGTAGCCGCCGGTGCCGCGGATGGTCACGCGGGTGCCGCCGGTCGCCATCTCCATGGACGTACGGGCCTGTGAACTCCCCGCCGCGACAAGGGTGTCGGCGGCCCGCCGCACCACCGCGACCGCGTCCTCGCCGCCGCGCGCGTCCGCCGTGCCCGGCCCGTCACCGCCCCCGCATCCGACGGCCCCGGCACAGACCCCGACCACGAGCCCCGCCGCGACGACCGCCCCACCGGCTCGCCTCTGCTGCCGCTCCATCGCTGCCGTACCCCCGGTACGTCGTCACGGGCCCCCTGTCGCCCCGCCTAACGAGCGGGCAGGTGACCCCGTCACGCGTGTCCGGGCCGGGCGCGGGCAGACACCGCGGGCGGAGGGGAGGAGATCCGGCCACCATACGAACCCTTTACGGAACGTCGGTAACGTTGTCGAAGTGGCACAGCAGGACAGCCTGGCGGCTCCCCCCGAACACCCCGAACACCGCACGACACTCGTCGAGCAGGGGCCTTTCTGCTTCGGCCGGTGCGTGTGCGGCTGGCGCGGCCCGGCGAGACGGGCGAGAAGCCAGGCGAGAACCGACGCCGCGGGGCACCTGTCTGTTCCGAACCCGTGACATGAGCGCGCGAACTTGTGGAGCGCCGGACGTATCTCACCTCACGGAACCCCCTGAGGAGGCGGAATGGAACGGCGTACGTTCATAGGCGGCGGCGCTGCCGCGATAGCGGCGGTGGCCACGGCCGGGTGCAGCGGCAAAAGCGCGGGCCTCGGCAGTGGTGACACCTCCACCGTCGCCGACGCCTCCAGGGCCACCGGTACGGGCCGGCTGCCCGCCGCCGCAGCCAACTGGGCCGCCCTGGCCCGGGACCTCGACGGCACCCTGGTCCGCCCCGGTGACGCCTCCTGGAAGACGGCCCACCAGCTCTACAACACCCGCTTCGACAGCCTGAAGCCGGCCGCGGTGGCCTATGTCGCCAACGCCGACGACATCCGCTCCGTCCTCTCCTACGCCCGCGCCCACAGCATCAAGGTCGCGATCCGCAACGGCGGCCACTCGTACGCCGGTTGGTCCTCCGGCGACAACCGGCTGATCGTCGACGTGTCCAGGCTGAACAGGATCCGGGCCGCTGGTTCCACCGCGGTCGTCGGCGCCGGCTCGAAGCTCATCGACGTGTACCGGGCCCTGGCCGCGAAGGGCGTGACGATACCCGCCGGCTCCTGCCCCACGGTCGGCGTCTCCGGCCTCACCCTCGGCGGCGGCCACGGCGTGGTCTCCCGGGCCTACGGCCTGACCTGCGACAGCCTCACCCAGGCCACCCTGATCACCGCCGACGGCAAGCAGCTGACCGCCAACGCGAGCGAGAACAAGGACCTGTTCTGGGCGCTGCGCGGCGCGGGCAACGGCAACTTCGGCGTCGTGACGGAGTTGCAGTTCCGGACCCACCCCGCGCCCCAGGCCGTGTCGGGCTATCTGACCTGGCCGTCCTCCATGGCGGCGGCCGTGGTGAAGGCCTGGCAGCAGTGGGGCCCGGACCAGCCCGACGAGATCTGGTCCTCCTGCCACCTCTCCAACAGCACCGGCGGCACCCCCCGGGTCTCCGTCGCCGCCTTCTCGCTGGGCACCTACAACGAACTCCAGAACGCGGTCGACAAACTGGCCCACCTGGTCGGCGGCAACGCGTCGAGCGTCTCCCTGCGGCGGCACACGTACGAGGAGTCGATGAACGCCTACGCGGGCTGCTCGTCGTTCTCGACGGACGCCCAGTGCCATCTCCCGGGTACCACCCCGGGCCGCTCCCCGCAGGGCGCGCTGGCCCGGGAGACCTACTCCGGCCGCTCCGACTTCTTCGACCGCTCGATCTCCGACGCGGGCATCCAGACGATGCTGGCGCAGCTGCGCTCGGTCCGGGGCAACGGCGACATCGCGCTGACGGCCCTGGGCGGCGCGGTCAACCGTGTCTCCCCCACGGCGACGGCGTTCGTGCACCGCCGCTCCCGGATGCTGGCCCAGTACCTGGTCTCCTGGCCGGCCGGCACCGCGGGCACCGCCGCCCAGTCCTGGCTGACCAGGTTCCACAGCGCGATGAAGCCCTACGCCTCGGGCGCCGCCTACCAGAACTACACCGACCCCACCCTCACCGACTGGCGCAAGGCGTACTACGGCGACGCGGCGACCCGCCTGACCGCCCTGAAGAAGCAGTACGACCCGAACCACTTCTTCAGCTACCCGCAGGGCCTGTAGCCCCCGGCGGGGCGGCGACCCGCCCCTCCCCGCTCCTACGCGGCCAGGTCCCGTTCGCCCGTCGTGCCCGCGGTCTCCGTCCGGGCACCCGGGATCACCGCGTCGCGGGCGAGCCGTCGTACGGCACCGGAGCGGACCAGCCACGCCCCCCACGCCGACGTCTCGACGGCCTTCAGCACCGGGGTGAGCAGAGCCATCGCGACCGGGGACAGCAGGAGGGCCACGGCCGTACCGAGCGCGAACCCGCCGACCACGTCGGTCGGGTAGTGCACGCCCATGTAGACCCGGCAGAAGCCCTCCAGCAGCGCGATCCCGATCCCCGCCAGCCCGAAGCGCCGGTCCGCCACGAACAGCGCGACGCCCATCGCCATGGTGATCGTCGCGTGGTCGCTCACGAAGGAGTAGTCGGTCTTCCCGGAGACGAGGACGTCGATGCCGGTGTGGTCGAGGAAGGGCCGGGGGCGCTCCACGAAGCCGCGGATGGGCACGTTCACAAGTACGGCGACCGCGGCGGCCAGCGGTGTCCAGACGAGCGCCGCGACGGACTGGGCGGCGTCCTCGTCCGCGCGCCGCCGCACGGACCACCAGCACCACACCACCAGCAGCACCATGGCGACCAGCAGTCCGTACTCGCCGACGAATTCCATGACCCGGTCGAACCAGTGCGGCGCGTCCTTGGCGAGGCCGTTGATGTCGTAGAGCAGATCGACGTCGGGGTTGGACCCGGATGCGGCGAGTACAGCCATGATGCTGCGGCTCCTTCGTCGTTGTTCCGGGCGCATCTCGCGTGCGCGTTACTCAACAGGAACGCACGGCCCCACTTCGTACGTTCCACACTCCACCGAATGATCACGCAGACGTTATCGAAGAGAGACTCATCGCCGCAGCTCAGGGGGTGGGTTCACGCTCGGTTCACACCGTCGTGGGGAGCGCTTTCGCGCCATCCTCGGTGACTCTGGTGGCACCGAAGTAATCAGGGGTGTCAATGGGGTCGAACCGGATCACAGCACCCGTGCGGGGCGCGTCGATCATGTATCCGCCGCCGACATAAATACCCACATGCCGGATGGCGCGGGAATTGGTGAGGTCGTCCGAGAAGAACACCAGATCTCCCGGCAGCAATTCGGACCGCTGCGGATGCGGTCCCGCGTTGTACTGGTCGTTCGCAACGCGCGGCAGCGTGATCCCGGCGCTCTCGAACGCGGCCTTGGTCAACCCCGAGCAGTCGAAGCGTCCGCCCTGGTCGGCGGTGCCGTTCCCGCCCCACAGATAGGGGGTGCCGAGCTTGCTCTGGGCGTAGGTGATGGCGGTGGCGGCCTGCTGGGAGGGGTCGACCCGGGTGACGGGCGCGGCGAAGCTCTGCTCCAGGGACGTGATCGTCTTCACGTAGTTCTGGGTCTCCGCGTACGGCGGCACACCCTGGTACTTGATGACCGCGTACGCCCCCGCGTTGTACGAGGCGAGCATGTTGTCGCTCTGGTTGCCCGGCACGTCCTTCACGTAGGAGGCGAGCTGGCAGTCGTAGGTCGCGGCGGAGGGGATCGCGTCGTTGGGGTCCCACACGTTGCGGACGCCGTCGCCGTTGCCGTCGATGCCGTGCGTGGCCCAGGTGCCGGGGATGAACTGCGCTATCCCCTCGGCCTTCGCCGGGCTCTTCGCGTTCGGGTTGAAGCCGCTCTCCTGGTAGAGCTGGGCGGCGAGCAGCGCGGGGTTGAGGGCGGAGCAGAGGTTGCCCCACTTCTGCACGAGCGACGAATAGGCGGCCGGTACCGCGCCCTTGGCGAGCGAGACGCTGCCGCCGCCGGCCTGGTTGACGAGGTTCCCGGCAACGAGGTAGACGCCGACGACGAGCAGCATCACGAAGCTGAGCCCGAGCCCGGCCGCGACCCCACCGATCACCCATACTTTTCGCACGGCTCAACCCTCCCCCATATCGGCCCTGTTCAAGGCCATTTCAGGGCAGGGTGGCGGCATTTCGCTGTGTTTCCGCCGGATGTGACGCGTATTCAGCGAGCGGGCCGGAGCGGGCGACGGCCTTTATTACGGGTCGCTCGTCGCGTCCTTGTACAACTCGGCCGCTTCTTTCCCGAGCACGACACTGTAGGAAATGTCGGGCGTCAGTCCGCCCTGTTCGTGTCCGCCGATGACGCCCACGACCTGCTGGTCCCCGTTCACCCAGGGGCTGCCGCTGGTGCCGCCGGTGAAGCCGGGGCAGTCGATGCGCTGCTGGGTGGCGCTGTGCTGGACGGGCTTGTTGGTGCAGCTGATGGGCTGGTCGGTGGCGGAGGGGTACCCGGTGATGGTCACCGCGGTCGCCCCGGTCTCCGTGCCGGTCGTGAACCGGTAGGCACCGACCACGTCCTCGATGTTCTTGCCGCCCACCTCGGCGACCGTGGCGAAGCCGATGTCACTGTCCTCGCCCTGCCCCTGGGACCACCCGTCCGGCAGATACCGCTGCACGACCTTCCACACCCCGTAGGGCGCCTTGCCGTCGCGGTAGCCGGGTACGAACACGTCACCGGGGTCGCCGTCCAGGCAGTGGGCCGCGCTGACGATGAGATCGTGGCCGGCGCTGTGCACGACGGACGCGGTGCAGTGGTGGCCGCCGGCCAGGCTGGTGGCGTGCGCCGACCCGAACAGGGCGCCGACCCGCACGCTCTGTTTGCTGACCTCGGTGACGGTGGTCACCCCGAAGGGCCCCGGGCCGTCGTCGGCGGTCGCCACGGACGCCGAGGTCAGGGCCAGCGTCACCACGGTGACGAACAGCGCGTACCGGCGGTTGCCCACGAGGCGGGCGGAGCGGGAGGTGCGTGAGCTGCGCTTCATCGGCCCCCACTTTGTCTCACGAAGGTGAGAAAGGACGTCGACGTTTGCTGAGATTTCGCTGTGAAGCCGAAAACAGAGCTGGGAAGTGAGCTGGGGACAGAGCTGAGAACACACTCGTGCGGCGGGCTCATGCGGCGTTTCGTCGGGCGGTCAGTCCACCGTACTGTCCTCCCGCCTCTCCTGCCCCCTGAGCGATACTCGATGCCACCACGGCCCCGGAAAGAGGGAAAAGGACCTCAAGGACCTCAAGGACCTCAAGGAGTCGAGACACCCGATGCACAGAAGCCGCGTCTTCGCCCTGCTGATCGACACCCCGGGCCCGGAGGCCGCCGCCGCGACCGCCTTCTGGTCCGCGGCTCTCGGCGCCCCCGCCGCTCCGGTCCCCTCGGAGGAGCAGTTCACCACCCTGCACGAGGCGATTCCCGGGCTGCTGACGGCGGTTCAGGCGGTCGACGACCCCAACCCGCGCTTCCACATCGACATCGAGACGGACGACGTGGCGGCGGAGAC
This sequence comes from Streptomyces sp. NPDC091280, assembly GCF_044768565.1. Classification (NCBI taxonomy): domain Bacteria; kingdom Bacillati; phylum Actinomycetota; class Actinomycetes; order Kitasatosporales; family Streptomycetaceae; genus Streptomyces; species Streptomyces sp. NPDC091280. The sequence goes on from NZ_JBIVUZ010000001.1 coordinate 1,395,476, forward strand.
CGCCCGCCTGCTGGCCCTGGGCGCGGTCCCGGTCTCCCGCTGGCTGGAGTGCCGCACCCTGCGCGCCCCCGGCGGCCACCTCCTGTGCGTCCTGCCGGTGCACAGCGCGCCCGAGATCTTCAACGCCGGGGCACGCAGCTGGGGTTGAGCCGCCCGATCGCCCCGCCTCCCTACGCCCCCACCCCCACCGGGAACCGCACCCCCGTCAGCTCCTCCGAGACCGTCCACAGCCGCTCCGCCGCCGCCACGTCACTCGCCTCGGCGCTCCGCCCCACCAGCGTCGGCGCCCCGCGCATCTCGCCCAGGCCGCTCGGTCCGACGTAGCTCGCGCCGGGCAGGTCCTGGGTCGACGCGTAGAGCGTGGGCAGGGCGCCGGCCTTGTCGTCCTGGGCCACGAGCCGGTTGCCGACGGCCATCAGGGCGCGGCCGACCGGGTTCGCCGTGTGGCTCTGGAGGTTGGTCGCCGCCCAGCCCGGGTGGGCGGCCAGCGCGCGGACGCGGGAGCCGGAGTCGGCCAGCCTGCGCTGGAGTTCGAGCGTGAACAGCAGGTTGGCCAGCTTGGACTGGGAGTACGCGCGCTGGGGGCCGTAGATCCCGTCCAGGTTCAGGTTCTCGAAGTGGATGTAGCCGTCGCCCATCCGGTGCGCCCCGGAGGAGACGGTCACCACGCGGTCGGTGATGTGCGGCAGCAGCAGGTTCGTGAGGGCGAAGTGCCCCAGGTGGTTGGTGCCGAGCTGGGTCTCGAAGCCGTCCCGGGTGCGCCCTTCGGGGAGCATCATCACGCCCGCGTTGTTGACGAGCAGGTCCAGCGGGCCGTCCCACCCCGCCGCGAACTCCCGCACGGACGCCAGGTCCGCGAGGTCCAGCCGCCGTACCTCGGTGCTGCCGCCGGCCCGCGCCGCCGCGGCCCGCCCGCGCTCAAGGTCCCGTACGGCGAACACGACGTGCGCGCCCGCCCGTGCCAGCGCGGCCGCGGCGGCGAGGCCGATACCGCTGTTGGCGCCGGTGACGACCGCCGTCCGGCCGGTGAGATCGGGGATCCGGCTCGCGTCCCACTTGGCGGCTTTGCCGCTGTTGGTCTTGCCCGTGTTGTCCATGCCTCCCAATGTAGGCAACGACCACAATGCTGTCAATGACAACAATGCAGACGTCGCCAACAATGGTGGCGACGGCAACAATGGTGGCGACGGCAACAATGGTGGCGACGGCAACAATGCTGGCACCGACTACATCGGGATACGATGGTTCGCATGCCTGTACGCCCCTATCACCACGGAGACCTGCGCTCCGCCCTGCTCGCGAGCGCGGAGCGCACCCTGCTGGAGAAGGGCGTCGCGGCCCTGTCCCTGCGCGAACTCGCCCGGGACGTGGGGGTCAGCCATGCCGCCCCCGGCCGCCACTTCAAGGACAAGCAGGCCCTCGTCGACGCGCTGGCCCTGTCCGGCTACGAGCGCATGGCGCGGGAGCTGAACGGCGCCGACGCCCCCGAACTCCCCCTGGAGGAGCGCCTCACCGCCCTGGCGAAGGCGTACGTGCGCTTCGCCGCGTCCAACGCCGAGCTGCTCGAAGTCATGTACGCCCGCAAGCACGACCCGGACATCTCCGAGCAGTTGAGCGCGGCGGTCGAGAGCACGACGGTCCCCTTCGTGCGGATCATCTCCGACGCCCAGGAGAGCGGTGAGATCGTCCCGGGCGACCCCTGGACCGTGGGTCTGGTGGTCGGCGCGGCGCTGCACGGCACGGCCTCCTTCGCGGTCCAGGGCACGCTCACCCCGGAGGCCGCGGTCGCCGGCGTCCCGGCCCTGGTCCACCATCTGCTGAACGGCCTCAAGCCCCGCTGACCCACCGCCCGTTGACGCGCGTCGACGCCCTCTCCGGGTGCGTCAACGCGCGTCACGCTGTGGATTTTCGGTGGAGAGAGTCAAGCCCGCGCCATCGCCGTGCCATCCCGGCGCCATTGATCAGCAATCCCCCAACCCCCTTGAGTAACGCGGAAGTCAGAACTCCGGAACCCTCCTTGTTGTCACGTACTCAACAAGAGAAAGTCGTCACGGGCCGCCGCCCCCGCCGGGAACCTCACCGACGGAACCCCCACCCGCAGCCCTCTGCCCACCTCTCTCTGGAGGCTGTACGTTGCGTACGTCACCCCCCAACTCCCCCCACATACGCGGCTCTTGGCGAAGAATCGGTTCTGCCGCCGCCGCGACCGCCGCCCTCCTGATCGCCGGACTCGGCACCGCGGCCCACGCGAGCGCCACCGCCGACACCGCGGCGAGCACCAAGAAGGTCAGCGCCCAGGCCGTGGCCGCCCAGGTCGCCAAGGCCCATGTGCAGTACGCGAAGCTCGGCTGCGGCGCGACCCCGAAGAAGGGCTTCGCCGCCTGTAACGCCTTCCGTGTCACCGGCGGCACCACCGCCTTCATGGAGAAGCAGGCCGCGCTCAAGGGCGTCGCCGCCAAGACCATCTCCCCGAAGGCCGCCTCCGACGACCCGACCGGCTACGGCCCCTCGGACATCCAGTCCGCCTACGGCCTCGCCGACGCCGCCGCCGACAACGGCTCCGGCGAGACCGTCGCCATCGTCGACGCCTACGACGACCCGAACGCCGCCGCCGACCTCGCGACCTACCGCTCGTACTACGGCCTCTCGGCCTGCACGGTCGCCAACGGCTGCTTCACGAAGGTCAGCCAGACCGGCTCGACGACCTCCCTCCCCTCCGCCGACAGCGGCTGGGCCGGCGAGGAGTCCCTCGACCTCGACATGGTCAGCGCGGCCTGCCCGAACTGCAACATCCTGCTGGTCGAGGCCAAGTCGGCGTCCGACGCCAACCTCGGCACCGCGGTGAACGAGGCCGTCAAGCTCGGCGCCAAGTTCGTCTCGAACTCCTACGGCGGCTCGGAGTCCTCCTCCGACACCACGTACGACACCTCGTACTACAAGCACGCGGGCGTCGCGATCACCGCCAGCGCGGGCGACGAGGGCTACGGCGCCGAGTACCCGGCCGGTTCGCGGTACGTCACCGCGGTCGGCGGCACCAAGCTCTCCACCTCCTCCAACTCGCGCGGCTGGACCGAGAGCGTCTGGAAGACCAGCAGCACCGAGGGCACCGGCTCCGGCTGCTCGGCCTACGACGCCAAGCCCAGCTGGCAGACCGACACCAGCTGCACCAAGCGCATGATCTCCGACGTCTCCGCCGTCGCCGACCCCGCCACCGGCGTCTCGGTCTACGACACCTACGGCGACGACGGCACCGGCTGGGGCACCTACGGCGGCACCAGCGCCTCGTCCCCGATCATCGCCTCGGTCTACGCGCTGGCCGGCACCCCGGGCAGCAGCGACTACCCGGCGTCCTACCCGTACGCGGCGGCCGGCACCTCGGCCCTGAACGACGTGACCAGCGGCAACAACGGCAGCTGCTCCGTCTCGTACTACTGCACCGCGAAGTCGGGCTACGACGGCCCGACCGGCTGGGGCACCCCGGAGGGCATCTCGGCCTTCACCGACTGAGGCACTCCCGCAGGACTTCCCCGTCGGGTCACGGGGAGCCGCCGGCAAGAGGGGGACGTGGGGTCCCCTCGGCGGAGCACAGGGCAACGGGCCGCGGCAACCAGCCGCGGCCCGTTCGCCGTGTCCCGGCCCCCGTCGGCCCCCGACTCCCATGAGAAACCTGTGGGTTTGGTAAAGGGCCAGACCCTGTTCGGTAAGCCCGAAGTCAGGAATCCGGCAGCCTCTTGTTGTCGCGTACTCAACAAGAGATGGTCATCGCGGGCCGCCCCCCACCGCCAGGGAAACCGCACTGGCGTCACGCACCCGCACTGCCCCTGTTCCACCGACTCAGGAGGCTGCACCTTGCGTACCACGACCCCCAACTCCCCCCACACGCACGGTAGATGGCGCCGCATAGGTTCCGCGGCCGTGGCCACGGCCGCACTCGTCTTCACCGGCTTCGGCACCGCCGTACAGGCCGACGCCGTGCAGAGCGCCACCACCTCCACCGCGGTGACCTACGCCGCGACCCCCTGTGCGACCCCCAAGCACGCGGGCGATCTCACCTGCAAGTCCTACCGCGTGACCGGCGGCCTCACCGCCTACCAGAAGATGCAGGCCGCGAAGACGGGCATCACCCCGAAGGCCGCCGACGCGTCGACCCCCTCGGGCTACAGCCCGACCAACCTCCGCTCCGCCTACGGCCTGACCTCCGCCGCCGCCTCCAACGGCTCCGGCGAGACCATCGCCATCGTCGACGCGTACAACGACCCCAACGCCGAGGCCGACCTCGCGACCTACCGCTCGTACTACGGCCTCTCCGCCTGCACCACGGCCAACGGCTGCTTCAAGAAGGTCAGCCAGACCGGCTCCACCACCTCGCTGCCCTCCTCCGACGCCGGCTGGTCCGAGGAGATCTCCCTCGACCTCGACATGGCGAGCGCGATCTGCCCGCTGTGCAACATCACCCTCGTCGAGGCCACCAGCGCCAGCTACGCCAACCTCGGCACCGCCGAGAACGAGGCCGTCGCCCTCGGCGCCAAGTTCGTCTCGAACTCCTACGGCGGCTCCGAGTCCTCGTCCCAGACGACGTACGACACCTCGTACTACAAGCACGCGGGCGTGGCGATCACCGTCTCCGCCGGTGACAGCGACTACGGCGCCGAGTACCCGGCGACCTCCCAGTACGTGACGGCGGTAGGCGGCACCAAGCTCTCCACCAGCTCCACCACCCGCGGCTGGACCGAGACCGTCTGGCGCACCTCCAGCACCGAGGGCACCGGCTCCGGCTGCTCGTCGTACGACGCGAAGCCGTCCTGGCAGACCGACACCGGCTGCACCAAGCGCATGGAGTCCGACGTCTCCGCCGTCGCCGACCCCGCCACCGGCGTCTCGGTCTACGACTCCTACGGCGTCACCGCCGGCTGGTACACCTTCGGCGGCACCAGCGTCTCCGCCCCGATCATCGCCGGCGTCTACGCCCTGGCCGGCACCCCCGCCAGCGGCACCTACCCCGCGCAGTACCCCTACGACTACGCGGGCACCTCGTCCCTCAACGACGTGACCAGCGGCTACAACGGCTCCTGCTCCACGGCGTACTTCTGCACCGCCGAGACCGGCTACGACGGCCCGACCGGCTGGGGCACCCCGGAAGGCATCTCGGCCTTCGCCAACTGACGCGAACCGACCCCCACCCCGATCTGATCCACAGTCACATGTCATGCCACCGTGGGTCGTGGGGGCCACACGTGGCATGAGAGAACGGGCCGCGGCATCCAGCCGCGGCCCGTTCATCATGAGAACATCAGCACGAGCAACCCGGTAATCAGGGGCTAACGACAGAACCACGCACAGGTTCCGCCCAGGCCTCATTGCCCGGCGTTACCTACCGTGATACACAGAGTGACCGTACGCAGTATTCGTACGAAACTCGCCAACCAATGACGCCAAGTCGACATACGACGGCGGCATTGTCGGCGACAATGATGCCTGACCTCTGCGCACCAGCAGGGGGATGCGGAACTACCCACCAGGGGCGGTGACTTACATGCTCTTTGCGGCCGACAAGGGAGACATCAACACCATCATCGGCGGGATCGCTCCGGACTGGGGCCCCTTCGGCAGCCTGGGCAACGAGGCCAAGGTGATGATCGAGGTCGTGATGGCGGTCGCCATCCTGCTCTGTCTCGGAATCGCCGTATGGGGTGCGGCCAAACAGCGCATCGGCGCGACGGCGCTCCGCGACACCTTCAGCGCGGAACAGGGCAAGGGCCTCATCATCGCCGGGCTGACCGGGGTCTTCATCATCGGCTCCCTAGGCACCCTCTTCACGATCGTGTACGGCATGGCCGTGTAGCCGAGCCAGGTCAGCCCCGCCCTTCCCACCCCACCCGCCCGTCGTGCCCACCGGCTGAGGTTGCGTTTCCCTGATGTCGAGTCACCACACCGCGCCCGCGCGGGAACCAGCACGGCTACCGTCGTACTTCCAGATGTTTCTGGACGACGGCGAAGGGGCGTACCCGGCATGAGTTCCGGAGACGAGCACGAGACCTCCGGCGGTTACGGCGGCACCGGCCAGACCCGAACCCGCTACCCCCAGAACGCGGGCGACGTCTACGGCGGCGCCCGCAGAGGCGGCCGTTCCTCCTCCAGAAGCCTGGTCACGGTCGTCGGCGTCGTCGTCCTCCTCATCGCCGCCATCGCCTTCGCGAACCGCGGCGGCAACGACTCCTCCGCCAACGACACCACCACGTCCAACGGCTCGAAACCGGACGCGGCGTCCACGGCGGCCAGCGGAACGAAGCCGGTGGAGGCGAAGGCGGGCGGGATCCCGGCCGGCTTCGCCCACGACCAGCAGGGCGCACAGAGCGCGGCGACCAACTACGCCACGGTCCTCGTCTCGGCCGACATCCTCAAACCGACCCGACGCACCGAGATCGTGCGACAGGTGTTCGCGGCCGACAAGCAGAGCGCACTGGAGAACAGCCTCGACCAGGCCTACTCCAAGGAGTTCCTGAGCAAGCTCGGACTGGACGGGAACGGCGAGGCGAGCGCGGGCAACACCTACATCTCACGCACGGTGCCCATCGGGACCAAGGTCTCGAACTACTCCGGCACCGCGGCAGCGGTGGAAGTGTGGTGCACCGGGCTGTACGGCACGGCCGGCACCGTCTCGACCAACCCGGTGACCAGCGACTGGTTCACCCTGACGCTCCACCTGCGCTGGACGGACGGCGACTGGAAGGCCGACAGCTTCTCCCAGAAAGACGGTCCGGCCCCCGTCCCCAGCGACAACAAGGCATCGACCGCCGACGAGATGGCCAAGGCCGTCCAGGAGTACGGAGGGTTCACCTATGCCCGGTAGCTCACGTCTCGTGCTCAAGGCCTCGGCCGCCTTCACCGCCGTGCAGACCGGTGCCGTGCTGCTGGCCACCCATGCCGTCGCGGCCCCCTCACCCACTCCGTCACCGACGGGCTCGTCGTCGACGGCTCAGCAGTGCAAGCTCCTGGTCGGCGAGGCCAAGGACATCTGCGAGAACGGCAAGAGCGGTTCCGGGTCCACCACCCCCAGCACCACCGACACGGTCGACCCCCTCTCCTCCCTCGCCAAAGGCTGCGCCGACGCCGCCTCCTGGACCATCGACAAACTCAGCGACGCCGTCAAGGAAACCGCGAACGTCGACTTCACCAACCAGCACTTCCTTCAGCAGTACGCGGTCGTCTTCGCCGCCTCCACGATCCTCACCCTCCTCCTGTGGCTCCTCGCCGTGGCCAAGCGCGCGGTCCGCGGCGTCCCCCTCAGCACCGCGATCTCCGAAGCCGTCGGCTTCCTCTGGCTCACGGTCATCGCCTCCGCGTTCACACCCCTGATCCTGTACACCGTCGTCTCCGCCACGGACGGCGTCACGGACGTCCTCGCGAAGACGACCGGCAACCAGACCGACACGTTCTTCGGCACCTTCTCCGGCGCCCTCGCCAAGGGCGACAACATCGGCGGCGGCCCGATCATGCTGATCGTCGTCTCCCTGGTCAGCATCCTCGCCGCCGGCGTCCTGTGGCTGGAGCTCGTCATCCGCGCCGCCCTCCTCTACGTCGGCGCCCTCCTCGGCACCGTCGTCTACGCGGGCCTCGTCGACAAGAACCTGTGGGGCCACGTCCGCCGCTGGGCGGGCATCATGATCGCGGTGATCCTGGTGAAACCGGTCATCGTCATCGTGCTCGGCCTGGCCGGCGCGCTGTCCTCCGCCGACGGCCCGGACTCGTTCTCCGCCGTCGTCTCCGGCCTCGCCATCATCCTGCTCGCCATCTTCGCCAGCGCGATGATCTACCGCTTCGTCCCCGGCTTCGGCGACGAGATCGCCAACGGCCGCAACAACCGCATCATGCAGGGCGCCGAGGGCAAGGCCGCCGCGGTCATCAGCTCCCCGGCCACCATGGTCGCCCAGGGCATCAAGACCCACAGCGCCCGCACCAACGACGGCGGAAACGGCGGAGGCGGCCAGTCCTCCGGCGGCGCCCGCCCCGCCAACCCGGTCTCCGGCGGCGTCGCCGCCCACAGCACCCGCCCCTCCTCGGGCGGCGGCGGAGCAGTCCCCACCTCCGCGCCCCCGCCCCGCCAGAGCCCGGCGAACACCCCGCACGCCAGCAACGCCCGCAACAACCGCACGGGAGGTGAAGGGCGTTGACGACAGAGTCCCACCTGTCCCATCCGATCACGCCCCGCCGGACATATCTCATCGGCCGGGCCCGGCCGAACGCGATCGTCGGCAAGAATCGTGAGACCGGCGAGATCGCGCTCATCATCCTGGGCGCCTTCCTCGGCATGATGTGCGGGCTCCTCGTCCCGGTCCTGTCCCTGCGGATCGTGCTGCTGACGGGCTTCCCGATGCTGGCGCTGATGGCGGTCTACGTGCCGTACAAGCGCCGCACGTTCTACAAGTGGTTCGAGATCAACCGCAGTTACAAGCGCACCCTGCGCAACGGCACGGTGTACCGCTCCTCCGTCATGGAGGCCGGCGTCCACCTCGACGGCCGCGAGGTCGAGATCGGCCCGCCCCCGGGCATCGGCCGCATCAACTGGCTGGCCGCCCCCTTCGGCCCGGACGAGATCGCCGTGCTCCTGCACGCCGACCGCCGTACGGTCACCGCCGCGATCGAGATCGAGGGCCCGGGCGTCGGACTGCGGGACAGCGAGGACCAGGAGGCCCTCGTCGACCGCTTCGGCACCCTCCTCAAGCATGTGGCCAACGGCGACGGCTTCGTCACCCGCCTCCAGATGCTCGCCCGGACGCTGCCCGCCGACCCGGACGCACACGCCAAGGACGTCGCCCAGCGCGGCGACGACAAGTCCCTGACCTGGCTCCAACAGTCGTACGACCAGCTCCAGTCGATGGTGTCCACCAGCAGCGAGCAGCACCGCGCTTACCTCGTCGCCTGCATGCACTTCAACCGCGAACTCTCCGCCGAGGCCCACGCGATGGCGCGCGCCGCACGCCCCCAGTCGGGCCGCAAGCTCGACCGGGACGCGGGCCTCGCGGTCGTCATGGCGCGTGAACTCACCGACATCTGCTCGCGGTTGCAGGAGGCGGACATCCGCGTACGGCAACCGCTCGGACAGGGCAGGCTCGCCTCCCTGATCCACTCCATGTACGACCCGGACCACCCCATCGACCACATCCAGGCCATGACGAAGCGCAACGCCTGGCCGGCCGAACTCGACGCCATGGAACCGACGTTCCTCCAGGCGAAGACCCGCGAGTCGTCCACCCGTGAACCGTGGTGCCACGCCACGGCCTGGGTGAAGGAGTGGCCGATGACCCCGGTGGGCGTCAACTTCCTGGCGCCCCTCCTCGTCCACACCCCGGACGTGATCCGCACGGTCGCCGTCACGATGGACCTCGAACCCACCGAGGTCGCCATCGAGCGCATGCTGACCGAGAAGACCAACGACGAGGCCGACGCCTCCCGCGCCGCCAAGATGAACCGCACCGTCGACCCCCGCGACGTCGCCGCCCACGGCCGTATGGACCAGCGCGGCGAGGATCTGGCGAGCGGCGCGGCCGGGGTGAACCTGGTCGGCTACATCACCGTCTCCTCCCGCAATCCCGAGGCCCTCGCGCGCGACAAGCGCACGATAAGGGCGTCCGCCGGCAAGTCGTATCTGAAGCTGGAGTGGTGCGACCGCGAGCACCACCGCGCGTTTGTGAACACACTCCCGTTCGCCACCGGCATCCGGAGGTAGGGCTCAGATGCGGGATCCGCTGTCCGTCCTCACCGACGCCTTCACGTCCTTCCTCTTCGGCAAGATCGAATCCACCCGCCTGCCCGTCCGCACCTCGACGGGCCAGGCCCAGGCGGTCTATCTCCCCACCGCAGCCCCGGGGTTGGGCGACTCGGGCGTCATCATCGGCCGCGAGGTCTACTCCGGCAAGGGCTACATCTACGACCCCTTCCAGCTCTACGGCCAGCAACTCCCCGCCCCCCACTGGCTGGTCCTGGGCGAGTCCGGCAACGGCAAGTCGGCCCTGGAGAAGACCTACGTCCTACGGCAACTGCGCTTCCGCGACCGCCAGGTCGTCGTCCTGGACGCCCAGGGCGAGGACGGGGTCGGCGAATGGAACCTGATCGCGGAGGAGTTGGGGATAACCCCCATCCGCCTGGACCCGACCGCCGCCCTGGACATGGGGATCCGCCTCAACCCCCTCGACCCGGCGATCACCACCACGGGCCAACTCGCCCTGCTCCGCACGATCATCGAGGTGGCGATGGGCCACGGCCTCGACGAGCGCTCGGGCTTCGCGCTGAAGGTGGCGCACGCCTACGTCAACGAGACGATCGTCGACCGCCAGCCCGTCCTCATGGACATCGTCGAGCAACTGCGCCACCCCGAACCGGAGTCGGCCGAGGCGATGAACGTCGCCATAGACGACGTACGGGCCTGGGGCCTGGACGTGGCCCTCGTCATCGACCGCCTGGTCGACGGCGACCTCCGCGGCATGTTCGACGGCCCGACGACCGTGGGCATCGACCTCGACGCCCCGCTCATCGTCTTCGACCTGTCCCACATCGACCGCAACTCCATCGCCATGCCCATCCTGATGGCCATCGTCGGCGTCTGGCTTGAGCACACCTGGATCCGCCCCGACCGGAAGAAGCGCATCTTCCTGGTCGAGGAGGCCTGGCACATCATCAACAGCCCCTTCGTGGCCCAACTCTTCCAGCGCCTGCTGAAGTTCGGCCGCCGCCTCGGTCTGTCGTTCGTGGCGGTGGTCCACCACCTGTCCGACGTGGTCGACGGAGCGGCGGCGAAGGAGGCCGCGGCGATCCTCAAGATGGCCTCGACACGCACGATCTACGCCCAGAAGGCGGACGAAGCACGCGCCACGGGACGGGTGTTGGGGCTGCCCCGCTGGGCGGTGGAGATCATCCCGACCCTCACCCCCGGCATCGCGGTCTGGGACGTCAACGGCAACGTCCAGGTGGTCAAGCACCTCATCACCGAGACGGAACGCCCGCTCGTCTTCACCGACCGCGCGATGACGCAGTCCTCCCGCGACCACGACCGCGAAGTGACCGACGACGCCCTGCGCGCGGCCGAGTTGGAGGCGGAGGAACGCGCGGCGGCCTTCATGGAACAGCATCTGAACGATCTCGACGGCTCCTCCGAGTCCACGGTGGCGTGAGAGGCGAAGAGGCGAGATGAGACCGAACGACGAACGGGAGGGCCGAGGAGGCATCCCCGACGGCCTGTTGATCGGCCTGCTCGCCTTCCTCCTCGGCATGACCCTGCTGGTGTGGTCGGCCACGGGCCTGGCAGCCCTCTTCTCCAAGGGCGCCTGGCCCACGGGCGTCACCTTCGCCCGCACCCCCCTGGCCATGCGCCACCTGATCGGCCAGCCGCACGACATCAGCGGCGCCTGGCCGAACACACCGGTCGCCCAGCTCTCCGGCTACGGCCTCTTCTGGGGCCTGTTCATCGGCCAGCTGATGGTCCTGTTCGTGCTGACCGTGTTCACGATGGGCACGGTCGCGAGATGGCGGGCGGTCCGGGCCCGCGCCCGAACAGCACAGCACACACCGGAAGTTCACGAGGTCCCGGCCCAAAGACCGGAGCCACAACCGCAGTTGGCACCGCAGCAGTTGCCGCCGCAGCCACATCCGCAGCAGACGACCGTCTTCGAACAGCCACCGAGCGCACCGCCCCTCGCCGCACCTCCCCTGCTGACCGGCGAACGGACGGGCGGCTGGGAGAAAATCTTCGTGGCACCGCCGGAAACCCGTCAGGCCACCGCGATCCAGGCCGTACGCGACGCGGAAGGCGCGGCCCTCGTCGTCACCTCGAACCCCACCGTCTGGCAGGACACCAAGGACGCCAGAGCCAAACTCGGCCCCGTCCTCCTCTACGACCCCACCCACCTCTGCGACACCCCGGCCCGCCTCCACTGGTCCCCCACCACCGGCTGCGAGGACAAACAGACCGCGGTAAGACGAGCCGCCGCGCTCCTCGCCCCCGTGAAACCCACCGCGAAGATCGACCAGGCGGTCGCGGACACGGCCGAAACGCTCCTCCGCAGCTACCTGCACGCCGCCGCGATCGACGGCCGCACCATCCGCCACGTCCACCGCTGGTCCCAGGGCACCCAGATCCAGGACGCCGTACGCACCCTCCGTACGAACCCCAAGGCGGCCCCCGGCGCGGCGGGCGAACTCGAAGCCGCGCTCACCTCCCACCCCGAACGCCGGGACATCGCCCAGGAGTTGACGAGCCGCGCACTGTCCTCCCTCTTCACGGTCAACATCCGCGAGGCCTGCACACCCAACAGAACTGACGCCCTCTCCTTGGATTCCTTCGCGAACGAAGGGGGCACGCTTTATCTGCTAGGTGAATCCATCGAGGACCCCCGTGCGAACCCGGGTGCGATGCCTCTCCTCACCGCCCTCGCATCAAGCGTGGTCGAGCGCGGCCGGCACATGGCCGAACGGTCATCGGCCGGTCGCCTCGACCCACCAATCACCTTCGTCCTGGACGACATCGCAGCGGTCGCCCCGCTCCCCCAACTCCCCGATCTCCTGGCCACCGGAGCCGACCGCGGCCTGCCCACCCTGGCCCTCCTCCGCTCCCGCGAACAGGCCAGAGCCCGCTGGCCCCACCACGAACTCCCGGTCTGACCGCCGATCGGCGCCGAAATTCGAGAGTGGCCGACCCCGTCACCCCCATAGGGTCTGCCATATGACTCTCGCTCATGACACGACCGGCGACGGCCCCGCCCTCGTCCTGCTCCACTCCGCCGTCTGCGACCGCCGCATGTGGGACCCGCAGTGGCCGACCCTGGCCGACTCCGGCTACCGGGTGGTCCGTTGCGACTTCCGCGGCTTCGGCGAGACCCCCCTGCCCGACCACCGCCACAACGACGCGGACGACGTCCTCACCCTCCTCGACACCCTCGGCATCGACCAGGCGACCCTGATCGCCTCCTCCTACGGCGGCCAGGTCGCCCTGGAACTCGCGGCCCGCCACCCGGACCGAGTGAACGCGATGGCGTTGCTGTGCTCCGGCCTGCCAGGCCACCAACCCACCGACGAACTAAGGGCGTTCGGCGAACGCGAGGACGAACTCCTGGAGGCGGGCGATGTCGCGGGAGCCGTAGAACTGAACGTGGACACCTGGCTGGGCCCGGACGCCGACGACTCGGCGCGCGAGAAGGTACGCGGGATGCAGCGGCAGGCCTTCGACATCCAGCTGGCCGCCCCCGACGGCGCCGGCCGCAACAAGACCGACTTCGACCTCGCCACGATCAAGTCGCCCGGCCTCGCCGTCTCGGGCGGCCACGACCTGCCGGACTTCCGGCACATCGCGGCCCACCTGCCGAGCCTGCTCCCCCACACCCGCCACGTCGAACTCCCCTGGGCCGGTCACCTCCCCAACCTGGAGCGCCCCACAGCGGTGACAACCCTGCTGACCGACTTCCTGCACGAGACGTTCCCCACCCACTGAACCGTCAGCAGGCCTCGGTCGACGCCTACGGCCGCTCGACCACCATCTCCAGCTCGCGCTCGTCCGCGTGCCCGGGCAAGGGCACGACGACCCCGGTGGGCAGGAAGCCGGCCTTGCCGTAGAACCGCCGGGCCCGTTCGTTGTCCTCGTGCACGATGAGCCGTACCCGCTCGGCACCGCGCCCCCAGGCCCACTCCAGGCCCGCGTCGAAGAGCACCTCGGTCAGCCCGATGCCCCGGACCTCCGGCCGCACGAACACCCCGACGATGTGCCCCTGCTTCCGCTCGACCTCGAAGCCGGCCCAGTCGAACGTCCCGGCCTCCTCAAGAAGCACGGTCAACGTCCCGACCCACTCACCGTCCGGCCCCTCGGCAATGATCTGCTGAGCCTGCTCAGCCCCTTCGGCAGCCCCTACGGCCCGCTCCTGGTAGAAGGAGTCGGGCTGGGCCAGCGCCGCTTCGTAGGTCTCCAAGAAGGCAAGATGCGCGACGGGATCCTGGAGGGCCACCAGCCGCAGTTCCTTCGCCGCGGCCCACTCGTCGGCGCGTATCGAACGGATCTTGTAGTTCATGCCAGCAACGGTAGCCCAAACGCAGAAAGCCCCCGTACCGAATAAACGGTACAGGGGCTTTCGCAATATTTGTTCGGCGGCGTCCTACTCTCCCACAGGGTCCCCCCTGCAGTACCATCGGCGCTGTAAGGCTTAGCTTCCGGGTTCGGAATGTAACCGGGCGTTTCCCTCACGCTATGACCACCGAAACACTATGAAACACATCAACCGCACCGTACATAACCTGTACGGGGTTGTTCGTGGTTTCAGAACCAACACAGTGGACGCGAGCAACTGAGGACAAGCCCTCGGCCTATTAGTACCGGTCACCTCCACCCATTACTGGGCTTCCAGATCCGGCCTATCAACC